>NZ_JBFUDJ010000005.1:0-436546 GCF_056404775.1 Mesorhizobium sp. P2_B5 | reverse complement strand
CCGCCACCTGAAGCGCTCGCAGGTCGAGCGCGACGCGCAGCAGCGCCAGGCGACGCGGACCAAGGAGGTTCTCGCTGCCGCCGGCCTGCCGGTAATGGAGTCGCCCACCCATATCGTGCCGGTGCTGGTCGGTGACCCGGAGGCCTGCAAGATGGCCAGCGACCGCCTGCTTGGCGTGCACGGCATCTACATCCAGCCGATCAACTATCCGACCGTGCCGCGCGGCACCGAGCGGCTGCGCATCACGCCGACGCCGTTCCATTCCGATGCGCTGATTGCGGGACTGCAGGACGCGCTGGTCGAGACCTGGGATGCGCTGGGCATCCCCTATGGCTCCGCCGGACGGCCCGCTGTGGCAAAGAGCGACAGGATTGTTCCCCTGCTGGTGCCGAAGTCGGGCGGCTGAAGCCGCCGTCGGTTTACCTCAAACAGTCTTCATCCATCCCGCCAGCCGTTGCGCCGCTTCCTCGAGCTGGTCGAGCCGGCGGTGGAAACACAGCCGCAAAAACGCTTCGCCGCCGGGACCGAAGGCGGTGCCGGGGGCCAGGCCGACATTGGCCTTGTCGACGATGTCGAAGGCGGCCCGGCGCGGGTCGGTGAGGCCGTCGACCGTGAAGAACAGATAAAACGCGCCTTGCGGCACGGTGAACCGCGCCTTGCCGGTGGCGCCGATTATGCCGCAGACCAGATCGCGTGCCGCGTGCGCGCGCTCCACCTGCTCGACGATGAAGGCATCGCCGTAGTCGAGGGCGGCGACGGCGCCGCGCTGCATGAACTGGGCGACGCCCGAGGTCGAATACTGGATCAGGTTCTCGAACACCTGCTGCAGGTCGGGATGGGTCTTGATCCAGCCGATGCGCCAGCCGGTCATCGCCCAATTCTTGGAAAAGGAGTTGACGAACAGGATGCGGTCTTCCGCGGTCGAAATGTCGAGGAAGGACGGCGCGCGGCCGTGGCCGTAGTGGAACAGCGAATAGATCTCGTCGGCGATGATCCACAGGCCCTTTTCGCGGGCCAGGTCGAGGATTGCCTGCAGCGTTTCCCTGTCGGCGGTCCAACCAGTCGGGTTGGACGGCGTGTTGACGAACAGCGCCTTGGTGCGTGGCGTGATAGCGGCCGCTATCTTGTCGACGTCGCAGGACCAGCCATTGCCGGACTGGTCGAGCGTGACCGCAACGGGAGTAGCGCCGGAAACGCCGGCGGCAGCGGCGAAATTCGGCCAGGCCGGCGACAGATAGACGACCTCGTCGCCGCTGCCGGCGACAGCGGCGAGCGCCAGCTGGATGGCATGCATGCCGGAGCCGGTGGCGATGAATTCCTCCTCGGCGAAATTCTTGCCGAAATGCCTGGCATAGTAGCGCGAAAGCGCTTGCCTGAGCTCCGGAATGCCCTTCTGCCAGGTGTAGAAGGTCTCGCCATTGGCGAGCCCCTTGGCGGCAGCCTCCGAGATGAAAGCAGGCGTCGGCAGGTCGCCTTCACCGGCCCAGAGCGGGATCATGCCCTCGCGCGTACGGCCGTAATTGACGACGGCGACAATGCCGCTTTCAGGGGCGGCCACCGCTTCGGCGCGCAAGCTATCGATCAGGGTCATGGACAGGTCCGTTTTGATATCGAGCGAGTGCTCATAGAGCGGTTCATCGTTTGAAGGAAACGCCGAACCGCTCCATGTCTTTGTTTTTACGCAATTCCGGACGGAAAACCGTTTCACACTTTTCCTGGAATTGCTCTTAGCAGATACGAAAACAGAAAACCCCGGCCGCGAACGACCGGGGTTTTGGTCCAGAAAATCTGACCTTGGGCTATTTCCTGGCGAGGAGATCGCGAATTTCGGTGAGCAAAGCGACATCGGCCGGCGGCGGAGCAGCCGGGGCGGCGGGCTTCTCGCGCTCAAGCCGCTTGCGCAGATTGTTCACCGCCTTGACCATCAGGAAGATGATGAAAGCGAGGATGAGGAAGTTTAGGGTCGCGGTGATGAAGCTGCCATAGGCCAGGACTGCGCCCTGCCCCTTTGCCGCATCCAGTGTCGGGGCGTTGACAGCCGAGGAAAGTCCAAGAAAATAGTTGTTGAAATCCAGTCCGCCGAAGATCGCGCCGACGATCGGCATGATGACGTCGTCGACCAGCGAAGTGACGATCTTGCCAAAGGCGGCGCCGATGATGACACCAACGGCCAGGTCCATCACATTGCCCTTGGAAATGAATTCCTGGAATTCTTTCAGCATTCGACCCTCCTTGTCATGGCGGGCCGCGCTGCTGCCGCCGTCCTCCGGCGCCGGCCCGCGCATACCATAACAAAAACCTGCGGTTGCAACAGAAGCAAAAGCCGGAAAACTCCGCTTTCTCCTTACCTTAGGTCATGGCGCGACGGGTGACCGGCAGCCGCCATTCGCCGAAAGCCGCGATGGACTCGACCCCAAAGCTGTGATTGCGTCTGGTCAGGCCGGATGAATATTGGCTGTGGGAGGACTTTCGGGCCGTGCAGGGCTGGTTCATCGTCATCATTGCCGTCGCCTATGTGACGCTGCTGTTCGTCATCGCCAGCCTCGGCGACCGGCGTTCGGCGGCTTCCGGGCCCGGCCGTGCCCGGCCCTTCATCTACGCGCTCAGCCTCGCCATCTACTGCACGTCCTGGACCTTCTTCGGCTCGGTCGGCCTGTCGTCGGAGCGCGGCCTCGAATTCCTCGGCATCTATACCGGCCCGGTGCTGGTGTTCGTGTTCGGCTTTCCCTTGCTCAACCGCATCGTGCGGCTGGCCAAGAGCGAGAAGATTACCTCGATCGCCGACTTCCTCGGCGCCCGCTACGGCAAGAGTTTTGCCGTCTCGGCGATCGCCACGCTGATCGCCACCATCGGCGCTGTGCCCTATATCGCGCTGCAGTTGAAGGCGATTTCCGGTTCGGTCGGCCTGATGGTCGAGCACTATACGGGATCGCCGCCGTCCTTCGATCCGTTCGTCAGTGACATCTCGCTGGTCGTGGCCATGCTGCTCGCGCTGTTTGCCGTGCTGTTCGGCACCCGCCACGCCGATGCCACCGAGCACCAGGACGGGCTGGTGCTGGCGGTGGCGGTCGAAACCGTGGTCAAGCTCGCCGCCTTCCTGGCGATCGGCCTGATGGTCACCTTCCTGATCTTCGGCGGACCGGGCGACATGATCGCGAAGCTCGCCGAAAACAACCAGGTGCGGCAGGCGATGGGCTACAACACCTCGCTCGCCACCTGGCTGGTGCTGACTTGCCTGAGCGGCTTTGCCATCATCATGCTGCCGCGCCAGTTCTACGTCACCATCGTCGAGAACCGCGGCGAGGCTGAGCTGCGCACCGCGACCTGGGTGTTTCCGCTCTATCTCGTGGCGATCAACCTGTTCGTGCTGCCGATTGCCTTCGCCGGCCTGTCACTGGTCGGCACCAGGACCAGCAGCGATCTCTACGTACTGTCGCTGCCTCTGTTCAGCGGCCATGACGTGCTCGCCATGGCGGCCTTCATCGGCGGCCTGTCGGCGGCCACCGCCATGGTCATCGTCGAAAGCGTGGCGCTATCGATCATGATCTCCAACGATCTCGTCATCCCGCTTTTCGTGCGCCGCCTGCTCAAGACCACGACCTCGGAAAATGAGGACTGGTCGACGCTGATTCTCAACGTACGGCGCGGCGCGATCTTCATCTTGCTGTTCATCGCCTTCCTCTACTACCGCGAAAGCACCAACGCGGTGCGGCTGTCGTCGATTGGGCTGATGTCGTTTGCGGCCATCGCCCAGTTTGCGCCGGCGCTGATCGGCGGGCTGATCTGGCGCGGCGCCAATGGCCGGGGTGCTGCACTCGGCATGGTCGCCGGCATCCTCGTCTGGGGCTACACGCTGCTTTTGCCTTCGCTGTCGGCGCCCGATGCCGACATCGTCGTGCAAGGGCTGTTCGGCTTCGAGGCGCTGCGGCCGCAGGCCTTGTTCGGCACCCTCGCCGAGCCGTTGAACCACGGCGTGCTCTGGAGCCTGTCCGTCAACACGCTGTTTTTTGTCCTCGGCTCACTGTCGCGTGCGTCGGTGCCGCTGGAGCGCATCCAGGCGTCAATCTTCGTGCCGCGCGAGTCCAGCCCGATGCCCAGCCTGCGCCGCTTCCGCACCGCCATTACCGTCAACCTCCTCAAGGACACCATATCGCGCTATCTCGGCGTCGAGCGCACCGAGCGCTCCTTCGAGTCCTTCGAGAAAAGCACCGGCGTCTCGCTGCACGGCAATGAGCAGGCCAGCATGGATGTCATCCGCTTTTCCGAGCAGCTGCTGGCGAGCGCGGTCGGCTCGTCTTCGGCGCGGCTGATCCTGTCGCTTTTGTTTCGCCGCAACGACCGCGAATCCAAGGATGCGTTCCGCCTGCTCGACGACGCCACCGAGGCGCTGCAGCACAATCGCGACCTGCTGCAGATAGCGCTCGACCAGATGGAACAGGGCATCACCGTCTTCGACCGGGATTTCCGCCTGATCTGCTGGAACAGACAATATCGCGCGCTGTTCGACCTGCCCGATGAGATGGGTCAGGTCGGCGTCTCGCTCGACCGTATCCTGCGCCACCTGGCCGAGCGCGGCGATATCCCGGCCGACCAGCGCGTGGCGATGCTCAACCGGCTGACCAGCTTCGTCAGCCCGTGGCAGATGGAATTGAAGACCAGCGGCCGCATCCTGGAACTGCGCTCCAACCCGATGCCGGATGGCGGCATCGTCGCCACCTATGCCGACATTTCGGGACGCGTCGAACAGGACCTGGCGCTGAAGCGGGCCAATGAATCGCTGGAGCAGCGGGTCAAGACGCGCACCATCGAACTGACGCGCGTCAATGAGGAACTGGCGCAGGCGCAGATGCTGGCCGAGGAGGCCAATCTCGGCAAGACGCGCTTCCTCGCCGCCGCCGGCCACGACATCCTGCAGCCGCTCAACGCCGCCCGGCTCTATTGCTCGTCGCTGATCGAAAAGGCCGGCAACGGCCCGGCGGGCAAGGCCGCCGTCAACATCGAATCCTCGCTGGAATCGGTCGAGACGATCTTAGGCGCCGTGCTCGATATTTCGCGCCTCGACGCCGGCGCGATGAAGCCCGACGACAGCGCCTTCCGCCTGGACGGGCTGCTGCGCCAAATCGGCAACGATTTTCAGCCGCTGGCCGCCGAAAAGAAACTCGACCTGACGATCATGGCCTCGTCGCTCAGCGTGATGACGGACCGCAATCTGCTGCGCCGGCTGATCCAGAACCTGATCTCCAACGCCATCAAATACACGCGCCATGGCCGCATCCTCGTCGGCGTGCGGCGGCGCGGCGAGCTCGCCGAGATCCAGGTGATCGACACCGGCATCGGCATTGCTGGCGACAAGCTGAACACGGTCTTCAACGAGTTCACCCGGCTCGACGAAGGCGTGCGCGAGGCTGAGGGCCTTGGCCTCGGCCTCTCCATCGTCGACCGTATCGCCCGGGTGCTCAGGCTCGAGATTCGGATCTTTTCCAACCCGGGCAAAGGCACGCGCTTTTCCGTAATCCTGCCGGTTGCGGCGATGCAGGCGCCGCGGCGCGAGATCGAGCCCAAGGCGCCTGCCCGCGCCACTACCTCGCTAGCCGGACTCCATGTGCTGTGCGTCGACAACGATGCCCGCATCCTCGACGGCATGCGGCTTTTGCTCGAAGGCTGGGGCTGCAGCGTCGGTACGTTTTCCGGCTCGGAGGATTTCGCCCGGGCCGACATCCATCGCCCCGACATCGTGCTTGCCGACTATCATCTCGACGGCAGGAGCGGTCTCGACGTGATCGCGCGGCTACGTGACATCCACGGCCGCGACCTAGCGGCCGTGCTGGTTACCGCCGACCGCTCCACCGAGGTCCGCGCCGCCGCCGCCGCGCTTGACGTGCCGGTGATCAACAAGCCGCTCAAACCGGCGGTGCTGCGCTCGATGATGGCCAGGGTCAGGCCGCTGGCTTCGGCGGCGGAATAGTAGCGTCGGATATGGGTTCTTGCGAAAGGGGGCCTCACCCTATCGCATAGGGCCGTGCCAGCCCCCTCTCCGTCTCGGGCTTCGCCCGGGCCACCTCTCCCCCACTTTGTGGGGGCGAGGAAACGCCAATCGCAGAGGTCGCGACCTTCATAAGCTTGGGTTCCTCGCCCCCGCGGGAGCGGGGGAGAGGTGGCTCGGCGAAGCCGAGACGGAGAGGGGGGAGCGCCCTATGCGAAGCCCACTCCTCAGCTATGCCCAAGGCTCGCAATATAGGCGCAGAACATGTCGGCCATCGCATCGGCATAGGCTTCGATCTCCGCGTCGGTGCGAGGGCTGCCTGAAAAATCCTTTCCTACCGAACTAAGCGCAGCCGTGATCAGGTCGGCGGCGAGGTCCCGGACCGCATCCGAGGCTTCGGGCAACGCCTCGCGCATGAAGGCCTCGACCGTGCGGTCCGCCATGGCCCTTGCCTCTTGCGTCTCTGGCGCATCCCGGTAGAGGGGCGCAGCGTCGTTCAGCGCCACGCGCAACCCCGCCTCTTCGCATTCCGAGCGGATGAAGGCGTGGACCAGGATGCGTATCCGTTCGAGCGGCGGCTTTTCGACGTCCTGAAGAATGGCGCACAAAAGGTCGGTCGTCTGCTGCCATTCGTCGCTCTGCAGCCGGAACAGCAGTGCGGCCTTGTTGGGAAAATATTGGTAGAGCGAACCGACGCTCACGCCGGCCCTTTCGGCCACGCGCGTGGTGGTGAAACGCTGCGCGCCTTCGCTCGCCAAAACCTGAACAGCAGCTTCCAAAATCGCGGAGATAAGCTCGACCGCACGCGCCTGCTTGGGCTGTTTTCGCGAGGAAATAGAAAGGCTTGGACGTTCGGCCATCGTGCTGTCCGGCAATGCGAATTGGAAACCTGAAGGATTATTCGTATTTTCAGCACGACACAAGAACGCAATGATTTTTCGACTGGAGACTCCGATGACCACCCTCACCCCGCTCGCACCCCTGCTCGCCCGCCTGTTCAAGGAGGCGGAAGCGGCGACGAGCCCCGCCAGCTTCTCGCGCGACGAGCGGGAGCGCCTGCTGCGCAGCAAGACCGAGTATGTCGACTTCTACGGACGGCTGAAGGACCTGTGGCTCGCGGTTTCGCCGGAGACCGGCACGCTGCTCTACATGCTGGCGCGCAGCAGCGGCGCTCGCGTCATCATCGAGTTCGGCACCTCGTTCGGCATCTCGACGCTCTATCTGGCAGCCGCCCTGAGGGACAATGGCGGCGGCCGTCTGATCACCACCGAGTTCGAGCCCTCCAAGGTGATGCGGGCCAAGGCCAATCTGACAGAGGGCGGCCTTATCGATCTGGTAGAAGTCCGCGAAGGCGACGCATTGCAGACGCTCAGCGCCGATCTCCCTGAAACGATCGATCTCTTGCTGCTCGACGGTGCCAAGGCGATCTATCCGGAGATCCTGAGCCTGGTCGAAAGCCGGCTCAGGCCCGGCGCGCTGGTGATCGCCGACAACGCCGATTTCAGCCCCGAATATCTGGAGCGCGTGCGCGCGCCGGCATCGGGCTACATGTCGAGGCCGTTCGGCGACGACGTCGAACTGTCGGTGCGGCTTAGCTGAAGCCGCTGGCGGACTGGCTGCCGGCAACCGAACAAAGCTGAGCGCTCCGGCGCTCAGCTCACCGGCTGCAGCGGATCGCTGCCGATCTTGGACAGCTGGATCACCGCCTGGGTGCGGCTGTCGACGCCGAGTTTTTGCAGGATGGCCGAGACATGCGCCTTGACGGTCGCTTCTGAGACGCTGAGCTCATAGGCGATCTGCTTGTTGAGCAGGCCTTCGGCCAGCATGCCGAGCACGCGCGTCTGCTGCGGCGTCAGCGCCTGCAGCCGCTTGATCAGGTCCGATATTTCGGGGTCGCGCTCGACGCCGAGATCGATGCCGACGGGCGCGGCGATATCGCCGGCCAGCACCGTCTGCACAGCGCTGCGGATCTCCTCCATGCTGGCCGATTTGGAGATGAAGCCTGAGGCGCCGAGATCGAGCGCGCGCCGGATGGTCACCGGGTCATCATGCGCCGACACCACCACCAGAGGCACAGCCGGGTGGATACCGCGCAGCGAGATCAGGCCGGACAGGCCACTGGCGCCCGGCATCGACAGATCGAGCAACACCAGGTCGACATCCTCATTGGCCACGACCAGCGCCTTGGCGCTTTCGAAATCGCCGGCCTCATGGATGGCGGCAACATCACCGACGCCGGCAAGCGCCTCTTTCAGCGCGCCGCGAAAAAGCGGATGATCGTCGGCGATGACGAAGGTGTAGCCCGACGGCAAATATTCCTCCCCAAATCCCGTTGTTGATTATCGGCTTTTGCGGGACCGGACGATTATGCGGCGAAGCGTTCTGTTTTCAAGCGGCAATGGCCGGATGCGGCTCAGGTCTTTTGCGAATTGAGCTTGGCGCCGTCGCCATTATCTTTGTCCATCTCCTTGACGATGCCCATGAAGCCACGCAGCATACGCTCCATGTAATTCATCGTCTTGTCGAAATCCTCCTCGCTCGGCAATTTCGATTCGAGGCGGGCGGACAGCGAGTTCTCCAGCTTGGTGACGCGCTCATCCATGGCCTTCATCGAGGCCTGCAAACGGTCGACCTCGTCCTGGAAGGCGGCACGTTCGTCGGCCGCCATCTTGCAGACCAGTTGGCCGGAGCGTTCCTCGCAGATCGACATGGCGCCGGTCTGGGTGTCCATGCGGACATAACCATTGGCCGATTTTTCCAGCCGGTAGCGATCGGTCTCCTCGGACCAGGCCGATGCCGCGACCAGCGAGACCAGTGCGGCGGGGATCAGTATGTGCTGCAGACGCATGTTTCATCCTCCACGAGCCAGTGTACGTGAACCTATCACAGCTTTGCGCCGTAAATGCGGAAGAGTTGCCCTTCCCCGCATGAGCCATCCGGATTATAGCGCAGCCATGTCTCAGACTATCTACAAGATCGCGCCCGAAGCGCTTTGGCGCGAGGCCGAGAAAAACGGCCGCTTCACCGGCGCTCCGATCGACATCGCCGACGGCTTCATCCATTTCTCCACCGCAGGACAAGCACGCGAGACGGCGGCCAAGCACTTCGCCGGCCAGACGGATCTGGTGCTGGTCGCCATTGACGGGGCTCGGCTGGGTGATGCCCTGAAATACGAGGTCTCGCGTGGCGGCGCGCTGTTCCCGCATCTCTATGGCGTGCTCGACATGAACGCCGTCCTCTGGGTGAAACCATTGCCGCTCGGCGCCGACGGCGAACATCAATTCCCGGCGCTGGAGGCCGAATGAGCGTGCTCGACCGCATCGGCCAGAAACTGCTGTTCACCTTCGATCCGGAAACGGCGCATGGCATGTCGATCGCCGCACTGCGCTGCGGCCTGCCGGTCGGCGCGCGGGCAGTACGCGACGACAGGCTGAAGGTCAGCCTATGTGGCCTCGCCTTTCCCAATCCGCTCGGCATGGCCGCCGGCTATGACAAGAATGCCGAAGTGCCCGACGCGCTGCTTGGCCTTGGCTTCGGTTTCGCCGAAGTGGGCACGGTGACGCCGCTGCCGCAGGCGGGTAACCCGAAGCCACGCATTTTCCGGCTGACTGAGGATGATGCAGTGATCAACCGGCTGGGCTTCAACAATGAGGGCCACGAGGCCGCCGAGAGGCGCCTTGCCGCACGCAAGGGGCGTGGCGGCATCGTCGGCGTCAACATCGGCGCCAACAAGGACAGCGCCGACCGCGTCAGTGACTATGAGTTGGGCGTCTCGCGCTTTGCGAAATACGCCAGCTATCTCACCGTCAATATCTCGTCGCCAAACACGCCCGGCCTGCGCACCATGCAGGCGCGCGAACAGCTCGGCGAGCTTTTGGCGCGCGTTGTTGCTGCGCGTGCGGCAGCTTCGGCAAAACCGCCGATCTTCCTTAAGATCGCACCTGATTTGGTCGAGGCCGAACTGGAGGACATCGCCGCCGAGATCAGCGAGAAGCAGATCGACGGCGTCATCGTCTCCAACACGACGCTGGCGCGGACCGGATTACGAAGCGCGGCTGTCGCCGGCGAAGCCGGTGGTCTCTCGGGAAAGCCGCTGTTCGAACGCTCAACCATCGTGCTGGCCAAGATGCGCAAGCTGCTCGGGCCGGAGCGCGCCATCATCGGCGTCGGCGGCGTCGATTCCGCTGAGACCGCGCTGGAGAAAATCCGCGCCGGCGCCGATCTGGTGCAGCTCTATACCGGCATGATCTATGCCGGCCCTGCGCTGCCGGGGCGAATTCTGACCGGGATGGTGCGATTTGCCGACAAGGAGCGGCTCAAGTCGCTGCGCGAACTGCGCGATGCCGGTCTCGAACGGTGGACTGCAAAGCCGCTCTAGAAGGCCGTGCGCACCCTTCGCGACAAAATCGTCAGCAGGCTGAAGCCGCGCACCAGCAGGAAGACGTGCAGCGCCGCCCACAGGCCGTGATTGCCCAGGGACGGCGCCAAGGTGAACAATGCGGCGCTGAAGGCCAGGAAAGACAAGAGCATCATGTTGCGCATGTCGCGCGACCAGGTCGCACCGATGAAGACGCCGTCCATCTGGAAGGCCAGCACGCCGCTGAGTGGCGTCAGGGCCGCCCATGGCAGATAGACATCCGCGACGTCGCGAACGTCCTGCGACGTGGTAATCAGGGCGACCAGGCCGGCGCCGCCGAGCCAGAAGATCAGCGTCGCGGTTCCCGCCAGGCCGAACCCCCAGAACAGGGTCAGGCGCACCGCCCGGCGGAACGAGGTTTCGGCGCGCGCGCCAATGGCGCGTCCGGCCAACTGTTCGGCCGCCGTGGCAAAACCGTCGAGGAAATAGCCGGCGACAAGGAAGAAGTTCATCAGCATGGCATTGGCGGCCAGCGTCAGCGTGCCGAACTGCGCGCTCTGGCGGGTGAACAGCGCGAAGGCGGCGAGCAGCGAGAACGAGCGGATCATGATGTCGCGGTTGAGCGACAGCATGCGCAGCAAGGCAGCCATGTCGAGCAGGCGATGCCGCGGCAGGCGCGGTGCGGCCCGGAACCGCCAGACAATGATCGCGAGGCCCAGCAGCATGGCCAGCAATTCGCCGGTGACGGTCGCCCAGGCGACACCGGCGACGCCCCAGCCGAGCTTCAGGCCGAGCAGGATGCAGAGCACGATGTTGATGCCGTTGAGCACCGCCTGCAGCATCAGCCCCAGCCCGCCCTCGCCGCGCCCCAGCACATAGCCGAGGATGGCGTAGTTGATCAGCGCGAAGGGGGCGGCGAGCATCCTGATCCTGATATAGACGCCCATCGCCTCGCTGACGCGCGCTTCGCCGCCGATGAATTTCTGGCCTGCGATGGCGATCAGCGGCGCAAGGGCGACAAGCGCGACGCCGGCGGCGACGGCGATCAGCACGGCGCGCCAGAACACCGCCTGCTCCTCCGTTTCGTCGCCTCGCCCGAAAGCCTGGGCGACGAGGCCGGTGGTGCCGGAGCGCAGGAAATTGAAGGTGTTGAAGACGACGTCGAAGACCAGCGCGCCGGCCGCCAGGCCGCCGAGCAGGGCGGCGTCGCCGAACTGGCCGACCACCGCCGTGTCGACGATGCCGAGCAAGGGCGTCGTCAGATAGGCGAGCGTCATCGGCACGGCGATGGCGAGCACCGAACGATTGGTGACGGCGAAAGGTCTCGCGTCGGCTGGGGTTGCACCCGTGTCCAGAGGATTGCTGCCTTGCTGATTGCGGCTTGATCGAACAGCCGATGTGCCCCATTTTCCGGCCACCGCGCAATTGCCCTTGTCGTGAGGGCCAACCGAAATCTTCGGCCTGGCGCGAGCCCGCCGGATCCAGTGCATGCCCCTGCAGATCGTCCACCACCCCGATTACGACGCCGGCTTCGCCGTCAATCATCGCTTTCCAATGAGCAAATATCCGCTGCTCATGCAGGCCTTGCACGTGCGGGGTCTGATCCAGGCCGAGGCGCTGTCGATGCCCGAGCCGGCGCCGGCCTCCTGGCTGAAGCTTGCGCATTCGGCCGACTATGTCGACCAGGTCATCACGTGTTCGGTGCCTGAAAAGATCGAGCGCGAGATCGGCTTTCCCGTGGGGCCACGCGTTTCGCTCAGGGCGCAGCTCGCCGCCGGCGGCACGGTGCTGGCGGCGCGGTTGGCGCTCGTCAACGGCATTGCCTGCAACACCGCCGGCGGCAGCCACCATGCGCGGCGCGCGCAGGGCGCCGGCTTCTGCACCTTCAACGATGTCGCCGTCGCTTCGCTGGTGCTGCGCGCCGAAGGTGCCGCCGAAAACATCCTGATCGTCGATCTCGACGTGCATCAGGGTGACGGCACCGCGAACATCCTGAAAGACGAACCACGCGCCTTCACCTTCTCCATGCATGGCGAGCGCAATTATCCCGCGCGCAAGATCGCCTCCGATCTCGACGTCGCGCTGCCGGACGGCACCGGCGATGCCGCCTATCTCGAACGGCTGGGCGCCATCCTGCCGGAGCTCTCGGCCAAGGCGCGTTGGGACATCGTCTTCTACAATGCCGGTGTCGACGTCCATGCCGAGGACCGGCTTGGCCGACTCTCGCTCAGCGATGATGGCTTGCGCGCCCGCGACGCGATGGTGATCGGCCATTTCCGCGCGCTGGGCATTCCGGTCTGCGGCGTCATCGGCGGCGGCTATTCAACCGACGTGGCAGCACTGGCGGCCCGCCACGCCATCCTGTTCGAGGTGGCGGCGACCTTCGCCTGAGGAACGAAAGTTACTTCCGGTAGTTGGCAATCCTCAAGAAGATAAAGACCGGCACGACGATCGCGGCCCCAAGCAAGATATAGCCGAGGAAGCGGTCAATGGCGTGGAAACCCAGGCTCCACAGGTCGATGAAGAATTTCTGGACGCCATAAAAGACGTCCATCGGCGTCCAGCCGAACGCGTTCATCACCAGGCCGACGAGGAACGACACGACCAGCAGCTTGACGATGACCCTGACGGGCGAGTCGCCGAGAAAGCGCGTCAAAGCGGACAAGGGCCTGCCTCCAGATTCGTGTGCCCGGATTCGGGCACGGATCCAGAAATACTGACTTAGCTGGCCCGCAGCAAGCCGGGCGCCGGTGCGGCCTAGCTCGCTCCGCCGATGGGCGCGATGGGGTTGGGCCGTGCTCGACGCTCCGCCATGATGGGACGATCAGTATGTTGAGCGGTCGATGGCCCGGTTCCAGCGGCTGGCTGCAGCCGCCCGATCAGCGCCTGGTTCGCGATTCAGGCGGCACCAGCCAGCTTTGACGATTGCCCGGACGGCGGCTCGCATGGTAACGAGGGCTCACGCGGGTATGATGTAATGGTAGCTTGTCAGCTTCCCAAGCTGAACGCGAGGGTTCGATTCCCTCTACCCGCTCCAGCAAAAATCAATGATCTAGACGGCGTTTGCCGGCGCCTGCCGCAGACCTGCGCATTGCAGCCCTGTTCATGCCTGCACCTCGGCGCATATAGGAAGGTGCATTGCCACCTCATCGGCTTCCATCCGCACCAGGGTGTGCGACAGGCCGCCATGCTCGGCGATCCACTGCCGCACCCAATCGGGGTATTGCGAGAGCAGGTACTTGGCAGCGACGGCGTTCTCACGAGCACCGACGCCGTATGGCAGATGGAAGCCGAAGGATGCACGCGGGGTAACGCAAAGCTGCTCGACGGGCAGGGACAGATAGAGCGTGCAGGCGCTGTCGCACGCCCCGTCAAAGTGCACTGGCTCGTCGGCGGCGCGCAGTTTGGCGACGTGCAAAGCGAAGGTCACGATCTGGCCACCGGGATTGCCGCTCACCGTCTCCGCGTTCGCGGGCAGCGCCGTCAGGGTGGCGGCGAAGAGCCCAATCGCCATGGTCTTCAACGTCCATCCAAGCTTTGCAAGCGGCAGTTCAGTGTGCATCCTGTGGCCTCGCGTTTGTTTCGCGACGCCAACGCTAGCATCAACATGGTTAACATTAGGCAGCGCTCATCAATTTTCCGATCAGTCTGTCACACTGGCGCGAACGAGATCCCCTCCACCCGCTCCAACCTGTGGCGCAGGGCTGGGCGCGTGACCCGTTGTCCAATTTTCTTGGGGGCCGCAAAGGATCACATTGGCGGGCCACGCCAATGCCGCCATCCGTGTGGCCGCACCAGGTCCGGCTATAGTCCCGTTCCGCGCAAGGATGGAGTTCCCGGCCGTTATCCCACTTCGCGCAGGATGAAGTCGTGCAGCATTTTGGCGGCCGGCGACAGCGCGCGGTTCTTCACCGTGATCAGGCTGTAGGGGCGGACCTCGATGTCGAACTCGGTCTGGACGACGTCGATGGCGCCGGCGAGACCGTCGGGGTTCTGGATGAATTTTGCCACCTGGATCGACACTGGGGCGATGGCATCGGACTGCGCCACCATGACCAGGGTCAGCAGCAGCGAAGAGGTGTTGAGGATGCGGTCCGGCAGCGCGATGTTGCGGTTCAGGAAATTGCTTTCCATCGCCTGGCGCAGCGGCGAGCCGCCGGACTGGAAGACCCAGTCATACGCAGCCGTATCCTCCAGCCGCACGGCCTTGCCGTTGCTCAGGGGATGGCCGCGGCGCACGATCAGGCAGGCTTTTTCGACGCCGATGACGCGGGCCTCGAACAGCCGCGGATTGAGATCGTCGGGAATGCGGGCGATGATGAAATCATGGCGCGTGGCAATCAGCTCGCGCGCCAGCACGTTGGAGGTCTCGACCTGCATGGTGATCTCGATGCGCGGATAGATGCGGCGGATTTCGCGGATCGCCGGCACCGCCAGTTCGATCGCCGGCGCGGTCACTGCGCCGAGAAACACCGCGCCGCCCTTGCCAGCCTTGAGCTCGGAAATCTCGCGGTCGGCCTCGCGCATCTCGAGCAGGATGGAGCGGGCGCGCCTGGCCAGCGCCTTGCCGTAAGGGGTGAGCGTGATGCCGCGCGGCAGCCTTTCGCAGAGCTTTACCTCAAGCACCGCTTCCATCTCGGAGATCATGCGCGAGGCCGCCGGCTGCGAGATATTCATCACCTGCGCCGCCGCACTCACCCGACCGTGATCGTCGAGGGCCGCGATCATGCGCATGTGGCGCAGGCTGAGCCCACTGCGCAGAAGTGTTTCGCCACCGCCCGGCAATTCATCGTAACTACCTGAAATTTCTTGAGGATTTTGCAATGCCGCCATGCTTTCACCTGCTCCCGCCAATGTCCCGACCTGCTCTAGTCATATACCGGTTTCGGTATAGCAACCACCGAAGATCGCATTTGACAGTTATGGCAAAGGGACACACCCTTCGCGCGTCCTCAAGACTTGACGGTCGATGACGAGCAGAATCGTATCGATTGAAATCAGGCGACTGAGGGCCGATTGGGAGGATACCGGAGATCGATATGACGGCGGCGGCGCTTTGGCGCATCCGCCCGACTGCGCGGCCCGCGAAGCCCCGAGGTGTCGCGTCCATCAACCAGGGAGAGTTTTACGTGAAAATCATCAAGACACTGGCCGCCGTCGCGGCCCTTGGCATCGCTGCCATGACCTACTCGGCGCATGCTGCCGACAAAGGCCTTGTCGGCGTGCTGATGCCGACCAAGACCTCGCAGCGCTGGATCAATGACGGCGACGCCGTCAAGTCCCAGCTCGAGGCTCTCGGCTACACGGTCGACCTGCAGTACGCGCAGGACGACATCCCCAACCAGCTCAGCCAGCTTGAAAATGAAATCACCAAGGGCCCGAAGGCGCTGATCATCGCCTCGATCGACGGCACCACGCTGTCGGACGCGCTGCAGAAGGCCGCTGACGCCGGCGTCGTCGTCGTCGCCTATGACCGCCTGATCAAGAAGACCGCCAATGTCGACTACTACACCACCTTCGACAATTTCGGCGTCGGCGTGATCCAGGCGAACTCGCTGGTGAAGGGCCTCAAGGAGCGCTTCCCGAACACCAAGCCGTGGAACGTCGAGCTGTTCGGCGGTTCGCCGGACGACAACAACGCCTTCTTCTTCTACGACGGCGCCATCTCCGTCCTGCAGCCGCTGATCGATGACGGTTCGATCAAGATCAAGTCCGGCCAGACCGGCATGGACAAGGTCGGTACGCTGCGTTGGCTCGCCGCCACCGCCCAGGCGCGCATGGACAACCTCCTGTCGGCCAACTACTCGGACGGCAGCCGCGTCGATGGCGTTCTGTCGCCCTATGACGGCCTGTCGCGCGGCATCACCGCCTCGCTGCGCGCTGTCGGCTATGGCACGGACGCCCAGCCCTGGCCGATCGTGACCGGCCAGGACGCCGAGACCGCCTCGGTCAAGCTGATCATCTCCGGCGAGCAGTACTCGACCGTGTTCAAGGACACCCGTGAACTGGCCAAGGCCACTGTCGAACTCGTCGACAAGGTGCTCTCGGGCGGCAAGCCGGAAGGCCTCGATGAAAAAACCTACAACAACGACGTCAAGGTCGTTCCTTCGATCCTTTTGACGCCGCATGATGTCGACAAGTCGAACTACCAGGCGCTGGTGGTCGACTCCGGCTACATCAAGGCCGACGAGCTGAAGTAAATTCGGTTGTAAAATCAGGGGTCCTGCGCAACGCAGGGCCCCTTTTCGTTCACCAGCGAGCCCGGTATTGTTGCCGACCTCGCCGGCAGTGTTTGCCGACCTCTCAAGGAGCGGTAGTTCCCATGGCCTCGACGATTTTGGAGATGCGCGACATCACCAAGACGTTCCCCGGCGTGAAGGCGCTGTCGAACGTCAACCTCAGTGTCGAGGAAGGCGAGATCCATGCCGTTGTCGGCGAGAACGGCGCCGGCAAATCGACGCTGATGAAGGTTCTCTCCGGCGTTTATGCAACCGGCACCTATGACGGCGCGATCGTCTACCGTGGCGAGGAATGCCATTTCAAGGGCATTCACGACAGCGAACACAAGGGCATCGTCATCATCCACCAGGAACTTGCGCTGGTGCCGATGCTGTCGATCGCCGAAAACATTTTCCTTGGCAATGAACACGCCAAATTCGGCGTCATCGACTGGAATGCCAACGAGACGCGCACCAGCGCCCTGCTGAAGAAGGTGGGCCTCAAGGAGGACCCCAAGACGCTGATCACCAATATCGGCGTCGGCAAGCAGCAGCTGGTCGAGATCGCCAAGGCGCTGAGCAAGGAAGTCAAGCTGCTGATCCTGGACGAGCCGACGGCGAGCCTGTCCGAAAAGGACAGCCAGGCGCTGCTCGACCTGCTGCTCGAGTTCAAGCGGCAAGGCATGACCTCGATCCTGATCTCGCACAAGCTCAACGAAGTGAACCGGGTCGCCGACAAGGTCACGGTCATCCGCGACGGGCGCACCATCGAAACACTTTCCAAGAAAGACATTTCGGAAGACCGCATCATCACCTCGATGGTCGGGCGCTCGCTCGACGATCGTTACCCGCCACGTGAGCCAAAGATCGGCGAGGTTGTGCTGCAGGTGAAGAACTGGTCCGTCTATCATCCGATCCATGCCGAGCGGCAAGTGATCAAGGGCATCGACATCAATGTGCGCAAGGGCGAGGTCGTCGGCATTGCTGGGCTGATGGGCGCCGGCCGCACCGAATTCGCCATGAGCCTGTTCGGCCGCTCCTATGGCCGCCATATCACCGGTGAAGTGCTGCTCAAGGGCAAGCCTATCGATGTCTCCTCGGTCAGCAAGGCGGTTGACCATGGCATTGCCTACGTCACCGAGGACCGCAAGACCTATGGTCTCAACCTGATCGATCATATCAAGCACAACATCACGCTGGCCAACCTTGGCGGCGTGTCGCGCCACGCCGTCATCGACGATTTGCGCGAACTCGCCGTCGCCAACGACTACAAGGCCAAGACCAACATCCGCTCGTCCAGCGTCTATCAGATGACCGGCAATCTGTCGGGCGGCAACCAGCAGAAGGTGGTGCTGTCGAAATGGCTGTTCGCCAATCCGGAAGTGCTCATCCTCGATGAGCCGACGCGCGGCATCGACGTCGGTGCCAAGTACGAAATCTACACCATCATCGCCCGCCTCGCCTCCGAAGGTAAGGCGATCATCGTCATCTCGTCGGAGATGCCTGAACTGCTCGGCATCACCGACCGCATCTACGTCATGAATGAAGGGCGCATGGTTGGAGAAATGGCGGCGAGCGACGCCAGCCAGGAAAAGATCATGCGCGCCATCGTTCGGGGAGAAGGAAAGCCATCATGACCACCGAAAGCGGTCCCGCGCCGAAAAGCGGCGTCGCCGAAGATGTGCAACAGGGGCCGCGCGTTGCCGTCTCGGCGCTGATCACCAATTTGCGCGACTACGGCCTGATACTGGCGCTGATCGCCATCATGGTGTTCTTCCAGTTCACCACCTCCGGCACGCTGTTCAAGCCGGTGAACCTGAGCAACCTGGTGCAGCAGAACTCGTTCATCATCGTGATGGCGCTGGGCATGCTTCTGGTCATCGTCTCCGGCCATATCGACCTCAGCGTCGGCTCCGTCGCCGGCTTCATCGGCGCGCTAGCGGCTATGATGATGGTCATCTGGCCACTTGGACCGTTCAGCAATCCGCTGGTGGTTTCAATCGTCTGCCTGATCGTCGGCGGCCTCATCGGCGCGGCACAGGGCTACTGGATTGCCTATCACCGAATACCGAGCTTCATCGTCACGCTGGCGGGAATGCTGATCTTCCGCGGCATCTGCCAGGCGCTGCTGGGTGGCGGGTCTTCGGTGGGGCCGCTTCCAGCCGGCTTCAAGGCGCTTAGTTCAGGCTTCATCCCGGATGTCATCGGCCCCTTGACGCTGATCCCACCGACGGTAAATGCGGCCGGCAAGACCATTGTAGGTAGCGGCATGACCCTGCACATGACGACGATCGTGCTGGGCCTGGTCGCCGTGCTCGCCTATGCCTATTTCGGGCTCAAGGCACGGCGTACCCGCGAAGCGCACGGCTACCAAGCCGAGCCTTTTACGCTGTTCGTCATCAAGACCCTGGTGACCAGCGCGCTGGCGCTGTTCCTGGTCTACCAATTTGCCAGCTACAGGGGCCTGCCGATCGTACTCATGGTGATGGGCGCACTGATCGCGCTGTTCGTCTTCGTCACAAAACGCATGACGATCGGCCGCCGCATCTACGCCATGGGCGGCAATGCCAAGGCGGCGCAACTGTCGGGCATCAAGACCGAGCGGCTGACCCTGATGGTGTTCGTCAACATGGGTGTGCTGTCGGCGCTTGGCGGCCTGATCATAGCGGCGCGCCTGGGACAAGCCGTGCCTGCCGCGGGCCTCGGCAGCGAGCTCGACGTCATCGCCGCGGTGTTCATCGGCGGCGCTTCGGCGATGGGCGGCGTTGGCCAGGTGATCGGCGCGGTGGTCGGCGGCTTCATCATGGGTGTGATGAACAACGGCATGTCGATCATGGGCGTCAATGTCGACTGGCAGCAGGTGGTCAAAGGCCTGGTGCTGCTCGGCGCAGTGGTCTTCGACGTATACAACAAAAACAAAGGTTAGACCGGGAGCGGAACCAGGACGGCATACGGGTCACATCGCGGCGCTGCCGGGCAGTGCAAGAAGTCCCCTGAAGGACCAGGATCGCGAGCGCAATCCGGACGAAGAGTTTTAACCCGTGGCACGGATAGGTCCGCGCCGCGCCGGTAAGGTTTGTCAAAGCGGCAACCGAGCCAAGACAATTGAGAGAGGGTTCATCATGCTGATCTCCCAGATCCTCGACGACGCCGAGACGATCCGCGTCGTCGCCCGCAATGGCGGCAAGACCCGGATCATCAACGGCGCCCGCAGCGTCTATTCGCTGGCGATGGAGGCCGCGCGCACCGGCACCGGGCTGGTCGCGCTCATCGAGCGCAAGGGCTTCGGCGAAGCCGTCGACCTCGACGCCGCATACAAGAAGGGACGGCTGGTGTCGCCGATCAACCATCCCGATCCGGCGCATCTGCATCTGACCGGCACCGGGCTCACCCACCTCGGATCGGCGGCGACGCGCGATTCCATGCACAAGAAGCTCAGCGACGGCGGCGAGGAACAACTCACCGATTCCATGAAGATGTTCCGCATGGGTCTGGAAGGCGGCAAGCCGGCCAAGGGCCAGACCGGCGTGCAGCCGGAATGGTTCTACAAGGGCAACGGCACCATGGCGGTGGCGCCGGGCGCGGCGCTGATGTCACCGGCCTTCGCGCAGGACGCCGGCGAAGAGCCGGAGATCGCCGGCATCTATGTCATCGGCGACGACGGCGCGCCGTTCCGCGTCGGCTTCACGCTGTCCAACGAGTTTTCGGACCACATCACCGAGCGGGTGAACTATCTGTTCCTGGCGCATTCCAAGCTGCGCAATGCCTCGTTTGGGCCGGAGATCCTGATCGGCGATCTGCCGGCCGACATCAGAGGCGCTTCGCGCATCCTGCGCGACGGCAACCTTTTGTGGGAAAAGCCGTTTCTGTCGGGCGAAGCGAACATGTCGCACACCATCGCCAATCTCGAGCACCACCATTTCAAATATTCGGCCTTCCGCCAGCCCGGTGACGTGCATGTGCACATGTTCGGTACGGCGACGCTGTCCTTCGCCGATGGCATCAGGACGCAGGCCGGCGACGTCTTCGAGATCGAGGCCGGAGATTTCGGCCTGCCGCTGCGCAACCCACTGGAGATCGAGCAGCCGGTGAAGGTGGCAGTGAAGGCGTTGTAGAAGGGCAATCTCCCCCCTTGAGGGGGAGATGTCGCCGAAGGCGACAGAGGGGGTTGTCGCGCGTGGAGCGCCGACGTCTTCCGCGGTCACCAGACGACGTTGGCGTTCTACGCGCAGCGACCCCCTCTGGCCTGCCGGCCATCTCCCCCTCAAGGGGGGAGATTAGCAGCCTCAATAAATATCAAAATCGAAATACTTCGCCTGGATCTTCTTGTAGGTGCCGTCGGCAACAATCGCGTCTATCGCCGCGTTGAGCTTGTCGCGCAGTGCGGTGTCTTCCAGGCGCACCGCGATGCCGGCTTGCGTCTCGGTGCCCTTGACGTCGCCGACCAGCTTGCAGCAACCGTCGCTCGCCTTCTTCAGCCAGTCCATCAGCACGAACTTGTCTGAAATCACCGCGTCGAGACGGCCATTCTGCAAGTCGGTGATCGCCTCTTCCTGAGTCGGATAGAGTTTTGCCTCCGCACCGGCCTTGCCGTAGGCGTTCTGGGCGTAGTCGGCCTGGGTGGTCGACGCCTGCGCGCCCACCGTCTTGCCGGCAAGGGCGGCCGGTTCGGTGGACGTGAGGTCGCTGTCCTTCGGCGCCACCAGCGCCAGCGGCGTGGTGTAGTATTTGTTGGTGAAGGCGACCTGCTTCTTGCGCTCCTCGGTGATGCTCATCGAGGCGATGATGGCATCGAACTTCTTCGCCTGCAGGGCCGGAATGATGCCGTCCCAGTCCTGGGTGACGATCTCGCACTCGACCTTCATTTGCGCGCACAGCGCATTGGCAATGTCGATGTCGAAGCCTTCGACCTTGCCGTCAGATGTAATGGTGTTGAAGGGCGGATAGGCGCCTTCGGTGCCGATCTTCAATTTCTCCTGCGCCTGTGCCAGCGAACCGGCCCCCATTACAAGCATGGCAGCGCTGGCTGCCGATATGATCCATTTCGAAATCTGCATTTTGGTTCCCCTTACGCGCCGGTCTCTGGCCGGCCACAGAAAGGCAGCCAAGCACGGTGAGCCAATGCAGGCAAGTATTTTGCCCAACGCTGATTGAGGGTTCAGACAGCGGTGCGGAAATGTTTGGAGAGCTTCAGGCCTTGCGCCTGGTAGTTGGAACCGAGATCGGTGCCGTAGAGCGCCTGCGGCCGCTTCAGCATATGCTCGTAGACCAGCCGGCCGACGATCTGGCCATGGTCGAGGATGAACGGCACTTCGTGGCTGCGCACTTCGAGCACCGCCCGGCTGCCGGTGCCACCAGCGGCCGAATGGCCGAAGCCCGGATCGAAGAAGCCGGCATAGTGGACGCGGAACTCTCCGACCAGCGGGTCGAACGGCGTCATCTCGGCGGCGTAGAGCGGCGGCACGTGCACCGCCTCGCGGCTGACCAGGATGTAGAACTCGTCCGGGTCGAGCACCAGTTCGCCGGCGCCGCTCTTGTAAAGCGGCTCCCAGAAATCGACGGCATCCTGGGCGGCGCGCTTGTCGACATCGACGAGGCCGGTGTGATGCTTGCCGCGATAGCCGACCAGCCCGTTGTGATCGCCGTCGAGATCGATCGACAGCGCAATGCCACCGCCGGAAATGTTTGGCGGCTCGGTCGCGACCAGCATCTCGGCCCGGTGCAATTCATTCAGCTCTGCCTCCGACAACAGCGCATTGCCGGTGCGGAAGCGGATCTGCGACAGGCGCGAGCCGGCGCGCACGACGATCGGGAAGGTGCGCGGGCTGACCTCGAGATAGAGTGGCCCGTGATAGCCGGCGGCGATCTTGTCGAACTCGTGGCCGCGGTCGGTCATGACGCGGGTGAAGATGTCGAGCCGTCCGGTCGAGCTCTTGGGATTGGCCGAGGCGGAAATATTGGCCGGCAGGGCGAGGCTCTCGAGCAGCGGTACGATGTAGACGCAGCCGGTCTCCAGCACCGCGCCTTCGGTCAGGCTGATCTCGTGCAGCTTCAGCCGCTCAAGCTTCTCCGACACCTTGTGGTTGGGGCCGGGCAGGAAGGAGGCGCGGACGCGAAAAGCCTTGTCGCCGAGCCTGAGATCGAGGCTGGCCGGCTGTACCTGGTCGACATCGAGCGCGCGCGGCGACTTCAGCGCGCCGGACTGGAACAGCGCGGAAATATCCTGATCGGGAAGAATGCCTGTCTGCCGCAATGGCTGGCTCCGCTCCAACTGGTACAAACCTCTTAATGAAGCCGGCAATTGACGCAAGCATGGCTGAGGTCTAAAGGGTCGTTATCCCGTGGTGATTTGGCCGGTCGGCTTGCAGCCACGTTAAACAAGTCGCTAAAGGACCGTCGGGCCGCAAGGCCGTATGGACCGGTTGCGACTTTCGCGGCCGGTTTTTTTGTGTCTGGAAGAAAAGCGATGAGCACCAAGAAGCGTAACTGGAAGCCTCAGACCGCACTCGTGCATGGGGGGACGCTGCGTTCCCAGTTCGGCGAAACGTCGGAAGCGATGTACCTCACCCAGGGCTATGTCTACGAGACGGCGCAGGCCGCCGAAGCCCGTTTCAAGGGCGAGGAGCCGGGCTTCATCTATTCGCGCTACGCCAACCCGACCGTCGACATGTTCGAAAAGCGCATGTGCGCGCTGGAAGGCGCGGAAGACGCCCGCGCTACCGCGTCCGGCATGGCAGCAGTGACGGCGGCGCTGTTGTGCAGCGCCAAGGCCGGCGACCATATCGTTGCGGCGCGCGCGCTGTTCGGTTCCTGCCGCTGGGTGGTCGAGACGCTGGCGCCGAAATACGGCATCGAGGCGACTCTGGTCGACGGCACCGACATCGCCAACTGGGAAAAGGCGGTCAGGCCGAACACCAAACTGTTCTTCCTGGAAAGCCCGACCAACCCGACGCTGGAAGTGGTCGACATTGCCGCCGTCGCATCGCTCGCCACCTCGATCGGCGCCAGGCTGATCGTCGACAACGTCTTTGCCACGCCCTTGCAGCAGAAGCCCTTGCAGCTCGGCGCCCACATCGTCGTCTACTCCGCGACCAAGCACATTGACGGCCAGGGGCGCTGTCTAGGCGGCATCATCCTGTCGGACAAGAAGTGGATCGACGAGAATTTGCACGACTATTTCCGCCACACCGGCCCGAGCCTGTCGCCCTTCAACGCCTGGACGCTGCTCAAGGGTCTCGAGACGCTGCCGGTGCGCGTGCGCCAGCAGACGGAGAGTGCCGGCAAGATCGCCGATTTCCTGGCCGGACAGCCGCAGATCGCCCGCGTCATCTATCCCGGCCGCGCCGACCATCCGCAGGCCGATATCGTCAAGAAGCAGATGGCGGGCGGCTCGACGCTGATCTGCCTCGACGTCAAGGGCGGCAAGCAGGCGGCCTTCGCCTTGCAGAACGCGCTCGACATCGTGCTGATCTCCAACAATCTTGGTGACGCCAAGAGCCTGATCACCCATCCGGCAACGACAACACACAAGAACCTCAGCGACGAGGCGCGCGCCGAACTCGGCATCGGGCCGGGAACGCTGAGGCTGTCGGTCGGTCTTGAGGATACGGACGATCTGCTCGAGGACGTTGCACAGGCGCTGAAGGCGGCGAAGTAGCGGCCTGCTCCGAAAGCAAGGCAAGGCCTGGGCGGCGCTCAGGCGCCCGACGAGGCCTCGTCCAGTTCCGTCATCGCCTTGGTGCGGATGGTCATGGCATTGCCGCGCCATTCGACCGCGCCGCCGAGCCAACCGCGCGACCAGATGGCGGGAAGCATCACATCGCGCACGATCATGGCGGTGACGATGCGCGGTGACAAATACCAGCCCTTGGCCCAGGCGAGCAGGCATTCCGGCACATAGGCAAAGGCCAGAACGCACAAAGCCGTGGTGGGCATGCTGACGCCGGCGCTTGCCGCCGCGACCAGTGCCAGCAGCAGCGGCACCGCCACACCCGTCAGGATCTCGGGCGTGTAGAACAGTGGGAAGGTGACGCGGCGCAGCCGCGCCCAGCGCGTCTGGCGCGACCAGATCTCGGCAAACGTACGCTGGCCGAGCGGCTGTTCGAAGGGCGAGGCAACGAGATTGACGCGCAGGCCGAGCCCATTGACCAGCTTGGTCGCGGCGGCATCCTCGGCGATCTCGGCGGCAAGCGCCTCGATGCCGCCATTGGCGTCGAGCATCGGCTTGTTCCACAGCATGCTCTTGCCCTGGGCAAAGCCGAGACCAAGGGCTTCGCCGGCATATTGCCAGCGCGCCTGCAGCGTGTTGAGGAAGGCGCATTCGACCTCGGCCCAAAAACCGTCCGGCCGCGAGCCGATCGGAGTCGAGCAGACAAGCCCGGTGTCCGGCCGCCAGGCCGCCATCAGATGCTGGACATAGTCGACAGGCATCAGCACGTTGGAATCGGCCAGGATGACCCAGTTGTGCTGCGCCGCCACCCAACCCTTCACGCAATTGTTGAGCTTGGGGTTGGCGCTGACCCGGTCATCGCCGATCAGCAGCTGCGCCGCCACCTTTGGAAACCGGGCAATCGCCCGGTTTATCAGTTTGACCACCGGATCGTCGGCATGGGCGACGCAGAAGATCAGCTCGTAGCGCGGCCAGTCGAGCGAGAAGGCACGGGCAAGCGTCTCCTCGGTAAACGGTTCGACGCCGCGCGACGGCACCACGATCGACACCGGCGGCGCCTTTCTGGCCGGCGGAGCAATCTGGCGCGGCCGCTTCAGGCTGAGCGAGGCGAGCACAATGCTGGCGAGATTGGAAAGAAGCAGGAGTGTCGAAAGCAGCGCTGCTATGACTGTCAGTTCCATCGAGATCTGGTCACTCCGGGAAAAAGCGGCCAGGAATGGCCGTTTTCAACAGTTCGACAGAGCGCTGAGTCGCCCGATACGGTTCGTGCACACCATCATTGTCATGTGTCACTTAAATGACATTGTTGTTCGGCACCTGCGCATGAGACCCTAATCGGGAGTAGAGCAAGAGCGCCGACAGGTCCGTTGGTGTCGTTTGGAGCAGCCTATGTACCGCGCCGTCACGCGCAACATCGAAGTGCAGGTCAGACCGTTCTATCTGGAGGATCGCTCCGATCCGTCGGAGAACCGCTATGTCTGGGGCTACCAGGTGACGATCGACAACCAGTCGGACGAGTTCGTGCAGCTTATGTCGCGCTACTGGCACATCACCGACGGCAGCGGCCGGGTCGAAGAGGTGCGCGGCGCCGGTGTCGTCGGCGACCAGCCCGAGCTCAATCCCGGCGACAGCTATCAATATACATCCGGCTGCCCGCTCTCGACACCGTCGGGCTTCATGGTCGGGCATTACACCATGCGCAACAAAAGGGGCGAGACGTTCGACATCGCCATTCCCGCGTTTTCGCTGGATCTGCCGGGAACGAGGCGGACGGTGAATTAGTGGCAGGAAGCGTTGCGCCAGCTTTCGTCAAGGTAGCTTTACTTCCCATTGATCAGGGGTCTCTGGCCAGCGCCAGGCAGCGGCTTGATGCACACTATTGAAACAGGGTTGTTTCCGGGTCGGATGCCGTTCGCGAGAGTTGGACGGGGACCTGAAAGCCTTCTTATCATCAACGGCGGCCAGGGCTTCATGATGAAGCCCGAGCCATCCAGGCTGGAAAAGGATGCCGGACGACTCATCCGTATTCTTCCACCCGACACGAACTTTGTGCTGATTGGCTACGATCCCGATCCTAAAGCCGATCTTTCGCTTGAGGGTATGGCTGGAGACATCGCGGAGATCATCGACGTCACGTTCAAAAAGCCAGTGGTGTTGATGGGTATTTCCTATGGCGGCGTTATCGCAACGCGGGTGGCAGCACGGTATCCGGACTTTGTGGGCAAGCTGATCCTGCTGGCGAGCGCATACGGTTTTTCGGTCGATGGAAAAAAGCGGCTCCAGAAACAGATTCAATTCGCAAAAGCCGAACAATTTCACGCGTTGCTGCAGGAGTTTACAACGGTATTTCGTCGACCGTGGCTGAACCTTCTCTTGCGCTTTCGCCTGAGCTTCGAAGGACGCAGATTGATTGCACGGATGGGAGCGCCGAGTTCGATCGTTCGCTATCTGGAAGCAATGCTCGACAATGATGTGACAAACGAAGACCTCAACGATATTTCGGCGAGGACTTTGATCCTTGGCGGCGAAAGGGACCAGTTCTTCGGCGGCGGCATGATGGAAGCTACCGCGAGTGCAATCAAAGGAGCGAAGCTCACGGTGCTCGGGGATGAAACCCATATGGCTCCGGTCGAACGAATGTCAGATGTCCGCAAGCATCTCCAGGAATTCATTTGACGCTGAGATCGGTGCGGCGCGAAACCCGGTCAAAAGAGACCAACCGCCAAGGGTAAGCCATGGATCCTCTCCCCGGCCGGGGAGAGGATAGGTTGCGAAGCGGCTTTCCCTATTGAGCCGCGCCAAACTCCGCTGGGTCGAAGTCATACTGCTTCGAGCAGAACTCGCAGGCGACGTGAATGCCGCCATCCTCGGTGCTCTCCTTGATCTCTTCGGCGGAGAAGCCTTCGAGAATGCCGCGGATCTTGTCGCGCGAGCACGAGCACCGGTCGGCGACCGGAACGCCGCCGAAGACGCGCACGCCGTGTTCATGGAACAACCGGTAGAGCAACCGCTCGGCGCCGATGGTCGGGTCGATCAGTTCGGTCGGCTCGATGGTGCCGAGCAGGGCCACCAGTTCCTGCCAGGAATTGTCGACCGGTTCATGCGTGACGTCGCGTGGATCGCCGTCGCCGCCCGAGATGTCGGGCACGCGCATGCGCTCGGGCGACTGCGGCAGGAACTGCGCCAGGATGCCGCCGGCGCGCCATTGTTCGCGCGCGCCGCCACGGCCGGGCGTCAGAAGCTTGGCCACCGAAAGCCTGAGCTCGGTCGGGATCTGTTCCGACTGGCGGAAATAGGTGCGCGCGGCGTCTTCCAGCGTCTCGCCGTCGAGCTGGACGATGCCCTGATAGCGCTGCGTGTGGGCGCCCTGGTCGATGGTCAGCGCCAGCACGCCGCTGCCCAGCAGCGTCTGCTGCGAGGTCTCGCCTGCGGCAACAAGGGCTTCCAACCTGTCGGCGTCGAAGCGGGCATAGGCTCGCAATGCCGAGGGCGTGGAGAAATCCGCCACCAGCATGTCGACCGGCCCGTCGGTGCGGGTCTGCAGGATGAACTTGCCCTCGAATTTCAGCGAGGTGCCAAGCAGCACCGTCAGCACACAGGCTTCAGCCAGCAGGCGGGCAACCGGCTCGGGATAGTCGTGACGGCCGAGGATGGCGTCGAGCATCGGCCCGAGCTGCACGGTGCGGCCGCGAACGTCGAGCGGGCCGACCTCGAACGGTACGACGTGATCGTCGCCGGCATAGCCGAACTCGCCGAGTTTGGGGTGATGTTCAGTCACTTGATGCGTTTCCAACATGACAAAGCTCCAGGGCGCGGCCATGCCGCCCGGAGGGGTGCATGCGTCTAAACGCGCTTGATTTGCGTGATGCGGCGCAGATAGGCATCACGCCGCCCCAGATCAAGCGCCCAAGCACGTCAGGCACCAAGGCACTTCAAGCTCCAAGACACCAGGCGAGCACGGCCTTCTGGGCGTGGAGCCGGTTCTCGGCCTCGTCGAACACCACAGAATGCGGCCCGTCGATGACCTCGTCGGTCACCTCCTCGCCACGATGCGCCGGCAGGCAGTGCATGAACAGGGCGTCGGGCTTGGCCCTTGCCATCAGCGCCGCATTGACCTGATAGGGCGAGAAGACATTGTGGCCGCGGGCGCGGTGTTCCTGACCCATCGACACCCAGCAATCGGTGACCACGCAATCGGCCTGGTCGACGGCTTCCTCGGGCGAGCGGGTGAAGCTGAGCTTGCCGCCATTGGTCTTCGACCAGTCGATATGTTTCTGCGCCGGCTCGCTGCCTTCCGGCACCGCGACATTGAGGTTGAAGCGGAACCGCGCCGAGGCTTCGAGCAGCGAATGCAGCACATTGTTGCCGTCGCCGGTCCAGGCGATGGTCTTGCCGGCTACCGGACCACGATGCTCCTCGAAGGTCATGATGTCGGCCATCAGCTGGCAGGGATGGGTGTCGTCGGTCAGCCCGTTGATGACGGGAACCGTGGCGTTCTCGGTCAGCTCGAGCAGCCTCTCATGCGACGTCGTGCGGATCATGATGGCGTCGACATAGCGCGACAGCACTTTGGCGGTGTCAGCAATGGTCTCGGAGCGGCCGAGCTGCATTTCGGTGCCGGTCAGCATGATGGTCTCGCCGCCGAGCTGGCGCATGCCGACGTCGAAGGAGACACGCGTGCGCGTCGACGGCTTGTCGAAGATCATCGCCAGCACCTTGCCCTCGAGCGGCCTGGTGCGCTCGCCGGCCTTGAGGCGCGCCTTGCGCACCACCGCGTCGTCCAGCATGAACCGCAGATCGCCTTCGGAAACGGCGGAAAGATCGGTGAAATGGCGAAGTGACATCAGGAATGGTTCCGGGGTTACTTCGCGGCGGCCGCGGCGATGGCGTCGGCCAGGCCTTTGGCGCCGGCGCGGATGCGATCGAGCGCCTCTTTGATCTCGGCGTCGGTGACGGTGAGCGGCGGCAGCAGGCGGATGACGTTGTCGCCGGCCGGTACCGCCAGGAGATGCTGGTCGCGCAGCGCCATATTGACCTTGGTGTTGGGCATGGCGCATTTCAGGCCGAGCATCAGGCCGGTGCCCCTGATGCCTTCGATGACATCGGGAAATTCGTCGGCGACGGCCGCCAGGCCCTGTTTCATCAGCAATGCCTTGCGCTGAACGTCTTCCAGGAAGCCGTCTTCCAGCACCACATCGAGCACGGCGTTGCCGACCGCCATCGCCAGCGGATTGCCGCCGAAGGTGGTGCCATGCACGCCTGCCGTCATGCCGACGGCAGCTTCGTCGGTGGCCAGGCACGCGCCCATCGGGAAGCCGCCGCCAATGCCCTTGGCGATCGCCATGATGTCGGGCGTCACGCCGGTCCATTCATGCGCGAACAGCTTGCCGGTGCGGCCGATGCCGCACTGGACCTCGTCGAAGATCAACAGCAGGCCGTGCTGGTCGCAAAGCTGCCGAAGCCGCTTAAGAGATTGCGTCGGCACCGGGCGGATGCCGCCCTCGCCCTGCACCGGTTCGATCAGGATCGCGGCGGTCTCTGATGTGATCGCCTTCTCGGCGGCGTCGATGTCGTCGAAGCCGACCTGGTCGAAACCCTCGACCTTGGGGCCGAAGCCTTCGAGATATTTGTACTGGCCGCCCGCGGCGATGGTCGCCAGCGTACGGCCATGGAAGGCGCCCTCGAAGGTGATGACGCGGAAGCGCTCGGGGTGGCCCTTGACGAACTGGTAGCGCCGCGCCGTCTTGATGGCGCATTCCAAGGCCTCGGCGCCGGAATTGGTGAAGAACACCTTGTCGGCGAAAGTGGCCTCGGCCAGCCGCTCGCCCAGCCGGGTCTGCCCCGGGATCTCGTAGAGATTGGAGACGTGCCAGAGCTTGGCCGCCTGTTCGGTCAGCGCCGAGACCAGATGCGGATGGCTATGGCCCAACGAATTGACCGCGATGCCGCCAGCAAAATCGAGATATCGCTCGCCCTTGTCGGTAACCAGCCACGTGCCTTCACCGTGGTCGAAGGCCAGGGGTGCGCGAGCAAAGGTCTCGTAAAGCGCCGAACCGCTCATTATATGCGTCTCCGGTACCGGAAAATCAAAAAAGCCGCCAAAGCGGCGGCCTTGTGCGGCTTATCGTGTTTTTCGGCCATGAAGTCAACGAAAACGTCGTGCAAAGGCGCGCGGCAAGCTCCCGACGAGGCGCCGGCTCATAAGCGACCGGGCAAGTTGGGGAAAACCGAAAAAACCGATTCGTGTTGCACCTGGGACTCTTGTCACCGAGTCAACACATGAGGTAATTGTAGTCGGGAAATAACTAGATTTCGTGCGGCGGACCTAATCACCTAATATATGTGGTGTCTGCCCCGGCAAAGGTTGCCGGGTCGGGAATGGATTCCGGCTGCCGCACGCTTAGCAGGAGCGCGGTCTCATGAACTGGACTGACGAGCGGGTAGAACTTCTCAGAAAACTGTGGTCGGAAGGTTTGAGCGCAAGCCAGATCGCGGCCCAACTCGGCGGGGTCAGCCGCAACGCCGTCATCGGCAAGGTGCATCGGCTGAAGCTGTCGGGCCGCGGTCGCTCGACCGCAACGCCGGCGCGCCAGAAGAAGACGACGCAGGGATCTTCGATCCAGAAGTCGGTGTCGCGCGCCGCAACCACGCAGCGTCACGTCACCACCTCGATCGGCGCGACCGCGCTGCAGACACAGTTCGACGCCGAGCCAGTGGCTCGCCACTACATCCGCCCGGTCGAGAACGTCGTCGTGCCGATCTCGCGACATCTACAGCTCACCGACCTCACCGAGCGCACCTGCAAATGGCCGAATGGCGATCCGCTGTCGGAAGATTTCAACTTCTGCGGCAACGAGGCCGCAGAAACCGGACCTTACTGCAAGTATCACGCAAGGGTTGCGTTCCAGCCGGCTTCGGAGCGGCGGCGGAGCAGGTAAGGTATTAGGGGAATAGGGCAGTACGGCAGTATGTTTTTGAACTGCGCTCGTGAGGCGTCGTCTTAGCCTACTGCCTACTGCCTACTGCCCTGCCCTCACAACCATCCATTCTTGCGAAACCGCCAGTACAAAAACAAGCAGATGCAGGCGATCGCGGTCAGCACTACCGGGTAGCCGTATTCCATCTTCAGTTCCGGCATGTCATCGAAATTCATGCCGTATATGCCGGCGAGCGCCGTCGGCACCGCCAGTATGGCGGCCCATGACGCCAGCTTCTTGGTATTCGCCGTTTCCTGGCTCTGGCCAACCAGCAAGCTGGCTTCGAAGGCGAAGGCCAGAACCTCGCGCAGACTGTCGATTTTTTCCTGGACGGTGCGAATGTGGTCGGTCACATCGCGGAACAGCGGGTGCATGGCGCTATGGATCTGCGGCAGTTCGGCGCTGGTCAGCCGGCGGCAGACCTCGACCAAGGGAAGTGCGGCATTGCGCAGGCGCAACAGATCGCGGCGCAGCATGTAGAGCCGCTCTATGTCGGGACCGGTCATCGGCTTCAGCAGGATCTTGTCTTCGATCGCCTCGACCTCGTCCTCGATCTGCTCGAGCACCGGCATGTAATTGTCGACGATGAAGTCGAGAATGGCGTAGAGGACGAAGTCCTCGCCCTTGGCCAGCGAATGCGGGCAACTTTCCCAGTGCTGACGGACGGCGGCATAGGAGGTCGAGGGACCATGCCTGACACTGACAATGTAGCCAGAGCCGACAAACAGATGGGTTTCGCCGAAGGTAACCCGGCCGTCGATCAGTTGGGCGGTGCGGGCGACGATGAACAGGGCATCGCCATACTGCTCGATCTTCGGCCGCTGGTGCGGATGCTCGGCGTCCTCGATCGCCAGTTCATGCAGATGGAACTGTGCCTTGACGCGCAGCAACAACTCGCGGTCGGGCTCGAGCAGCCCGATCCAGACGACATGTCCCGATTTCCTGGCCCATTCACCGGCCTCTTCGATCGGGATGTCGGCTATGCGCTTGCCGGCGGTATAAACGCTCGAGGCGATGATGCCGGAGGATGCCGGCGCCGGCTTGAACTCTCGGACATATTCCATCGCAGCCTCCGGAAGCAGAACCTGAGAAGCTTAACGCCGTGATAGTTTAGCGCAATATGATTAAGCGTTCGAGGGGCGCGCGATCACTTCACCGGCAGCGCCGCCGGAAGGGCAACCTTGTCGGTCTTGTCGCCTTTCGGTCGCTCGGCCGGCATCTGGTCGCCAGTGACGATGTAATAGATGGTCTCGGCGATGTTGGTGGCGTGATCGCCGATACGCTCGATGTTCTTGGCGCAGAACAGCAGATGAGTACACGGCGTGATGTTGCGCGGATCTTCCATCATGTAGGTCAGGAGCTCGCGAAACAGCGAGGTGTACATGGCGTCGATCTGGTCGTCGCGGTCGCGCACGAAGCCTATTCTGTCGACCGAACGCGATGCGTAGACGTCTAGCACCTCCTTCAGCTGGGTCAGCGCCAGATCGGCCAGCGCCTCGAGGCCGCGAAACAGGCTGGTCGGCTGGCGGCCGTCGATGACGCTCACCACTCGCTTGGCGACATTCTTGCCGAGGTCGCCGATTCGTTCGAGGTCGGCGGAAATACGGATCGCGCCGACAATCTCGCGCAGATCCGTCGCCATCGGCTGGCGTTTGGCGATGATCACTATGGCCTTGTCGTCGATTTCGCGTTGGCCCTCATCAAGGACAATGTCGTCGCGGATGACCTTCTGGGCGAGGCCGGGATCGGCGTTGACCAGTGCCTGGATCGCCTGCTCGACCATGCGCTCGGCGTGCCCGCCCATCGCGGCGATGCGTTTCGACAGGTATTTCAGCTCTTCGTCATAGGCGCTGACGATGTGTACGGACTGCATGGATGAAATGCCTTCCTAGAATCCTTGGCCGTTTGAGTCGTTTCCTCGAATCCTGTGCTGATACGCTAGCCGGATGACAGAAAGAAGAAACAGGCAGTTAGCAAATAGTACTGCCTCAGCGCTCTGGCAAATGGACCGTGAACGCCGCGCCCTTGCCGACTTCCGACTTGATCGAAAGCCTGGCATTGTGACGCGTCAATATGTGCTTGACGATGGACAGGCCGAGGCCGGTGCCTTTCTGGGTGCGGCTGCTCTCGACGTCGATGCGATAGAAGCGCTCGGTGATGCGCGGAATGTGCTCTTCGGGAATGCCTGGACCGTAGTCCCTGATGGTGACGTCGATGCCCGGTTCGGGACCGGCCTCGCCGCGCGCAATCGACACCGTGACACGTCCGCCCGGCTGGCCGTATTTGCAGGCGTTTTCCACCAGGTTCTCGAAAACCTGGAACAGCTCATCGCGGTCTCCGGGCACGTCGAGCGGCCCTTCGGCATAGTCGCGTTCGATGACGACGCTGTTCTCCTTGGCAAGCGGCCCTAGCGAGTCGATGACGCTGTCGATGGTCTGGCGCAAATCGACCTCGGTTCCCGGCTTCAGATAGGGCTTCATTTCCAGCCGCGACAACGACAGCAGATCGTCGATCAGGCGCGCCATGCGGCCGGTCTGGTTCTGCATGATCTGCAGAAACTGCTCGCGCGCCGCCGGATCGTTGCGGGCCGGGCCGCGCAATGTTTCGATGAAGCCCGAGATCGAGGCAAGAGGAGTGCGCAACTCATGGCTGGCATTGGCGATGAAGTCGGCGCGCATGCGGTCGATGCGGCGCGTCTCGCTCTGGTCCTTGAACACCAGCACAAAGAGATCGGTGGCGTGGCCGACCGAGGACGCGCTGACCCGGTAGGCCCGTTCGACCGGCAGTTTCTCGGTGTAGTCGACGGCATCCGAAGCGACCGTTCCCGACAGCACGCTGTCCAGCAGTGCCTGCATCTCAGGGGCGCGGAATTTCAACGACAGCGACAGGCCGGGCGCGATCCCGCCAAAGGCAGCGAAGGCGGCGGCGTTGGCATGGACGATGGTGGCGTTGCGGTCGAAGATGATCAGCGGATCGGCAACGGCGGCCGCGAGATATTCGCCGGAAAGCCGCTGCAGCCCGCTCGCCTCGATCGCGGCATCGCTTTGGATGGACTGGCTTGCGCCGCCGGTCGGCAGCATCGCGGCAGCAAGCAGCACCGCACAGGTGAGCAGAACGACATAGACGGACATGCCAGCGAAAGCATAGACGGCCGCGACCGCAACGACGCTGGCCGCGAGCAGCCAGCGGCCGTTCCACACCCTGGCCCTTAGCGCCTGCGCCGTGGTTATCCGCTCTGCGCCGGTGTCAGCCATTCGCGCGTCCCGCACCTTGCGCCGGCCGAACGAAACTTCCGCTGGACCGGCTTCAAGGCCCCCCATAGCATGAGTCCGCAAGCTGAAAAGGTTCGTCTCGATGAAAAAAACCAAGGAAAGTCCCGCCGCAGAGCCGGCAAAGGGTCCGCTGAAGATCAGGATCGACGGCAAGGAGCGGGAGTTCGATATCGAGAATCCCGAGCTCCCGGCCTGGATCGAGGACAACAAGCTGACCGCCGGCGACTACCCCTACGACAAGAAAATGAAGAGCGAGGAATACGACGAGACGCTGGAGCGGCTGCAGATCGAGCTGGTCAAGGCGCAGGCCTGGCTGCAGGCGACCGGCAAGCGGGTGATGTCGCTGTTCGAAGGGCGCGATGCCGCCGGCAAGGGCGGCACCATCTTCGTGCTGCGCCAGTATCTCAATCCTCGGACCGCGCGCAATGTGGCGCTGACCAAGCCGACACCGACGGAAGTCGGGCAGTGGTACTTCCAGCGCTATGTCGACCATTTCCCGACATCGGGGGAATTCGTCACCTTCGACCGCTCCTGGTACAATCGCGGCGGCGTCGAGCCGGTGATGGGCTTCTGTACGTCGGAACAGCACGAGAAATTCCTCAGCGAGACGCCGCATTTCGAGCGGATGATCTCCAACGAGGGCATCTATTTCTTCAAATTCTGGCTGAACATCGGCCGCGAAACCCAACTCGAACGGTTTCACGATCGCCGCTGGTCTCCGCTGAAGAACTGGAAGTTCTCGCCGATCGACATTGCCGGCATCACCAAATGGGACGATTACACCAAGGCCCGCGACCAGATGGTCGAGCGCACGCACAAACAGTTCGCGCCATGGATCATCGTGCGGGCCAACGACAAACGACGCTCGCGGCTGGCCGCCATGCGGCGCATCCTGCTGTCGTTGCCCTATGATGGGCGCGATCTCGACGCCATCGGCAAGGAAGACAAGAAGATCATCGGCGAAGGGCCGTCATTCCTCGAGAAATAGCTGGCCTGGAAAAGTAGAGGCTGGAAATACAGAGCCCACCCCGGTATCGGGGCAGGCCCTGTTGCCTTGTTTTATGCCGCCAGACGGGCGATCCGCTGCAGCCGCTTCAGCGTGGTGTCGTCCTGCAGCGCCTGCTGGAACAGCGTGATCTCGCGATCGATGCGGTCGCAGAGCACGGCCGTATCGCCTTTGAGCAGGCCGCGCGTCTGCAGAAGGGCTGCAACCGGCTTCTTGGCCAGTTGCCTTGCCCTGCCGATCGCTGCCTCCTCGGCACTGCCATCGGCCACGATCTCGGCGACGAGGCCAAGCGCCCGGGCATCTTCGGCGCCGAGCGTATCGCCCAGGCAAAAGAAGCGGAAGGCTCCGGCATAGCCGAGTTTCTGCGGCGCCAGGATCGAGGTTGCCGCATCCGGCACCAGGCCGAAATCGACAAACGGCACTCGGAAGGTGCTGTTGCTCGAGGCGATCACCATGTCGCAGTGGAACAGGATGGTGCAGCCGACGCCGACGGCATCGCCGTCTACACAAGCCAGCACCGGCTTGGGGAACGTCGCCAGCGTGCGGAACATGTCGGTGACGGCGGCGATCAGTTGCTGGTGCTTGGTGGAGTCGAGGAACTCGGAGAAATCGCCGCCGAGGCAAAAGCAGCCGGCAAGGCCGCGCAGCACCACGACACGGACGTTGTCGTCGACGGCGGCTTCATGGAAGGTCCTGGCCAGGCTTGCATAGGCGCGCCTGTCCAGAACCGGCCGGCCGTCATGCGACGACACAGTGACGACCAGCGTGTGGCCACGCAATTCGGGTTGGGGGTCAAAGCTCATTTGTCGTCTCCGATCTCACGATGCCTGCCGCATGCCGAGCATGTCGGGCGTGCCTCTGGCCAGCACGGGGGCGTGATGGTTACGGCGCGAGCGCACGACATCGAGCGTGTGCGCGTTGAAGGTCAGCAGGGTTGCGACGACCTGCTGGTTGCCATAGGTGCGCTGATAACCGAGCGGCGTTGCCAGGAAATGCAGCTGCAGCGCCCGCAGCACCCACATCGGTTCGAACTCGATGATCACCTGGTTGACGTCGCGCTTCAGTCCCCACTCGACGAAGCCGGCGATCAGCTCGGTGCCGACCGTCGACACGCCGCGCTTGCCGTCGCGATAGCCGGGCGCTACCGCGTAGCGGGTCAGCTCCCAGACCCTCGGTCCGGAGGGTGGCGTGCCTTCATAGAGATCGGCCAGCACCTCGGTCAGCAGATGTGGCCGCGTCGTCGGCAACATGCGCTGGTAGCCGGCGAGTTCGCCGCCGCGGATGACCAGTTGGTGCACCGCCTCGTCATGATCGAACTGGTCGATCTCGAGGCCGTCGGGGCGCTTTAGATCGGTCCAGCCCATCTCTTCGACGAAGATCTTGTAGCGCAGACGATGGACAGCCTCCCAAAGGTCGGGACGTTCCATCAATTCCTGTGTTGTAAGAGCGAAAAGCATTAGCCGTCTCCTGGGCTCAAGAGGAAGATACGGCCGCACGTTCCAGATAAAATTGCGTGATCACGCAGGCAGGAATTTTCTAGGTCGGCACGGCCGACCTAACTAATATAGCCGCGCCTAATCGCTTCGGCGACGGCTTGCACCCTGTTGACGGCACCGAGTTTACTCTTAGCGTTAAGGAGATGTTTTTCGGACGTGTGCTCCGAGATGCCGAGTATCTGCGAAATCTCCCATTCGGACTTGCCGACGGCTGCCCATTTCAGGCATTCGCGCTCACGCGGGGTCAATTCGATGTGATCGATGGTGTTGGCCGCCATCGTGTGCAGTTGCATGGCGCGGCCGACCGCATAGGTCGACACCAGCGACACCAATCCGAATTCGGCGCCCGACAACTCGACGGCCTCGCCACCCAGCGAGACCATGACGATCTGGCCTTCGAGCGTCACCAGCGGAAAGGCCAGGCCGTCGCGCAGCTTGAACTCTCTGGCGTCGCCCATCACCTCGCCGCTGCTCCTGTCGACGCGGATGCCGCGCGACGCCTCGCGCCATTGGAACGGCGCCTGCAATTCCTTCATGTGGCTGACAACGGGATCATGGTCGACATAGTTGCGCGCCACATAGCGCTCCAGCCATTCCACAGGCCAGTCGCACAAAAGCACGTGGTCCTTTTGCTGGCCACGCGGCGTGCCGGGTTGCGGGACCGTTCCCGCCATCAGCGCCGTCAGGCCAAAATGCGAGGTGACGCCAAGCAATGTTTCACAAACCGCAGCCGCCGTGTCGGCATGCTGCAGCTGGTCCATGTATTCCAGTGTGCGATCGAACTGACTCATCGCAACATCTACCCCATGTTGCCTACCGCTCTTGAGACCGATGCTACGCGCCTGATGCGCACTTCGCCATCAACCCCGGATTGCAAGCCGCATGCTTGATTTTTCTAGCGCAGCGACCGCTTGCCCTCGGACCGACTCTGCGCGGCTATTTGCAACCTCTATGAAGCATAACTCGAAATTTGCCCTTTGAAATCAAAAACAATTGTGCCTGCACCGTTTTCGTATCAAAAGCCAACAAGACGCGCGTGGAGTTCTTCCGTGACATCTCGCTGGATAGCCATCGCCTTGCTGTCGCTGCTGGTCGGAGCGCAGCCTTTTGCCGGCGTCGCACGGGCGGCGGAACCGCAGGTGCCCGTGCTTTGGGACGCCAAGGAGCGGCTGCCGAAACCGGATCTCTCGGCGCTGCCGAGGCTCAGATTCCTCACCACCACCGATTTCCCGCCCTTCAACTTTCTCGACGGCGCCGGCCGGCTGTCCGGCTTTCACATAGACCTGGCGCGGGCGATTTGCGCCGAACTCGACATCGCCGACAAATGCCAGATCCAGGCGCTGCCCTGGGCCGAGCTCGACGACGCGTTGCAGAAAGGCGAAGGCGAGGCGATCATCGCCGGCATCGCCGCGACGCCGGAAACGCGGGTGAAATACAGTTTTTCGCGCTCCTATCTGCAGTTTCCGGCGCGCTTCATCATGCCGAAAGCCAAGGCCTTTGCCGAGCCTATCCTCGACAAATTGCGCAGCAAGCGGGTCGGCGTGCTGGCCGGCTCGGCGCATGAAAAGATGCTGCGCGATTATTTCGGCACGGTGCAGATCGTCCCCTTCAACAGCCCTGAAGACCTCTACACCGATTTGAAAAGCAGCAAGATCGACGCCGCCTTCGGCGACGGCATGCGCTTTTCCTTCTGGCTGGGCGGCACGGACGCGGCAGGCTGCTGCCGCTTCGCCGGTGGCCCGTACCTGGCCCCGGAATATTTGGGATCCGGCATGACGATTGCCACAAGGGCCGGCGACCCGGCGCTGGCAGCGGCCATGGACTACGCGCTGCAGGAGATATCGGTGAAGGGCACGTTCGCCGAATTCTATCTACGCTATTTCCCGGTCAGTTTCTTCTGATCCGGTCCTGGTCAGCTTGTTCTAGGGCTACCGGCGAGACTTTTAGGTCAACGTCCGCAGCCGCGCCTTCGCGCCGCGCGCGATGGCCGCGGCGGTCAGCGTATCGAGATCGAGTTGGCGCCGGATGAGCTGCAGCACCCGCAATTCCTCCATGCGCATTTCGAGATCGACGGCGGCAACCTCAAAGGCGGCGGCATAGGCGGTGTCGTGCAGCCGCTCGGGCAAAGCCTTGCCAACACGCTCGAGAACGCCTTCCAGCCCATCCTTTTCATGCAGCATCTTCTGGCAGTCCTGCGCGATGGCAATAAGCCTGTCCTGATTGAAATCCTCGAACACCGGCCAGCTGCGGACGACGTCCCCGATGCGCGCCAGTTCGACATCGGTCATGTCGCGGTCGGATGCCGAGGTGATGACCATCAGGTAGATCAGGGCTTCATGCGTGGACGGCAACGGCATTCAAAACTCCTTGATATTGAGTTTCGAAGGTAGGAACGCGGTCTCCGGGCCGCAAGGAAAAACCGCCGCGCGCGTTGACGCCCAAGGCGTGCACGCCTAGAGACCGGTTGAAAAACTCCGATCCGGCGAAGCCGGTGCATAATTTGGAAGACAGCGACATGACGGGATCAAACATCGCCGATCTCAACCTCGAAATGCTTGCGGCGGCAGCCGAAAGCAAGGCCTGGCCGTTCGAGGAAGCCAAAAAGATCATCGAGCGCTACAAAGGCGCCGACTTTCCCGAGACCGTCCTGTTCGAGACCGGCTACGGGCCGTCGGGCCTGCCGCATATTGGCACGTTCGGCGAGGTCGCCCGCACCTCGATGGTGCGCCACGCCTTCCACGTGCTGACCGGAAACAAGGTCAAGACCAAGCTTCTGTGCTTCTCCGACGACATGGACGGCATGCGCAAGATCCCCGACAATGTGCCGGATCGCGCCGCGCTCGAGCCGTATCTGCATATGCCCTTGTCGTCGGTGCCCAATCCGTTCGGCGGCGACTATGCAAGCTTTGCCGACCACAACAATGTGATGCTGTGCCGCTTCCTCGATACGTTCGGCTTCGACTACGAGTTCGCCAGCGCGACGCAGTACTACAAGGCCGGCCGCTTCGACGCGATGCTGCTGCGCGCCGCCGAGCGCTATGACCAGATCATGGCGGTGATGCTGCCGACGCTCGGGCCGGAGCGCCAGGCGACCTACAGCCCGTTCCTGCCGATCTCGCCGAAGAGCGGCCGCGTGCTGTACGTGCCTATGAAGCATGTCGACGCCAAGGCCGGCACCATCACCTTTGACGATGACGGCACCGAGACCACGCTTTCGGTGACCGGCGGCAGGGTCAAGCTGCAGTGGAAGCCGGATTTCGGCATGCGCTGGGCAGCGCTCGGCGTCGATTTCGAAATGTTCGGCAAGGACCACCAGACCAATGCGGTGGTCTACGATCGCATCTGCAACATCCTTGGCGGACGCGCGCCGGAGCATTTCGTTTACGAGCTGTTTCTCGACGAGAACGGCCAGAAGATCTCGAAGTCGAAGGGCAACGGGCTGACCATCGACGAGTGGCTGCGCTATGCGCCGACCGAAAGCCTCGGCCTGTACATGTACCAGCGGCCCAGGCAGGCGAAAAAACTCTATTTCGACGTCATCCCGCGCGCCGTGGACGAGTACTACACCTTCCTCGGCGCCTATCCGCGCCAGGACTGGAAGGAGCGGCTGGGCAATCCGGTCTGGCATATGCATGACGGCAAGCCGCCGGCGATCGACCTGCCGGTGCCGTTCTCGCTGCTGCTTAATCTGGTCAGCGCCTCCAACGCGCAGAACAAGGATGTGCTGTGGGGCTTCATCTCGCGCCATACGTCCGGCGTGACGCCGGCAACACATCCCGAGCTCGATCAGCTGGTCGGCTTCGCCATCCGCTATTTCGACGATTTCGTGAAGCCAACGAAAACCTTCCGGCCGGCCGACGATGTCGAACGCGCAGCACTCGAAGCTCTTGGCAACGCGCTTGGCGCCCTGCCCGCGAGCGCCGATGGCGAAGCGATCCAGAACGCTTCGCTCAACGTCGCGCGCAAGATCGAACGCTATCAGGATCATTCCAAGCAGAGTCCGGACGGAGGCCCCGGCGTTTCCGGCGCCTTCTTCCAGATGATCTACCAGGTGCTGATCGGCCAGGAACGCGGCCCGCGCTTCGGCTCGTTCGCGGCGCTTTACGGCATTGCCGAGACGCGCGCGCTCATTGAGCGGGCGCTGGCTGGTCAGTTGGCGGCGTAACGTCCGTCCCGGCCGGCGCGACATCTGTCGCCGGGGCATCGAGGATCGGCTGCGAGGCCGTTGGTGCGGCAACCGGCGTTGGCGCCGGTGGCAGGCCGTCGAGATCGGGCGCGGCGCCGAAGATGCCCTTTTTGGCGGTGCGCGCCTTGTCGCCCGCTTCGACATAGGGGCCGCCGGCGATCGCGCGCGCCCAGCCGTTTTCGACCAGCCACTGGCCGACATCCTGCTTGCCGATGCGGCACTCGGCGACGATCAGGTTGCGGTCGGCCTCCGGCGGCACCTTGCACGCCACGGCCCGGCCGCGCAGGAGAGACCGGAACGCGGTGCGCGCGCGAACGCCGCAAGCCCAGGACTTGCCGTCATCGGTGCAGGTCTCGTCTTGCCTGACGATGTTGATGCCGGAAACCGCCACGGAATAACCATTGGCTTCGATCAGGCCGGCGGCGGATGCGACCGGCTGGAACAGTTTTGTCCCGCCCCAGTCGTCGACTGCTTTCGGCCGGCGCGGCTTGGGCGGTCCGGCCAGCGCCAGATCGCTCAGCGGTGCGCGCGGTTCGACCCGTTCGAGCTCCTCTGACGGCAGCGGCGGCGGTGCGATGGCCTCTGGATCGATCGCTCTCGAATGCAGCGGAGGCGAATGCACCGGAGGACTGGGGGGCTGGATCTCGGGGATCGCCGACGTCGCGGGCTCTTCGGGCACGATGTCAGCGGCCGGGTCGATCTGGTCGATGACGACGCTGCTCTGCTCGGGCTGCAGGACGCGGCCACCGGCGACAACCAGGGCCACCATCGCCGGGACCGCCAGCACGGCCAGGGCCAGTTGCAGCAGCCGCACTACTGGCTTGCCCAGACGATCCGCGCCACCCATTCGACATCGCGCATCGCGATGTCGCGGTCCGGGTGGTCGGGATTGAGCGAGATCAGCAGGATCGATTTCGCCGTCTGACGGTCGAGCACCTTGGCCATGACCTCGCCGGCATTGGTCTTGACGACGACGCGGTCGCCCTTGCGGGTGGCGGCGCCCGGCTCGACAATCAGCACATCGCCATTGCGGTAGAGCGGCAGCATGGAATCGCCCTGCACCTTCAGCGCATAGGAGGTTTCCGTCGCCCGCGCCGGAAGCTCGACCAAATCCCAGCCCTGGCCGGAGGGATAGCCGGCATCGTCGAAGAAGCCGCCGGCGCCGGCCTGGGCAAAGCCAAGCAGCGGCACCGCTGAACGCTGCACTGTCGTGGCGCCTGAAGCGTCCCTGGCGCGGCCTTCGACCAACCCGGTGAATTCGTCGAGCGAGGCGCCCGTCGCCTCGATGATCTTGGCCAGCGATTCGGTCGAGGGCCAACGCGGCCGCCCATCCGAGGACAACCGCTTCGACTTGTTGAACGCGGTCGAATCAAGGCCGGCACGCCGGGCAAGGCCTGAGGCCGACAGCGAATAACGCTCGGCGAGAGCGTCGATGGCGGCCCAAACGCGGTCATGCGAGAGCAATTCGCTCTCCTCAAAACAGGAAAAAATACCTTTTCCTTCTAGCGCGCGACCGTCCGCTTGTCCACCGGCAGTCCCGATCACAAAAGGGTTCAGTCGCCCCCCTTGGCCAAGCTGCGCAATCCCTGGTGGGAGGTCATGAAAGTCCGCTCGGCCTCTGTCGGCGGCCGCGGTTGAACGGAACGGCCAAGTGCCGCCACGACCTCGTCGATGTCGACAAAGCGGCGGCCGGGACGGTCATAGACACCGCCCGTCGTCATGATCAGAGCAGCCGTCTCGCCATTGTCGAGGACAAACCGGTGCCTGCCGATGACCTGGGTACCTTCCCAGGTCTCGATCGAGGACATCACCTCAAAGCGACGCCACAGCCTGATCTCGCGCACATAGACCGACTCCAGACCTCCGATCATCGGCGCCCAGCCTTTCTTGCGCGCCAGCGCGATCAGGCCGACGCGCAGGAAGATGTCGATGCGGCCGAGATCGGCCAGCATCATGTAGCGGGCGTTGTTGAGATGGCTGTTGAAGTCGATGTCGGTCGGCAGGCAGCGGAAAGCCAGGCGGCTTTTGCTGCCGACCATATAGGGGCCACGGCGTGATGCCGTGGCCATCATGCGCGCCAGGCGCCCCCAGACATACATGGGGCGCTAGATCAAGCGGCCTTCTTCACTTCGCCCTTCGCATAGGGGTCGAAGCGCTGGTAGAAGGTCTCGCCCTTTTCGGCCAGGTCGAGCAGCAGCTTTGGCGCCTTGAACTCGGCGCCGTATTTCTTCTGCAGGCCCTTGGCTATTCTGACGAACTCCTTGGCGCCGATGCCGTCGATATAGGACAGCGCGCCGCCAGTGAACGGCGCAAAGCCAAAGGCGAGGATCGAGCCGACATCGGCCTCGCGCGGGTCGGTGACGATGCCCTCTTCCATCACCCTTGCCGCTTCCAACGCGATGGTGACCAGCAGGCGCTGCTGCAGCTCCTCATAGTCGACCTTCTCGGCCTTCAGCTGCGGATAGAGGTCCTTCAGTCCCGGCCACAGCTTCTTCTTGGCGGGCTTTGCGGGATAGTCGTAAAAACCCTTGCCGTTCTTGCGGCCGAAGCGGCCATGGGTGTCGACCAGCGTGTTGATCAGCGCCATCTGCTTGGGGTCGACGGCCTTGTCGCCGAGGTCCCTGATGGTCTGCTTCATGATCTTCTGAGCAAGGTCGATCGCCGTCTCGTCGGTCAGCGCAAGCGGGCCGACCGGCATGCCGGCGGCCTTGGCGGCATTCTCGATCATCGGCGCCGGAACACCCTCGATCAGCATCTTGTAGGCTTCCGACATATAGCGCAGCACGCAGCGGTTGACGTAGAAGCCGCGCGTGTCGTTGACGACGATCGGTGTCTTCTTGATGGCGCGCACGAAGTCAATCGCGGTGGCAAGCGCCTTGTCACCGGTCTTCTTGCCCAGAATGATCTCGACCAGCATCATCTTGTCGACCGGCGAGAAGAAGTGGATGCCAACGAAATTCTTCGGCCGCGCGGAGTTTTTGGCCAGCGCGGTGATCGGGATGGTCGAGGTGTTGGAGGCAAAGATCGCCGACGATTTCAGCACCGCTTCCGCCTGTTCGGTCGCAGCCTTCTTGACGGCCGAATCCTCGAACACCGCCTCGACGACGAGGTCACAGCCGGCGAGATCGGCATAGTCCGCGGTCGGCGTGATCAGCGACAGCAGCGTCTCCTTCTCCTCGGGCTTGGCGCGGCCCTTCTTGACCTGATCCGAGATCAGGCTGTCGGAATGCGCCTTGCCCTTTTCGGCCGACGCCATGTCGCGGTCGAGCAGCACGACCGGGATACCGGCCTTGGCGGTGACGAAGGCGATGCCGGCGCCCATGAAGCCGGCGCCGAGAATACCGATCTTCTTGAACCTGGTTTCCGGCACGCCGGCCGGGCGGCGGGCGCCCTTGTTGAGCTCCTGCAGCGAGACGAACAGCGAGCGGATCATCGCTGCCGCTTCCTTCGACTGCATGATTTCGGTGAAATAGCGCTGTTCGATCCGCAAGCCGGTGTCGAACGGCACCAGCAGGCCCTCATAGACGCATTTCAGGATGGCCGCGGCGGCCGGATAATTGCCATAGGTTTCGCGGCGCAGGATGGCGATGGCCGGCGGCCACAGATTGAAGCCGGCGGGCGAATAGATCTGGCCGCCGGGCAGCTTGAAGCCCTTCTCGTCCCAGGGCTGGACGGCTTTCAGGCCGTTCTTGATCATCGCTTTGGCAGTGTCGATCAGTTTGCTCGGCTCGGCGACCTCGTGGATCAGGCCCATGGCCTTGGCCTTCTGCGGCGACAGGCTCTGGCCGGCGGTCAGCATCTGCAGCGCCTGCTGCTGATCGGTCAGGCGCGGCACGCGCTGGGTGCCGCCGGCGCCGGGGAAGATGCCGACCTTGACTTCCGGCAAGGCCATCTTGACCTTTTCTGAATCGGCTGCAACGCGGCCATGGCAGGCAAGCGACAGTTCGAAGGCGCCGCCCATGCAGGTGCCGTTGATGGCCGAAACCCAGGGCTTGCCCGAGGTTTCGAGCTTGCGCCAAAGCGCGCCCATACGGCCGGCATTGTCGAACAGAAGCTTCGCCGCCTTCTCCGGATCCTTGCCTTTCTCCTTGGCAAAAACCGTCAGCATCTTCTGCAGCATGGTGAGATCAGCGCCGCCGGAGAAGCTGTCCTTGCCCGAGGTGATCACCGCACCCTTGATGCCAGCGTCGGCCACCACCTGGTCGATGATCTTGTCGAGCTCGTTCATCACCTCTTCGGTGAAGACGTTCATCGAGCGGTCCGGCATGTTCCAGGTGACCAGCGCAATGCCGTCTGCGTCGGTGTCGACCGTGAAGTTCGTGTAGGTCATGTCTCTCTCCTTCCGGCCGAAAATCAGACGCGTTCGATGATCGTTGCGGTGCCCATGCCAGCGCCGATGCAGAGCGTCACCAAAGCGGTGTTGAGGTCGCGACGTTCCAGCTCGTCGAGCACCGTGCCGAGGATCATCGCGCCGGTGGCGCCGAGCGGATGGCCCATGGCAATGGCGCCGCCATTGACGTTGATCTTGTCGTGCGGAATGTCGAAGGCCTGCATGTAGCGCAGTACCACCGACGCGAAGGCCTCGTTGAGCTCGAACAGGTCGATATCCGACAGCTTCATCTTGGCCCGCTTCAGAAGCTTCTCGGTGACGTCGACCGGACCGGTCAGCATCAGCACCGGCTCGGAGCCGATATTGGCGAAGGCGCGGATGCGGGCGCGTGGCTTGAGACCCATCGTCTTGCCGGCCTTCTTGGAGCCGAGCAGCACGGCGGCCGCGCCATCGACGATGCCGGACGAATTGCCGGCATGGTGGACGTGGTTCACTTCCTCGACTTCCGGATGCTTTTGCACGGCAACCGCGTCGAAGCCGCCCATTTCGCCAGGCATGACGAAGGACGGGTTGAGCGAGGCCAGCGACTGCATGTCGGTCGACGGCCGCATATGCTCGTCGTGGTCGAGGATGATGAGCCCGTTCTGGTCCTTGATCGGGATGACCGAGTTCTTGAAAAGGCCGTCGGCCCAGGCCTTGCCGGCGCGCTTCTGGCTCTCGACCGCATAGGCGTCGACGTCGTCGCGCGAAAAACCGTATTTGGTGGCGATCAGGTCGGCCGAAATGCCTTGCGGCACGAACCAGCCGGGCAGACCGACGGACGGATCCATGAACCAGGCGCCGCCCGAGGCGCCCATGCCGACGCGTGACATCGATTCGACGCCGCCGGCAATGACGATCTCGTCCGCCCCTTGCGCGATCTTGGCGGCGCCGAAATTGATGGCGTCGAGGCCGGAGGCGCAGAAGCGCGAAATCTGCATGCCGGGCGCCTTGTTGTCGTAGCCGGCCTCGAAGGCGGCAGCGCGCGGAATGACCGAGCCGGCTTCGCCGACCGGATCGACGCAGCCGAAGATGATGTCGTCGACATTGCCGGTGTCGAGCCCGTTGCGGTCGCGCAGCGCCTCGAGCGTCCTGGCGGCAAGCCGCACCGCGGGCACTTCGTGCAGCGAGCCATCTTTCTTGCCCTTGCCGCGCGGCGTGCGTACGGCGTCATAGACATAAGCTTCGGCCATTTTTTCGGTTCCTTCCTTCTGGTGCCGCCTAAGGCTAACGCAAAGCCGCGCGTAGGCGATTCAGTTCGTTCTTGAAATTGCCTGCATCGGCTGGAGCGGCTTCAGCCCAGAGTTCCATGAGTTCAGAGTTAGGGCTGCTTACACATTCGACTGCCTGGATTGCCTTGCCCTTCAATCCACTCAAAGCTTGCCAGTTCGAGACAGTTCGCAACGCCGTCTCTGCAGGTTTCGACAAGAACTCGGACTTCCCGTTAGCTGCGGCGACAATTGCGGCGGCGGCCAGCGCAACCGAGCCATCCGGCGCCTCGATGTAGTCAGGATTGTTGCAAGCCGCATCGAGCGCGCCTGCAACGGCGACGGCGCCACTGTTCTCAAATTCCGCGACGAAATCGGCTGCGTCATCGTTTTCGAAAATTTTGAAACCCCATGCGCCCATAATTGGTATCCTAAAGGCTCCGTCCAATCAGCAATTTCATGATCTCGTTGGTGCCGCCGTAGATGCGCTGGACGCGGGCGTCGCGGAACATGCGGGCGATCGGATATTCATTCATGTAGCCATAGCCGCCATGCAATTGAAGGCATTCGTCGACGACTTTTCCCTGCAGGTCCGAGAGCCAGTATTTGGCCATCGATGCCGTCACCGGGTCGAGGCCGCCATTGATGTGGCGGGTGACGCAATCATTGTAGAAGACGCGGCCGATGGTGGCCTCGGTCTTGAGTTCGGCGAGCTTGAACTGGGTGTTCTGGAACTCGACGATCGCCTTGCCGAAGGCCTTGCGCTCCTTGACATAGTCGATGGTCAACGCCAGCGCGCGCTCAATCATGGCGATGGCGCCGGTGCCGATCTGCAGGCGTTCCTGCGGCAGTTGCTGCATCAGCTGGATGAAGCCTTGTCCCTCTTCATGACCGAGCAGGTTGGAGGTCGGCACGCGCATATCGTTGAAGAACAATTCCGACGTGTCGTTGGCCTTCAAGCCGATCTTGTCGAGGTTGCGGCCGCGCTCGAAGCCATCGACCTCGTCGGTCTCTACAACGATCAGCGAGGTGCCCTTGGCGCCCTTGGCCGGATCGGTCTTGGTGACGACGATGATGAAATTGGCGAGTTGGCCGTTGGTGATGAAGGTCTTGGAGCCGTTGATCTTGTATTGGTTGCCGTCCTTCTCGGCGCGCGTCTTGACACCTTGCAGGTCGGAGCCGGCGCCGGGTTCGGTCATGGCGATGGCGCCGATCAGTTCGCCGGTCGCCAGCTTCGGCAGCCATTTCTTCTTCTGCTCTTCCGAGCCGTAATGCAGGATGTACGGGGCGACGATCGCATTGTGCAGGCCGATGCCGAAGCCGTCGACGCCGACATGGCCAATCGCCTCGATGATGGCGCTCTCATGCGCGAAGGTGCCGCCAGAGCCGCCATACTCCTCCGGCATCGAAGCGCAGAGCAGGCCGGCGGCACCCGCCTTGAGCCAGCTTTCGCGGTCGACCATCTCATTCTTCTCGAACTCGTCGTAGCGCGGCGCGATCTCCTCCGACATGAAGCGATGCGCCATGTCGTAGAGCATGCCGACCTCGTCCGCCGCCCAGGCGGGCTTCGGCAAAGAGAGCACTTCGGCTGGATTTGTCGCCACGATTTCCTCCGCGTTCCGACAATGTGGACCGGCTGAGCCGGCCCGACAAACCTAGAACGCTTCCGCAGGCAGCGCCATTAGCGTGTCCGCACCACTGGAAATGCGGGCGAGATGCGCCGACGTCTCGGGCATGATCCGCTCCATGAAGAAGCGCGCCGTCACCACCTTGTTGTCGTAGAAGGGCTGCGAGCCGTTGGCGCCGGTCTTACCTAGCGCGGCCTTGGCCATCTGCGCCCACATGTAGCCCAGCGCCACCAGGCCGAAGAGATGCATGTAGTCGGTCGAGGCGGCACCGGCATTGTCGGGCTTGGCCATGCCGTTCTGCAGCAGCCACATGGTCGCCGCCTGCAGATCGTTGAGGCCCTTCTTTAACGCCTTGGTGAACGGCGCCAGCTTCTCGTCGGAACGGTTCTCCTCGCAGAACTCGCCGACGTCTTTGAAGAACGCCTGGATGGCGCGACCGCCGTTCAGGCCGAGCTTGCGGCCGACGAGGTCGAGGGCCTGGATGCCGTTGGCGCCTTCATAGATCATGGCGATGCGCGCATCGCGCACGAACTGGCTCATGCCGTGCTCTTCAATATAGCCGTGGCCACCGAACACCTGCTGCGCCATAACGGCGTGGTCGAAACCCTTGTCGGTGAGCACGCCCTTGATCACCGGCGTCAACAGGCCGGTGTAGTCGTCGGCGGCCTGGCGGTCCTTGTCGTCGGCGGAGCGGTGGGCGATGTCGGACTTGATCGCCGTCCACAGCGCCAGCGCGCGGCCGGCCTCGTTGAAGGCCTTCATGGTCATCAGCGAGCGGCGGATGTCGGGATGGACGATGATCGGATCGGCCTTCTTATCCGGCGCCTTGGCGCCTGAGAGCGAACGGCCCTGCAGCCGGTCCTTGGCGTAGGAGACCGCGTTCTGGTAGGCGATTTCCGACAGCGACAGCCCTTGCAGGCCGACGCCGAGGCGGGCTTCGTTCATCATCGTGAACATCGCCTTCAGGCCGCCATTCTCCTCGCCGAGCAACGTGCCCTCGGCCTCGTCATAGTTCATGACGCAGGTCGAATTGCCGTGGATGCCCATCTTCTCCTCGATCGAACCGCAGGAGAGCGTGTTCTTCTCGCCCGGATTGCCCGAGGCATCGAGCTTGAGCTTCGGCACGACGAACAGCGAGATGCCCTTCACGCCTGCCGGCGCACCTTCGATGCGGGCCAGCACCAGATGGACGATGTTGTCCGCCATGTCGTGTTCGCCGGCCGAGATGAAGATCTTCTGCCCGGAAATCTTGTAGGTGCCGTTGCCGTTCGGCACCGCCTTGGTGCGCAGCAGGCCAAGATCGGTGCCGCAATGCGGCTCGGTCAGGTTCATGGTGCCGGTCCAGGCCCCCTCGACCAGCTTCGGCAGCCAGGTCGCCTTCTGCTCGTCGGTGCCGTGAGTGATGATCGCGGCGATCGCCCCTTGCGTCAGGCCGGGGTACATCATCAGCGCCATGTTGGCCGACACCATGTATTCGGCGACCGCCGTGTGCACGGCATAGGGCAGGCCCTGGCCGCCGAACTCGACCGGTGCCGCCAGCCCCATCCAGCCTCCTTCGCGATACTGGTCGTAGGCCTCCTTGAAGCCCTTCGGCGTCGTCACCGAGCCGTCGTCATGGCGCACGCAGCCTTCCATGTCGCCGACACGGTTCAAGGGATGCATGACGTTTTCGGCGAGCTTGGCGCCCTCGGCGAGGATCGCCTCGACCACATCGGGCGTCGCGTCGGCAAATCCGGGAAGGTTGGAATAGCGCTGGTAGCCCAGCACCTCATTGAGCACGAACAGCGTGTCCTGGACCGGAGCCCTGTAGATCGGCATGTGTTTCCTCCACCATGCGGGTCTTTGGCCGCGAGATCAGGCCCCCGAAACACGAGGTCGGGCAGCATGCGGACCAATGTTGAAAGCGGGATAGCAAAAATTGACGTTTGCGTAAACGTCAATTTTGTTGCCGCGACAAAATTTCCTTGTGCCAGCCTATCGGCACAGCTCAGCGGACACCAGCACGGCGGTTGGGTTGACCAGACGAAGATGGCAAACGAAAAGAGCCGCGCGGGCAGTCCCGCGCGGCTCTTGTCAAACGTCTCGGCGGAGCGGGATCAGCCGGCGGCGCTGGCCGGGGCTGAACGCTCGGACAGCATCTGGCGCACGGCCGACATCGAGCCGCTCAGCTCGTTGATCGCGTCGTCGATCAGCGCGCGCTGCTTCTGCAGGCGGGCAAGCTGCTTCTCTGACTTGTCGAGAGCCAGCCGCAGCTGCTTGGTGTTGGATCCCGTGGGATCGTAGAGATCCATCATCTGCTTGACGTCGCGCAGCGAGAACCCGACCTTGCGGCCGAGCAGGATCAGCTTCAGCCGCGCCTTGTCGCGACGCGTGTAGAGGCGCGTTGCCCCGTCGCGCTTCGGATTGAGCAGGCCCTTGTCTTCATAGAAGCGCAGCGTGCGCAGGGTCACGCCGTACTTCTTGGCCATCTCGCCGATGCGCACGAGTTCCTCGCCGGCTTCGACAGACATATTGTTGGTGTTGGCCGCGGCTTCGCCGGGCGAAACAAGTTTCATGGTCACTGGCTTTCCCCTGTAGTGGCGTCGCGGTCTCGGACCGTGCAGCGCCTGAGTGGAAGCGGGGGCATGCTTCCAGTCGTGGGTTTCAACTAATTCATCGCAAAAGGCACGAACAGCGCCCCTCTTACGTTTACGTCAATTCTATATCGATAGCCGCCTCATGACGCAAGGGCGTTCTGGGATTGCGAAACCTTATGCCGCACCCCTGGTGCCGGGTCCGAAAGGGCGCCGCCTGTATTTCAGCAATGCCGTAACTTCTTAAGCTTGGTTAACGCCTTGTTTACCACGATGGGTGAAATGTGCGCATGTCGGTCACCCGTGTTTATCCTGTAGCGAATTTTTCACGGTTTTTCGGAGAGCGGGCCTGGCCCGGGAAGCTCGTTCTTCCGCCGCAGCATAGCCGCACGGCCGCCTTCGTTCCCGACAGGGACTTTGGGGAAAACTGGCAGCAAGCCGGCCATTCTGAAAAACGGACGCATCGATGAACAGCAAGCGGTCCTATCTCGATACACTCAATGCCGGCAGGTCGCGCAGGCCGAACACCACGCTTGATGAATTGAACCGCTCGCTGGAAACGCTGGAACAGCGGCTGGAGCGCAAGCGCGAGGACGTGGGAGAGCGCTTCGATCCGCGCCGGCCACCGGTCGAGCCGCGCTATGCCAGCGCCCAGCCCTACGCCCCGCCGCGCTGGTATGAGGACCCGCAGCCCGCGCCGCGGCCGAAAAGCCCCGTGACGCCCGGCTTCGACCAGAATTATCAGGGGCTTGCGCGCGACATCGACCGCGTGCGCGGCCAGGAAGACAGCGTCGCCGTTGTCGGCAAGATCGCCGGCGAATTGCGCGGCCTGCGCGAGGAATTGCGCCATCAGATGACTGCCGGCCTGCAGCGCGAATTCGCCGCGCTGCGCAAAGACATCGAACGGGCGTTCCAGGCGAGCAACCAATCGGGAGGCCAATCAGGCGGCTTGCCCGGCAAGGGCAGCGCCGAACTCGGCCTCGAATTCGAGCGGCTGTCCGGCGCCATCCAGACGCTGGCCGAAAAGAGCGACGACAGAAGCGTCAACATGCTGCGGCTCGAACTCGAGCAGGTAAAGACCGCGCTCGACACGCTGGCGCGAGAAGAGAGCGTGCTGAAGGTCGACCGCCGCTGGGACGATTTCGACCGCCGCTGGAGCGCATTCGAGGACCGCGTGGACGCCGACCAGCGCAACCGCGCGGACGGCCCCGGATTTTCGGCCCTGACCGATCGGCTCGAGCAGATCAGCAATGCCGTCAACAATCTGCCGGAATCGCTGTCGCTGCGCTCGATGGAGGAAAAGGTCCGCACGCTTGCCGGCGCCGTCGACCACTTCGTCAGCCAGCAGAACAACCGCGGCGGCGACACGCTCGGCCTGATCGACGAACGGCTTGACGAGATTACGCGCGCCATCGTCGCCTCGACCGTCGCCGCCCAGGCCAATTCCTTCGACCCCGAGCCCTTCGAGCGCATCGAGAAGCGGATCGCCTCGCTGGCGCAGCAGATCGAGGAAGTGGTGCAGGTCCGTCCGAGCGGGGAGGTTCTTGACCGTCTCAGCATGCTGTCGAACCGGGTCGACGACCTCGCCGGCCGCGCCAATCTGCCGGAACAGGCGATGGAGCGCCTCGGCAACCAGATCGCGATGATTGCCGACAAGATCGACCGCGCCCCGGCCATGCCGGACGTCGACTATATTTTCCAGGGCCTGGAACAGCGCTTCGACGTGCTGTCGGGCATGATGGAACGCCGGCAAGGTGATGCCATCGAACAGGGCAACATGCTGTTTCGCGACCTCGAGCGGCGGCTGGACGAGGTTGCCGACCGCCTGGACCAGCGCCAGCCGCAAGCCGACAGCGCCGAAATCATGAACGCCATCGACGCACGCTTCACCGCGCTTGCCAAGCGCATGGAGACGCGTGTTCCCGATCCTGCCAACGAGGCGGCGATCCGCGGCCTGGAAAGCCGGCTCGAAGACATTTCAAGCCGGCTGGAATCGTCGGCCGCGCAGGTCGCCGGCATCGATCCGGCGCTGATCCGCAGCCTCGAGGCGCAGGTCTCCGGCCTGTCGGCGCATCTGTCGAAGCCCGGCACGCCGCTGCCGGAATTCGAGGACATCAGCCCGCGCCTCAACGAGATCGAGAAGTCGCTGGCCGGAACCCGCGAGTCCATCATGGGCGCGGCACGCGAGGCGGCCGAGAGCGCCGTGCGCTCGCTGGCCGATTCCAACGCCAACACCGCGGCCGTCACCGGCCTTGCCCAGGATCTGAAGACGCTGGAGGCGCTGACGCGCCGTTCGGACGAGCGCAATTCGCGGACATTCGAAGCCATTCACGACACGCTGCTCAAGATCGTCGATCGCCTGGGCTCGCTGGAAACCAGCGAACCGGTCGATGCGGTGAGCGAACTTCTGGATACGCCGGCCGAGCCGGCACGGCGGGCCCGCGCTGCCCGCGCCTCCAAGATCGCGGTCCAGGACGCGCCGTCGATGGACATCGACCAGCCGCAGCCGCTGACCGGAGACATCGCCGACCTCGACGGCCGCGCCGCCGCCATCATGCGCAACGAGCCCGATATGCGCGCCGAACCTGACATGCGCAGCGAGCCGGTGCGGCGCTCGCCGGCCGAGGCTGCCGCGGCCGCCGCGCAGGCGGCGCTCGGTTCCGATACGATTGCCGAGAAAGACGAAGGCACGGCCAAGAAGTCGCTGTTCGGCGGATTGGCGCGCGCCTTCAGGGGCAAGAAGCAGGCTGACATGCCGCCGCTTGCCGGTTCGGCGCCCAATGCCGACATGCCGAGCGTCGATCTCGATGAACCGCTTGACCCCAAGTTCGCCAACCGGCCGCTGGAGCCAGGCTCCGGCGCGCCCGACCTCAACGCCATCATGAAGCGGGTGCGCGATGAGCGCGGCCCGCCGGCGCGCCAAAGCACCGGCGATGCGTCGAAATCCGACTTCATCGCTGCGGCCCGGCGCGCGGCGCAGGCCGCTGCCGCCGAGGCCGACGCCCTGAAACGACAGTCCACCATGAAGGGTCCGGTGAAAGCGCTGCGGATCGGCGACCTGCTCAAGGCGCGGCGCAAGCCGATCCTGATGGGAGCGATCGCGATCATGCTGGCGCTTGCCGGCCTGCAACTGGGCAAGGCCTTCTTCGCCGACCCGGTCGAGGTCGCAAGCAACGATACCGCGCCGATTGTCGCATCGCAGCCGGTCGAGACCGCCTCGGTCAACGCTCCCAGCCAACCCAAGGCAGACACGCAGGCAACCGTGCAGGATGCATCGGCCCGGATGGTCAGGCAGGCGGAGCCATCGCAGCCGCCCGCCAAGGATGACGCGCCGATCGAGGCTGCTTCGACAAGTTCTGTTGGTCCTGACGTGCCGGCAGCCGAATCCACGCCAGCACCAATGGCTTTGGCCGATCCGGCCCCGGCGCCAGACGCAACATTGCCGACGACCGCCACTGCAGAACCGGCGGCTGACGCGCAACCTGCGGCCGCTGTCGTGGCGCCATCGGCATCGGATACGACCGGCGCCGTTCCACCCGCTGACACCGCGGCAACGCCTGTCGTCGCCAAGATCGACGTTCCGGCCGATGCCGGCCCGCAAGCCTTGCGCGACGCGGCCGCCGGCGGCGACGCCAAGGCGCTGTTCGAGCTCGGTTCGCGCTATGCCGAATCGCGCGGCGTTAAAGAAGACATGGCGGCAGCCGCCAAATGGTACGAAAAGTCGGCCGAACTCGGCTTCGCGCCGGCCGAGTACCGCATCGGCAATTTCTACGAAAAGGGCATCGGCGTCACGCGCGACATCAAGAAGGCAAAGACCTTCTACCAGCTCGCCGCCGCGCAAGGTAACGCCAGCGCCATGCACAACCTCGCCGTGCTCTTTGCCATGGCCGCGGACGGCGTGACCGACAATGAATCTGCCGCGCACTGGTTCCAGGCGGCGGCCGATGTCGGCGTCAAGGACAGCCAGTTCAATCTCGGCATCCTGGCGGCCAAGGGCGTCGGCATGAAGCAGAGCCTGGAGGAATCCTACAAATGGTTCGCACTCGTCGCCAAGACCGGCGACAAGGATGCGGAGGCCAAGCGCGACGAAGTCGCCAGTGCGCTGCGGCCCGAACAGCTCGAGCGCGCGCGCGCCGCCACCGAGCTGTGGAAGCCGAAGCCGCTCGACCCGGCGTCCAACTCGGCCGACATTCCTGAATCCTGGCAGGAAGGCACGCCGCAGACGACCGCCAGCGTCGACATGAAGAAAGCGGTCAAGAACATCCAGCTCATCCTCAACAAAAACGGCTACGATGCCGGCGGCGCCGATGGCGTGATGGGCGGCAAGACCAAGACCGCGATCATGGCTTTCCAGACCGACAACAAGATGCAGGCGACCGGCGAAATCGACGAAAAGCTGGTGAAGGCGCTGCTGGCGCACAAATAACGGCAGATGCGTCGCTAACGCGACGCCCTTGCCACACATTTGCCTGTTAACTGATTGAGATGTTTTTTGTTTCGGCAGGGCGGCGGGGTTTGACCCGACTGCCCCGTCGGCGCAAGGAAAAATTGGCTTTTCGGTGCGACAATGCCCGCGAATGGCTGCAATCGCCGACAGGCAAACTGATCGAGACTGACGGGTGGGCATCTATCTCCCGATCGCGGAAATTTCCGTCAACGTCTTCGTCCTGCTGGCGATGGGCGCGGCGGTGGGTTTCTTGTCGGGCATGTTCGGGGTCGGCGGCGGTTTTCTGATCACGCCGCTCCTGATCTTCTACAACATCCCGCCGGCCATCGCGGTCGCTACCGGCGCCAACCAGGTCATCGCCTCCTCCTTCTCCGGCGCGCTGTCGCACATGAAGCGCGGCACGCTCGACTTCAGCCTCGGCGGGGTGCTGCTGGCCGGCGGCATTGTCGGCTCGACCGGCGGTATCTTCGTCTTTGCCTTCCTGCGCCGGCTCGGCCAGCTCGATTTGTTCATTTCGCTGCTCTACGTCGTGCTGCTCGGCACGGTCGGCGGGCTGATGCTGGTCGAAAGCGTCAATGCGCTGCGCGCCACGCGCAGCGGCGCTGCGCCGGTGTTGAAGAAATCCGGCCAGCACAACTGGATCCACCGGCTGCCGCTGAAGATGCGCTTCAGGGCCTCGAAACTGTTCGTCAGTGTCATTCCGGTGCTGGGGCTCGGCGCGGGTATCGGCTTCCTGTCGTCGATCATGGGTGTCGGCGGCGGCTTCATCATGGTGCCGGCGCTGATCTACCTGCTGAAAGTGCCGACCAACGTCGTTATCGGCACTTCGCTGTTCCAGATCATCTTCACCTCGGCCTACACCACGCTGGTGCACGCCACCACCAACCAGACGGTCGACGTCATGCTTGCCTTCCTGCTGATGGCGGGCGGCGTCGCCGGTGCGCAATATGGCGCCAAGGCCGGTCAGAAGCTGCGCGGCGAACAACTCAGGGCGCTGCTGGCGCTGCTGGTGCTGGCGGTTGCGATCCGGCTGGCCATCGATCTCTTCGTCACGCCGCCAAACCTCTATTCGCTGACCGCGGCAGGCCTGAACTGATGCGGGGATGGAGGATTTTTTCGGCCGTCGCTTTGCTTTTCGCCCTCGCCCTGCCGGCGACAGCACAGGCGCCGAACCCGCTGCCGGAAGGCATCCAGATCGGTCTCTCCACCGACGCCGTGTCGATCACCGCCGGTTTTTCCGGCGCCGACCTGACCATTTTCGGTTCGCTGGAAAACCCCGATCCGCTGGTCGCGCGGCAGGGGCGCTATGACGTCATCGTCGTGCTGGAAGGGCCGCCGCGGCCGGTGGTGGTGCGCCGCAAGGACCGGGTGCTCGGCGTCTGGGTCAATCTGGAATCCGAAACTTTCGAAAACGTGCCGGTGTCCTATTCCGTCGCCACGACGCGGCCGCTGCAGGACATCACCGAACCCAACAGCTACAAGCAGCTATCGCTTGGCGCCTCCAACCTTTACATGAAGCCGGCCGACGCCACCGACAGTCCGGCGACGATCGAGGAATTCACCATGGCGCTGCGCGAGCGCAAGGCGGCGACCGGCCTCTACAGCGAGAATGTGGGTGGCGTGCAATTCCTGTCGCAGAACCTGTTCCGCGCCACGGTGCGGCTGGCGCCGAATGTCCCGGTTGGAACGCATAAAGCCCGCGCGTTCCTGTTCAAGAGCGGCCTGTTCCTCAAGGAAAGCTCGGCCCAGCTCGAAATCCGCAAATCGGGTTTCGAACAGTCGATCTTTCGCGTCGCGCACGATTATTCCTTCCTCTACGGCGTTTTTGCCGTGTCGCTGGCCATGATCACCGGCTGGCTGGGCAGGCTGATCTTCCGCAAAGATTGACGTCTAGAAGCTCATTTTACCAGAAAAACAGGGTTCCCCTTTCCGCGTTTATGCGATAGATCGCCGCCTCCCAACCCTCGGGCAAATACGCACAATCAATTCGGCAAGCGGTCCGGACATCCGGATGACAGTGCTTTTCAGCGTCGGCCACCGCGACCCAATGACAGGAGGCTGCAATGCATCAGGCATTTGGCGGCATCGATTTCGGCACGTCCAATTCTACGGTGGGCGTAATCCGGAACGGCCAGGCACGACTGGTGGCGCTGGAAGGGGAACAGCCGACATTGCCAAGTGCGGTGTTCTTCAACTTCGAGGACGGCCACACTTATTTCGGCCGCCGCGCCATCGCTGACTACACCGACGCCATCGAAGGGCGGCTGATGCGGTCGCTGAAGAGCGTGCTCGGCAGTTCGCTGGCGCATGAGAAGACGCGCATCAAGGCGCGCCAGATCGGCTTCATCGACATTGTCGGCATGTTCGTCGGCCATCTCAAGACGCGGCTCGAGGAAGATGCCGGCGCTCCCGTGGAGAGCGTCGTACTCGGCCGGCCCGTGCAGTTCGTCGACGATGATGCGGAAGCCGATGCCAAGGCGCAGGGCGAGCTTGAAAAGGCAGCGCGCGCGCAAGGCTTCAAGCACATCGCCTTCCAGTTCGAACCGATCGCCGCTGCACTCGATTACGAACAGGGTGTGGCACGTGAGGAGTTGGCGCTGATCGTCGACATGGGTGGCGGCACGTCCGACTTCTCGATCGTGCGGGTTTCGCCGCAGCGCGCCCGCTCAGGCGATCGCAAGGATGATATCCTGGCCAACCGCGGCGTCCACATAGGCGGCACCGACTTCGACCGGCTGCTCAGCATCGCCCATGTCATGCCCAAGCTCGGCTATCTCTCACCGACGAAAGACGGCAAGCGCAATCTGCCGGCGAGCTACTTCATCGATCTGGCCACGTGGCAGCGCATCAACCTTGTCTACACCGCCAAGGCGATGACGGACCTCAGGCAGATCCGCTTCGAGGCCAAGCGTGCCGACCTGGTCGAGCGCTTCATCCACATTGTCGAGCATCGCTACGGCCATGCGCTCGCCGGGCTAGTCGAACGAGCCAAGATCGCGCTGACGGATCAGGCTTCGGCTGATGTGACGGTGGCGCTGCCCGACGTGCATTTTGCCGCCGAAATCACGCGGACAGGCCTGGAAGAGACTATCGCCGCCGACATCGAACGGGTGTCGGCGACGGTGCGGCAGACGATCGCCGACGCCGTCGTGAAAGCATCCGATATCACCGCCGTGTTCCTCACCGGCGGTTCGACCGCCATTCCGCTGGCGAGGCGAGAAATCCTGTCGCTGGTGCCGCAGGCCGCTGTCATCGAGGGCGACATGTTCGGCTCGGTCGGGCTTGGCTTGGCGCTGGATGCAAAGCGGAAGTTCGGCTAGTACCCTCACGCATGGTCTGCAGAGGCGCTGAGATGCGCTTTGAGCGCCATCTGCGCCAGGCTTGCCTGGCGGTCGCGATGGGTGATCATGGCAAAGTCGCGCTTCGGCAATTCAAGCGGCACCGAACGGAGACTGCCCTCGGCAACGGCGCGCCCGACGACGAGGTCGGAGATGATGGTGGCGCCGGCGCCGGCCTCGACCGCCTGGCGAACCGCCTCGTTGCTTGGCAGCACCAAAAATATCTGCAGATCGGCGAGCGAAATCCCTTCGCGGCGGGCCAAATCCTCCAGCACCTCGCGCGTGCCGGAACCACCCTCGCGGATGATCCAGCGCAGCCCCCTGATGTCGGGGCGGCCCGGCGCGATTTCGACGATCTCGGGATGCGAGGCGGCGACGACCAGCATCAGCCTGTCGACGTCAACCTTGGTGCGGCGCAGGATATCGGACTCGGTGCGCCCCTCGACCAGGCCGAGATCGGCAGTGCCGTCCAGCACATTGGCCTCCACCTGCCTGGTGTTGCCTATGGTCACGCTGAGCCGAACCGCCGGGTAGGCCTCATGGAATGAGGCCAGCCGGCGCGGCAGCCAGTAGCTGGCGATGGTTAGGCTGGCGGCGATCGACAGGCTGCCGGCGACGGTCTGCGAGACATGTTCCAGCACGTTGCGGGCGGCGGCCGCGCGCTCCAGCACCGCTTTGGCCTCAGGCAGGAAGCGGTGGCCGGTTTGCGCCAGCTCGATGTTGCGGCCTACACGGTTGAACAGATGAACGCCGTGCTGCTCTTCGAGGGCGCGGATGGCCGCCGACGCAGCCGACTGGGAGATGCCCAAAAGCTCTGCCGCCTTGGTCATGTGGCCGCGTTCGGCGACGGCGACGAAAATGCGCAACTGATCCAGGGTCATGCGCGCATTAAGAACCAATTTCGATCGAATTTACAAGAACAACTGATTAGACAGATCGATAGCTTTATTCTACTTTTTCAACCGAAGTTAGAAGAAATTCGCCAACAGATCGCAGCCAACAAAATGATCGGGCGGTTCAGATCTCTGCTTGCGCATTGGACCCGTGGCCTCAGGCGGCGGCTTGCCGGCGACCGCTATCACCCTGAAGAGCACTATATGCGTGGCCCCGGACCGAAGACGCGGGCCAAATTCTCAGGCAGCAAAAGCACGCCGGGTCCATGAGCCACGGAGCGCCGCGCGGGGCCAATTCCGCACCGTCGCAACGGCCGCTTGCCGATACGCGCGCTCCGGACGAAGGCGACGGCGTCGACACCTCGCCCGATGTCTCCGACAGCATCGCCAAGACCACCTGCTATATGTGCGCCTGCCGTTGCGGCATCGACGTCCACATCAAGGACGGCAAGGTGCGCTACATCAACGGCAACAAGGACCATCCGGTCAATCGCGGCGTGATCTGCGGCAAGGGCAGCTCCGGCATTATGCAACATTACAGCCCGGCGCGGCTGAAGAAGCCGCTGCTGCGCAGCGGTCCGCGCGGCTCGGGCGAATTCCGCGAGATCGAGTGGGAAGAAGCCTTTTCGATTGCGACTGAACGACTTTCCAACATACGCCGCACCGATCCGAAAAAGCTCGCCTTCTTCACCGGGCGCGACCAGTCGCAGTCGCTGACCGGCTGGTGGGCGAGCCAGTTCGGCACGCCGAACTTCGCTGCCCATGGCGGCTTCTGCTCGGTCAATATGGCGGCGGGCGGGCTCTACACGATCGGCGGTTCGTTCTGGGAGTTCGGCGAGCCCGACTGGGACAACACCAAATACTTCATGCTGTTCGGCGTCGCCGAGGACCATGATTCCAACCCGATCAAGATCGGGCTTGGCAAGCTCAAGGCGCGCGGTGCCAAGGTGGTGTCGATCAACCCTTGCCGCACCGGCTACAACGCGATCGCCGACGACTGGATCGGTATCCGGCCCGGCACGGACGGCCTCTTCGTCTTCGCCCTCATCCATGAACTGCTCAAAGCGGGTCGCGTCGATCTCGATTATCTGCTGCGCTACACCAACGCTCATGTTCTGGTCATCCAGGAGCCGGGCGCGGCCGATGACGGGCTTTTCCTGCGCGACAGCGACAACAATCCCGTCGCCTGGGACCGGGTGGCGAAGGCCTCCATCAACGCCGCCGACCTAGATGCAAAGCCGGCGCTGACCGGCAGCTACACCGTCGCCGGCCGCCGCTGTGTGCCGGTGTTCCAGCTCATCGCCGATCGCTACATGGACGACAGCTACGCGCCTGACGCAGTCGCGGCGCAGTGCGGGATTCCGGCTGACACGATCCGCCGGATCGCGGCCGAACTCGCGCATGTCGCCTTCGAACAGACAGTAGAACTGCCGGTGGCGTGGACCGACTGGGCCGGGCGTCGGCACGAGACGATCAAGGGACGGCCGGTGTCGATGCATGCCATGCGGGGCATATCGGCCCATTCGAACGGTTTTCACTCTTGCCGCGCCATCCACCTGCTGCAGGTGCTGCTGGGCACGATCGACGTGCCCGGCGGCTTTCGTTTCAAGCCGCCCTACCCGCGCTCGGCGCCGCCGGGGCCGAAGCCGTGCGGCAAAAGCGTAAAGCCGATGACGCCGCTGGACGGCGTGCCGCTCGGCTTCGTCTGTGGGCCGGATGACCTGCTGGTCGATGAGGCCGGCACGCCGCTTCGCATCGACAAGGCCTATTCCTGGGACGCGCCGCTGGCCGCGCATGGGCTGATGCATACGGTCATCCGCAATGCCTGGGCCGGCGACCCTTACCCGATCGACACGCTGATGATGTACATGTCGAACATGGCGTGGAATTCCTCGATGAACACCGTCGAGACCATTGCCATGCTGACCGACCATGACGAGGCGGGCAACTACAAGATCCCCTTCATCATCTATTCCGACGCCTATTATTCGGAGACGGTGCCGTTCGCCGACCTGGTGCTGCCCGACACCACCTATCTCGAACGGCATGATTGCATCAGCCTGCTCGACCGACCGATAAGCCATGCCGATGGACCGGGCGACGCCATCCGCCATCCCGTTGTCGAACCCGACCGCGACGTCAGGCCGTTCCAGTCGGTGCTGATCGAGCTCGGCGCGCGGCTCGGCCTGCCCTGCTTCGTCAATGATGACGGGTCCGCGAAATATCGCGACTATGCCGACTACATCGTCAATCACGAGCGCACGCCGGGCATCGGCCCTCTCGCCGGCTGGCGCGGCAAGGACGGCACGTCTGTCGGCAAGGGCGAAGTCAATCCGGACCAGCTGCAGCGCTACATCGACAATGGCGGCTTCTGGCACCAGGACTTTGCCGCCGACCAGCGCTATTACAAGATGGCCAACCGCTCCTATCTCGACTTCGCGGAGCAGTTGGGGTTCATTCCCAAGGCCGAGCCCATCGTGTTCCAGCTCTATTCCGAGCCGATGCAGCGCTTTCGCCTCGCCGCGCGCGGCCATGGTCGCGTGCAGCCGCCGGAAGCCGAGCGCGGCCGTATCGAGACCTATATGGACCCGCTGCCGTTCTGGTTTACGCCGTTCGAAGAGGCCGCCGTCGATCTCGAAAAATATCCGCTGCACGCGCTCACGCAGCGGCCGATGCACATGTATCATTCCTGGGGTTCGCAGAATGCGTGGCTGCGGCAAATCACCAGCCAGAACCGGCTGTTCGTGCATCACAAGACCGCAGCAATTCTCGGCCTTGTCGACGACGACTGGGTGTGGATCGAAAGCATCAATGGCCGGGTGAAGGGGCAGATCAAGCTGGTCGACGGCGTCAATCCAGATACGGTGTGGACCTGGAACGCCATCGGCAAGAGGCGCGGCAGCTGGGGGCTGAAGGACGATGCCGCCGAGAGCAATCGCGGCTTCCTGCTCAACCACATTATCGGCGACCAGACCTCGGTCGATGCCAACGGCAAGCGCTATTCGAATTCCGATCCGGTGACCGGACAGGCGGCGTGGTTCGATTTGCGGGTGCGCATCGTCAGATGCGCGGCCGAGGAAGCCGGCTTCACCGAGCCGCAATTCGAGCGTTTCAGCCAACCGCCAAATGTCGCGCCATCGCCCGACATCCTTCGCTACGGCGCCGAATTCCGCGTCAACAGGGAAGCCGTGGAATGACCTGCCTTCCCACCCATACCGACAAGAAGCTCGGCCTGGTCATCGACCTCGACACCTGCGTCGGCTGCCAGGCCTGCGTCACCGCCTGCAAGGAGTGGAACACCGGCGGCCACATGGCGCCCCTGACCGACATCCACCCCTATGGCGGCAATGTCGACGGCGTCTGGTTCAACCGCGTGCACAGCTACGAGCACACGACGGAGGCGGGCGGGCGCACCGTCAACTTTCCTCGCTCCTGCCTGCATTGCGAGACGCCGGCCTGCGTCACCGTCTGCCCGACCGGCGCCTCCTACAAGCGGGCATCGGACGGCATCGTGCTGATCGACGAAAGCAAATGCATCGGCTGCAAACTGTGCAGCTGGGCCTGCCCCTATGGCGCGCGCGAATTCGACACCGATGTCGGCGTGATGAAGAAATGCACGCTCTGCGTCGACCGCATCTACAATGACAATCTGGCCAAGGAGGACCGCGTGCCGGCCTGCGTGGCCGCCTGCCCGACCAGCGCCCGGCATTTCGGCGATCTCGGCGATCCCCTATCGGCGGTGTCGCAACTGGTGGCGGAGCGTGGCGGCGTCGACCTGATGCCAGAGATGGGCTACAGGCCGACCAACAAGTACCTGCCGCCGCGTGCCCACACCGAGCGTGCAGCTTCAGTGGCGGCGCCGAGGCTCGAGGCGGTCAAGGCCGAAGGCGGTTTCCTCGGCTGGGTCGACCGCATGCTTTCTAACTGACCAATGCATCCAGCCTTTTCCGTCGTCTTCTTCACCACTGCCACCGGCGCCGGCTACGGCCTGCTGGCACTGCTTGGCGTGCTTGGCGGACTGGGGTTCATCCCGGCCGATTTCTGGCTCGGCCTCATCGGCATGGGGCTGGCGCTCGGCCTGATCGCCGCCGGCTTCTTGTCGTCGACCGGCCATCTCGGCCGCCCCGAACGGGCCTGGCGCGCCTTCTCGCAATGGCGCAGTTCCTGGCTGTCGCGCGAAGGGGTGGCTTCGGTCGCGACCTTCATTCCGGCCGGGCTGTTCGGCCTTGGCTGGGTGGTCTTCGGCCGCACAGATGGTTGGGTGGCTATCGCCGGGATTCTGGCGGCCATCGGCGCGGTCGTCACCGTCTGCACCACCGGCATGATCTATGCCTCGCTGAAGCCGATCGCGCAATGGCACAGTCCCTATACGCTGCCCGGCTATATCATCTTCTCGGCGATGACCGGCAGCGTGCTGCTCAACGCGCTGCTGCAGGCTTTCGCCATCGGCTCGAACCCCGTCGTGGCCGCCGCCCTGCTGCTGACCTTGCTCGGCTGGGGCTGGAAGCTGGCGACGTGGCGCTACAATGACAGGCTGGAGATCGCCACCACCGCCAACACGGCAACCGGGCTTGCCGGCGGCACGGTGCGCTCGCTGGAATGGCCGCACACCGAAGAGAATTACCTGCTCAAGGAGATGGGCTTTCGCATCGCCCGCAAGCACGCCGCCAAGCTGCGAGGGATCACGCAAGCGTTGGCTTTTGCCTTGCCGGCTCTGTTTCTGCTTGTTGTTCTATTCGCTTTGCCCTGGCCGCTCGCGGCGGTGCCGTCGGTGCTTGCGGCCATTGTCCAGTTCGCCGGCATGCTGGTCGAGCGCTGGCTGTTTTTCGCCGAGGCCAAGCACACCGTTACCCTCTATTACGGGCGGTAGCGCGCCGTCAGGCGGCCCGCGCTTCCGGTGCCGCCGGCAAGTCCTTCAGCAGGATTTCGATAGCGGCATCGACCACCGCTGTCCGTCGGTCGTGCGCATAGAGTCCGTATTGCACGATGAGCGGCTCGGGCACCGATGTCTTCAGCACGCGCATTGAGCCAGTGCGCACCGATTCCGGTGGAAGCAGTCCGACGCCCAGTCCGTTCTCGATCGCCGCCTGTAGGCCGGTGACGCTCTGGCACGACAGAACGATCCTGTGCTCCCGGCCGGCGGCAACCAGCGCCTCAATCATGCGCCTGCGCCAAGGGCAGGTTGCACCGAAGGCGACGAGATCGAGCGGCCGTTCCTGATCCAGCACATAGTCCGTAGCGCAGACCCATTGCAGTTCGACATTCCACGTCGTCAAGGCATCGGCTGCGACGACCGATGTCGGGGCAATCATGACATCCAGCGCGCCTTCACTCCACAGCCGCCCCAGCGCGACACTGTGCTCGACCATGGCGTCGAGGCTGATGTCGGGATAGGTGCGGTGCAGCCGTCCCAGCGCGGCCGAGAGCGCTGCGGTGGTGACTTCCTCGGCGAGGCCGATGCGCACGCCGCCGCCAATGCCGGCCTGCTGCAGCCGCGCCACCGCTTCATCGCCGAGGGCCAGGATGCGGGTCGCATAGCCCAGAAAGAGCTCTCCCTCCGCGGTCGGCACGACGCCGCGGCCGGTGCGCTGGAACAGATGCCGCTGGAGCAGGCCCTCGAGCCGGCGCATCTGCATGCTCAGCGACGATTGGGTTCTGCCGGTCTGTGCGGCGACCCTGCTCAGGCTGCCTTGCCGGCAGACCGCCACAAAGGTGCGAAGAAGGTCGAGGCCGATCTGTTCAGATATCATTTTCTGTGAACTCTGATGTCATTGATATCAATCTACAATGATATCGTGCCACGCGCTATCTCCCTCCCACGAGAACAGGCAGGGAAGAAACCATGAAAGCGATCCGTGTTCACCGCCATGGCGGGCCAGAGGTGCTTGCCTATGAGGATGTCGACATTCGCCAGCCCGGGCCGGGCGAGGTCCGCGTGCGCAACCGGGCGGTCGGCCTCAACTTCGTCGACGTCTATTTCCGCACCGGCGAATATGCGCCACCCGCTTTGCCGTTCACGCCGGGCAACGAAGGCGCCGGCGAAATCATCGCGGTCGGCGAAGGCGTCAGCGGCTTTGCCCCGGGCGATCGCGTCACCTATGTCGAGACGCTCGGCGCCTATGCCGAGGAGCGCATCGTGCCGGCGCATTTCGTCGTGCATCTGCCCGACGCCATCGATTTCGAGACGGGTGCGGCAATGATGCTGAAGGGGCTGACGGCGCAATATCTCTTGCGCCGCACGTTTCGCGTCGAGGCCGGCCACACCATCCTGGCGCATGCCGCGGCAGGCGGTGTCGGCCTCATCCTGACGCAGTGGGCAAAGCATCTCGGCGCGACCGTCATCGGCACGGTCGGCTCACCCGAGAAGGCCGAACTGGCGCGCGCCAATGGCTGCGACCATGTCATCGAGTACAGCAGGGAGGACTTTGCCGCGCGGGTGAAAGAGATCACTCGTGGCGAAGGCTGCGACGTCGTCTATGACGGCGTCGGCAAGGCGACCTTCCCGACTTCGCTCGATTGCCTGCGGCCGTTCGGCACGTTTGTCAGCTTCGGCACGGCGTCGGGATCGATCCCGTCCTTCGACATCATGCTTTTGATGCAGAAAGGATCGCTGTTCGCCACCTGGCAGTTGCTGTTCCATCATCTCGCCAGGCGCGAGGACGTTGTCGCCATGAGCGAGGATCTCTTCAGCGTCGTGCTCAGCGGCGCGGTGAAAATCCCCGTGCACACAAGCATGCCGCTCGCCGAAGTGGCTGAGGCGCATCGCCGGCTCGAAGCGAGGCAGACGACCGGCGCTACCGTGCTAATACCGTAGAACTCAGCCCGGCCGCAGCATGGCGTGGGAAATGGCGAAGATGCGCTCGGCGCCCAGCATATAGGCCATCAGCGTCTCGCGGCGGAACAGGCCGGCATAGGCGCGGTCGAGCACGTTGAGCGAACCGGTATAGGCGCCGAAGGCCGGCATGATCATGCGGCCGCCATCGCCGGCAAAGCAGCGGCGCCGCACCGAACGGCCGCGCTGGACGATGCGCGCACAAGGATGCAGATGGCCTGCGACTTCGCCCTCGGTTCTCGCCTTCGACGGCTCGTGGCGGAACAGCAGCGAGCCAATGGCGAGTTCGCGCACCGTCTCGCCCGGCAGGTCGGCCGGCGCTTCCGGGTCATGGTTGCCGGCGACCCAGAACCAGTCGCGGCCGGCCATCAGCGCCTCCAGCCGTTCGCGGAAGGATTGATGCATCCGCTCGGCGCCACCGCCATCGTGAAAGGAATCGCCCAGGCTGATGACGATCGAAGGCTGGTAGTCCGATATCACCCCCTGCAGCCGCAGCAAGGTGGCACCGGTATCGTAAGGCGGGATCAGGGCGCCGCGCCTGGCGAAGGACGAGCCTTTTTCCAGGTGCAGGTCGGAGACCGCGAGCAGCCGCAGATCGGGGAAATAAAGCACGCCGCGGGGGTCGCAGACCGCGCGTTCGCCGGCGATGCCGACCATATCGGCCTCGGCGATCAGTGTTGCGCGCGCCAGCGAAAAATTCATTTCAAGTCAGACCCTCTTGGTCCGGTTTCGCCCTTGGCCCCATGGCCTCTTCGACCAGATCGGCGGCCTCCATGAGCAGAGACTCGTTGGCGCCGCCATTGACCGATTCCCTGCCGATCTCCAGCATCACAGGCAGAGCCAGCGGCGAAATCTGGTCGAGATGCTTATGCATGATTCGACCGCGCACACGCGAGAGCATCTCGGCAAGTCTGCTGACATCGAGCAATCCGGCCGAGGCATCGGTGCGCGTCGCCTGCAGCAGGATATGGTCGGGTTCGTGGCTGCGCAACACATCGTAAATCAGGTCGGCCGAGACCGTCACCTGGCGGCCGCTCTTCTCCTGTCCAGGAAAGCGCTTCTCGATCAGCCCGGCAATGACGGCGCAGGTGCGGAAGGTGCGCTTCAGCATCCAGCTGTCGTTCAGCCAAGCTTCGAGGTCGTCGCCAAGCATGTCCTCGTCGAACAGAGCAGCCAGCGACGGCTTCTTCGCCTTGAACAAGGCCGCCATGTCGTCGAGCGCCCAGACGGCCAGCGAATAGTCGGTGGCGACGAAGCCGAGCGGACGGGCGTTGGCCCGCTCCAGCCGGCGCGTCAAAAGCATGCCAAGCGTCTGGTGCGCCAGCCTGCCCTCGAAGGGATAAGCGACCATGTAGTGGCGGTTGCCGCGCGGAAAGGTCTCGACCAGAAGATCGCCCCGCTTGGGCAGCACTGACTTTTCCTTCTGCAGTCTGAGCCAGTCGGCAACCTGCTCGGGCAATGCCTGCCATTTGTGGGGATCGGCCAGCATGCCGCGCACCTGGTCGGCGAGATAGGTCGACAGCGGAAACTTGCCACCGGCATAGGATGGCACGATGATGTTGGCGCCGGCGCCGTTCGAAACCACGCATTCATTCTCGCGAATGCCCTCGAAGCGCAGCACTTTGCCGGCAAACAGGAAGTTGTCGCCAGGCCGCAGCGTCTCGGCGAAATACTCCTCGATCTTGCCCAGCACCGGCCCACCGCGTCCGGCCATGCCGCGTCCTTGCCGGACATAGCGGACATTGAGCTCCGGCATTTCGACGATGGTGCCGACATTCAGGCGATATTGTTGCGCGATGCGAGGGTTGGAGACGCGCCACAGCCCGTCCTTGGTCTGGCGGATGCGGGCGTAGCGCTCATAGTTCTTCAGCGCATAGCCGCCGGTGGCGACGAAGTCGACGACACGGTCGAAGGTCTGGCGCTCCAGCCCGGCATAGGGCGCAGCGCTGCGCACCTCTTCGAACAGAAGGTCGGCGTAGAAAGGCGCGCCGCAGGCGACGCCCAGCACATGCTGCGACAACACGTCGAGCGCGCCGTTGATCAGCGGTGGCGTGTCCTGCGCGCCGAGATAATTGGCGTCGAGTGCCGCCCGGCATTCCAACACCTCGAAGCGGTTCGCCGGGATGAGGATCGCCTTCGACGGCTCGTCCATGCGGTGGTTGGCGCGGCCGATGCGCTGCGCCAACCGGCTGGCGCCCTTGGGCGCGCCGACATGGACAACCAGATCGACATCGCCCCAGTCGATGCCAAGGTCCAGCGTCGAGGTGGCGACGATGGCACGCAGCGCGTTGTCCGCCATCGCTTTCTCGACGCGGCGGCGCTGGCCGACATCGAGCGAACCATGATGCAGCGCGATCGGCAGCGAGTCCTCATTCGCCCGCCACAGTTCCTGGAACAGCATCTCGGCCTGGCTGCGGGTGTTGACGAAGAGTAGCGTCATGCGGTGCTTCTGGATCGCCTCATAAATCTCGGGAATGGCATAGCGCGCCGAATGTCCCGACCACGGCACACGCTCGCGCGAGTCGAGGATGGAGATGTCGGGCCTGGCGCCACCGGAGACGGTGATCAGCCCGGCCATCTCACCCGGTGGACTTTGCCCGACCAGCCAGCGCCGCAACTCATCGGGCTCGGCCACGGTTGCCGACAGGCCGATCGTCTGCAGGCCGGGCACGTAAGCGCGCAGCCGCGCCAGACCGAGTGCCAAAAGGTGGCCGCGTTTCGAAATCACCAGCGAATGCAGTTCGTCGAGCACGACATAGCGCAGATCCTCGAAGAACCGCCTGGCATCAGGCGCCGCGATCAGCAGCGCCAGTTGCTCCGGGGTGGTTAGCAGGATATCGGGAGGCGCCAGCTTCTGGCGCTGGCGCTTGTGCGAGGGCGTGTCGCCAGTGCGCGTCTCGATGGTGACGGGAAGCCCTATCTCTTCCACCGGCTTGCCGAGATTGCGCTCGATATCGACTGCCAGCGCCTTCAACGGCGAGATGTAAAGCGTGTGGATGCCGCGATGCGCCTGACCGGGTTTGCGCCTGGGACGGTTGGCCAGTTCGGTCAGCGACGGCAGGAAGCCGGCCAGCGTCTTGCCGGCCCCGGTCGGCGCGATCAGCAGCACCGATTGCCCGGCCTGGGCTCTCGCCAAAAGTTCGATCTGATGGGCGCGCGGCGACCAGCCCTTCTCGCCGAACCATCTGATGAACGGTTCGGGCAAGGCGACACTGGCATTCTGTTCGGCAAGGCGCGGCTGCTCGGTCACCCGAAAGAGGTAGCGCGAGCGCGCGCGAACGCCAAGCAAAATCGGAACAAAAGGTGATCGAAGAGAGCTTTCCTCGCCCCGTTTACGGGGAGAGGATGCCGGCAGGCAGGTGAAGGCGCAGCGCTGACAATCGAAAGTTCGCGCCGCCCCTCATCCGCCCTTCGGGCACCTTCTCCCCGTGAACGGGGCGAAGGAAGAGGTTACGGCCTGCGAAACCCCGTCGGCCCGCCATAGAGATAGCCGATGCGGTCGATCGCGTCCTTCAGCCCTTCGCGCGATACCAGCATGGTGTGGCCGTTGGCGTGGATCATGTCGCGGGCGTCGGTCATGATGGCGACGTGGCCCTTCCAGAACACCAGGTCGCCGCGCTTCAGCCCGGCATAATCCGGTCCCGGATCGATCGGCTCGCCAAGGCCTGCCGCCTGCATGTCGGAATCGCGCAGCACATTGCGGCCGGCCATACGCATGGCCAGCTGCACAAGGCCCGAACAGTCGATGCCGAAGCCGGAGGTGCCGCCCCAAAGATAGGGCGTGCCGAGAAACATCTCGGCCACGGAGACATAGTCGGCGGCGACATCGCCGAGCAGTCGCAGATGGCCGGCGATCAGCGCCTCGCCGGAGGGCAGCAGCGCATAGTGGGTGCCGCGCGTTTCGGCAGCGCCCGTCACCGTGACCGTCGAGCCCATCGACAGCTGGCCGGCGATCGGAAAGCGCAGATCGGCGCCGGGATACAGGAAGGTGCGCGGCGCAGAGACAATATGGGTGGGCGCATGCTCGCGAGCACCCAACATGGTGGCACCGACATAGCCGACATAGCCGTCGCGTTCGGCCTGGACCCAGGCCCAGCCTTCGGCTTCCTCGAAGACAAGCACATCGTCACCAAACAGCACCTGCGTGTTGACGCCCGCGTCGGGGCGCGGCGCCTTGCGGATATCGGCCACGGAGGCCGCGATGCGCGCCGGACGGCCGGTGACGAAGCGATCGGCCGATACCTCGCCTTTCAGCCTGGCATCGGCGAGGTCGGAACGGAAGGCGTGAAGGCGGGCATCCCTGGCAGTCAAATCAGCAATCCAGCTATTGGGTATGGTCAGATGGGCAGCTCATGCGCCCGGGCAACGATACCATCGCCGAAGCGCTCGACAAAGAGCGCGCCTTCGACCGTGCGCCGGATCAGCACGTTGCGCTTGTCGAGTTCGTCGCGATGGCGCGACACCAGCTTCAGCGCGCCCATCGTATCCAGCGCGCGGGTGATGACCGGCTTGGTGACGTTGAGCCGGGCTGCCAGGCCGCGCACTGTATGCGGCGGCGGGTCAAGATAGATGGTGAACAGGATCGCCGTCTGGCGCATGGTGAGATCGGGCGCGTCATCGCGCACCTGCGACAGCATCACCTGCTGCCACAGTCGCATCGCCTGGCTCGGACGCATCGAAATCGACATCGCCCGAGCATGACGGCAAATTGTTTCGGTTCCGTTTCAGTTTGGAGGCCGTGCGCTATGCCTCACGACCTCAGGCATAGCGCCTCGAAATGATCCGCTCCAGCGCACGGATGCCTTGCGCCTCGCCGCCGGCAGGGCCGTAAGGGCGGTCGGACGGATTCCAGGCAAAGATGTCGAAATGCGCCCAGCGCGGCGTCCGCTCGACAAAGCGTTTCAGGAACAGCGCCGCGGTGACCGAACCGGCAAAGCCGTCGGTGGTGACATTGTTGATGTCGGCGATCTTCGAGGCCAGCCTGGCATCGTAGGGTCGCCACAGCGGCATGCGCCACAACGGATCCTCGACGGCAACGGAGGCCGCCACCAATTCGGACGCCAGCGCTTCGTCGCCGGTGTAGAAAGGCGGCAGGTCGGGACCGAGCGCGACGCGCGCGGCGCCGGTCAGCGTCGCCATGTCGATCAACAGTTCAGGCTCCTCATCATCGGCCAGCGCTAGTGCATCCGCCAACACCAGCCGCCCTTCGGCGTCGGTGTTGCCGATCTCGACGGTGGTGCCCTTGCGGCTGGTCAGCACATCGCCAGGCCGGAAAGCATTGCCGGCAATCGAGTTCTCAACCGCCGGGATCAGGACGCGCAACCTTACCTTCAACCCGGCAGCCATGATCATCGAGGCAAGGCCCAGAACATTGGCGGCGCCGCCCATATCCTTCTTCATCAACAGCATGCCCGACGACGGCTTGATGTCGAGACCGCCTGTGTCGAAACAGACGCCCTTGCCGACCAGCGTCACCTTCGGCGCATCGGCCCGTCCCCAAATCATGTCGATCAGGCGCGGCGCGCCGACAGAGGCGCGGCCGACCGCATGAATCATCGGAAAATTCTGCTTGAGCAGATCGTCGCCCTTGATCACCGACACCTCGGCCTTGTGTGTCGCCGCCAAGGTCTGCACGGCCTTTTCCAACTCGTCCGGTCCCATGTCACTGGTCGGCGTATTGACGAGATCGCGCGTCAGGAAGACGCCGTCGGCGATGCGGCGGACACGGCTCGCATCGGCGCCGGACGGCATGGCAAAGCGCAATGCCTTGCCTGGCTTCTTGCCGTATCGGGTGAAGACATAGCCGCCGAGAACCAGGGCTATGGCCGAGAGTTCCGGCTCGGCATGCGCCGAGGCAAGGTGCCAGTCGCCCTCCGGCAGGGCTCTCGCCAGCGCACCGATGGCCAGTGCGCCCTCGCCTTCGCCGATGCCGAACAGCGCGCCGGCAAGCGCACCGTTTTCGCCGGGCACGGCGAGTGTCCTGCCGGCTTCGCCGGAAAAGCCGTTGGCGGCCGCCCAGGCGATCGTGGAAGGCGAAAGCCCCAAGGCCTCCAGGCCATCCCTCGCGACCAGATGGACGGGCAAGGCAGTGTTCAGTGTCTCGACGAATTCGACGGGCATTCGATGGTCTCCGCGCAGGCTTGCAAGTCGTCCCCAGTCACCTGACAGGGACGTCGAATGATTTCAACCTCTATGCACAGAGGCCAGGCATAGGAAAATGCCAAGCCAATGGCTTCCGGCGGGCGGCGTACCGATCTCAACGGGCCACTTTTTAACTATCCGTTAGGGTTAACAGAATATTTCTGGGGGAATGAAGACGGCCACGCAATGGCCGCGCGCAGGAATGGAGAGCCCCGTGCCGATGCCGACCAACCGCAGGATGAACGTCACGGGCAAACGGTTGGTCACCACGGCGTTGCTGATGGCGCTCGCGGCCAGTGTTGCCGGGTGCGGAACCAGCAAGCTCACGACCGGCTCGATCGGGCGCACCAGCGGCAAACCGCTGGAAACGATGTCGGCCAGCGAGTTGCACAGCGCGACCACGCGGCTCGGCGAATCCTACGCAAAAAATCCCAACGACAAACGGCTGGCGACAAATTTTGCGGCGGCGCTGCAGATGGACGGCGATGCCGACCAGTCGCTTGCCGTGATGCGCAAGCTGGCGATCGCCTACCCCAAGGATCGCGACGTGCTCGCCGCCTATGGCAAGGCACTCGCCGCCAACGGCCAGTTCGAGCCCGCGCTCGACGCGGTGCGCCGGGCGCAGACCCCGGAATATCCGGACTGGCGGCTGATGTCGGCCGAGGCCGCCATCCTCGACCAGATCGGCCAGAAGGATGAAGCGCGCCAGGATTACCGCAAGGCGCTGGACCTCAAGCCAAACGAGCCCTCGATCCTTTCCAATCTCGGCATGTCCTATGTGCTGGAAGGCGATCTGCGCACCGCCGAGACCTATATGCGCTCGGCCGCCCAGCAACCGAACGCCGACAGCCGGGTGCGCCAGAACCTGGCGCTGGTCGTGGGACTTCAGGGCCGTTTCGACGAGGCCGAGAAGATCGCCTCGCAGGAGCTTTCGCCCGAACAGGCGCAAGCCAATGTGGCCTACCTTCGTCAGATGCTTGCACAGCAGAACGCCTGGAGCCAGCTCAAGGATCAGGACAAGGGCAAGCCGGCGACCAACTGAGCGCCGAATACACCTCCGCGCAGCGCAAAATCCATCCACATCAAAGCTGAAAATCCAAGAGCCGCATTGCATCGGCAACGCGGCTCTTTCGTATGGCTGCAACGAAGCCTACTGGCTTGAGGAATTGTGCTGGTCGCCGAAGATGCCGCGCTGGCTGACCTGCATGCCGGCCGGTCCAAGAATGATGGCGAACAACACCGGCAGGAAAAACAGGATCATCGGCACGGTGAGCTTCGGCGGCAGGGCGGCGGCCTTCTTCTCGGCCGCATTCATGCGCATATCGCGACTTTCCGAGGCCAGCACGCGCAATGCGTGCGCCACGGGCGTGCCGTAGCGCTCGGCCTGGACCAGCGCCTGGGACACCGACTTCACCGATTCCAGGCCGGTACGAGCCGCGAGGTTTTCATAAGCCTGCTTGCGCTCCTGCAGATAGGAGAGTTCGGCATTGGTCAGCACGAACTCCTCCGCCAACGCCACCGACTGCGAGCCGATCTCATCGGCGACCCTGCGCATTGCAGCCTCTACCGACATGCCCGACTCGACGCAGATCAGCATCAGGTCGAGCGCATCCGGCCACGCCTGCTGGATCGACTGCTTGCGCTTGGCGGCACGGTTGTTGACGTAAAGGATCGGCGCGTAGAAACCGGCATAGGCGACAAGGATGCAGACGAACAGCTTCACGAAAGCCGGCCGGTCCGGCAGGCCGCCGAGCACGAACAGATAGATCGCCGCCAGCGCGAAACCGACAAAGGGCAGGACCAGGCGGAAAAACAGGAAGCGCGTCAGCGGGTTCTGGCCACGAAAGCCCGCCACTTTGAGCTTCTGCAGCGTGCCTTCATCGGCCAGCGCACGCCGCAGGTCCAGCCTGTCGACGATGTTGCGCATGCCGATAGACTGTTCCTCGCGCAGGCCCTTGCGGCGGCGATCGGCTTCGTTGGCCAGCCGCGCGCGCTGCTTGGCGCGCAGTTCGTCACGCTCCAGCGCGACCGATTTCATGCGCGCCTTGAGCTGATTGCCGCCCAGGGCCGGCAGCAGCGTGAAGACGGTCGCGAACACCGCGATGCCGACCAGCAATGCGATCAGGAAGGCAGGATCGGTCAGCGATTTGACGACTTGGTCTGTCATTCGTTTTCAGTCTTTTCGTTCGAGCTTTCCGAAGTCGGGCCTAAACCTCAAAGTTCATCATCTTGCGCATCACCAGAATGCCGATCGACATCCAGACGCCGGAACAGCCGAGGATCAGATTGCCGGTGCTGGTGGTGAACAACGGCATGATGTAATTCGGGCTCGACAGGTAGACGAGAAGGGCGACGACAAAAGGCAGCGCGCCGATGATGACGGCCGAGGCCTTCGCTTCCATCGACAGCGCCTGGACCTTGGCCTTCATCTTCTTGCGATCGCGAAGCACGCGCGAAAGGTTGCCCAGCGCCTCGGAGAGATTGCCGCCGGCCTGCGACTGGATCTGGATGACGATTCCGAAGAAGCTTGCCTCGCTGCATGGCATGGTTTCGGCCATGCGCAAGGTGGCATCGGGGATGGACATGCCAACCTGCTGTGAATCGACGATGCGGCGGAACTCGGTCTTGACCGGCTCCGGCGATTCATTGGCGATCAGGCGAATGGCGTCGTTGAGCGGCAGGCCGGACTTGACGGCGCGCACGATGATATCGAGGGCGTTGGGAAATTCGTTGAGGAACGCCTTGACCCGGCGCGCGCGGCGAAGCGAGACGAACCAGCGGGGCAGGCCGAGCGCGCCGGCCAGCAGCGCGCCTGGCAAGACCAGCAGCGGCGCGCCGGCGAAATAGGCAAGCGCCGTCAGCGCGATGCCGCAAAAGAGGGAGTAGAGATAGAAACGCTCAATCGAGACCTGCATGCCGGCCTGACGGAGCTGGGCCTTCAGCGGCGGCTTCTTGACAACGCGTTCGGTGGTCTTCTGCTTTTCGTCGAGCTGTTTCAATGAATCCTGGACGGATTTGCGCCGCTTGGCCGCCTCCGCGACACGGTCGCGTGAAGCCTTGACGACCGAACGATCGGTCTCGGCGGCTTTGATCGTCTCGAGCCGCTTGCCGGCCTGCTTCTCGTTGCTCATCTGGGTGAACAGGAAGGCATAGGCGACCGCGCCGGCGCTGAAGCCGGCGAGCACGATGAACGCCAGTACGGTGGTGTCAATTCCGAACATCAATCTTGGTCCCCACGCCTCCAGATGCGTCAGTCAGCGCGTTTCTCCATCGATTCCAGCGCATTGGCGAGGCGCTGTTCCTCGCCGTAGTAGCGGGCACGATCCCAAAAATGCGGACGGCCAATGCCGGTCGACACATGCTCGCCCAGCAGCCTGCCGTTCGAGTCCTCGCCCTTGATGTTATAGAGCACGAGATCCTGCGTGATGATGACGTCGCCTTCCATGCCGATCACCTCGGTGATGTGGGTGATGCGGCGCGACCCGTCGCGAAGGCGTGCTGCCTGGATGATGACATCGATGGAGCCGACGACGATTTCGCGCACGGTCTTCTGCGGCAGTGAATAGCCGCCCATGGCAATCATCGATTCGATACGGTTCAGACATTCGCGCGGGCTGTTGGAGTGGATCGTTCCCATCGAACCGTCATGGCCGGTGTTCATCGCCTGCAGCAGGTCGAAAACCTCCGGTCCGCGCACTTCGCCGACGATGATGCGTTCGGGCCGCATGCGCAGGCAGTTCTTGACTAGGTCGCGCATGGTCACCTCGCCTTCGCCCTCGAGATTGGGCGGGCGGGTTTCGAGACGCACCACATGCGGCTGCTGCAGTTGCAGCTCGGCCGAGTCCTCGCAGGTGATGACGCGTTCCTCGCGGTCGATATAGTTGGTCAGGCAGTTGAGCAGCGTCGTCTTGCCGGAGCCGGTACCGCCGGAGATGACGATGTTGCAGCGGACGCGGCCGATGATCTTGAGGATTTCGGCGCCCTGCGGCGAGATGGCGCCGAACTTGACCAGCTGATCGAGCGTCAGCTTGTCCTTCTTGAACTTGCGGATGGTGAGCGCTGTGCCGTCGATGGACAGCGGCGGGGCGATGACGTTGACGCGGGAACCGTCGGGTAGGCGGGCGTCGCAGATCGGGCTCGATTCGTCGACGCGGCGGCCAACCTGGCTGACGATGCGCTGGCAGATGTTGAGCAGTTGCTGATTGTCGCGGAAGCGGATGCCGGTCTGTTCGACCTTGCCGTTGACTTCGATGTAGACGTTCTTGGAGCCATTGACCATGATATCGGCGATATCATCGCGGGCAAGCAACGGCTCCAGCGGGCCGTAGCCCAGCACGTCGTTGCAGATGTCTTCGAGCAGCTCTTCCTGCTCGGCAATCGACATTGCGAAATTTTTGATGGCGATGATGTCGTTGACGATATCGCGGATTTCCTCGCGCGCGCTCTCGGGATCGAGCTTGGCGAGCTGCGACAGGTCGATGGTGTCGATAAGCGCGGAGAAGACCTGACTCTTGGTGTCGTAGTAGGTCTCACTGCGTTCGCGCTGGACCTTTCTTGCCGGCTCCGGCGCCATCGGCGGCGCCTCAACAGCACGGCGAGCGGGCGGCATTGCCGGCGCAGCAGACGGCGACGCTGCGGCGGGCCGGGAAAGAACGGCCGTGTCCGCAGGCTTTGCAGCCACCGGCGCCGCGGGCGGCGGTGCTGGCTGACGGAATTCCGGGATGGACCGGCTGCCGTCGTCGGAGCCTCTTTTACCAAACATGATCGACTACCAATTCCGCTTGAGAAGCGTCATTTCTTGTTACGCGAGAGCTTGCCGAGCAGGCCGCCAAGGCCTGCCTTCTTCTTGGCCTTGATTTCGCTGCGACCGGTCAGCACATGCGCGATTTCATTGATCATCCCGACGACCGGGCTCTTGGCATCCATCTCGCCCAGCATGCGGCCGTTGTTGGAGGCGTTTCCAAACAGCAACGGGTCGAAGGCGATCACCGACATCGGCGTGATGCCGAGCGGCTCGGCGAAGTCGGAAGCTGATATTTCGGGTCGTTTCGGCACCCCGGCCTGATTGATGATGAGCTTCGGCGGCGCATCGTTCGGGCGAAGCCGCGTCAGCATATCGACCATATTCTTAGTGTTGCGCAGATTGGCCAGTTCCGGTGTCGCCGTGATGACGATCTCGTCGGCCTTCATCAGCGTGTTCTTGGTCCAGCCGGTCCAGACATGGGGGACGTCGAGCACCAGCAGCGGCACGCTGCGCTGCGCGGTGTCGATGAGTTGTGTGAAGGCCTCGGGATCAAAGTCGTAGACCCGCTCCAGGGTGGAGGGCGCGGCGAGCAACGACAGATGCTCGGCGCACTGGGCAAGCAACCGGTCGAGATAGACCTCGTCGACGCGTTCGGGTGAAAACACGGCCTCGGCTATGCCTTGCGCCGGGTCCTGGTCGAAATTGATGTTGGCCGTCCCGAAAGCCAGGTCGAGATCGGCGACGACCACTTCCGACTTGAACAGTGATGACATCGCCCACGCCACATTGTGGGCGATGGTCGAGGAGCCGACGCCGCCCTTGGCGCCGATGAAGGCAATCGAACGGCCGATCGGCTCGGCCTCCGGATCGACGAAGATCGACGACACCACGGAGACGACATCGGCCATCGACACCGGCGCGATGACATATTCGGAAATACCGAAGCGGATGAGTTCGCGGTAAAGCCCGACATCGTTGTAGTGGCCTATCACCACGACTTTCGAGGAGGGATCGCAATATTCGGAAAGCTGGGCAAGCTGCTCCAGCAATTGCTTTGGTTCGCTGCGCGATTCCAGCAGGATCAGGTTCGGCGTGGGCGCCGACTGGTAGAATTCGATCGCCGTGGCGATGCCGCCCATATGCACTTTCAGATGCGCCTTCGCCATGCGGCGGTCTTCGCCGGCCCGCTCCACCGGATGCGCGACACCTTCGGTCTCGCAAAATGCCTGTATCGAAATACGCGGGACCGGCCGCAGAGCCTGCATCGCGGCAATATCTGATTGCGAGCTGTCGCCGCCGTCTACGGGCGCGTCGTAGGCAAGATTGCTCATCGTCATGCTCTTTCCGTGACTTCTCTTTCCGGTCTCTACGCGGGACTGGCGCTCCTAGTACGTCACTTCCGAATTGCTGAGGAACTCGTCCGAAATACCCCTACCGCGATAGACGTCGATCACCGCACCGCGGTTCTCGGCGTCGATATCAGTCGACTTTCTTGGCCCCAGCAGATCGGCCGGATTGGCGAGCTGCGCGGCGAGGTTGTTCTGAGACGAGCAGCCGTAATCGGCGTAGTGCTTGTTTTCCGAGGTCTCGAACAAGTCCTCGGGCCAGCGCCCGCATTTGTCGGTCTGGGCTCTCACCGAAATATAGGAGACGCGGATAGGCGCCGAGGCTTCCGGGGAAACCGACTGATAGGAGGTAACGACGATCCGGTTTCGCTTGATGCCGCTGGCAACCGCCAGCCTGGCGAAATCGCGTGCCGCGGCAGTCGCTGCCACCTCGTTGGCCGAGCCGATCGGGGTTGCGATCGTCAGCGCCGGGGCAGCGCTCTTGTCGTAGCCGTCGAGGAAGCCGAGAAGCGTATCGCGCTGCGAGCCGGTCATGCCGCGATCACCGGCGCCGACCGGAAGGTCGATCTTCTGGTTCTTCTCGGCAATGACGATTGGATGCGTGGTGCGATAGTCATCGGGAATTGCCCCAACCGTGATGCTGTCGCGCTTGGCGCAACCGGCGAGCGTGGCCGCGATCGCGATCGCCAGGATCGGCATTGCCGATCGGCGGATCCGGGCACGACCGGACCGCATTGTTGCGGCAACCGCCATTGCCTTCGATGCTGACTGAGACATGTCCGCTCCCCGCTTACTTGTAGATGAAGCCAACAACGCCGTGGTAGCGGCCGTTGGGCTTGTCGGTCTGCATGGTGCCGTAGACGCGGTTGACGCGGCCAAGGAACATGGCCGGGCCATCGCCGGCGGCATTGAAATTGTCGTCCGGCTTGGCCAGGTCGTTGCGCGCCACCGGCCGCGCCAGATAGGGCGTGATGATGATGACCAGCTCGCTTTCGTTGCGGACGAAATCGCGGCTGCGGAAGAGCGTGCCGAGCACTGGGATCTTGGCCAGGCCGGGCAGACCCGATACGGCCTGGCGGACGTCGTCGCGAACCAGGCCGGCGATCATCATCGAGCCGCCTGACGGCAATTCGACGGTGGTGTCGGCAAGCCTCTTGCGGATCGACAAAATCGTCATGCCGGGTAAAGTGATACTCGCTCTACTACCCCCTCCTTCGAGGGTCGTCCCACCTTCCGTAGTCGGCTCCGAGACGGATGTCCTGACCTTGAGGCTGATGCGGCCCGCCGACAGGACCACCGGCTGGAATTCGAGACCGATGCCATATTCGAGCTTTTCATTGGTATAGGTAGTCTGGCCGGTCTGGTTCTCGGAAGAGACATTGCTTGTTCGCGCAGTGACGATATTGAACTCGCCGCCAACCTTGAACGTTGCCTTCTCGCCCGAAACCGCCGTCAGGGTCGGTTCGGCAAGCGTCTTCATCACGCCGCTTTGTTCCATAGCGTTGATGTAGGCTTGGATACCGTTTCCGAGGCCGTCCCCCAACAGTAAGCCGGAAGTCTGCGCGATCGGCTTGCCCAATCCGAAAGACGGTGAACTCGATGCGCCGTAGGAGATGCCATTAGAGCTGCCGCTGCCAATCATATTGACGCCGAGCTGCTTCATCACCGAGCGGCTGACTTCGGCCACGGTCACCTTCAGCGTCACCTGGTCGTCGCCGATGATCTGCAGCAGGTTGACGATCTTCGAGACCCGGCGCTCGGCATCCGGATTGTTAATGTCGACGCCGCCATTGGCATTACCACCGGCCGCGGTCTGCGAGTACTGGCCGGTCGTCGCTTCACCGCCGGACACGAAGATGGTTGCCAGATCGACGGCGCGCTTGGCATCTAGCGGCGTATCCACCGTGCCGGTCAGGACGACGTTGTCGTTCAGCAATTCGACTTTGATCTCGGCGTTCGGAAGGAAGCGCTTGAGGTAGTCCTCCAATCCGGCGACGTCGCGTTCGACGGCCAGATCAAGGCTGACGATCTGCTCGCCATTGGGACCGAAGACGAAGATGTTGGTTTCGCCCACTGCCTTGCCGAACAGATAGATGCGCCTTGCCGTGCGCGTCACCGCATCGGCGACCGCGGGGTTGGCGACAAGGATGTCGTAGGCGTCGCTTGGCAGGTCGATGACCACCGATTTGTTGAGGCCGAGCTTGACGCGTTGCGTGGCCGTCGAAGCGGTGACCCCGGCGCTCTTGCCGGCGGCCTTGGCCTCGAGGAGGCCACTTGCATGGACTCCGAGGAAAAGCAGGCCGATTGCCGCAGCCATGGTGACCGGCAGTTTAGCGATTAACCTCATTTCCTTGCCCCTACTTCGGAAACTTCGCCCGATTTGATCAACCGCACCGTTCCGCGCCGCCCATTGCCGGAAACGAGATAGTCGGCCTCATCCGTATGTTTTTCCTGATTGTCGGTGATCGAGCGCAGTGCCAGCGTCAGGCGATCGGCCATCTGCTGGGCGACAGTGATGATCTCGGCCTGCTGCGGCGTCAGCTCCAGCGTCGCCGTCTGTCCGACCCTGGTCTTCTTGCCTTCCTCGTCCTCCTGGATGGTCTGGTCGATCGCCAGGACCCGGATGTTCTTGAGGATGGTTTCTGTGGTGAATCCGCTGCCGGCGTTGCCGGTGTCGGATCTGCGGGTCATGATGACGTCGACAAAATCGTTGGGCAGGATAAAGCCGCCTGCCGACGTATCGGCCGAGATCGCCGTGGCGACGGCCCGCATGCCGCTGGGCAGGATCGACGACATGAAGCTCTGCCCCTCGCCGATCAGCTTGGAGCGCCGCAACGGCTCGCCGGTGTACATCGCGACGCGGGCAACAGAGCCTTTCAGCTTCTCCAGCGCGTCGGGTTCGACGGCGCGGGTGATGAAATTCGCGTTGATCCCTTCGGCCGGCCAGGACTCCCAGCTGATGTTGTTCTCAAGCGGACTGCCCATGGCGACGTCGCCGGAAAGCACGAGCACATCCTGCAAGGCGATTGCAGGCGCCTGAGGCGCGTCGACGACGACCTGTTGGGGCGGCGAGACCGCCACCATGTTCTTTGCAACGTAACCTGCACCACCCGCCGCAGCCACCGCCACGCCCAGAATGATCAGTCGGGATGCTGGCATCTGTCCGAACCCTCGCCTTTAGGCAAACCACCTATCCAGGCCGGACTTTGCAGCGGCAATCGTCAAAACAAGGTTAATGTAATGCTTACGATCGTGATTAATTTAAGGTTTACATAAATTGGACACATCCAACGCTGCGACAACAAAAAGGCGGCCAAGCCGCCTCTTTTCATCGATGCCGGAGCGGCAAAGAGGTTCGCTGTATCAGGTCGCCAGCCTTGCCAATGCCCATACCATCAAAGGTGAATCCGGATAGGTCAGCAGCCCGCCAATGCCGAGTGCAATGCCGTAGGGAACGCCAGTCGTGTCGTCGGCGAAATGGCGCAGGAACGGATTGTGGCTGGTGTAAGTCGCCAGCGGCGATTTCCGATAGAGAAGGATGGCGAGCGTCAGCAGGCCACCAATGAACGTCGAGATCACCAGATACTCGACAAGGTGAGGGTTGAACCCCATCCAGACGGCGGTGCCGGCGAGCAGCTTGGCGTCGCCGCCCCCCATGCCGCCAAGCGCAAACAGACCGAACGTCACGGCCAGCACCAGGGCGCCGGCAGCGAAATGCCAGCCATAGGTTGCCCAGTCCATACCCGTCAGCGGCGCAACCAGGGCAAACACAGCCAGCAGCAACACCGGTACGCGGTTGGCGATCGTCATCGACAGCATGTCGGAGATCGCGGCAAAGAGCATGCAGAAGGGAAAGACGACGAAGATCAGGGCTTCAAGCATCGGCGCGGCGCCTTGGTCAAATTGTATCGGACTTCAGCCTAGACAGGTTCGATTAACGATTGATGAGGCAGCGATCTCAAATTCACAGGTGTCGCCTGCGAATTGCGGATTCAGATCCTGCGCATCGCACAAATGAAACAAGGGCCGCAAAGAGCGGCCCTTGTTCCCAAACAATCACTGATCCGTAAGTATTACGGAGCATTGCCGGTCGAGACGGCTTCGGCGATGTCGTTGAACTTTACGCCCAGGGCGTTGCCGAGCGAACCAGCACCGACCATGATGGCAAGCGCGATGAGAGCGGCGATCAGACCGTATTCGATAGCGGTCGCGCCGGACTCGTCCTTCACGAAACGTGCGATGAGATTAGACATTCGAGAGCTCCTACTCCACGTGTTACAGCACTTCCGTCAACTTCTGTGGTGGTTGATCGGATGGTGCCAATCTAGGGAGAAGCTCTTTCAATCGGCTTAATAAACAGCCTTACCGATTCCTTTCGCGCCTCGAACAGCTTGCGTGGTTAACCGTAAACTAAACGCCGGACAGCGGCTCGCCTGCCAATGAAAAGGCCGCGAAAGCTGGAACTTCGCGGCTATCGGCAGGACACTCTTTATATTAGCCAGTGGCAAAATACGCGCCGATATCCCTGGCCCGGTCACCGGCTTAACCGTTGGTTCACCAATCTCGTTCATGTTCCGTTGAACAAGTTGCCGCCGTGGAGCGCCTCGATGACCGTCATGAAATCGTCATTCCTGCTTGCCGCGCTTCTCGCCGTCCCGGCTTTTGTGCTACCGGCCAAGGCCGGAGCCGGCATCGAAGTGACGATGAACCAGGCCAAGATCGTCAAACTGACACGCCCGGCCGACACCATCGTGGTCGGCAATCCGGCGATTGCCGACGCCTCCGTCCAGGATGCATCGACGATCGTGCTAACGGGCAAGGGGTTCGGCGTCACCAATCTGGTTGTCCTCGACCAGGAGGGCAGCCCAATCATCGACGAGCAGGTGACGGTGGTGCGCCAGGACGCGTCGTCGGTGCGTATCTACAGGCGCGCTTCGGTACAGACCATGTCCTGCACGCCTTATTGCGAGAGCTCGTTCAAGAGCGAGTCGGAGAAGGCCTCCGAAGCCGAAATGAGCGCCGGCCAGTAAGCGCCTGGGCTGCTCAGTTCCCCGAAATGTCGCTTCGGTTATCGGCCGGTTAATGCCTTTCCGTCGAATTTAACGGTCATCCAAACCGGACCTCAATGGGTTCTCGCTAATGTTGCTGACGGTACCGCATCAGGATCGGCAGGGACGTGACATGGGCGACGTTTTGGACGGGCGTTTGGACGAGGATTCAGGACGCGAGATCGCGAACGGCAAGTCTGGACGCGTAACGTTTACCCGCCGCTTCCTTGGCGATCGTCGCGGCAGCACGGCGATGGAATTCGCCATGCTGGCGATCCCGTTTGCGCTTCTCGTCTTCGCCATCCTCGAGAGCTGCATTTCATTTGCCGGACAGGAGGTGATGGCCAACATCACCGACGACGTCGCCCGCCAGGTGCGCACCGGCCAGTTGAAGCCGGCCGACCTGACCGGAACCAAGCTCCGGGACCTCATCTGCACCAGACTGGAGATCATGGTCGCCAAGACCTGCCCCGGACTGCTGGTGGATCTGCGCGAATATCCGACCTTTGCCGATGCCGCCACGGCTGGCTTCAAGATCGTCAATGGCGAGATCGTGCTGACGCAAGGCACCAATTCGATGAGCTTCGCCGTGACGCCGGGCCTGGCGGAAACGAAGAACATGCTGCGGGTCTTCTACAAATGGCCGGTCATGACCGATTTCATGGCCAAATCGATGGCCAATCTGAAAGACGGCAACACGCTGCATTTCGCATCGGTGACCTGGCAGAACGAACCGTTCGACGACTGAGAACGCAGCGTTATTTTGGCTTAAAGGGAAACAGGCATGTATCGTGCGGGGGCACATCAGGGATTTTCGAGTGTCTGGGCAAGAGCGGTGCGATTCTGCTCGGATCGCCGCGGCGTCGCGGCCATCGAGTTCGCCTTCATCGTGCCTGTGCTCCTGGTCATGTATTTCGTGACCATGGAGGCCTCGCAGGCCATCGAGACCAGCAAGAAGGTCAGCCGCATCGGCTCCATGGTTGCGGATCTCGTGACGCAGCAGACGTCGGTCACGCAAGCAGACGTCGATGCGATCATGAAGATCGGCACCTCGACCCTGCAGCCCTACAACCGCTCAACGCCGAACATCATCGTCACGGCGATACAGATGACGGACGAGGCCTCGCCCACGGCAAAAGTAGTGTGGTCGCGCAAGGTGGTGAATGGCACCTATTCCGCCGACGCTAAGAAGGACGATCCAACCACGGTGCCCACTACGCTTAAGATCAGGAACACTTTCCTTATCCGTGTCGAAAGCCAGCTCGGCTACCAGCCCATCATCGCATGGGACGTCGACAATGCGAAACGGGTTGGCTTGACTAGCTCCTTCTTCAGCACCATCAACATGGGCGAGACCTACTATCTCAGGCCGCGCCGGGTTCTGACGCTGCCCTGCAGCGACTGCTGAGCCCCGGATCTATTGGCCGCTGCTCTCCGACAGCAGGCGCACGATGGCTGTTGCCATCGCATAGTCGCCGGCGGCGGCTGATATGAAGCCGCCGGAATGTTTCGCTTCCACGAAATCGTAGACTTCCGGCGATTGCGATCGGAGATTGGTGAGGAAGACGGTCAGCCGGCGCTTGGCTTCGGGATCGAGATCGCTGCGGACGGCGTGGGGGCCGTATCGCAGCACATCGGAGGTCCAGATGATCTGGAGCGCGGTTTTTGGAATTCCCGCCGCCTCCAGCCGCGCCGCCGTGCCGTCCGGATCAGCCGGCTGATCGCCGGCAATTGCCGTCCGGTTTTCCGCCGCGGCCCGCTCCCAGCCGAACACGGCATCGGCCTGGCCATCGACCAGCATCGCTTCGGCAGCGGCGGCCGAGCCGGCATGAGTGAGGAATGGCGCATCCTGGCTGATCTTGATGCCATCGGCGGCCAGCCCGGCGAGCGGCAGAAGAGAACCGCCGACATTATCGGAAGGCGCCATGGCGATGCGGTGCGTTTGCATGGCTGCAAGATCGGGAAGCTTGCTGTCGCGCGTCAAAAGCACGGAGCGGATGCCGGTGGCGCCGTCGGCATCGACCGGCGCCACCAGAGGTTCGACGCAGCCGCAGCGCTCCAAGGCGGTGGCGTAGGCGGTCGCCGAATAGACCGCGTACTGAATCCGGGCAGTGGCCTGTGCCTCGATCAGCGCCGCATAGTCATGCGCGACGACAAATTCCACCTTCATGCCGAGCGCCTTGCCGTAGGCGTCTGTCAGCAAGGCCAGACCCGGAACCGTGTTGCCTGCGCCCGGCTCGGCAACGATGCCGATCCGAAACGTCCCGATCTGGTCGCGCCAGTCGGCGTGCACGGCCTGCGGCAAGGCCAGCAACGCCACGCTGGTCGCCAATGCCCTCCAACCCGGCCCTATGGCGAGATCCGCCCGTGTCATCGTTTCATGCCTCGTACCGCCGTCCTCGAAGCGCGCCGCATGTCGCAAGGATGCGTACACCCGCGCCTGCCCGCCGTTGCGACTATTGCGCCAAGCCGTTGCTGCCTGGTTTCCGATTTGCCAATGCAGCGACGGGACCTTATGTCTGGTCACCCAGACTGGCAATGACGGCACCGATGGCGCGCGCTTTCCTCTTCGTTCTCGATTCTTTCGGCATTGGCGGCGCGGCCGATGCCGAACGCTATGGCGACGCCGGGTCGAACACATTCGGACATATCGCCCAGGCCTGCGCGGAACGCCGCGCCGATCGCGAAGGCCTGCGCAAGGGACCGCTTCTGGTGCCCAACATGGTTTCACTCGGTCTAGCCCGCGCCGCGCACACTGCGACCGGCTTCCGGTTCGACAGCACGGCCGACGCTGTTTCGGCCTCCGCCTTCCACGGCGCCGCGCAGGAGATCTCGAGCGGCAAGGATACGCCATCGGGCCACTGGGAAATCGCCGGCCTGCCTGTGCGCTTCGACTGGGGCTATTTCCCCGATACGGTGCCCGCCTTCCCTGCCGAACTGACCGAAGCGATGATCCGCGAAGGCAACGTGCCGGGCATTCTCGGCAATTGCCATGCGCCAGGTACTGAGATTATCGAGCGATTCGGCGAAGAGCACATCCGCACCGGCAAGCCGATCTGCTACACCTCGGTCGATTCCGTCCTGCAGATTGCGGCGCACGAGGTTCATTTCGGCCTGGAGCGGCTCTATGAGTTCTGCAAGACGGTGCGCCGGCTGGTCGACCCGCTGAAAATCGGCAGGGTGATCGCACGGCCTTTCCTTGGCGAAACATCGGTCACCTTCGAGCGCACCTATAACCGCCATGACTACGCCGTGCCGCCGCCCGAGCCGACGTTGCTCGACCGGCTGACCGGGCGCGGCAGCCGGGTGATCGCGGTCGGCAAGATCGGCGACATCTTCGCCCACCGCGGCATCTCGGAAGTGCGCAAGGCGCCCGGCAACATGGCAATGTTCGATAAGGCGCTGGGCGCGATGGACGATGCCGGCGACGGCGACCTGGTGTTCGCCAATTTCGTCGACTTCGACACCGAGTTCGGCCACCGCCGCGACGTCGCCGGCTATGCGGCGGCGCTCGAAGCCTTCGACCGCCGGCTGCCCGAAGCGCTGGTGAAACTGAAGCCGGGCGATCTGCTGATCCTCACCGCCGACCACGGCAACGACCCGACATGGCGCGGCACCGACCACACGCGTGAACGCATTCCGGTCATCGGCACCGCACCGGGTCTCACCGGCGGCGACATTGGGCTCAGGACGACCTTCGCGGATATCGGTGAAACCGTGGCCGAACACCTCGCGCTGGGGCAAGGCCGACACGGTACCTCCTTCCATGCGACGATAGGCGGCCATGCCCGAGCTGCCTGAGGTCGAAACGGTCCGGCGCGGCCTTCAGCCGGTTCTGGAAGGCGCGCGCATCGTGCGCGTCGAGGCACGCCGGCCCGATCTCAGATTTCCGTTTCCGGCGAAATTTGCGCAGCGGCTGACCGGCAAGACCATCACCGCGCTTGGCCGCCGCGCCAAATATCTGACCATACATCTGGACGGCGGCCCGGTTCTGATCTGCCATCTCGGCATGTCGGGCTCGTTCCGTATCGAAACCGCTGATGAGACGCCAGGCAAGTTCCATCACGAGCGCTCGAAGGATGCCAAGCACGACCATGTCGTGTTCCACCTCGTGTCGCCAGCCGCCGTCCAATCTCGTGTGGTCTTCAACGACCCGCGCCGCTTCGGCTTCATGCTGTTTGCGGAAGGATTGGCCGACGCGCACCCGATGCTGGCGGGACTGGGCATCGAGCCGACCGGCAACGCGCTGGACGGCGCCCTGCTCGCCTCGCTGCTGAAGGGCCGCAGATCGCCGTTGAAGGCGGCGCTGCTCGACCAGAAGCTGATCGCCGGGCTCGGCAACATTTATGTGTCGGAGGCGCTGTGGCGCGCCAGCCTGTCGCCATTGCGCGAGGCAGGCACTATCGCCGGGACCGGCAAGAAGGCCAAGGAACAGAGCGAACGGCTGGCCGAGGCAATCCGTTCGGTCATCGCCGATGCGATCGCCGCCGGCGGGTCGTCGCTGCGCGACTATGTGCACACAGACGGGTCGCTGGGCTATTTCCAGCATTCCTTCGCGGTCTACGATCGCGAGGGTGAGCCCTGCCCGACGCCCGGCTGCCGCGGCCACATCGAGCGCGTCGTGCAAAGCGGCCGCTCGACCTTCTATTGCCGGACCTGTCAGCGGTGAGCTAGAGCGGCTCACCGTTTCACGGAAACGGCGACCCGTTCTAGCTATTGTTTTGACGCAATTCCGGACGGAAAACCGCTCACACTTTTCCTGGAATTGCTCTAGACCGATCCCTTCAATGCCGGAACGAGGAGGCCAGCCCATGAGCTATGAAACCATCATCGTGGAGACGCGCGGCAAGGTCGGCCTGATCACGCTGAACCGGCCCAAGGCGCTCAACGCGCTGAATACCCAGGTGCTGGCGGACATATTGGTGGCAGCAAAGGGGTTCGATGCCGATCCGGGCATCGGCGCCATGGTCATCACCGGTTCCGAGAAAGCCTTTGCGGCGGGCGCCGACATCAAGGAAATGCAGACCATCGCCTACGCCGACGCCTATGTGCAGGATCTTTTCGTCGGCTGGGAGGAATTCACACGCACGCGCAAGCCGATGATCGCGGCGGTCGCCGGCTATGCGCTGGGCGGCGGCTGTGAGCTGGCGATGATGTGCGATTTCATCATTGCCGCCGACACCTCAAAATTCGGCCAGCCCGAAATAACGCTCGGCGTCATTCCCGGCATGGGCGGATCGCAACGGCTCACCCGCTTCGTCGGCAAGTCGAAGGCGATGGACATGTGCCTGACCGGACGGATGATGGATGCCGCGGAGGCCGAGCGGAGCGGCCTGGCGTCGCGCGTCGTGCCGGCTGGGGAACTGGTCGACGAAGCGCTGAAGGCCGCAGCCAGGATCGCTGAATTTTCGCTGCCCTCGGTGATGATGGCCAAGGAGGCCGTCAACCGCGCCTACGAGACGACGCTGGCCGAGGGGTTACGCTTCGAACGCCGGCTGTTTCACTCGCTGTTTGCGCTCGACGACCAGAAGGAAGGCATGGCGGCCTTTGCAGAGAAACGGAAGCCGAATTTCACCAACCGCTAGCGTCAACGCGTTAGAGCATGATGCCGCGACAAACGGTTTCCGTTCGTCCGAGAAAAACGGCTTCACACCTTTCGGCATCAGGCTCTGGCGGCGGAGGCCAAAAAGAAGCCAAAGCGGCGTTGACGTGCCGGGAAAGCTGAACTATAAGCCGCTCCAACCGAGGCGGCCGTTGGCTGCCCGTTTGTTTTTTGCGCCCTGCGGCATCCCGCATGCGCTCACCAGATCAGAAGAGAGGCACCATGGCCAATACCTCCTCGGCCAAAAAGGCAACGCGCAAGATCGCCCGCCGCGCAGCGATCAACAAGAACCGCCGCTCGCGCGTGCGTACCTATGTCCGCCAGGTCGAAGAGGCACTGGCTGCCGGCGACAAGGCAGCCGCGCTGGAAGCCTTCAAGACCGCAGAGCCGGAATTGATGCGCGCCGCGACCAAGGGCGTGATCCACAAGAATACGGCATCGCGCAAGGTGTCGCGTCTGGCACACCGCCTCAAGGTGCTGTCGGCCTGATCGACCGTTCCTGAACTGTCGTTCTTTCAAACCCGGCCGATCGCGCCGGGTTTTTTCGTTTGCCGGCAAGCACTTAAAAAAGAACGCCCGCAAAGCGCGCCCGGCCCGCATTCCAGAGTTCGGAATGCTTTGCCGGCACATACACTCCCACTGATATTCCAATCCGTCGAAACGGCCCGCGCCAATAAATTTGACTGTCACAAATTACTAATATTTTTCAATGGCTTGCAGTCGGTGATCCACAGCTTGTTCACATCGCCTGTGGGCGACAGGCGGCAAGTTGGTGTCAAGCGAATTATTTCAGAAAATTTCAAACCGCACAGCCATTTTCATATTCGCGGCAAAAGGGTTTGAATCACAATGGCTTTGTCAAAATCTACGGTTCCAGGACGGGACCCGAACCCTTCATCAGTAACCAGATTCCTTAAAAATCCGTTAGACGTGGCCTTGCCCTATCCACAGCGATTTCGGTAATGTCGATCTATCGAAAGGGACGGGCCATTAGCCCATAACCCAGCCTGAATCGGCCAGCTCACAGTGGCAGAATTCATGACGCGGATCAATTCCGCGAACGGGTATGGTTTGTCTGTTCGATGCGGTAGGGGACTGGCGTAATTTGTACATGGCAGGTCGATGGCGCACCGGCGTTTTCGCTGGGTGGTGTCGCTTTGCCCGAACATGTCAGACGGACTGGCTTTAAGCAGCCAGGATCGATCCCTTGCTGACGAGGCAACGTCATTCGCCGGCGGCGGTGGTGGTGTTGTAGCGAAGATACGGTCGTCGGAAACATGGGTGCAGGAGGCGCATCCCCGGCGGAAAAAAGGTACAGAAGAACAAGGGACGCACAATCATGCAGAGCGGCATCGAGCGGGAGCTTACGGGCGACCTGCCATTTCCTGGAACATTGGTCGGAGCGCACGACATGGCGGCTTCCAGCGACGCGGAACAGAAGTTCGACCGGGTCAAGGCCCAGTTGAAGGCGCGTCTGGGAACCGAGGTCTATTCGAGCTGGTTCGGGCGGATGAAGGTGGCGGAGGCTTCCCGGGGCATTGTACGCATCTCTGTGCCCACGGCCTTCCTGCGCTCGTGGATCAATGGTCACTATCTCGATCTCATCGCCGATCTGTGGAAGCACGAAGATCCCGAGGTCCTGAAAATCGAGATCGTCGTGCGCACCGCGACCCGTCCGGCCCGCAATGGCGTCGAGCCCGAAGCCGTGCCTGCGCGCAAGATGACCAAGCAGACTCAAACGGCATTGGCGGCCGGCACGGCGGGTCCAGGCCGGGTGGAGCGGGCGCCCGCCCCTCGCCCCGGCACGCCGATCGAGGCCGAGTTCCGGCACAATGTGCTGGGGTCGCCGCTCGACCCGCGCTACACGTTTGGCTCCTTTATTGAAGGCCCGTCGAACCGGGTGGCCTTCGCTGCCGCCAAAGCCGTGGCGGAATCGCAGTCGAGCGCGGTTCGCTTCAATCCGCTGTTCCTCCATGCCACCGTCGGCCTCGGCAAGACCCACCTTTTGCAGGCTATCGCGGCCGAGTCGCTGAAGCAGAATCCGAAATCGCGCGTCGTCTACCTCACGGCCGAATATTTCATGTGGCGCTTCGCCACCGCGATCCGCGATAACAATGCGCTGACGCTGAAGGAACAGCTGCGCGACATCGACCTGTTGATCATCGACGACATGCAGTTCCTGCAGGGCAAGTCGATCCAGCATGAATTCTGCCATCTCATCAACATGCTGCTCGACAGCGCCAAGCAGGTGGTGGTTGCAGCCGACAGGCCGCCGTCGGAACTGGAATCGCTGGAGCCGCGCGTGCGCTCGCGCCTCAATGGCGGTGTCGCGCTCGAAATGTCGGCGCCGGATTTCGCCATGCGCATCGGCATGCTCAAGCTGCGGCTTGCCACAGCCAAGGTCGACGATGCGTCGCTCAATATTTCGGAGGAGATCCTCAACCATGTCGCCCGCACCGTGACCGGCAGCGGGCGTGAACTGGAAGGCGCGTTCAACCAGCTGCTGTTCCGTCAGTCATTCGAGCCGGCGATCACCATCGACCGCATCGACGAAATCCTCGGCCACATCTATCGCTCAGGCGAGCCGAAGCGGGTGCGCATCGAGGACATCCAGCGCATTGTGGCGCGCCATTACAATGTGTCGAAGACCGAACTTCTGTCCAACCGGCGCACGCGCACCATCGTCAAGCCGCGGCAGGTCGCCATGTACCTGTCGAAGGTGATGACGCCGCGTTCGCTGCCGGAGATCGGCAGGCGTTTCGGCGGTCGCGATCACACCACGGTGCTGCATGCCGTGCGAAAGATCGAGGACCTTTCCGGCGTCGACAATACGCTGGCGCAGGAGCTGGAACTGTTGCGCAGGCTGATCAACGACCAGGCCTGAGCGGCGAGGCAAACAGAGCGCGCCGGGTTTAGAGTATTCGGTCGGCGCGCTTTAAATTTCTTGTTTTGATGCATGTCGTTGTCCCAAAACCGCTGCGCACTTTTGGGCGACATGCATAGGTTGGCGGCCATTGCCCGCTTTATCCCCAGAAAGCCCGCGTAACCGGCGCGAACCGGTGGCGCGGGCTTGCGTTTAACCGCTTTTTCCTGTCAGTTTGCATAGATTCTGAGCCTGTTCAGACCTTTCGCGGGGCGCCGCCCACTGGTGACCCGTTCATTCATTCAAGCGAGCCTGTTTCGTCATGCGTGTTATCCTGGAACGGTCAAATCTCCTGAAGTCGCTCAACCATGTTCATCGCGTGGTCGAACGGCGCAACACCATACCGATCCTGTCGAACGTGCTGCTCAGCGCCGAGGGCGCCAGCCTTGAAATGAAAGCCACCGACCTCGACCTCGAAGTGACCGAAGCGACACCCGCCAAGGTCGAGCGCGGCGGGGCGACGACGGTTCCGGCGCACCTGCTCTACGACATCGTGCGCAAACTGGCCGACGGCGCCGAGGTGATGCTGAAGACCGACGAGGACGGCAATGCCATGACGGTGACGTCGGGGCGCTCGAGCTTTCGTCTGCAATGCCTGCCGCAGTCCGATTTCCCCGAGCTTTCGGCCGGGTCGTTCTCACATATCTTCCGCCTCGATTCCGTCGCCTTGAGAGGCCTGATCGAGAAGACGCAGTTCGCCATCTCCACCGAGGAGACGCGCTACTATCTGAACGGCATCTACCTGCACACGCATGAGACCGGCGGCAAGCTGAAGCTGCGCTCCGTTGCAACCGACGGCCACCGCCTGGCGCGCGCAGAGATCGACGCCCCGGCGGGTTCCGAAGGCATGCCGGGCATCATCATTCCGCGCAAGACGGTCAGTGAGCTGCAGAAGCTGGTTGATGATCCGGATGTCGCTGTCACCACCGAATTGTCCGACACCAAGATCCGCTTCACCATCGGCAGCGTGGTTTTGACCTCGAAGCTGATCGACGGCACCTTCCCGGACTATCAGCGGGTCATTCCGACCGGCAACGACAAGAAGCTGATCATTGATCGCCAGAGTTTTGCCGCCGCCGTCGACCGTGTCTCGACCATTTCCTCCGAACGCGGCCGCGCAGTGAAGCTTTCAATCACCGAGGGCCAGGTGACGCTTGCTGTCAACAATCCGGATTCGGGCAGCGCCACCGAGGAGCTGGCCGCCGACTATTCGTCCGACCCGATCGAGATCGGCTTCAACGCCAAATATCTGCTCGACGTCGCCGCCCAGTTGACCGGCACGGAAGCGAAATTCATGCTGGCCGATGCCGGTTCGCCGACACTGATCCACGACATGGCCGACGAAACCGCGCTCTACGTGCTGATGCCGATGCGGGTGTAGCCGCGCTGCGGCAAACCTTCGGCGTGACGGCTGAGGCGACTTCTACAGGCGGATAGCGGTTGCCCCAGCAAAGCCATATAAGTAAGCTTACACTTACGAACTTCCGCAACTATGCGGCGTTGTCGATCGGCTTTTCTCCGGGCGCCGTGGTGTTTTCCGGCGACAATGGCGCTGGCAAGACCAATCTGCTGGAAGCCATCTCCCTGCTGACGCCGGGCCGCGGCCTGCGCCGCGCGCCCTATGCCGACGTGGCCCGCGAGAGCGGCGATGGCGGCTTTGCGCTGCATGCAAGGCTCGACGGACCGGAGGGCCAGGTCGAGATCGGCACCGGAATCACCGGGGGCGAAGCGGCCGGTGAGGGCGGCCGCAAGGTGCGCATCAATGGCGCGCCGGCGCGTTCGGCCGATGCCATGCTCGAATGGCTGCGCGTCGTCTGGCTGACGCCGGCCATGGACGGCCTGTTCCCGGGACCTGCCGCCGACCGCCGCCGCTTTCTCGACCGGATGGTGCTGGCGATCGATCCCGGCCACGGCCAGCGCGCGCTCGACTATGAGAAGGCGATGCGCGGGCGTAACCGATTGCTTACGGAAGGCTCGCGCGACAGCGCCTGGTTCGATGCCATCGAGATGCAGATGGCCGAGACCGGCGTGGCGATTGCCGCGGCGCGCGCCGAACTGGTGCGCCTGCTCGCCGCCATGATCGACAGGCTGCCCAGCAGCGGGCCGTTTCCGCAGGCCGACATCAGCCTGTTCGGCGACCTGGAAAGCGATGTGGCCTCTTCGCCAGCGGTCGACGTCGAGGAACGCTATCGCGCCGCCCTCGCCGAAGGCCGCGAGCGCGACCGCGCTGCCGGACGCACACTGGACGGCCCGCACCGTTCGGATCTTCTCGTGCGCCACCGCCCCAAGGCGATGCCGGCCGAACTCTGCTCGACCGGCGAGCAGAAGGCGCTGCTGGTCGGCATCGTGCTGTCGCATGCGAGGCTGACCGGCGAGATGTCGGGGATGACGCCGATCCTGCTGCTCGACGAGATCGCCGCCCATCTCGACGCCGGCCGGCGCGCCGCACTGTTCTCGATCCTGGAAGAGCTGAACTGCCAGGCCTTCATGACCGGAACCGACGCCTCGCTGTTTTCCAGCCTTAGAGGACGCGCGCAATTCCTCACGGTCGACCACGGCACGGTTGGGCCAACCGAAGCCCCCTGACAAGATTTTCCTCTCACTATATGGTCCGGCAATGACCCCTGCCGCCCTCACCGACGAAGAGCTTGAACGTTACGCCCGCCACATCGTGCTGCCTGAGATCGGCGGCGCCGGCCAGCAGAGGCTGAAGCGGGCGCGGGTGCTGGTCATCGGCGCCGGCGGGCTCGGCGCGCCGGTGCTGGAGTATCTTGCTGCCGCCGGCGTCGGCACGCTCGGTATTGTCGACGACGACATCGTCTCGCTGTCCAATTTGCAGCGGCAGGTGATCCATGCCACCGACACGGTCGGCACCGCAAAGACCGGAAGCGCCAAGGCGGCGATCGCCCGTATCAATCCCCATGTCGCTGTCGAACAGCACGAATTCAGGCTGACGGCCGAGAACGCCGCTGCCCTCATTGCGCGCTACGACATCGTCGTCGACGGCTCCGACAATTTCGAGACGCGCTATGTCGTGGCCGATGCCTGCGCGGCGGAAAAGCGGCCGCTGGTGCACGCCGCCGTCGGCCGCTTCGACGGCTCGGTGACGGTGCTGATGCCGTTCGATACCGGCGCGGACGGCAAACCTAACCCAAGCTATCGCGACCTCTTTCCCGAGGCGCCGCCGGAAGGGTTGGTGCCGTCCTGCGCGGTGGCCGGCGTCATCGGCGCGCTGACCGGCGTCATCGGCACGCTGCAGGCGATGGAAGTGATCAAGCTGATCACCGGTATCGGCGAGCCGCTGGTCGGCCGGCTGCTGCTTTACGATGCGCTGTCGGCGCGCTTCGATACGATCCGCTACAAGAGAAGCTGACCGTATGGATCGCTCCATCGGCGTTTTGGTCACGCAGCTTGCCCCCGGCTTCGAGTGCTGGGACGAACTACGTGGCCTGATCATGCGGGCCTTTGCGCCGATGGACGGCGTCATCGATCCACCTTCCTCGGCCCATCTGCTGAGCACTGAAAGCCTCCGGGACAAGGCCGGCCAGGAGACGGTATTCCTGGCGCTGCAGGATGGCCGGATCGCCGGTTGCGTTTTCGCGCTGGAGAGGTCCGCCGATTTCTATGTCGGCAAGCTCGCCGTCGAAGCTGAATTTCAGGGGCAAGGCATCGGCAGGCGACTGATACAGGCTGTCGAGGATTTTGCCCGCGGCCGCAACAAGCCAGCCATCGAACTTCAGACACGGATCGAACTTACGGCAAATCACGCGACCTTTGCCCGTCTCGGCTTTCACGAAATCGCGCGCACCGCGCATCAGGGCTATGACCGGCCGACTTCCATCACCATGCGCAAGGAGCTCAAGTGAGCCTCGCCCTCAGCGCGCAGGAGCAAGCAGTCGCCGCCGGCCATGACGGGGCGGCGATGGCAATGCGCATCGTTGCCGAAAGCGCTGCGCTGCTTGGCGCGCCGCGGCTGATCCCGATCGCCTCGGCGCATATTGACGGCGCGCTCTATCATGGCGATTCCGGCACGCTGTTTGCCGAAAGGCTGGTCGAAGGCGGCGCGCGCGTTGCCGTGCGCTCGACGCTCAATGTCGGCGCACTCGATTTGATGGGCTGCTCGCGCGTGCGCCTCGAAGAGCCGGCGCGCGGCATGGCGCGGCGGATGATGGAGGCCTACCGCAAGCTGGGCTGCGAGCAGAGCTGGACCTGCGCGCCCTATCAGGCCGGCCACAGGCCAGCCCAGGGCAGCGACGTCGCCTGGGGTGAATCCAACGCCGTGGTCTTCTGCAATTCGGTGCTCGGCGCGCGCACCAACCGTTATGGCGACTTCCTCGACATCGCCTGCGCCATATCGGGCCGGGCGCCGGATTACGGCTTGCACCGCGTCGAGAACCGGCAGGCGCGGCTGGTGTTCGATGTTTCAGGCCTCTCCGCCTCGTTCCTCGGTTCGGAGATCGTCTGGCCGGTGCTGGGCAGTCTCTATGGCCGCGAGGTGGGCAATGCCGTCGGCGTCGTCACCGGCGTATCCCACCATCCCGGCGAGGACGCGCTGAAAGCCTTCGGCGCGGCGGCGGCATCATCGGGAGCGGTCGGGCTCTTCCACATTGCCGGCGTGACACCTGAGGCACCCGACGCCGAGACCGTCCTGGCCGGCGGCAAGCCGGAAACGGTGATCCGCGTCACGTCGGAAATGGTCGCGAAGGCCCGCGTCGGCCTGTCCACCGCACTGACGCAAACCGCCATCGATGCGGTGGCGATCGGCAGTCCGCATTTGTCTTCGGCCGAATTCGATGCGCTGGAGCGGTTGATCGCTGGGCGGCGGCTTAGCGTGCCGATTTATGCCTGCACCGGCCGCCATGTGCTCACGACGCTCGAACGGAACGGCCAGCGCAAGACACTCGAGGGGAGCGGCGTGGTCATCGTCGCCGACACTTGTGTTGTGGTGACGCCGATCCTGCCGGAGCTTGCCGGCGGCGTGCTGATGACCAATTCGGGAAAGTTCGCGCAATACGCGCCGGGCAATACCGGCTACGCCGTGCTTTACGGATCGCTGGCCGACTGCGTGGAAAGCGCCGTCATCGGTAAGCCGCACTTTACGGATATTGCCGCATGAGCGCCTTGGCCGAAATCCTGGTGCCGGGTCGTGCCGGCGAAGGCGAGGCGCTGGTGCTGACCGCGCCTATCAGCTTCTGGGGCGGCGTCGATCCGCTGAGCGGCCGCATCGCCGATGTCCGCCACCCGCAGCATGGCGAGACCATTGCCGGCCGCGTGCTGTTCCTGCCAGGCACGATCGGTTCGTCCTCCGCCTCCGCCGTGCTGATGGAACTCGTCCACAACGGCCATGCGCCGGCGGCGCTCGTGCTGCACGAACCGGACGCGATCCTGCTGCTCGGGTTGATTGTTGGCAGGGAAATGGGCTGGCGGACGCCGGTGGCGCTCAGGCTGGAGCGCGATGCGTTCGCGGCCTACCGTGGAAAGCGGGTGAGCGTCGCTGACGACGGCGCTCTTACAACCGCCATCTGAACGCCGTCGACTTCAGGTCCTGAGCGGCAGCACGCGGTCCGGCGGACGGTGGCCGTCGAAGAAGGCGCGTATATTGATGATCACCCTCTCGCCCATGTCGATGCGGCCTTCGAGCGTCGCCGAGCCCATATGCGGCAACAGCACCACCTTGTTCTTGGCGGCGAGCTTCAGCAGCTTCGAGTTCAGCGCCGGCTCGTGCTCGTAGACGTCGAGGCCCGCGCCGGCGATCTTGCCGTCCTGGATCAGCTTGACCAGAGACTCCTCGTCGATGATGTCGCCGCGCGCGGTGTTTACGATGTAAGCGGTGGGTTGCAGCAGCGCCAGCCGCCGCGCTGACAGCAAATGAAAGGTGGCTGGCGTCGACGGACAATTGACCGAGATAATGTCCATGCGGGCAAGCATCTGGTCGAGGCTTTCCCAATAGGTCGCCTCCAGCCCTTCCTCGACCGCCGGCAGCACGCGATGGCGGTTGTGGTAGTGGATCGACAGGCCGAAGGCCTTGGCGCGCCTGGCGACCGCGGTTCCGATGCGGCCCATGCCGACAATGCCGAGGCGCTTGCCCCAGATGCGCCGCCCGAGCATCCAGGTCGGCGACCAGCCGGCCCATTTCTTGTCGCTGGTCAGGACATTGGCGCCTTCCGCCAGCCGACGCGGCACCGCCAGCATCAGCGCCATGGTCATATCGGCGGTGTCTTCGGTGAGCACGTTCGGCGTGTTGGTGACGGTGATGCCTTTCTTGGCTGCCGCCTCCACGTCGATCTTGTCGACACCATTGCCGAAATTGGCGATCAGCTTGAGATTGTCGCCGGCCTGGGCGATCAGCGCCGCATCGATCTGGTCGGTTATGGTCGGCACCAGCACGTCCGCTTCCTTGACCGCCGCGACCAGCTCCGGCTGCGTCATCGGCCTGTCCTCGACATTCAGCCTGGCGTCGAAGAGTTCGCGCATGCGGGTCTCGACCGGATCAGGGAGCTTGCGCGTGATGACGACGAGGGGCCGTTTTTTGCCTGCCATTGTTTCCTCGAACCCGATCTCGTTGAGACCTCTTTAACCAAGACAGGCGAAACTGAATACCGGTCGCGGTGCCTGCCACTCCTGTAACAAGCGGTGCCGCCGAAGACAAAGAAAAAGGGGCGCCATGGCCAAAGGGCAGGCGCCGAAAGGAACGAAAGTGTCTGGTTTCGCGTCGCTTCGCCTGGTCCTCAGCGCAGCGCTTCTCGGCGCTCTCCTGCATTCCCCGCAAGCCGCGGCGCAAGGTGCTGCCGCACCTGCGCAGACGGTGACGCTTGGGCCGAGCGGCCTGCCGCTGCCGCGTTTCGTCAGCCTGAAATCAGCCCGCGTCAACTCACGCGTCGGCCCGGGCGCTAACTATTCCGTCGACTGGATGTACACAAAGGCCGGGCTGCCGATGGAAATCATCCAGGAATTCGATACGTGGCGACGCGTGCGCGATGCCGACGGTTCGGAGGGCTGGATCAACCAGTCGCTGCTGTCGGGCCGCCGCACGGCGATCGTCGCCCCCTGGCAGCGCAGCAAGGGTGGCCGAATCAATCTGCTCGACGATGCGGACAAGGACGCCAGCGTCGTCGCCATCATCGAGCCGGGCGTGACGGGCACGATCAGAACCTGCGATGGCCAGTGGTGCGAAATGACCTTCGACGGCCACACCGGCTGGATCGCCCAGTCGCAGGTCTGGGGCGCCTATCCCGGCGAGCACGTCAAGAACTGAGATTGCTGGAAGGGCCGGCTAGCGGCCGATGCGGCCGAGATGGGTATCCTGGAAGCCGCTCGACAATTTCAAACCGTAGCCGAGAGCACGGTCGACCGCGATGTGGATAATCCAGATCAGCCCGATTGCCGTCGCCATCGAATTGGCCAGGACGTATCCGGCGAGCGCCAGGAAAAGCGGGACAATCAGGATATGCAAAGCATTGTAAGCGACGGCGCCAACGCGCGGCCCGGCGAGATAGCCCAGCATCGACAGGTCGGGCGCCAGGATGAGCAGGGCAAACAGCCACCAGGAAGTACCCGACAGCGCGTAAAGGACGATGCCCACCACTGCGACGGCGGCCCATTCGAGCCGGATCACCAGATCGACCGGTTTCATTGATGTGCTATTCAGGCGCCGCGCTTCGGGCGCAGCCGCACCACGATGTCGACATTGGCGATCTCCATGCCCGCGGGTGGCTCCGGCAGGTTGGAGACGGTCACCGGACCGCTTTCGATGTCGAAAATCCTGTTTTCGCCTTCGATGTAGAAATGATGGTGATCGGAGGTGTTGGTGTCGAAATAGGTCTTCGACCCCTCGACCGCGAGGATGCGCAGCATGCCGGCCTGGGTGAACTGGTGAAGGGCGTTGTAGACGGTGGCAAGCGAGACCGGCACGCCGGCGGCGATCGCCTCCTCATGCAGTTCCTCGGCCGAAAGGTGGCGGTCGCCTTTGGCAAAAAGCAGATCGGCCAGCGCAATGCGCTGGCGCGTCGGCCTTAGGCCGGCTTCGCGAACCCGCTTGTCCACAGCGACATTTTCCTTCCGGCAGCCCAGATCCATCTATTCGTCCAAGCCCACAGTTCCGCCTCAAGACACCCCCAGAGTGGCGAAAAAACGTCATCGACCGAAACTGGACACCTCTCGACATATATTCTGTTGGCCGAATGCGATCAATAGCGCGCATTGACCCGGGCAGACGGGCGGGTTAAGCGCAAACGCCGGTTTCCGGCTCGAAATGGATTGTGTTAGGAAACCAACGACAAGGGCGCCCACCGCCCGGGACTGTTATGGGGACGAGATTGATGGCGGGTTCGAAATCCAGCTACGGTTACGAGGAATTGCTGGCCTGTGCCCGCGGCGAGCTGTTCGGGCCCGGCAACGCCCAGTTGCCCTACCCGCCGATGCTGATGTTCGACCGCATAACCGAGATCAGCGAGACCGGCGGCGCCCACGACAAGGGCTTCATCCGCGCCGAATTCGACATCAAGCCGGACCTGTGGTTCTTCGCCTGCCATTTCATCGGCAATCCGATCATGCCGGGGTGCCTCGGCCTCGACGCCATGTGGCAATTGACGGGGTTCTACCTCGGCTGGCTCGGCGAACCCGGCAAGGGCATGGCGCTGTCGACCGGCGAAGTGAAATTCAAGGGCATGGTGACGCCATCGGTCAAGAAGGTCGAATACGGCATTGATTTCAAGCGCGTCATGCGCGGGCGCCTGGTGCTCGGCATCGCCGATGGCTGGCTTAAGGCCGACGGCGAACCCATATACGCGGCGACAGACCTCAAGGTGGGGCTGTCCAAGCAATCGGCCGCCTGACCGGCGCCACTGCAGCAGGGCGTTTCCCGGAACGCGCAATGACGCTGCAGCATTTTGATTTTGCGTATGATCGCCGGCCAAAACCGGCTACGGTTTCGGGATCATCCGCTGGAAGGAGTTGCGAATGAGAAGGGTCGTCGTCACAGGCCTCGGCATCGTATCGTCGATCGGCAACAATGCCAATGAGGTGCAATCCTCGCTCTACGATGCCAAATCCGGCATCAGCTTCTCCGATTCCTTCGCCGAACACGGCTTCCGCTGCCAGGTCTGGGGCGCGCCGACGCTTGACCCGTCGGCCATGATCGACCGTCGTGCCATGCGCTTCCTGAGCCAGGGTGCAGCCTGGAACCATGTCGCCATGGACCAGGCCATCGCCGACGCCGGCCTTGGCGAAAGCGACATCACCAATGAGCGCACCGGCATCGTCATGGGATCGGGCGGTCCGTCCACCCGTACCATCGTCGAGGCGGCCGAGATCACACTCAAGAACAACAGCCCCAAGCGCATCGGTCCTTTCGCGGTGCCGAAGGCGATGTCGTCAACCGCATCGGCGACGCTCGCCACCTGGTTCAAGATCCACGGCGTCAATTATTCGATCTCGTCGGCGTGCTCGACCTCCGCGCATTGCATCGGCAATGCCTACGAGCTGATCCAATGGGGCAAGCAGGATGTGATGTTTGCCGGCGGCCATGAAGACCTCGACTGGACGATGTCGGACCTGTTCGACGCCATGGGCGCGATGTCGTCGAAGTATAACGACAAGGCGTCAACGGCGTCCCGTGCGTACGACGCCAATCGCGACGGTTTCGTCATCGCCGGCGGCGCGGGCGTCCTCATCCTGGAGGAACTCGAACACGCCAAGGCGCGGGGCGCCAAGATCTATGCCGAGATCGTCGGCTACGGCGCGACGTCGGATGGCTATGACATGGTGGCGCCGTCCGGCGAAGGCGCGGTGCGCTGCATGCGCCAGGCGCTGGCGACGGTGTCTACGCCGGTCGACTACATCAACACCCACGGCACCTCGACGCCGGTCGGCGATTCCCGGGAAATGGCCGCCATCCGCGAGGTGTTCGGCGACAAGATGCCGTTCATCACCTCGACCAAGTCGCTGACCGGCCATTCGCTGGGCGCCGCCGGTGTGCAGGAATCGATCTACTCGATCCTGATGATGCAAGGCGGCTTCATCGGCGAAAGCGCCCATATCGAAAACCTCGATCCGGAATTCGAGGGCATGCCGATCGTGCGCAAGCGTATCGATGACGCCAGGGTCGACACGGTTTTGTCCAATTCGTTCGGTTTCGGTGGCACCAACGCAACGCTCGTTTTCCAGCGCTATTTCGCATAAGGCCAGCGCTTTTATATAAGGATTGCCGGCCATGGACGGACTGATGAAGGGCAAGCGCGGGCTTGTCATGGGCGTCGCCAACGATCATTCGATCGCCTGGGGCATCGCCAAGAAATTGTCCGAACACGGGGCGGAGCTCGCCTTCACCTATCAGGGCGATGCCTTCGGACGCCGCGTCAAGCCGCTCGCCGAGAAGCTCGGGGCGTCGCTGGTCGTGCCCTGCGACGTCGAGGATAGCGCATCAGTCGCGGCCACCTTCGAGACGCTCGGCAAGGAATGGGGCGGGCTCGACTTCGTCGTCCACGCCATCGGCTTTTCCGACAAGAACGAACTCAAGGGGCTCTACGCCGACACCAGCCGCGACAATTTCGTCCGCACCATGGTGATCTCCTGCTATTCCTTTACCGAGATCGCCAGGCATGCCGCCGCTCTGATGAGCGATGGCGGCGCGATGATCACGCTGACCTATGCCGGCTCCGTCCGCGTGATGCCGAACTACAACGTCATGGGCGTCGCCAAGGCCGGGCTCGAGGCCAGCGTGCGTTATCTCGCCAATGATTACGGCCCGCGCGGCATCAGGGTGAACGGCATATCGGCGGGGCCGGTACGTACGCTGGCCGGCGCAGGGATTTCGGACGCGCGGCACATGTATTCCTACCAGCAGCGCAACTCGCCGCTGCGCCGCACGGTGACCATCGATGAGGTCGGCGGCTCGGCGCTCTATCTTTTGTCCGACCTCTCGTCAGGCGTGACCGGCGAGATCCATTATGTCGATTCCGGCTATCACATCGTGTCCATGCCGACGCTGGATGAATTGAAGCAGACCGACAGCGGACGCGATTAGAGCCTGTTCCATCCCGATGAAATCGGGGCTCTATCTCTTTTGGTTAAGCATGATCTCCGGACAAACGGCTCCCGTTTGTCCGAGAAAAGCTGAGACCACCTTTCGCAATCATGCTCCAGTTCTTCCAGTAAAATTAGATGCATTGGTAGAAACTCATTTTAAGGAGATACCTGTTATACCTCCTACGGCTAGGGCACTGCGCGTTCTTGCTGGGCGCAAAGGATGCTTTAGGATCTATGAATTCGCGTGTGATCTTTCCGGAAAGTCGAGTTGATTTTTGGGATCATGCAACAGGGACTGAGTAATGCCTGCTGTCAGCAACCCGAAGCGAACACCTGTGTTCCGGCTGCTCACCGTCGCCGCCTCGGGCCTTGGCAGCTTCGTTCTCGGACTCTGGGGTCTCCGGTTCGGTTTCGGTGACGGCTTTGCCGGCATGCAGGCGGGAACCATGGTCGGCATCGCATCGGCTTTGTGCGCGCTGGCCGCTGCCGGCGCTGCACTCTCGTTCTTTGCCGGCGTCGATGAATCGGTGGACTACGTCTTCAACGAAACCCAGTTCGACAAGCTGACCGGGCTTTTGGCGCGGCCGGCCATGGTCGGCAAGATTGCCGACGCGGCGTCGGCGACGATCAAGACCGGCGAGCCGGTGTTCCTCATCGACATCGACATCGACCGCTTCAAGCAGATCAACGACGCGATCGGCTACAGCGATGGCGACGAACTGATCCGCGCCTTCACCAAGCGACTGAGGGCTTGCATGCCTGAAGGCACGGTGATGGGGCGCATCGGCGCCGGCGAGTTCGCCATCCTCGTCTCGGAACATGAGATGCAGGGATCGATGGAAGCCACTGTCGAAACCCTGATCGAGGAGATGCTGAAGCCCTACCAGCTTGATTCCCACCTGCAATCGGTCGGCCTGTCGATGGGTATCGTGGCGATGCCGAAGGACGGCGTCGATCCGGTCCTCGTCCTGCGCCGCTCCAACCTGGCGCTGCAGAATGCGCGCGCCGGCGGAGTGGGCAACTGGGCGGTCTTCCATTCCGACATGGGCCAGGTAGCCGATTACCGCCATTGGATCGAATCCGAGCTGCACATTGCCTTCGACCGCGGCGATTTCGACCTCCACTACCAGCCGCAGCTCGACCTGCCGAGCGGCCGCATCGTCGGCTACGAGGCGCTGATCCGCTGGAAACATCCCGAGCGGGGCATGATCCCGCCGATGGAGTTCATTCCGATCGCCGAAGAGACCGGCATGATCCACCCGATCGGCAATTGGGTGCTGCACAAGGCCTGCAGCGATGCCCGCCATTTGCCCGAGGACTGCTTTGTTGCCGTCAACATCTCGCCGGTCCAGTTCATGACCAAGGATTTCGTTGGTATCGTGCGCGACACGATGGCCAGCACAGGCATCAAGCCGTCACGGCTGGAGCTCGAACTGACCGAGACGGCGATGATGCAGGACCGCGACCGCGCCGCCATCATCCTGCAGCAGCTTGCCGACATGGGCATTTCGGTGGCCGTCGACGATTTCGGCACCGGCTATTCCAATCTGAGCTATCTGATCGACTTCGCCTTCGGCAAGCTGAAGATCGACCGCTCCTTCATCAGCCGCATGGACACCGATTCCAATTCGGGTGCTGTCGTCTCCACCATCGTCGGCCTGTCCCGGGCGCTTGGTGTCGGCATTATCGCCGAAGGCGTCGAGACCGAGAACCAGGCGACGCTCTTGAGAGCAGCCGGCTGCGAGATGGTGCAAGGCTATCTGTTCGGCAGGCCGGCGCCGCTCAAGATCAAGCCCGGCGAGATCAGAGCGACCATTCCCGTCCACGAGCCGGCGCGCATCGTCAGCATGCATTGAGGCGGCGCTACGCGCCTTTCCGGAAGTTGTCCTATCGACGCGCGGCAAAGACCTTGAACATGCCATCGCGGGTGATTTCGGTGTGGCTGGAGAACGCGGCCTTCAGAACCGGCTCGTAAGGCAGCTGGCGGTTGGCCACGATGAACAGCCGCCCGCCCGGCTTCAGCGCCTTGCCCGCCGCCTGGATCATGCCGGCGCCGATTTCCGGCTCGGCCGCCCGGCTGCGATGGAAGGGCGGATTCATGACAATGGCGTCATAGCGCCGCTCGACCGGCTCGCTCAGCAGATCGATCCAGAAGAAGCCCGGCTCGAAGCCTATGTTGCCGATATTGTTTTTGGCCGCCTCAAGCGCGTCGAAATCCGCCTCGTAGAGGTCGAGCCCGGTTATGCCGGGTGAACTTGCCGCAATCTCGGCAGCGACATAGCCCCAGCCGGCGCAGAAATCGGCGATCTTGCCACGCAGGTCTTTGGGCAGGTTGTCGACCAGAAGTTTTGAACCGGCGTCGATACGATCGAAGGAAAACATGCCGGGCGCGGTGCGGAAGCGGCCATCGATCAGCGCGACAGGGTTGGCGATCCGGAGTTTTTCCGCGGCGACCAGATCGACAGGACGGCGAAGCCAGAAGGCAATGCCGTGATGTTTCGGCAGATGGCCTTCGAGCGGCACAAGCTCGTCGATCCGCTTGCGCAGGCTGTCGATGCCGTCCTCCTTGCCGCCGGCGACAACGATCAGCCCGCCAGGGGCGACGCATTCGATCGCCTCGGCAATGCGCATTTCGTTCTGGCCGCGATGGCGGCCAACGAGGACGAGCGCTGCATCGAATGCATCGCCTTCCGGACGCGGCGTCACCGTGTTGCCGGCACGCTCCAGCGCGCGGAAATGCGGCCGGAAGCCCTGCACGAGGTGAAGCGCCGCCTCAAAACCTCCCGGCAGGCGGAAGCCGGGCTCGGCGCCGAGGAACAGCACACATTCGCCCTTTTGCGGCAGAGGCAGCGCCTCGGCCTCGAAGGGATGGAACAGTGTCCTCAGCGGCTCAGCGGCCATTCTTCGATCTCATGCCTGAAACAAACCGGGTCTTAAACGAAAACGGGCGCGACCTATGCCGCGCCCGTTTCAATTTCACTATCAGGCCGCTCAGGCGGCGTTTTCTTCGCCTTCGGCCTTCTTGTCGCGGACGATTTCCTTGCCGGTGGCCTGGTCGACGACCTTCATCGACAGGCGGACCTTGCCGCGCTCGTCGAAGCCCATCAGCTTGACCCAGACCTTGTCGCCTTCCTTGACGACGTCCGAGGTCTTGGCGACCCGGTCGTTGGCAAGCTGCGAGATGTGGACGAGGCCGTCACGCGGACCGAAGAAGTTGACGAAAGCGCCGAAGTCGGCGGTCTTGACGACCGTGCCTTCGTAGATCTCGCCGACTTCCGGCTCGGCGACGATGGTGTGGATCCACTTCTTGGCCGCCTCGATCTCCTTGGCGTTCGACGAAGCGATCTTGACCGTGCCGTCATCCTCGATGTTGATCTTGGCGCCAGTCTTCTCGACGATCTCGCGGATGACCTTGCCGCCCGAGCCGATTACATCGCGGATCTTGTCGGTCGGGATGTGCATGACCTCGATGCGCGGCGCGAACTCACCGAGTTCCGGGCGGGCGCCGGTCAGAGCATGCGCCATCTCGCCGAGGATATGCTGGCGGCCATCCTTGGCCTGGTCCAGCGCGATCTTCATGATCTCCTCGGTGATACCCTCGATCTTGATGTCCATCTGCAGCGAGGTGATGCCGTTGGCGGTGCCGGCGACCTTGAAGTCCATGTCGCCGAGGTGATCTTCGTCACCCAGGATGTCGGAGAGAACCGCGAAGCGCTCGCCTTCCTTGATCAGGCCCATGGCGATACCGGCGACGGGCTTGGCCAGCGGCACGCCGGCATCCATCAGCGCCAGCGAAGTGCCGCAGACGGTGGCCATCGACGACGAGCCGTTGGACTCGGTGATCTCCGAGACGACACGCAGCGTATAGGGGAACTGGTCAGCGGAGGGCAGCATCGGACGGATGGCGCGCCAGGCGAGCTTGCCGTGGCCGATTTCGCGGCGACCCGGCGAACCCATGCGGCCGGTCTCACCGACCGAGTAGGGAGGGAAGTTGTAGTGAAGGAGGAACTTCTCCTTGTACATGCCGGTCAGCGAATCGACGTACTGCTCGTCCTCGCCGGTGCCCAGCGTGGCAACAACCAGCGCCTGGGTCTCGCCGCGGGTAAACAGCGCCGAACCGTGGGTGCGCGGCAAAACGCCGACTTCGGAGACGATCTTGCGGACCGTCTTGAGGTCACGGCCGTCGATGCGCGAGCCGGTGTCGAGGATGTTCCAGCGCACGACCTTGGCCTGGAGTTCCTTGAACACCGAACCGATCTGCTCCGAGGTGTACTTGGCGTCTTCGCCTTCGGCCGGGGCAAACGCTGCCTTGACCTTCGCCTTGACGGCGTCGACGGCGGCGTAGCGCTTTTGCTTGTCGACATTCTTATAGGCATTGCTGAGTTCGTCGCCGACGATCTTCAGCATCTCGGCTTCAAGCGCGGAATAATCCGGCGCGGTGAAATCGCGCGGCTCCTTGGCGGCAACTTCGGCCAGCTTGATGATGGCGTCGATGACCGGCTGAAAGCCCTTGTGGCCGAACATGACGGCGCCGAGCATCAGCTCTTCGCCGAGTTCCTTGGCTTCGGACTCGACCATCAGAACGGCGTCGGCGGTGCCGGCGACAACGAGGTCGAGCTTGGATTCCTGCATCTCGTCGACATGCGGGTTGAGCACATATTCGCCGTTGATGTAGCCGACGCGGGCGCCGCCGACCGGGCCCATGAAGGGGACGCCCGAGAGCGTCAGAGCGGCCGAGGTGGCAACGATCGACAGGATGTCCGGATCGTTTTCGAGGTCATGCTGGACGACGGTGACGACAATCTGGGTGTCGTTCTTGTAGCCGTCGGCGAAGAGCGGGCGGATCGGGCGGTCGATGAGACGGGAAACCAGCGTTTCCTTTTCGCTCGGACGGCCTTCGCGCTTGAAGTAGCCGCCCGGGATCTTGCCGGCGGCGTAGGTCTTTTCCTGGTAGTTGACGGTCAGCGGGAAGAAATCGAGACCCGGCTTCGGCTCCTTCATCGAAACGACGGTGGCGAGAACCTTGGTTTCGCCGTAGGTCGCGAGCACCGCGCCGTCAGCCTGACGCGCGATCTTGCCGGTTTCCAGGATGAGCGGGCGACCGCCCCATTCGATTTCCACTTTGTGGTGATTGAACATGTCTTGTCCTTAATAAGCGGAAAGGGCCGCGCCGTTTCTCGGTGCGCGGATGCCCTTTCCCTGGCTTCCTTTCTCGGGCAGCCACGGGCAAGACAACGGGAAGCTCGGGTAAATTTCGGCGCTGGATAAGCGCACGAGCGTCCTGCAATCCTGCCCCATGACCGTCCATGGGCGGTTTCGAGTGGCCCTCTGCACGCTCGAAACCGGGTCTGGCCAATCGATGCGACTGGCAGAATGCGCGACCGGCGGGCCCTCCGAAGAAAGCCCGCCGGTCAATTCGTCAACGGCGCAGACCGAGCTTCTCGATCAGCGTCTGATAGCGCGCGTCATCCTTGCGCTTGAGATAATCAAGCAGGCTGCGGCGCTGGGAGACGAGAGCGAGCAGACCACGGCGGGAATGGTTATCCTTCTTGTGGTCCTTGAAGTGGTCGGTCAGGTTCTTGATGCGCTCGGAAAGGATGGCCACCTGGACTTCCGGAGACCCGGTATCGCCCTTGGCGGTTGCGAATTCACCCATCAGTTCCTTTTTGCGCTCGGCAGTAATCGACATCGTGTTTTTCCTTATCTGTTTGAGGAAACGGGTCGCCCTCAGCCGGGATGTCGTCCAGCAGGGGCCGGTGCAAGCAAAGCGACATGGCGCGATGCTGCGGCGCATATAGGGCAATTCCCCGGAAAACACCAGCCCAATTCATAAAGCCGGCTTGTCGCAGGCTTTTGCTGGGGAATCCAAGATTTCCCTGATGCCGGAGGCCTCAAGCGCGTGGGGTACGCGCTTGAGATCTTTGTTCTGCATGTCGTTGACCCAGAACCGCTGACACTTCTGGGCGACATGCATTAGAGCCACTTCCTGCGTTTGAAGAAGACGATCAGGCCGACAGCAACGGCCAGCATGAACAGCAGCGAGGCCGGGTAGCCATAATAGGCTTTCAGTTCCGGCATATTCCATGGCGAGCTTTCAGGGTCGAAATTCATCCCCCAGATACCAACCAGGAAGGTTAGCGGCATGAAGATCACCGAGACGATGGTCAGATAAGAGATGACATCGTTGGTGCGCGCCTGGCTCAGCGACAGATGCATTTCGATAAGGCCGGTCAGCATGTCGCGCTGGTTCTCGACCAGTTCGATCAGTCGCAGTGCGTGGTCGAGCGTGTCGTTGAAAAAGATCTTCGTCTCGGGCTTCACATAGGGCACGTCGTTGCGGATCAGCGTCGCCAGTGCGTCGCGCATCGGCCACAGCACGCCCTTGAGCACATTGGCGTCGCGCCGCAATTCGTGCAGTTGCCGCATCTGATGCTTGTGCGGGGTGTTGAGCATCTCGTCCTCGATGCCGTCGACCTCCTCGCTCGCGGCCTCAATCGGCGGGAAATAGCTGTCGACGATGGAGTCGATGAGCGCATAGGCCAGATAGTCGGCGCCGCGCACCCGCAAGCGGTTGGGCAGCGAGGCGGCAATGCGCTTGCGCACGGGATCGAACGGATCGCCTTCGCGCTCCTGGAAGGTGACGACGAAATTCCTGCCGAAGAACACCGCGATCTGCTCGTAGCGATGCACCTTGACGTCGTCGATCATGCGCATGACGACGAAGGCGTGATCCTCGAAGAAATCGACCTTCGGCCGCTGGCCGGTGTTGACGACATCTTCCAGAGCCAGCGGATGCAGGTTGAAAATCCGGCCGATCTCCTCGATCAGTTGGATGTTGGCCAGCCCGGTGCAATCCAGCCAGACGACCGGCCAGTTGTCGCAATGGGTGTTGAGATCATCGATGCTGGCCTTGTCGATGGTCTTGAATTTTTCCGGTGAGATCAGCGTCAGCCGGAGCTCGGAGCGGCGCGCCGCCGGATCGGCGATCAGCGTGCCCGGCGAGGCGCCGACCGGCGGTCGCCGCGTTTTCACCGGCGCCCGCTTCTTCACACCCTCAGCCTTTGCCATCTGCCCCTCGGATGTAACCTCGAAGTGAAACTAGACGAGAGTGGTCAGCCGGCAAAGACCCGCTTCGGCTTGAACATGCCTTGCTCGATGGCGCCTATGGCGACCAGCTTGCCGCGCGCGGTTGCGCAGGCTTCCTCGGCTTCCACGGGCGCGTCGCGACCGCGGATGATGACGGGATTGCCAAGACGAATCTTGGTCGCCGCTTCGTCGCTGATTGCGATCTGCGGCAGGCAGTCGAGCGCGGCCGCCGTATCGACAAGCAGCGCATCGATGGCGCCGAAGTCGATCGGCGCATCGACAACATCGGCGTCGCCGTCAGCTTCGCGCTGTTCGCCGAAACGGGCGGCCTCCAACTCAGCGACGGTGACGAAATCTTCCTGGGTGAACGGCTCTACCTCAACCCGGCGTAGTTCGGCGATATGACCGAAGCAGCCAAGGTCGCGGCCCATGTCGCGGGCCAGCGAGCGCACATAGGTACCCTTGCCACATTCGACCTCGAACAGGGTGCGGTCGGCAGCGTGCTCCACAATATCGAGGCGGCCGATTTCAATCTCCCGCGCGGGTATGTCGACCGTCTCGCCCTCGCGGGCGAGGTCGTAGGCGCGTTCGCCCGCTATCTTGATGGCCGAGAATTGCGGCGGCGTCTGCATGATGACGCCGGTGTATTTCAGCAGCAGCGTCCTGACGTCGACCTCGGCCGGACGCCGGTCGGAGTTTTGCGTTACCGGACCCTCGAGGTCGTCAGTCGAGCGCTCCTCGCCCCAGGCGACGGTGAAACGATAGATCTTGGCGCCGTCCTGGACGTAAGGCACGGTCTTGGTGGCCTCGCCGAGCGCGATCGGCAGCATGCCGGAGGCCAGCGGGTCGAGCGTGCCGGCATGGCCGGCCTTTTCGGCCTGGAACAGCCATTTGATCTTGGAGACGGCTTCGGTCGAGCCCATGCCGACCGGCTTGTCCAGCACCACCCAGCCGGAAATCGGCCGGCCCTTCTTCTTGCCGCGGCGCCCCACTATTTCTGGTCCTTGTCGTTGTCTTCGCCATCGGCACCCAAGTCTCTCGCGACTTCGGGCGACTTCAAGAGATCGTTGATCCTGGCAAAATTGTCGAAGGACGTGTCGAGCTTGAAGCGGAACTCAGGCATGAACTTCATCTGCCGCAGCGCGCCGGAGACGCGGCCACGGACGAATTTCGCGTGCTTGTTGAGCGCGTCGATCACTGCACCGGTATCCTTGGCGCCGAGCGGCGAGACAAAAGCAGTGGCAACCCTCAAGTCGGGCGACATGCGCACTTCCGAGACCGACACCACGGTATTCTCGATCAGCGGATCGATGATCTCGCCGCGCTGCAAGGTTTCGGAGAGTGCATGGCGCACCTGTTCGGCGACGCGCAACATGCGCTGGGATGGGCTGGAGACGGTTGGACGGGGCATTTTTCTCAATCCTGAAAGCGTGAGGCGCGGGATAGGACCGTGCCGCACGTCTCATACTTGTTCTATGCATGTCGTTTATCCCAAAACCGCTACGCACTTTTGGGCGACATGCATTAAAGTTAGGGCGGCGGTCTTTCGACCACCGCCCGGTCGTATCGACAGTATACGAACTCAGAGCGTCCGGGTCACCATCTCGACGCGGAAGCACTCGATGATGTCGCCGACGCGCATGTCCTCGTAGTTCTGGAAGGCCATGCCGCACTCCTGACCGCCCGGGACTTCCGCAACTTCGTCCTTGAAGCGCTTGAGCGTCTTCAGCGTGCCTTCGTGGATGACGACGTTGTCGCGGATCAGGCGTACGCCCGCACCGCGCTCGACCTTGCCTTCGGTGACACGGCAGCCGGCAATCTTGCCGACCTTGGTGATGTCGAAGATCTCGAGGATCTCGGCATTGCCGATGAAGGTCTCGCGACGTTCCGGCGACAGCAGGCCAGAAAGCGCCGCCTTCACGTCATCGACGAGGTTGTAGATGATCGAGTAGTAGCGGATCTCGATACCGGCAGCGACAGCGGCAGCACGTGCCTGCGCATTGGCGCGGACATTGAAGCCGATGATGGCGGCGCCCGAAGTCTCCGCCAGCGACACGTCGCTCTCGGTGATGGCGCCGGCGCCGGCGTGAACGATGCGTGCACGCACCTCGTCGGTGCCGAGCTTGTCGAGAGCAGCGCTGATCGCCTCGATCGAACCCTGGACGTCGCCCTTGATGACCAGCGGGAATTCCTTCAACCCGCTCGTCTGCAACTGCGACATCATCTGTTCGAGCGAGCCGCGCTGGCCGGCATGCTTGGCCACCGCCTTCTCACGGGCCAGACGCTGACGATACTCGGTGATCTCGCGGGCGCGGGCCTCGTTGTTGACGACGGCGAAGCGGTCACCGGCCTGCGGCGTGCCTTGCAGGCCAAGCACCTCGACCGGCATAGCCGGAGGGGCTTCCTTAACCTGTTCGCCACGGTCGTTGACCAGCGCGCGCACCCTGCCCCACTCGTTGCCGGCGACGAGAATGTCGCCCGGCATCAAGGTGCCGGTCTGCACCAGCACGGTGGCGACGGGGCCGCGGCCTTTGTCGAGCTGGGCTTCGATGACGACGCCCTCGGCGGTGCGGTCCGGATTGGCCTTGAGATCGAGAATTTCGGCCTGCAGCAGGATCGCCTCGAGCAGCTTGTCGAGATTGGTGCCCTTGGTCGCCGAGACTTCGACGTCCAGCACTTCACCGCCCATCGATTCGACGAACACCTCATGGCGCAGCAGTTCCGAACGTACCTTCTGCGGATCGGCGCCGTGCTTGTCGATCTTGTTGATCGCCACGATGATCGGAACGCCGGCTGCCTTGGCATGGCTGATCGATTCGATCGTCTGCGGCATGACGCTGTCGTCGGCCGCCACCACCAGGATGGCGATGTCGGTGGCCTGGGCGCCGCGGGCGCGCATCGCCGTGAAGGCGGCGTGGCCGGGCGTGTCGATGAAGGTGATCTTCTGACCGTTCTTCTCAACCTGATAGGCGCCGATATGCTGGGTGATGCCGCCGGCTTCGCCCGAGACGACATTGGCGTTGCGGATGGCGTCGAGCAGCGAGGTCTTGCCGTGGTCGACGTGGCCCATGATGGTCACGACCGGCGGCCGCGACACCAGGTCCTCGGCATTGTCGGCGATGTTGAACAGGCCTTCCTCGATGTCGGACTCGGCGACGCGGCGGACCGTGTGGCCGAATTCGGTGGCGACCAGTTCAGCCGTGTCGGCGTCGATAATGTCGCCCGGCTTCAGGATCTGGCCCTGCTTCATGAAGTACTTGACCACATCGACGGCGCGCTCGGACATGCGCTGCGCCAGTTCCTGGATGGTGATGGTTTCGGGCAGGATCACTTCGCGCATAACCTTCTCGCGCGGCTCGTTGTGCATCGCGCGCTTGAATTTTTCCTGGCGGCGACGCATCGACGACAGCGAGCGGGCGCGCGCATCCTCGTCGGAAAGCGCCGTGTTGAGGGTCAGCTTGCCGCGACGACGGTCTTCCTCAGCCTTGGTCGGCTTGGCCGGACGCGCCACTTCGGGCGTGACCGGACGGCGAACCGGTGCCCCGACGCCGGTGCGTTTCGGCTTGACCTCTTCCTCGTCATCGACCGTCGCCAGTTCGGCGGCCAGCGGCGCGCGACGGCGCGCCTCTTCCTCGGCACGGCGGCGGGACTCGGCCTCAGTCTGCAGACGAGCTTCTTCCTCGGCCTGACGGCGCGCGGATTCCTCGCGCTCGCGCTTTCGGCGTTCCTCGTCCTCAGCACGGCGCTTGGCGTCTTCGGCGGCGCGCTGGCGATCCTCGACTTCGCGAACCTTGGAACCTTCGAGCGCCCTGCGCCGGGCTTCCATTTCGCCACGCGACAATTCGTTCAGCACCATGCCGCTGCGTTCGACCGGCGGCGGCGGGGGCGGCGCCTTGGGCGCTTCCTGCACCACGGGGGCTGCCACAACCGCGGGCTTGGGCGTCAAAACGGGTGCAGCCACCGGCTCCGGCTTGTCGCCGGGCATGGAGAATTTGCGCTTCTTGATCTCGACCTGGACCTGCTTGGTGCGGCCATGCGAGAAATTCTGGCGCACGACGCTCTGCTCGGTACCGGGGCGCTTCAGCGTCAAGGTCTTCTTCGGTGTAACACTCAACGTCTTGTCGTCGCCCGATTTCGTATCGCTCATTCCATATCCTCTGCAGCATCATCTTCGTCAGCAACGGCCGCAAGCATTGCCAGATCGTCGGGGGTTCCGCCCCGATATCGGTCGAGCGCAACCATGCGCTTCTCAACCGCCTTGCCCGCGTCTCCCGCGAGAACGGCAGCATGTATCACATTTGTGCCCCCCAATGCCAAGCTCAACTCGGCCTCGGAGAAAAGTTTGTAGGCAAGGACTGCAGGCCCGCCGAGGTGGACAGTTGCCCGCCGCGCCTGGCTGATCTTGCGCACGCCGTCGTCGGATGCTTCGGTCGCGTGGAGCACGAAAAGCGCCAGTCCACTGCGCACCGCGCTCTCGACCTTGGTGGCGCCGAGAGCGATCGCGCCGGCCTTGCGAGCAAGGCCGAGCATGCCCAGAGCGGATCGTGCAAGCAGTCCGTCGACCATGCCACCGAGATCGGGCGGCACGGTCACTTGCGCCTTGAAGGCGCGGGCAAACAGGTTCTTCGCCGCCGCCTTGTCGATATGTAGGCGGTCGGCGCTCACCCAACAACCACGGCCGGGCAGGTTTCTCTTGATGTCCGGAACGACGGCCGAATCCGGGCCGACGACGAAACGGATCAGCTCATCCGGCTCGGCTTGCCTGCGGGTAACGATGCAGGTGCGATCGTTCATCTCGTCCTGGGGCGGGTTGTGTGCGATGCGGTTTCACCTCACGCACCAACAGCTTCGTCAGCCGGGACCTGTTCGGCTGCAAGCTCGTCTTCGGTGATCCAGCCGGCCTTGAGGCGGGCTGCCAGAACCATCTGCTCGGCATCGGCGCGCGACACGCCGTGATTGGCGAGCACGCCCGGATAGACCTTGGTCTCGCCGTCCTTGCGTTCCTTCCAGCCGGTGAGGTCGTCGGCGGCATAGCCGGCGAAATCCTCGATCGTCTTCACGCCATCCTCGCCGAGCGTCACCATCATGGCGGTGGTGACGCCGGGGATTTCGCGCAGCTCGTCGGTGACGCCCAGCGCCTTGCGCTTCTCGTCATGCTCGGCTTCGATTTTCTCCAGATATTCGCGGGCGCGGGTCTGGATCTCTGAAGCGGTGTCTTCGTCGAAGCCGTCGATCGAGGCGATCTCGCCCGAATCGACATAGGCAACTTCCTCGACGCTGGTGAAGCCTTCGGAAGCCAGCACCTGGCCGACCATCTCGTCGACATCGAGCGCTTCCATGAACAGCGACGAACGTTCGACGAATTCCTTCTGGCGGCGCTCGGATTCCTCGGCCTCGGTCAGGATGTCGATATCCCAGCCGGTGAGCTGGGAAGCAAGACGCACGTTCTGGCCGCGGCGGCCAATGGCCAGCGACAGCTGATCGTCCGGCACCACCACCTCGATGCGCTCGGCATCTTCGTCGAGCACGACCTTGGCGACTTCCGCCGGCTGCAGCGCGTTGACGATGAAGGACGCGGCCGAAGGCGACCACGGAATGATGTCGATCTTCTCGCCCTGCAATTCGCCGACGACGGCCTGAACGCGGCTGCCGCGCATACCGACGCAGGCGCCGACCGGATCGATCGAGCTATCGCGCGAAATGACGGCGATCTTGGCGCGCGAGCCCGGATCGCGGGCGACCGACTTGATCTCGATGATGCCGTCGTAGATTTCCGGCACTTCCATGGTGAAGAGCTTGGCCATGAACTGCGGATGGGTACGCGACAGGAAGATCTGCGGGCCGCGCTGTTCGCGGCGCACGTCGTAGACATAGGCGCGGACGCGGTCGCCATACTTGTAGTTTTCGCGCGGGATCAGCTCGTCGCGGCGGATAATCGCCTCGCCACGGCCGAGATCGACGATGACGTTGCCATATTCGACGCGCTTGACGGTGCCGTTGACGATCTCGCCGATGCGGTCCTTGTATTCGTCATACTGGCGGTCACGTTCGGCCTCGCGCACCTTCTGCACGATGACCTGCTTGGCCGACTGGGCGGCGATGCGGCCGAAATCCATCGGCGGCAGCTGCTCGGCGATGAAGTCGCCGAGCTGGGCGTCGGGATTGCGCTCGCGCGCCGAGGAGATGGCGATCTGGGTGGCGTAGTCGTCGACCTTCTCGACCACTTCCATCAGCCGCTGCAGCTTCATCTCGCCGGTGGTGGCGTTGATGTCGGCGCGGATGTTGGTTTCCTGGCCGTAGCGCGAGCGCGCAGCCTTCTGGATCGCATCGGCCATGGCGGCGATGACGATCGACTTGTCGATCGACTTTTCACGCGCGACCGCATCGGCGATCTGCAGCAGTTCAAGTCTGTTGGCGCTTACAACCATGTCTTTATCTCCCGAACTGGGTGCCGGAGCTTTGGCCCGGCAGCTCAATCGTTATTCCTGTTCGTGTTCTTCCGTGGCGTCTTCGGAAGCATCATCTTCCGGCTCGCCGCGGCGTTTCTTGGCTTCCTTGCGTTCCCGATTGTCCTTCGACAGGGCGTCGCGGATGAGGTCGTCGGTGAGGATCAGCCGCACATCGGCGATCGCGTCATAGGGCACGCGCACCGTCGGCTCTTCGCCATAAGCGGCCTTGTCGCGCTCGATCAGCACATCGTCTTCAGCGGCTTCGGCGATCTTGCCTTTGAAACGCTTGCGGTCGGCAACCAGCACCGAGGTTTCCATCTTCACCAGATGGCCGGTCCAGGTGACGAAATCCGACTTGCGCACCAGCGGCCGGTCGATGCCGGGCGACGACACTTCGAGATGATAGGCCTTCTCGATCGGATCGTCGACGTCGAGGGCCGGCGACACCGCGCGGCTGACCTCTTCGCAATCCTCGACGGTCATGGTGCCGTCCTCGCGCTCGGCCATGATCTGCAGCGTCAGCCCGTTCTGGCCCGACAGATGCACCCGCACGAGGCGGAAACCGATGCCGCGCAACACCGGCTGAACGATCAGCGCGATGCGCGCATCGATGCCGCTTTCGCGGATGATGCGGTCGTCGGCTTCGCTTGCCGTTGCAGTCATGCGGTTCCTGTCGTTTTCTGATACCGAGCGGCAGGTAATAAAAAAGAGCGGGACCGGGTGGACCCACTCTTCGTCATACCGACCAAGAATTTGAGGCTGATATAAACGATCCCGGCCGGTGTTTCAAGTCTCGATGCCAGCGCTGATCGTGACGGCGGCTGCTTATAGCTGCCGCGGCCATTTCTGGGATGCATGCATGACCGTGATGATCTCGATCTCGCGACCGACCACCCGATACGGAACGAGGTACGGGATATCGGTCAGCACAAGCTCTCGCGTGCCCCTTATTCGCCCGATGCGTCCCATTGCCGGTTGTTCGGCAAGGTTGTCCGCCGCGGAGACGATGCGGGCAACGACCCGTGCGGCGGCGTTGGGGTTGTCCTTTGCTATAAAGGCGCCAATCTGATCGAGCCGTCGCAGTGCGCGGATCGTCCAGCGGACCCGGCTCATCGGTCGAGAGACGGCTTGACGTATTTCGCCACCACTTCGGCCAACTCTTGTTCGCTTGCAAATTCACCGCGGTCGGCCTCGCCCAACCCAGCCTCGATCTCTGCAAGTTGCCATTCTTCCCTGGCAACGTAGTCTTCGATCGCCTGAGCCGCGACGTAGGAGCGGGAGCGGTCAACTTTACCCGCCAAGCGGTCAAGCTTGGCTGCCATCTCATCAGAGAGCCGTACCGTAAAAGCAGCCATCGGCGCCTCCATTCTGGTTAATGTTGAAACCAATCTGGTTCACATTGAATGTGGTGGAACCAATCCGGTTCGTCAATTGCTATAGACAGTCGCATTGCGCGGGGCGCATGCCGCCTATGCGGTAACGGCCCTGTGATTTCAGACGTCGCATCCCTATCTGTGTTGCACTGCACAAACCGAGATGGCGCGGTGGCGCGCGAAAGGTCAAGACAATGAACAAGCGTACTGTGTTTTCCACCATAGGCGACGCCTTCGCCCTGTTCGGAAGCGCCGTTGCCGCCTCGCGGGCCGTCGAAGCCGGCCGCAAGCCGCGCGCGAACGATTTGCGCCGGCTCGGCATGGACCCGACCGCTTTCGACAAGATCGGCCGTTTCTAAATCTGAAGCGGACCACGATGCCGGGACCGTTGGTCCCGCATCGGACTATTTCCTGACGAAGGTGAGATAGGCCGGCCGCCGGCCCTCGCGAATGGCTTTTGCCTCGTAGCGTGTGCCAGGCCAGCCTTCATAGGGCCGATGCCAGTCGGCCGCGTCCTCAGCCTGCCACAGGAGCGCGCCATGCGCCCGGCAGTGCAACAAGGTCCAATTAACATAGGTGTCGATGTCGGACGCGAAGCGGAATTTTCCGCCGGGCCTCAGAACACGCGCGAACCGATCGAGATTGAGCGGGCTGACAAAGCGCCGCTTCCAGTGCTTTTTCTTCGGCCAGGGATCGGGGTAGAGCAGGTCGATGCCGTCGAGCGAAGCCTGAGGCAACCAATCGAGCAGCCGCGTGGCGTCGTCATTGTGAACGCGAAGATTGGCGAGCGGCTTTTCCCGCACCGCCATCATCAGCTTGGCCATGCCGTTGACGAACGGCTCGACACCGATGAAGCCGGCCGCCGGGGCCTCCGTGGCCCGATGCAGCAGATGCTCGCCACCGCCGAAGCCGATTTCCAGCCGAACCGTTGAAACATCCGCTGCGAACAGCGTGCGCAGCTCTGCCGGCGCATCGGCGGAGAGGTCGAGGCCATAGGCGCCAAGACCGCTTTCCAGCGCCGCCGCCTGCTGCGGGCGAATGGTCTTGCCATGCCGGCGGCCGAAGAACCCTTCGGTCGCCCGGCTCCGCCTTTCCTTTGGATCCATGGCTGGGTCGCGCGCCGCCCTCAGGCGGCGACCGCGTCCTTGAGCGCCTTGGCCAGATCGGTCTTCTCCCAGGAGAAGGACCCGTCGCGGCCGGCCTTGCGGCCGAAATGGCCGTAGGACGACGTCTTGGCGTAAATCGGCTTGTTGAGGTCGAGATGCCTGCGGATGCCGGACGGCGACAGATCCATCACGGTGCGCAGCGCCTCCTCGAGCTTAGCCTCGTCGACCTTGCCGGTGCCGTGCAGGTCGACATAGACCGACAGCGGCTGGGCAACGCCGATGGCGTAGGAAAGCTGGATGGTGCAGCGATCGGCGAGCTTGGCCGCCACGACATTCTTGGCGAGGTAACGCGCCGCATAGGCAGCGGAACGGTCGACCTTGGTGGTATCCTTGCCGGAGAAAGCGCCGCCGCCATGCGGGGCCGCGCCGCCATAAGTGTCGACGATGATCTTGCGGCCGGTCAGGCCAGCGTCGCCATCCGGGCCGCCGATGACGAACTTGCCAGTCGGGTTGATGTACCACATGCAATCGTCGGCAATCTTGAGGTCGCCGAGCGCCTCGCGGATATAAGGTTCGACGACCTTGCGGACCTTCTTGGAATCCCAGCTCGCATCGAGATGCTGGGTCGACAGCACGATCTGCGTCGCTTCCGCCGCCTTGCCGTCGATGTAGCGGACGGTGACCTGGCTCTTGGCGTCGGGACCGAGCTTGCCGGCCTCGCCGTTGTTTTCGTGACGGGCGGCTGCGAGCAATTCGAGGATCTTGTGGCTGTAATAGATCGGTGCCGGCATCAGGTCCGGCGTTTCGCGGCAGGCATAGCCGAACATGATGCCCTGGTCGCCGGCACCTTCCTCGCCCTGGCGGTCGGCGGCGTTGTCGACGCCCTGGCCGATGTCAGGCGACTGGCCGTGCAGCAGAACCTCGATCTTTGCCGTTTTCCAGTGGAAGCCGGCCTGCTCGTAGCCGATCTCGCGAATGGCCTTGCGGGCGACCGACTTGAACTTGGCCGGATTGACGACCGGGTGGCCGGCGGCATCCATCAGGATCTTGCCAGCCTTATCCTTCTTCAGCAGCGTCTCGGGAACGCGGACCTCGCCGGCGATGACAACACGGTTGGTGGTGGCCAGAGTCTCGCAGGCGACGCGGACTTTCCACGGGTCCATGCCGGTCTTCTTGGCCTCGCGATAGACCAGATCGACGATCTCGTCGGAGATGCGGTCGCAAACCTTGTCGGGATGACCCTCGGCAACGGATTCCGAGGTGAAGAAGTAGTTCTGCCGCGTCACGGGTGTCCCCTCTTGAAAAAACGATCGGCAGGGCTGCCGATTTTGGCGCGCCACGTGTTAACGGTGCCGGGCGCCGCTCGTCAAGCGGTGCCGCGGTTCTGGCATGAATGTCGCAGCAATATATCTTGTACCACCGGCGGCTTGGCGCCGCCGGCAGTCGAGCCCTTGAGCTACTCCGGCCAATGGGTCAATCGACGCACCGGATCACTCGGCATCTTCGGCAGCAAGGGATTTCACCAGATCAATGATCCGGCGGCGCACCTTCACATCCGCTATCTTGACGAAGGCGCGGTTGAGCTGAAGTCCTTCCGGACTGCCGCAGAATTCGACGGCGAAAGCCATCGAAGCGTCCTCGGCAAATCCTCTGTTACCCACCGGCTCCTGCCCTGGCGCATCCTCGAAAAAGAAGGCGACAGGCACGCTGAGTATCGAGGCTATTGCCTGCAGGCGGCTGGCGCCGACGCGATTCGTTCCCTTTTCATATTTTTGGATCTGCTGAAACGTAATACCGAGATTTTCACCCAGCTTTTCCTGGCTCATTCCAAGCATATTGCGCCGAAGCCGGACGCGACTTCCGACATGGATGTCGATCGGATTCGGTTTTTTCTTGTTTTCTTCTGTCATTTTTTCCTCGCCGAATTTTTCCGGCCTTTTCTATTTTTCTCGCCCAAACGAAGCCGGAGCCAACTGCCCCAACAGAAACACCAACCGACTTCGAGAAAATTAGGCGGGAACAGTATGAGTTTCTAATGTGTCGACTGTCAATTCACCCGTAGCCGTTGCCTTACGTTCAAGCCGAGGGCGATCACGGCAAACAGGAACATGATCAGCATTCCGTTAATGCGCCGTTGACCGGCGGAGATGAAGGCCTGCCCGGAGATGGGCACCCGCACGTCGATGGCGCCGCGCGCATCGACCGCCAGGGCGTCGACGATGCGCCCGCGCGTATCGACAACGGCCGAAATGCCGTTGTTGGCTGCGCGCAACAGGGGCAATCCATTTTCCACCGCACGAATCTGCGCCTGCCTGAAATGCTGGTACGGCCCGGGTGTGTCGCCGAACCAGGCGTCGTTGGTGACATTCACAATAAGCTGGGATGACGTTGCGTCAACTGCCACCAGATCGGGAAAGATCACCTCGTAGCAAATAAACGGCAAGGCGCTTATGCCGCCGGGCAAGACGATCGGGTGGCGTTCATTGCCGGCCGCAAAGTTCATCGGTCCGGCGACAAGCTGTTCGATGCCGAAGCGGCTGAGCAGACCGGAAAACGGCAGATACTCGCCGAAGGGCACCAGATGGACCTTGTCGACGGCGTCGGCAATCTCGCCCTTGTCGTCGATCGCCACCACGGAATTGTAATAGCGGCTGCCGGCATCGGCCCCCGATCCGCCCTCCTCGCGCACAACGCCGGCAATCAGCATCTGCCCAGGCTGCAGCATGTCGCCGAGCGCGGTCAGCGCATCGGGGCGCTCGGTGAACAGAAACGGCACCGAGGTCTCCGGCCACAGGATCAGCTGCGGTTTGTTATGACCTGGATCCGGCGCTGCGGCCGACAGGCCCATCATGGTGGCGAAGATGCGGTCGCGCACCGAAGCGTCCCACTTCTCGCTGAGATCTACATCCGGCTGCACGATGCGGACATCGAGATTGTGCGTTGCCGGCTTGTCGGGGGTCGCCAGCCTGAAATAGCCGAAGCCGACATGGGCGGCGACGAGAGCGGCAAGCAATACCAGTCCGAGGCGCAGATGCCGGCGCGCGGCGAGCAGAGCCGGCATGGCAAAGACAAAGACCGCCAGCGCGTTCATGCCGATCATGCCGGTCACCGACACGCTCTGCATCAACAGCGGCACGGGCATCGCCGCATAGCCGACGGCATTCCAGGGAAAGCCGGTGAACAGGAAGCCTCGCAGCCATTCGGTCAGGCCAAAAGCAAAGGCAAGAGCGGCGATGCGGCCGATGTCGTTGGTCCATAACAGCCGGGCGACGACCGCGGCGAATCCGTAGAAAAACGCCAGCGCCAAAGGAATGCCGACGACCGCGAAGGGCAAGGCCCAGGCGAAACTGTCGGCCTCGACCAGAAGCGCCTCGCCGATCCACCACAGGCCGGCGAGGAAATAACCGAAACCGAACCACCAGCCGATGGCAAAGGCTGGCCGCAGGCGCCTGAGCCAGCTGTCAGAAGCTTCGCCGGTGGCGCCGTCGAGCAGCCAGACCAGCAGCGGAAACGAGACGAAACAGACGGCGAAGAAATCGTAAGGAGCCTGGGCGAGAACCGCGAGCGCGCCGGCAAGAAACGCCACCAGCGCGCGCCGCCAGCCCCAAAGCAGAATTATCCGGCCGGCCAGGCGCTCCATGCAGACTTCCCAAGTCGTGCGAATCAGGAGCCAAGATTTATCAGATTTATTGAAATACGACTCGCTGCGAACCGGCCAATCACTGCGTTACCGGTGCCAGCCGTCGATGCTGAAGCCGCTCAGCTGCTCGGCCTCCTCGCGCGAAACGGCACGCAAGGTCTGGGTGAAGGTCCAGATATGGCCTTCGGGATCGCGCGCCCGGTATTGCCGCTCGCCGTAGAAATGGTCGGCAGGCGCCTCGACTATCTCGGCTCCGGCCGCCCTCGCCCGTTCGCAATGCGCGTCCAGGCCGTCTTTCAGCCGCACACAAACCGCCTGGGTGTTCTTGCCGCCGACGGTTGCCGGGCTGGCGACGTGATCGGCCCATTCGGAATCGACGATGATGTAGCCGTCGCCGAAACGCATTTCGGCATGGACCAGCTTTCCGTCGGCGTCGCTGACCACCATGCTCGGTTCGAAACCGAAAGCGGCTTCAAGCCAGATCAGTGCAGCCCTTGGATCCCTATAGAAAACCCCGGAACCGAACGTGGTGTGCTTGAACGGGTCTTCGACCGTCATGCGGCGCGAATCAGGCCTGCTCGGTGCGAGGGGTGGCGCGGCGGCGGCGCTCGCCTTTCTGGTTCTGGACGATGCGCACGCGCTTGACGCGGCGCGGATCGGCGTCGAGCACGTGGAACTCGAAGCCGGGTATCGCCTGGACCACTTCGCCACGCGCGGGCACGCGGCCCAGCGTGTTGAAGATCATGCCGCCAATGGTGTCGACATATTCGCCATGTTCGCCGGCGGTAAAGTCCTCGCCGATCATCTTGGCGACCTCGTCGATCTCAGCCTTGCCGTCGACGACGAAGACGCCCTCGCCGGTCTGGGTGATCAGCGGCTCATCTTCGTCATGCTCGTCCTCGATGTCGCCGACGACCATTTCGACGATGTCTTCCAGCGAGGCCAGGCCATCCGTGCCGCCATATTCGTCGATGACCAGCGCCATCTGGGTGCGCGTTGTCTGCATGCGACCCATCAAGTCGGAGGCAAGCATGGAGGGCGGCACGAACAGTACCGGGCGGATCAGATTGAGGTCGCCGATGGTGCGTCGGAGATCTACCTGGGCGAGGTCGAGAAGCGTCGTTGCTGGCGTCTTCCTCGATGTCCTGCCCTTCTTGACGCGGGCGACCTTGGTGATGTGCGCCAGCACGTCACGGATGTGAACCATGCCGCGCGGGTCGTCGAGCGTCTCGGAATAGACCGGCATGCGCGAATGGCCGGATTGCTCGAACAGGCCGAGCAGATCGCCCAAAGTCGTGGTGATCTCGACCGCCTCGATGTCGGCGCGCGGCACCATGACGTCCTCGACGCGCACTTCGCGCAGGCGCAGTATGTTGTTGAGCATGGCGCGTTCGCCGGGCGAAAAAGACTCGGCATCGCTTGTCGTTTCGGCAAGCGCGCCGGCGATTTCCTCGCGCAGGCTGGTGCCGTTGCGCTGCCGGAACAGGCCCAAAACGCGGTCGAACAGAGACGGACCGGCAGGCGATGGCTCGCTGGCAATACTACCAGAAGCGGGGCTGCCGGTGATGGTACTCGGACTCGATCCCTCTTCCGTAGTATCGGAAGGCTTGGTCGCACTGCCAGCCTCGGGGCGGGCGGCAGTTTCTGGTTTGTCGTTCATCGTCGTCCGGTCAATTGGTCTTTTGTCATTACGTGTAGGGATCGGGAATGGCAAGCCTTGCAAGCGCCGCGCGCTCGATAGCTTCCATCTCCTCGGCCTCTGCATCGGTCTCGTGATCGTAGCCCAGCAAATGCAGCAGGCCGTGGATGACGAGATGGGTGATATGGTTCTCGAAGGGCTTCTCTTCCAGGGCCGCTTCGCGCGCGACCGTCTCGGCAGCGAGCACGATATCGCCCAGCATCGGCGGCAGCTTGCCGCCCTTGGGGAACGGAAAAGCCGGGAAAGACAAGACGTTGGTGGCCTTGTCCCTGCCGCGCCAGCCAGCGTTGAGGGTGCGGATATGGGCATCGTCGGAAAAGACGATGCTGAGCTCGGAAGGGCCGGCAGCAGCGGTTTCGGCAAAGGCGGCCGCTACGGCGCGGTCGACCAAAAGGGTCAGCGCCGCCTCGCCGGGCCAATCGCCGGCCTCGACCGATAGGTCGATCTCGACGGGGATCGAACTACCCCCGCCACCAGTCTTTATGTCTTCAGGCATGAGCCCGCATCGTCACATCAATTCTCGGCGCCGAGGCCGCGCGACAGCTTGGCGTCGCGGTCATAGGCCCTGACAATTTCCGCCACCAGCGGATGGCGCACGACGTCGCCATCGTTGAAGCGCACGGTTACCGCGCCGGCCACGCCGTCAAGGACACGCAAGGCTTCGACCAGGCCCGATTTGGTGCTTGGAGGCAGATCGATCTGCGTCGGATCGCCGGTGACGATCATGCGCGAATTCTCACCGAGGCGGGTCAGAAACATCTTCATCTGCATCGGCGTGGTGTTCTGCGCCTCGTCGAGGATGACGGCGGCGTGTGCCAGTGTTCGTCCGCGCATGAAGGCCAGCGGCGCGATTTCGATGACTTCGGCGGCGATAGCACGCTCAACCTTGTCGGCCGGCATCATGTCGTAGAGCGCATCATAAAGCGGCCGCAGATATGGATCGACCTTTTCCTTCATGTCGCCAGGCAGGAAGCCCAGCCGCTCGCCGGCCTCGACCGCCGGTCGCGACAGGATGATGCGCTCGACCATGCCGCGTTCGAGCAACATCGCCGCATGCGCCACCGCCAGATAGGTCTTGCCGGTGCCGGCGGGACCGATGCCGAACACCAGTTCCGAGCGCTCCAGCGCCCGCATATAGGCGTCCTGGTTGAGCGAACGGGCATAGATGGTCTTCTTGCGGGTGGATATCTGGGCGGCCGAGACCTTGCCCTTGCGCTCCAGCGTCGGCAGCGTCAGCTGGTCGTCGGCGGCAACCGCCATGCGCACGGCTCCGTCCACGTCGGACTGGCCGATATCGGTGCCTTTCTGGAGAATGCCATAGAGATTGTCGAGCGCGCGGCGCGCCTGCTCGGCCGCCGAGGCCGAGCCCTTGATGGTCAACTGGTTGCCACGCGAGCGGATGTCGACGCCGAGCTTCTGCTCGAGCCGGGCCAGGTTCTCGTCAAACTGGCCGTACAGGGCGCTGGCAAGCTTGTTGTTGTCGAAAGTCAGAACGATGTGCGCCATGTCAGAGGCCCCGGATGTCTGGTTCTGGGGCAGAGTCTTCACTTCAGCAGCGCTCAACCGTCTCTCCTCATCTGCCGAGGCCATCAGGCCAATTCGGCGAACAGGCTATTGTAGCCCGTCTTCGTGATTCGCACCCGGATAATGTCACCGATTTCGCCGGCCTTTTCATCAACAATAACCGGCTGCAGCCAAGGCGAACGGCCGACCTTCTGGCCAGCCTGACGGCCGGGCTTCTCGATCAGCGTATCGATGGTGCTGCCGACCAGGCTCAGGCCGAAATCCTGCTGCTGTTTGAGCAGCAGCGCCTGCAGCCGCTGCAAGCGCTCATCCTTGATCGCTTCCGGCACGTGATCGGGCATATCGGCCCCCGGCGTGCCGGGGCGCGGCGAATATTTGAACGAGAAGGCCGAGGCGTAGTTGACCTGGCGCACCAGTTCCATCGTCGCCTCGAAATCGGCGTCAGTCTCGCCGGGGAAGCCGACGATGAAGTCACCGGACAGCGCGATGTCGCCGCGGGCGGCGCGGATGCGCTCGAGTAGCGCCAGGTAATCCTTGGCCGTGTGCCTTCGGTTCATCGCCTTGAGGATGCGGTCGGACCCGGATTGCACCGGCAAATGCAGATACGGCATCAAAGCCGGCAGGTCGCGGTGGGCAGCGATCAGTTCGTCGTCCATGTCGCGCGGATGGCTGGTGGTGTAGCGCAGCCGCGCCAGGCCGGGGATCTCGGCCAACCGGAACAACAGGCGGCCCAGGCCCCATTCCGCGCCGTCTTCGCCCTTGCCGTGCCAGGCGTTGACGTTCTGGCCAAGCAGCGTCACCTCACGCACGCCGGCGTCGGCCAGGCGCTCGGCTTCGGCGACGATCTGCGCCACCGGCCGCGACACTTCCGAGCCCCTGGTATAGGGCACGACGCAGAAGGTGCAGAATTTGTCGCAGCCTTCCTGAACGGTGAGGAAGGCGGTGACGCCGCGCTTGATGACTTCGGCACGCTTCGGCTGCGGCAGGTGCTCGAACTTGTCCTCGATGGCGTATTCGGTCTCGACAATCTTCTCGCCGCCGCGCACCCGCGCCAGCACGTCGGGCAACCGGTGATAGGTCTGCGGACCGATGACAAGGTCGACGGCGGGCGAACGGCGGATGATTTCCGCGCCCTCGGCCTGCGCGACGCAGCCGGCGACGCCGATCAGCATTTCGCGCCCTGCTGCGGCGCGTTCGGCCTTCATGTCACGAATGCGGCCGAGTTCGGAATAGACCTTTTCCGCCGCCTTTTCCCTGATGTGACAGGTGTTAAGCAGCACAAGGTCGGCTTCGGCGATGGTGTCGGTCGCGGTATAGCCGTCGGCGGCCAGCGCATCGGTCATGCGTTGTGAATCATAGACATTCATCTGGCAGCCATAGGTCTTGACGAAGACCTTTTTGGCCGGGGCGGACGCCACAACCTTGCTTTCGGCGGCAATGTCGGTGTCGTTCCGCTCTATCGTGTTCAAATCCATCCGGCGGCTTCTAACGCCTTTCCGTGACAAAAAACAGACGATTCTCGAGATGCGCCGATAGGCGCACTGCCTGCGCTAGCGGCTCGGGAGGGGGTCGGCGATTGCCGCCTGCATCATCGCGCGCACCTGGCTTTCCATCAGCCTCGATGTCTCCTTGCGGTTCGAGCCCTTGGAAAAGACGATTGGCTCGCCGAAATGCACTTCGACGTCGAGGGCGCCTTCGGCCATCAGCACCTTGAGATGCGGCATCAGGTCCTGATCGCCGATCCAGGCGGCGATCGACCTGTGACGGCGGCCGAGCGGCACGCCGTGCACCCGTGTATAGGCGATCGCCAGCGGCTGGATGAAGACCTGCTCGGCCGCGCCTTCCGAAATCGCCATCGAGGCGGCACCGAACAAGGTGCTCTTGAACGGCAGCATGGTGTTGCCATCGCCAGTCGAGCCCTCGGCAAACAGAACCATGGCATCGCCCTTGGCCATGCGGCTGGCGATCTCGCTGGCCTGGTCGCCCGCCGTGCGCTTGCGCTCACGCTCGATGAAGACTGTGCGTTGCAGCTTCGACAGCCAGCCGATCAGCGGCCACCCCTCCATGTCCGCCCTGGCGATGAACGTCACATCGGCAAAAGAGCCGAGCACCATGATGTCGGTCCAGGAGATGTGGTTCGAGGCGACCAGCAGCGGGCGCTGGCTGGACAATTTGCCTTTGACGTGGATGCGCAAGCCGAGTGTGCGGACAATGAGCCTGTGCCAGACCTTCAGAATGACCGTCTCGCGCCAGATTCCGGTCTTCATCGACAGCAGTTGCAGCGGCACAAGCGCCAGCGAGCCGACGACAACGAGGCTCAGCGCCAGGAAAATCCTGATTTTTCCGATCATGCGCCTGGCCGCCTTATCGCTACAGCGCCGCGCGTCCCATTGGTCGCGCAAAGGACGCTGTACCCCTTAGATTGGCGCATGATCCCTTTCTGAAAATCGTTCCGATTTTCAGGGTCATGCGCGCGCTCTCGCTAACGAAGATCGCGGCGCATGACAAGCGCGCCGGTCGGGCCATGTTCGGTCGAGCGGTAATAATTGGCGCGGTGGCCGACCTGGCGGAAGCCGAGCCGTCGGTACAGGGCGATCGCGGCGACATTGGTCTCGTCGACTTCGAGGAACAGCGCCTCGGCGCGCTGCGCGTGCAGTTCGCGCAGCACCGCGTCCATCAACTGCCAGCCGAGCCCCTGGCGGCGATGCGAGCGCGCCACCGCCACGGTCAGGATCTCGCCTTCGCCGGCGGCAAGCCTGGCCAGCACGAAGCCGACCGGCGGCTTGGCGCCCTGGCCGATCTCACGCGCAGCATAGCCGAACACGGTGTCCTGCTCGAGCAGCGCGGCGAACTCACCATCGGTCCACGGCCGGACGAAATCCTCGCGATGCAGCGCCGAGACCGCCGGGCTGTCGGCGATGGTCAGCGGTTCGAGCGCATAGTCCCTGCGGCGCGGCTGGAGGAAGGGAATGCGCATTATTTGTCCTGCCGCGATAAAATGAACCCCGCCTGCGGCTTGGCGTCGGCGCCGCGCAGATAGAGGGGTTTCGGTTTTTCGCCCTCGCCTTTTGCCGCTGCCAGCCGGGCGTAGATCGCAATGTCGGCAGTGGCCGTTGTGGGGCCGATATCGAAGATGTGTCCGACCGCCGCGGCGATCTGCTCAGCCGCCGTGCCGGCAAGCACCGGACGATTGTTCGCCGCCATTCCCGCGGCTTGCGCAAGTGTGGTCACCGCCGGACCATAGCGCAAAATCGCATCCGCATCGTAAAACGCGGCATGGATCTCCTCGCGGCCGGCGTCGAGCGCGGCCAGGACCGGGCGGCCGGGGAATGGCGCGCTTGCTTCTGCCGCCAACGCTTCCAGCGTCGTCACGCCGATCGCCGGGATTTTCAGCGCCAGCGCCAGGCCGCGCGCCGCCGACACGCCGACACGCAGGCCAGTGAACGAGCCAGGGCCAACGGACACCGCGACCGCGCCAAGGCCGGCATAGTCGGTTTCGCCCGCCTTCAGCGCTTCATCGATGACGGCCATCAGGTGTTCGGCATGGCCCTTGCCGAGATCGCGTACGGAGCGGCCGAGCTCCTTGCCGGCCGCCGCGTCATAGACGCAGGCGGCGCAGAGATTGGCGGCACAGTCGATGGCAAGCAGTTTCATGGGCGACCGGTTCGAAAAACAGTCTCCCTCTGCCCGCCATGGCTCGCCGCCGCAAGAGCCAGCGTGTAAATTGTTAAGCGGCTTCGCTTCGGCGGCCTATGCCACCGCCTCGATGCGCAGCATGTGGTTGTCCCAGACATAATCGGGCTCGGAGCGCGTCGTGCCGCTGCCTTCGATGATTTCGCCAGCACCTGTCGTCGCCATGAAGCCCGGCCCGTCGGGTGCCAGGCCGCAGACCTCGACCAGCACCTTGGTGGCGACGATCTTGCCGCTGGCGGCATCGATCACGGCCAGCGAATTGCCTTCCGGTGACGACACCGCGACCGTTCCAGCAACCGGATTGGCCGCGACCGAACCGATATAGTTCTTGAAGCCGGACAGCACGTCCTGCGGCATGTCGATCAGCTGCAGGTCCTTGCCACGGGCCGCGCGGCCGACCAGCAACGGACGGTCGGTGCCTGGACCACGATACTGGCAGCCGAACCAGATGGTGCCGGACGCATCGGCATCCATGTGGCGGATCGACAGTTGGTGCAGGGAAGCCGGCAGCTCGTGTTTTTCGATGAGGTCGCCGGTCACGCGGTCGACCAGCACATAAGACGGCTTCATCGTCGCGATGTTGAGTTCGGCGCGGCCATAGTCCGGATGGGTCTCGATGCCGCCATTGGCGATGGCGACCGTCCTGCCGTCGCCAAGCAGCAGAAGCTCGTGCGGCCCCATGCCATAGGTCGGGAACTCGCCGATGCGGCTGAATTTGGCGCGTGCGTCGTAGATTCCGACGACGCCGGCGGCATTGTCGAAATCATTCTCGGTGGCGTAAAGCAGCGCCCCATCGGCCGAGAACACGCCATGGCCGAAGAAGTGCCGAGCGGTGATGCTGGCAATGGTCTGCGGCGCTTCGCGGCCGCTGTGGTCGAAGACCACGGCGAAGGTGCCGGGCTGCCTGGCGAAGACCACGGAGCGCTTCGATACCGGATCGAAGGTGACGTCGTGGCCACGGTCGGGCAGGTCGATCGCATGCAGTAGTTTGCCGGCTTCCGACAGCATAGCCGCGCCAAAACTGCCGTCGCGCTTGACGAAGGCGGTGGCAAAGACCGCATCCGTGCTGAGCGTTTCCGCCCAGGCCCGAGGCGCCATAGCCGCTATGAAGCCAGCGCCGGCGGCCTTCAGAAAATCGCGGCGATCGATCAGTGGCGTCCTCATGATCAGTCTCCGTCGAGCGAGGAGAAGCCGGCGGTCAGGCCGAATTCGGCCGTCAACCTGGTGCCGATCAAGCCTGACAGGCTGGAGGTGATCAGCGCGAAATGTTCGAGCTTCTCGCGCTGCGCCGGATCGGCCAGCGCCTTGTCGATCGGGCCCTGGACTGACCTGGCGGTGGCGATGCCGTTGACCAGCTGGATATGGATCGATTCCGCCATCCAGCGTGCATCCTCCGGCAGCGCGTCGCCGAGTTTCGAGGCCTCAAACAGCGTGTCGATGCCTGAGAGATTGCCGGCTAATGACAGGCCGGTGTTCTGCGAGCGCCAGAAGATCGCCTGCCTTGGCTTGTCGGCATCCGGCTTGGCGCCGAGAAAACCCTTGAGGCGCACGTCTCGGACCATCTCCAGCTCGTTGATGAAGACGCCGACCAGTTCGTTCACCGCTTCGGTGCCGTCGCGATAGAGCGCGTTGTCGGGTCCCGGATTGGCCCACAGGGCCGCAAAGCCGTCCGGCTTTTTCCAGGCTGCGTCGACGTCGGCGGCCATCGTCTCGATATTCTTGGCAATCGCCGCGCCGTAGGCGCAGCGGTACGGATCGTCCTTGCCGGCGAGCGCGTCAGCGCCATCGCCATAGAGCACGAACTCCAGCGCCCCTAACCCCTGCATGGCGACGCTCTTGCCCGCCAGCTGCGCCGGGTCGCTGGCGGTCGGGTCCTTGGCGGCCAGAGCGGCCTGCACCTGCTTCAGGCCGATGCTCTTGCGGTCCGGCCAGTAGAGCATGCGCTCCAGCCGGTTGTTCTCCTTGATCGGCCCGAAGCCGATGATTTCGGCCGACGACCAGGCTGCGACCGTAGCCGAGAATTCGGCATGCGCGGCGTCGAGATTGCCCTGCGAAGGTGCCTGGCAAAGCGCGTCCATGGCCTTGGCTAGGCCGTCCGCATGATCATGCAGACTGGCATAGGCGGGACGGACAAAGCCGTCGATCGCGCGCTGGATGACGTCGGAGGCTTTCACCGCGGCCGATGCCGGGGAGGACATGGCCAGCGCTAGCGCGAGGGCAGGCAAAAAGCGCTTCAGCATCAGAGTGACTCCAGGAATTTGATGAGAGCATCGCGGTCGGCCGCATCGGTAGCGGCAAAGCGGTCGCGCGCCTTCTGCCCCTCGCCGCCGTGCCAGAGGATAGCTTCGGTAAGCGTACGCGCACGCCCGTCATGCAGGAAGAAGCTGCTGCCGTTGACCGTCCTGGTGAGCCCGATGCCCCAGAGCGGCGGTGTGCGCCATTCGCTGCCCGTCGCCTCGCCAACGACCTGGCCATCGGCGAGACCGGGACCCATGTCGTGTAGCAGGAAGTCGGAATAAGGCCAGACCAGCTGGAACGCTTGAGCTTTGTTGGGCGTGCCGCGCATGGTGACGAATTTCGGTGTGTGGCAGGAGATGCAGCCCATGTCGTAGAACAGTTTCTTGCCGGCGAGCACGGCGGGATCGCCGACATCGCGCCGCGCCGGCACGGCAAGGTTCTGCGAATAGAAAGTGACAAGGTCCATCACCGGCGACGGCGCCTCGACAGTACCGAGCCGCTTCTGGACGCCGTTCGGCATGACGAGGCAGGCCTTTTCGGCCGTGGTGCAATCGCCCCAATGGTTGGGCTCTTCCGGCGTCGAAATGCCGATATCGCCGTCAAAGGCATCCGCCGCCTGCTGGCGGATCGAGGCGGTTTGCGCCTTCCAGCCGAAGCGGCCGAGTGTCAGTTCGCCGCTGCTGACGTCGCGTACGATGTTGGGTTTGCCGGAAATGCCGTCGCCATCGCGGTCGTCCGGATCGGCGTGGGCAAGAATATCGGCCGGTGCGATCTGTTCGATCAGGCCAAGGCCGATCATCGGCGGCGTCAGCCGCGGCGACACTGTGGTGTGCGGGTCGAGCGGGCCGTAGCCAAGACCATCGATGGCATAACTCGGTTTACGCAGCGAAACGACGGTGCCGTCGCCAAGCGCAACCTTTTCATCGCCATAGTCGACACGCATGCGGCCTTCGCCCTTGAGGCCGGGAACCGCCAGTTCCTGCAATTGCGTGCCGTAGACAGGGTCGGGGAAGTTCAACACTTTGTGCCCGGCGATCTCGGCCTTTTCCTCCGCTGTGCTGGCATCGCGCGCCAGCCGCAGGAACATCGAGGTGGTGCGGCTGTCGGCTGACGGCGGACGGCCGCGGCCGTCCTTCAAATGGCAATTCTGGCAGGCACGCTCGTTGAACAGCGGCCCGAGACCATCCGAGGCCTGGGTCGAGGACGGCGACGACACCCAGTTCTTGCGAAAAAGCGCGTTGCCGAGCTTGAAATTGCCCTCTTCCTCGAAGGTGATGTTTTCAGAGGGTTGCGAGAAGGCGTCGCGGTCGACCTGCTTGCGCGAGGTGCCGGCGCCGCCTTGCATCGTTTCGAAGGCTTCCGGTTTGGAGAAATCGGCGGTCGGCCTGGTGACGGCAATGACGCGGGCCTCATCCTTCGGCGTCAGGTCGGTGCGGCTGGTGGCGGGGCCGGTCGGGTCCACAGCACCAGCCAGCGCCGGGGCCGAAACAATCGCAAGGATGGCAATCGAAAGCCCGCGAAACGGCTGGTATCGCGGGTTTTCGAGGAGCGGCAGGCCGTTAGCCCGACGCAAGCGGCGCGGAAAATCTAGGAGGCGCCGCATTCCCGCATGGTCCTATTCCGCCTCATCCGCCGATGCGGCGTTGAGCTGGCCGTACTTTTCCTCGCCGATCGAGGCCAGCAGGTCGAGCTGCGTCTCGAGGAAGTCGATATGACCTTCCTCGTCGGCCAGCAATTCCTCGAACAGCTTCATCGTCACGTAGTCGCCTGCTTCTTCACAGATCTCGCGCGAACGCTTGTAGGCGGTGCGCGCGTCATACTCGCCGGCAAGATCGGATTCGAGCACTTCCTTGACATTCTGGCCGATGCGCAAAGGCGCCACGGACTGCAGATTGGGATGGCCTTCGAGGAAGATGATACGGGCCACCAGCCGATCGGCATGGTGCATTTCCTCGATCGATTCGGCGCGTTCCTTCTTTGCCAGCTTGGCGTACCCCCAGTCCTCCAGCAGACGGAAGTGCACCCAGTACTGATTGACGGCGCCGAGCTCCAGGAAAAGAGCTTCGTTAAGCCGCTCTATGATCTGCTTTTCGCCTTTCATGGGTTCTGCTCCCGTATTGGACGCGCAGGCCTCTAACGCGATCCAGATGTGAAACGATGTCGCTGCTCGCCTCCGAGCGGGCGTGGTAATTTTCGGTGACCCGAATGATCGTTTCGACCACATTTGGGAAGCAGCCGCAACAGCGACCGCGCTTTTGCATCGTGTGATAGACTTTCGCCGGCACGATGAGCTGCCAGGGATCCTGATCCAGCAGATCGACGATCGTCTGCTCAATCTCCTTTTCGGTGATGATATTGCAATGGCAGATCAGCATGGATTGGCTCTGGCTGACGGCGCCTCCTCCGCGCCGTTTGGCTGGTGGTTGGTTGGGGTGTTACTTGAACACCTTCTCCGGTGCATCAAGGCTGTCGGAACCCTCAAAAGCAATATCGTTGAGCTTCAAGGCACCAACGGCGCGTTCGATCGACTTGGTCTGGTCGACCAGCGCGTCGATTGCCGCCTGCACCGTGGCGTTGCCTTCGGTGTTGCCCTCGGCGATCTGCTGGTCATAGGCCTCACCGGCCACAGCCCGCGCCTTGATCGCCTCCATCTTGGCGACCGAGACGTCGAGCTTGTCGGACAGTTCCTTGTCGATCGCCGGATCGGCCGCCTTGACCATATCGTGCACCGACGGGCCCGAAACGACGGTGCCGTCAAGGCGCGCGTAGCTGGCGAGGTAGGCGGCGCGGATGCCGATCGCGTCATAGAGATGCGAGTTGTAGGTGTTGTCGGAGAAGCAGTCGTGCTCCTCTTCCGGATCGTGCAGCAGCAGGCCGAGTTTCATGCGCTCGCCGGCAAGTTCGCCGTAGGACAGCGAGCCCATGCCGGTGAAGATCACCGAAATGGCGGTGTTCGGCTGGCCGTCGAGGAGGTTCTTGCGGGCGGCGCCGTCTTCCTTCCAGTTGCCGACCATCTCCTGCAGGTCGGAGACCAGCAGATCGCTGGCCGACTTCAGATACTGCGCGCGGCGGTCGCAATTGCCGCCGGTGCAGTTCTTGAGGTCATAGTCGGTATAGGGTCGCTCGCCGGCGCCCGGGCCGGTGCCGTGCAGATCCTGGCCCCAGAGCAGGAATTCGATGGCATGATAGCCGGTCGCAACATTGGCTTCGATGCCGCCGGCTTCCTGCAGCGTGCCGGAGAGGAACTCCGGCGTCAGCTTCGAGGCGTCAACCTTCTTGCCGTTGATCTCGATTTCCTTGTTGGCGATCACATTGGCGGTGTAGAGCGCGTTGGCATCGGACTCGGTGCCATAGCTCTTGGCGACATAATCGATCAGGCCTTCGTCCAGCGGCCAGGAGTTCACCTTGCCTTCCCAGTCGTCGACGATCTTGTTGCCGAAGCGATATACCTCGGTCTGCTGGTAAGGCACGCGCGACGCCTTCCAGGCATCGCGGGCGGCGTTGAGCGTGTCGGCCGATGGATTGGCGAGCAGCGCGTCGACTGCCTTGTCGAGCGCCTGCGCGGTGGTCAGCGAATCCTCGTACTTGGCCAGCGCGATGTCGGAATAGGTTTTGATGACCGCCTTGGCGTCGGTCTCCGCCGCCTTGGCAGGCAGGATGAAAACCGCCGCCGTCAACATTGCCGTGGCACCGATCGCAGCCAGCCTGCCGCCATATCGTGCTGTCATCATCATTCTCCAGTTCAAAGGGAATTCGCTAAAAGGCGCGCGTGCCAAACGGTGCCAGGACACAGGCATGCCATAGGTCACAACGGATGCCGCGCCGTTGCGCGGCTCACGGTAGAAAGACACCAAATGCCTCCAATCGAACGGGTTCAAGGCCCAAACATCAAAGGGATGCGCTGACGCGCGAGCCTCCATAAAGCGATGGCGGCGCTGGAAGTCAACTGGCGAACCCCAGAAAATTCAATTGAAACAACAGTTTAGAATTATTCTAAACTAGGACTATCAACTTTAAATCGTATCCCCAGCAGCCCTGGTAAGAGACACCGAGATTGACAGACGACCATTCCGGGTGCGACCCGGACCCGGGCTCTTGCGACGGCGGCAGACAATCGCCATCTGGCGGAACAGCTCACAATCAGAGAGCATGATGTCGTCCGCAAACCGCTTCACACTTTTCGGCATCATGCTCCAGATTTGAAACAGGAATTCGGGTTGCGATGAAGAACGGTGTCGTCATTGTCGGTGCGGGTCATGCGGGCGTGCAAGCGGCCGCCAGCCTGCGCGAGGAAGGCTATGACGGACCAGTCATCCTGATCGGCGACGAAAACGAGCTGCCCTACCACAAGCCGCCTTTGTCGAAGACCTTCATCAAGGATGCCGAGGCCAAGGCGCAGCCATTGCGCGGCGAGGCTTTTTACACCGGCAGCACCATCGACTTCAGGCCGGGCATCCGAATCGACCGCATCGATACGGCAGACCGCAGGCTGGACATAGTGGGCGGCGGCGCGCTTGCCTTCAGCCGCCTTATCCTGGCCACCGGTTCGCGGCCGCGGCTTCTGCCGCTGCCGGGCGGGGACCTCTCGGGCGTGCTGTCGCTGCGCTCGATCGCCGATGCGCGGCTGATCCGCGAACTCAGTGCGCAGAGCGACGATGTAGTCATTCTCGGCGGCGGCTTCATCGGGCTGGAAATTGCGGCGACGCTGCGAGTGGCCGGCCGCAACGTCACCGTGGTCGAAGCCGTCGACCGGCTGCTCGGCCGCGCCGTGGCGCCGGTGGTGGCGAGCCATGTCCGCCAGCGGCTGGAGGCGCTGGGCGTGCGCATCCTCACCGGCACCACCATTGCCAGGCTGGAGGGCGAAAACGGCCATGTCTCAGCCGCCCTCACTTCCACCGGCGAAAGGCTGCCGGCACGCATGGTCATTGTCGGCATCGGCGCGGTGCCGAATGTCGAACTGGCGCAGGCCGCCGAGCTGACTGTCGCCAATGGCATCCGCGTCGACCAGCAGATGCGCTGCTCGGTGCCTGACATCCTCGCCATCGGCGACGCCGCTTCCTATCGCCACTGGTCGACCGGCGGCGACGTGCGGCTGGAATCGGTGCAGAACGCCACCGACCAGGCCCGGCTTGCCGCGCGCACCATAACCGGCCACGCCGACAGCTATTCGGCCGTGCCTTGGTTCTGGTCGGACATCGGCGACATGAAGTTGCAGATGGTCGGGCTGACGTCGGGCGGCGACAGTCATGTCGTGCTGGGCGACCTCGGCGATAACAAGTTCTCGATCTACCATTATGCCGGCAAACGGCTGCTCGGCATCGAATCGGTCAATCGCCCCGGCGACCATATGCTCGGCCGCAAGATGCTCGGCGTCGGGTTTTCGCCGACGCCGCAGACGGTAGCGGAAGGCCCTGATGGGCTGAAGGCGGCGCTGGCCGCCTTCCAGCAGGACGAGCCGGCCAGAGCTGCCGGCTAGCCCAATGTCTATCGACTAAGCAGCGCAGACTTCGCGGATCGAGCTTTCCAGAATGTCGAGCGCCTCGTTCATGACGTTGTCCTGGATGGTGATCGGGGCCAGGAAGCGGATGACGTTGCCGTAGACGCCGCATGTCAGCAGGATCAGGCCCTTGTCGAGCGCCTTCAGTCGAATGGCGTTGGCGATCTCAGCCGACGGCAGGCCTTTCTTGACGTCGTTGAATTCGACCGCGTTCATGAAGCCGAGGCCCCTTATATCGACAATCTCGGGCACGTCGTCACGGATCGCCTGCAGCCGTTGCTTCAGCCTGGCGCCCAGCGTGTTGGCGCGGTCGCAGAGCTTTTCGTCCTCGATTACGTCGAGCACGGCGTGTGCTGCAGCGACACCGATCGGGCTGCCGCCATAGGTGCCGCCGAGGCCGCCGGGGCCGGGCGCATCCATGATTTCGGCGCGGCCGGTGACCGCCGCCAGCGGGAAGCCGCCGGCCAGGCTCTTGGCCATGGTGGTGATGTCGGCCGCGACTTCATGATGGTCCATGGCAAACATCTTGCCGGTGCGGGCAAAGCCGGTCTGCACCTCGTCGGCGATGAGCAGCATACCGTGCTGGTCGCAGAGTTTGCGCAGCGCCGTCAGGAACTCGCGCGGCGCGTCATAGAAGCCGCCCTCGCCCTGCACCGGCTCGATGATGATGGCGGCCACGCGGGCCGGATCGACATCGGCCTTGAACAGTCTGTCGAGTGCCGCAAGCGAATCCGCCACCGACACGCCGTGTAGCGGCACCGGGAACGGCGCATGGTAGACGTCGCCCGGCATGGCGCCGAAACCGACCTTGTAGGGCACGACCTTGCCGGTCAGCGCCATGCCCATGAAGGTGCGGCCGTGGAAGCCGCCCGCAAAGGCGATGACGGCCTGGCGACCGGTGGCGTTGCGGGCGATCTTGATGGCGTTCTCGACCGCCTCGGCGCCGGTGGTGACGAAGATGGTTTTCTTCTCGAACTTGCCGGGCAGCATGGCGTTCAGCCGTTCGGCCAGCCTGACATAGCTCTCATAGGGCACCACCTGGTGGCAGGTGTGGGTGAAGCGGTCGAGCTGCGCCTTGACCGCCTCGATCACCTTGGGGTGGCGATGGCCGGTGTTGACGACGGCGATGCCGGAGGAGAAATCGATGTAGCGGCGGCCTTCGACGTCCCAGATCTCCGAATTCTCAGCGCGGTCGGCATAGATCTGCGTCGTCATGCCGACACCGCGCGAAATTGACTGGTTCTTGCGTTCGGAAATGGCTGCGTTCTTCATGGTCATCCCTCGTCGGGCTGGCGCCCGCCCTTGCTTGACAGGTCTCAAGCCTGTTCTGGCCTTATTTCACGTTTTCCTCAAGTCGGCACCGTCGCCCGGCGATTGGGCCTGCCGTCGGTGCGCGGCACGTCGACAGGTCCTAACCCGCTGACCGATACGCGTACGAGATCGGTTTCCTTTTCCTTGGGATCGACTATCCTCCCGGTGTCTGTGACAGCTCACCCGTCATGAGCGTGCCGGATCGGTGAGGGACCCTATGAGCAGAAACGCGACATCGTCCGCCCCGCAGCCCCCCGCCTCAGGCCTTTTTTCGTTTTCTCCCATCCTCTTCGCCTGTGCGATCGCGCCGTTCATTCTAGCCGGCTGCCAGAAGCAGGAGGCGGCGGCCAAGAAACTGCCGATCATGGTGCGCACCAAGACGGTGGCCATGGCCGATTATGCGCCGCGGACCTCGCTGACCGGAGTGATCGCGGCGCGCACGCTGAACAATCTGTCGTTCCGTGTCGGTGGTCGCGTCGCCGAACGGCTCGTCGATGTCGGCCAGCATGTCGACAAGGACGCCGTGCTTGCCCGCATCGATCCGCAAGAACAGGAATCCGATTTGCGCTCGGCGCAGGCCGATCTCGATGCCGCTCAGGCGCAACTGACCCAGGCGGCCGCCACCTTCGAACGGCAGAAAACCCTGCTTGCCCAGGGTTTTACAACCAGGCGGGACTATGATGCGGCCGACCAGGCGCAGAAGGTGGCGCAAGGCAGTGTCGATCAGGCGCAGAGCGCGCTTTCCAACGCCAGGGAGAACCTGTCCTTCACCGAGCTCAAGGCGGGCGCTGCCGGCGTCATCACCGCTCGGCAGGTCGAAGCCGGGCAAGTGGTGCAGGCGGCACAGACGGTCTTCACCGTCGCCGAGGACGGTGACCGCGATGCGGTGTTCAATGTCCAGGAAACGCTGGTCGCCAAAACGGCGCCATCGCCCACGGTGACGATCACGCTGCTGGCCGACCCGCAGGTGAAGGCCTTGGGCAAGGTGCGCGAAGTCTCCCCGGCGGTCGATCCGGCTTCGGGGTCGGTCCGGGTCAAGGTCGGCATTGCCGACACGCCGGAAGGCATGCCGCTCGGCGCCACCGTCATCGGCTCGGTCAACGCCAGACCGGCGAAAGCCGTCATCCTGCCCTGGCAGGCGCTGACCTCGATCGAGGGCAAGCCGGCTGTCTGGATTGTCGATCCCTCGACCAAGGCGGTGGCGACAGCCTTGGTCAATGTGCTGGCCTTCGATTCCGGCGTGGTCGTCGTCGACAAGGGGCTGGAGGCCGGACAAAGCGTCGTCACCGCCGGTGGCCAGTTGCTCAGCCCCGGACAGGCGGTCGAGATATCGGGAGCAGCACAATGAGGCGGCTGCGTATCCTGCCTTTTGTACCTGCCCTGGTTGCACTGGCGACACTCACTGCCTGTTCGAAGTCGGAGGAAAAGCCGCCAGAGATCATCCGGCCGGTGCTGTCGATGGTGATCGAGCCGCAGACGACGCGGACCTTCGGCTTCGCCGGCTCCATCGAGCCGCAGGTCAGCGCCGACCTCGCCTTCCGCCTGCTCGGCCGCGTCGTCTCGCGCGACGTCAAGGTCGGCGATATCGTCAGCAAGGGCACGACGATCGCCACGCTCGATCCGACGGCGCTCGAGCTTGCCGTACAGGCTGCAAAGGCCGAACTCTCCAATACCGAGGCGCAATTCGCCAACGCCGCCGCCAGCGAGGACCGCCAGCGCCAGTTGCTCGCCGCGGCCAACACCTCGCAGGCCGTCTTCGATGCCGCGCAGCAGGCCAGGCAAGCGGCCGAAGCCGGCGTCGAGCGGGCCAAGGCAGCGCTTGCCAAATCGCAGGAGCAGCTTGGCTATGCCAGGCTGTTCTCGGACTTCGACGGCGTCGTCACCGCCACCGGCGCCGAGGTCGGCCAGACGGTTTCGGCGGGCCAGACCATCGTCACCGTGGCGCGCTCGGATTTGCGCGAAGCGGTGGTCGACATTCCCGACCAATTGATCGGCGACCTGGCTGTCGGCACGTCGTTCGAGGTCATCCTGCAATCGCTGCCGTCGATCCAGACCAAGGCCACGCTGCGCGAGATCGCGCCGCAAGCCGATAGTTCGACCCGCAGCCGCCGCGTCAAGCTGACGCTCACCGATCCGCCGCAGGCCTTCCGGCTCGGCTCGACGGTGACGGCGACACGGGTGGCTAAGGTGGCGCCGACGATCGAGCTGCCGCTGTCGGCGCTGCTGCAGAAGAATGGCGGCGACAAGGTCTGGATCGTCGATGAAAAGACGTCGAGCGTCTCGACGCGCGACATCAAGATCGCCTCGAAGGGCGCCGCCAGCTTCATCGTCGCCGAAGGACTTGAGGCCGGGATGCGCGTCGTCACCGCCGGCGTCCACAGCCTGGTGGACGGCCAGAAGGTCAAGATTCCACAAGGAGGGGCGTCATGAAGGGGTTCAACCTCTCCGACTGGGCGCTCAACCACCGCTCGCTGGTCTGGTACTTCATGCTGGTCTTCGTCGTCGCCGGCATCTTCGCTTACCTCAATCTCGGCCGCGAGGAAGATCCGAACTTCACCATCAAGACCATGATCGTCCAGGCCAATTGGCCGGGCGCCTCGGTCAACGAGACGGTGCGGCAGGTCACCGACCGCATCGAAAAGAAGCTCGAGGAACTGGACAGCCTCGACTTCACCCGCTCGGTCACCACCGCCGGCAAGACCGTCATCTTCGTCAACCTGAAGGACACCACCAAGGCGCGCGATGTCGTGTCGAACTGGACCCAGGTGCGCAACATGGTCAACGACATCGCGCCCCAATTTCCGCAAGGCGTGCAGGGGCCGTTCTTCAACGACCGCTTCGGCGACGTCTTCGGCAATATCTACGCCTTCACCTCGGACGGGCTGACGCCGCGCCAGTTGCGCGACTATGTCGAGGATGTCAGGACCCAGATCCTGACTGTGCCCAATGCCGGCAAGGTCGATCTGGTCGGCGCCCAGGACGAAGCCATCTATCTCGAATTCTCGACCCGCCAGATCGCAGCCCTCGGCCTCAACCAGCAGGCGATCGTGGCCAGCCTGCAAGCGCAGAACGCCATCACGCCGTCGGGCGTCGTCGAATCCGGACCCGAGCGCGTCAGCGTGCGGGTCGGCGGCCAGTTCACCTCCGAGGAGAGCCTGCGCGGCATCAATCTGCGCGTCAACGACCGCTTCTTTCGGCTGAGCGATGTGGCGACGATCCGACGCGGCTATGCCGACCCGCCGACGGCGCTATTCCGCTTCAACGGCCAGGACGCGATCGGGCTTGCCATTGGCATGAAGCCCAACGCCAATCTGCTCGAATTCGGCGCCGCACTCGAGCAGAAAATGGACGAGGTGCTGGCCGACCTGCCGGTCGGCGTCGGCGTGCATCTGGTCGCCGACCAGCCGGTGATCGTGGAGGAAGCCGTTTCGGGCTTTACCCGGGCGCTGGCCGAGGCCGTCGCCATCGTGCTTGCCGTGTCCTTCATCAGCCTCGGCATGCGCGCCGGCTTCGTCGTGGCGCTGTCTATCCCGCTGGTGCTGGCCATCACCTTCACGGTCATGGCCTATCTCGGCATCTCGCTGCAGCGCATTTCGCTGGGCGCGCTGATCATCGCACTCGGGCTGCTGGTCGACGACGCCATGATTGCGGTCGAGATGATGGTGGCGCGGCTGGAGGTCGGCGACAATCTGCGCAAGGCGGCGACCTATGTCTACACATCGACCGCCTTTCCGATGCTTACCGGCACGCTGGTGACGGTCGCCGGCTTCATCCCGATCGGCCTCAACAACAGCGCCGCCGGCGAATACACGTTTACACTGTTCGTCGTTATCGCGGTCTCGCTTTTGGTGTCATGGATCGTGGCAGTGCTGTTTGCGCCGCTGTTGGGCGTCACCATCCTGCCTGCGACGATGAAGCAGAAGCATGAACAGCCCGGACGTTTCACCAGCCTGTTCCGGCGCGTGCTGGTGGGCTCGGTGCGCCACCACTGGCTAACTATCTTCGTCACGGTGTTGTTGTTTGCCGGCTCGATAGCCGGCTTCGGCCTCGTCCAGCAGCAGTTCTTCCCGCCTTCGGACCGGCCTGAGCTGATTGTCGACTGGAACCTGCCGCAGAACTCGTCGGTCACCGAGACGCGCGACCAGATCGAGCGCTTCGAAGGCCGGGCGCTGGCCGGCAATCCCGACGTCGACCATTTCTCGTCCTATATCGGCCAGGGCGCGGTGCGCTTCCTGCTTGCCTTCGACGTGCAGCCGGCCAATCCCTATTTCGGCCAGACCGTCATCGTCACCAAGAGCATCGAGGCGCGCAACCGGGTCAAACCGGTGCTGGAGAAGCTGCTGCGCGAGGAATTCGTCGGCACCGATGCCTTCGTCAAGCCGCTTGAACTCGGGCCGCCGGTCGGGCGCCCGGTGCAGTACCGCGTCGGCGGACCCGACATCCAGACGGTGCGCGATCTGGCGCAGCAATTTTCCGGCCTGATCTCGGTCAATACGAAGCTGGCGGCGCCGACTTTCGACTGGAATGAGCCGCAGCGCGTGCTGAGGGTCGACGTGCTGCAGGACAAGGCGCGTCAGCTCGGCATCACCTCCTCCGACATCGCCAGCGCGCTGAACAGCACGGTCGGCGGCGCCACCATCACCCAGGTGCGCGACGCCACCTATCTGATCAACGTCATCGCCCGCTCGCGCGAGGCCGAACGCGGCTCGATCGACACGCTGCATAACATGCAGCTGCCGACTGGAAACGGCGAGGCGATCCCGCTCGCGGCGGTGGCCAATTTCCGCTACGACCTCGAACAGCCCACGGTGTGGCGGCGCAACCGCATTCCAACGATCACCGTGCGCGCTGGGCTGGTCGGCGATGTGCTGCCGGCAACCGTCGTCAACGAATTGAAGCCGTCGGTCGACGCCTTCATCGCCAAGCTGCCGCCGGGCTATTCGGTCGCCACCGCGGGCTCGGTCGAGGAAAGCGCCAAAAGCCAGGGACCGATCGCCGCCGTCGTGCCGCTGATGCTGTTCGTCATGGCGACCATCCTGATGATCCAGCTGCAAAGCTTCCAGCGCCTGTTCCTGGTGGTGGCGGTGGCGCCGCTCGGCCTGATCGGCGTGGTCGCGGCCCTGGTGCCGAGCGGCGCGCCGCTGGGCTTCGTCGCCATTCTCGGCGTGCTGGCGCTGATCGGCATCCTGATCCGCAACTCGGTCATCCTGATCGTGCAGATCGAAGACCTCGTCGCCGAGGGCAAGGACCGCTGGGCGGCGGTGATCGAGGCTACCGAGCACCGCATGCGCCCGATCGCGCTGACGGCGGCGGCGGCGAGCCTGGCGCTGATCCCGATCGCGCGCGAAGTGTTCTGGGGGCCGATGGCCTACGCCATGATGGGCGGCATCATCGCCGGCACGGCGATCACGCTGCTGTTCCTGCCGGCGCTGTACGTGACGTGGTTCCGGATCAAGGAGCCGAAGGAAGCGGAGAGGGGCGAGCTTGGACACGGGTGAGACGGTAACGGAAGGCGGAGCGGCCTGAGCAAAGTTCGATCGCCGAGTTCCCGCCCACCCCCCTCTGGCCTGCCGGCCATCTCCCCCGCAAGGAGGGAGATCAGCAGCTTCCGCCGTATCGCATATCTTGCAACGTTGGAAATTGGCGAAACCATTCGCGGGATCCGATCTCCCCCCTTGCGGGGGAGATGTCCGGCAGGACAGAGGGGGTGCGACGGATCGCGACCTTTCGCACTACCCGCGCACAAACCCCTCGCTCGCCCTCAACAGATTGCGCGTGTAATCCTTCTCCACCCGGTGCCCGATCAGCTGGCTCGCGGTGAGATTCTCTACCGCCTCGCCGCTCTGCATCACCATCAGCCGCTCGCACATATGGGTGATGATGGCGAGGTCGTGGCTGACCATCAGGAAGGTCAGCTTGCGCCGCCGGCGAACCTCTTCCAGAAGGTTGAGCACTTCGGCCTGCACCGAGGCGTCGAGCGCCGAGGTCGGCTCGTCGAGCAACAGGATCGAGGGCTCGAGGATGAGCGCGCGGGCAATGGCGACGCGCTGGCGCTGGCCGCCGGACAGCTGGTGCGCGTAGCGGAAGCGAAAACCGTTGCCGAGGCCGACCTCGTCCAGCGCCTGCTGGATACGCTTTTCGCCATCGGCAAAACCATGAATGGCGAGCGGCTCCTGCAGCAGGCGATCGACGGTCTGGCGCGGATGCAGCGAGCCATACGGGTCCTGAAAGACCATCTGCACCTCGCGGTAGAAGGCCTTGTCGCGGCGCAGTCCCAATGTCTTGCCGTTGACGGTGATGGTGCCGGATTTGGCCGGCACCAGGCCAGCGATGGCTTTCAGCAGCGTCGATTTGCCGGAGCCGCTCTCGCCGACCAGACCGAAGGAATCGCCGGACTTCACTTCAAGGCTGACACCCTTCAGCGCGCGAAAACGGTCGAACACCACCTCCAGCCCGTCAATGGAAATGGCTGGCGTCATGCCGCCCACTCCGGCTTGCGGTCGAGCACCGGCAGCGGATGGCGTTCGTAGCCGATCCTGGGCATGCAGTTGAGCAGGCCGCGCGTGTAGGGATGTTGGGCGTCGCGCAATTCCGAGGCCTTGAGCTGTTCGACCACCTTGCCGGCATACATGACAATCACCCGGTCGCAGAAGGAGGCTACCAGCCGCAGATCATGCGAGATGAAGATCAGGCCCATGCCACGCTCGCTGACCAGGCGGTCGAGGATGCCGAGCACGTCAAGCTGCACGGTGACGTCGAGCGCCGAGGTCGGCTCATCGGCGATCATCAGTTCCGGCCCGGCGATCAGCATCATGGCGATCATGGCGCGCTGCCCCATGCCGCCGGAGACCTCGTGCGGATGCAGGTCAAAGACGCGCGCCGGGTCGCGTATCTGCACCGCTTCGAGCATGGCCAGCGCCCGCTCGCGCGCCTCGGCCTTTGAGACCATCTCGTGGGTGCGCAGCGTTTCGACGATCTGACGGCCGATGCTCATCACCGGGTCGAGCGAATATTTTGGATCCTGCAGGATCATGGCAATGCGCTTACCCCGCAGCGCCCGACGCTGGCGGGCCGGCATGGCCAGAAGGTCGGCGCCGTCGAAGGCGAGCGTCTTTGCCGACACACGCGCCTGCGGCGGCGTCAGCCCCATGATGGCGCGGCCGGTCTGCGACTTGCCGGAACCGCTCTCGCCGACAATGCCCAGTCGCTCGCGGCCGAGCGAGAAGGAGACGCCGCGCACCGCCTGGATGAGGCCGGTGCGAGTTGGGAAATCGACACGCAGATCGTCGACATCGAGAAGCGTGCCCTTCACAGCGCTCATTGGTCTCCGCTCCTTGGATCGAGCGCGTCGCGCAGGCCGTCGCCGAGCAGGTTGAAGCCGAGGCTGACGATCAGGATGGCGAAGCCCGGCGCGCCGGCAACCCACCACTGATCGAGCACGAAGCGGCGGCCGGACGCGATCATGGTGCCCCATTCCGGCAGCGGCGGCTGCGCGCCGAGGCCGAGGAAGCCGAGGCCGGCGGCGGTGAGGATGATGCCGGCCATGTCGAGCGTCACCCGGATGATCAGCGAGGAGATGCAGAGCGGCATGATGTGACGCAGCACGATGCGGAACGGCGAGGCACCCATCAACTGCACCGCCTTGATGTAATCCGAGTTGCGAACCGTCATCGTTTCGGCACGGGCAATTCGGGCGTAAGGCGGCCAGGAGGTGATGGCGATGGCGAGTACGGCGTTTTCGATGCCGGGACCAAGTGCTGCGACAAAGGCCAGCGCCAGGATCAGCTTGGGGAAGGCAAGAAAGATATCGGTGATGCGCATCAGAATGGCATCGGTCCAGCCGCCGGCATAGCCAGCGACGGTGCCGACCAAAAGGCCGATGGGGGCTGCGATGATGGCGACGAGGATGACGACATAGAGCGTCCAGCGCGAGCCGTAGAGAATGCGAGAATAGATATCGCGGCCGAGATCGTCGGTGCCAAACCAATGCGCGCTGCTCGGCGCTAAAAGCCGCGCGTTCTTCAAATCGCCGACGGTCGGGGAATAGGGCGCCAGCACGTCGGCGAAGGCAGCGACCACCAGCAAGGCGATGATGATCAGCAGGCCAAGAAATGCCAGCCGGTTGGCGGAAAAGCGCCGCCAGGCGACATAGGCACGGCCGAGCCTTGCCTGCACGCGCGAGGCCGGCCGCTCGCTGAGCAGCCAGTCACGACGGGTCTGGACGGTCGCGATACTCATCCTGTCTTGGTCCTCGGGTCGAGCAGCTTGTAGAGAAGGTCGGACAGGAGATTGATGCCGATGAACACCGAACCGATGACGATGGTGCCGCCAAGCACGGCGTTCATGTCGGCGTTCTGCAGTGAATTGGTGATGTAGAGGCCAATGCCGGGCCAGGAGAACACGGTCTCGGTCAGCACCGAACCTTCGAGCAGCCCGGCGTACGAGAGCGCGATCACCGTGACCATCGGCACCGCGGCGTTGCGCAGCGCATGGCCCCAGATGATGCGCGTTTCCGACAGGCCCTTGGCGCGTGCGGCGACGATGTATTCCTGCGACAGCTCGTTCAGCATGAAGGAGCGCGTCATGCGGCTGATATAGGCAAGCGAGAAATAACCGAGCAGCCCTGCCGGCAGGATGATGTGGCGGTAGGCGTCATAGAATACATCCCACTGCCCCTGCATCGCGGCATCGAGAAGATAGAAGCCGGTGATCGGTGTGAAGGTGTATTCGTAGACAACGTCGAGCCGCGCCGGGAAGGCGACCCATTGCAGCTTGGCGTAGAACAGGACCAGCGCCAGAAGGCCGAGCCAGAAGATCGGGACGGAATAGCCGATCAGGCCGATTATACGCACGATCTGGTCGATCAGGCTGCCACGTTTGACCGCCGCCAGCACGCCAAGCGGCACGCCGATGACCGAGCCAATCAGAGTTCCCAAAGTCGCCAGTTCGATGGTTGCTGGAAAGGCACGACGGATGTCGGTCATGACCGGATTGGTGGTCAGCACCGACGTGCCGAAATCGCCGTTCAGCGCAGCCTTCACATAGAGGTAGAACTGCTCGACCAACGGCAGGTCGAGCCCCATCTCGCGGCGCGTTCGCTCAACGACATTGAGAGGCGCCCGGTCGCCCAACACCGCCAGCACCGGGTCGATCGGGATGACACGGCCGATGAAGAAGGTCACCGCGAGCAGACCGAGATAGGTCGTGATCGCGATGACCAGGAAGCGGCCGATGAATGATGCGACAGCGACGGCGCGAGCGCTGCCGCGCCCCGCCGCCACTTCGTTTTCAGCTGCGCTCATGCGGCGCGTCCGCCGGCGCTATTCCTTGGAGACCGGACCGACGAAGTTGCTATCGAAGCTCGGGCCGAGCGCGAAGCCCTTGAGGTTCTTGCGCAGGCCAGCCACTTCGAGCTGCTGGTGAATGATCACGAACGGGCTGGTGTCGAGGATCTTCTGCTGCAGATCCTTGTACATGTCAGCGCGCTTGCCGGCATCCTTCTCGAGCAGAGCCGCTTCCGTTTCCTTGGTGAGTTCCGGAATATCCCAGGAGTTGCGCCAGGCGAGCGTGCGCGACTTGCCGGCATCCGAATTGTCGGGGTTCGACGCAAAGGTCTGGGCATTGGAGTTCGGATCGAAGTAATCCTGGCCCCAATTGCCGATATAGATGTCATGGTTGCGGGCGCGGTACTTGGTCAGCGTCTGCTTGCCGTCGCCGGGGATGATCTCCAGCTTGATGCCGGCCTGGCCCAGCGTCTGCTGGATCGATTCCGCCATACCTGTGGTCGGCTGTCCCGTGCGTACGTCCATGGTGACGCTGAAACCGTCTGGCAGGCCGGCCTTGGCCAGCAGTTCCTTGGCCTTGGCGACGTCGAGCTTGAAGGGATTGTCGTCGACGGCGCCGAGGTCACCCTTGGGCAGGAAGGACTGGTGGATTTCGCCGATGCCCTTGAGGATGGTCGTGCTCAGCGCATCGTAGTCGACCAGATATTTGAACGCCTGACGTACCTCGGGCTTGGCGAGGTTCGGGTTCTTCTGGTTGAGGCTGATGTAATAGACCGTGCCCTTTGGCGCGCTGGTCGTGGTGATGTCGGCGTTCTTGCCGATGGCGTCGAGATCATTCGGCTCGAGGTTGCGGGCGACGTCGATGTCGCCGGCTTCGAGCGCCAGACGCTGGGCCGAGCTTTCCTTCATGTTGCGATAGATGACGCGGGCAAGCTTGGCCTTTTCGCCATAATAATTGTCGTTGCGCTCCAGAACAACTGCCTCGTTGGCGCGCCATTCGCGCAGCTTGAAGACGCCGGAGCCGGCATAGCCGGTCTTCAACCAGGCATTGCCGAAGTCATTGTCCCATTTGTAGTCGGCGCTCGGTGTGGCCGCAGCGACATGTTCCTTGACCAGCTTGGCGTCGACCACCGAAGCAACTGTTGCCGACAGGCAGTTCAAGACGAAGCTCGGCGCGTAGGCCTTGTCGACGGTGAACTGAAAGGTGGTTTCGTCGACAGCCTTGGCCTTGTCGGTGACGTTGTCGCCACTGATGCCGAACTGGCCGATGATGAAGGCCGGGCTCTTGTCCAGCTTGACGGCGCGCTCGAACGAATAGGCGACGTCGGCCGCGGTGATCGGATTGCCGGAGGCGAATTTCAGGCCGGGCTTCAGCTTGAACGTATAGACCAGGCCATCGTCGGAGACGGTCCAGCTTTCGGCGAGATCGCCCTTGACCTTGGAGGTGTCGCTGAGATCGAGGCGGACCAGCAGGTCATAGGTGTTGCCGGTAACCTCGGCGGTCGACAGTTCGAACGCTTCGCCCGGATCCATGGAGATGATGTCGTCGATGGCGAAACCTTCGACCAGCGTGTCGGCAGGCGTCACGGCGAAGGCTGGCGCCACAAGCAGCGCGGACAGCGCGGCTCCTGCGAGCAAGGCGCGAGAGCGTAGAGCAAACTTTTCCATCATCATGGTGATTATTCCCTGTTTTGTTGATTGTTGACCCCGAGATCCCGGCTCAGGGCTGCAGCGTTCTTTTTCGCGGTCGTAGGACGGCCGTTCACCCCTTACCGTGTTGGTTTTTGTCCAGTTGGTCAACACCCTATCCGGCAGCCCTCCAACCGGCAACGGGCATTTTATGAGCCGGCATATTGGAGCGGAATGCGCGACGGTTGTCGAAGCATGGCCGGCCAATTGCAGCCTCCGACGGGGCAGAATCTGCTCTTCTCTGTGCTACTTGATCGCGTCGACCAATTCAGCGTCGGGGAAGCAGGTGGGGGCGCGGCCGTTCTTTTTCTGCCAACTGCCGATCGAGCGGCGGGTCTTGAAGCCGGGCAAGCCGTCGGCGCTGCCGACATCATAGCCCTTTGCCTCCAGCGCCCGCTGCAGGGCGGCGATGTCGGAGCGGTGCAGCCCACCGACCGGACCCCAGCTGCCGGCGAAGTCAGCGTCGCCATGGGCGATGCGGTCGGCGCCATGGCCGATGAACAGGGCGTAGAGGTCGCTGGTGTTGTACTGTTTCAACACGTAGAAATTGGGCGTTGCGATGAAGGCTGGACCGCTGCGCCCGGCCGGCATCAAGAGAAAACCTTCGGCCTTCAATTCGCTGGCCGGAAACGCTTTGCCGCCGACACGGCTGATGCCCATCGCAGCCCAGTCCGAAACCCTTTTGCCCTGGTCGGGACCTTCGAGCGAGCAGGAGACGCTCTCCGGCACCGTCACCTCGAAACCCCATCCGCGGCCTTTCACCCAGCCGTAGTGGACGAGATAGTTGGCGATCGAGGCCAGCACATCAGGCGTCGAATTCCAGATGTCGGGGCGCCCGTCACCGTCGAAATCGACGGCATGCTTCAGGAACGAGGTCGGCATGAATTGCGGCTGGCCGAGCGCGCCGGCCCATGACGATTTCATGGCGCCGACCGGCGCCAGACCGCGCTCGACGATTTCGAGTGCGGCCAGCACTTCAGTGCGGAAGAAGTCTTTTTTGGTCGACATGAACGCCTTGGTGCCCAGCACCTCGAACGCGTCGTAAGGCATTTTCGCGGCGCCGAATCCGGTCTCGCGGCCCCAAATCGCCAACAGCACTTCACCCGGCACGCCGTAACGTTTCTCGATGGCGGCCAGCGTCCTGGCGTTGGTCGCCTCGCGCGTACGGCCGCCAGCGGTGACGGCGCGCACCGTCTTTTCGGCGAAATAGGCGCCAGGCGAGCCGAACTCGGCCTGATGCTGCTTTTGCGGGGTTTTGGGCTTTTCTCCGGGCAGGACGAGGTCAGGCAATTTGAGGTTGGGCTTCACGCCCTCGAAGGCGGCATCGAAGGTGGCTTTGGAGATGCCTTTGGCTTTTGCTTCGGGCCAAAGGTCGGTCTGCAGCCAGGCGCGGAACTGGTCGTCGATTTTGGCGGCGGGGGCGGGGGAGATGAGGAGGAGAGCGGCGAGGGCTGTGAAAAATAAAAGTAGGGCCAATCTGAGAGGTTTGCGTTCCTTCACACCCCCCTCTGTCCTGCCGGACATCTCCCCCGCAAGGGGGGAGATTGGCAGCTTCATTGGCGACGGTCTTCTTGCAACGTGGGTGATTGGCGAAAGCTGCGATGACATCTGATCTCCCCCCTTGCGGGGGAGATGTCCGGCAGGACAGAGGGGGGTGGGCGGGAATGCTGTCATCTCAGAGGCCACTTTTCCCGCCAATTGCGTCAAAACGCCGTCCGCGATCGCAACGCGGCGGCCAGTGTACCCTCATCGAGATAATCCAGCTCGCCGCCAACCGGCACGCCATGCGCGAGCCTGGTCACCTTGACCTCGAAACCCGAGAGCTGGTCGGTCAGATAGTGCGCCGTCGTCTGGCCCTCGACAGTGGCGTTGACGGCGAGGATCACCTCCTTCACCTCGCCGCCGGCAACGCGGTCGACCAGCGAGCGGATGTTGAGTTGTTCGGGGCCGATGCCGTCGAGGGGCGACAGCGTGCCGCCGAGCACGTGGTAGCGCACGTTCATCGCCGCTGCCCGCTCCAGCGCCCAGAGATCCGATACATCCTCGACGACGATCAGCGTTGAGGCATCGCGGCGCGGATCGGTGCAAATCATGCAGGGATCTGCTGTGTCGACATTGCCGCAGGTCGTGCAGATGCGCACCTTGTCGGCCGCCTCGGCCATGGCGGCGGCGAGCGGCGACAAAAGCTGCTCCTTCTTCTTGATGAGGTGCAGTGCCGCGCGCCGCGCCGAACGCGGCCCGAGCCCCGGCACCTTGGCCAGGAGCTGGATCAGGCGTTCGATCTCGGGACCGGCGATTCGCTTGGACATCGCACTGATCTAGGATTTTTCGGCGCGCTTTGAAACATGCACCAAACGCACAGAGCCCGCCATGCTGCCATTGCGGGCTCTGAAAATGCTGCGGACCTTAGTAGGCTGACGCTGGCCGGGTCTGGTCGGCAATCATCGCGCCGATGGCGTCGGTGTTCTCGGGCGTCGACTGGAAGCCCATCGACGCTTCCTGCGTCGCCGAAGGTACCGAGGTGATGTAGCGGGCGTTCAGCGTGCCACCGAACCGCGAGGCATCGGGCTCGGCCATCGGCTCCTGCATCGCCACTTCCGTCTGCTTGGTGGCGACGCGGGCGCCCTTGGCGGGCGCCACAGCAGCCGTCACATAGGTCTGCTCGACCGGGGCCTGGCTAGCCTTGGCCGCGCGAACTGCCGCAGCCTGCTTGGCGGGGTCCGGACGGACGATCGTTTTCACCACCGGCTCGGCGTAAGCCACCTGCACCGGCGCTTCAGGCATAGGCGCACGCGATGTCGCGGAGGCAACCATGGTCGTGGGTTCATCCGGCAGCGGCTGCCAGTTGCGGCCGCGCTTCTCGTAGAAGGCGTTGCCGCCGGCAACCATGGTGTAGTGCATGTTCTTGTAGGGGAACTTCAGGCCGGCTGTGTGGAAGTACATCGTGTTCTTCAGCTTGGCCTTTCGCTCGCCCTTGAGCACCGCCTCGGCGGCTTCCTCGACATCGGGCATCGCCTTGGAATTCATCGGCCGCGTCATCACGCCGGGCGCGAACTGGCCCGGTTCGCCCACCACCTGGCAAATGGTGCTGCCATGATTGCCGGAGCGCAGCCGGTTCATCACCACCGTGCCGACGGCGATCATGCCGTCGCGACTCGACCGGTTGGACTCGAAGAACATTGCCCGCTCAAGGCATTCCTTCTCCTTCGGCGTGTTGCGGTAGGCGCGCGTTGAGAGGAAGCTGGGGGTTATGGCGTCGGTCAGGCTGGCGACCGACATGCCGTGAGAAGACGTGGTCTGGCTGCAACCCGCCAGGAACAAGGGGGAGAAGATGATGCCGAGCAACAGCGGCGTCTTCCATCGCGTCGCGATCAACAAAAGTGCCTCATTTTCCAGATGCCGCCCGTCCCAGGATGTGGCAAGAATGAGACTCTTAAAGGCAAAAAGATGGCTAAAGGATTAGCATTCGTGCAGCATAGGTAAAACTTTATAAATGCCCGGATATGTCCGCGTGAGCAAAGCCGGGGAAAGTCTTAACAATAGCCCCTGCAGCCGATTTCCGTTCATAATCAATTAACTGGTGAAGCCGGCTCAGAACGGCAATTTCATTCCGGGCGGGATCGGCAAGCCTGCCGTCAGCGCCTTGGTCTTCTCCTGCATGATCTGCTCGACCTTATTTTTGGCGTCATTGTGGGCGGCCAGAAGCAGGTCTTCGAGGATCTCGACATCGTCCTCCTTGAACAGGGACGGGTCGATCTTCAGCGACTTCATTTCGAACTTGCCGGTCAGCGTGACGCTGACTAGGCCGCCGCCGGCCTGCCCACTTGCTTCAAGCGTGGCGATCTCGTCTTGCATGGCCTGGAACTTGGCCTGCATTTCCTTCGCCTTGCCCATCAGGCCGAGAAGATCTTTCATGGTCGGGTCCTTTGCGGATTCGTGCTGTGGTCAGGTTTCGTCGTCGTCGGCCGGTGGCTCGACCGGCACTTCGGCCTTGTCCGTGTCGACGTCCGGCGCGTCGGGAATGCGCACGTCGATGATCTTGGCGCCGGGAAAGCGCGCCAGGATGGCGGCGACTGTCGGGTCGCTTTTCGCATCGGAGAAAGCGGTCTCGCGCTTGGTCGATTCCATCTCGGCCAGCGTCTGGCCGCCTTCTTCCTTCGACAGCGACACCAGCCAGTTGCGGCCGGTCCAGGCGCGCAGCTTGGCAGTCAACTCGTTGAGCAGCATTTTCGGCGCATCGTCGGTCAGGCTGACGTCGATGCGGCCGGGTTCGATGCGCACCAGGCGCACACAGCGCTTGACCTGTACCTTGAAGGCCATGTCGCGCTGCTGGTCGGCAAGGGCGACGATGTCGGCCAACGACTTCACCGGCACCGGCGGCGTCTCAACGACCGGCTCCGGGGGCGCAACGAAGCTGGCCGGCAGCGGTTCGGGCTCGACCAGGCGCATCGTCTGCGCGCCGCTGCCGGGCGACGGCATCCGCGTCTGGGCCACGGCACTTGCGCCGCCGCCATTGCCTGGGCTCGTCGGCGCACCGTTCGGACGCGGCGTGCCACTCGAGACGGAAGCGCCGCTCTCCAGCGATTTCAGGGCCTCGTCCAGGGTTGGCAGGTCGGCGGCATGCGCCAGCCGGATCAGCACCATTTCGCCAGCGCTGACTGGGCGGTTGGAAGACTGCACCTCTGGGATGCCTTTCAAAAGCATCTGCCAGGTCCGCGACAACACCTTGACCGACAGCGTGCTCGCGAATTCGGCGCCGCGCCGGCGCTCGTCCTCGGACAGGGAGGCATCGTCGGCGGCGGTCGGTACGAAGCGCAGCCGGGTGACGAGATGGTTGAATTCGGCCAGATCGGTGAGCACCGCGGCCGGGTCGGCGCCGGTGTCGTACTGGTTGCGGAATTCGGCGAGCGCAGCGGCGACATCGCCCTTCATCACATGTTCGAACAGGTCGACGATGCGGGCGCGATCGGCGAGCCCCAACATGGCGCGCACCGCCTCAGCACTGACGGCGCCGCCGCCATGGGCGATCGCCTGGTCGAGGATGGACAGCGAATCGCGGGCCGAGCCTTCGGCGGCGCGCGCGATCATCGCCAGCGCGTCGTCGTCGACCGATATGCCTTCCTTGCCGGCAATGGACGACAGATGCGCGACCAGCGCGCCGGCGTCGATGCGCCTCAAATCGAAGCGCTGGCAGCGCGACAGGACGGTGATCGGCACCTTGCGGATTTCGGTGGTGGCGAAGATGAATTTGACGTGCGGCGGCGGCTCTTCCAGCGTCTTCAACAAGCCGTTGAAGGCCTGGGTGGAGAGCATATGCACTTCGTCGATGATGTAGACCTTGTAGCGCGCCGATACCGGGGCGTAGCGCACGCGCTCGATGATGTCCCTGATGTCGTCGATGCCGGTGTGGGAGGCGGCGTCCATCTCGATGACGTCGACATGGCGGCCTTCCATGATCGCCTGGCAATGCTCGCCCAAGACGGCAAGGTCGACCGATGGCTGGTCGACTGTCGGCGTCTTGTAGTTGAGCGCCCGCGCCAGGATACGCGCCGTGGTCGTCTTGCCGACGCCGCGCACGCCGGTCAGCATCCAGGCTTGGGCGATGCGGCCGGTGGAGAAAGCGTTGGTCAGGGTGCGGACCATCGGCTCCTGGCCGATCAGTTCGGAGAAATTCGACGGACGGTATTTGCGCGCCAGCACACGATAGGCGGCGGCCTTTTGCTTATCCAGGTTTTCTGGGCCCGAATTTCCGGCTTCGCTCATTCGCCCGTAAAGCTCCAAAAAGGCCGCGTCCGAGGTGGCCGATTCCTGCTAATAGTCTCGCCCGCGCTGCAATGCGTCGTCAATGTCGCGAGAGGGGCCGATGAGGTGGGAGGCTGGAACAATGACCCGTTCCGGGCTCGTTAGGGCTGCTTCCTTCCGGACCTGACCCGGTTGGCGAGTGGATCGTCCACCACCAACCTCCCGCGTTCCATATCGGCAATTGCGCGATGAAATGCAAGGGTGCATGAGAATCGGACGCCCTTGAGCTCCGCCCCTCAATGAATCGCTTGCAGCCCCCGTGCAGCCGCTCTAGCGTTCATGAGTTTGGGAAATAATGCGAGAAACGCAAGGGAAACGCCAATGCTGCCGGGCCTCAAGGCCGGATTCACGCTCGACTCCAGGCTGGAGGCGGACAGCGAGCAGTTGATGTGGCTCGGCCTGTGCGAACTCAGAGTGATGAACGACCGCCGCTGGCCATGGCTGGTCCTGGTACCGCAGCGGCCCGGCATCGAGGAAATCCACGACATGACGCCGCTCGACCAGGCGATGCTGACCTTCGAGACCAATATGGTGGCGCAGGCGCTGAAAAGAACCACTGGCTGCACCAAGATCAACACCGGCGCGCTCGGCAACATCGTGCGGCAACTGCATGTCCATGTCATCGCCCGGTCGGAAGGCGATCCGGGCTGGCCGGGTCCGGTATGGGGGCACGGCATGCGCGAACCCTATCAACGCTCCGAAATCCGCCGGTTTGCGCAACAGATAAAGGCGGCGCTATAAACTGCGCTCGTGTCCATCCCTGAACCTTCGAGCCTCCATGACCTTTCGCCTGTTTGACGCGCCCTTGCGCGAGCCGAGCCAGTTTGTCGGTTTTGCCGGCAACACGATCGACCGGCAATCCGAGACCCGCGCCGATGATTCCGTCGAAAAGGCGCTGGCCGACCCGACGGCACGGCTTTTGCCGATGCATGGTGGCCGGCTTTATCTGAAACTCAGCGACGGCAACTTCGACCCTTGGTTCGATGTCGCCGGCAGCGAGTTGCTGCAGCCGTCCTTCGCGCAAGGCGTGCTGCTCGGCTTTGCCGAGAGCAATCCGGTGCTTGCCGTGCCGGTCGGCCTCGATCCTGAACGGCTGCCGGAGACCATCAAGGCCATCGACTATCGCTCGGTCTACATGCAGGGGCTGATCGATGAAGCGGCGGCGGGCGCACTGGCGCAAGGGGCGGCGCTGCTTGCCTGGCATGCCAGCCATCGCTTCTGCAGCAAATGCGGCCATGAATCCGAAATGCGTGCCGGCGGCTACAAGCGACACTGCCCCAACTGCGGCACCGAGCATTTTCCGCGCACCGATCCGGTGGCGATCATGCTGACGGCGACACGGGAGAAATGCCTGCTCGGCCGTGGCCGGCATTTCGGGCCGGGAATGTATTCGGCGCTTGCCGGCTTCATCGAGCCGGGCGAGACGATCGAGGCGGCGGTGCGCCGCGAGACGCTGGAGGAAGCCGGCATAAGGCTCGGCCGCGTCGTCTATCACGCCAGCCAGCCCTGGCCGTTCCCCTATTCACTGATGATCGGCTGTTTCGGCGAACCGCTCAACGAGGACATCCAGGCCGACCTGAACGAGTTGGAAGACTGCCGCTGGTTTTTCCGCGACGAGGTGCGCTCTATGCTGGAGAGGACGCACAAGGACAATCTGGTGACGCCGCCGAAAGGCGCCATCGCGCATCATTTGATCCGCGCCTGGGTCGACAGCGAATAGTATGGATAACGGGAGCAAGAAATGATCCGTCACACCGTGGTTTTCACCCTGAAGCACCCACAGTACTCGTTGGAGGAAAAAAGGTTCCTCTCCGACGCCAAGCGCATTCTCGGCGCGATCAAGGGCGTTGCCCATTTCGAGCCGCTGCGGCAGGTCAGTCCCAAGAACGACTATCACTTCGGCTTCTCGATGGAGTTCGCGGATCAGGCGGCCTACACCAGATACAATGAGCATCCCAACCATGTCGCCTTCGTGCGCGACCGCTGGGTGCCGGAAGTCGCGACCTTCATGGAAATCGACTACGTGCCGCTGGCACTTTTGGTCTAGTCCGCGACCTTCCACTGCTCGCGCGACTCGCTCGCGGGATAGACACCCAGGATGCGCACTTCACGCGAGAAGAAGCGCAGTTCGTCGAGCGCCAGCTTGACCCGCGGATCGTCGGGATGGCCCTCGATGTCGGCATAAAACAGCGTCGCCGTGAAAGCGCCCAGCTGGTAGCTCTCCAGCTTGGTCATGTTGATGCCGTTGGTGGCGAAGCCCCCCATCGCCTTGTAGAGCGCGGCCGGCACGTTGCGGACGCGGAAGATGAAGGTCGTCATCATTTTGGTGTCGGCCGAGGGCCGCTGGGCCCACTGCTTGTTCTTGGTCAGCACGACAAAACGGGTGACGTTCGAGTCGGTGTCCTCGACATTCTTCTCGATGATGTCGAGGCCATAGAGCTCCGCGGCAAGTGCGGGCGCGAGCGAGGCCATGGTGCGGTCCTTGAGCTCGGAAACCAGCTTGGCCGAACCCGCCGTGTCGCCCGCGACCACCGGCTTCCAGCCGTTCTTGCGGATGTATTTGCGGCACTGCCCCAGCGCATGGATGTGGCTGTGCACCGTCTTGATCTCTTCGCGCTTGACGCCCGGCAGCACCATCAGCTGGAAATGGATCGGCAGGAAATACTCGCCGACGATGTGCAGTTTCGATTCCGGCAACAGATGGTGGATGTCGGCGACGCGGCCGGCGATGGTGTTTTCGATCGGGATCATGGCAAGGTCGGCCTTGTTGGTCTCGACCGCGTTGAAGGCATCCTCGAAGGTCGGGCACGGCAACGGCTCCATCGACGGGAACATGTTGCGGCTGGCGGTGTCGGAATTGGCACCGGGCTCGCCCTGGAAGGATATTCTGTTGGTCTTTTCAGGCATGCCGATGTCTCAGATTGAAAGGATGGTTCTGGCGCGTTCGAGGTCTTCCGGCGTGTCGACGCCAAGCGGCAGCGATTGCACGATCTCGGCGTCGATGCGCATGCCGGCCTCCAGTGCCCGCAGCTGCTCCAGCCGCTCGCGCCGTTCCAGCGGCGACGGTTTCAGCGCGACGAAGCGCTCGAGCGCTGCGCGGCGATAAGCGTAGAGGCCAACATGGTGATAGAGCGGCCCCTCGCCCCAGGGCGCGGTGGCGCGGGTGAAATAGAGCGCCTTGAGCCGCGTCGCCGACAGTGGCGAACCGACGATCTTGACGACGTTGGGATTGGTCTTTTCCTCGTCGCGGACAATCTCGACGCCGAGCGTGGCGATGTCGACCGCAGGGTCCTCGAAAGGCCGCAGCGCCGCCCCAATGATTTCGGGATCGATGGTCGGCAGGTCGCCCTGCACATTGACGATGGTTTCGACCTTGCGGCCGGGATCGAGCGCGGTCAGCGCCTCGAAAATGCGGTCGGAGCCGGATTCATGGTCGACCCGCGTCATCACTGCCTCGAAACCGTGCCCACGCACCGCTTCGGCAACGCTTTGCGTGTCGGTTGCCACCACCACCCGGCCAAGCCCGGCCTCGGCGGCGCGGCGGGCGACATGCACGATCATCGGCGCGCCTTGTATATCGGCCAGCGGCTTGCCCGGCAGGCGCGTCGAGGCCATGCGGGCCGGGATCAGGATGAGCGTGGACATTGGGGCTGCTGGCGTTTGAAAAGACAATGGGAAAAGTGGCAAAAGGTCTCACTGGAAGCGCCCTTATAGGTGTTGCAACGCTGGAGCAAAAGACCTAGTTTCCGCCCGATTTGACCGGCTCGACGGGGCTGGTCACGATACCGACGGACGGAGTGGACGATCGGTCCGCCGGAAAAGGGAGCAAGGGGCGCATGGATTCCAACGAAGTCAACAAGCTGCTCGCCGGATTGCTCGGAACTTGTTTCGTCGTTTTCTCGGTCGGCCTGGTATCTGACGCGCTGTTTGCTTCGCCGGCGCCGGAAAAGCCCGGCTACGCCATCGAGGCGACCGAGCCGGCTGAAGGTGGTGGCGCCGGACCTGCCGTAGAGGCCAAGCCGATCGCCGATCTTCTGGCCAGCGCCAATGTCGAGCAGGGCGCTGCCGTGTTCAAGAAATGCCAGGCCTGCCATTCCGGCGAAAAGGGCGGCCCGAACAAGGTCGGCCCGGACCTCTGGGACATCGTCGACCGCCCCGTCGCCGAGCATGAAGGTTTTGGCTATTCGGCCGGCATGAAGGACTTTTCCAAAGGCGGCGCCGAGAAGTGGACCTATGACAACCTCAACCACTTCATCACCTCGCCGAAGAAGTTCGTGAAGGGTACGGCGATGGGCTTTGCCGGCCTGCCGAAGGACGAGGACCGCGCCAACGTCATCGCCTATCTGCGCACGCTGTCGGACAGCCCGAAGCCGCTGCCGACCCCCGGTGCAGCCGCTGACGCAACGGCGCCGGCCAAGCCCGCCGAGGGTGCCGCTCCGGCGAAGCCGGCTGAAGGTGCCGCTCCCGCAGCACCGGCTCCGGCGCCTGCCAAATAACCGAGTTGTCATCTCGATGACCTCAGAAAAGCCGGGTTCAGCCCGGCTTTTCTGTTAGGAAAATCGCATATGCGGCGACAAAGCCGGCGCATGGCGGTTTTCACCGGCGTCAAATCATCTAGGATTGCCAGGCATCGCGAAGAGGAGAACGCATGACGGTTGGCCGTACGCTTCTGAGGTCCTTTCTGGTTGTGGCCACCCTCGCAGGCGGCCTGCAGGCGACCTTGGCGGACGAGTGGCGCACCACCTCCTCGCTGATCGGTCCCTCCAAATATGGCGAGAATTTCCAACGCTACGATTATGTGAACCCGGACGCGCCGAAGGGTGGAACCTACAATTCGGTCGTTTCCGGCACATTTGACAGCTTCAATCCCTACATCGTGCAGGGCTCGCCGGCGGCCGGCCTGCAGCCATTTGGCGGCGGCCTGCTCTACGACACGCTGATGGATCAGGCGACTGACGAAGGCAGCGTCAGCCACCCGCTCATCGCCGATGCCTACAAATACCCGACCGACTATTCCTCGGCCACCTACCGGCTCGACCCACGCGCGAAATGGCATGACGGGCAGCCGATAACCACCGAGGACGTGATCTGGTCGTTCCAGGTGCTGAAGGCCAACAGCCCGATGTACAGCCGCTATTTCGAAAACGTCACCGACGCAGTCGCGGTCTCGGACCGTGAGGTCGAATTTCATTTCGACCAGAAGGGCAATCGCGAATTGCCCAAGATCCTCGGCGACCTCGTTGTGCTGCCCAAGCATTGGTGGGAAGGCACCGACGCCAACGGCAAGAAGCGAGACATCACCAAGGGGACGCTGGAACCGCCGCTAGGCTCGGCGGCCTACAAGATCGCCAGCTTCAAAGCGGGGTCGGAAATCGTCTGGCAGCGCGTGCCCGACTATTGGGGTGCCAAGCTGGCGGTGAAAATCGGCCGCGAGAATTTCGACACCCAGCATTTCACCTACATTCTTGACGACAACGCGTCCTGGGAGGCGTTCAAGAAGGGTGGCCTCGACGACATCAAGCCGGAAAACAGCTCGAAGCGCTGGGCGACGTTTTACGATTTCGCGGCGATCAAGGCCGGCGACGTGATCAAGCAAGAATTCAAGACCACCTCGCCCGAGCCGATGCAGGCTTTCATGCTCAACCAGAGACATCCGCTGTTTGCCGATCGTCTGGTCAGGGCCGCGCTCACCTACCCCTTCGATTTCGAATCGATGAACCGCACGCTGTTCTTCGGTTTCAACAGCCGGACCCACAGCTATTTCCAAGGCACGGAACTGGCCTCGAGCGGCCTGCCGCAAGGCAAGGAACTGGAAATCCTGGAGAAGTACCGCGACAAGCTGCCGCCCGAACTGTTCACCCAGGAATTCAAGCTGCCGGTCTACGATTCGCCGCAGGCCGAGCGCAAGTATCTGAAGCAGGCGGTCGACCTGTTCGCCCAGGCCGGCTGGGTGATCAAGGGCGGCAAGATGGTCAACGCCAAGACCGGCGAGCCATTCAGGTTTGAAATCCTCGGCTCGGGTGAAACCGACCAGGTTATCTCGAGCCCCTGGATCGCCAATCTGCGCAAGATCGGCGTCGATGCGACATTGCGCATCGTCGACCCGAGCCAGTACACGAACCGCGTCAGAAATTTCGATTATGACGTGATCACAGGGCAGCTTCAGCAGTCGGAATCGCCCGGCAACGAGCAGCGCGATTTCTGGAGTTCGAAAGCAGCCGACACACCGGGATCGCGCAACTATTCCGGCATCAGGAACCCGGTCGTCGATGACCTTGTCGACCGCATCATTTTTGCCACGGACCGCGATGACCTCGTCGCCACCACGCATGCGCTCGATCGCGTGTTGCTGTGGAATTACTATGTCGTGCCGCAATACTACCGCGCCGTGGTATGGCTCGCTTACTGGAACAAGTTCGGCATCCCGGAAAAGCAGCCCGGCTACCGTGGCGCCGACATCGATTCCTGGTGGATCGATGCGGACAAGGAAAAGGCGCTGGCCACCAAGTACAAGGGCAGCAATTGATGGCGGTGCTTCCTCGCCGCGACTTTCTGGCCCTCGGTGGCGCCGCGGCCGCTGCTGCGCTGCTTCCGGGCAAGGCTTTCGCCGCCAGCCCGACCGGCGCGAAGCTGCACGGACTATCGGCTTTCGGTGACCTCAAGTACAAACCGGACTTCACCCACTTCGACTATGTCAATGTCGATGCGCCGCAAGGTGGCACCTTCAATTTCCTGCCACGCACCTGGGGCTGGAACCAGACGCCGCTGACCTTCAACACGCTGAATTGTTTCGTGCCCAAGGGCGATTCGCCGCAGCGCATGGAGATGTGCTTCGACGCGCTGATGGTGAGGGCATATGACGAGCCTGACGCCGTCTACGGGCTGATCGCCGACGCGGTGACGATCTCCGACGACCGGAACGGTTTCACCTTCTCGCTGCGCCCGCAAGCCCGTTTCCATGACGGCACGCCGCTTACCGCTGAAGACGCCGCCTTCACCTTCAAGCTACTCAAGGACAAGGGCCATCCGGACTTTTCGCTGACACTGACGCATCTGGATGACGCGATCGCCGTGGATACCCACACGCTGCAGCTCAAATTCTCCGGCAAGCAGACAAGCCGCACCATCCTCAACGTCGTCGCGTTCCCGATCCTGTCAAAGGCTTTCTATACTGCCAACCCGTTCGATTCCTCGCAGATGAACCCGCCGCTGGGGTCAGGCGCCTACAAGGTCGGCCGCTGGTCGGCGGGGGCGTGGATCGAATATGAGCGCGTGGCTGACTATTGGGGCAACGACCTGCCGGTCAATCGCGGCCAGAACAATTTCGGTCGCATCCGCGTCGAGTTCTATCAGGATCGCAACGCTTCCTTCGAGGCGTTCAAGAAGGGAGAAATCCTCTACAAGGAGGAAGCCGTCTCCCGCATTTGGGCGACTGGCTACGACTTCCCCGCTTTCATTGCCGGCAAGGTGGTGAAGCACGAATTCCCGGCTGAAACCATGCCGTCCATGCAGGCCACTGCCGTCAACCAGCGGCGCGAGCAGTTCCGCGATTCGCGCGTGCGCCAGGCGATCGGCCTCTGCTTCGACTTCGAATGGACACGGCGCAATTTCTTTTACGGCTCCTATGAGCGATCGCAATCCTGCTTCGAGCAATCCGATTTTCGTGCCGAAGGCTTGCCGTCGCCGCAAGAGCTGGCTCTTCTCGAACCGCTGCGAGATCAGGTCCCCGCTGAGGCTTTTGGCGAAGCCGTGATCCAAGACGTATCGAACGGCTCTGGCCGTGACCGCCGATTGCTTGGCAAGGCGGCCAAGCTTTTAACCGAGGCCGGCTGGAAACGCTCCGGCGATTTCGTCGTGAACGACAAGGGCGGGCGGCTATCGGCAGAGTTCCTGGTCGACGACCAGATTTTCGAACAGGTCTACTCTCCCTGGATCGAAAACATGAAGGCGGTCGGCATCGATGCCTCGATCCGGCTGGTCGATGCGACGCAGTATCAGCTGCGACAGAATTCGTTCGATTACGACCTCATTTCGGCCGCCTTCATTTTCGGCGCCACGCCAACCCGTGACGATCTGGAACTGTTTTTTCATTCGCGAGCCGCCACCCTGTCGGGAACACGCAATCTGCCGGGAACATCGAGCCCGGCCATCGACGCCCTGGTCGACGCCGCTGGCGCCGCCGAGGATCGCGAAAGCCTGACAATTGCCATGCGCGCGCTCGACCGGGTCTTGCGTGCACGACGCGATTGGATTCCAAGTTGGTTCCTGGCGAATCACCGAAGCGCCTATTGGGACATGTTTGGTTTTCCCGAGCGGAAACCCGATTTCGGCTTTCCGGTCGAAGCGCTCTGGTGGGTCGACAAGGGCAAGGCGGCAAAAATTGGCAAAGCCTGACATGACCGTTCGCGCAGGACTGGCGGCCTGATGGGCGCCTACATACTGCGACGCATCCTGCTGATGATCCCGACCCTGCTCGGCATCATGGCGGTCGCTTTCGTCGTTACTCAATTCGCACCGGGCGGACCGGTCGAGCAGGTTATCGCCAGCCTGACCAACCAGGGCGGCAGCGACCGCCTCGGCAGCGGCGGCGGCGATGCAGGAGGTGGCGGCAATTTCGATGTGGCCGGCGACGTCGGCTCGAAATACCGCGGCGCGCAAGGGCTCGACCCGGAATTCATCAAGAAGCTGGAAAAGCAGTTCGGCTTCGACAAGCCGCCGCTCGAACGCTTCGGCATGATGCTGTGGAACTACGCGCGCTTCGATTTCGGCGACAGCTATTTCCGTGACATTTCGGTGCTCAACCTGATCCTGGAGAAGATGCCGGTTTCAATTTCGCTCGGGCTGTGGATCACGCTGCTCTCCTATCTGATCTCGATTCCCCTTGGCATCCGCAAGGCGGTCAAGGACGGCTCCGCCTTCGACGTCTGGACCAGCGGCGTGATCATCATCGGCTATGCCATACCGGCCTTCCTGTTCGGCATATTGCTGATGGTGCTTTTCGCGGGCGGCTCGTTCTGGGACTGGTTCCCGCTGCGCGGCATCGTCTCCGACAATTGGGACCAATTGTCGTGGCCGGACAAGATCGTCGATTATTTCTGGCACATGACCTTGCCGCTGACGGCGCTGGTGCTGTCGGCCTTCGCCACGACGACGCTGCTGACCAAAAACTCCTTCCTGGAAGAGATCCGCAAACAGTATGTGGTGACTGCCCGCGCCAAGGGCCTGTCGGAGGGGCGGGTGCTCTACGGACATGTGTTCCGCAACGCCATGCTGATCGTCATTGCCGGCTTTCCCGCTGCCTTCATCTCGGCCTTCTTCACCGGCTCGCTTTTGATCGAGAACATCTTTTCCCTCGACGGTCTCGGGCTGCTCGGCTTCAGGTCCGTGTTGGCGCGCGATTATCCGGTCGTGTTCGCCAACCTCTATATATTTTCGCTGCTTGGCCTGTTCGTGACGCTGCTGTCCGACCTGATCTACACATGGGTAGATCCGCGCATCGATTTCGAGCGGAGAGACGTCTGATGACGCAGGCCGCAGCCGAGACGACACCGACAAGGATCGCGCGACCCTGGCTGTCACCGCTCAACCTGCGGCGCTGGCAGAACTTCAAGGCCAATAGGCGCGGCTACTGGTCGTTGTGGATATTCCTCGCTCTGTTCGTGCTGTCGCTGTTTGCCGAACTGATCGCCAACGACAGGCCGATCGTCGCCTACTACAAGGGCGAGATCCTGTTCCCGGTGGCGGTCGCCTACCCGGAAGAAAAGTTCGGCGGCTTCTACGCCGTCACCGACTATCGCGACCCGGTCATCCGCGACGAGATCAACGCCAATGGCTGGATGATCTGGCCGCCGATCCGCTATTCCTACCGCACCGTCAACAATGCGATCCCCGACGCCGCTCCGGCAAAACCGTCGTGGGAATACGACGCGCAGAAGCGATGCAGCCAGTATCCGCAGGGCGCTGCCGATCCTGACTGCATTGTCGGCAACTGGAACTGGCTGGGTACCGACGACCAGGCGCGCGACGTGCTGGCGCGCATCATCTACGGGTTCAGGATTTCCGTTCTGTTCGGACTGATCCTGACCGCGGGCTCGTCGGTGATCGGCGTCGCGGCCGGCGCGCTGCAAGGCTATTTCGGCGGCTGGACCGACCTTCTGTTTCAACGCTTCATAGAAATCTGGTCAGCGATACCGCTGCTCTATCTGCTGCTCATCGTCGCCGCCATCCTGCCGCCCGGCTTCTTCATCCTGCTTGGGCTGATGCTGCTATTCTCCTGGACGTCGCTGGTCAGCGTGGTGCGCGCCGAATTCCTGCGCGCCCGCAACTTCGAGTACGTCAACGCTGCCCGCGCGCTTGGCGTGTCCAACCGCACCATCATGTTGCGCCATCTTCTGCCCAACGCCATGGTGGCGACGCTGACCTTCATGCCTTTCCTGGTCAGCGCCTCAATCTCAACGCTGACCTCGCTCGACTATCTCGGCTTCGGCCTGCCGCCAGGCACCGCTTCGCTCGGCGAACTGCTAAAACAGGCGCAGAGCAACCTCAATGCCCCCTGGCTTGGCATATCCGGCTTCGTCGTCATCTCGCTGATGCTGTCGCTGCTCGTGTTCATCGGCGAGGCGACGCGCGACGCGTTCGATCCGCGCAAGGCGTTCCGATGAGCGAGCCCCTGCTCTCCGTCCGCGATCTCAGCGTTGCCTTCACGCAAGGCGGCAACCAGTCGGTTGCGGTCGACCACATTTCCTTCGATCTCGCCAAGGGCGAGACGGTGGCGCTGGTCGGCGAATCCGGTTCGGGCAAATCGGTGTCGGCGCTGTCGGTGCTGAAGCTGCTGCCCTACCCCACAGCCAGCCATCCCTCGGGCAAGATCCTGTTCCAGGGCGCCGACCTGCTGGCGATGAACGAAAAGCAGTTGCGCAGCGTGCGCGGCAACAAGATCACCATGATCTTCCAGGAGCCGATGACCTCGCTCAATCCGCTGCACACGATCGAGCAGCAGATCGCCGAGATCCTGGCGCTGCACCAGGGCATGGGCGACCGCCAGGCCAAGGCGCGGACGCTGGCGCTGCTCAACGAGGTCGGGATTCGCGAGCCGGAAAAACGCCTCGACGCCTATCCGCATCAGCTGTCAGGCGGCCAGCGCCAGCGCGTCATGATCGCCATGGCGCTGGCCAACGAGCCCGAACTTTTGATCGCCGACGAGCCGACGACGGCGCTCGACGTCACCGTGCAGGCGCAGATTCTCGAATTGCTGGCGGGGCTGAAGGCCCGCAAGGGCATGTCGATGCTGTTCATCACCCATGATCTCGGCATCGTCCGCAAGATCGCCGACCGGGTCTGCGTGATGACCAAGGGCAAGATCGTCGAGACCGGGCCGACCAAGGAGATCTTCGCCAACCCGCAGCACGCCTATACCAAGCACCTCCTGGCGGCCGAGCCGAAAGGCAAGCCGCCGGCCGCAAACGCCGCCGCCAAGCCTGTCATGACCGGCAAGGACATCAAGGTCTGGTTTCCCATCAAGAAGGGTTTCTTCCGCACCACCGTCGACAATGTGAAGGCGGTCGACGGCATCGACGTTACCGTGCGCGCCGGCCAGACGCTTGGCGTCGTCGGCGAATCCGGTTCCGGCAAGACGACGCTTGGCCTGGCGCTGGCCCGGATGATCTCGTCGACGGGAACCATCCAGTTCAACGGCAGCGATATCAACCAGTTGTCGTTCAACGCCATGCGGCCGCTGCGGCGCGAATTGCAGATCGTCTTCCAGGATCCGTTCGGCTCGCTCAGCCCGCGCATGTCGGTGTCGGAAATCATCGAGGAAGGCTTGAAGATCCACGAGCCGAAACTCTCGCCCGACCAGCGCGACGACAAGGTCGTCGACGTGCTGAAGGAGGTCGGGCTCGACCCCGCAACCAGGAACCGCTATCCGCATGAATTCTCCGGCGGCCAGCGCCAGCGCGTCGCCATAGCGCGCGCCATGGTGCTCAATCCGCACTTCGTCATGCTGGACGAGCCGACCTCGGCGCTCGACATGAGCGTGCAGGCGCAAGTGGTCGACCTGTTGCGCAATCTGCAGGCCAAGCACGACCTTGCCTATCTGTTCATCAGCCACGATCTGAAAGTCATTCGCGCCCTTGCCAACGACGTCATCGTCATGCGCAATGGCAAGATCGTCGAAGGCGGCCCGTCCGAACAGATTTTCGAGCGGCCGCAGACCGACTATACCAAGGCGCTGATCTCGGCCGCGTTCAGGATCGAGACGGCGCCGGTCGGCATCGTCAGCGAATAACGGGTTCAGGCTGGACTAACAGGGAAGAAAAATCCGCAAATGGAAAAAGGCAAAATCCTGCTTGCCGTCACCGGCTTTCATCCGCAGCGCTGGCGCGAGCTGCTGTCGGCGGAACGCGAGGTGGTGCTGGAGCCGGACGGTGCTTCGGACCCGTCGATCACCTATGCGGTGGTGTGGAAGCAGAAGCCGAACCTCTTGAAGTCGCTGCCCAATCTGCGTGCCATCTTCTCGATCGGCGCCGGCGTCGATCACATTTTCGCCGATCCCGGCCTGCCCGACGTGCCGATCGTCAAAGTGGTCGCCGACAATCTTACCCAGTACATGACCGAATATGTCGTGTGGCGGGTGCTCGACCATCACCGCCAGGGCATGCTCTACCGCGCCCAACAGCCGAAGAAGATCTGGCACGAGCCGCCGCAACGGCCGGCCGGCGACATTTCGGTCGGCATTATGGGGCTCGGCAATCTCGGCCGTGCGGCCGCGTCGGTGCTGTTGTCGCTCGGTTTTGCCGTCAATGGCTGGTCGCGAAACGACAAGACCATGAAAGGCGTCTCGACCTATGCCGGCGAGGCCGGACTGATCCCCTTCCTCAACGCCACCGACATATTGGTGGTGCTGTTGCCACTGACGCCGGACACGCAAGGCATCATCAACCACGGCGTGCTGAAGGAACTGCGCAAGCGCAATGGCCTCGGCGGCTCGGTGCTGATCAATGCCGGGCGCGGCCGGCTGCAAAAGGACGCAGACATTTTGCGCGCGCTGGATGACGGCACGTTGAAGGAGGCAAGCCTCGACGTTTTCGAGGTCGAGCCGCTGCCGAAAACCAGCCCGCTGTGGGGCCATCCGAAAGTGTTCGTGACGCCGCATGCGGCGGCAACCTCGGACCCCGTTCACCTGGCGCCGATCATGCTTCGCCAGATGAATGCCTTCGAGCGCGGCGAAAAGCTCGACAATCTGGTGGATCGCAAGGCTGGTTACTGAGAAAGTCCAGGTTCAGCTAGGCAGGGCGAACTTCTTCTGCTTGTTGGACTTGCCGCAGTCGCGGCGTTCTAGTGAGCGGTTCATGGCGTCGATCTTGCCGCTTGCCAGATCGACGTCGCGCTTGCTTTTGGAACGCATATCCGGCGTGAACGGGCCAAAGCCCATGGCCGGATTGGAGAAGCTTGGCTTTGCATCCGTCGAAAGATGATATTGCTGCGCCAGCCCGTTGCGCTGCGCCAGCAATTGATCGCAAGGCACGCTGTCGTACTGCAGCGACGATTGCACGTCCTGGTCCTGCCGTTCGGACATCGAACTGCCCATGCAGCCGGTCATCGCCAGGCAAGACGCCAAGACCATCATTTTCCAGCGCATCCGTTTCTCCTCAATGCCGAACCGAGCGGACCTTCTCTCGGCAGATATTCTATCTGATGCCGCGCCAGCCGAAAAAATCCTATTCACATTTTCGAACAGGACGAGACATCAGTCAGACGATAGCGTCGCCAGCACGGCCAGCCCATCGACCGGCTGGCGGCGATCCAAGCGGATGACCGTGGGCTGCACGGACAGCACCGACAGGCCGCTGGTGGTAAGCACCCTCTCGACATAGGCTTGAGAATGGGCGTAGCGGCGCGATGGCCGCAGCGCGAAACCGGCTTCACCCGCCGCCTCGCCTTCGCCTGGCGTCTCGACGGAAAAGGCAAACAGGCCATTGGCGGCCAGAATGCCGGCGACGGCCTTCACCACGCCGTCGAGCGCACCGACATAGATGAACACGTCGGCCGCCACCACAAGATCGGCGTTCGGACCGGCATAGGCAAAGTGTTGCAGGTCGGCCTTGGCGAGCAGGTCGTAGACACCCTTGGCGCGCGCCTTCTTCAGCATGGCGGCGGAGATATCGTAGCCCACCAGTCGATCGGCGATTGGCCGCAGTCTTTCGCCCATCAGGCCGGTGCCGCAGCCGAGGTCGAGAGCAAGCGGAAAACGACCGGGCCTTGCCGCTCGAATGGCACGATCGAGGAACTCAGGCAGCCGGTAACCGAGCTTGTTGACCAACTCGCCCTCGAAGCTTTCGGCATAATGGTCGAACAGCGTTTCGACGAAGGCGCTGGGTGGCGCCGCGGCAGCAGGCGCCTTGCCGATCAGTTGCAGCTTCAGCGTCGCCCCGAGGCGATCCGCCGGGTCGAGTTTCAGCGCCATCGCCCAGGCCTGCGCCGCCAGGTCGAACTGCTCGCTTGTCTCCTGCATCTCGCCGAGGCGGAACCAGCCCGCCGCCCATTGCGGCGCCAGTTCCAGCGCGCCGAGCAGCAATTCCGCTGCTGCCGCAGGGTCGCCCGAGCCGAAAAGCATCTCGGCATAGTCGGCACGGCGGTCGGCGGTCAGGTCGCCGGACGAGGTTTTCAGCGTTTGCATGGCGATGGGTCCGCCGGCTGATGCGGCCGGTGGCTGGCTGTAGGACGAGTCAGCAGTCTCTTGCAACAGGCTTCCCGCACCGGAATTAGCCACTATCTTGACGGGATGCGCGCCAGCGATCTGCTTCATCCCCGGCCGGAGGGCCTCTATTGCCCGCCCGGCGATTTCTTCATCGACCCGGTGCGGCCGGTCAATCGGGCCCTGATCACACATGGCCATTCCGACCATGCCCGCTCCGGCCACCGCTCGGTGCTGGCCACACAACAGACGCTCGACATTATGGGACTGCGTTATGGCGAGGACTTTGCCGGAACGACGCAGGCGGTGACGCTCGGCGAGGCAATGGCGCTGAACGATGTCACCGTCACCTTTCATCCGGCCGGCCATGTGCTGGGCTCGGCGCAGATCGCGGTCGAGCACAAGGGCAGGCGCATCGTCGCCTCCGGCGATTACAAGCGCCAGAAGGATGCGACCTGCGCACCCTTCGAGCCGGTGAAATGCGACGTGTTCATCACCGAGGCGACCTTCGGCCTACCGGTGTTTCGCCATCCGCCCGACACGGAAGAGATCGCCCGCCTCCTCAAATCGGCGGCGCAATTTCCCGAGCGATCGCATCTGGTTGGCGCCTATGCGCTGGGCAAGGCGCAGCGGGTGATGCGGCTGCTGCGCGATGCCGGCTATGACAGGCCGATCTACATCCACGGCGCGCTGGCGAAACTCAGCGAATATTATCAGAGCCAGGGCATCGACTTGGGCACGCTGGAGCCGGCAACGGTGGACAGCGGCGGCAAGCAAGATTTCGCCGGCGCCATCGTCGTCGGCCCGCCATCGGCCTTCGCCGACCGCTGGGCGCGGCGCTTTCCCGACCCGATCTCGTGCTTTGCGTCGGGCTGGATGCGCATCCGCCAGCGCGCCAAGCAAGGCGGCGTCGAACTGCCACTGATCATCTCCGACCATGCCGACTGGAACGAGCTGACCGCCACCATCAAGGAGACGGGCGCCGGCGAAATCTGGGTAACGCATGGCCGCGAGGAAGCGCTGGTGCGCTGGTGTGAGCTGGAAGGCATCGCCGCGCGGCCGCTGCATCTGGTCGGCTATGAGGACGAGGGCGATTGAGTTGAACCGCTTCGCCGAACTCCTCGACCGCCTGGTGCTGACGCCGTCGCGCAACGGCAAGCTGACGCTGCTGGTCGACTATTTCCGCAGCGTCGAGGATCCCGACCGCGGCCTGGCGCTGGCGGCGATTACCGGCGACCTCAACATTGCGGCGGTCAAGCCGGCCATGCTGCGCACGCTGATCACCGAGCGCATGGACCTGGTGCTGTTCGGCTATTCCTACGACTATGTCGGCGACCTCGCCGAAACCGTCTCGCTGGTTTGGCCGCAAACGCCGGGCCATATCCCCAACCGTGAGCCGACGCTCGGCGATGTCGTGGCGAAACTGCAGGCGGCAAGCCGCTCCGATGGGCCTAAGGTGCTGGCCGGGCTGCTCGACAGCGCCGGCATTTCGGCGCGCTTCGCCATCATCAAGCTGGTCACCGGCGGCCTGCGCATCGGCGTTTCGGCTCGGCTGGCCAAACAGGCGCTGGCCGATCTCGGCAAGGTCGATGTCGCCGAGATCGAGGAGCTGTGGCACGGGCTGACACCGCCTTACATCTCGTTGTTCGCCTGGCTGGAGGGCAAGGCCGAAAAGCCGCAGCGGACGGCGCTCGCCCTGTTCAGCCCGGTGATGCTGTCGAACCCGGTCGGCGACGGCGATCTCGAAAAGCTCGATCCGGCCGACTATGCCGCCGAATGGAAATGGGACGGCATCCGTGTCCAGGCGGTGTGCGAAGGCGGTGTGCGCCGGCTCTATTCCCGCACCGGCGACGACGTCTCCAGCGCCTTTCCGGATCTCGCCGAAGCCATGAATTTTTCCGCCGCGCTCGACGGCGAATTGCTGGTCGGCGAACCTGCGGCGACCGGGACCTTTTCGGACCTGCAGCAGCGACTGAATCGCAAGAGCGTGACGCCGAAGATCCAGCAGCAATACCCGGCCTTCATGCGCTGCTACGATGCGCTGCAGATCGACGGCGAGGATTTGCGGGCGCTGCCCTTCCAGGAGCGACGGGCCCGTCTCGAAGCCTTCATCAAGACGCTCGACCCCAGCCGCTTCGATCTCTCGCCGCTGGTCGACTTCACCGATTGGCCGTCGCTGGAGGAATTGCGCCGGACGCCGCCGCACCCGATCATCGAAGGCGTCATGCTGAAGCGCTGGGATTCGCCTTATCTCGCGGGACGGCCGAAAGGCCCGTGGTTCAAGTGGAAGCGCGATCCGCACACGGTCGATGCCGTGCTGATGTATGCGCAACGCGGCCACGGCAAGCGCTCCAGCTTCTATTCCGACTATACATTCGGCGTCTGGTCGGGGCCGGCAGGCGCGGAGGAACTGGTGCCGGTCGGCAAAGCCTATTTCGGCTTCACCGACGAGGAGCTGAAGCAGATCGACAAATTTGTCCGCGACAACACGGTCGAGCGTTTCGGCCCAGTGCGCTCGGTGCGCGCCGACCGCAAGCAGGGGCTGGTGCTGGAGGTGGCGTTCGAAGGCCTCAACCGCTCGACCCGGCACAAATCCGGCGTCGCGATGCGCTTTCCTCGCATTTCGCGGCTGCGCTGGGACAAGCCGACGACCGAAGCCGACCGCATCGAGACGCTGCAGGCACTGTTGGATTGATAGGCGTAGTTTACGGCTCGATCGAGACGCGAATCTCGTAGATATCGACCGCCTTGCCCTGCTTGTCGAAGTCGGAGTTGATGGCGATGCTGCCGGCCGCGCCTGGGGGCTTGTCGGGGAACTTCACATCGAACAGATATTCGTTGCGCTGCTGGCCGACAGCATAGCGCTTGCGGCCGCAATCGCCGAGATCGCCGAAATTGCAGTCGATGGAGATCTGTGTGTCCTTGCCGTCCTCGGCACGGGCGACGATGTCGAACACGGCATGCTTGCCGGCAAGCTTCTCGAGCACACCTTGCCCGACATCGAAGCTGATAGCCGAGCCGGACGCGCCGGAGCGGATGCGCAGGAAGGAGCCGGTATCGTCCTGCACGACATCGGCCTTGGCGTCGGAGGGCGTCGCCACATGAGTTGGATCGGTGGGTGTAAACACGTTAATCCAGTCACGCGCCTGTTCGGCCGCACCAGGCTGTTGCGGCGCGCCAGGCTGCTGCGGCGCGTTTGTATCGGGCGGCGTGAAATCGTCATCGTCGACCGTCGGCGGCGCCTCGGGCGGGGCCGTGTCGAGTTGCGCCGGTGTTTTGAAGACACCGGTCTGGACGGCGAAATAGAGGCCGATGCCGGCGGCAGCGAGCAAAGTGACGCCAAAGAAGATCGCCGTCAGCGGCAGGCGGCGGCCTCTTATCCGCCTTTCGTCGCGGTCAGGCGCCACTTCCGTCGCGGCCTCGGCCGGCGCGGAATCGGCCATGTCGATCGCCGGGGCGCCGGGAAGCGCGGCGTCGGGCATGATGTCGGGGACGACCGGCAGCACGCGCGAGCGCGGCGCGTCGGATGCATCGGGCTGAACCGGCTCATCAACGACGATCGCCGGCGACGGGCCGGCCGCGACGCCTGTCGGGGCATCGACAGCAGGCGCTTCGGCGGCGCCTTGCGTCTCCGCAGTATCTTGGGCCTGAGCGGCGCCTTGCGTCTGCGCAGCGTCTTGCGTCTGCGCGGCGACATCGGGGACCGCCGGCAGGAATTCCGATTCGATCTCGGTGATCTTTTCCTGCACCGCCTTGCGGCGCTTGATGGCGGCTTCCACCGTCACGCCGGGATTGGCCTGAAGGACGCGATCCAGCGCCGCGAAGGCCGATCGATAGACCCTTTCGCGAAACGCCCGGTCCTCGGCATTGCCTTTCTCGAAGGCGTTGCGGATCGCTTTTTCGATCGCGTCCAAGCGAATTTCCCCTGTCCGTTCGCTCACATTGCCATGATCGTTAGCCGCAGGCGACCAATCAATCAACGGGCGAGCGTCCGCATTCTGCCTCGGCGGGGCGTTGAAAGCCAATTTCCAGGGTTTTTAACAATAAAATCAGCCTGTTTCGCCACCTTCCCGGACAATTTACGCGCAGACCGCCGAGATATTCCCATGCGATCGAAAAACGAAACGAGACGTGGCTCCTTCCAGCGCAAACGGGAAATGCCGGGACGATTTGCCGGATACCGCCTTGAAATCGCGGTTGCCCATCTTGAATTAGCGGCCGGTTGAGTCTATCACCCAGCCGATCTTGGAGGCCCTGCGCTTCCCGGGCCGCTTTAGCTCAGTTGGTAGAGCACATCATTCGTAATGATGGGGTCAGGTGTTCGAGTCACCTAAGCGGCACCAATTTTCTACTGAAAATGCTTTATTCCCAGTAGGATACAAGAACTGGATGGATTTCCATCCACCCGAAAACCCACCTTAGAAGGCTTCGTTGGCAGCCCTATGAGAGTCGCGTCTCACCTGTACAATGGCGGTCTAGGCGACGGCATCAGTTATCGGATTGAACCAATCCCGCTTGCAGGCCGTATCAAGATTGTCCAATTGTTTGCCCTTGGTCTCAAGCGCTATCTCCCATGCCGCAAATCAGGACCGGCCCCCTCCCAACGGACTTCGTTCTGGGCAAATGAGCAAACGGCTGTGCGCCAAGTTATCAGATTCACCGGCGATGGTTCCTGAGATCCACCGGTCTAGGCTCTTGGTGAGGTTAAGCTTCCAAGTCTCAACCGTACATGACTCGCCGAACTGCCCACCGGCGTGCCTTCAATCTGATGCACCTGGACATAAAGGCTGTCGCGTAGTTGGCACGTGTTGCCGGTGTAGGCGCACCCGTCAGGCGTGAAGCGGCAGCGTCTAGGCATTTGTCGGCCCGAACCTGTGTCTAGCCAGACCCAGCACAAAAGTCAGACCGACGACAGCCAAGATAGCCAGAACCATGAAGAGGGCCGAAACCGCAATCACTCTCTTCCACTCGGTCTTGAGGTTGTGTGCCTCGTGGTAGACCCGGGTCGCTAGAATGCCGCGCCACCCGATTGCGACGATAATTAGGGCAAGAAGAATATTCCTTCCGCCATCGTTCATCCCGATTCTGGCAGCAAAAGTGATTCCCGCGATGAACAATGCATAGAGGAACAAGGCCAGAGCAACGGCGCGGCCCTTTCTTTTGACAAGGAAGAAGCCTCCTTGTGCACACGCAGCGGTCGGCGGGCGAAACAGTTATGGTAATTTCGGCGCGCATCCGCCCGACTCGCGCACTAAACGCCCAACAAGAATTCCGCAGAAAGATTTCAAATGTCAGATTTTCTCTACTGGCTAATCGTTGTTTCCGCGCCAAAGACGCATTTCCAAGAACAGGCTTTGTATTCTTGGCGACAGTCTCTACCCCTGCTGGGCGTGCACATACTGTAGACTTGCGCACAATCCGAACCGCAGCTTTTACGCTCTCCGGCGTCTGCTAGGACGCTTTCGTCGATATTGGTCTTGGAAGTCACACTACATTGATGAATATAACCTGGTAGGCTCGATGACTCATTCGTGTCGCTGCATTGCTCGGCGGCAATCGCCGATACATTTATAATGGCAACAAAACCGAGAGAAACTAAGCTTACAAACGATATGTAGCGCATGATTTCTCCTTTTGATTAATGATTTACTGGAGGAGCTGGAACAAATCCATTGCACCAGCTTTCATTGATTTTGAATGATCAATGTCGCTTGAAGATACTTCTCCACTCATATGTCGACAGGTTTAATTATATCGATTATGGTGCTGCTGTCTTGTGCTATGTTTTGTTCAGCCTGCTGCAAGAATTGCAGCGGTGATGCCCGGGGGCTGCCGATGCGTTACCTGAACTCCGCTCACTATATCGATGTGGTGGCCAAGACCGGTTCGATCCGCGCCGCCGCGGAATTGCTCGCCATAACCTCGACGGCGCTCAACCGGCGTATATTGGCGATGGAGGCCGAACTGGGCGTTGCGATTTTCGAGCGACTGCCGCACGGCGTGCGATTGTCCAGCGCCGGCGAACTTCTAGTGCAGCACATGCGCAACCAGTTATCCGATATGGAGCACGTGAAATCGCAGATTGCAGACCTTGCTGGCGCCCGGCGCGGCCATGTGGCGATCGCCTGCAGCCAGGCGCTATTGCCCTACCATCTGCCGATGCAGATCTCACTCTACCGCAAGGAACATCCGAATGTGACCTTCGGAGTGCACCTGCGCGACCGGGAGGAGGCCGAGCGCGCCTTGGTCGATCACACGGCCGACATCGCCATCGTCTACGAGCCAACCCGGCTGGCTGCTTTCATGACGCTGATGCGGGTGCACCAGCCGGTGCATGCGGTTATGCGGCCCGATCATCCGCTGGCTTCTCACGAGACAGTGCGGTTGCGCGCTTGCCTCGACTATCCAATCGCGCTTCCCACATCAAGTTACGGCGTGCGCTACCTGCTCGACATCGGGGCGCAATCGTCATCGCTGCAGCTGGAGCCGGTGATTCAGTCGGACAGCTTCGAATTCCTGCGCAACCATGCTATCTCGGAGGATATCATCACCTTCCATTTCCCAATTGGCCTGTCCCACCAGGCGATGACCGGTGACATGACCTCCCGGCCGCTCGACCCGCGCGACGTGCCCGCTGGCATGCTCTATGTCGGCCAACTCAAGGGCCGCACCCTACCGGTGGCCGTTGCCCGTTTCGCCGACCAGCTTTTCGCCTCGCTGGCGCAGCAGTATGACGTGTCGTGATGGCACCTGCCACTCAGCTCGATGCACCTGGAAAGGGCTGTCGCGTGGTTGCAAGCGTTGCCAGTGTAGACGCACCGTGAGGGGTGAGGCGGCACTGTCCAGCCATTTGTCGGCCCAAGACAATGCTAACAGGCCGCCAAGCCCACCAGTGCAATACCGGTCCTTTCTGAAGCGGCGTGGAAGTCACGACGAAAAGCGCATCATCCAATGCAGGCTTCGGCGCGTGGTGGACCCTTCAATCCGCTTGAGGGCGCGCATGGCATCCACCTCTCCAAAATTCCCAAATTTCACCTATCACAAACCACCGTAAAATCCGCCTATGTGGCTGCCGCCACTGGTGCGGATGTCTCCGGTTCTCTGTTCCAGCACCGGGATTGTCGCGCTATCGGGAAGGACTGCGTCGTCAGACGCTTGGCCATCGATTATGCTGCGTCGCGCAAAATCAATAGTTTCGATTTTGCCGATTATTCGGCAATATAAACTTCAGTCATAAAATACAACACCTATCTTCTTGAGATATTTTTGTAGCCTACTGAAGACATCAAGCCATGCAGATTCGAGACATGCAATTAAACCAGGTCTTCGTGATAAGACACAACTCGCCCGACGGGCATGGCGCGCGAGAAAATCCGTCAACGACACCGCGCATTTGCCAATCATATCCATTTTTAAGCATTCACTCACATAAATATTACAGTTCGGAAGATATTTTGTGTTGCACTGCACCATTGCCCGGCTACACCATTTCCTGGGGGATTCAGTACCAGGACGTGCGCCGTGGAGGATTCCGCCAAGGTGACCAGCTTGAGTTTTTCGCTGGCCACTACCGATTTCGAGACTGCCTCGCGCACAAGGCGCGGGTTTGACGTTGTCGGCGTACTGTCAACGCTGGCAGACCTGAGACCCGGAATGGCAGGCCGCCGGCTTCTTCGGAGATATCAGACCGGCGGAAATGGCTGATGGTCGCGCGCGACAATCAGCTGGACGCGCTACGCGCCATCGCTGTCACGATGGTTGTCTATTCTCATTTCCTGGCACCCAACGGGTCCTCCTTTTGGGGCCATATCGGCGTGCGGCTGTTCTTCGTGCTGAGCGGCTTCCTGATCACCCGACTGCTGCTCGAAGCCCGCGCCGCGGCCGAATTCGAAGCCGGCCCTGCCTTGAGATCCTTCTACATCAGGCGCGCGCTGCGCATATTCCCGCCCTATTTCGCCGTGCTCGGGTTCGTCTGGCTGACCGATCTGGAGCAGTCCAGCGGATCGCTCGCCTGGCATGCGCTTTACCTATCAAATTTCTGGTACGCGCTGCGCAACGAATGGACACCCTGGCTACTCTGCCATTTCTGGAGCCTGAGCATCGAGGAGCAGTTCTACATCGCCTGGCCGCTGGTCGTGCTTCTCGCACCGCGCCGGCGCGTGGAAGCGATCACTATCGGCGTCATCCTGTTGTCGCTGGCCTATCGCTGCTACTGGCCGATCACCGCCACCCCGGCGCTGGCGCGCGACCTGCTGCCACCGGCATCGATGGATGCGCTGGCCTTGGGTGCTCTGCTTGCCTGCTGGCGGACCAGAGGCACTGGCCTGCCGCAATGGATGCGGCTATGCTGGCCAGCCCTTGCGGCCATCTTCCTGGCGATTGAGTGGCTTGTCCCGGCACCGGCCGATCCCATGCTGGAATGGGCCCGCTGGGCGCTGCTGCAGATCCTGCCCCTGGTGCCGCTGGTGGCCGTCGTCGCCGCCTGTTCAGCCGGCCTTGGCGGCGCCCTCGGCCGGGTTTTCGAACTGCCGCCGCTGCTGTCACTGGGCCGCATCAGCTACGGCGTCTATCTCTACCATCCGATCCTTCTGTCGCTCGCCGTCAAGTCACAGCCCTGGATTCCGCTCAATGTCTCGGAGCAGGGGCCAGGGCGGTTCCTGGTCGCGAGCGCCGCCACGATCGCCGTCGCTTCGATCTCGTGGACGGTTTTCGAAAAGCCGCTCAACGGGCTCAAGCGCCGCTTCCCCTATGTCGCGCGCCGCCGCTCCCAGGCACGCGCCGGCGATGCCGTCTGGCTCGGCAGGGCGGCGGAAGCCTATCCCAGCGGATTCCCCGATGGCCGCGCCGCGCTCGACCTCCAGCGAACGGATGCGCAGAGATGACCGTCGCGCCGCTCGTCTCCGTCCTGCTGCCGGTCTACAATGCCGGGCCTTATCTCGCCGCTGCGCTGGGGAGCATCCTGCGGCAAGACTACGATCGCCTGGAGGTCATCGCTATCGATGACGGGTCGACTGACAATTCGCTCGAGATCCTCGAACGATACCGCCGGGCCGACAATCGCGTTTCTGTCATCTCACGTGAAAACCGTGGCCTCGTCGCCACCCTCAATGAAGGGCTCCGACTGGCCCAGGGCGAGCTGGTTGCGCGAATGGATGCGGACGATGTTGCCTATCCCTGGCGCCTCTCGCGCCAGGTGGCACTGTTCGAGCGGCGGCCCGAGCTCGGCTTCTGCGGCGCCTGCGTCGATACCTTGCTTCACGGCCGTATCGCCAAGGGCAGGCTCGACCCGGCGTTCCGATCCGGCCGGCTCGACATACTGTCGATGTTCTTTACGATATTCATGCACCCGACGGTGGTCTACAACAGGAAGGTCATAGGGAACGACGATCTCTATTACGATCCAAAATACAGGCACGCCGAGGATTTCGATCTCTTCAGGCGGCTTGCTCGCCGTTTCCCAGCGACCATCTCGCCCGAGAACCTGCTCGTCTATCGCATCCATGCTGGAAGCGTGACCATGCGGCATGCCAAGGAAATGCGCAGGACGCATTTGCGGATCGTGGCCGAAAATCTCGAACGTGAGGGGCTCGCGGAAGCCACCGCGGATCTGCGCGACATCGGCGAGGTGGTCTCGTTCGACACGGTTGCGCGCGCAGCCGATTTCATCCGTGCGCTGGAAGAGCGGATTTCCGCGCTGCCGGCCAGCACACGGCCAAGCTTCGAGGCCGGCGCGCTGAACCTGTTCTATTTCCTCTACCAGCTCGTCAGCGACGAAAGAAAGCCGCCGCTGACGCATGAATTGCTGACGCGGACAGCGAGATGGAACTTCATCCGGCGCCGCGAACAATATGCGCTGCGTCCCGGCGTCTGGGCGCCCTGGCTCAGCCTGGCCTCGATAGCGGCCGGAAAGCGGGCGGACGCGGTGGAGTACTTCTTCAAAACTACGCCGGCCGAAGCGGTGCTGGCGCGTTATCAGCGGGGAATAGTATGACCGACAGGCCCCACCCGCTCCTGCGCGATCACCCGTTTGCGAGTGTGCCTGTCCCGACAGCTCCCCGATCGGAGCGGCCGTCGTTCGAGGTCAGCTTCATCGTCTGCACGCGCGACCGCGCCGCTGTGCTGGAGGCCTGCATAGCGTCGATCCAGACTGCATGCCGGGCGCACGCCGCCTTCGCGGCTGAGTTGGTGGTGGTCGACAATGGTTCACGGGACGGCACGTCAAAGCGGCTGGCCGGTATCGCCGAAACGTCAGACATCCCAGTCACAGCCGTCTCGGAGCCCCGTCCCGGACTAGCCGCTGCCCGCAATGCCGGACTGGCGCGAGCGCGAGGCCGCGTACTGGTCTTCATCGACGATGACTGCAAGCTCGATCGCGACTATCTCCGCGACCTTGAACGGCACTACCGGAGCGGCGAGAAGTGGCTGATCCGCGGCGGCCGCGTCGAGCTCGGTGATGCCCGGGACCTGCCTTTCACCATCAATCGTTGGGAGGCGCGCGAGCGGCTGACCCCGGCGGTGCACCCGGGCGGCTTCGTGCTCGGCTGCAACATGACCATGCACCGCGACGTCGCGGCCCGCATCGGGCCGTTCGACGAACGCTTCGGCGCTGGCGGCCCGCTACGCTCGGCTGAGGATACGGATTATCTCGTGCGGGCGATGCTGCTCGGCATGCCGGTCGAGTATGTGCCCGACATGACGGTCTTGCATCATCACGGCAGGCGAGACCGCAAATCGATCGACAGGCTGCACCGCGACTATAGCTTCGGTAATGGTGCGCTGTGCCTGAAACATGTGCGCCGCGCCCCTTGGCTGCTTCGCCATGTCTATTGGTCCGCGCGGGCCGCGTTCAAGGAGCTGGCGGGCCGTCCTCGCTTCGACCGCGACCTCGATCTGTCGCACTGGCCTATTGTCGTCATGAATCTGGCAGGTGCCGCCAGATTTGCGCTGCTCGTCATGATGGGATGGCCAAAACGGCTGCCGCTGCGCCAGGACCGGCAAGCCAGCGAAGCCAATGCCGAGGCCAGAGCGCGATAATGTCACGGATTCCGTCAGCCCTGCCAATGCTGCGCCGCGCCCTTGGTGGCAGGCTGTTGCGGCTCGTTCCCATCGTGGTGGGGCTAGGGCTTGCGGGCGCCGCGCTGGAAGGCCTCGGCATCGGCCTCATCATTCCGCTGCTCGGCATCATTATGGGGCGTGGCGAAACATCAGGCATGGCCGGTTTCTCCGCCCTCCTCCAGCAGGTTGGAGCTGACCTCGGCGAGCGCGAGCGGCTGATCGCCATTTCGGCCGCCATCCTCGGTTCGATCGTGCTGAAGAATGTCTTTGCCTTCGCCAACACGCTACTGACCAGCTTCATCTACGGCAAGGCAGGTTATTCGATCCGCAGCGCACTGTCGGAGCAGTTGCTCAGGGTCGGCTATCCCTTTTTCCTGCAGCAAAGCCCCGGACGGCTGCTCAACATCATCTCCAACGAATCCTGGCGAGCGTCCGACGCTATCCAGGCCCTGCTCGGCGCGATCGTCAGCGCCTCGGCCGCCGTCATCCTGCTCGCCTTCCTCGTGCTCCTGTCCTGGCAGATGACGCTGCTGGTGACGCTGGGGCTGGCACTTGTCCAGCTGGCGCACGGGATTTTGTCGTCCAATCTGAAGGCGCCGAGCCGCAGCGTCGTCTCGCGCAACAGCGCACTCGCGTCGCAGATGCTGCATCTGGTGCATGCTGGGCGGCTGATCCGCATCTTCGGGCAGGAGAGCCGCGAAAAGGCGATTTTCGCCAAAGCGTCCGACGGGGTGCGACGGGCGGCTTTCGTGCTTTCAATCCGCCAGGGCGTGTTGCCGCCGCTGACCGAGGTGTTGCACGCGATGCTGTTCCTGGCGGTGGTGATCGGAGCCTGGCTGGCGAATGTGAGCTTCCCGCTGACCGTCGCCTTCCTCATCCTGCTCTACCGGCTGCAGCCGCATATGCGCGCCTTGCAGATGTCGTGGAGTCAGCTGCAAGGCATGAGCGGCTCGCTGGAGGAGGTGCAATGGCTTCTCGATCCTTCCGACAAGCCCGAGGCGCCGCAGGGCAGCCTGCCGTTCGACGGCTTGCGCCAAGGGATCAGCTTCGATGATGTGAGCTTCGCCTATTCCGGTGCCCTGTCCGGCCCCGACGCGCGCAAGGCGGTGCTGCATCAGGCGGTGTTCGACATCCGCAGCGGCCGCTCGACGGCGCTGATCGGCCGCTCAGGCGCGGGCAAGACGACGATCGTCAATCTCCTGTGCCGCTTCGTCGAACCCGACAGCGGCAGGATCCTCGTCGATGGGGCACCGCTTGGTGAAATCGACCCACGGCAGTGGCTGCGGAACATTGCCCTGGCCAGTCAGGAGCTGGAGCTGGTCGACGGCACCATTTTTGAGAACATTGTCTACGGCCACGACACGGCGTCGGCCAGCGACGCCATGCACGCCGCAAGGCTGGCCGAGGCACATGAATTCATCGAGCACCTGCCGCAGGGTTACGCGACACTTGTCGGATACCGGGGCATCAACCTGTCAGCCGGACAAAGGCAAAGGATCGCCCTGGCGCGGGCGCTGGTGCGCGATCCCGATATTCTCATCCTCGACGAAGCCACCAGTGCGGTGGATGGGTTGTCGGAAGCCGCTATTGTCGAGACGCTAAAGTCGCGGGCCGGCCGCCGCACCACCATTGTCATCAGCCATCACCACAGCACCATCTCGTTCTGCGACGACGTGGTGATCTTGAGCCGCGGTCGGGTGAAGAAACAGGCCCCCTTCGCAACGCTGGCAAAGCTCAGCATGGACGAGCTTTACCAACACGGAGCGGGTGAGTGATGGGACGCACCCGAATCTGCGACGCGGCTTGCGCCCGGCAGCTCGCGGATTGCGATCAATCGTGCCGGCAAACCACCGCCGTGACGCATTCCCGATTGTGCAAAAGCAATTGCCAGGGAGGTCAGGCGGCCTTTTTCTTCGCCAACCTGGCCTTGATCGAGGCGACGTCGGCACGCGGCGTCGCGGCGAACAGCGTCCTCGTATAGTTGTGTTTGGGGTCGGCAAAGACCTCTTCGCGCGAGCCGTATTCGACCGCTTCGCCGAAATACATCACCATCACATCGTCGGCGATGTAGCGCACGACCGACAGATCGTGGCTGATGAAGACATAGGTCAGCTGGAATTCGTCCTGCAGGTCGGCGAGCAGATTGAGCACCTGCGCCTGCACCGACAGATCGAGCGCGGAGACCGGCTCGTCGAGCACCAGCAGGCTCGGGTTCAGCATCAGCGCGCGGGCGATGGCGATGCGCTGGCGCTGGCCGCCGGAGAACATATGCGGGTAGCGGTTGTAGTGCTCGGTTCCGAGGCCGACCTTCTTCAGCATCTTCATGGCGAGGTCGCGCCGCTCTTCGGCCGGCTTGTCGGTGTTGATCAGCAGCGGTTCGCCCAGAACATCGCCGATCTTCTGGCGCGGATTGAGAGAGCCGTAAGGGTTCTGGAAGACGATCTGCACCTTGCGGCGCATCTCCTTGGTCAACCCGCTCCTGGCGATGTCGACCTTGTTGCCGTCGATGAACAGTTCTCCCGACGTTGCCGGATCGATCAGCGTGATGATGCGCGCCAGCGTGGACTTGCCGCAGCCGCTTTCACCGACGATGGCCAGCGTCTTGCCCTTGTCGACGCTGAACGAGACGCCCTTGACCGCATGCACGGTGCGCGCGCCGCGAAACAGGCCGCCGCCGACGTGATAGTCGCGCTTGATGTTCTTGCCTTCGACGACCTTGATGCTCATCAGGCGACTCCGGCGGCCGGTTCGAACAGCATGTCTGAGACGGTCGGCAGCCTGTCGCCGACGGCGTTGTCCGGCAGCGCCGACAACAGCGCTCGGGTGTAATTGCTCTTCGGCGATTCAAACAGCGACAGCACGTCGGCCTCTTCCATCTTGCGGCCCTTGTACTGGACGATGACGCGGTCGGCGGTCTCGGCCACGACGCCCATATTGTGGGTGATCATGATCAGACCCATGCCGTATTTGACCTGCAGCGAGACCAGCAAATCGAGGATCTGCTTCTGGATGGTGACATCAAGGGCGGTGGTCGGCTCGTCGGCGATCAAGAGCTTCGGATTGCAGGCAATGGCAATCGCGATCATGACGCGCTGGCACTGGCCGCCCGACATCTGGTGCGGAAACGAGTTCAGCCGCTCCGCCGGCTCGGCAATGCCGACCTGCGTCAGCAGTTCAATGGCGCGCTCGCGGCGCTGGGCCTTGTCCATGCCCATATGAAAGCGCAGCACTTCCTCGATCTGGAAGCCGACCGTGAAGCACGGATTGAGGCTGGCCATCGGCTCCTGGAAGATCATCGACATGTCCTTGCCGACGATCTTGCGGCGCTCGGCCGGGCTCATCTTCAGGAGGTCGCGGCCATTGAAGCTCATCTCATCGGCAGTGACCGTCGCGGTCCACGGCAAAAGGCCCATCACCGCCAGCATCGACACCGACTTGCCGGAGCCGGATTCGCCGACGATGGCCAGCACTTCACGTTCGTTGACATGGAGCGAGACGCCGTCGACCGCGCGGAACGGGCCGGATGCGGTCTGGAACTCGACGACGAGATTGCGGATGTTGAGCAGCGCCATCACGACCTCCTCAGCTTCGGATCGAGCGCATCGCGCAGGCCGTCACCGATCAGGTTGATGGCCAGAACGGTGATGAGGATGGCGAGGCCAGGGAAGGTCACCACCCACCAGGCGCGCAGGATGAATTCACGCGCCGAGGCGAGCATGGTGCCCCATTCCGGTGTCGGCGGCTGGGCGCCGAGGCCGAGGAAGCCGAGAGCGGCCGCCTCGAGGATGGCGTTGGAGAAGGACAGCGTGCCCTGGACGATCAGCGGCGCCAGGCAGTTGGGCAGGATGGTGCGCAGCATCAGCCGGATATGTCCCGCGCCGGCAACCTTGGCGGCGACAACATATTCACGGCTCTTTTCGGCCATGACAGCGGCGCGCACCAGGCGGGCAAAATGCGGCTGCAGCACGAGCGCGATCGCCAGCATGGCGTTGAACAGGCCGGGGCCGAGGATGGTGACCAGAACCAGCGCCAGCAGCAGCGACGGGAAGGACAGGATCAAATCCATGATGCGCATGATCGCCACATCGACCCAGCCGCGGAAATAGCCGGCCAGCAGGCCGAGCGTGATGCCGCCGGTAAGTGCCAGCGTGACGACGACGGCGCCGATCAGCAGCGAGAAACGCGCGCCATAGAGCAGGCGCGAGAGCATGTCGCGGCCGACCGCGTCGGTGCCAAGCAGATATTGCGCGCTGCCGCCCGCCTGCCATGCCGGCGGCCGCAAGAAAGCGGTCTTGTCCTGGATGTCGGGCGCATAGGGCGCTAGCAGCGGCGCAAACAGAGCTGCCAGCACCAGCAGGATGAAGACGAACAGGCCGATGACGGCGCCGCGGTTCACCGAGAAATAGTGCCAGAAGGTCCTGAAGCCGGTCAGGCGATCAGGATTGCCGGCGGCCATCGGGGCGATTTCGGTCGACTGGCTCATCACGCCGCCCGTATGCGCGGGTTGATGACGGCATAAAGCACGTCGACGATCAGGTTCACGGCCATGACGATAAGGGCGATCAAGAGCAAGCCCGACTGCACGACGACATAGTCGCGCTTGGATATGGAATCGACCATCCACTTGCCGATGCCCGGCCAGGCGAAGATGGTTTCGGTGAGAATGGCGCCGGCGAGCAGCGTACTGACCTGCAGGCCGATGGTGGTGACCACCGGGATGAGCGCATTGCGCAGCGCGTGCACGCCGATGACGCGGGACGACGACAGCCCCTTGGCGCGGGCGGTCCGCACATAGTCCTCGCCCAGCACTTCGAGCATGGCCGAGCGCGTCTGGCGCGCGATCACCGCGAGCGGGATGGTGCCGAGCACAATTGTCGGCAGCACCAGATGGCTCAATGCCGAGCGGAAAGCATCCCATTTTCCGTAGAGCAGGCTGTCGAGGGTCAGGAAGCCGGTGATCGGCTTGATGAAGAACTGCAGGCCGATGCGGCCGGAAACCGGGGTCCAGCCGAGATAGCCGGAGAAAAAGATGATCAGCAGCAGGCCCCACCAGAAGATCGGCATGGAATAGCCGACAAGGGCTGTGCCCATCAGCCCCTGGTCGAACCAGGAGCCGCGCTTGACCGCGGCGAAGATGCCCGCGGGAATGCCCAGCAGCATGGCGAAGATCATGGCAAAGACAGAGAGCTCGATGGTTGCCGGAAAGAGCGTCATGAAATCTTCGATGACCGGGCGCTTGGACGAGATCGACACGCCGAAATTACCGGTCGCGGCATCGCGTACATAGTGCGCATATTGCTGCCAGATCGGCAGATTGTAGCCGAACTGCTCCTTCAGTTCTTCGTAGCGCGCGGGCGACACGCCATGCTCACCGGCCATGGCAAGGATGGGATCGCCGGGCAGCAGCCTGACAAAAGCGAAGGCACAGATGGTGATACCGATCAGCGTCGGGAGCACCAAGACGATTTTGTTGAGGAGATATCGGAGCATCTTAAAAAGGGGGCGGCGCCTGATTGCACGCCGCCCGCCTAACAGTTCTATTCGGCCTTGTCGACGCCGTCGAAGCGATGAATGCCGAGCGGGTCCATCATGAAGCCGCTGACATTCTTGCGCACGACTGCGTAAACCTGGCTGTGTGCCATGAGGAAGGCCGGAGCCTGCTTGGCAAAGACAACCTGCGCCTGTTCATAGAGCTTGGTGCGTTCGGCCTGGTCGCTGGTCTTCTTGGCCTTCTGGATCAGGTCCTCGAAGTCCTTGTCGCACCAGCTGGAGTAGTTGGACACGCCGATGGCCGAGCAGGCGAACAGCGTGGCGAAGAAGTTGTCCGGATCGCCATTGTCACCGGTCCAGCCGATCTGGAAAGCGCCGGGGCGTTCCTTCTTCTTGCCTTCCTCGCGGTACTTCGTCCACTCGTAGCTGACGATCTCCGCCTTGACGCCGACCTTGGCCCAGTCAGCCTGGATCAGCTCGGCGGCACGCTGGAAGTTCGGGTTGTAGGGACGAACGCGATCGGAGGCCCAGAGCTGGATCTCCTTCAGCCCGGCATCGGCCAGCACCTTCTTGGCCGCTTCCGGATCATAGGCGTCGGACTTCACGTCCTTGTTCCATGACCACATGGTCGGCGGGATCAGGTTTTCGGCCGGCGTGGCGCCGGCGTCCTGGAACAGCGACTTGATGAGCGACGCCCGGTCGATCGCCTGGTTGAGTGCGTGGCGCACTTCAGGCTTGTCGAGCGGCGGGATGGTGGTGTTGTAGCTCATATAGCCGATGTTCAGGCCGGCCTGATCCATCAGGGTCACGTCGTTGTTGGCCTTGATCGTGCCGATGTCGGCAGGATTCGGATAGGGGGCGATGTCGCATTCGCCGGCGAGCACCTTCTGGATGCGGGCGGTCGCGTCAGGGGTGATGGCGAAGACGAGATCGTCGATCTTTTCCTTGCCCTTGAAGTAATCCGGGTTGGCCGCATAGCGGATCACCGAATCCAGCTGGTAGTCGACGAACTGAAACGGACCGGTGCCGATCGGCTTGGTCGAGAAGTCGGCCATCTTGCCTTCCTTCTCGAGCTGATCGGCATATTCCTTCGACACGATCGAGGCGAAGTCCATGCCGAGATTGGCCAGCATCGGCGCGTTAGGCTCGGTCAGCGTCAGCTTGACGGTCAGGTCGTCGACCTTTTCCCACTTGGCGACGTATTTCGGCATGTCCATGCCGGTGTAGTAGTCCCAGGTCAGGTTCGGCAGGTACTTTTCGCCGTTCCAGGGGTTTTCCTTGTTGAACTGGCGATCGAAGGAAAAGACGACGTCGTCTGCATTGAAGTCACGCGTCGGCTTGAAGAAATCCGTTGTCTGGAACTTCACGCCCGGATGCAGGTGGAAAGTATAGACCAGGCCGTCGTCCGAAATCTCCCATTTGTCGGCAAGGCCGGGCACAACTTCGGTGCCGCCATGCTTGAACTCGACCAGGCGCGAATAAACGGTACGCGACGAGGCGTCGAAGTCGTTGCCGCCCGTCGTGGTACCCGGGTCGAAGTTGGCCGGCGAGGCCTCCGAGCAGTAGACCAGCGTCTTGGCATTGGCCACGCCGCCGAGGACGCTTGCAGCCAGCAACGCGGCTGCAAAAGTCAGTTTCTTTTTCATTGAGCACTCCCTGATGTTCTTCCAAGCCCCTCTATCAGGCTCGCGAAGCGCGCATATAAGCACCGTTTTTCCGGCTTTGGAACACCCTGTTTGCCTACCCCACCGTAAGCAGAAAATATTTCTCGGCTTTTGCTTGATTTCAGAAAGAAATAGCAAAATCTGCTAATCACGGGATTGTTAACGACCGCATTTTTTCATTGATCACCAATATCGCTGGAACAATGATCCATGGGCCTGGGGTCCCTCATGCCCATCGCGACAAGCTGGTGCCTAAGGCAACAGCGCGGGACAGATTTGACGGCAAATCTTTGCCGTCCTGCCGTTGAGGCAAGACTTGCACGGCCGCCGATAGTCGCAATAGATATATGACACGCCGGATTTCCCGGAATACGCGACATCGCTGCAGCGGAGGACGCCTCACAATGCCGAGGCGGTGCAGCATGGAGCAGGCAACGAACGACTGAGGGAGGCTAGAGGTGGCAAAAGCAACAAAGACAAAGGCCCCGGCGAAAGCAAAAGCGGCAACTGCTTCAAAAGCCGCTGCCGCCAAGCCGAAAGCGCCACCGGCCAAGACCGCCGCCAAGCCTAAGGCAGCCAGCGCGCCGGCGAAGGCAAGCGCCAAGCCGGCAGCGAAACCTGCGACCAAGCCCGCGGCCGCGAAGACAGCACCTTTTGCAAAGCCTGCCGCCAGCCCTGCAGCGAAAACGGCGGCAAAGCCGGCCTCAAAACCGGCGCCGAGCCCTGCCAAAAAACTGCCGAAGACGCTGACAGCGCTTGCCGCCGGCCTGCCTGACAAACCGTGGCTTAAAAGCTATTCGAAAGTCGTTCCGGCCGAGATAGGCACCCTGCCCTACAGGTCGATCGGCGACTTCCTGGTCGGCGCCTGCAAGCAGTTTTCCGGCCAGCCGGCTTTCGTGTGCATGGGCAAGTCGATCTCCTATGCCGAACTCGAGCGGCAATCGGCCGCCTTCGGCGCCTATCTGCAATCGCAGGGTCTGCAGCAGGGCGCCCGCGTGGCGCTGATGATGCCGAATGTGCTGCAATATCCGGTGGCGATGATGGCTGTGCTTCGCGCCGGCTATGTCGTGGTGAACATCAATCCGCTCTACACGCCGCGCGAGCTCGAACATCAGCTCAAGGATTCCGGCGCGCAGGCGATCGTCATTCTGGAGAATTTCGCCAGCACCCTGGACGCGGTCATCGCCAGGACTGATGTCAAGCATGTGGTGGTCGCGGCGATGGGCGACATGCTCGGCGGCCTCAAGGGCACGATCGTCAACCTCGTCGTGCGGCGGGTGAAGAAGATGGTGCCGGCCTGGTCGCTGCCCGGCCATGTCAAGTTCAACGCGGCCGTGAAGGCTGGCGCCGGTATCGCCTTCAAGCCAGCCAAGATGGAAGCGAGCGACGTCGCCTTCCTGCAATATACCGGCGGCACCACGGGGATTTCCAAAGGTGCTGTGCTGCTGCACTCCAATGTGCTGTCCAATGTCGCGCAGAACACGCTGTGGCTGCAGGATGCCTACGCGATCAAGCCGAAGCCGGCGCATCTCAACTTCATTTGCGCGCTGCCGCTCTACCATATCTTCGCGCTGACGGTGAACGCGCTGATGGGTATGCAGCAGGGCGCCCAGAACGTGCTGGTTCCCAACCCGCGCGACATACCCGGCTTCGTCAAGGAATTGCAGAAATACCCGATGCACATTTTCCCCGGCCTCAACACGCTGTTCAACGCACTGCTCAACAATGAGGATTTCCGCAAGCTCGACTTCAAACCGCTGATCATGACGCTGGGCGGCGGCATGGCGGTGCAGAAGGGGGTTGCCGAGCGCTGGAAGGCGTTGACCGGCAACTCGATCACCGAGGGCTACGGGCTGTCGGAGACCTCGCCGGTGGCCACCGCCAACAGGTTCAGCGACAGCAATTTCACCGGCACGATCGGCCTGCCGCTGCCTTCGACCGAGATCGCCATCCGCGACGATGACGGCAACAATCTGCCGCTGGGCGAGGTCGGCGAGATCTGCATCCGCGGGCCGCAGGTGATGGCCGGTTACTGGAACCGGCCGGATGAGACCGCCAAGGTGATGACCAAGGACGGTTTCTTCAAATCCGGCGACATGGGCTTCATGGACGAGCGCGGCTACACCAAGATCGTCGACCGCAAGAAGGACATGATCCTGGTCTCCGGCTTCAACGTCTATCCGAACGAACTCGAGGAAGTCGTCGCCCAGCATCCGGGCGTGCTGGAAGTGGCGGCAATCGGCGTGCCGGACGAGCATTCGGGCGAAGTACCAAAATTGTTCGTAGTCAAGAAGGACCCGGCGCTGACCGTCGAGGCACTGACCGCCTATTGCCGCGAGAACCTGACCGGCTACAAGCGGCCGAAATACATCGAGTTCCGGACCGAACTGCCGAAGACGCCGGTGGGCAAGATTTTGCGCCGGGCGTTGCGGGAATAGGCGCGATTGACCAAGGGCACTGGTTGCGCCGGGATCGCGGAGGACAATCGACGTCCCGATCCGGCGATGTTCATTAAGGCGAACCTGCGGCTTGTGCCGGTCCCCGCGCTTCCTGAAATCCAGCTCTATACGGCTCATCCCGGAAGTGGCCTGAGGCGGCTGGTCGATCCGCATCAAAGCGCGGACGACGATGCGGTCGAGCCGGACGACGATGCGCCCGAACCGCAGCCACCCTACTGGGCCTATGCCTGGGCCGGCGGCGCGGTACTTGCGCGCTATCTACTCAGCCATCCGCAAAGCGTGGCCGGCCACCGCGTCCTCGACCTCGGCGCCGGCTCGGGCCTCGTCGGCATCGCCGCCGCGAAGGCCGGCGCCAGCGCGGTGATGGCGGCCGAGATCGATCGCAACGGCGTCGCCGCAATCGGCCTCAACGCGGCGGCCAACGGTGTCGAGATCACCATTCTCGACCAGGATATCACCACGGGCCTGCCGCCGGCGGTCGACGTCGTGCTCGCAGGCGACGTGTTCTACGATCGCGAGGTTGCCCTGCGGGTTATCCCGTTCCTCGACCGCTGCCTGGCAGCCGGCATCGAGGTGCTGGTCGGCGATCCCCGCCGCGCAGACCTGCCGCTGTCAAGACTGCGGTTGCTGGCGGAATATCAGGTGCCAGATTTCGGCGACGCAAGGGGTGCTGAGACCAGGCCGAGCGGTGTCTTCGCGTTCGAGCCGGATGATCGTAGCGCCAAGATCAAGACCAATTCACTCTGAATGACGATCCGACCTCATGGCGTACCTATGCCTCGCGCGAGGAGAACGGGAGCTATGCGCCATATGCGGACCTTGCCAGTGGTGCCGTGAATGTTAAGTCTCGGCTCCGATGCGGACGTTGCGCCCGAGTTCGAAGACTGACCGCGAACGTTCTGCGGCCTTCGCATCTATAGCGCCAATGAGCGGCGTCTCACATCCCACACCTTGCGTCCATTGGGAGGGGTCGTTGTGGACCAAGCCCTACTACCCGGGCTTGTGACAAAGCCGATCCAGCGCGTCTCGAAGTGCAGTGGCGGCATCGCCACGCTCGTCAGGGGACATAAGCTCCGGTTCAAGTTCCAGCCTGAAATGCGGCAGTTCGGTTCGAACAACACGACGAGCGGCCGCCAGATTGGCCTTCAGATCGATGACGCGGTAGGTGGCGACGGGATAGGCGATCCCCTTGACCTGGACGTGCCCCATCTCCTCACAATCGATCGTGTCCTTCACTTGCGCAAACGTCTCGTAGGAAATGAGGATGGCCCCCGGTGCCGCCTCCTGTTCCAGGCGCGAGGCGAGATTCACGGCGCCGCCGATTATCGTGTAGTCCATCCGGTCCTCGCTGCCGAAGTTGCCGACGGTGCAGTAGTCGGTATGGATGCCGATGCGGCAGCGCAGCGGTGTTTCGATCCCCATGTTCCGCCAGACTTCGGTAAGCTCGCTGATCCGCTTTTGCATGGTAAGCGCCATCTGTACGCAAGCCAGCGCGTCCTCCTTGACGCCGCGCGTCTCAGGGTCGCCGAAAAACATCAGGATCGCGTCGCCGACATACTTGTCGATCGTGGCACCATGATCCGAGGCGATTTTCGACATTTCCGTCAGGTAGTGATTGAGGAGTTGGGTGAGATCCTCGGACTCCATCTTGTCGGTGGTCTCGGTAAAGCCGGCGATGTCGGAGAAGCATATGGTCAGCTTCTTGCGCTGACTGGCGATTCTAACGTCTTGGCGGCCGGTGAATATCGAGCTGTATACCTGGGGCGCCAGATATTTGGCCAGCTTGCTGGAAAGCGCCTCTAGGGCAGTGGACTTCTCGGCGAGGTTCTCCTCCCTTTGCTTCAGCTCGGTGATGTCCGAATAGACGGCGACCGTGCCGCCGGCGCTGATCCGCCGCTCGCTTATCATGATCCATCGTCCGTCGCCCCGCCGCTGCACCCATGGTTCGTCAGGGTTGCGGTGCCGCCACAGGCGCTCGGCAACCCACTCATCGACCCGCCCCTCGGCATCCCTGATGTAGCCGCGCTCGGCGGATCGGCGAATAATCTCCTCGAACGCCATGCCAGGGGTTAGCTCGGCCTCCAGACCGGCGTATAGCAGTTCGCGGTAGCGGCTGTTGCTAAGGACAAGCCGGTCCTCTCTGTCATAGAGAGCGAACCCTTCGGAAATGCTTTCGATGGCATCGACTAGCCGCTGACGCGCTTCGGCAACGTCGCGCAGGTTCTTTTCCTCGACCTCGACAGCGGTATCCCGGAAGAGGCTCAGCGCCTCGGCCATGCGCCCGATCTCGTCGCTGCCCGCGGCCGGCAGCGGCGCACGAAGATCGCCGCCAGCGATCGCGAGCATGCCTTGGCTCACCGCTCCCAGACGGGCGAGAAGGTTGCGGTCGACATAGAGCCAGACGACCAGAACCGAGCTCAACAGGCTGAGAAAGGCGGAGCCGAGGACAACTCCGGTGCCGTAGCGCTGGACGAGCGCGGCTTCGCGACCGGAGGCAGCGATCTCGCGGTCCGCTGCTGCGACAAGACGGTCGACGGCAGCTGTGAGACTGCGCGACAGCCGATTGTTTTCGGCCAGAAGCTTTTCGCCCTGCGCGAGGACCGTAAGCTCCTCCTCCCGTGCCTTCGGGATGCTGTTCTCACCATCGGTTAGTGCCTTGAACTCGTCCACCCGCTGCCGGAAACGGGCCTGCAGCTTTTCGTCGATCTCCGAGGAAGCCGTTTCCAGAGCGGCAAGCGAGCGGCGCAGCGGAAACAGGATCAACGCCAGGTCGCCCCGCGTTGGCGCGGTCGCGGCCTTCACCAGCGCGTCGTTGACCGCCAAGATCTCCAGCAGCGCCTTCTGCTGGGGGATGTAAGCCGCAATCGCCTGGACCAGGTCGGCCATTGCCGCTGCGCGTCGATCGGGCGACAGCGACGTATCAGCCGCGACCGCCCGCCATTGCGGGAGCCTAGAATCCATCACCAGGATGCCGGTGGCCAGAAGGCGGTGGCTTCCGGTCGTCGTCGCGGCGAGGCTGTTCAGGAGCTCCTCCTTGCGGGCGACCACATCGAGCCGGGCGACAACCAGAGAGTCGAGCTCCTTCAGGTTGCGTCTCAGAACAACCGCGGCTTCCTCGATCTCAGCCAAAGGCACTGTGCCCAGCGTGGCATCCCTGAGGTCCGTGCGCAGGGCCTCAAGGCGGGACATCTCGAGCGCGACGGCAGCCGAGACCTCGCTGTGCTGAGCCCTGCTTGTCGCCGCCAGCACCGATGGCGCGGCAGCAGCGACCCGTTCGGCCTGGCGCGACAGCTGGAGGGAGGCCAGCGCCGACGGCACCCGATCCGTGGTAATTCGGTCGACGACGTCGCCAACCTGGAGGAAGGCATAAAGCGCCGCAGCGGTTGCCAGCACCGCAAGGGCGCTGATCCCGAAAAAGGCGAGCAACAGCCGGCCGCGTATGCCGAGCCGTTCCAGCATCGCGGTGAGTCGGAACAATCCAGCCACACTGGTCTGCATCAGACTAACGTCTCAGGCGGCACGCCGGCATTCGGCGAACCCTATTCAACCGGCACGTACTCCCCGCCTTGCCAGACGTACCAAACCCAGCTCTGCCTCGTGAGGTCGCCCTTGTCGTCGAAGTCGACCCGGCCCATGACGGTGTCGAATTCCTGTTCGTGCAGTGTCGCGATGATCGCTTTCGGCTCCAGCGAACCTGCCTTCGCGACCGCCTGGGCCCAGACCTGGACCGCGCAGTAGCTCAACAGCGTGTAGCCCGCGGGCTCGAAGTTCTCCGCACGGAACTGCTCCACGATCGCGGCTGCGCCGGCATTTCGCCGCGGGTCCGCCGGGAAGGTGAACAGGGTTCCCTCCGCCGCTGAGCCTGCGATCAGGGCGAATTCCTCAGTAGCCAAGGCATCTCCGGATATGAGCTGAACCGTGTAGCCACGGTCGTGTGCAGCGCGAGCAATCAGCGCAACCTCGGCATGATACCCACCCACATACAAGGCTGAGACGCCGGCGGTCTGCAACGCAGCGACCTCGGCTGAATAGTCGTCCTTCCCGGGCGTGTAAGCGTCGTAAACAGCTTCAGTCACGCCCCGTTTGTTCAGTTGCTTCCTGGTCTCGTCGGCGAGACCCTTCCCATAGGTCGAATTGTCGTGAAGGATTGCAATCTTCTTGTCGCCCCAGCGATCGGCAAGGTGGTTGCCGGCGATGAAACCTTGCGCGTCGTCGCGGCCAATGGTGCGAAAGACATTGGCACGGCCCTGTTCGGTCAGCTGCGGATTGGTCGAGCCTGGGGATATCTCAACGACGCCCGCCTCCTCGTACACTTTTGATGCGGGGATCGAGGCCCCGGAGCAATAATGCCCGACGACGAGCACCACCCCGTCAGCCACCAGCTTCTGGGCGGCCGCGACCGCTTGCTCGGGATCGCAGAAATCGTCGACCGAGATGAGCCTCACCTTCTGGCCGAGCACGCCGCCCGCCGCGTTGACGTCGGCCACCGCCATCTCCGCGCCGCGCTGTCCCTGCTCGCCGATCCAGGCAAGCCGTCCTGTCATCGCAGCCGAGACCCCGATCAGCACCTCAGCCCGCGCGGAACCGAAGACGGCCGCAAGAACTACGATCGCTATGGCGATGACACGGTGCATGTGTGCACCCCCTTACCTGTAGCTTACGCTAATCCCGTCAGAGCCGACAGCCCCTTCGGCAAGCGCGAGTGTCTCGGGCTGCTATTGCAGCGCACACCCAAGTTGGCGAAGCAATCATACACTGGAATGGCGTGTCATAACTTCGTTCGCTGAGGTCGGAATCGCGCGCCAAATCCGGACGTTACCACTGACCGGCGTGAGCGTCGCGATTGGGTCAGATCGCGACGATGCCCGCGCCGACCTGAATGTCAGCTCTTGAAGATTCCGCAGCCTGAAGCTGCCAGTCCGCTGTCTGCCCAAAACAGACGTTCGGTACTTCGATTCTCGATGTCAGCTAACCACCCATGTCGGTCATCGACGGGAAGGCCAAGTCGATTTGGCTTCAACCCCTCAAAGCCTTCCGTCAGACCGTCTCCTTGACCCGCGCCGACAGAAAGTCCGGCAAGTCGGCAACGGAATCCAGAACGACATCGGCGATCGTCGACAGCGATTCACGCGTGCCGGTGCCGGAGAGCACACCGATCGCCAGCCCGCAGCCGCCGGCGCGTGCCATCTCCAAATCGTGACGGTTGTCGCCGACCATGACGATCTCGGCCGGCCTCAGCCCGGTCAGGTCGCAAAAGGCGAGGATGGTGTCCGGCGCCGGCTTCGGATTGGCCACCGCGTCATAACCATAGGCGGCGTCGAACAGCTGGGCGACGCCGAGCGTGACCATGGTCTTCTCCGCACCGGCGGTCGAATCGTTGGTGGCGACGCCGAGCCGGTAGGATCGCTTGTGCAGCGCCGTCAGCGCAGCAACGATGCCGGGCAGCGCCACCGCCATCGACGAGCCTTGCACCGAGGTGATCTCGTTGAAGCGGGCGACGGCCAGCATCTGGTCCTCGTCGGACAGCCGCGGGAACCACAGCTCGACGACATCCATATTGGTGCCCGAGGCAAAGATCGAATCGGGCCTGAAACGTTTGTTGACGAAATCGAAGCCCGCCGCGGAAAGCAGCCTGTCCGCCTTCCAGCGATCGCCCTCGGCGGCATCCATGGCCATGAAATCGGCAATGCTGAGCCAGGTCGCGTTGAAATCGACGAGCGTGCCGTCCTTGTCGAACAATATGCCCTTGATGTCCGCCGGGTTTTTCATTGCGCACCCCGCAGCTGCTGGATGCGTGCCACCAGCCCGGCGGTGGAAGCGTCGCGCTTGGCGGCGCTCTCCTTGCCTTCCACAACAGGCAACAGACCGGTCGCCAGTTCCTTGCCGAGCTCGACGCCCCACTGGTCGAAGGAATTGATGTTGAACAAAGTGCCCTCGACGAAGACGCGATGCTCATAGAGCGCGATCAGCCGGCCGAAGGTGCGCGGGTCGAGCTTGCGGTAGAGGATGGTCACCGACGGACGATTGCCGGAGAAGACGCGGTGCGGAGCGATCTTGTCGACATCGGCCGGCTTCATGCCCTTGGCCAGCATCTGCGCGCGCGCCTCTTCCAGCGTGCGGCCCTTCATCAACGCTTCCGACTGCGCCAGGCAATTGGCGAGCAGCAGATCGTGCTGGTGCTTCAGATCAGGCTCGTGACCGACAGCAGCGGCAAGGAACTCGACCGGGATGAAATCGGTGCCCTGGTGCAGCAACTGGAAGAAGGCGTGCTGGCCATTGGTGCCGGGCTCGCCCCAGACCAGCGGTCCGGTTGGCGTCGTCACCGGCGTGCCGTCAAGGGTGACGCCCTTGCCGTTCGATTCCATGTCGAGCTGCTGCAGATAGGCCGGCAGCCTGGACAGACGCTGGTCATAAGGAATGACCGCACGGGCGGGATAACCGCAGATCACGCGATGCCACCAGCCGACCAGTCCCAGCAGCGCCGGCAGGTTCTTCTGCAGGGGGGCGGTGCGGAAGTGTTCGTCCATCTCATGCGCGCCATCGAGGAAAGCGCGGAAATTGCGCGGGCCGATGGCAATCATCACCGGCAGGCCGATGGCGCCCCACAACGAATAGCGGCCGCCGACCCAGTCCCAGAAGCCGAACACGCGATCGGCCTCAATGCCGAACTTCGCCACCAGATCGAGCGCGGTCGAGACGGCGGCGAAATGCTTGCCGACCGCTTCCTTGCCGAGCGCCTTCTGCACCCATTTGCGTGCCGTTTCGGCATTGGTCATCGTCTCGACCGTGGTGAAGGTCTTTGAGGCGATGATGAACAGGGTGGTTTCGGCGGACAGGCCCTTCAGCGTGTCATGGATATGGGCGCCGTCGATGTTGGAGACGTAGTGCGCGCGCGGGCCGTCGTGATAGGGCGCCAGTGCCAACGTCGCCATGGCCGGGCCGAGATCTGAGCCGCCAATGCCGATGTTGACGATATCGGTGATCTTTTTGCCGGTGGCGCCGGCAGCCTTGCCGGAGCGAATGGCATCGGCAAAGGCGCCCATGGCGTCGAGCACGGCAAGCACAGCCGCCTTGACGTCCTGGCCGTCGACCGTGACGCCCTTGCCCGAGAGGTTGCGCAGCGCCGTGTGCAGCACGGCGCGGTCCTCGGTGATGTTGATCTTCTTGCCGGAGAACATCGCGGCGCGGCGCCCTTCGAGGTCGGCGGCGCCGGCGAGCTTTTCGAGCAGCTCCATGGTGCGCTGATCGACCGCGCATTTCGACCAGTCGAGCAGAAGGTCGCCGTCGCTGGCCGAGAATGTGTCGAAGCGCTTGGGGTCGGCGGCAAAAGCCTCTCGCATCGTGCCCGATGCCGCCGCGCGCGCAGCACGCAAGGCGACAAGCTGTTTGTCGAAGGAGGAATGATCCACTGCCGGCTCCTGATACTTTTTCATGACATCTTATCAGACCGGATGTTTCCGGCGCGTGTCGCGGTGGAGTTATTGAGCCGAATTCCATTTCTTTCAATGCGTGGGGATGACGCAGTGCAACATAGCGGCCGTGTGGCGCAGTATTGCGGTGGTGCAGCATAACGCGACGACGCTGCGCGTCGCGCGGGCGGGATGAACGCAAGCGTCACCCGGAAAAACGCGGTGCGACGACGCTGCGCGTCGCGCGAAGGATCACTGGCATAAATCCCAGCGATCAGAAAAATTGATTGGCGCAACCCCTTGTGCCACGGTTACCTTCCGCTGGTCCAGCCAAGCAAAAAAGTTTGGCCATCGAGGAACATCTCCCATGCCACAGCGTAACGACACGGCCATATGGTCCGGCCTGTTCCGGATTTCGGCGGAATCGGGCCAGACCCTGCAGGCGCAGATCCGCCAGGCGATCGTCGCCGCTATCCTCGACCGGCAGATCGCCGCTTCGATGCCGCTTCCGTCCTGCCGCATCCTGGCCGAAAAACTCGGCGTCGCGCGCGGCACCGTGGTGCTGGCGTTCCAGCAGCTTGTCGACCAGGGTTTCCTGGTGGCGCGCGAACGGCGTGGCCATTTCGTCAATCCGGATGTGCTGGCCACCCCCGCCAAGCCGCACCAGAAGGCGCCGGACCAGCAGAACGAGATCGACTGGAAGGCACGCCGGCAGATCGCCGCCAGCGACATGCCGCCGCCGGCCAAGCACGACAACTGGATCAAGTCGTCCTACCCCTTCGTCTACGGCCAGTTCGACCCGGCGCTGTTCCCGACCGCCGAATGGCGCGAGTGCAACCGCATGGCGCTGGCGGTACTCGAGATCCGCAACTGGGCCTCCGACATGGTCGATCGCGACGATCCGCTCTTGATCGAGCAGATCCAGGCGCGACTGCTGCCGCGGCGCGGTATCTTCGCCAATCCGGACGAAATCATCGTGACGCTCGGCGCGCAGAACGCGCTCTATATGCTGGCGACGCTGCTGATGACCAAGGGCTCGAAGGTGGCGATGGAAGACCCCGGCTATCCCGACGCGCGCTCGATCTTCCGGCTGGCTGGCGCCGACATCCAGCCGGTTCCGGTCGACCAGTCCGGCATCGTAACCTCTTCCATTCCCAACGATTCCGGGTTCGTCTTCGTCACCCCCAGCCACCATTGCCCGACCATGGTGCCGCTGTCGGCGGAGCGGCGGCAGGATCTTCTGGCGCGCGCCAACCGCCACAACCAGATCATCATCGAGGACGGCTATGACAGTCAGCTTCTCGATGAGGCGCCGCAGCAGGCGCTGAAGAGCCTCGATCGTTCGGGCCGCGTTGTCTATGTCGGCTCGATGTCAAAGACGCTGGCTCCGGGCCTGCGGCTTGGCTACATCGTGGCTTCGGCTGGACTAATCGCCGAACTCAGGGCGCTACGCCGCTTCATGCTGCGGCACCCGCCGGCCAACAACCAGCGCGCCGTCGCGCTGTTCCTGTCGCTCGGCCATCACGAGGCCTTGGTGCGGCGGCTGTCGTCAGCCTTCGATGAGCGACGCAAGCGTCTGGTCCATGCGATTTCCGCATTCCTGCCCGAATGGCGCTCGACCGATTCGGCCGGCGGCACATCGCTCTGGCTGGAAGGGCCGCGTGGCACCGATTCACGCGGACTGGCCGAGGCCGCGGCGTCGCGCAGCGTCATCATCGAGCCCGGCGACCGCTTCTTCGACCGCACCGAAAAGCCGTCGCGTTTCATGCGCTTGGGCATTTCCTCGATCGCGCTGCAGCACATCGAGCCGGGCATTCGCGAACTCGCGACCGCGGCCGGACGCAGGCCGGCCGCCGCTTGATTTGCCTGTGCCGGGGCCTTGAACAGCCCCGGCCTTTGCATCACCTCCAGCATTCTGCATTAGCGCCCTGGCATATGCGACGGGGTCCACTGGCCCATAGGCTGTGCCAATGCCGGCGGCATAGTCGGCGGACAAAGGGGACGAAGCAGGCCGACGGTGGACCAATCACCGCGTCCGGTTTCGCAAGCTAAAGGTGGAGTGCCTCCCATGTCAGTGGCTCTTGAGAAGCAGGATGCGGCTCTTAAGGATGCAGCTCTTAAGCAAGAAGCTTTGGGCGATCAGCGTTCGCGGCGATCCGGCGGGCGCGAAGCGCGCCGCGCCATGCGGGCCGCACCGCTGGCCGACGATATCAGGCCGGTGCGCGCCGGCCTCGAAGGCGGCAGCTACGGCCCGCTCAACAGGAACGACCAGGAGCGCATCCATGAAGCGGTGCTGACGCTGCTGGAAACCGTCGGCTTCGCCAATGCCATTCCCTCCTGTATCGAAGCGCTGACCGGGGTCGGCGCCGTCTATGGCGATGACGGCCGCATCCGCTTTCCGCGCGGCCTGGTGCTGGACACGATCAAGAAAGCGGCGCGGAATTTCACCCTGCACGGCCAGGACCCGAAGCACGACATGCTGATCCAGGGCAAACGCGTGCATTACGGGACCGCGGGTGCCGCGGTGCATCTGGTCGATGTCGAAAAGCGCGAATACCGCGAGTCGCTGGTGCAGGACATTTACGACGCCGCCCGCCTCGTCGAAGGGCTCGACAACATCCACTTCTTCCAGCGGCCGATGGTGCCGCGCGACATTCCCGATCCGCTCGAAATGGACTTCAACACGCTCTACGCCTGCGTGATGGGAACGTCCAAGCATGTCGGCACCTCGTTCACGGTGCGCGAGAACGTGCAGCCGGCGCTGGAAATGCTGTATGCGATCGCCGGTGGCGAGGAGAATTTCCGCGCCCGGCCCTTCGTCTCCAACTCCAACTGCTTTGTCGTGCCGCCGATGAAGTTCGCCGAGGATGCTTGCGGCGTGCTTGAGGCATGTGTCGAAGGCGGCATTCCGATCCTGCTTTTGTCGGCCGGCCAGGCCGGCGCCACCGCCCCGGCGGCGATTGCCGGGGCAGTGGTCCAGGCAGTGGCCGAAGTGCTCGTCGGTCTCATCTATGTCAACGCCATCAAGCCGGGGCATCCGGCGATCTTCGGCACCTGGCCGTTCGTCTCCGACTTGCGCACTGGCGCCATGTCGGGTGGCTCGGCCGAGCAGGCGGTGCTGACTTCGGCCTGCGCGCAGATGGCGCAATTCTACGATCTGCCGGGCGGTTCGGCCGCCGGGATGACGGATTCGAAACTGCCCGACATCCAATCCGGCTATGAAAAGGGCATCACCGATGTGATGGCTGGCCTGGCCGGCCTCAACCTCGTCTATGAATCGGCAGGGATGCATGCCTCGCTGCTCGGCTTCTGCCTGGAAAGCCTGATCATCGACAACGACATGCTGGGCCATTGCCTGCGCTGCGTGCGCGGCATCGAGGTGACCGACGAAGCGCTTTCCATCGACACCATCACCGAAGTCTGCATGAATGGCCCCGGCCATTATCTCGGCAATGAGCAGACGCTGCGGCTGATGCAGACCGAGTATTTCTATCCGGCCGTCGGCGACCGCTTTTCGCCGAAGGAATGGAACGAGAAGGGTCGGCCCGACATCTTGCAGCGGGCGATCATCGAGAAGAAGCGTGTGCTTGCCGAGCGTTTCCCCCGCCATGTGCCGAAGCTGCTCGACGACAAACTGCGCGCTCGCTTCGGCGAGATGATCAAGCTGCCACGCAGCGGCATGGGTGGGTAAGCCTAACCTTACGAAGTCAGTCCGCGCTTAGCCCGAATCGCTCGACGACCTCGGCGCTGATCAATTTGCCATGCAGCGCCATCAGCACGATCTGCGCATCCAGACTGTCGCCGGTTTCAAGGGCTGCTTCGATGCGACGCTCCGCGTCCAGCCGTCGCGCCGGGCCGTTGGCCTGCTCGAACGTTTGCGGCCCGGCGATACAATAGCCGAACAGCTGTGCCACGGACCGATAGGCCTCCGGCGGCGGTTCGTCCGGCCAATGGTCTTTCATCAGATTAACGATGGTGAGCTTGACGCCCTCGGGAACAAGCGCCGGATGAAGGTCGGCCCCGCGCAGCGCGTTGTCGAGTTCCCGCAAATCACCCGAGCGGCCGAACATGCCGAGGAAACCGAGGGAAGAGCGCCGTTTCGCCATGATGGTTCCTGTTCGCTTTCAATCCATATGGTGTCACGCGCTCGCTGTTGCACATAGAGCCGGGTTGCCTGGAACGATCGGCAGACTATTTGGCGGCTGTAGACGACTAAGCGATGCTACGGAGGAGAGCCATGAAAAGGACCTATCACGGCAGCTGCCATTGCGGCGCAGTGCATTTCGAGGCTGATCTGGACCTCGCCGAGGGCATCCGCAAATGCAACTGCAGCTTCTGCTGGAAACTCGGTTACCGAAAGTCCTTCGCGCCCTTCGAAGCGTTGCGGGTGACGGATGGCAGGGACAAGATGCGGGAATACAAGGCGTCGCCGTCGAACTGGCCGGACGGCAATATCAACCACTATATGTGCCCGAACTGCGGCGCCAACGTCTTCTCTCGTGGCTATCTCGACATCATGGGCGGCAATTTCTGGGCAGTGAATGTCGCCTGCCTGGACGACGCCAGTGAAGAGGAGCTTGCCGCGGCGCCGGTCGTCTACGAGGACGGCAAACGCAACCGACAGGATCAGCGTCCGGAGATCACCGCCTATCTGTAGGGCGAACACATCAACAGCGGCCTGATCGAAATCAAGCCGCCGCTGTCGTTTTGCGTAAGCGCTTCGACGCTCAGTGATTGTCCCTCGGCACGCCTCTGGTGTGCGCGACATCCTGGTATTTCACCGCCGGCTTCAGCACCATTCCTTCGGAGAACTGGTCGACCATGCCGCGCTGGATCTCCTGCCACGGCGTCTGGTGCTGGGGATAGTGATAGCCGCCATTGCCCTGCAACGCGGCGCGCCGCTTGGTGATCTCGTCGTCGCTGACGAGGATGTTGGCGGTGCCTTTGCGTAAGTCTATGCGCACACGATCGCCGGTCTTGAGCAGCGCCAGGCCGCCGCCAATGGCGGCTTCGGGCGAGGCGTTGAGGATCGACGGCGAGCCCGACGTGCCTGACTGGCGGCCGTCGCCGATGCAGGCAAGCGCATGGATGCCCTTCTTGATGAGATAGGCCGGCGGCTGCATGTTGACGACTTCGGCGCCGCCGGGATAGCCGATCGGGCCGGCGCCACGCATGAACAGGATGGTATGCTCGTCAATGCCTTGCGCCGGATCGTCGATGCGGGCGTGATAGTCTTCCGGCCCGTCGAAGACCATGGCATTGCCTTCGAAGGCTTCCGGATCCTTCGGGTTGGACAGATAGCGCTCGCGGAATTCCGGCGAAATGCCGCTGGTCTTCATGATCGCGGAATCGAACAGATTGCCGCTGAGGTTGATGAAGCCGGCATTGACCTTCAGTGGCTTGTCGGCGCTGCGGATGACATCCTGGTTCTCGTTGGCCACGCCGCGGCAATTGTCGCCGATCGACTTGCCGTTGACGGTGACGGCGTCGGGATGCGGCAAGAGCCCGGCCTTCAAAAGCTCGGCCACCACCGCCGGCACGCCACCGGCATGGTGGTAGTCCTCGCCGAGATATTCTCCGGTCGGCTGCAGATTGACGAGCAGCGGCACGTTGAGGCCGATCGCCTGCCAGTCGTCATTGCTCAGCGGCACACCGAGATGGCGGGCGATCGCATTGAGGTGGATCGGCGCATTGGTCGAGCCGCCGATCGCCGAATTGACGACGATGGCATTCTCGAACGCCTGACGCGTCATGATGTCAGAGGGCTTCAGATCCTCATGCACCATCTCGACGATGCGCCTGCCCGTCTCGTAGGAAATCTGGCCACGCTCGCGGTAGGGTGCGGGGATGGCGGCCGAGCCCGGCAGTTGCATGCCGAGCGCCTCGGCCAGCGAGTTCATCGTGGTGGCGGTGCCCATCGTGTTGCAATAACCGGTGGACGGCGCCGAAGAGGCAACGATGTCCATAAACTCGTCATAGTCGATCTCTCCGGCCGACAGCCTCTGGCGCGATTCCCAGACGATGGTGCCGGAGCCCGTGCGCTTGCCCTTGTGCCAGCCATTGAGCATCGGGCCGACCGACAGCGCGATGGCCGGAATGTTGACGGTGGCCGCCGCCATCAAAAGCGCCGGCGTGGTCTTGTCGCAACCGATGGTCAGCACGACGCCGTCGAGCGGGTAGCCGTAGAGCACCTCGACCAGACTGAGATAGGCAAGGTTGCGGTCGAGTGCCGCGGTCGGGCGCTTGCCGGTTTCCTGGATCGGATGGCAAGGGAATTCGAAGGGGATGCCGCCCATCGAGACGATGCCTTCGCGCACGCGCTTGGCCAGTTCGATATGGTGGCGATTACAGGGCGACAGATCCGAACCGGTCTGGGCGATGCCGATCAGCGGCTTGCCCGACATCAGTTCGGCCCGCGTCAGCCCGTAATTCAGGTAGCGCTCGAGATAGAGCGCGGTCATGCCCGGATTGTCGGGATTGTCGAACCACTCCTGCGAGCGAAATTTCTTTTTGCTGGTGGGGGCGCCTGCCATCGTGGTCTCCGTATTTGTAAGACAAATCGATATGGCAACGCGCCTTGGCAGGCAAGAGGTCACACAAGCGCACCCAGACTTTGGTGCGATAGACAGACGTCGGACCCTGCGTTAGGCCTTTTCGGAGCAACGCGGGAGGGTATCGATGGCTTTGGTGATCGAAGGCGAGGAACGCATTGCCGCCCCCCTGCAGAAAGTCTGGGAAGCGCTGAACGATCCTGACGTGCTGCGGGAAAGCATTCCCGGCTGCCAGAACCTGGAGATGAAATCGCCGACCGAAATGGCGGCGACGGTGGTGGTGAAGATCGGGCCGATCAAGGCGACCTTCAACGGCGAGGTGACGTTGAAGAATTTGAAGCCGCCGCACGCTTACACCATCCAGGGCGAAGGCAAGGGCGGCATTGCCGGCTTCGCCAAGGGCGGCGCCGACGTGACGCTGACGGCCGACGGGCCGGATGCGACGGTGCTCAAATACGCCGCCAAGGCCGATGTCGGCGGCAAGATCGCCCAACTCGGCAGCCGGCTGATCGAATCGACGTCGAAGAAACTGGCCGGGCAGTTTTTCTCGACGTTTGGGGAAAAGGTGGGCGCAGCTTAAGTTGCGCCGCTAGAACTACGCCTAGTTATCCGGCGCTGGCGCCGCCCCTCATTGTCCTGCCGGACATTTCTCCCCGTATAGTGACGGGGAGAAAGACGCCGTGCCGACGGTTTCGCCAATAATCGTCAACGGTGCAGGACAAGCGGCGAGGTCGCGACAGCCCCCCTTCTCCCCGTCACTATACGGGGAGAAGGTGCCGGCAGGCGGATGAGGGGCAGCGCCGACCTAACGAAAATTACTCGAACACGATGCTCGGCACCGCCGCTGCGGCCGCGCCGCGCTCTTCGTTGACCCGCTCCCAGACCTTCGAAGCGATATCGCGATAGATTTTGGCCTCGGCGCTATCGGGCTTCGACGCCACCACCGGTGCACCTTCATCCGAGCTTTCGCGGATGCCCATTTCCAGCGGCACTTCGCCAAGGAAGGTCACGCCGAGACGTTCGGCTTCGCGCCGGGCGCCGCCATGGCCGAAAATGTCGTAGCGCTTGCCGGTGTCCGGGGCGACGAAATAGCTCATATTCTCGACAATGCCGAGCAGCGGCACGTCGACCTTCTTGAACATGTTCAACCCCTTGCGGGCGTCGATCAGGGCCAGGTCCTGCGGCGTCGAGACGATGACGGCGCCGGCCAGCGGCACCTGCTGGGCCATGGTCAACTGGGCGTCGCCGGTGCCGGGCGGCATGTCGACGACGAGCACGTCGAGCCGGCCCCATTCGACTTCGCGCAGCATCTGCGTCAACGCCGACATCACCATCGGGCCGCGCCAGATCATCGGCGTCTCCTCATCGACGAGAAAACCCATCGACATCACCTTGAGGCCGTAATTCTCCATCGGTTTCAGGATCTTGCCGTCGACCGTCTGCGGCCGGCCATGGATGTTGAGCAGCCTTGGCATGGACGGCCCGTAAATGTCGGCATCGAGCACGCCGACCCGCAGGCCATTGGCGGCGAGCCCGAGGGCGATGTTGACGGCGGTGGTCGACTTGCCGACGCCGCCCTTGCCGGACGCAACCGCGATAATCGCCTCGATGCCGGGCACGCCACGCTTGCCCGAGCTCTGCGAGGCCGGGGCGTGCGGAGCCGCGCGTGGCGCGGTTGGCGGAGCCGGCGGTGCCGGTCTGGGTGCGGGGCGCGCCGGAACCGGCGCCTCCATTCCGCCGCCCTTCTTTTCCGCCGTCAGCGCGACGACGGCGCCGGCGACGCCGGGAATCGCCTTGACGACGCGCTCGGCGGCGGCGCGCAACGGTTCCATCTCCTGCGCGCGGGCAGCGGGAACGGTGATCGAGAAGAATACTTTCGAATCGGCGATGAAAATCTCCGAAACCATGCCGAGATCAACGATGTTGCCGGTGAAATCCGGCCCGTTGACCGTCTTCAGGCGCTCGGTGACGATTTCCTTGGTGACGGACATCAGGTCTTCCTTATGCAAGCTTGCGCCTGAGATAATGCAGTTTCCCGGCAGAACCAAGTCGTGGCGCAACAGCCGGCGTGCTCTGCCCGGAAATCGACGGAATGGCTGAGGTGCCCAACTGCGTCTGGCGCCGGCGCCCGGCGCCGGTTAGCTTGCGCCAATGATCGACAAGCTGGAATTCTTCATCGCGCTGGCCAGGGAGGAGCATTTCGGCCGGGCGGCGGAACTGTGCGGCGTCACCCAGCCGACGCTTTCGGCCGGGATCAAGCAGCTGGAGGGCCAGCTCGGCGTGATGCTGGTGCTGCGCGGCTCGCGTTTCCAGGGCCTGACGCCCGAGGGCAAGCAGGTGCTTATATGGGCGCAGCGCATCGTCGGCGATACACGCGCAATGCGCGAGGAGATGCGGGCGGCGCGCCACGGCCTTTCCGGCCGCATCCGCATCGCCGCCATCCCGACCGCGCTTGCCATGGTGGCGCGGCTGACGACGCCGTTTCGGGCCAAGCATCCCGGCGTGACCTTTTCGATCCTGTCGCGCACCTCGATCGAGGTGCTGTCGCTGCTCGGCAATCTCGACATCGATGCCGGCATCACCTATCTCGACAACGAGCCGCTCGGGCGGGTGACCAGCGTGCCGCTTTATGACGAGCGCTACCAGCTGATCACCGCGGTCGGAAATCCCTATTCCGACCGCGACAAAGTGACATGGGCCGAGCTCAGCCAGCTGCCGCTCTGCCTGCTGACGCCGGACATGCAGAACCGCCGCATCATCGATCAGCATCTGGCCGAAGCCGGCACGCAGGTGCGGCCTACGCTGGAATCCAATTCGATGATCGTGCTGTTCTCGCATATAAGGACCGGGAAATGGTCGTCGATCATGCCACTTAACCTGGCGGAAACATTCGGCTTTTCCGAACCTATCCGGGCCATTCCGATCGTCGAGCCGGATGCCAGCCACACCGTTGGGCTGGTGGCCGCACCGCGCGAGCCGCACACGCCGCTGGTACAGGCGCTGCTGGACGAGGCGATGGCGCTGGCAGACGATTTCCGCAACCACCGCTAGGCTAGACAATGCAGGCTGACGGGTTTCGATAGAAAATTTCTATCAAGCAACGGATCAGCTTTATTGATTTCGGGGGTTTCCTCTGATTTCGTAAGCACTTAGCGCGAGACCGCTATCGACCAGGGAGGGCGCTGCATGACGATGCAGCCTGCAAGTACCGAGATCCAGTCGCGCACGGCCGCGATCATCCAGGAGTTGAAGGACCTCGAGGGTCCACTGCTGCCGATCCTCCACGGCATCCAGGAAGAATTTGGCCACGTACCGCAGGACGCCGTGCCCGTCATCGCCGATGGGCTGAACCTGTCGAGGGCCGAGGTGCACGGTGTCGTGACCTTCTATCATGATTTTCGCGCCCGCCCGGCCGGGCGGCACGTGCTCAAGCTCTGCCAGGCGGAAGCCTGCCAGTCGATGGGTTCGGATGCGATCGCCGCAAAGGTCAAGCAGCTGCTCGGCATCGATTTCCATGAGACCACCCGCGACGGATCGGTTACACTTGAGCCTGTCTATTGCCTCGGGCTTTGCGCCTGTTCACCGTCGGCGATGCTGGATGGTGAGGTGATCGGGCGGCTCGATGACGAGAAGATCGAAGAGATCGTCGCGGAGGTACGCTCATGATCCCGCGCATCTACATTCCAGGTGACTCCGGCGCGCTGGCGCTCGGCGCCGAAAAGGTCGCCAAGGCGATTCGTGCGGAACTGGCCGAACGAGGCATCGAGGCCAAGATCGTGCGCAACGGCTCGCGCGGCGCCTATTTCCTCGAACCGATGGTCGAGGTCGCGACCGCCGAGGGCCGCGTCGCTTACGGGCCGGTGAAGCCTTCCGATGTCAAGAGCCTGTTCGACAGCGGCTTCCTCAAGGGTGGCCATCACAAGCGCTGGCTGGGCGCGCCTGACAAAATCCCGTTCCTGGCCAAGCAGACGCGCCTGACCTTCGCGCGTTGCGGCATCAACGACCCGCTGTCGCTCGACGCCTACAAGTCGCTCGGCGGACTGAAGGGCCTGCAGAACGCGGTGGCTCTGGCGCCGCTCGACATCGTCAAGCAGGTCACCGAATCGGGCTTGCGCGGTCGTGGCGGCGCTGGCTTCCCGACCGGCATCAAGTGGAAGACGGTGCTTGATACCGCCGGCGAGCGTAAGTACATCGTCTGCAACGCCGACGAAGGCGACAGCGCCACTTTCGCCGACCGCATGATCATGGAAGGCGATCCCTTCGTGCTGATCGAAGGCATGGCGATCGCCGGCATCGCCACCGGCGCGACCAAGGGCTTCGTCTATATCCGCTCGGAATATCCGCATGCGGTGGCTGTCATGAACAAGGCTGTCGAGGTCGCCCGCAAAGCCGGCGTGCTCGGCGTTAATGTGCTGGGTTCGCCCAACGCCTTCGACATGGAAATTCGCGTCGGCGCCGGCGCCTATGTCTGCGGTGAGGAAACCTCGCTGCTGAACAGCCTTGAAGGCAAGCGCGGCGTGGTTCGCGCCAAGCCGCCGCTGCCGGCAATCCAGGGCTTGTTCGGCAAGCCGACGGTGATCAACAACGTCATCTCGCTGGCTTCGGTGCCGATCATCATGGACAAGGGTGCCGCCTTCTACAAGGATTTCGGCATGGGCCGCTCGCGCGGCACCATCCCGATCCAGATCGCCGGCAACGTCAAGCATGGCGGCCTGTTCGAGACGGCGTTCGGCCTGACGCTCGGCGAAATCGTCGACGACATCGGCGGCGGCACAGCGACTGGCCGGCCGGTGAAGGCAGTGCAGGTCGGCGGCCCGCTCGGCGCCTATTTCCCGCGCGCGCTGTTCGACACGCCGTTCGACTACGAAGAGTTCGCGAAGCGTGACGGGCTGATCGGTCATGCCGGCATCACCGTGTTCGACGATACCGCCGACATGCTGAAGCAGGCGCGCTTCGCCATGGAGTTCTGCGCCATCGAAAGCTGCGGCAAGTGCACGCCCTGCCGCATCGGCTCGACACGCGGGGTGGAAACCATCGACAGGCTTGCCGCCGGCATCGAGCCGGAAAAGAACCTGGCTCTGGTCACCGATCTCTGCAACACGATGAAGTTCGGATCGCTCTGCGCGCTGGGTGGCTTCACGCCCTACCCGGTGATGAGCTCGATCACCCATTTCCCCGAAGATTTCAAGCCCGCGCCGGCGCGCGTAGCTGCTGAATAGGAGCTGGCAGATGAATATCAAGGCCGACTTCCCGACACTCATCGAAGAACTCGACTACGGAACCCCGGAATCGAAGGCGCAAAAGCAGGTCACGCTGATCGTCGACGGCCGCAGTATCAGCGTGCCGGAGGGTACGTCGATCATGCGCGCGGCGATGGAAGGCGGGGTCGAGATTCCAAAACTCTGCGCCACGGACATGTTGGACTCGTTCGGCTCCTGCCGCGTCTGCCTCGTTGAGATCGAAGGGCGCGGCGGCACGCCGGCATCCTGCACGACGCCGGTCGGCGAAGGCATGGTGGTGCGCACGCAATCCGAGCGGCTCGACGCCATCCGCCGCGGTGTCATGGAGCTCTACGTCTCCGATCACCCGACCGGCTGGAACGAGAAGGCCGGCACCGGCGCCAGCGAGTTCGACGCGGTGGCGAAGTCGGTCGGCCTAACCGAGAACCGCTTCGGCATCGAGGGCCGCAACCACGTCAAGCAGGAAAACGGCGTCGCGCCCGGTCATGGCTCGCTGGCGGTCGACTACATCGCGCGCGATGAGTCCAACCCCTATTTCACCTATGATCCGGCGCAATGCATCGTCTGCTCGCGCTGCGTGCGGGCCTGTGAGGAGGTCCAAGGCACCTTCGCGCTGACCATCGAAGGCCGCGGTTTCGAATCGCGCATGGTCGCCGGCATGCACGAGGATTTCATTGCCTCCGAATGCGTGTCCTGCGGCGCCTGCGTGCAGGCCTGTCCGACCGATGCGCTGCGCGAAAAGACCGTACTTGAGAAAGGCATGCCCGAACGCTCCGCCGTCACCACCTGTGCCTATTGCGGCGTCGGCTGCTCTTTCAAGGCCGAAGTGAAGGGCGACGAAGTTATTCGCATGATGCCCTACAAGGACGGCAAGGCGAACCACGGCCACTCCTGCGTGAAGGGCCGTTTCGCCTATGGCTACGCGACCCACAAGGACCGTATCCTGTCGCCGATGATCCGGGAAAAGGTCAGCGATCCCTGGCACGAGGTGAGCTGGGAAGAGGCAATCGCCCATACGGCCAAGGAATTCCGCCGTATCCAATATCAATACGGACGCACCTCGATCGGCGGTATCACGTCCTCGCGCTGCACGAATGAGGAGACCTATCTGGTGCAGAAGCTGGTGCGCCAAGGCTTCCGCAACAACAATGTCGATACCTGCGCCCGCGTCTGCCACTCGCCGACCGGCTACGGCCTCGGCCAGACCTATGGTACCTCGGCCGGCACCCAGGATTTCGATTCCGTCGAGTTCACCGATGTCGCCGTCATCATCGGCGCCAATCCGGTTTCCGCGCATCCTGTGTTTGCTTCGCGACTGAAGAAGCGGCTGCGCCAGGGCGCCAAGCTGATCGTGCTCGATCCGCGCCGCACCGAAATGGTCAAGTCGGCGCATGTCGAGGCCGACTACCACCTGCCGCTGAAGCCCGGCACCAACGTGGCGGTGCTGACGTCGCTCGCGCATGTCATCGTCACCGAAGGGCTTTTCGACGAAGCCTTCATTCGCGAACGCTGCGACTGGACAGAGTTCCAGGACTGGGCCTCCTTCGTCGCTTTGCCGGAGAACAGCCCCGAGACCGTCGGCAAGCTTTCCGGCGTCGACCCGGAGCTGATCCGTGGTGCCGCGCGGCTCTATGCCAAGGGCGGCAACGGCGCAATCTATTACGGCCTCGGCGTCACCGAACACAGCCAGGGCTCGACCACGGTGATGGCTATCGCCAACCTTGCCATGGCGACCGGCAATATCGGCCGCCCGGGTGTCGGCGTGAACCCGCTGCGTGGCCAGAACAATGTCCAGGGCTCATGCGACATGGGCTCGTTCCCGCATGAACTGCCGGGCTACCGCCACATCTCCGGCGAGGCGGTGCGCGACATCTACGAGACTTTGTGGGGGGTGAAGCTCGACGACGAACCGGGCCTGCGCATCCCCAACATGCTGGATGCCGCTGTCGACGGCTCCTTCAAAGGCATCTACATCCAGGGCGAGGACATCCTGCAGTCCGATCCTGATACCAAGCATGTCGCAGCCGGCCTGGCGGCGATGGAATGCGTGGTCGTGCACGACCTGTTCCTCAACGAGACAGCGAACTACGCGCATGTCTTCCTGCCAGGGTCGACCTTCCTGGAGAAGGACGGCACCTTCACCAATGCCGAGCGCCGCATCAACATGGTGCGCAAGGTGCTGGAGCCGAAGGCGCGCTACGCCGACTGGGAAGCGACGCAGGAGCTTGCTCGTGCGATCGGGCTTGACTGGAACTACCAGCATCCCTCCGAGATCATGGACGAGATCGCCAAGACGACGCCAAGCTTCGCCGGCGTCTCCTTCGATCTGCTCGACCGTGTCGGATCGGTGCAATGGCCCTGCAACGAGAAGGCCCCGCTCGGTACGCCGATCATGCATATCGACGGCTTCGTGCGCGGCAAGGGCAAGTTCATCCGCACCGAATATGTGGCGACCGACGAGCGGACCGGGCCGCGTTTCCCGTTGCTGCTGACCACCGGCCGCATCCTCAGCCAGTACAATGTCGGTGCACAGACAAGGCGTACCGAAAACGTCATGTGGCACTCGGAAGACCGGCTGGAAATCCATCCGCACGACGCCGAGAACCGCGGCCTGCGCGATGGCGACTGGGTGCGGTTGACCAGCCGCTCGGGCGAGACGACGCTGCGTGCGCTGATCACCGACCGCGTGTCGCCCGGCGTGGTCTACACCACCTTCCACCATCCGGACACGCAGGCCAACGTCATCACCACAGACTTCTCCGATTGGGCGACCAATTGTCCGGAGTACAAGGTGACCGCGGTGCAGGTCGGCGCGTCGAACGGGCCTTCGGACTGGCAGCGCGACTACAACGAGCAGGCCGAGCAGAGCCGCCGCATCGCTCGGCTGCAGGCGGCCGAGTAGTCTTGGCCGCGCGCCGCAAAGCGACGACGCAGACCTCGCGGCTGGCGCACCGCGCCAGCGGCACGACCTCGGCCAACCGAATGGTGCCGGAGGAGACGCCGGTGGCGTTCTCCTTTGCTGGCACCACCCATGCGGTGATGATGGCGAGCCCGGCTGATTTCGAGGATTTCGCGCTGGGCTTCTCGCTGACTGAAGGCATCATCGCCTTGCCCGACGAAGTCGAGGCGATCGAGGTCGAGGACCATGGCGCCGGGATCGACATCCAGATCCGGTTGAAAGACCAGGCCAATACGCGCTTCGAGGCGCGACGCAGGCGCTTGGCCGGCCCGGTTGGCTGCGGACTGTGCGGCATCGAATCCATCGAGGAAGCGATGCGCTCGGTCGACAAGGTTGGTGAGTCCAAGCTTACGCTTGAAGCCGACGACATTGTTCGCTCGGTGAGGCTGTTGTCGAAGGTGCAGCCGCTGCATTCCGAAACCGGCGCCGTGCATGCCGCGGGCTTCTATGTACCGGGCAAGGGCATTGTCATGGCGCGCGAGGATGTCGGCCGCCACAATGCGCTGGACAAGCTGGCCGGCGCGCTGGCGAAGGCCGGCATTAACGGTGCCTCGGGCGCCGTGGTCGTGACCTCACGCGTCTCGGTCGAGATGGTGCAGAAGACGGCGGCCATCGGCTCGGCTTTCATCATGGCTGTCTCGGCGCCGACCGCGCTTGCCATCCGCACAGCGGAAGAGGCAGGAATGACGCTGGTGGCGCTGGTGCGTGGCGACGATTTCGATGTTTTCACCCACCCGGAACGGGTGGTCTTGGGAGTTGCCCAGCATGTCGCATGACGAAGACCACATCACGAGCACCAGGGAAAAGCTGGTGCGCATGGCCAATCAGATCGCCGCCTTCTTCCATTCGAGGCCACGCGAGGAGGGTGTCGCGGGTGTGGCCGAGCATATCAACAAGTTCTGGGAGCCGAGGATGCGGCGCCAGTTCTTCGAGATGCTGGACAGCGGCGGCGAAAATTTCGACGAGCTCGTCGTCGAGGCCTCGGCCCGGATAAAGCGGCCAAAGACCGAGGAGCAGGCCGATATGAGCATCGGCTACGTCCAGCCCACAGGTACAGAGAGCGCCGCTCCACAGAAATAGGCTCTCCCCAGAAGGGGCCGGGCGAAAGCGGTTCGGACCGCAAGGCTATATTCCTGTTTTCTAAAGTTTGACTGCCGCATCCGGCAGGCGTCTGCTATTGTCAGCGATCAGAAATCGTCTGGCCGGGCGGGATGCAGTCGTGAGGCCGATCGAGACGCGATATGCCCTCAGCGGCGACGTGCGGATCGCCTATCAGGTGGTCGGCCAGGGATCGTTCGACCTGGTTTTCGTGCCCGGCTTCATCTCCAATCTCGACCTGCATTGGGAAGACGAGGGTTATACCAGGCTGTTGAAACGGCTCTCGGCGTTCTCGCGACTGATCCTGTTCGACAAGCGCGGCACCGGCCTGTCCGACCGCGTCGACCCACGCCATCTGCCCAGCTTGGAGACCCGCATGGACGATGTGCGCGCGGTCATGGATGCCACCGGCAGCGGCCGTGCCGCCCTGCTTGGGGCCTCGGAAGGCGCGCCCCTGGCGATGCTGTTCGCCGCCACTTATCCGGAACGGACGCGGGCGCTGGCGCTCTATGGCGGCTATGCGCATTTCCACAAATGGGTGATGCCGCCCGAACGCCTCGAGGCCTTCATTGCGACCGCCGGCACGGCCTGGGGCACCGGCGCCACTCTGCCCAACTTCGCGCCGGGCCGGGTCGATGACCCGCATTTCACCCAGTGGTGGGCGCGCTTCGAACGGCTGTCGGCCAGCCCGACGGCGGCGGCCGCCCTGGCCCGGATGAATGCCGACATCGACGTGCGCGGCGTTCTTTCGGCGATCCGGGCACCGACCCTGCTCATCCATCGCCGCAACGATGTGCGGGTCGACCCCGACGCCAGCCGCTTCCTGGCGAAAAAGATCGCGAATGCGCGGCTGGTTGAAATCCCCGGACGCGACCATCCGATCTGGACCGGCGACGTCGACCGGGTGGCCGACCTGATCGAGGAGTTCCTGACTGGCCAGCGCGCCGTGACCGAAGCGGAGCGCGTGCTTGCCGCCCTTCTGGTGACACGCGTCTACGACACGGCGCGGGTGGGCGATCGCATGTGGGGCGAACGCAGCGAGCGCTTCCAGGAGAGCTGGCGGCAGTTGGTCGGCCGTCATGGCGGACGCGTCGCCGGCATCCATGGCGAATTGATGATCTCGCGCTTCGACGGGCCGGCGCGTGCCATACGCTGCGCGGCGGCACTTCGCGATGCGGCGCAACAGATGGGCATTGCGAGCGCCCAGGGCGCACATGTCGGCGAGGTCGAAATGCGCGGGCCGCCGATTGGGCTGATGGCACGGGTGACGATGCAGATCGCCGCCCATGCCGGGCGCGGCGATATTCTGGCGTCGCGGCTGGTCGCCGATCTGGCGGCCGGTTCCGGCCTGCATTTCATCGATGCCGGGCGTGTCACGGTGGATGAGCTGGACGAGCCGCTGGCGCTGGTCCAGGCGACGTCGGAACAGCATCTCGAGCCGGCCTGCCGTCCCAAGGCCAGGCCTGCCGAGCCGGCTCAACTGACGGCGCGCGAAAGCGAGGTGGTTGGCCTGATCGCCGACGGCAAGAGCAATGCCGCAATCGCTGCCGAGTTGAGGCTGAGCGAGCATACGGTCAAGCGTCATGTGGCCAACATATTGCTGAAGCTCGACCTGCCGTCGCGGGCGGCGGCAGCGGCATTTTCCGCCAGGCACACTGGCCCGGACGGGCCATAGCAGCCATGGCGCTTTCGGGCGAAGCAGCCAAGGCAGCCTCGGCGCTACCAATTCTCTCCATGCAGGCCAGGCGGATGTCGCCGGGAAGGCGCTGCGAACGGAGGATGCAATGCTGAAGTCAAACAGGTCGATCAAATCGCTGATGATAGCGGCAAGCGTTGGCGCGCTGTTCACTATCACCCCTGCCAAGGCCGAGGATGGCGCGGCGGCCGCCGCTTACAAGGACATCGAGGCGACGCTCGGCTCGGTGCCGGACATGTTCAAGACGCTGCCGGATGTCGCGGTTGCCGGCGCCTGGGCCGAGATCAAGGGCGTGCAGCTCAACCCGAAGACCGCGCTCGACGGCAAGACCAAGGAGTTGATGGGGCTGGCCGTCGCCTCGCAGATCCCGTGCCAGTACTGCATCTATTTCCACACCGAGGCGGCCAAGCTCAATGGCGCGACCGATGAGGAGATCAAGGAGGCGATCGCGATGGCGGCCATCGTGCGCCACTGGTCGACGATGCTCAACGGCAGCCAGGTCGATTTCGCGACCTTCAAACAGCAGACCGACGGCGTGTTTGCGGCCGTCAAAGCGAAGTCGCAGTGAATGAACCTGCCCGGCGCTCATCGCCGGGCGGTGCTTCCGATCATCAACCGCCCGATCGACGGGCCATGGAGGAAAAAATGCTGACCAAGACGCAAAGCGTGGACGGCGCGGCGATCAAGAAAGCGATCGAAGGACGGGACGGCAGGATGCTGGCGAGCTTCTATGCCGACGATGCGCTGGTGCGGGTGATCGATCGCAACAACCCGCCGAGCAAGCCGCGCGAGATCCGCGGCCGGGCGGCGATCAGCACGTTCTGGGACGATATCTGCAGCCGGGCAATGACCCACAAGGTCGACACCACCATCGCCGATGGCGACAACCTTGCCTTCACCCAGGCCTGCGCCTATCCGGACGGGACGAAAGTGTTCTGCGCAGCGATGCTGGAGTTGAAGAACGGCCGCATTGCACGACAGACTGTCGTGCAAGCCTGGGACGAGTGAGGAGGCCGATATGTTCAGCGCCAGATGGCAGATCGACGCCAAATTCGGGCACAAGCAGACCGTGCTTGACCTGCTCAAGAAATGGGAGCGCGAAATCGGCTCTCAGGTCGGCATCGCCGACCTCAAGTTCCAGATCATGACCGGCTCGATCGGCGCGCGGGAGGCGACGGTCGAGTCGCATCACCAGGTCGAGAGCCTGGCCCAGTTGGAGGCGTTCTTCGCCAAGATCGGCAAGATCGATGCGCACGCCAAATGGGGCAAGGAGATGGAGCCCTATGTCGTGTCAGGCACCAGCCTCTGGAATATCTACCGGATCGTGGAGTAGGAACTGCGACTTTCGGCCGTCAGTTGCGGCGGCCGAAATTCGTTTTCTGCCCGGCGAAGCGGCCTTCCCTGGCCAATCCGGCTGCCGCGACACGCGCCGGCTGATTGGGCAGCGTGGCCTGCTTGGCAAGGGCGGCCGCTATCAGGGCGTCCGCCTGGCGGGCGCGCTGGTCCGCGCCGGCATCCCCGGCAGGGTTGCCGGCCACAGCGTAGGCCGCTGCTCGCCGGCGCGGCTTGAAGGCAAGATAGAGAAGCAGCGCGCCGAGCAATCCGCCGCCGATGACGATCGTCAGACGCGCGCCAGTCACGCCGGTGCGCTCGATCTGGGTCGGGCTGGCGGGGTTCTGGACGACGGTGAGCTTGTCGCCGACCTGCGGCTCGCGGCCGCCGTCCTTGTTCAGCTCCATCGTCGCCTCGACGGCATCGGCGCCGGTGCCGACGCGCAAGGTGCCGGTGAATTTCTGCTTCACCTTCCACTCTTTGTCCGCATGAACCGTCTTGAACGCGTCAACCAATTCGCAGGGGATCGTGGCGGTGCTGACAGTCTTGTAGACGATCTTGTGCGCAGTCGATTCCATGTCGCATTCGACGTTGACCACGAGGACTTCGGCCGGCACTTCCGGCCAACCGCCTTTCTTCAGCATGTCCTTGCCGCCGAAGAAGGCCATCACCAGGCAGAAGCCACCAATCATGACCAGCTTGATCTTGGTCGTATTCATGCGCAAACCCCCTCGCCGCGCGGTTTCTCGGCAAGGAGGCTGCTCGTTCAGGTTGAACATTCAGTAAACCGTGAACTCTCGCCATGCCGCGAAAGTAACTCACGCTTAATACACAGAAAACGGCAGGGCGAATATTTTAGAGATAGTATCTGCTACCCGTGAGCCACCATAACATGACGCACAGCAGTGTAGTCCTCCAGCGCGTAGAGCGACATGTCCTTGCCGTAGCCCGACTGCTTCAGTCCGCCATGCGGCATCTCGTTGGTCAACATGAAGTGAGTGTTGATCCAGGTGCAGCCGTACTGAAGACGAGCAGCCGTCGCCATGGCGCGCGAGACGTCCTTGGTCCACACCGATGACGCCAGGCCATAGTCGCTGTCATTGGCCCAGTTCACGGCCTCGTCGACCTCGGAGAAGCGGGTGATCGAGACGACCGGGCCGAAGACTTCGCGGCGCACGATTTCGTCTTCCTGCAGCGCGCCGGCAACGACGGTCGGCTGGTAGTAAAAGCCGGAGCCCTCGCCCGGCTTGCCGCCGGTGGTGATCTCGATGTGCTTCAATTCCGAGGCGCGCTCGACGAAGCTTGAGACGCGGTCGCGCTGGCGGCGCGAGATCAGCGGACCGATCTCGTTGTCGGTGTCGTCCGGCTGGTTGTACCTGATGGTCGAGACCGCGGAGGACAGATCGGCAACGAGCTTGTCGTAGATCTTCTTGCCGGCATAGATGCGGCAGGCCGCGGTGCAGTCCTGGCCGGCATTGTAATAGCCGAAGGCGCGCAGGCCGTTGACCACCGCGCCGAGGTCGGCATCGTCGAAGACGATGACCGGCGCCTTGCCGCCGAGCTCCAGATGGGTGCGCTTGACCGATTTGGCAGCCGCCTGCAGCACCTTCTTGCCGGTGGCGACATCGCCGGTGATCGAGATCATGTTGACCTTGGCGTGATTGATCAGCGTGTTGCCGACGCTGTCGCCACGGCCGAGCACGACGTTCACGACGCCTTCGGGCAGCACCTCTGCCAGGATCCTGGCCAGCTTCAGCGCCGTCAGCGGCGTCTGCTCCGACGGCTTGAAGACGACGGTGTTGCCGCCGGCAATCGCCGGCGCCAGCTTCCACGCCATCATCATCAGCGGATAGTTCCACGGCGCGATCGAGGCGACGATGCCGATCGGGTCGCGCCGCACCATCGAGGTGTGGCCGGGCAGATATTCGCCGGCGACTACGCCGGGCATCGAACGCACCGCACCGGCAAAGAAGCGGTAGCAGTCGACGATTGCGGGGATTTCGTCATTGAGCACGGCATTGATCGGCTTGCCGCAGTTCAGCGCCTCGAGAGCGGCGAACTCCTTGGCCTCGGCCTCGATGCGATCGGCGATCTTGAGAAGATAGGCCGAGCGCTGCGCCGGCGTGGTGCGCGACCAGGTGATGAACGCCTTTTCGGCGGCAGCCACCGCCGCCTCGATCTGGGCGGGGCTTGCTTCCGGCAGGTTGAGAATGGTCGCCCCGGTCTTTGGATTGAGGATCGGCTCCTCGGTCTCGGCGCCGTTCTCGAATTTCGAGCCGATCAGCATCTGGGTGTCCATGGACGTCTCTCCCTTACGAACTGACGTTATTTGCCCGAACCGGCGATCTGGTCGCCGTCGCGGGTGAGGTAGTAGGCAAACAGGATGGGCAGCAGCGTCACCAGCACCACGACCATGGCCACGACATTGGTGACCGGGCGCTGGCGCGGACGGATCAGCTCCTCCAGCATCCAGATCGGCACGGTCTGCTGCTGGCCGGCGGTGAAGGTGGTGACGATGACCTCGTCGAAGGACAGCGCGAAGGCCAGCATGCCGCCGGCAAGCAGTGCGGTGGCGATGTTGGGCAGCACGACATGCCGGAAGGTCTGGAAACCGTCAGCGCCGAGATCCATCGAGGCCTCGATCATCGAGCCCGAGGTGCGGCGGAAGCGGGCAACCGCATTGTTGTAGACGACGACGACGCAGAAGGTGGCGTGGCCGAGCACGATCGTCCAGAACGAGAACGGGATATCGGCCAGCGAGAAGGCCGAGCGTAGCGCGATGCCGGTGATGATGCCGGGCAGCGCTATCGGCAGGATGACCAGCAGCGAGATGGTCTCGCGGCCGAAGAATTTTGTCCGCGACACGGCGGCGGCGCACAGCGTGCCCAGTATCAAGGCAATCGCCGTCGAGATGGTGGCGACGCGGACCGAAAGCGACAGCGCCTGCCAGACATCCGGCCGGTTCCAGGTGACGGCGAACCATTGCGTGGTCAGCCCCGGCGGCGGCCAGACGAAGCTCTTCTCTTCCGTGGTGAAGGCGTAGACGAAGATCAAGAGGATCGGCAGATGCAGGAAGAGCAGGCCGCAGGCGGCTGCGATCTTGAGGCCGAGCGGGGCGGATTGCGAACCGTCAGAGCGCATCGAAGGCCCCCATGCGCTTGGCGCCCCAGAGGTAGAAACCCATGATGATGATGGGCACCACCGTGAAGGCTGCGGCGAGCGGGATGTTGCCGGCGGTGCCCTGCTGCGAATAGACGGCCTGGCCGATGAACAGCCGCGACGTGCCGATGATCTGCGGGATGATGTAGTCGCCCAGCGTCAGCGAGAAGGTGAAGATCGAGCCGGCGACGATGCCGGGCAGTGCCAGCGGGAACAGCACGTTGCGGAAGGTCTGGCCCGGCGACGCCCCAAGATCGGAAGAGGCCTCGACCAGATTGCCGGGCACGCGCTCCAATGCCGCCTGCACCGGCAGGATCATGAAGGGCAGCCAGACATAAACGAAGACGATGAAGGTGCCGGTGGCGGAGACCGACAGCGAATTGCCGCCCACGACCGGCAGCGACAGCCAGCCATCGAGCACCCAGAGCAGATGCAATTTGGCGAGCAGCCAGGTCAGAATGCCTTCCTTGGCGAGGATCAGTTTCCAGGCATAGATCTTGACCAGGTAGCTCGACCACAGCGGCAGCATGACGCCGAGATAGAACAGCGCCTTCCAGCGGCCACGGGCATAGCGCGCCGCGTAGTAGGCGATTGGGAAGGCGATGATGGCCGAGGCCAGCGTGACCAGCGCCGCCATCGTCACCGTGCGCAGGATGATGTCGAGATTGGCGGCCTGGAACAGGTCGCCATAGGTCTTCAGGGTGAACTCATGGTTGATGAGGCCGGAGAATTCGTCGATCGAGAAAAAGCTCTGTGCCAGCAACGCGAACAGAGAGCCGATATAGACGACGCCCAGCCACAGAACCGGCGGCAGCAGCATGAGGAACAGTAGCAATCGCGGCCGGCGCCAGAACAGGTCGGAGAGCGCACCACGCATGCCACCGCTGCCGGGCAGGATGGCGGGAGCAGTGGCGCGCGGCATGGCGGCGTCGAGGCTCATGCCGGCTCGTCCATCAGATGCAGATGCTCGCGGTTGAAGGTGAGCACCACCCCTTCGCCTTCCGCCGGCAATTTTGTGCCGGCCGGCACGATGGCGTGCAGCCTGAGCCCATCTGCGTCAAGCGCCAGCTTAGTGGTGGCGCCGAGATAGTTGGTTCCGACCAGGCGCGCGGCAACGCCATCGCCTTTCGCAGCGCGGCCTATGCGGATGGATTCAGGGCGCAAGCTGCCCCAGCGGTGCTGGCCGGAGCAACGCTGGACGAAATCCGGCGGCAGCACGTTGGACGAGCCTACGAAATCGGCGACGAAACGTGTCTTCGGACGCTGGTAGATGTCTTCCGGCGTGCCGATCTGCATGATCTTGCCGTCATTGAAAACGGCGACGCGATCCGCCATCGACAGCGCCTCGCCCTGGTCGTGGGTGACGAAGACGAAGGTGATGCCGAGCGCCTTCTGCAGCGATTTCAGCTCTTCCTGCATGTTCTCGCGAAGCTTGAGGTCGAGCGCGCCGAGCGGCTCGTCGAGCAATAGCACCTTGGGCTGGTTGACCAGCGCACGAGCAAGCGCGACGCGCTGGCGCTGGCCGCCGGAGAGCTGGCCGGGACGGCGGGCGCCATAGCCGGGCAGACGCACCAGCGACAGCGCCTCTTCCGCCGCCTTCTGCCGTTCGGCCTTGCCTACGCCCTTGACCATCAGCCCGTAGGCAACGTTGTCGAGCACGTTCAGATGCGGGAACAGCGCGTAGTCCTGAAACACCGTGTTGACGTTGCGGCGATAGGGCGGCACGCCCTCGGCGCGCTCGCCGAAGATGGAGATCGAACCCGAGGTCGGCTGCTCGAAACCGGCGATGAGGCGCAGGCACGTGGTCTTGCCGGACCCTGAGGGGCCGAGCATGGCGAAGAACTCGCCCGGCACGATGTCGAGATCGACGTCGTCGACGGCGCGAACGCTGCCGAAATGGCGAGACACTTTCTGAAAGGAAACGGCCGAAGTCATGGGTTGCCAGTCTGTTGCCTGGTTGATCTTCTGATGTCGCGCGCGACCCGACCTCCCCCTCGATGGGGAGGTCGCGGCGAAGCCGCGGGTGGGGGTGATGGCGCGGCCTATCGGACAGGCCTACACCCCGACGCTGCGCGTCGACCCTCCCCACAAGGGGGAGGGTAAAGGCGAAATTACCGTCCGCCGATGACGCCGATATAGTCCGACACCCAGCGGTAATAGGGCACGCACTGGTCGTTCTGAGTGGCGCACTTCGAGACCGGGGTCTTCCAGAACTTGATCTTTTCGAAATTGTCGTAGCCGTTGGTCTTGCAGCCTTCGTCGGTCAGAAGCTCGTTGCCCTTGCAGGCAGCGGGGACTACCGGCAACGAACCAAACCAGGCCGAGACATCGCCCTGCACCTTGGGCGACAGCGAATGTTCGAGCCACATATAGGCGCAGTTCGGGTGCGCGGCGTCGGCCTCCATCATGGTGGTGTCGGCCCAGCCGGTGACGCCTTCTTCCGGCACGGTCGAGGCGACCGGCTTCTTGGCGGCGACCAGCGTGTTGACCTGGTATGGCCAGGAACCCGAAGCGACGACGCCTTCGTTCTGGAAATCGTCGACCTGGATTGCGGCGTCATGCCAATAGCGGCCGACCAGCGTGCGCTGGACGCGCAGCAATTCGAGCGCCGCCTTGTACTGGTCTTCGTTCAGCTCGTAGGGGTCTTTGATGCCGAGTTCCGGCTTGTGGAACATCAGGTAGTTGGCGGCATCGGCAATGTGGATCGGGCCGTCATAGGCCTGGACGCGGCCCTTGTTCGACTTGCCGTCGGGCAGGTTCATTTCCTCGAAGACGACGTTCCAGCTCTTGGGCGCCTCCTTGAAGACATCGGTGTTGTACATCAGGACGTTCGGGCCCCACTGATAGGGAACGCCGTAATGCACCTTATCGACGGTGAACCAGGGCGCATCCTTCAGCCGGTCGTCGACGCTCTTCCAGCTCGGGATGAGATCGGTGTTGATCGGCTGCACGCGCTTGCCGGCAACGAGACGCAGCGAGGCATCGCCCGAAGCGGTGACCAGATCGAAGCCGCCCTCATTCATCAGCGAGACCATCTCGTCGGACGTGTTGGCGGTCTTGACGTTGACCTTGCAGCCGCTCTCTTTCTCGAAGGAGGTCACCCAGTCATAGCCCTTGTCGGTTTCGCCGCGCTCGATATAGCCGGGCCAGGCAACGATGCTGACCTCGCCTTCGCCCTTGCCAAGCTCCTTGACCTGGGCGACGGCCTGACCGGAAAAGGTCAGCGCGACCGTCAAAGCCGTGCACGTCTTCAGAAATGAATTCATCGTCAATCTCCCATTTTGGCGCCTGACTGCGAAGCCGGTCTTCGCTGCGGTCAGCCGCAGGCTGAAAAGTGTCAGTTCGTCCGATGGACACTTACCGCTCTAGCGGCGGTTCGGTCCCTGAAATGAAAAGTGCTTGGAAAATTCCGGTTTCGCAAATTGATTTATCAGAAACACGATATCGGTTTTTCCGATAGATAGCTGCACATCCGATCAACGCTGCTGGCGTACCGTCCGCTGCGATTGGGCAAGGCCGATGAAGTCGCGCGCCGCCTGCGGCAGGCTGGAGCCGCGGCGCCAGACCATGCCGACCTGGACGACCGGCAAAGTGCCTGAAATATCACGCGATTCTATGCGGTCGCCTTCCAGCGACCATGGCCGATAGACGAGGTCGGGCAGCAGCGCCACGCCGGCGCCGGTGGCGACGAGGCTGCGCACAGCTTCCACGGAGCGGGTGCGGAAGGCGACATGCGGCTTGGCTCCGATCGCCGCCAGAAGCTTGCCGGTGCTTTCCTCGATCTCGTCGACGGTGAGCATGATCAGCGGTTCGCCGGCAATGTCGCCAATGCCGATAATGTCGGCGCTGGCCAGCTTGTGGCTGAGCGGCACCCACAGCCGGTAGGCCGAGACTTCGAGGATTTCCGACTGCAGCGCCGTGCGGTCGCGCAAATTGGAGGTGACCATGACGGCGATATCGAGCTTGCCGCCGATCAGGAGATGCTCGAGATAGTCGCCATTGTCTTCAATGGCCGAGACATCGACGCCGGGATAGGCGCGGCGGTAGCGCGCCAGAAGGTCGGACAGCACATAGCCGGCGACCAGTGAGGTGACGCCGAGCTGCAGGCGTCCGCCAGCCACCACCTGTTCGTCGGAGAAAGCCCGGCGCGCATCGGAGACGTCGGCCAGGATCTTGGTGGCATGGCGCAAGAACTGGTGGCCTTTGTGGGTGATGTTGAGGCCGCGCGGATGGCGCTCGAACAGTTCGACGCCGAGATCGCTTTCCAGTTCCTTGATCGCTTCGGTGACCGAGGATTGCGAGATGGAGAGGTTTTGTGCCGCGCCTGACACCGTGCCCTGCTCGGCGACGGCAATGAAGAACTGCAACTGGCGGATGGTGAAGGCCATGGCCGGACTAAACACCGGCGCAGCAGGGAAGGAAAGCCGGCGCCGGGCTTATCCCTAGCAGGATATCTGGCGCGGTGCGCTCAGCCGAACAACAGCCTGATGCGTCGCCGCCACGCCGAGCCATAACGCAAGGCAAGCATGAAGGTCGCTTCCAGCGCCACCACGATGACGATGATGCGAAAGCCGATGGCATAGGAATCCCGGCCGCTGCCGCGCATGAGGTAGCCGGTGATGAGAAAGCCGGTGTTCCACAAAGTGGCGCCGAGGAGCGTCGTCGCCACGAAGGGCAAGAGCGGCAGGCGGAGCGCGCCGGCCGCGATCGGCAGGTAGTTGCGCACCGTCGGAATGAACTGCGCCAGCAAGGAGACCCTGACATGATGGCGGCGATAGGCCTCGCCGAGCCTGGAATAGGTCGCATAACGCAGGCAGACATATTTGCCGAAGCGCTCGACCAGCCTGTCAGCGCGATCCAGTCCAATGCGACGGCCCACTCCATACCAGACAAGGCAGCCCGTGATGGCGGACAGCGTCGTCACCAGGAGCAGGACCGTCAGCCTCGATAGATCAGGGGCTGCCGTCATGCCGAGGAACAGCAGCAGCACGTGCGAGGGCGGCACCGGCAGAATCTTTTCGGTTAAAGCGAGGCAGGCGACGCCGAGCAGCCCGAGGCCCAGGATCGCCGACAGCGGATCGGTCATGAGAAACGCCAGTCATAGGTTTTGAGGTTCTTGATCCTGGACACCTTACACCGTCGCCGGCGGGAAGTTGCGGAAGGTGCGGCCAAGCCGGGTCGCTTCCAGGTCAAGCCTGTCGAGCAATGTCTGGTCGAAAGGGCAGCGGCTGCCCAATGTGTATTGGTAAAGGGCCACGCCCGGCCGCAGAGCGCCGAACACGCCTTCCAGTATAGCGAAAGCCTTGCGCGGTGACATCAGCCGAAACGGCAGACTGCTGATGGCGGCGCCGGCCACCGAGCCGTCGAACAGAGGCGGATGGCGCATACCAACCGCATCCATCTCGAAGATGCGCGCGGCGGGAAAGCGCCGCGTCAGAAGCGAGGCAAAGTCTGGGTCGGCTTCGACCAGCGTTAGATCCTGCTCCCTGACACCGCGCTCCAGCAGCGCCTGCGTGAATGGGCCGGTGCCCGGTGCAAGCTCCAACACCTGACCGGTCTCGGGACCGATCTCGCGCGTGATCGGAGCAGCGAGACTGGAACTGGAGGGTGTGACCGAACCGCTGCGGAGCGGCGCCAGCGTCCACGCCATCAGGAAAGACAAAGCGTCGTTTGCAGACATGGTGACCTCACTGCTGATGCGGGCGATTCGCCTGACCCGCCTTTCGATGAGGCGCTGTTTGCCGCGACCGGATTGCATGAACATTGCGAGGCGCAGGCTTGAGCGAAAGATTTGTCGGGAAACGCGCTCCGCTCTCCGGTGCTCGGGGGATCAGAATTCGCTAGGCGGCTGCGATGCTAAGGCGTGCACCAGCCTCCGCCAGGGCAGCGGCAATGTCGCGCGGCGGCGGCTGGTCTGTGGCGAGTTCGGAAAAACCGTCGAAGCCGCAGACCTGGACCAGACCCTGGCGGCCGAATTTGGTGTGGTCGGTGATGACCAGCGAGCGCTGGCCGCGCGACAGCACCATGCGGGCGAACTCCGCCTCCTCCAGATCATAGTCCGCCAGCCCCGCGGCAGCGTCCACCGCGCCGATCGAAATCACCGCGTGGCTGACCGAGAAGCGGCTGACGAAGTCGATGGCCGAGGCGCCGAAGGCTGCACCGGAATCGCTGCGCAGCTCGCCGCCTGCCATATAGACCTTGTTGCCGTTGACCGTGGCCAGCGTGCGGGCGATGTCGGACGAGTTGGTGACCACCGTCAGTCGTCGGTGGCCAAGCAGCTCGCGGGCCAGGAACGAGGTCGTTGTGCCGGTGTCCAGCATCACCGACTCGCCGTCCCGGATAGTGGCGGCGACCATGCGGGCAATCAGCCGCTTGGCCTCGGCATTGTCGCGCATGCGCCGTTCGAACGGCGCCTCGCCGGCCATCGACGGCAGGCCGATGGCGCCATGCATCTTCAGCACCGAGCCATTGCCGGTGAGCGGCTTGACATCACGGCGCACGGTTTCAAGCGAGACCCCCAGCCGGTCCGCCAGGCTGGCGATGGTGACGGTACCCTCTTCCTTCAGGAGGCGGAGGATTTCGCCATGCCGTTTCGAATGGATCATGTGGCCTCTCGAATTCTGCGATCTGCCCGGTTTTAGGGCAATACAGACGTTTTTAAAGGAATTGCAGGCGATTTCGGGCAAAACACCCAAAAAAAGTCACAACATTTGATTGACACCCGGGCGGCACTGGCGTGACATTGATGGCGTGACAGGCTTCGGAACTGCCACAGGAGGGTGATGGCAGAGCCGCAATTCACGGACCGGACCGTCTGGCCAGACCGTCTGGGATTGATCTGGCACAAAGGCTTTTCAAATCCGCGGGGGCGGAGACCGGGTATCAAAACCTGGCCAAAGGGGCTCGTCGGTGCGGCGCGGGAGAGTCCCGGCGTCCCGCACCGACGAGATTTTTGCGTTCCCCCAACCCTCTTTGCGCGGGGCGCCGCCTTGTCGAAGCTCCGCCAAATCAGGGGTGGCCCGTGACTGCTGAAGATCGCATCCGGGCCCTGCCCTGCTGGAACGGCAGCGTCGACATTGCACCGCTGCCGGGCGGCCTCAGCAACGCAAACTACCTGGTCAGGGACGCGGCCGGGCGGCACGTCGTGCGTCTCGGCCAGGACTATCCGTTCCACCACGTCTTTCGCGACCGCGAGGTAATGACATCGCGGGCTGCGCATGAAGCGGGCTTCGCGCCGGCGGTTCGATATTCTGAACCTGGCATCATGGTCACGGAATTCCTCGGCGCAAAAACCTATGTCGCAGAAGACGTGCGCGCCAATATCGGCCGGGTGGCCGCGCTCATGCGCGGATTCCATCGCGAGATGCCCAATCACATCTCCGGCGCCGGCTTCATGTTCTGGGTCTTCCATGTCATCCGCGACTATGCGCGCACACTGAGCGAAGGCGGCAGCCGCAAGCGCGACGAGCTGCCACGGCTTTTGGCGCTGGCCGACGAGTTGGAGCGGGCGCAGAAACTGCTGCCGATCGTGTTCGGCCATAACGATCTTTTGCCGGCAAATATTCTTGACGACGGTGACAGGCTATGGCTGATCGACTTCGAATATGCCGGCTTCAACACCGCGATGTTCGACCTTGCCGGCGTTGCCTCCAATGCCGAGATGAGCGACGCCGAGTCCTTCGCCTTCCTCACCGCCTATTTCATGCGCGAGCCGGACGAGGCGATCCGTCGTTCTCATGCGGCCATGCAATGCGCGTCGCTGTTGCGCGAGGCGATGTGGAGCATGGTTTCCGAGCTTTATCTCGATGCGCCCGGCATCGACTACGTCGCCTATACCGCAGAGAACCTGACGCGGCTCGACGCAGCGCTGGACAATTACCGCACGAAATACGGAACACAGCCATGACCTTGCCAACGCAAGCCGGCATCGTCGTCATCGGCGGTGGCATTATCGGCTGTTCGACGGCCTATCATCTGGCGCGCGACCACAAGGCCGATGTCGTGCTGCTGGAGCAGGGCAAGCTGACCTCCGGCTCGACCTGGCATGCGGCCGGGCTGGTCGGACAGCTGCGCTCGTCGGCCTCGATCACCCGGGTGCTCAAATATTCGGTCGAGCTATACAAGGGGCTGGAGGCCGAGACCGGGCTCGCCACCGGCTGGAAGATGACCGGGTGCCTCAGGCTTGCCGCCAACGCCGACCGCTGGACCGAATACAAAAGGCTGGCGACGACAGCAAAAAGCTTCGGCATGGACATGCAGTTGCTGTCACCGGCTGAGGTGAAAAAGATGTGGCCGCTGCTGGAGACCAGCGACCTCGTCGGCGCGAGTTGGCTGCCGACCGACGGCCAGGCCAGCCCCTCCGACATCACGCAGTCGCTGGCCAAGGGCGCGCGCATGCATGGCGCGAAGCTGTTCGAGGATGTCCGCGTCACCGGCTTCGACATGAAGGAAGGGCGCATCACCACTGTGAAGACCAACAAGGGCGACGTCGCCTGCGACAAAGTGGTGAACTGCGCCGGGCAATGGGCACGCCAGGTCGGCGCGATGGCCGGCATCAGCGTACCGCTGCAGCCGGTCAAGCACCAGTACATCATCACCGAGAAGATCGACGGCCTGGCGACCGACGCGCCGACCATCCGCGACCCCGACCGCCGCACCTATTTCAAGGAAGAGGTCGGCGGGCTGGTGATGGGTGGCTATGAGCCGAACCCGCAGGCCTGGGCGACCGGCCTGCCCGGCGGCGATGTGCCTGACGAGTGGGAATTCCGCCTGTTCGACGACGATTACGATCACTTCGAGCAACACATGAGCCAGGCGATCGCGCGCGTGCCGGCGCTGGAGCGGGCCGGCGTCAAGCAGATGATCAACGGACCGGAAAGTTTTACGCCGGATGGCAGTTTCATCCTCGGCGTCGCGCCCGAATGCGCCAACATGTTCGTCGGCGCCGGCTTCAACGCCTTCGGCATTGCGTCGGGTGGCGGCGCCGGCTGGGTGCTGGCGCAATGGGTGGTCGATGGCGAGGCGCCGCTCGACCTCTGGGTGGTCGACATCAGGCGCTTTTCCGGGCTGCACCGTGACCGGCAATGGGTCAGCGACCGCACGCTGGAAGCCTATGGCAAGCACTACACGATCGGCTTCCCGCATGAGGAGTACGTCTCGGGCCGGCCGCGCATCGTCTCGCCGCTCTACGACCGGCTGAAGCTTCACCGCGCCGTCTTCGGCTCCAAGCTCGGCTGGGAGCGGCCGAACTGGTTTGCGCCCGAGGGCACCAAGCCTGAAGATATCTATTCGATGGGCCGGCAGAACTGGTTCTCAGCGGTCGGTGACGAGCACCGGCATGTGCGCGAAAAGGTCGGTATTTTCGACCAGTCCTCCTTCGCCAAATACGAGATGACGGGTGCGGACGCACAAAAGGCGCTGGACTGGATCTGCGCCAACGATGTCGCCAAGCCGATGGGACGGCTGACCTATACGCAGCTTCTCAACACGCGCGGCGGCATCGAGGCCGACTTGACGGTGGCCAGGCTCGCCGAGGACAAATTCTACATCGTCACCGGCACCGGCTTCCGCACGCACGACCTTTCCTGGATCGGCGACCATGTCGGCAAGGAACTCGACGTGACGTTGAAAGATGTCACCGAGGATTTCGGCACGCTGTCGCTGATGGGGCCGCGCGCCCGCGACGTGCTTGGGGCGGTCACCGAGACGGATGTCTCGAATGCCGCCTTCCCATTCGGCCATGTGCGCGAGATCGGGATCGCTGATCACACAATCCGGGCGCTGCGCGTCACCTATGTCGGCGAGCTTGGCTGGGAGTTGCATGTGCCGATCGCCGCCACCGGCGAAATCTTCGATGCGCTGATGGCGGCGGGCGAGCCGCACGGCATCCGCCCGGTCGGCTACCGGGCGCTGGAATCGCTGCGGTTGGAGAAGGGCTATCGCGCCTGGGGTTCCGACATCACGCCCAACGACACGCCGCAGGAAGCCGGCCTCGGCTGGGCGGTGAAGCTGAGGAAGAACACCGATTTCGTCGGCCGCCGGGCACTCGAAAAGGTCAATGGCGCGGCGTTAAAGAAACGCTTTGCCGGCTTCACTGTCGATGATCCCGATGTCGTGCTGGTCGGGCGCGAGACGATTCTGCGCAATGGCGAACCGGTCGGTTACCTCACCAGCGGCGGTTATGGCTACACGGTGGCTAAGAACATCGGCTATGGCTATGTCCGCAATGCCGACGGCGTCAGCGACGACTTCCTCAGCTCAGGCGACTATGAGCTGGTGGTGGCGATGGAGCGGACGCCGGCCGAAATCCATCTCGAGCCGATGTACGATCCGGCGATGAGCAAGATCAAGGCATAGATCCTGGATCAGCTCATGCGCAGCACGAGGCCGCGGCTGGGCACCGTATCCGCCTCGCCGGGCATCGAGACATAGGGCGCAGTCTCCTCGGCGCGAACGACCCTGCCCTCAGCCTCGAGCGCAGCGATGCGTTCGGCAAAGCCGGCGTTCCACAGCGTGTTCTTGACCGTCAGCACGATGACGCCGCCCGGCCGGCAGATGCGGATCAGTTCGTCCAGCCCGTCAGCGCCGACATGGCCGGAGGTGAAGACGCCGGCCGAGACGATGCCGGCATAGGCATTGTCGGCAAAGGGCAGCGGGCCGCCGAGCGCCAGGCAATGCAGCGCCGAATAGACGCCCTTTGCCGCCGCCCTGGTGAGCATGCCCTGCGAAATGTCGAGCGCCTCGACCTGGGGGTAGCCGGTAATGGCCAGCCATTCGCCGATCAGCCCGGTGCCGGCGCCGGCATCGAGCAGCGGGGCGGCGCCGCGCGGCAGATGGCGGGCGAGCAGGGCCAGGCAGATCGTTGGGTGGCGGTAGCCGGCGGCCGACATGTCGGCATCGTAGGTTTCCGACCAGTTATCATAGATCGCGGCCACGTCCTCGGGCCGTTGCGCCGCATAGGCGGCGCCGAGCCCGCCATGATCCTTGTTTCCCGCCATCGCTGTTTCTCCGCCAGCTCGATGCTCACCCTCGAACCGATGATAGCCAAACGGCGAAAACTGTGGAACCGTTATCGAGAGAAATAACACGCCAGGGGCAACAGGCATGGGGATGGACGAGGTACGCGCAACACTTGCGGCGATTCCGGCACTGGCCGGCTATGACGGACCGCTGGAGCGGCTGGGCGGGATGACCAATCTCGTCTTCCGGGCCGGCGATATCTGCCTGCGTATCCCCGGCAAAGGCACCGACGAGTACATCAACCGCGCCAATGAAGCGGTGGCGGCGCGTGAGGCGGCCAAAGCCGGCGTCAGTCCCGAGGTGCTGCATGTCGACCCCAAGACGGGCGTGATGGCGAGCCGCTTCGTTGCCGGCGCCGAGACGATGTCGCCGGAGAAGTTCAAGCTGCGCGCCGGCAGCCCGGCCCGCGCAGGCGAAGCCTTTCGCAAGCTGCACGCGTCCGGCGCAGTGTTTCCGTTCCGCTTCGAGCTGTTTGCGATGATCGACGACTACCTCAAGGTCTTATCGACCAAGGACGTGGCCTTGCCTCCCGGCTACCACGACGTCGTGCGCGAATCCGAAACCGTGCGTGCTGCCCTTGCCGCTCACAAGCTGCCGCTTGCCGCCTGCCATTGCGACCCGCTGTGCGAGAATTTTCTCGATACGGGCGAGCGGATGTGGATCGTCGACTGGGAATATTCGGGGATGAACGATCCGCTCTGGGATCTCGGCGACCTCAGCGTTGAAGGCAAATTCGACACTGCGCAAGAAGAAGAGATGATGCGCGCCTATTTCGGCGGCGAGGCAAAGCCGGCCGAACGCGGCCGCGTCGTCATCTACAAGGCGATGTGCGACCTGTTGTGGACGCTGTGGGGGTTGATCCAGCTTGCCAACAACAATCCGGTCGAGGATTTCCGTGCCTATGCCGACGGCCGTTTCGCCCGCTGCAAGGCGCTGATGGAGACGCCTGAGTTTTCACGCCATCTTGCAGCTGTGCGCGCGGGCTAGACGTCGGCCTCTATTTGAAGACCCGCTCTATTTCACTCATCGTCACTGTATCGTCGGACTTTTTGCAGTACCAGACGATCAGCGCGATGGTGCCGATGGGGAATAATGGTGCAAGGAGCTGATGCCAACCGCTTCTATTGATGTCATGCAGCCGGCGCGTGGTCATGGCCAGTGTCGGCAAGAGGACGGCGAGATTCCAAATCGAAGAGATGATTTCATTGTTCACAACAAGATCAAGTATCGTCGCAACGATACCGACAATGATAAGGAAAAGGTAGGCAAACCAGAACTCCGAGCGACTGGCCCTGCCGGAAAAATTTACATAATTTTGGAAAAAGCTCGAAATAGCTTCCGTAAAACTCATAGGAGGCGGTATGTCTCCGAAGCGATTGCTACCAGCTGGCGGGGCTCTTAAAACAAATATCAATGGCAGGCCGATAAGGACCAAAACGATCAGCCAATGCCATATTGAAAAGCTACCCATTACCCCCCCAATCACAGTTCCCCGGAGATATTGGTCTTGGCCTATTCCCGCCAAGAATCAATCCGGGATTGCGCCCGGCAGGAAATCTACTCCGCAAGATATCGATGTAAATACCGAAAATTTTTGACAGAACACTTCAGTGATTCTGCGCGATAATCGTATTATTATCAAATGCTAAAGCGTCTCGCTTCAAAACGGTACCGTTCGACGCGCTTTACGCTTGCCGCTTCAGTTCACGCCCTTCGGCACGTTCTCCGGCGGCACCACGGTCTCCACCACCTTTTGGCGGTGGAAGATGAACAGGCCGGCGAGGACGACGATGGCCGAGCCGATCAGGATGCGCGGGCCTGGCACATCGCCGAAGAAAGCCAGGCCGAAGATCACCGCCCACAAAAGCAGGCTGTAGTGCAGCGGCGCCAGCGTCGAGGCAGGCGCCAGCTTCAGCGCCCTGGTGATCATCAGATGGGCGCTGCAGGAGACGATGCCGAGCAAGAGCATAGCGCCGAAATCGAGCGCCGAGGGCGTGCGCCAGGCACCGATGGTCATCACGGCGCCGACCAGCAGAGTGCCGATCGTCTGCCAGGTGACCAGCGTGGTGTCGCTGGTGCCGCGCAGGCGGCGGCTGAGAATGATGGCGAAAGCGAAGGCAATGCTGCCGACCAGGGCGAACATCGAGGAGAGCGAAAACGCCGCCGAGGACGGCTTCAGTATGATCAGCACGCCGCAGAAGCCGACCAGGATGGCAGCCCAGCGGCGCCATCCGACCTTTTCGCCGAGCAGGAAATGCGACAGCGCCGCCACATAGATCGGCCCGGCCATGTAGAAACTCATCACGTCGGCAAGCGGCAGATAGACAACGGCGGCATAGAACAGAGCGGTATCGACCGTTGTCGCAACCACGCGCAGAGACTGGAGGACAGGCCGCTCCATCTGGAACAGCTTCGCAGTGCCCTGGTTGGCGATCATCGGGCCAAGCACGATAAACGCGCCGAGCGAGCGGATAAACACCACCTGGCCAACCGAGAAAGAGGCGACCAGCCATTTGCCCATCGCGTCGTTCAGCGCAAACATGAAGTCGCCGGCCAGCATCAAGAGAATGCCGGCCAGAAGCACGTTCCTGATCGTAAAGTTGCGAGCGAGCCACTGGGCCATGCGGCTCCCTAGCTCCAAGTCGCCGCTTTGACGAGGCAAATCGGTAAGACCAGCGGCGGAAATCGGCTGTCTCCATGCCTTTCCTGGTATCCGCAACCTTGCTGGGAAAGCCGGCCTATTTGGGCCGCGGGCGGATGATGATCGGGCGATAGATGATCGGCCTGTCCCAGGGATCGAAAGCCGAAACCCTTCTGAATTCGGCGCGCCGATCGAGGTCGATGCGCTGCAGGCACTCGGCAAAGGCATCGTTCTTCTTGGTGAAGCAGATGCAATGGCCTGTTGGGCCGGCCTGATTGCCTACGACGCCGACGCACTTGCGGCATTATGCCGGCGGTTCACCTGGCCCGGCCGCCCGGCGATCGACAGCCGCGTCTCCTGCTTCGTGCGCTCGGCCACTACCTTGCCCCTGGCAACGACGCAGAGCCGTTCGGCGCGCAGGCGCAAGGCCTCTATCGGGTTGCCGGCGTCGAGGATAACGAAGCTGGCGCGCTTGCCCACGCTGAGGCCGAGATGATCGAGGCCCATGATGGCGGCGTTGACGTTGGTGACCATGTCGAAGCAGCGTGCCATGTCGGCCGGGCTCGACATTTGCGCGACGTGCAGGCCCATGAAGGCGACGTCGAGCATGTCGGCGGTGCCCAGCGAATACCAGGGGTCGAGCACGCAATCCTGGCCCCAGCCGACACGGATGCCGAGCGCCAGCATCTCCTTGACCCGGGTCAGGCCACGGCGCTTGGGAAACGTATCGTGGCGGCCCTGCAGCATGATGTTGATCAGCGGATTGGGGATCGCCGACACACCGGCCTCGGCGATCAGCGGTAGGAGCTTGGAGACGTAATAATTGTCCATCGAATGCATGGAGGTGAGGTGCGAACCGGCCACCTTGCCCTGTAGGCCGAGGCGCTGCGTCTCATAGGCAAGCTGCTCGATATGGCGTGACAGCGGATCGTCGGTCTCGTCGCAGTGCAGGTCGACCATCAGCCCGCGCTTTGCCGCGATTTCGCAAAGTTCGGTCACCGAGCGCGTGCCGTCGGCCATGGTGCGTTCGAAATGCGGGATGCCGCCGACGATGTCGACACCCATGTCGAGCGCGCGCAGCGTATTCTGCCGCGCCGTCGGCGAGCGATAAAACCCGTCCTGCGGAAAGGCGACCAGTTGCAGGTCGATATAGGGCGCGACAATCTTCTTGACGTCGAGCAGCGCCTCGACCGCGAGCAGCCGGTCGTCGCAGACATCGACATGAGTGCGGATGGCGAGCAGCCCCATCGAGACCGCCCAGTCGCAATAGGCGAGCGCCCGCTCACGCACGGCATCATGCGTCAGCAGCGGCTTCAGCTCGCCCCACAGCGAAATGCCTTCGAGCAGCGTGCCCGAGGCGTTGATGCGCGGAATGCCGTAGGACAGCGTCGCATCCATGTGGAAATGCGGGTCGACGAAGGGCGGCGAGATCAGATTGCCATGGGCGTCGATCGCCGTGCCGGCGCTGACGTTCAACTTTGGCTCGATGGCGACGATCGTCTCGCCGACAATGCCGAGATCGGCGATAGTGCCATCAGGCAGCGTTCCGCCGCGCACAACAAGGTCGAAATCCATCTGTCGTCATCTCCCTGCAGATTGAGCGCGCTATCGTCTTGATGGGCACCCCTCTTTTCCAAAGGTTCCATCCGGCGGCAACTCGCTCTATAAGCCGCCAGTCGCCCCCGTGGCGAATCCGAAATTCGTCTCAGTCAGGCATGGGATCAACCATTGTTTCGCTTCTTCCGTTCGACGGAAAACCAGCGCCTCATCGCGAGGCTGGTCAGGGAATCCTTCCAAGAGCACAAGTTTGGCTATGCCGCCGCGATCGCGTCGATGCTGGTGGTGGCCGCCATGACGGGCGCCAGCGCCTGGATCCTGCGCGAGATCACCAATGAATTCGTGATCTACAAGAGGCTGGACCGCGTCAACCTGATCGCCGGGGGGGTCGCGGCGATCTTCGTCTTTAAAGGCATCGCCAACTTCGTCCAGGCCTATTTCATGAGCCGGGTCGGCAACGCCATCATCGCCGACCGGCAGCGCAAGATCTACGACCGCATCCTGGCCCAAGGCATCGAGTTCTATCATTCGACCTCGTCGTCGGAGTTGATCACCCGCATGACCAACAATGCGCAGGCGGCGCGCAACGTGCTCGACCTTGTCGTTACATCTTATGTGCGCGACCTGATGACGATGGTTGTGCTGGTGGGGGTGATGGTCTGGCAGCAGCCGGCGCTGTCCCTGATCTGCTTCGTCATCGGCCCCATAGCCATTTACGGCGTCAACCACATCCTGAAGCGCGTGCGCAAGATTGCCGCGCAGGAATTCCGCTCGCTCGGTCAGATCGTGCAAGTGATGCAGGAAACGGCGGTGGGCGTGCGCGTGGTAAAGTCCTTCGGCCTCGAAGGCGCGATGCGCAAGCGCATGTACAAGGCCGTGTCGGACGTGGAGAACCGCGCCAACAACATCGCGACGCTGGAAGCCGCCACCAGCCCGGTAATGGAGACCCTCGCCGGGCTGGCAATTTCCGGCTCTGTCCTGGTCAGCGGTTTCCTGGTTCTGGGTGGCGGCCAGATGCCGGGCAACATCATGGCCTTTATCGCAGCGCTGCTCTTGGCCTACGAGCCGGCCAAGCGCCTGGCGCGCGTGCGCATCTCGCTGGAAACCGGCATTGTCGGCGTGCGCATGATGTTCCAGCTTGCCGACAGGCCGCTGACGCTGGCCGAGAAGCCCGATGCAAAGCCGCTGCGGGCCGGGCCGGGCGAGATCCGTTTCGACAATGTGAGCTTCGCCTACCCGGAAAGCTCCCCGGTGTTCGAGGGACTGGACCTGACGCTTGCCGCCGGCCAGATGACGGCGCTTGTCGGGCCTTCGGGCAGCGGCAAGTCGACCATCCTCAATCTGATCATGCGCATGTACGACCCGCAGAACGGCAAGGTGATGTTCGATGGCCAGGACATCTCCGACGCCACGCTCGCCTCGGTCCGGGAGAAGATCGCCTATGTCAGCCAGGACACGTTCCTGTTTGCCGGCACGGTGATGCACAACATCCGCCTCGGCCGCCAGGACGCGACCGACGAAGAGGTGATCGCCGCCGCCAAGGCCGCCAATGCGCACGACTTCATCAGCGCCGTGGCCAAGGGTTATGAGACGGAGGTCGGCGAGAACGGCGCGCTGCTTTCAGGCGGCCAGCGCCAGCGCATCTCGATCGCGCGCGCCATGCTGCGCAATGCGGAGATCCTGCTGCTCGACGAAGCGACCAGTGCGCTCGACGCCGAATCCGAGGCGCTGTTCCGCGATGCGCTGCAGCAACTGACGGTCGGGCGCACCACGATCGTCATCGCCCATCGCCTGTCGACCGTGCACCAGGCCGACACGATCGTGGTGCTGGAAGCCGGCAAGGTGGTGGAAAGCGGCGCGCATCGCACTCTGCTCAACCAGGGCGGGCTGTATCAGAAGCTTTATGAGTATCAGTTGATGCCGTGAGGATTTCCGGATGAGGGGGCTGGCGCAGACCTCACTCCGGCACGTGCCTCACCGCGCCCTTGTCGGCGCTGGTTGCGAAGGCGGCGTAGGCGCGCAGCGCGGTCGTCACCTTGCGCTTGCGCTTTTCCTCGGGCTTCCAGGCCAAAGCGCCCTTCGCTTCCATCGCAGCACGCCGAGCATCGAGTTCGGCATCGCTGACCGCCAGGCGGATGGTGCGGTTGGGAATATCGATCTCGATCGTATCGCCTTCCTGCACCAGTCCGATGGTGCCGCCTTCCGCGGCCTCCGGCGAGGCATGGCCGATCGACAGGCCTGATGTGCCGCCGGAGAAGCGGCCGTCGGTGACCAGCGCGCAGGCCTTGCCCAACCCTTTCGACTTCAGATAGCTCGTGGGATAGAGCATCTCTTGCATGCCGGGGCCGCCGCGCGGTCCCTCATAGCGGATGACGACGACATCGCCGGCCTTGATTTCGTTGGACAGGATCGCCTTCACCGAAGCGTCCTGGCTTTCGAACACGCGCGCCGGGCCGGTGAACTTCAGGATCGATTCATCGACGCCGGCCGTCTTCACGATACAGCCGTCGAGCGCCAGATTGCCTTTCAGCACGGCAAGGCCACCATCCTTGGAGAACGGCGTCTCGGCCGAGCGGATGACACCTTTTTCACGATCGAGATCGAGATCGTCCCAGCGGCGGTCCTGACTGAACGCCACTTGCGTCGGCACGCCGCCCGGGGCGGCGAGGAAGAAATCGCGAACGTTCTGGCTGGTGGTGCGGGAAATATCCCAATGGTCGAGCGCTTCGCCAAGGCTTGCCGTGTGCACGGTCGGCAGGTCGCGGTTGAGCAGCCCGGCATTGTCGAGCTGGCCGAGGATGGCCATGATGCCGCCGGCGCGATGGACGTCTTCCATATGCACGTCCGACTTGGCCGGCGCGACCTTGCACAGCACCGGAACACGGCGCGACAGCCGGTCGATGTCTTCCATGGTGAAATCGACCTCGCCTTCATGGGCCGCCGCCAGAATGTGCAGCACGGTGTTGGTCGAGCCGCCCATGGCGATGTCGAGCGTCATGGCGTTCTCGAAGGCGCCCTTGGAGGCGATGCTGCGCGGCAGCGCGCTCTCATCATCCTGTTCGTAATAGCGCTGGGCGAGATCGACGATGAGATGGCCCGCCTCGACGAACAGCCGCTTGCGGTCGGCATGCGTGGCCAGCGTCGAGCCGTTGCCCGGCAGCGACAGGCCGAGCGCCTCGGTCAAACAATTCATCGAATTGGCGGTGAACATGCCCGAGCACGAGCCGCAGGTCGGGCAGGCCGAGCGTTCGATGACCTTCACGTCCTCATCCGAGATCTTGTCATCGGCGGCGGCAACCATGGCGTCGACGAGGTCGAGCGCCTGCGTCTTGCCGGCCAGCACCACCTTGCCGGCTTCCATCGGGCCGCCGGAGACAAAGACCGTCGGGATGTTGAGACGCAACGAGGCCATCAACATGCCAGGCGTGATCTTGTCGCAATTGGAGATGCAGACCATGGCGTCGGCGCAGTGCGCGTTGACCATGTATTCGACGGAATCGGCAATCAGCTCGCGTGACGGCAGCGAATAGAGCATGCCGTCATGGCCCATGGCGATGCCGTCATCGACGGCGATGGTGTTGAACTCCTTGGCGACGCCGCCGGCCTTCTCGATCTCGCGCGCCACCAGCTGGCCGAGGTCCTTCAGATGCACATGGCCCGGCACGAACTGGGTGAAGGAGTTGACCACCGCAATGATCGGCTTGCCGAAATCCGAATCCTTCATGCCGGTGGCGCGCCACAGGCCGCGGGCGCCGGCCATGTTGCGGCCATGGGTGGTGGTGCGGGAGCGATAGGCAGGCATATTTTTTCCTTGGTGGCTGGCTGCGCTCGTTGGGCGGCGCCGCGGCGCTGAATTCGGACCGCAGGCGTTATAGACGTCACAATCTGGTATGGCCACAATTTTGCGATGCGCCAGATTCTCGTAACGAATCAGAGTTTGCGAAAAAGATTGCGGACCAGTGTCGGATCGCGTGGCCGGCGCGCGTCCTTGGATCAACGGCAAGGGGAATGGCTCCATTTCTGGAGTCAGCCGTTTCACCCGTAACCGCAACAAAGACATACCGAGGAGCACGACATGCAAAAGATCACCACCTGCCTGTGGTTCGACGGCCAGGCCGAAGAGGCTATGAATTTCTACGTCTCCATCTTCAAGAATTCGAAGGTGCTGAGCGTTCTGCGTTGGCCCGAAGGTCACGCAGATGCGGGCAAAGCGCTGGTGACCACGTTCGAACTCGACGGTGTGCAGTTCCAAGCGCTCAATGGCGGACCGCAATTCAAGTTCAACGAGGCGATGTCACAGTCGATCGACTGCAAGACGCAGGAAGAGGTCGACTATTTCTGGGACAAGCTCATCGAAGGTGGTGGCGAACCGTCGCAATGCAGCTGGCTGAAGGACAAGTTCGGCGTCTCCTGGCAGGTCGTGCCGGAGCAACTGCCGCGCCTGCTTCTGGATCCGGACCGGGCCAAGGCCGGGCGGGTGATGTCGGCAATGATGCAGATGGGCAAGATCGACATTGCGAAAATCGAGGAGGCGGCGAAGGGGTGAGAAGCGGTCCGCGTAGCGGACGAAAAGCCAATTGCTTGGCTTTTCGAGCTTCGAACGCCCTGAGCCGTGCGAAGGGCCGGGCGGCCATTGAGGTCGGTGCCGCCCCTCATCCGCCCTTCGGGCACCTTCTCCCCGTGAACGGGGAGAAGGAAGAGCTCACGCCGCCTTGTCGCGGACTTGATAGTCCTTGATCGTCGCGAAGCGGATCGCCTTCCAGCGTTCGGCTTCGTAGTTCAGCGAGAAGGCGTGCTGGGCGAGGAACACCGGGTCGTTGTCGAGGTCGCGGGCGATGTCGCCGCGATGCGCCTCGATGAAACGAAGCGTCTCGGCCTTGTCGTCGGCCGAAATCCAGCGGCAGACGGAAAAGCGCGACATCTCGAATTCGACCGGCAGCGTGTATTCGAAATTCAGCCGTTCCTTCAAAACGTCGAGCTGCAGGGCGCCGACGACGCCGACGATGGCCGGTGAGCCATCCTCCGGCGAAAACAGCTGCACGACGCCTTCCTCGGCCATCTGGTGCAGCGCTTCCTTGAGCTTCTTGGCCTTCATCGCATCGCCGAGGCGAACGCGGCGCAGGATTTCCGGGGCGAAGTTCGGCACGCCGCGAAACAGGATTTCCTCGCCCTCGGTCAGCGTGTCGCCAATGCGCAGCGTGCCGTGGTTGGGAATGCCGACGACGTCGCCGGCAAAGGCTTCGTCGGCGGTGACGCGGGTGCGGGCGAAGAAGAATTGGGGCGCCGACAGGCTCATCGGCTTGCCGGTGCGCACCAGCTTGGCCTTCATGCCGCGCTCGAGCTTGCCGGAGCAGACACGCACGAAAGCGATGCGGTCGCGGTGGTTGGGGTCCATGTTGGCCTGGATCTTAAAGACGAAGGAGGTCATCTTCTCCTCGGTCGCCTCGACCTTGCGGGTGTCGGCCTCCTGCGCGCGCGGCGGCGGCCCGAAGGCGCCGAGCGCCTCGATGAGGTCGCGCACGCCATAATTGCGCAGCGCCGAGCCGAAATAGACCGGCGTCAGATGGCCTTCGCGGAACGCGTCAATATCAAGAGGTCGGCAAGCCTCCCGCGCCAGCTCCAGTTCCTCGATGAAGGCTTCGCGCTCGTTTTCCGGCAAAAGGCCGGCGACGCGGTTGGAATCGGGACCGTTGACCGGCGTGCGCTCTTTCTCCGCATCGCCCTTGCGCACGGCGTTCAGCGCCAGGTGATAGGTGCCGGCAAACGTCTTGCCGCGGCCGATCGGCCAGGTAATGGGGGCCGTGTCCAGCGCCAGCTTCTGCTCGATCTCGTCCAGAATCTCAAACGGGTCGCGGCTTTCGCGGTCCATCTTGTTGATGAAGGTGATAATCGGGATGTCACGCAGCCGGCAGACCTCGAACAGTTTCAGCGTGCGCGGCTCGATGCCCTTGGCGGCGTCGATGACCATGACCGCCGAGTCCACCGCCGAGAGCGTGCGATAGGTGTCGTCGGCGAAATCCTCGTGGCCGGGCGTGTCGAGCAGGTTGAAGACATTGTCTTCATACTCGAAAGTCATCACCGAGGTGACGACCGAAATGCCGCGCTCGCGCTCGATCTTCATCCAGTCGGACCGGGTCTGGATGCGATCCTTCTTGGCCTTGACCTCGCCGGCAAGCTGAATGGCGCCGCCGAACAGCAGAAGCTTTTCGGTGAGCGTCGTCTTGCCGGCGTCGGGGTGGGCGATGATCGCGAAAGTGCGGCGGCGCGCCACTTCCTCTTGTATTGCTTCAGGCATTCTCTGGGATTTCCGTGTGACAGGCCGGGCTTCTAGCAGCGCAGTGTCGGGCTGTCGACCGGTGCGGCGGCGCGGACGCCGCCGCATTGCTTCAGGCCAACTCGCTCATGCGGCTTGCTGCAACGACCTCCGGAAGCCAGCCGGCAATGGCGTGGCCAATCGCATCGGCGTGATCTTCCTGCAAATAGTGCGCGCCAGGCCCGAGATTGATGAACCGGCAGTTTTTCAGCCTGGCCGCGAATTCGCGTGCAGCCTGCGGCGCAATCAGCGCGCCGGGATCGCCAGCAAACAGGAGTTTCGGGTAAGTGGACAGCCGCAACGCGCGATGGTCGTGATCGCTGATGGCGGCAACGTCGGCGGGCTGGCCCTCGATCGGCAATTCCCTGGGTAAACGCAGCACGGGTTTGCGCGATTGCGGCGTCGGGAACGGCGCCCGGTAGGCAGCCATCTCCTCGTCGCTCATTGTGCGCAACACCGAGGCCGGCAGCACCTTTTCGACGAAGACATTGTCGTCCAGGACCAGTTTTTCGCCGACACCGGGCGTGCGCAGCGCCTTGAACAGCTCGCGGGCCTGCGGGCGCTGGTGAAAATCCTCCCAGCGCTCGAAAGGCCGGATGAACTCCATGAAGGCGAGGCCGAGAATGCGCTGCGGCCGCCGTGCCGCGAGATGGAAGGCCAGTGCCGTGCCCCAGTCCTGCGCGACAACCACCACATCCCTGATGTCGAGCGCCTCGAGGAAGGCGTCGAGATAGCGGACGTGATCGAAGAAGCGATAGTCGATATCGGGCTTGCCGGACTGACCGTAGCCGATCAGGTCGGGCGCGATGCAACGGCCAAAAGGCGCGATATGCGGGATAATGTTGCGCCAGATATGGGACGAGGTCGGGTTGCCGTGCAGGAACAGCACGGTCGGGCCGAATGCGCCGGCCTCGACATAGGACATGGTCGAATCGAGCACGGCGAGCTCCGACCGCTTCGATGCGGTGGCGCCGGTCGGTTGTTCGTCGGTCTTTGTGTTCATCTGGCCTGCTCCTTCGCAAATACCGTGCTGAAGATGATTTTCTTGAACCGGTCGAGCGGTGCGGGGCTGCGCTCGACCTTCATGCGCAGCATGGCGCCCTGCCAGGACGACAGCAGGAAATCGGCGAGATCGTCGGGGTCGAACGCTTTGGTGATGTCGCCGGCGGCCTGGCCTTCGGCGATGCAGGCAGCGAAGGGCTGGCGCCAGCGCTCGAAGATAGCGACCAGCCGCAGCCTGAGCGGCTCGCTGTGAACAGCCGTCTCCAGGCTGAGATTGCCGATCATGCAGCCGCGCGCCCAGTCATGTGCCTCAAGCTTCGAAGTGATGACATCGAGGTAGCGTCGCAGCCTGCCTGTGGGAGGCGTGCCATCCCGCGCCAAGGCCGCTTCGACCAGCCCGCTGACATAGGCGAAATACCACTCCAGCACCTCGCCGGCGAAGTGCTCCTTGGAGGCAAAATGGTTGGTGAAGGAGCCCGGGCGGGCATCGGCGGCTGCAACGATGTCACGCACGCCGGCTGCGGCATAGCCGGAATTCCAGATGGTCTGGAAGCCTGCATCGAGGAGTTTTTCGCGGAGTGATTGTCTAGCCATGGGGAAATAATACGTACGTACGTATTTATGTCAAGCACGCAAGTTTGCATTGGCAAAAGCCACCACAAAATGGCAGGTGGGAGAACTCATCGGCAACAGGACGGAGGATAGCGTGGCGAAGCAAATCGTCGTCATCGGCGCGGGCATTATCGGCGCTTCGATCGCCTGGCATCTGACAAAGGCGGGCGCACGGGTCACCGTCGTTTCCGAGAGCGGCGCCGGCGGTGTCGCCACGCCCAATTCCTTTGCCTGGATCAACGCGAGCTGGGGCAATCCCGAAATCTATTTCCGGCTGCGCAGCCGCGCGATGGCCGAGTGGAAGCGGCTGGCAAACGATCTGCCGGGACTACCGCTCGCCTGGTGCGGCGGACTGTGTTGGGACTTGCCGGTCGATCGGCTCGAAGCGTATGCGGCCGAACACGCTTCATGGAGCTACGGCATCGAACGCGTTGACGCTAAGCGGGCGGCGCAAATCGAGCCCAACCTCGTCGAGCCTCCCGAATTCGCTGTCTATGTCGCTGAGGAAGGCGTGGCCGAACCGGTTGCGGCGGCCAAGGCGCTGCTGGCCGATGCGGAACGGCACGGCGCGAAAATCACAACGGGAGCCGTTACTGCTCTGATGCATTTCGACGGCAGGGTCTTCGGCGTAGAGATTTCCGGCCAGCGGATTGCCGCCGACGAGGTGGTAATCGCGGCCGGCACCGGCGCCCCGGCCATTGCTGCCACCGCCGGCATCAAACTGCCGATCGAGACGCCGCCTGGTCTGATTGTGCACTCGCGGCCATACAAAAAGCTGCTCAACGGGCTGGTGCATGCCGAAAAGCTGCATATGCGCCAGACCGCCGAGGGTCGCATCATCGCCGGCTCGGATTTCGCGGGCGGCGATCCTGGCGACAACCCTGACGCCACGGCGAGCGAACTGTTTGCGGCAGCGAAGGCAGCCTTGCGCGGCGCTAACGGGCTGGAGCTTGATTTCCACACGGTCGGCTACCGGCCGACGCCGACCGATGGCTTTCCGATCGTCAGCCGCGCCGAGGGCATGGATGGCCTCTACGTCGCGGTCATGCATTCGGGCATCACGCTGGCGCCGGCGGTTGGACTTTTCGCCACACGCGAAATCCTCGATGGCGAGCGCGACCCGCTGCTGGCGCCCTACGGGCTGGAGCGTTTCGCTCAATAGCCCGGCGGCCGGCGAAAGCCACCGGTGAGCGGTTCGATTGCTCTGGCGATACCGAGCAGCCGCGCTTCCGACCAGCGCGCGCCGACCAGCTGCAGGCCAATGGGCAGGCCGTCGCGGTCCTGCCCGCAAGGCAGCGAAAGGGCCGGATGGCCTGAGTAATTGAAGACCGCGCCATAGGCCGGCAGCATCCAGTAGCTTTGCTCCTTGCCGTCGACCTTGATCGATGTGCCCGGTTCGCAATGCGGAAAGGCCGTGGTCATGGCGACCGGGCACAGCAAGGCATCGCAATTTTCGAAGAACCTGTCCCAGGCGAGGATGGACCTGTCACGGCGGGCGAGCGCCTCGAACCAGCGCGCGACCGGAGTCGGCTGTTCAGGCGGTTCGGGTTGCGCGCCCTCCAGCATCATGCCGATCAGCGCGCCGCCTTGCTCGAGATCGTCATGCAGGTCGAGCTTCGGCAGTTTTGCCTGCTCGACAGTCGAACCTGCCGCCTCAAGCTGCCTAGCCAGAATGTCGACGGAAACACTGATCTCGCCGGCCACCGGAAAGCCGGCAAAGGATGGCGCGACGGCGATGCGGAGCGACTTGAGATTGACCTCCAGCATGGCCTCGACCGGCACCGGCGCGAGGTCGGTGTCGGCTCCATCGGGGCCGGCGATGACTTTGTAGATCAGCGCCAGATCGTCCACCGAGCGGGCCAGCGGGCCGAGGCAGGACATAAGTCGCACGCTACGCGCGACACCGCCCGGATCGGGAAAGGCGCCGGCCAGCGACACACGGTGCTCGGTCGGCTTCAGACCATAGACGCCGCAGAAAGCGGCAGGCAGGCGGATCGAATCCTGCATGTCGGTGCCGACATCGAACGGCGTCATCCCGGTCGCCACCGCTGCCGCGGCACCACCGCTCGAGCCACCGGCGGTGCGGTCGAGGTTCCACGGATTGCTGGTGCGACCGAACAGCGGATTGTCCGACTGCCAGTCGCCCAACATAGTCGCGACATTGGTCTTGGCCGTTAGAATGCCGCCGGCAGCCTTCAATCGGGCAACGACCGGGCTGTCCGCTTTTGCCACATAGTCGGCGAATGGCGGAAAGCCGACGGTGGTCTTCATATCAGCCGTTTCGTGCATGTCCTTCAAGGTGAAGGGCACACCATGCAACGGACCGAGCGCGTCGCCGCGCGCCAATGCCGCGTCGGCCTCTTTTGCGCGCTCACGAGCCCCTTCACGGTCGAGATTTATGACCGCGTTGACAGCTTCGTTGTGCCGGTCGATCTGCGCCAAATGCGCGTCAAGCGCTTCGACGGCGGATATTTTTCGCGCAGCGATTGCGGCGGCAAGGTCGGTGGTCGAGGAGAAGACGAGGTCCATGACGAATGCTCCGGCTGCTGTCCCGCTATGACGGCTTGAAGCCAAGTTCAGCATTCGAGGATAGGTAGCGCTTGATCGGAATTGCGCTAGCCGGTTCGGTCGAGGGGGGCGCGAAGGAATGCGGCCTAGATTGGCTTAGACGACCAGCGCTAACCTTGCCGACGCCGGAACAAACGGCCGAATCGCCATGCCATCATCTGTAATGGTCACGAAACTCGCCGGCGGAATGGCCTGCCAGTCGCCGCCTTCGCGGTCGAAGGGTTCGGACACGATGCAACGGCCGCCATTGCGAACCGAAGTGTAGAGCGTCGGTGCGTGGGCGTCGCTGGCGTAGCGCACGGCATAAAGCGCATGCCCATCGGAAAAGGCGGCGGTGAGCTTCAAGGCCAGCTCCAGACCCGCGCGGCGTGAAGCCTCGATGACGCGGGCGGTGGCGCGCGACACGGCACCTTGCGGGTCACTGGTGAGATCCTCGTCGATCATCAGCAGGAAAAACAGTTCGGAATCGGTGGTGCCTTCGCGCTGGTCGAAGACGGCATCGGAGAGCGAATTCTCCAGTGCGCGGCGGATTTTCTCGAAGCCGCCGATCTGGCCGTTGTGCATGAACGACCAGTTGCCGGAGATGAAGGGATGGCAGTTCATGCGGCTGGTGGCGCCGCCGGTCGATGCCCTGACATGGGCGAGAAACAGGCCGGATTTGATCTGCCGGCACAGGCTTTTCAGATTGGGGTCCGACCAGGCCGGCAGGATGTCGCGGTAGAGGCCGGGTTCGGGCCGATCGCCATACCAGGCGAGACCGAAACCATCGCCGTTGGTCGGCGACTTGGCTTCCTGGGCGCAATGGCTCTGCGCGATCAGCGAGTGACAGGGCGCGGTGACGATGTCTTCGAGGAAGACTGCTTCACCAAGATAGGCCGCCCAACGGCACATCGCTTTGACCGTTCCTTAGGCGCGATCCAAGAGAGCCTGGGGCTCTTTGACCGCGTGTGAGCCTCTGTTGTGCGTCCGCTCATAGAGTTCGCGAACGATTCGGCTTGCCGTAGTCTCGAAGAGAAATGGCAAGAAAGCGTGAACAAGCGCGGCTCCGGCAGCCATCAGGAGGCGCGAGGAGAACCAGGCGGCAAAAGCCATGTGGCTGAAATAGGTTTCGCCGACCTTGGCCGGGTGCGAGGTGAAAAGCTTCGAAAACAGCGTCGTCATGGTGATCCCTCCAGCCGGGATAAGCCCCGATGCTGGGTATCTTGCCACAGGAGAAAGGTTCATCGGTCTCAATTTGTCCTTGCCTAACGCTGTAGTTCGGGACATTCATCCCAACATGGCGCTTGAATTCGATGAAATAGACCGAAGATTGCTGGCTGAGCTGCAACGCGACGGCACGCTGTCGGTCGACCAGCTCTCCGAAAAAGTGTCGCTGTCGCGCAATGCCTGCTGGCGCCGCGTCAAGCGGCTGGAGGAGGACGGCGTCATCACCGGCCGGGTGGCGCTGGTCGATGCCGACAAGCTCGGGCTCGGGCTTTCGGTGTTCATCCTGATCCGCACCTCCAACCACGATCCGGACTGGCTGCAGAAATTCCGGGCGGCGGTGACCGGCTTTCCCGAAATCACCGGGGTCTACCGTATGTCCGGCGATCTCGACTATGTGCTGCGCGCCCGCGTCGCCGATGTGAAGGCCTATGACCGGCTCTACCAGCGGCTGATCGCCAAGGTGGCGCTTTCAGACGTCTCCGCCTCCTTCGTGATGGAAGAGATCAAGGAGACGACGGTCGTGCCCGTGGAACTGCGCTAGGTCATCGTGACGCCGCAAAGAAAGCCGTTGATAGCGTGGCGGGCGAGTTGACCGAATCGCGGTTCGCGCCGATAGGATCGATTTTATGCGCGCAGCCCTCCACACCTCCTCCGTCATTGGTCCCACTGTCGGCTTCGTTCGGTTGCCGCATGGTGAAGGACTTCCCCTCCCTGCCTATGAAAGCACCGGTGCCGCCGGCATGGATTTGCGCGCCGCGGTCCCGGATGACCGGCCGCTGCTGATCCTGCCGGGCAAGCGCGCCTTGGTGCCAACCGGGCTGATCCTGGAGATACCCGAGGGGATGGAAGGCCAGGTGCGGCCGCGTTCCGGCCTTGCCTTCAAGCACGGGCTGACCGTCCTCAATTCACCGGGCACGGTCGACAGCGATTATCGCGGCGAGGTCAAGGTGCTGTTGGTCAACCTTGGCGACGAGGATTTCGCTGTGACGCGCGGCATGCGCATTGCCCAGATCGTGTTTGCCACGGTGACACAGGCGACGGTCGAGGAGCGCAGCCTGGCCGGCGGCACAGCGCGCGGCGCGGGCGGATTCGGATCGACCGGCACCGCCTGAATGAGCATACCAAAACTGGTCATCTTCGACTGCGACGGGATACTCGTCGACACCGAGAACCTTGCGAACCGGCGGCTTGCCGAGTGGCTGAGCGAGGCCGGCTTCACCACCACATTCGAATATTGCCGCAAATATTTTTCCGGCCGCAGCATGGCTTCGGTCCAGAAGGAAATCGAAGAGACGACCGAAGTCAGGCTTGGCGCCGATTTCGTCGATCGCTGGAACGCCGGTCTGCCGGATCTGTTCTCCCACGGCGTCGAGGCGATCCCTTATATCAGCGACTTCATCGAAGTGGTGCGCACGGCCGGCATCGCCTACTGCGTCGCCACGTCGGCACGCATCTCGAAGATGCACATCACGCTCGGCCAGACCGGACTGCTGCCGCTGTTCGAGCATGCGATGTTTTCTTCGACCATGGTCAGCCGCGGCAAGCCGTTCCCGGACCTGTTCCTGCATGCGGCCAAGACCATGGGTTTTGCGCCGGCCGACTGCATCGTCATCGAGGACAGCGTCGCCGGGACACAGGCCGGCGTTGCCGCCGGCATGCGCGTCTATTCCTATCATGGCGATCCCTATTCCGACCGCGATGGCCTGGCCGACGCCGGCGGCTTCCTGTTCGATGACATGCGCGCACTGGCGGGGCTGGTGCCGATCCACTGATGCGGGCAGCTTGCCAGGCTGGACGCTTTGGGAGGCTGTGCTACGGTTTGCGCGCCCGACACCCTGAGGCGCCCATGCCAACCAACCTGCTTCGCTTCATCCTCGCCCTAGTGTTGCTGCCATGGCTGTGGACGGCAGCGGGCGCGCAGGCCGTAAGCTTCCCGGAGTTCCGCAGCGCCGTCCCCGGCCATACGGATGTGACCTATCTTGATCTCGCCAGGATGGTCATCCCCGACCTCGCGGCGGACAGTAACGGCTTTTACCGGGGCGGATTGCCGATCGACATGCGCCACATCGAGGGCCCGGATAGCGGCGGCTCGCCACCCGAGACGTCAGGCCTCTCCAACGCCGGCGTGCTTGCGGTCAAAGCCGGCGGCAAGGACCGGCTGGTGATGCTCTATGACCTCGGCGACTCTCCCGACAGCGCCGAAGGCTATGCCGTGCTCGCGCTCTACGACGTCACCGGAAAGCCGAAACTGCTCGACGCGGTCAATGTCGCCGTCGACCGCAGCACCTACTTTCGCGATCCGGGCAAGCTTTCCGTCGATGCAAACGATGACGTCCTCACCACCATGAGCACGCATTTCAATTCGAGCCAGGGCTATGTGATCACGCCGCTGATCATGGTGCAGGACGACGAGTTCGAACTGATCGACATGATCTATACGTTCGACGAAAACCTCTGTGCCTACAGACGCACGCAAGATGTAGCGTTCCAAACCATCGCTGACGGGCAGCCTTATGCCGCGATCAAGGTGACGGTGAGCGACACCACGACGCCCAGCGAAGAAAGCTGTGATGGGCAGCCGCCCGAGCCTGAATCTCACGCGATTTCCGTCACCTATCACTGGGACAAGAAGACGTCGCACTACGTTAAGGATTCCGACGCGCTGGACAAATTGGCAGGAGAGAACGCCAGACGCTTCTGAGCCAACCGCATTCGTTTGCCCGGCGCAAATCGGCACGATAGAATCTAGCTGACATCTCCGCATCTGAAGGGAAGCACCATGGACAAGGGCAAGATCTTTCGCGACCTGCACGCCTCGACCTTCGTGATGCCCAATCCCTGGGACGTCGGCACGACCAAGCTTCTGGCGTCCTTCGGCTTCAAGGCGCTGGCGACGACCAGCGCTGGCTTTGCCTTTTCGCGTGGCCTGCCCGACGGCGCGGTGACATTCGAGGCGATGATCCACCATTGCCGCGAGCTGACGGCGGCAACCAGCTTGCCTGTCTCGGCCGATCTCGAGAAAGGCAAGGGCGACAGCGCAACCAGTGCCGCCGAGACCATTTTCGCCGCTGAGGCCGCCGGCCTCGCCGGCTGCTCGATCGAGGACCATACGGGCGATCCGGACAAGCCGATCTATGAGTTTTCGCACGCCGTCGAGCGCGTCTCCGCGGCAGCGGAGGCGGCGCGCGCACTCAGGCACGATTTCGTCTTCACCGCCCGGGCCGAGAATTTCCTGTGGGACAAGCCGGACCTCGACGACACGATCAAGCGGTTGCAGGCCTTCGAGAAGGCCGGCGCCGATGTGCTCTATGCGCCTGGCCTCAGTGATGTCGAAACGATCCGGAAAGTCTGCTCGGCGGTGAGCCGGCCGGTCAATGTCATGGCACTGCCTGGTTTCACCATCGCCGACCTCGCCATGGCCGGGGTCAAGCGCATCTCGCTTGGGCCGTGGCTGACCAATTTCGCCTTCGGCATGCTGGAAACAGCGGCGCGCGAGATCCAGCAGGACGGCACGTTCGGCTTCACCCGCGCCGCCATGCCGTTCAGCAAGCTGCAGGCGCTGTTTGCCGAGTCCTCAGGCTAAGAAGGGCCTGGCGCATGACGCTCACCGTCGTCGACATGCACACCGGCGGCGAGCCGCTCAGGATCATCACCAGCGGCTATCCCGACATCCCCAAGGGCACGATCCTGGAGAAGCGCGCCTATGTGCGCGACCATCTCGACCATTTGCGCAAACTGCTGATCTTCGAGCCGCGCGGCCATTACGACATGTATGGCGCGCTGCTGGTGGAACCCTATTTGCCCGGCGCCGACCTCGCCGTGCTGTTCATGCACAATGAGGGCTATTCGACAATGTGCGGCCACGCCATCATCGCGCTCGGCCGCTATGCTGTCGACCAAGGCCTGGTGGCGAAACAGGAGCCAATCACGACCGTCAACATCGAGGCGCCATGCGGCCTGGTCCTGGCTTCGGTGGAAGTCAGGGACGGCAAGGCCGGCGCCGTGTCGTTTGAGAGCGTGCCGGCCTTCCTGTTTGCCCGCGACCAGAAAATCGACTTGGCAGGATACGGCAAGATTATCTTCGACATCGCCTATGGCGGCGCCTTCTATGCGCTGGCCGATTGCCATCAGTTCGGGCTGGAATTCGGCCGCAGCCGGGTGCGCGATTTCGTCGATGCGGCGACCGCGCTGACGGAGCGGCTGAAGGCGGAGTTCCCTCTATCGCATCCCGATCATCCCGATCTCGCTTTCCTTTACGGCACCATCCTGACCGATGGGGGCGATGCGTTTTCCGGCGAGGCGACGAAAAATGTCTGCGTCTTTGCCGATGCCGAGGTCGACCGTTCGCCGACCGGCTCCGGCGTCACCGCAAGGCTGGCGTCAATGCATGCCAAGGGCGCGATTGAGATTGGCCGGGAGCGGACCTTCGAAAGCATCGCCGGCTCGCGCTTCTCCGGCGCGGTGGCGCGCACGACCAAGGCCGGTCCGCATGACGCCATCATCGCCCGTGTCGGCGGCCGCGCCCATTATTCGGGGCGAGCCGAGTTCACTGTCGAGCCGGATGACGAATTGGGGCGCGGTTTTCTTCTGCGTTGAAAGGGCTATCGCCTGGCGCTCTCCCGCACGCCGATCGCCTTGTGCAGGTGTACCATCATGGCGGCGGCGAAGAGCGGCGTCAAAAGGTTGAGCAGCGGCACGGCGAGGAAGGCAGCGATGAGCAGTCCGGCCAGAAACACCGTGCCGGCATATTTCCTGCGCAACGCCCTCGCCTCGTCTTCCGGGCGAAAGCGCATGGCGGCGAATTCGAAGAATTCGCGGCCTAGCAGGTAGCCGTTGACGATGAAGAAGGCAGCGATGTTGATGCCCGGCACCAGCAGAAGCAGCAGGGCGACGATGTTGCCCAGGATGACGACGCCGAGGAACTTCACCGACAGCACCAGCGAGCGCAGCGCCGGCATGGCCCTGCCTGCCGGGTCGCCAGGAAAGTCGGTGCGCTCGACCACTTCGGCGATGTCGTCGAGAAACAGGCCGGCTACGATTGCCGTCACCGGCGCGATCAGCAACGCCATCCCGAAGGCAAGCGCGATGGCCGCGATGATGCCGCTCAGCCATCCGGCCCAGGACGGCAGGCCGGGCAACAGCGAGTGAACCCACGGCAGGGCCAGCCAATCGACAAGCCCGGTGAGAGCAAACCACACGGCCACGAGCGCCAGCACGGTCAGTCCAAGCGTCTTCAGGAAAACCGCGCGGAATTCGGGAGAGAACAGGCGGCTGAAGGCGGCGCGGGCAGCGTTGGAGATCACGGCATTTCCACCCCCGGGAACAAACTGATATCTCCGACATAGGCGGAGACCCGGTCAGTCGCAAGTCTGCTGAAGCGGACGCAATTCCGACCAGAAACTAGCGCGCCAGCGCCGGCGAACGGGCCGGGATGGTCATCGCCGCAACGCCGGCGACGACGCAACCCATGCCCCAGAACGCCGTCGGCTCCAGGCTTTCGCCGAGGAACACGACACCGATACCGACGCCGATCGGCACGCGCAGATAGGCTTGCGACGTGGTGCCGACCGAGCCCAGCGTGTGGATGAGGCGGAAGAAGATGCAGAAGGCCAGCGCCGTCGAGAACACCGACAAGGCCAGCAAGGCCAGGATCGACGCCATTGACGGCGACAGCGTCCAGGGGTGATCGACCACCAGGCTCAAGGGTACGAGGATGATCGCGCCGCACAGCATCGAACCGGCGGCCGGCAGCATCGGGTCGAGTCCCCTGAAGCCGCGGCCGAAAATGGCGGCACCGGCATAGCAGACGGTCGCCGCGACAACCGCAAGCTGAGCCCACAACTGATGGCCGAGCCCGCCAAGCGCCTGGGTGCCGACGATCAGGCAAATGCCGGCTATGCCCGCTCCGACACCGAACAGCTTGCGTGCGGTGACCTGCTCGTGGCGGGTGATGAGCGCGGTCAGCAAGAAGGTGAAGATCGGCGACGTCGCGTTGAGAATGGTGGCAAGGCCGGCATCAATGGAGCGCTCGGCGGCGGCGATCAGCGTGAACGGCACGACGCTGTTGAGGCAGGCCTGGACCATGAAACGCCACCAGGTCGCACCGTCCTTCGGCATGGCGAGGCCGCGCCAGCGGATTAGCGCGAGCAGGATGCCGCCGGCGATCAAGGTTCTGGCAGCGATGAAGGTGATCGGCGGGATCGTCTCGACACCGATCTTGATGAACGTATAGGACGCGCCCCACAGAGCGGCCAGCGCGCCAAGCAGCGCCAGTTCGGTGGTCATGTCGGTCTTTGCTTGCATGTCTGTGAGCGCCTTCAGCAGCTGTGATCGAAGTCCCTCTAATCCGCTGAGGGGAGGAAATGCTTCGATGACGACACAACTGTAGCCGCACATCACGGCAGTGCGCATGGTCCAGTTCGATTTGACGGCTAGGCAAAACCCTTCCAAATCGAGAGCCTGATCCGTCCCGATTACATCGGGACGGGGCTCTATTTTTGTTTGACCATGATCTTGTCCGAAAACCGGGTTCCACTTTTCGGGATCATGGTCTAGACCCGCGCCCGGCCGGCGTGGCAGAAAGCCGGCAGATTCCAAGGCGGAGACATTGATGCCGGATTATGACGTGCTTTGCATCGGCAATGCCATTGTCGACATCATCGCCCAGTGCGACGACGCTTTTCTCGAAACCAACGGCATCATCAAGGGTGCGATGAACCTCATCGACACCAGGCGCGCCGAGCTGCTCTACAGCCGCATGGGCCCGGCGATCGAGGCCTCCGGCGGCAGCGCCGGCAACACGGCGGCGGGCGTCGCCAGTTTCGGCGGCCGCGCCGCCTTCTTCGGCAAGGTGTCGAACGATCCGCTCGGCGAAATCTATGCCCATGACATCCATGCCCAGGGCGTTGCCTTCGACACCAAGCCGCTCGAAGGCCAGCCGCCGACGGCGCGCTCGATGATCTTCGTCACCCCCGACGGCGAGCGTTCGATGAACACCTATCTCGGCGCCTGCGTCGAACTCGGGCCGGAAGACGTCGAGGCCGACAAGGCATCCGGCGCCAAGGTGACCTATTTCGAGGGCTATCTGTGGGATCCGCCGCGCGCCAAGGAGGCGATCCGGCAGACGGCGAGGCTCGCACACGAGGCCGGACGCGAAGTGTCTATGACGTTGTCGGATTCGTTCTGCGTCGACCGCTACCGGGACGAGTTCCTCGAGCTGATGCGCTCGGGCACCGTCGACATCGTCTTTGCCAACAGCCACGAGATCAAATCGCTCTACCAGACCAAATCCTTCGACGAGGCGCTGGCGGCCATCCGCAAGGACTGCAAGATTGCCGCCGTCACCCGCTCCGAAAAAGGCTCGGTGATCGTGCGCGGCGAGGAGACCGTCACCATCCAGGCGACGACCATCCGCGAACTGGTCGACACCACGGGCGCCGGCGACCTCTATGCCGCCGGCTTCCTTTATGGCTATACGGCCGGGCGCAGCCTGAAGGATTGCGGCGATCTCGGCTCGCTCGCTGCCGGGCTGGTGATCCAGCAGCTCGGGCCGCGGCCGCGGCAGAACTTGCGCAGCGCGGCCCAACTGGCCGGGCTGCTTTAGGGGCGTCTTTCCTTCTCCCTTTGCGGGAGAAGGTGGATCGGCGCAGCGCCCAGCCGGATGAGGGGTGCCGCCGGATCGGGCTGTCCGGCGCTGCGCTCAGGCGGTGCGGCGAAGGTCGTCGGACGTAGGCCCGGGTTCCAGCGCGTCGGTGGTGACCAGCCGGTCGCGACCGTTTTTCTTGCCGATGTACATGAGCCGGTCGGCGAGCGCGACCAGCGTGTCCGGATCGGCAGCCTCCGTCGGATAGATCGCAACGCCGACAGTGCAGCCGACATGGATGTCGCCACCCGGAGCGGGAACCTTGATGCGCAGCCGCTCAAGCACGCGCTCCGCCACGCGCACGGCCTTCTCCCTGGCCTGCTCCGCGTTCCCCGAAAACAGGAAGGCGAACTCGTCGCCGCCAAGGCGCGCAACGAAATCAGCGCTGCGCAGGGTGGCGCGAAGCTTGTCCGCCACGCGCTGCAGCAACGCATCGCCGGCCTCGTGGCCGAGCGTGTCGTTGACCTCCTTGAAGCGGTCGAGGTCGATGAACAGAAGGCCCGCCGCGTCGCCGGAGCCGGAGCAACGATCGATCACCGATTTCAACTCGTTGTGGAAGGCGCGGCGGTTGGGCAGGTCGGTCAACGCGTCGTGGTTGGCCGAATGGTCGCTCTGCTGTTTGGCGAGCTCGATCTCGCGCTTTTGCGCGGAGAGCTCCTCATTGGCGGCCTTCAGCTCCAAAAGCAGTTCGGCGTTGAGATCCTCGACGACCTTCCGGTCGCTAATGTCGACGACGAAGCCTTCCAGGAATTCCAGTTCGCCGGCCTCGTCCCAGACGCCGCCGCCGATCTCGCGGACCCAGAGCGGCTCGCCGACCTGCGGCACGATGCGGTAGTCGACGTTCCAGTTGCAGCGCGCCTCGAGCGCGGTGTCGACGGCGGCATAGACGGCGGCAAGATCATCCGGATGGATGGCCGAGACGTAGTCGCGCACCGCGTTGTGGATGAAATCGCTCGGCCGATAACCGCTGACGGTGAAAATGCCGTCGCTGATATAGAGCATGGTGTAGGACGGATCGTTGCGGCAACGGTAGAGATAACCGTCCATGCGGCCGGTGATGCTGAGCAGCGCGTCCAGCCGCTCGTCGTGGTAGACCCCCTGGCCAACCGCGGATGCAGAAACCCCGTCATGCTTCATGGCCGCACCCCCGTTAGCGGTCTGAGCGCGCCGTAGATGCCGTGGCGGCAAGTCGGCGAGAGGGGTTCTATATCAGCTGAATATTATCAATCTCTTATGGGGCGGCGCGAATAGGCCATCGGTGCAAGCGTTCGGCGATACGAGCCGCTGCCAACGCCAGCGACTCTGCCCAAGCAAGAAAAAGACCGCCGCGGCGCGGACCGCTCGTCAAGTCCCCGCCGTATACGCGGCAATCGCCGCCATGTTGACAATGTCACTGTCCTTGGCGTTCAGCGAGACGATCTGCACCGGTTTGTTCAAGCCGACCAGTAGCGGGCCGATGACGGTGGAGCCGCCGAGCTCCTGCAGCATCTTGGTCGAGATCGAGGCCGAGTGGAACGCCGGCATGATCAGCACGTTGGCCGGGCCGGTCAGCCGGATGAACGGATATTGCGCCATGGCGCGGGCGTTGAGCGCGACGTCGGCGGCCATCTCGCCATCATATTCGAAATCGACGCGGCGCTTGTCGAGGATGCGCACCGCTTCCTGCACCCGCTCGGAGCGCTCGCCCTGCGGGTGGCCGAAGGTCGAATAGGCCAGCATGGCGAGCCGCGGTTCGTAACCCATGCGGCGGGCAAAGCCTGCCGCTTCCTCGGCGATGTCGGCGATCTGCTCGGCATTGGGCATGTCGTGCACGGCGGTGTCGGCGACGAGCACGGTCTTGCCCCGCGCCAGCACGATCGACACGCCGATGACGCGATGGCCCGGCTTGGCGTCGATGATGCGGCGGATGTCATCGAGCGCGGTCGAATAATTGCGGGTCACCCCGGTGACGATGCCGTCGGCATCGCCCAGCGCCACCATGCAGGCGGCAAAGTGGTTACGATCGTTGTTGATCAGGCGCTGGCAGTCGCGAAACAGGAAGCCTTTGCGCTGCATGCGCTCATAGAGAAAGTCGGTGTAGATGCCGTTGCGGCGCGACAGCCGGGCATTGATGATCTCGATGCCTTGCTTGTTCAAGTCGATGCCGGCGTGCCTGGCATTCTCCTTGATGACATCGTCGCGGCCGAGCAGGATTGCCGTGCCGAGCTTCTGATTCACATAGGAGACGGCGGCTCGCATCACCTGTTCCTCCTCGCCCTCGGCAAAGACGATGCGCTTGGGTTGGCGCCGGACGCGATCGTAGATGCGCTGCAAGGTGGAGGCGATCGGGTCGCGGCGGGCCGAAAGCTCCTGCGCATAGCGGTCGAGGTCGAGGATCGGCTTGCGGGCGACGCCTGACTCCATCGCCGCCTTGGCCACGGCGAGCGGAATGGCCGAGATCAGGCGCGGATCGAACGGCACCGGGATGATGTAGTTGGGGCCGAATTTCGGCCGGTTGCCCTGATAGGCGGCGGCGACATCGTCGGGCACGTCCTTGCGCGCCAACTCGGCCAGTGCGCGGGCGGCGGCGATCTTCATGTCGTCATTGATGGTGGTGGCCCTGACATCCAGCGCACCGCGGAAGATGTAAGGGAAACCCAGCACATTGTTGACCTGGTTTGGATAATCAGAACGCCCGGTGGCCATGATGGCGTCGGTGCGGATCTCGGCCACTTCCTCCGGCGTGATTTCCGGGTCGGGATTGGCCATGGCGAAGATGATCGGGTTCTTGGCCATCGACTGCACCATCTTGGTGGTCAATGCGCCCTTGGCCGACAGGCCGAGGAAAACATCGGCGCCATCAAGCGCTTCGGCCAGGCTGCGCGCCTCGGTCTTCACCGCATGCGCCGACTTCCACTGGTTCATGCCCTCGGTGCGGCCCTGGAAGACCACGCCTTTGGTGTCGCACAGAATGATGTTTTCCGGCGCAAAGCCCATCGCCTTCATCAGCTCGATGCAGGCGATGCCGGCGGCACCCGCGCCATTGCAGACCATTTTCGTGGTCTTCATGTCGCGGCCGGTGATCTCCAGCGCGTTGATCAGTCCGGCGGCGGAGATGATGGCGGTGCCGTGCTGGTCGTCGTGGAAGACCGGGATGTCCATCAGTTCGCGCAGCCGCTGCTCGATGATGAAGCATTCCGGCGCCTTGATGTCCTCGAGGTTGATGCCGCCGAAGGACGGTCCGAGGAAACGCACGCAATTGATGAATTCGTCGGCATCCTCGGTGTCGACCTCGAGATCGATGGAATCGACATCGGCGAAGCGCTTGAACAGCACCGCCTTRCCCTCCATGACCGGCTTGGAGGCCAATGCGCCGAGATTGCCGAGGCCGAGAATGGCGGTGCCGTTGGAGATGACGGCGACCATGTTGCCGCGCGTCGTGTAATCGAAGGCGCGGCTGGGGTCCTCGGCGATGGCCAGGACCGGAACCGCGACGCCAGGCGAATAGGCGAGGCTCAAATCGCGCTGCGTGGCCATCGGCTTGGTGGCGACGACCTCCAGCTTGCCGGGGCGGCCCATGGCGTGGAATTCCAGCGCCTCCTGGGCGCTGACGGACGGGCCGCTGTTTTCGGTTTTCTTGGCCATGATGCTTTTGATTTCCTCGCCGGTGCCGGACCCTTGAGACGGGTGCGTGTTTTTGAACTTCCGGATTAAGGCTACACGCCACCCCTGTAAACCGCCAAGCGCGGCGAAGCTGCTTCAACGCGCACCAGATCGCTCGATGCCGATGCCGCGTTTCTACAGCGCTGCGATCTCTCGGGCATGCTGGCGCACCGTCGCCCACCGACGCAGCGTTCTGGTCCCGGGGAAGGGCCATTCGGAAAGCGGCGGCTCCGTGCTTCCCATGCGTTCGCGCAACGCCGACAGGAAAGCCATGAGTTCCCGCCGCTGAGGCCACACCTTCGCCATTGTGCGTGCACGGATCTCTTCGCGGGGAATGCCGCGGTCACGCAATTCTTCGACCGCGCGCCGGATCGCCGCCGGCTCAGGCTCGGCGATGATGCAAGAGTCTGGGTCGAAATAGACATCGCGGCCGCCAAGGCTTGGCGTGCTCACCACCGGCAGTCCGGCCATCATATACTCCATGCTGGAACACATCGCCCCTTCCGCCGCCGACAGGCACAGCCCAACCGCGGCCTGGTTGTAGGCGCGATTGACCTGCTGCGGCGTCAGCCGGTCGGTCAGGCCATCGACGATCGGGTTGGCAATATGATGCAGAGGCGACTGAGCCTGCAGGCGTCGAATGAAGGCGCGATCGCCGGAGGCGGGCAATTCGCCGATCGATACAGTGATATGGAGCAATCTCTCGACGTCGAAGGCGAGATAATGACGCTTGGTGTACGAGATGCGGGCATTGTAGACGGCGTCGAATTCGACCGGAACCTCAGGCAAAGGTCGGAAAATGTCCTCCGAGACCATCAGATTGTGATTGGAAAAGATCGCCGTGCCTCCGACCGCGATGACACGTCGGCGTTCCTCCTCGGTGTTGCACAGAAAAATCAGCTCATGCAGCGGGAAGCGCTGGCGATACCAAGCGAGATCTCCGCCTATTTGTTCAACGATATGCGGTCGTTCGAGTGTCCAACTCGGCATCATGAGGAACGCGGCCCGCCGCGAGGCCAGCCGCCGGCCGATGGCGGCGATGGTTGCGAGCGGCCGCTGTCCGCCGATCGGTGTGTAGATGATCAGTGGATCGTGGCTGACCAGATGAATGGCCACCTGCATGTCGCCATCGAGATCGGACAGAGGGCCGCTTCGCGGAAGCAGAAAAGGCAAGCGCTTGCGTGCCGAACGCTTGAGGCGGTCAAGCGCCCGGCCGGCATGCTGCCTCATGCGATCGGTCGGCGAGCCGGTCGCCCCGAACGTTTCCTCAAACGATTTCCGGCCAACCCCGTCCATAATCCGCCTCACCAACCCCGATGGATGATTATGCCGACCACCAGCGTCTTGCAATGCCGGCGGCGCTGCCTGTCAATGGCGAGAGAGGCCCGGTCGTCCCCTGCTTTTCGAGCCGCCGGCATTAAACCCCGCATCCACATCTGCTAGCGTGCCGGCATGAACATGCACACTTCCGCAGAAACCGACGCCCCCGAGGTGACACCGTCGGCGCCCGCCTCCGGCAGCGTCACGCCGATGATGGAACAGTATATCGAGATAAAGGCGGCGAACCCGGATTCGCTGCTGTTCTACCGCATGGGCGATTTCTACGAGCTGTTCTTCGACGATGCCGAGAAGGCGAGCCGGGCGCTGGGCATCGTTTTGACCAAGCGCGGCAAGCACCAGGGCCATGACATTCCTATGTGCGGCGTGCCGGTGCATGCGGCCGACGACTATCTGCAGAAGCTGATCGGGCAAGGTTTTCGCGTTGCCGTCTGCGAGCAGATCGAGGACCCGGCGGAAGCGAGAAAGCGCGGCGGCAAATCGGTGGTGCGCCGCGACGTGGTGCGGCTGGTCACGCCCGGCACCATCACCGAGGACAAACTGCTGGCGCCATCGGAATCAAGCTTCCTGATGGCGCTGGGACGAGTGAAGGGCGGCAGCAGCGAACACGCCTTTGCGCTGGCCTGGATCGATATCTCGACCGGCGTTTTTCGCGTTGCCGAGACCACGGCCGACCGCCTGCTGGCCGATGTCTTTCGCGTCGATCCGCGCGAGCTGATTGTCGCCGAGCCGGTGTTTTACGATCCCGAGCTGAAAGCGGTGTTCGACGTCATCGGCCGCGTCGCCAGTCCGCAGCCGCCTTCGCTGTTCGATTCGGCTTCCGCCGCGGGGCGCATCGCGCGTTTCTTCGAGGTGGCGACGCCGGACAGTTTCGGCGCCTTCTCGCGCGCCGAATTGTCGGCGATCTCCGGCGCCATTGCCTATGTCGAAAAGACGCAAAAGGCCGAGCGGCCGCCTTTGTCGCGCCCTGAACGCGAGGAGCAGGGCTCGACGCTGTTCATCGATCCGGCGACGCGCGGCAATCTGGAACTGTTGCGCACGCTGTCTGGCAGCCGCGACGGCTCGCTGTTCAAGGCGATCGACCGCACGGTGACCGGCGGCGGCGCCAGACTGCTGGCCGACCGGCTGATGGCGCCGCTGACCGATCCGGCGGCGATTGCGGCCAGGCTCGATTCGGTGTCGTTCTTCCGTGCGGAGACTCAGGTTTGCCAGGCGGTACGGTCAAGCCTGAAGGGCGTCGCCGATATGCCGCGCGCGCTGTCGCGGCTGGCGCTCAACCGTGGCGGCCCGCGCGACCTCGGCGCGCTGCGCGCCGGTTTCGAGGCGGCGGGCGCGATAGCCGAAGTCTTCGCCACCACCACCTTGCCACATGAATTGGCGGAAGCCCTTGCTGCTATTCAAGCGTTGCCTGGATCGCTGGCCCAGCATTTGACCCAGGCGCTCGGTGACGAGCTGCCGTTGCTCAGGCGTGACGGCGGCTTCGTGCGCGGTGGCTACCATGCCGAACTCGACGAAATGCGGGCGCTGCGCGACGAATCACGCAAGGTCATAGCCGGGCTGGAGCGCTCGCTGATCGAGGAGACCGGCATCCGCTCGCTTAAAATCCGGCACAACAATGTGCTGGGCTATTACATCGAGGTGACCGCCAACCACCACTCGATCATGACCGGCAGCGACGGCGCCAAGGCGCGCTTCATCCATCGCCAGACCATGGCCAACGCCATGCGCTTCACGACGACCGAGCTTGCCGAACTCGAGACCAAGATCGCCAATGCCGCCGACCGGGCGCTGAGCATCGAGCTTGCCGCCTTCGACACGCTGACGGCCGAGGCTGTCGGCGAGGCGCAGAGGATCCGCGCCGGCGCCGATGCGCTCGCCGTGCTCGACGTGTCGGCGGCGCTGGCGCTGTTGTCGGAGAGCGAAGCCTGGTGCCGGCCGCTGGTCGACTCCAGCCTTGCCTTCGACATCTCGGGCGGACGCCATCCGGTGGTAGAACAGGCGCTGCGGCGTTCAGGCGAAGGGCCGTTCGTCGCCAATGATTGCGATCTGTCGCCGCAAGGCGGCGCCAAAGCCGGCGCCATCTGGCTCTTGACCGGCCCGAACATGGGCGGCAAGTCGACCTTCCTCAGGCAAAACGCGCTGATCGCAATCCTCGCCCAGACCGGCTCCTTCGTGCCGGCAACGTCAGCCCATATCGGCGTTGTCGACCGGCTGTTCTCACGCGTCGGCGCCTCGGACGATCTGGCGCGCGGCCGCTCGACTTTCATGGTCGAGATGGTCGAGACGGCGGCGATCCTCAATCAGGCCGGCGAACGGGCGCTGGTGATCCTGGATGAGATCGGCCGCGGCACCGCCACTTTCGATGGTCTGTCGATTGCCTGGGCGGCGGTCGAGTACCTGCACGAGAAGAACCGCTGCCGGGCGATCTTTGCCACCCATTTCCATGAGATGACGGCGCTGTCCGGCAAACTGCCACGCCTCTCCAATGTCACCATGCGGGTCAAGGAATGGGAAGGCGACGTGGTCTTCCTGCACGAGGTCGGCAAGGGTGCCGCCGACCGTTCCTACGGCGTGCAAGTGGCCCGCTTGGCCGGACTGCCGGAAGCGGTGGTCGGTCGCGCCAAAGAGGTGCTGCACCAGTTGGAAGAAGGCGAGGTTTCGGGCAAGGCCAACCGGCTTGTAGACGATCTGCCGCTGTTTTCGGTGGCGGCGAGGCGGGAAGCGCCCAAGCCGGCGAAGAGCGATGCTCTGGGCGCTGCAATCGGCGAGATCAACCCCGACGAGATGACGCCGCGCGAGGCGCTGGAGGCGCTCTACCGGCTGAAGGGGCTGGCGGGCCGCTAGATCAGGATGACGTTTCGTTGAATCGTCACCCTGATCTAACTCCTTGTTGGAGCATGATCTTTTCCGAAAACCGGTTCCCACTTTTTGGGATCATGCTCTAATCAAAACAATCGGAAGATCGGCGTCACCAGCCTTGCCGACTGGAGCCAGCCGAGCAATTCGACCGCCAGTATCGCCACAAGGAAGTAAGAGCTGTCGATAGCGGTCCGCTTCAGCGCCACTGAGTCGAACGTGACGGAAGACGGATCCAAGACGCCGTCGTAATCGCGCCGCAGACGGGGAAAGAAGGCCGGCACGCTTCGACGATAGCGCCGATAGGCCTCGCCAAAGATCGCATCCAGCGCGACCACCTCGCGCGCCGCGACATAGGAAAAAACCAGCCAGGTGAAGGCAAAGAGAAACGCCGAAAGGATCAGCGACCCGAATGTCAGCCCAACGCCAGCCAGTCCAAGGGCCGAGAAGAAATAGAGGGGGTTGCGCGTATAGGCATAGGGGCCGGTTGTGACGAGTTCACAGTTCTTGCGTCCGCCAACATACAGCGATGCCCAACAGCGGCCGCCGATACAGATGAGGACCAGCACGGTACCTACAAGTTCTAGCATCTCGCGAGAGGTGCTGCCTTGCGGCCACCCACTCTCCGCAAGCAGGGCCGGCGCCAGGACAACGGGAGCAACCAGCCAAAGGAAGCGCATCCTTCTGCCTTGTTGAAAAGCCGTTGGGGAAAGCGGCATCGGGGACTTCCTCTGCATTTGCGTCACCGCCTCAGTCGTCACGCACCGCGGCTCCCTTGTCGGTCCAGGCTGGCGGCAATCCCATCCGATCGCCGAGGAAGCCGACCAGTCCGGGCGATTTGCCGAATGCCTTGCAGGCCGGATATTTCGGCCCGCCGCCGAACATGGCGCGCAACTCCGCCCTGGTCGGCAGCGAGGGCAGCTTGTTCAGCGGCGTCTTGCCGGTGACCAGGAGCTTGCTGAAATCGTGGCCGAACTTCGCCGCCAGGTCGTAGGCGTCGCCCTCGCGGGCGACCCGGCCGGAATCCAACAAGGCGTTCGCGCCGCGCCCCCAGATCATGGCCGCCGCCTGTTTGCCGTTGTCACCAATCGCTTCGGCTTCGAGTGACAGGCTGCCCAATCCGATCGGCAGACGAGGAACCGGAACCCGCATATCAGGCAGTGCGACGGAAATCGCCGTCGAGGCAACTTTCGAAACGCCGACCGCCAAAGCGTTCGTCGGCGTCACGTGCGTCACCATAGCGTGGACCGTCAGGTCAGCGGGCTCGGTCAGATCGACCACCCGGAAGCGCTGGCTCAAGCCCGAGCAGAGCGTCCTGTCCACAGCATTGGTGACAAGGCTGCGCTGCGCTTGGGACAGTGTCGATTTTCCGGCGGCGGGCCGCGAAAAGCCCGTCGGAATGATCCGAACGGTTTTTGCCGCAAGCACGTCGTCCTTGCTAACCCGCAGCGGGCTAACAAACCGTCCGACGGTTTCAACTCGTCATAGGATTGCAGTGAGCCTACCTGATCCAGGGGCGCAGACGCGCAGCCAACTGCGAGCAGGCTCAAGGTCAGCACAAACGGCCATATTATGCGGTGGTCCGCGCGGCATGCGCGCGGATCGCCCGAACTACGACTGATATGAGCCTCGCGACGGGAACGCAAGCAAGCTGCCATGGATGCCTCCGCATGGGCGCGCCCGGAGGGGCGTGTGTGGGGAGCGTCAATAATTGCACTCAGTGCAATAAATTGATGGCACCATTATGGCGAGGTGTGATGACGGGGCTTGAATGTGCACCAAATTTCTTGTCGCATTTGAGGAACGGTCATGGCAGGAGCGCTCCATGAACGATGCGCCAAAATCAGAAGGCCTGCGCGAGCGGAAGCGGCGAGAAACGTCCCACCGCATCGCCGAAGCCGGCCTTAACGCTTTCCTGGCCAATGGCTACGACGCGACCACGCTTGACGAGATAGCTGCAGCCGCCGGCATCTCGCGCCGGACGTTCTTCCACTATTTCAAGAGCAAGGATGAGGTTCTGTTTGCGTCGTTGAGCCACTACGCAAGCGTGGTCAAAGCGTCGGTCCTTGCCGAGCCACCAACCGGAATGGCAATCGACATCGCCCGTGACGCATTGCTCAATCTTGTCGGCAGCTTCCAGGGTGCAGAAATGATGGCGACGGCCAAGGTCATGCGGGAGAGCAAGACGCTGCGCTCGCGCAGGCACACGGGCTACCTGCAGTTCGAGCAAGCCATCTTCGATGGGTTATGCGAGTTGCGGCCGGACCAGGCACGCAACAGTCTGCGACTGGTCTCCCTGGTGGCAGTCGCCGCGTTTCGCCTGGCCGTCGAAACATTTCAGCAGCAAAACGCCAGGCAGCCGCTGACCGGATATGTCCGGGATGCCTTTGAAAGGCTGAAAGCCGAGGTTCGATAAGTCCCAGCCACCTGAGGCCGTCGCAAAGGACACAGCTGTGTTGACTAATTGTACCGATCGGTACAATGTCGGCTATCGAGGATCGAAACCGACAGGAGATTTCCATGAGCCGTCCGCCCTTGCCGCCATTCACGGCCGAAACGGCAGCGCAGAAGGCGCGCCTTGCGGAGGACGCCTGGAACAGCCGCGACCCCGAGCGGGTTTCGCTCGCCTATACCGAGGACAGCACCTGGCGCAACCGCGCCGAGTTTGTTTCCGGCAGAAGCGAGATCGTCGGCTTCCTCAAGCGCAAATGGGCGCGCGAGCTGGACTACCGTCTGATCAAGGAAGTGTGGACCTGGAACGACAACCGCATCGCGGTGCGCTTTGCCTATGAATGGCGCGACGACAGCGGCCACTGGTTCCGCTCCTACGGCAATGAGAATTGGGAGTTCGACGCGGCCGGGCTGATGCGCCGCCGCGTCGCCAGCATCAACGACCTGCCGATCACTGAGGCCGAGCGCAAGTATCATTGGCCGCTCGGCCGCCGGCCGGACGACCATCCGGGCCTGACCGAACTCGGGCTGTAAAGTCGCTAATGCGGCGCATCGCACCCGACCGCGACCAGCTGCTGGCGATGGTGGCTGAGGTCTTTCGCGAACACGGCTATGAGGGCGCGAGCATCGCGCTGATCGGCGCGGCGACGGGGCTGGGCAAGGGAAGCCTTTACCACTTCTTCCCCGGCGGCAAGGAAGAGATGGCAGGGGCCGTCATCGCCCATATCGACGGCTGGTTCGAGGACAATGTCTTCGCACCCTTGCGCGACGGCACCGATCCGCGAGCCGGGATCGAGCATATGTTCGAGGCGACCGACAGCTATTTCCGCTCGGGGCGCCGGGTGTGCCTTATCGGCGCCTTCGCGCTGGAGGAATCGCGCGATCTCTTCGCCAGCCAGATCAGGGACTATTTCGGCCGCTGGGTCGGGCACCTCGCCGATGCGCTGGCGCGAGACGGGCACGGAACGACCGAGGCGGCCGAGCTTGCCGAAGAAGCCGTCTCCGCCATCCAGGGCGCGCTCACGCTTGCCCGCGCCGTCGACGATGCCGGCATGTTTTCGCGCGCGCTGCGCAGGACGCGCATGCGGTTGGGGCTGACAGCAGGCGACGATATCTAGACAGGTTCGAAGCGGAAGCCTGTCTCGGTTCGAAAAACCCGGCCGACTCCCGGTGAATCGAGATGCGTTCCCGCAACGAAGCAGGCGTTGTCGGCGGCAAGGGCCAACAGTCGCAATCGGCTTGCGCGTGCCTGCTCCCGGTCGGCGTCGAATTCCCAGGCGATCTCCGGGCGATCGAACTGAAGCGACGGCACATGCACGGTGTCGCCCCAAATCAACAGTGTTTCGCCGGCGCTCGTCACGCGAAAGCACGTGTGCCCGGCTTCATGGCCGGCGGCGGCGATGGTCTCGATGTTCGCGCCCAGACGCTGTCCGGCGTCGAAGGGCTGTGCTCGGTCGTGGAAGCGTTCCAGCCTCGCCACTTCCCGGAACATGTCGAGTTCAGCTCGCGGGACAAGCAGACGAGAGAGTTGCGGGAAGCCGTCGCCACCATCGGCAAGGATCAGCCCGTGGATATGGTCGAGATGGGTATGGGTGAAAGCAACGGTCCGTATCCGCCCAGTGGCGATCTTCGCCTCGCGCATCGCCTCGGGCAGATGCCCCATTGTCGAGTGCCAGGCGTTCGAGGAGCCCGTGTCGATGAGTGTGATGTCGTTGCCGTCATCTATGGCAAACGCGTTGACCGATAGCCTGAGCGCACCGTCGACGAGTGATACCTGCGACGGCAGGTCATCGCCGAATGCAATGTCTCCCGGCTGGCGCAGTCGCCTTACTGGCATGTCGACATAGCCGTCACGCAGCGACGTGACCGTGATATCGCTGATTTTGTACGCGGTGTGACGAGGCCCGGTCGAAATCCGTTCCAATCTAGATCATCTCCAGCCCGCGCTTGCGGGTCGGCGGCGGGAAGGCGCGGTCGAGCTCGGTGAGGTCTTCGCCGGTGAGCTTGATGTCGAGAGCAGCGACGTTCTGGCGGACGTGCTCTTGGCTGCTGGCCTTCGGGATGGCGATAACACCTGGCTGCGCCATCACCCAGGCAAGCGCGATCTGTGCCGCCGTGGCGTTGTAGCAAGCGGCGACGGTCTCCAGCCTGGCATTGCGCGCCAGCGCGCCCTGCTCGACCGGCGAATAGGCCATCAGCGGAATGCCACGTTGCCGGCTCCATGGCCCGAGATCGAATTCCGGGCCGCGCCGCGACAGATTGTAGAGCACCTGATTGGTCTGGACATTGTCGCCCGAGCGCAGCCCGGTCAGCTCCTCCATCTCGTCGGTGTCGAAATTGCTGACGCCCCAATGGCGGATCTTGCCGGCCTTTTTCAAAGCCTCGAAAGCCTCGACGGTTTCAGACAGAGGCACGCTGCCCGGCCAGTGCAGGAGATAGAGATCGATGCGGTCGGTGCGCAGGCGCTTCAGGCTGTTTTCGCAGGCCCGCGCCACGCCGGCGCGCGAGGCATTGGACGGCAGCACCTTGGAGACGAGAAAGAGTTCGTCGCGGTGTCCGGTAATGGCTTCGGCCACCACCTCCTCGGCGCCGCCGCTGGCATACATTTCGGCGGTGTCGATCAGCGTCATGCCGAGGTCCAGCCCGAGCTTCAGGGCGTTGACCTCGCCGGCACGGCGGCGGGAATCCTCGCCCATCTTCCACGTACCCTGTCCCAGCACCTGGACGGCTTCGCCCGAAGGCAGCGTGGTGGTTCTGATCGTCGTGGGCATAGAGGCTCTATCTTTGTTTACGCAATTCCGGACGGAAAACCGCTCGCACTTTTCCTGGAATTGCTGGTGTGGCGGTCGATGCGTATGCCAATCACAGGCACGGGGAGAAATCCAGAATGGATCTCCTGCATGATCGCGGATGCCTACTTCACCGGATGGGCTGCGAGCCAGTCCTGCATCTGCTTGATCTCGGCTTCCTGCGCGGCGATGACGCCTTCGGCCAGCTTGCGGATTTCAGGATCCTTGCCGTTGGCGAGTTCCACCTTGGCCATGTCGATCGCGCCCTGATGATGCGGGATCATGCCGCGCACGAAATCGACATCGGCATTGCCGGTGTATTGGGAGGCCATCATGTCGGCATGCATCTTGTCCATCGCCGCCTTGTAGCCTTCGGTCGACGGACCGGTCGCGTCTGTCGCCATCGCGCCCATGTCGTGTTTCATCTCCTCGGACTGCGCCGGAACGCTTTCGAGGAAAACGGCAAGCAGCATTCCAGCCGCCATCAGCAAAAGCACGATCTTTTTAGCCAAGGTCATCCATGATCTCCTGTTGATAGGATTTCGTATTTGGGGGTTGAGTTCAGAGTTTCAATGTCCTGAGCCGCAATGCGTTGGCGATCACCGAAACCGAGGACAGGCTCATCGCCGCCGCCGCCAGCATCGGCGACAAAAGTGTGCCGGTCAGCGGATAGAGCACGCCGGCGGCAACCGGCACGCCAAGCACATTGTAGAGGAAGGCAAAAAACAGATTCTGGCGGATGTTGCGGATCGTCGCCTGGGCCAGCGTTCGCGCCCGAACGATGCCGTTGAGGTCGCCCTTGACCAGGGTGATCCCCGCGCTTTCGACCGCAACGTCGGCGCCCGTGCCCATGGCGATGCCGACATCGGCGGCGGCAAGTGCGGGTGCGTCGTTGACGCCGTCGCCGGCCATGGCGACGCCGGTGCCATTGGCGCGCAGTTCCTCGACCAATGCCGCCTTCTGCTCCGGCAGCAGGCTGGCGCGCACCTCGTCGATCCCGAGGCTTTTGGCGATTGCGCGCGCCGTGCGCTCATTGTCGCCGGTCGCCATGATGATCTTCAGTCCCCTGTCGTGCAGTGCCCGGATCGCCTCGGCCGTCGTTGCCTTGATCGGGTCGGCGACGGCGACGATGCCGGCCAGTTTTTTGTCCACTGCAACGAACATCACGGTCTTGCCCTCGGCCTGCAGCGCTTCGGCTTTGGCCGACAAGGTAGCCGTGTCTACGCCGAGGTTGGTCATCATGGCGGCGTTGCCGAGCGCGACCTGCTTGCCCGATATAGTGCCGAAGACACCCTTGCCGGTAACGGCTTCAAAGCCGGAAGCATCACTGAGTGTCAGGCCGCGCTCGCCGGCGCCGTCGACGATGGCTTCGGCCAGCGGATGCTCCGAGCCTTTTTCGAGGCCAGCGGCGAGCGCCAGCAATTCGTTCTCCGCTAGGCCAACCGCCGCGACGACATCGGTCAGGCGCGGCCGTCCCTCAGTCAAGGTTCCGGTCTTGTCGACGATCAGCGTGTCGACCGAGGCGAAACGTTCCAGAGCGGCGGCTTCCTTGATCAGCACGCCGGCATGCGCACCGCGCCCGGTGGCGGTCATGATCGACATCGGCGTCGCCAGGCCGAGTGCACAGGGACAGGCGATGATCAGCACCGAGACCGCCGAGACGATGGCGAAGATCAGGCTGGGCTCGGGGCCGAAGACGGCCCAGGCGGCAAAGGCGGCAAGCGCCACCAGCACGACGGCGGGGACGAAGTAGAAGGAGACGCGGTCGGCCAACCCTTGAATCGGCGCGCGTGAACGCTGTGCTTTGGCCACCAGTTCAACGATGCGCGCCAGCGTGGTTTCCGCGCCGACCTTTTCGGCGCGCATGATCAGCGAGCCGTTCTTGTTGAGTGTGCCGCCAGTCAAAGTGTCGCCCTCGGTCTTTTCGACCGGCAGCGGCTCGCCCGAGATCATCGATTCGTCGATGGAAGAACGGCCTTCCAGCACGACGCCGTCAACCGGCACGGCATCGCCCGGGCGGACGCGCAGTCTGTCGCCGGCCTTGACGGCGTCGAGCGGGACGTCGGTCTCGGAACCATCCACGCCCAGCAGCCGCGCCGTCTTCGGCGCCAGGTCGAGCAGCGCGCGGATGGCCGAGCCGGTCTTTTCCCGGGCCCGCAATTCGAGGACCTGGCCGAGGAGCACCAGCGCGACGATGACGGCGGCGGCCTCGAAATAGACCGGCACGGTGCCGCCATGACCGCGGAACTGATGCGGAAAGATGTCCGGAAACAGTGTCGCCACGACGCTGTAGAGATAGGCGGCACCCACACCGAGCGAAATCAGCGTCCACATGTTGGGGCTGCGGTTGACCAGTGAATCCCATCCGCGATGGAAGAACGGGAAGGCCGCCCACAGCACGACGGGGCTCGCCAGCGCCAGTTCGAGCCAAACCATCGTGCGCCCGTCGATAAAAGCCTGGAAGGTCAGGCCGAGCATCGGCGCCATGGCGACGATCAGCAGCGGCACGGACAGCACCGTACTGACCCAGAACCGCTTGGTGAAGTCGACCAGTTCGGGGTTCGGACCCTCATCGCCGGTGGGAACGCCCATCGGCTCCAGCGCCATGCCGCAGATCGGGCACGAGCCGGGCTTGTCGCGAATGATCTCGGGATGCATCGGGCAGGTGTATTGCGTGCCTTTCGGCATTGGCAGCGGTGCCGGCCTGTCGCCGAGATATTTCTGCGGCTCGGCCTCAAACTTCGCCTGGCATCCGGCCGAGCAGAAATAGAAACCCTGGCCTTCGTGCCGGAAGAAATGCCTGGCTGTGGCACGATCGACGCTCATGCCGCAGACCGGGTCCGTGGCGGTCAGGTATTTTTCAGGCTCAGCGACGAATTTCGTGCGGCAGTTCTCGCTGCAGAAGTGAAAGAGGCGACCGCCATGCTCGACCGACGGCTTGCCCGCTGCCGGATCGACGCTCATGCCGCAGACGGGATCGCGCACCACGGCCTCGGCGGTCGGCGCAGCCGCCTTTGCCGCACAGCAGCCGCCATCGGCCGTGTGCGCGTGGTGGTGATGCTCGGAATGCGCCATCGAATAAATTCCTTCATGTCTGTCTGGGTGTGGAGGTAGTGCTTCCAGTAACTGGAAGGTCAAGGGGCGATTTCCACCTTTCGATCATGGTCGCCATCGGACGGCATCGAGGGAAAAATCGCTTACGCAATTTCTTTCCTATGTTATGGACGCGGCCACCTGCATCCGCTGCATCGAACCCACCCACATGAAATGCCTGGTTATCAATCTCGATCGGTCCCGCGACCGCCTCGCCCATGTGTCGGCCGAGTTCGCCCGCATCGGCGTCGCCTTTGAACGGGTCGTCGCCATCGACGCGCGCGATCGGCCGGATCTGGCCGAAATGCCGCAAAGAAAAAAGCGTTTGCGTATGGCCGACACCGAGATCGGTTGCCTGCTCAGTCACAAACAGTGCTGGTCGATGATCGCGGCAGGCGATGACGCCTATGGCGCCATCTTCGAGGACGATGTCGTCTTCTCTGACAATGCCGGCCCATTGCTTGCCGGTGCGGACTGGATTCCCGCCGATGCGGACATCGTCAAACTGGAAACGTTCTTCAATCGAACCGTGATTGCACGCAAGCAAGTTGCCTGTGGCCACGGTTTTTCCGCGAGCAGGCTGCACGCCGTCCATATCGGCGCGGCCGGGTACATCCTGTCGAGACAGGCTGCACGAGACCTCATCGAGGCGACGGATGAGATCGCCATCCCCGTCGATCATCTCGTCTTCAATCCGCGTTTTGCGACCTCGTCCCGCGACGTCATTTATCAGCTTGTGCCGGCTTTGTGCCTGCAGGCTCAGTTCCTTGGCGAAGGGCCAGTGCAATTGCCGAGCCTGCTCAAGCAGGAGCGCGAAGAGGAATGGGCCGCAAGCGGGATGGGCAAAAGGCGCCACAAGCCGATTGCCGCCAAGGTGAGGATCGAAGCCTGGCGGCTGGCGCGGCAGATCGTCGATCTCTTCCGGCTCCGGCAGGAGAATGTCATTCCGTTCGAGTATCGCGGCCGGCGCGTCCGGCGGCCCCATACACAGCGCCGTGAAAACGCGCTATAGACGCCGCCGAAAGGCGAGGCCGACCGGTAACTTATGGCAAAAATCTCCCTCAAACTCGACGAGCTGATCGACGGCGACGCCCTGCGCCGCGAGATGACGGCGCTGACCTCCGCCGGCAACGGTGCCGAGTCCGGCGCGCGCGTCGGTGCGCTCAAGCTGTTGAAGGGACGCCTGACCGAGGGTCGCAAGATCGCCGAGCGCATGCTGATGGACGATGGCAGCGGCGCGGCGTGTGCTGCCCGGCTGTCGCATCTCATGGACGAGATCATCCGCGCCCTCTACGAGTTCGCCGCGACCCATGTCTATCGGGTGAAAAACCCGTCGACCGCCGAACGCATGGCTGTCGTCGCGGTCGGCGGCTATGGCCGCGGCACGCTGGCGCCGGGTTCCGACATCGACCTCTTGTTCCTGCTGCCCTACAAGCAGACGCCGTGGGGTGAACAGATCGTCGAATACATGCTCTATATGCTGTGGGACCTCGGGCTGAAGGTCGGCCACGCCACCCGCAACATCGACGAGTGCCTGAGGCTGTCGCGCAGCGATATCACCATCCGCACCTCGATCCTGGAGGCCCGGTTCCTGTGGGGAGAGCAAAAGCTCTTTGACGAATTGCTGACCCGCTTCGACCATGAAGTGGTGCGCACCACCGGGCCGGAATATGTGCAGGCCAAGCTCGCCGAACGCGACGAGCGCCATGCCAAGGCCGGCGAAAGCCGCTATCTGGTCGAGCCCAACGTCAAGGACGGCAAGGGCGGTCTGCGCGATTTGCAGACGCTGTTCTGGATCGCGAAATACTTCTATCGCGTGCGCACCGGCGAGGAGTTGGTCGACAAGGCTGTCTTCACCGAGGCCGAATACAGGGAGTTCCTCAAGGCCGAGGACTTTCTGTGGGCGGTGCGCTGCCACATGCATTTCCTCACCGGCAAGCCCGAGGAACGGCTGCATTTCGACATCCAGCGCGAAATCGCCGAGCGTCTCGGTTACACCACCCATCCCGGCCTGTCGGCGGTCGAGCGCTTCATGAAGCACTATTTTCTCGTCGCCAAGGATGTCGGCGACCTGACCCGCATCTTCTGCGCCGCGCTCGAGGAAGAGCAGGCCAAGCACGTGCCGGGCTTCAACCGCATCTTCCTCACCTTCCAGCGCCGCAAGCGCAAGCTGGCCGGCACGTCCGATTTCATCGTCGACAACCATCGCATCAACGTCGCCGACGACACGGTGTTCGAGCGCGACCCGGTCAATCTGCTCAGGCTGTTCTGGTTCGCCGACAAGCACGGGCTGGAATTCCATCCCGATGCGCTGAAGCTGCTCACGCGTTCGCTCGGTCTCGTCAACAAGTCGCTGCGGCGCGACGAGGAGGCCAACCGGCTGTTTCTCGACATCCTGACCTCGGACCGCAATGCCGAGCTCAATCTGCGACGCATGAACGAGGCCGGCCTGCTCGGCAAGCTGATCCCCGACTTCGGCAAGATCGTCGCCATGATGCAGTTCTCGATGTACCACCACTATACGGTGGACGAGCACCTGATCCGTTGCATCGGCGTGCTGGCCGAGATCGAGCGTGGCGACGGCGAAAAGGTGCATCCGCTGTCGCACGCGCTGATGCCGGGGCTAAAGAAGAGCCGCGAGGCGCTTTATGTCGCCGTGCTCTTGCATGATATCGCCAAGGGGCGGCCGGAGGATCACTCCGAGGCCGGCGCAAGGATCGCGCGGCGCATCTGCCCGCATATGGGGCTGTCGGCCGCCGACACCGAGACGGTCGCCTGGCTGGTCGAGAACCATCTCGTCATGTCGATGACGGCGCAGACGCGCGACCTCAACGACCGCAAGACGATCGAGGATTTTGCCGCAATCGTGCAGTCGGTCGAACGGCTGAAAATGCTGCTGATCCTCACCGTGTGCGACATCAGAGGCGTCGGGCCGGGTGTCTGGAACGGCTGGAAAGGCCAGCTCCTGCGCACGCTCTACTACGAGACCGAACTCTTGCTGACCGGCGGTTTTTCGGAAGTGTCGCGCGCCAAGCGCACGGCGGCATCACGCGAACGGCTGGCAGAGGCGCTTGCCGACTGGCCGGACAAGGCGCGCAAGCGCTATGTCGGCCTGCACTATGAGAATTACCTCTTGACCGTCGATCTTGCCGACCAGCTGCGCCATGCCGAATTCATCCGCGAGGCGGACGCGGCGGGCAAGAAGCTCGCCACCGTGGTCAGGACACACCAGTTCGAAGCGGTGACCGAGATCACCGTCCTGGCGCAGGACCATCCGCGCCTGCTTTCGGTCATTGCCGGCGCCTGTGCGGGGGCCGGCGGCAACATCGTCGACGCGCAGATCTTCACCACATCCGACGGCCGCGCGCTGGACATCATCCTGATCTCCAGGGAGTTCGACCGCGACGAGGACGAGCGCCGCCGCGCCGAGCGCGTCGGCCGGCTGATCGAGGACGTGCTGTCGGGCAAGAGCTGGCTGCCGGAGATGATCGAGAAGCGCACCAAGCCGCGGCGCGGCGCCAAGGTGTTCAAGATTCCGCCGCGCGCCGAGATCCGCAACACGCTGTCGAACCGGTTTTCGGTGATCGAGGTCGAGGGGCTGGACCGGCCGGGCCTGTTGTCCGAGATCACCAGCGCGCTGTCGGACCTGTCGCTCGACATCGCCTCGGCCCACATCACCACCTTCGGCGAGAAGGTCATCGACACTTTCTATGTCACCGACCTGACGGGACAGAAGATCGACAGCCCGGCGCGCACCGCCGCCATCCACACCAGGCTTATCACAGCGCTCGAGGGCGTGGCCCCCGAGCGCGGCGGCAAGGCCAAGGCGGCGGCCGAGTGACCATCACTTTGTCCCAATCACCCCCTTTTTCCCAATCATCCAGGCAATCTCCGCGCGCATGAGCCTCGTCAAGAAATTCGCCACAGTTGCATCCGGCACGCTGATGAGCCGCGCGCTCGGCTTTGGCCGTGAAATGCTGATGGCGGCCGCACTCGGCACCGGACCGGTGGCGGACGCCTTCAACGCCGCCTTCCAGTTTCCCAACACGTTTCGCCGGCTGTTTGCCGAGGGCGCGTTCAACGCCGCCTTCGTGCCCCTGTTTGCCAAGGAGATCGAGACCCACGGCACCGACGGCGCCAAGCGCTTTTCGGAGGAAGTGTTCGGCGTGCTGTTCTCGGCGCTGCTGGCGCTGACCATCGTCATGGAACTGGCGATGCCGCTGATCGTGCGCTATCTGGTGGCGCCGGGCTTTGCCGACACGCCGGGCAAGTTCGAGACGACCGTCCTGCTTGCGACGATCATGTTCCCCTATCTCATCTGCATGTCGCTGGCGGCCATGATGGCCGGCATGCTGAATTCGCTGCGCCGCTATTTCGCGGCGGCCGTTGCGCCCGCTTTCCTCAACATCATCCTGATCAGCGTGCTCGGTTATGCCTGGTACCACGGCATGGATGCGCATGATGTCGGCTTCAGCCTGTCCTGGGGCGTGCTGGCGGCCGGCCTGGTGCAGCTCGCCATCGTCTGGGTGGCGGTGCGCAATGCCGGCATCGCCATCGGCTTTCGCCGGCCGAAGATGACGCCCAACGTCAAGCGGCTGCTGATCCTGGCGCTGCCGGCGGCGATCACCGGCGGTATCACCCAGATCAACCAGCTGATCGGCACGGCGATCGCCTCGGCGCAGGACAGCGCCGTGTCCTCGCTGGCTTACGCCGACCGCATCTACCAGCTGCCGCTCGGCGTCGTCGGCGTCGCGGTGGCGATCGTGCTTTTGCCGGAACTGTCGCGGGCGCTGAAATCGGGCAATCTGGTCGAGGCGGCCAATCTGCAGAACCGCTCCGTCGAATTCACATTGTTCATGACCTTGCCCGCGGCGGCGGCACTGTGGGTCATGTCGGAACCGATCGTGCGGCTGGTCTATGAGCGCGGAGCCTTTGCCGCCAACGGCTCGACGCCGACGGTTGCTGCGATCCTGGCGATCTTCGGTCTCGGCCTGCCGGCCTTCGTGCTGATCAAGGCCTTCACCCCCGGCTATTTCGCGCGCGAGGATACGCGGACCCCTATGATGTTCGCCGCCATTTCGGTGGGCGTGAACGTCGCGACCGCGCTGACGCTGTTTCCCAGGATGGGCGCGCCCGGCATTGCGGTCGCCTCGGCCGTCGCCGGCTGGGTCAACGCCATGATGCTGCTCGCCGTGCTGATCCGGCGCGGCCATTGGGGGCGCGACGTGCCACTACTCAAGCGCATCCCGCGCCTGGTGCTGTCGGCGGCTGTGATGGCGGTGGCGCTCTATTTCGCCGAACACTGGCTGGCCGTCAGGCTCGGCCCCGGCTCGCCCTTGGTGATCAAGGCTACGACATTGCTGGCGCTGGTGGCCGGCGGCGCGCTGCTCTATTTCGTCACCGCCTTTGCCACCGGCGGCGCCGATTTCGGCATGATAAGGCGCAATATCGGGCGCAAGGGTTCGCCAACGCCTAAGGAACGCTCTGAAGATCCGTAAGCTGATGCGATCAATCTTGACTGTCAGCGCTGCCCCTCATCCGCCTGCCGGCACCTTCTCCCCGTATAGTGACGGGGAGAAGGGAGAGAAACCGGCGATGACGGCCTCTTTCTCCCCGTCTCTATACGGGGAGAAATGTCCGGCAGGACAATGAGGGGCGGCACCAACCTGGCTGGTCAAGGGACAGGCGCTACAAGCCCAAGAGCATGGGAACCATGGCAATCCAACCTGACGCCATCGCTCTACCTCTTACCTCCAGCCTCTTGATCGTCTCTCCGCCTTCGTCCATAAGCGCGCCGTCGCAAGACTTTCGCCGCGTGCGAAACGGCCCTCCACAAGCCATGAGGAACCCATGACCGCCTTCAAACAGCTCGTCTTTTCCGGCGTCCAGCCGACCGGCAATCTGCATCTCGGCAATTATCTCGGCGCCATCAAGAAATTCGTCGCCCTGCAGGACACGTCCGACTGCATCTATTGCGTCGTCGACCTTCACTCGCTGACCGCACAGCTCGTTTATGACGACCTTGCCGACCAGACCCGCTCGATCACCGCTGCCTTCCTTGCCTCCGGCATCGACCCGAAGAAGCACATCGTCTTCAACCAATCGCGGGTGATGCAACATGCCGAACTGGCCTGGATCTTCAACTGCGTGGCGCGCATCGGCTGGATGAACAAGATGACGCAGTTCAAGGACAAGGCCGGCAAGGACCGCGAGAATGCCTCGCTGGGCCTGCTCGCCTATCCCTCGCTGATGGCGGCCGACATCCTGCTCTACCGCGCCACGCATGTGCCGGTGGGCGAGGACCAGAAGCAGCATCTGGAGCTGACCCGCGACATCGCGCAAAAATTCAACAATGACTTTTCGAGCCGCATCGCCAGCCTTGGCGTCGGCGTCGAGATGCAGGTGGGCGAAGAGACGGTGAACGGCTTTTTCCCGATCACCGAACCGGTCATCGGCGGCCCGGCAGCGCGCATCATGAGCCTGCGCGACGGCTCCAAGAAAATGTCGAAATCGGACCCGTCCGACCTGTCGCGCATCAATTTGACCGACGATGCCGACACCATCTCGAAGAAGATACGCAAGGCCAAGACCGACCCGGAGGCCTTACCGAGCGAAGTCGACGGTCTGGAAAGCCGGCCGGAAGCGGAAAACCTGGTCGGCATCTATGCCGGGCTAGCCGAGATGTCGAAGGCCGACGTGCTGAAGGAATTCGGCGGGCAGCAGTTTTCCGTGTTCAAGCCGGCATTGGCCGACCTTGCCGTGGAAAAACTGGCGCCGATCGCCGGCGAGATGCGCCGCATCGAGGGCGACCGCGCCTATGTCGACGCGGTGCTGAAGGATGGTGGCGAGCGCGCCGGCGTGCTGGCTGAGACCACGATGAAGACCGTGCGCGACATTATCGGCTTGCTGCAGGGCTGAGCCCGGCCGTCACAGTGCACTGCACCACACTGACATAAGGCCGGCGGCTTGCCGCCGGTCTGCCGCGGTGGCAGATTGCGGCCGAAAACACATCGAGTAGATAGACATGGTCTCCAAACGCCTCAGTCGCGAAGCCGGCCATCGCAGGAAATTCCTGACGATCATCGACGACACGCCGGAGTGCGAGCGCGCCGTCGCTTACGCCTCGAAGCGGGCGCAGAGCACCAGCGGCACACTGGTCTTGCTCTACATCATCACGCCGGATGATTTCCAGCACTGGCTGGGCGTCGAAAAGATCATGCGCGAGGAGGCCAACGCCACGGCACGCGCCGCTCTCGACGGCTATGCCAACAAGGTGCGCCAGAAGCTCGGTATCGAGCCCGAAATGGTGGTGCGCGAAGGCAAGCCGACCGAAGAGATCCACAAACTGATCGAGGAAGACCAGGATATCGCCATCCTGGTGCTGGCCGCAGGCGCAGGCAAGGAAGGGCCCGGACCGCTGGTCGGCGCTGTCGCCGGCAAGGGCGCGGCCTTCCCCATTCCGGTCACAGTGGTGCCGCAGAATTTGTCGGACGAGGAGATCGACAGCCTCGCCTGAGGTGAGCTGATATTCAGGTGAGGCCGGCCTGCAAATAGCGGCTTTCTGCGCTTCCGGTGCTCACGTACTTCAAGTACGCTCCGCTCCGGTTCTCGAAAGCCACCATTTTCGGCGCGGCCTGACCTGAATCTCAACGCACCTCGGTTTGCGGTAAGGGCCAGCAAAAACATTCCGCCAGCCAGCCGTTTGAGCGATGCGTTTCGCTTGAATGTCCAGCCAATTGAGCCTATTTAGAATTATTCCAAACTAGCTGCCCGAATGGGGCACGGAGACGGCCATGTTCATCCAGACCGAATCGACGCCGAACCCGGCAACGCTGAAATTCCTGCCCGGCAAGGAAGTGCTTGTTGAAGGCACGGCCGATTTCCGCGATGCCGACAGTGCAGCGAGCGCCTCGCCGTTGGCCGGCCGCCTGTTCGAGATTCCCGGCGTCACGGGCGTGTTCTTTGGCTATGACTTCATCACCGTGACCAAGGACGGCCCCGACTGGCAGCATCTGAAGCCGGCCATCCTCGGCGCCATCATGGAGCACTTCATGTCAGGCGCGCCTGTCATGGTCAATGCCGGCCCCGCCGCCGAGACCAGCCAGACCGGCGAATTCTACGACAAGGCCGACGAGGAACTGGTCATCACCATCAAGGAACTGCTCGACACCCGGGTGCGCCCGGCGGTCGCCCAGGATGGCGGCGACATCACCTTCCGCGGCTTCGAGAACGGCACCGTGTTCCTGCACATGAAGGGCGCCTGCGCCGGCTGCCCGTCTTCGACCGCGACGCTGAAGCATGGCATCCAGAATCTACTTAGGCATTTCGTTCCGGAAGTGCAGCAGGTTGAACAGGTCTCGTAAGGCCCTCTTCACTCATTGAACGAGCAACAAAAAACCGGGCCGAATTGCCCGGTTTTCTGTTTTGGACGTCCGTTGTTGCCTAGACGGTCCGCGTCATAAAACTTTTAGTTGGCCATGATCTTCCCGAAAACCGGTCTCCACTTTTCGGGATCATGGCTCCTACATCACAATAACCTTGGCTCCGACCGACGTGCGGTCGTAGAGGTCGATAATGTCCTGGTTCATCAGCCGGATGCAGCCCGACGACATCGCCTTGCCGATCGAATTCCACTCCGGGCTGCCATGCAGGCGGTAGCCCATATCGCCGCCCTTGTTGAACAGATACATGGCACGCGCGCCGAGCGGGTTCTTCAGGCCCGGCTCCATGCCGCCGGCAAACTTGGCCAGTTCCGGCTGGCGCTGGATCATCTGCCGCGGCGGGGTCCAGGTCGGCCATTCGCGCTTCAGCGCAATGTGGGCGGTGCCGTGCCATTCAAAACCTTCGCGGCCGACGCCGATGCCGTAGCGGATCGCCCGGCCGTCGCCTTCGACGAAGTAGAGAAACTTGTTCTGGGTATCGACGACAATGGTGCCTGGCTTTTCCGAGGTGTCGTAGTTCACCTCCTGCCGGTGGTACTTCAACGGCACCTTCTCGATCGGGATGCGCGGCAGCTGATAACCTGCATCGTTCACCGCGCCGTAGTTGTTGGAGAAGAGCCGCGAGCCGATCGTGCTGCAACCCGAGATCGCGGTCGACAACGCAAGTGCAGCGACGATTGCAAATGACTTCATGCGCATGAAATGGTCCGATGCCCCGCCCAGAATCGAGCGGCACGTTGCGGCCGCTTTTCCTGAATCATTCATGCTGGCATTTGCTTTGCTTGCCAAGCGCGCGATGCCTATATGCGAGACCTTACCCGCTGGTAAGCCGTCAACTATGGCATTTCGGCAACAGGGGTCACGGGATTGTGAAGGAAAAACAATGGGCGGTCCTGTCGGATGGCCTGGAATCAGGGAACCACATCGAGGAACCACTATGAATGTTGGCGATGCCGCGGTGCGGTCCGGCCTGCCGGCCAAGACCATCCGCTACTATGAAGAGATCGGCCTGATCGCGCCGGCGCGCGCCGGCAATGGCTATCGAGATTATTCCAGCGACGACATCCACCGGCTGGCCTTCCTGCGCCGCGCCCGCAACCTAGGCTTTTCAATCGACGATTGCCGCCAGTTGATGGCGCTCTACCGCGATCGCAGCCGCGCCAGCCACGATGTGCGCGAGATCGCCGCCGCCCATGTCAGCGCGATCGAGGAGAAGGTGCGCGAGCTGCAATCGATGCGCACGACCTTGCAGAAGCTGATCCACGCCTGCCATGGCGACGACCGGCCGGACTGCCCGATCCTGGACGATATTGCGGGGTCGGCGCCGGCCGAAGACAGGCCGGCTTCGGCCACGGCTTGAAGGACTGGGCGCCGGACGCTTTCGGCGCTTCGCAGGGAGGGCGATCCAGCGATGATGTCGGCAACCGTTGAACTTCGCACTGTCGAGGGCACGCAGGCCGCGATGGGCTGGGCCGGCGGACATACGGTGGTCGTCGACCGGCCCGAAGGCAAGGCCGGCGGCATGGGGCTGGGCTTCAACGGTGCCCAGATGCTGGCGCTGGCGATCGGCGGCTGCTTCTGCAACGACCTGCGCTATGTCGCCGAGGAGATGGGCGTTGGTCTGGGAAAGATCGCCGTCAGCGTGACCGTGAACCTCGACGGCAAGCCGTTGCTGGCGACCTCAGCCACGATGACCGTTTCCTGCGAAACACTGGACGGCTCAGATCCCCGGAAGGTCATCGACAAGGCCGGTGAGATTTCCGCGATCAGCAACTCGCTGCGGCGGGGCGTGCCGGTGACGGTCGAGGTGGCCTGAAGGCATGCCCCAGGGGTTGATTGGGGTGCCACTATGGTCTGGAAGGGGCCGGTTCGGGCCGCCATGGCTGGGGTGGCGCACGAAAGCTGACTTCCGTAGGTCTGATATCTCGTTTGACTAAAATACGGAACGTCCAATGGACAAGAACGGAACCAAAGCGGTTACATCAGACCTTTGCGTTCACGGCACAAGACTTTAGTCCTGCCGCCTTATAGTTAAGAGCGGAAGTTGATCGGCACGACATAGGGCCGCCCCGGATTAATACCAGACCGCACCCAGACGAATATGGTGCGATCGCGTAAGGCGCTCGGATCAAGCCGTCACCCCAGGTTTGCCAACCGGATAATCGCCCGCAGGTGGCTGCCATGCCGATCATCTCTCCGATTCCCCTCCATCCCCTGATCGATAGCCGCCAGTCGGAACGCGCCATGCTGGTGCGGCGTGGCGTGCAGCGGCTGTTGCGGGACATGGGCCCCTCTGCAGAAACTGGTCCACTCTTGCCACGACAGGCCTGACTGCCCGATTTTGGATGATATGGCGGGCGTGCGCCGGGCGAAGGCGCTTCGGCGGTGACATAAGCGGTTTCTCGACCATCCCGCTTCTCACGAACGCGAAGATGACACCGATCAGAGATTCGATCCAACGCAGTATTGTCCGCAGTACTTCCCGTGGCGTCTGGCCCATGACGTGACATGCCTCCCAGATTATTAATCGCATCAGGATTATATTCCTATCTGGCCGGGTTTGTCAATCGGATTTTTGCCCAGGTATAGGTTCAAACCGTGAACAAAATCTGGCATGGTGGCTGCCATGCCGATCATTTCGCCGATTCCCCTCAATCCCCTGATCGACGGCCGCCAGTCGGAACGCGCTATGCTGGTGCGGCGTGGCGTGCAGCGGCTGTTGATGCAGATGGGCATGCATGTGCTGCCTGAACTGTCACTGGCGACAGGCCGGCGCGCCGATCTGGTGGCGCTGTCCCGGCAAGGCGACATCTGGATCATCGAGATCAAATCCTCGATCGAGGATTTTCGCGTCGACCGCAAATGGCCGGATTACCGGCTGCATTCCGACCGCTTCTTCTTCGCCACCCATCCCGGCGTGCCGGCGGAGATCTTCCCGGAGGAATGCGGCTTCATCCTTTCCGACGGCTACGGCGCCGAGGTCCTGCGCGATGCGCCGGAGCACCGCATGGCGGCGGCAACGCGCAAGGCGCTGATGCTGCGCATTGCGCGGGCGGGTGCGGCGCGGCTGCTAGCAGCGGAGCTTGCCGGGGTAGCGGTGCCGGCGCTGGAGGGAGAGAGCGAATAACAGCGCGCCGGGCCGACGACGGCGCTTCGCCGCTGGTGCCCCGACCATGGCTTCGCGCAGGCCCGCCGATCCATTCAGAGAATTTTTTGACCTGCACCGATGATTTCCGATCACCTCGGCTGTCCTGATCAGTAGGCGCGTTGGATGATCCGGCGGCCGGAACGAGAGGTGATTCATGCGATCGTTACAAGGTCAGAATGTCGTCGTCGTCGGAGGCAGCCGGGGTGTCGGCCGCTCAATCGTGGAGGCTGCGCTTGGCGAGGGCGCGACAGTGCTGGCCGTTGCCCGTGGCGCAGCGGCGCTGAAGGAACTCTCCTGGGAGACATCAGGTTTGAAGACGCTTGCGGTCGACGCCACCGACGAGACCGCACCCGATGCGGTTTTCGCCGCGCTCGAGCCGGACGTGCTGGTGATCTGCGCCGGCGCCCTTGCTCCGTCCGCGCCCGTCCAGGATCAGAGCTGGGAGGACTTCTCGGTGAACTGGGAAATGGACGTCAAGGCGTCGTTCCTGTTCTGCAAGGCCGCGCTCCAGGGCCGGCTGAAGCCAGGCAGCCGGGTTGTGCTGATCTCCAGTGGCGCAGCCTTGACCGGCGGACCGCCGTTCGCCGGCGGGTATGCAGGCGCAAAGCGCATGCAGATGTTCCTGGCCGGTCATTGCCAGAAGGAATCGGATCGGCTTGGGCTGGACCTGCGGTTTATGGCGCTCGCACCGGCTCGCATCATGCCAGGGACCGGCATAGGCGATGCCGGGCTCGATGGCTTTGCGGCCTATTTGGGCATCCGGCCTGCAGACGTCCTCGCGAGCATGACCGACATGCAGACGCCGGCCGATGTCGGCCGCGCGGTGGTCGCGCTCGCCACCGACAAATTCGAAGGCAGCTCCTTCGCCGTCAGCGGCAGCGGACTTGCGGCAGCGGCGTGAGGCGCGCACGATGCCAGGAAGGTTCAGCACCGCAGGCTCCTCCATGACAGACGCTCCTGGCCCCGTTGAGCCCTTGGGCCGGCCGATCCTCGATCGACCGGCCTTCGAGCGTTTGACGGCGGCCCACCGCCGCGAGCTCAAACTCCATTGCTATCGGATGATGGGCTCGCTGCATGAGGCAGACGACCTTGTCCAGGACACTTTCCTGAGGGCGTGGCGCGGCAGGTCGCAATTCGACGGCCGGGGCTCGGTGCGCGGCTGGCTCTATACGATCGCGACCCACAGCTGCCTCAACGCCATCAAGGCGAGGTCGACGGCGCATCGCATTCTCCAGCAGCCCGGACGACCTGAGACCGACGGGCGGGCCACCGGCGGGCCCGCCGCCGAGTTCACCTGGCTGGAGCCCTATCCGGACACAGAGCTTCCGGACCTCGTTGACGACGAGCCCGGTCCGGAAGCGCGCTACGAAGCCCGTGAAGCGGTGCAGCTCGCCTTCGTGGCGGCGATCCAGCTTCTGCCGCCCAGGCAGCGGGCCATTCTGCTTCTGTGCGATGTGCTGGGATGGTCGGCTGTCGAGACGGCGCAATTGCTGGGCGGCTCGACCGCTTCGATCAACAGCGCCTTGCAGCGGGCCCGCGCAACGCTGGGCGAGCGATATCCTCAGGGGCGTCCGCAGCAGCGGTCACGGCCCAACCGGCAAGAGGCGCTGCTGCTCGAGCGCTACATGCAGGCCTGGCAGGCGGCCAAGCTCGACAGCCTCATCGAACTCTTGAAGGAGGACGCCACCTATCACATGCCACCATGGCGGGAATGGTACCGGGGACGCCAGGCGATCCATGCTTTCTTCGAGACCATCTGGGGCAATTTTTCGAGCTACCGCACGGTGGCCATCGGAGCCAACGCCCAACCGGCGGTCGGCGTCTACGCACGCAGCCATCAGGATCTATTATGGCGCCCGCATTCGCTGCATGTCATCGAAGCTGCGGACGGCAAAATCGCCTCGCTGACGATCTATGTGCCGCCGCTCGGACCCGAACTGTTCGCGGCTTTCGGCCTGCCGCCAATCTAGTCTTCGTCAATCTCCCCCACGGCCGGCGCCATCAGCAGCACGGCGGCGCCGAGCAGTGCGGCGATGAACGAGCCTGCAAGGATGCCGACCTTGACCGCGTCCTGCAGCGCCACGTCGTTGGCGAAGGCGAGCAAGCCGATGAACAGGCTCATGGTGAAGCCGATGCCGCACAAAAGCGAAATGCCGATCATGTGCAGCCAGCCGGCGTTGACCGGCAGGTCGGCGAAGCCGAGCCGGATCGCCAGCGCCGACGAGCCAAAGACGCCGACCAGCTTGCCCAGCACGAGGCCGGCGGCAACGCCGAGCGTCAGTGGCTCGACCAGGGCAGCGGCGCTGAGGCCGGCCAACGACACGCCGGCATTGGCAAAGCCGAAGATCGGGATGACGAAGAAGGGAACGATCTTGTGCAGGCCGTGCTCCAGCCGGTGCAGCGGCGAATGGTCGAGATCGTGGCCGCTGCCGGGAGACACTTTGAGCGGGATGGTGAGCGCCAGCGCGACGCCGGCCAGCGTCGCGTGCACGCCCGATTTCAGCACCAGGACCCACAGGATCGCGCCGAGCACGAGATAGGGCGTCAGAGCCGTCACCCGCACGCGGTTGAGCACGACGAGCACCGCGATGACGGCGAAGGCGGCCGCGAGATAGTCGAGCGACAGTCCGCTTGTGTAAAATATGGCGATGATGATGACGGCGCCGAGATCGTCGATGATGGCGAGCGCGGTGAGGAAGATCTTCAGCGAGGCCGGCACGCGGTTGCCGAGCAGCGACAGCACTCCGAGCGCAAAGGCGATGTCGGTGGCGGTCGGGATCGCCCAACCGGAGAGCGCGGCCGCATTGTTTCGGTTGATGGCGACATAGACCAGCGCGGGAACCAGCATGCCGCCGGCGGCGGCGACGCCCGGCAGCACACGGCGCGGCCAGGTCGAGAGCTGGCCATCCAGCATCTCGCGCTTGATCTCGAGGCCGACCAGCAGGAAGAACACCGCCATCAGCCCGTCATTGATCCAGTGCGAGAGGCTGAGCGGACCGAGATAGGCGTGGAGTGCGGCGAAATAGGTTTCGGCCAGCGGCGAATTGGCCACGATCAGGGCCAAGGCAGCCGCCACCATCAGGATGATGCCGCCCGCCGCCTCGCCATCGAGGAATTCGCGAAGGATGGATTTTGGCCGCTCGTCGCGCATGTTTCCTCCGTTGCCGGGTTTCCCGGTGGCGTTAGCGATGATGCGCAAAGGTCGATGGCAGGGCAAGCGCAACTCTTTCCAGCGTTGGCGCCGCCCCTCATTGTCCTGCCGGACGTTCGTCATTCGAAAAGCCAAGCAGTTGGCTTTTCGTCCGCTTCGCGGACCATTCCTCAACTCCCCGTATAGCGACGGGGAGAAAGGGCAGCTTCAGCCTAGCCGTCGTTTCCTGCAACGTCGGCGATTGGCGAAACCAGCGATGAGAGCGCCCCTCTCCCCGTCTCTATACGGGGAGAGGATGCCGGCAGGCAGGTGAGGGGCAGCGCTGAGGTTCGGCAATTGGCGGCCTGCGCCGCGTGAACCTCAGCGCGGCGCGCGCTTGGCCAGTATCCGCTGCAGCGTGCGGCGGTGCATGTTCAGCCGGCGCGCGGTTTCCGAGACGTTGCGGTCGCACATTTCGTAGACGCGCTGGATGTGTTCCCAGCGCACGCGGTCGGCCGACATCGGGTTTTCGGGCGGTGCGGCGCGTTCGCCGGCGGTGCGGGTAAGTGCTGCAAACACATCGTCGGCATCGGCGGGCTTCGACAGATAGTCGATGGCGCCGAGCTTCACCGCCGTCACCGCGGTGGCGATGTTGCCGTAGCCGGTGAGGATGACCGTGCGGGCGTCGTCGCGCTTCTCGCGAATGGCGGCGACGACGTCGAGGCCGTTGCCGTCGCCGAGCCGCATGTCGACCACCGCATAGGCCGGCGGATGGGCGCGCGCCTTGGCCACCGCCTCCTCGACGCTCTCGGCCGTTTCGACCACGAAACCCCTGGTTTCCATGGCCCGCGCCAGCCGCGTCAGGAACGGCTTGTCGTCGTCGACGATCAGCAGCGAGGTGTCCTCGCCTTCAACCATTGCGCCAATTGTTTCTTCGCCAGTCATCGTCTCAAAAAATCCTGCTGCCTTAATTTTACGCAGATATAGTTCCTGAACGCCATTGTCCAATTTTGCCGGTCTAAGCCAGTGCATGACCCCGAAAATCGTAATCGATTTTCGGAAAGGATCATGCGCCAAATCGAAATGCCTCAGGCGGTGTCGAACATCGAGGTTCCCACCGATTCCGGGTTTAGGAAGACGGTGCGCGGCCACGATATCTGCACGATGGCGCCCTCGCCCAGCCCGCTCGAATTGCGGAAATCGAGCGTCGCGCCGGAGCGTTCGAGCAAGGTCTTGGCGATGAACAGCCCGAGACCCAGGCCACCGCCGGCTTCGTTGCCCTGGCGCGTCGACATGTAGGGCTCGCCGATGCGGTCGATGATTTCGGGCGGAAAGCCCGGCCCGTCATCGATGATCGAGAAGGTGACGTCGAGCTCGTCCCAGCTCCAGCGTACGGTGACGGTGTTGCGGGCGAAGTCGACGGCGTTCTCGACCAGATTGCCGAGGCCGTAGATGACGCCGGGGTTGCGCCGCCCGACCGGTTCGGGGCCGATGCGCTCGCCCGGCCGCAGCTTGATCGAGATGCCGAAATCGCGGTGCGGCGCCGTCACCTCCTCGACCAGCGAGGTGAGCGGCAGACGCGACAGATGCGCCTCGCCCTCGGAGGACAGGCTGGTCAACCGTTTCAGGATCTCGCGGCAGCGCTCGCTCTGCGACCGCAGAAGTTTGACGTCCTCACCGTATTTCGGGTCGTCGCCCAGCGCCTTTTCCATCTCCTTGGAGACAAGGGCGATGGTGGCGAGCGGCGTGCCGAGCTCGTGCGCGGCTGCGGCGGCGAGGCCATCCAGCGCCGACAGATGCTGCTCGCGCTGCAGCACCAGTTCGGTGGCGGCAAGCGCATTGGCAAGCAGGCGGGCTTCCTCGGCGACGCGGAAGGCATAGATGGCGGTAAAGGCGATCGAGGAAAACACCGCCATCCAGATGCCGGCGACATAGATAAACGGCATTGGCAGCGGCGCGCCCTCGTACCAGGGCAGCGGCAGATGGAAGAACACCAGCAAGCTTGCCCCCACTATCACCAGCCCGCCAAGAATGGCGGTGAGACGCAGTGGCAACGATGTCGCCGAGACGACGACAGGCACAGTCATCAGCAGCGAAAACGGATTGGTGAGACCACCGGTCATGTAGAGCAGGCCGGCAAGCTGCAGGCTGTCGAAGGTCAGGATGAAAAAGGCTGGGAACGGGGTCAGCCGGTGCGCTGCCGGATAGCGGAAGGTCAGAACCAGGTTCAGCCAGGCCGAACAGGCGATCAGTGCGAAACAGAGGCTGACCGGCAGCGGGAATTTCAGCCCATAGGCGACAACCAGCACAGTCAGGCTCTGGCCGACAATGGCCAGCCAGCGCAGCCGGATCAGCGTGTTGAGGCGCAGCCGCTGGCTTTGCTGGAAGTCGGGCGCATGCAGGATTTTGATCATGGCCAAGGATTATAGCCGGGAAAGCAGAAACGCTAGGTGCCGCGCGGTTTTGCCCGAGCGGTGGCAGCGGCGAGCAGCGGATTTTCCGGCCAGACATGGCGGGGGTAGCGGCCGCGCATGTCGGTGCGCACATCGGCCCAGGAGCCGCGCCAGAAGCCGGGCAGGTCGCGCGTCGTCTGGATCGGCCGGTGGGCCGGCGACAGAAGTTCGAGCGTCAGCGGCACGGTGCCGCTGGCGATAGCGGGATGGCGGTCGAGGCCAAACAGTTCCTGCACGCGCACCGCCAGCACCGGCCACTCGCCATCATAGCGGATCGGCACATGGCTGCCCGAAGGCGCATCGAAATGGGTCGGCGCCAGTGTGCCGATATTGCGCTGCAATTCATGCGGCACCAGCGCCATCAGGCCTGAAGACAGCGTGCCCGGATCGATCGCGGCGAAGGACGCCTTGCCTGTGAGGAACGGCAGCAGCCAGTCGTCGAGGCGTTCGATCAAAGCGGCATCCGAAACATCGGGCCAGGGCGCACCGAGGCCGCGATGCAGCCAGCCGAGGCGCTGGCGCAGCGTCTCCCCCTCCTTGCCCCACTCCAGCAGAGAGAGCCCGTGTTCGCGCAACGCATCCAGGATGGCGCGGTCGGCGTCAGTGCCGGTGGGCGCGGGCAGCATACGCTCGGACAAAGTGATGGCACCGAGCCTGGCGGTCTCACGCACGCGGACTGCGCGCCGCTCGCGGTCGAAGTTCACTTCGCGGCGGGTCTCGATCCTGTCGGATAGGGCGGCGCGGATGTCGGCCTCGTCGGCCGCGGCGGCCGCCGTGATGCGGGCATTCTGTGCCTTGCCTTGCAAATCAGCGACGACCAGCCAGCTTTCGCCCGCCAGTGGATCGGCGGCATGCACCATGGCGCCGGAGCCATTGGCGAGCACAAAGCGTCCGCGCTCGCCGCGCGCCCTGGCGACGCGGTCCGGCCAGGCGTGGATGAGCAAAGCGCCGGCACCTGCTAGCGCATCGCCTTTGCCGCCGCCCGCCTGCTTCGCCAGCCGCTCAGCCAGCTGCCTTGCCGCAATGGCGCGCGGCGATTTCTCGGTGCGAAAGCGCATCAATCGACGCTCGAGGTCGGCGCCGTCGCCGCCGAGACCACGCTCGGTGAGCAGCACGGCCAGCATTGCAGCCTCCGTCGCATGGCCGGTCCCAGCAGCTTCGGCGACCATGTGCGCCAACCGTACCGGCAGCGCCAGCTTGCGTATCGCGCCACCCTGCTCCGTCAGCCGGCCGGCGTCATCAATGGCGTGCAGCGCGCCGAGCAGGGTCCGCGCCTCGTTGAGCGCCGGCGTAGGGGGCGGATCGAGGAAGGACAGGCTCACCGGATCGGCGACGCCAAAGGCGGCGCAGTCGAGCAGCAGGCTGGACAGATCGGCTTCGAGGATCTCGGGCGGGGTGAAGGCGGGCAGTGCCGCCGTCTGCTCGGCCCGCCACAGCCGGATGGCGACACCTGGCTGCGTGCGCCCGGCGCGGCCGGCGCGCTGGTCGGCCGATGCCCTGGAAACTCGCACCGTCTCCAGCCGGGTCAGGCCGCTTGCCGGCTCGTAGCGCGGCAGCCGCGACAGGCCGGAATCGATGACGACGCGCACGCCGTCGATGGTGATCGAGGTCTCGGCGATCGACGTCGCCAGCACCACCTTGCGGCGGCCGGGCGGCGGCGGCTTGATGGCGGCGTCCTGCGCCCTGTTGTCGAGCTGGCCGTAGAGCGGCACGATGTCGGTGTCGGCGGTGAGGCGGTCCTGCAGCCGCTCGGCGGTGCGCTCGATCTCGCGCTGCCCCGGCAGGAAGGCGAGCACGCTGCCCCTCTCCTCGGCAAGCGCCGAACGGATTGCCTTGGCCATGGCGTCATCGACGGGAACACCAGCCGGCCGCTCGTCGTAACGGATCTCGACGGGAAAGGCCCGGCCTTGACTTTCGATCACCGGCGCGCCGGACAAGAGTTTCGCCACGCGCGCGCCGTCGAGCGTCGCCGACATCACCAGCAGCCGCAAATCCGGCCGCAGCGCGCCTTGCACATCGAGCGCCAAAGCGAGGCCGAAATCGCCGTCGAGCGAACGCTCATGGAACTCGTCGAAAATCACCGCCGAGACGCCGGGCAACTCCGGATCGTCGAGGATCATGCGCGCCAGCACGCCTTCGGTGACGACCAGTATTTTTGTCCGGGCCGACGTGCGGTTTTCCATGCGCATGGCATAGCCGACGGTGGCGCCGGGTTCCTCGCCCAGCAGTTCGGCCATGCGGCGGGCGGCGGCGCGGGCGGCGAGCCGGCGCGGTTCAAGCAGGACGATCTTGCCGGCGCCCAGCCACGGCGTGTCGAGCAGCGCCAGCGGCACCAGCGTCGTCTTGCCGGCGCCGGGCGGCGCCACCAGCACGGCGCTGTTGCCAGCGCCGAGCGCCTCGCTCAGCGCCGGCAGTACGGCGGACACCGGAAGCTCCGGCAAGGCTCTTGTCGTCATCGCGTCCGCATATCAGCGGTCACTATGGCCGTGCAACCGGCGCTCGCTCACAGTCTTGTTCGCGACAGCGGGCTCCAGCGCACCGTACCCAACCGCACTTCCTCGCGCACCATGGTCAGCAGGCCGGAAGCGCCAACGACGGCGAGGCCGACCAGGGACAGCCAGTCGGGATATTCCTGGAAGAACAGCGCGCCGAGGATCACTGCCCAGATGATCTGCGAATAATGCGTTGGCGCGATGCGGTTGGCGGGCGCGTATTTGACCGCAAGCAGTTGCAGGAACTGCCCGCAGGAGGTGAAGGCGCCCGATACTACAAACCATACCAGCTGCCTGGCATCCGGGAGCTTGAACGAGGTGGCGGCGGCGGCGATTCCGTTGAAGACCAGGGCACAGCCGACCAAGACGCCGAGCATGGTCGTGCGCTTTTCCTGCTGGGCGAGCGAGCGCGTCAGGATGATGCTGGTGGCGGCAAGGAAGGCGACGCTGAAAGCGGCGAGGTGGCCGAGATGCAGCTCGCGAAAGCCCGGCTGCACCACCAGCATGACACCAGCAAAGCCGGCGACCACAGCCAGCCAGCGCCATGGGCCGACCTTCTCCTTGAGAATGACGGTAGAAAGGACGGTGACGCAGAGCGGCGCCAGGAAGATCAACGCATAGGCCTCGGCCAGCGGGATGGTGGTGAAGGCATAGACGCCGAGCACGCCCGACGCGATGCCGGCCCAAGTGCGGGCCTGCACCGCCCACGGCCGTTTGGTCCGCCAGAAGTCCCGCCAGCGCTCGCCTTTCGGCCGGGTGAAGAGCAGGAAGAAGCCGGAAAACAGCGTCACAAAGAAACCGATCTCGAAGACGGTGAACTGTGCGCCAAGGCTCTTGATAACGGCGTCGCTGCACGAATAGCTTGCATAGGCGATGAGGGCGAGCAGGATTCCGTTCGTCACGTTTTTCCATTTCCGGGGAGAGTGCGGTGAAGGTATTGGCGCTCGGGGCGCATCCGGACGACATCGAGATATTCATGTTCGGTACGATGGCTGCCTATGCGGCACAAGGCGCAGAACTCACTTTTGCCATAGCCACCGATGGCGCCAAGGGCGGCAAGGGCGACCCAAGCGTTTTGGCTCGTGTCCGGCGCGAGGAAGCGGCGGCCACTGCGGCTTTGCTCGGCGCGACCCCGCGCTTCCTCGACTTTCCCGACGGCGAACTGGTGGCGGATGCGGCACTGATCAGTTTGCTGAAAACGCTGATACGCGAGACAGCAGCGGATCTGGTGATCACGCATGCGCCCAACGACTATCACGCCGACCACCGTGCGCTGTCGGACGGCGTGCGCATCGCGGCTTCCTTCGCTGTCCCGGTGCTGCATGCCGACACGATGGGCGGAACCGGATTTTCGCCGACGCATTACGTCGACATTTCCGCCTACCGCGATGTCAAAGCACAGGCGATCCGCGCGCACCGCTCGCAGATGCCGGAGCAATATATCGACAGGGCGCGCGTCCAGAATGAGTTTCGCGCCGGGCAATGCAACGGCGTCGCCGGTTCACTGGCCGAGGCCTTCCGCTTCGAGCCGACATTTCCCTTCGCCGATATCCGCGGGCTGCTGCCGCCCGCGCCGCCTGTTCGGCCGGTGACGCCACAGACGAAAATTGTAAGGGACGCCGGCTAAGCAACCTCCAGGCGAACCCTCCGGCAATCATTTCCCAACGATTTCAATCCTCGTTTCGAAATGCTGCGGCGCAGCAACGAATTCACTTGCCTTGTTTAGTAAAAATTGCATCACTAAACAAATTACTAAACATCTGCGACGCACCGCGCCGCCATGTTTGGGCCCTCGGAGGAGCGAGGGTTGAGGGGCTCTTGAAACCGCCATCCGGGCGCGTTTCGCAAATGGGAGGAAGGCATGAAATCGAGCTTGAAACTGGCGTTGGGACTGACTTCGGCGATCACCGCGTCGACAGCTGTCTCGAACGTTGCGCACGCTGAAGACCTGACGCTGTGCTGGGCCGCCTGGGATCCGGCCAACGCGCTTGTCGAACTGTCCAAGGACTTTACCAAGGAAACCGGCATCGGCATGAAATTCGAATTCGTGCCGTGGACCAACTATGCCGACCGCTTCCTCAACGAGCTCAATTCGCACGGCAAGCTCTGCGACCTGATCATCGGCGACAGCCAGTGGATCGGCGGCTCGGCCGAAAACGGCCACTACGTCAAGCTGAACGACTTCTTCGACAAGGAGAAGATCAGCATGGACGACTTCGTGCCGGCAACCGTCGTCGGCTATTCCGAATGGCCGAAAAACACGCCGAATTACTGGGCGCTGCCGGCCATGGGCGACGTCGTCGGCTGGACCTATCGCAAGGACTGGTTCTCCAAGCCGGAACTGCAGAAGGAGTTCAAGGAAAAGTATGGCTGGGATCTCGGCCCGCCGACCACTTTCGACCAGTTGAAGCAGATCGCCGAATTCTTCCAGAAGCGCGAGATCGACGGCAAGACCGTCTATGGCGCCTCGATCTACACCGAGCGTGGCTCGGAAGGCATCACCATGGGCGCCATGGACGTGCTTTACAGCTTCGGTTTCCAGTACGAAAACCCGAAGAAGCCCTACGAAATGGAAGGCTTCGTCAACTCCGAGAAATCGGTGAAGGGGCTGGAATTCTACAAGGCGCTCTATGATTGCTGCACCCCGCCCGGCGCCTCGAACAGCTACATGGGCGAAGGCGTCGATGCGTTCAAATCCGGCCAGGTGGCGATGCACATGAACTTCGCCTTCACCTGGCCCGGCCTGCAGAAGGACGAGAATGTCGGCGGCGACAAGATCGGCTACTTCGTCAACCCGAAGGGTCCGGACGGCGACCAGTTCGCCCAGCTCGGCGGCCAGGGCATTTCGGTTGTGTCCTATTCCGACAAGCAGGAATCGGCGCTGAAATACATCAAATGGTTCGCCAACAAGGACGTGCAGGCCAAGTGGTGGTCGCTCGGCGGCTATTCCTGCCTGAACGCGGTGGTCAAGGACCCGGCCTTCCCGTCCAGCCAGCCCTATGCGCAGACCTTCCTCGACTCGATGGCGATCGTGAAGGACTTCTGGGCCGAGCCGAGCTATGCGCCGCTGCTGCAGGCGTCGCAGAAGCGCTTCCACGATTATGTCGTCGCTGGCCAGGGTTCGGCCAAGGATGCGCTCGACGGCCTGGTCAAGGACTGGACGCAGGTCTTCCAGGACGACGGCAAGATGTAATCGGACCAACGGCTCCTCCCGAGCCAGACCGACGCGTCCCGTGCCACCCTTGGCACGGGACGCAGTTCAGATAAATTCCAGTGTCGAGACTTGACGTGACCGAAGCAGGACTCACCATGCTCAATCGGACTGCGGAGAACGTTGCCCGGGCGACCCCGGAGCCGTTGGCCCGCAAGGTCCGGGGCATCAGCGACAAGGGCCTCGCCTGGCTGTTCATCTCGCCGACGATCCTGTTGCTGCTCGCCATCAACATCTTCCCGCTGTTCTGGGCGATCTATCTGTCCTTCACCAACTTCCGGGCCAACCGGCCGAACGAGGTGGTGAAGAACCTCGGCTTTGCCAATTACCAGCGCATCCTTGGCGACCAGGACATCTGGATCGCCATGCAGACGACGGCACATTTCGTGTTCTGGACCATTCTTTTGCAGACGCTGATCGGCTTCACGCTGGCCTGGCTGATCGACCGCAAATTCCGCGGCCACGCCTTCTGGACGACCATCATCCTGGTGCCGATGATGCTGTCGCCGGCGGTGGTCGGCAATTTCTGGCGCTTCCTCTACGAGCCGCAGATCGGCCTGTTCGCCTACGCCATCTCGTTCGTCACCCGCATCCCGCCAACCGACATCCAGATGCTGTCCAACGTCGAGCTGGCGCCGTGGTCGATCATCATCGTCGACACCTGGATGTGGACGCCCTACGTGATGCTGATCTGCCTCGCGGGCCTGCGCTCCATCCCCGAATACATCTATGAGGCGGCCGAGGTCGACCGCGCCTCCAACTGGCGGCAGTTCTGGTCGATCACACTGCCGATGGCGCTGCCCTTCATCATGCTGGCGGTGCTTTTCCGCGGCATCGAGAACTTCAAGATGTTCGACATGGTCAATCTGTTGACCGGCGGTGGCCCCGGCTCGACCACCGAGGTCGCCTCGATCACGCTGAAGCGGCAGGCTTTCGAGAGCTGGCGCACCGGCTATTCCTCGGCCTTCGCCATCATCCTGTTCGTCGCCGTGTTTGGCCTCGCAAACATCTACGTCAAGGCGCTCAACAAGGTGAAGCAGAGATGAGCCTGACCACCGCCCACTCCGTCGTCGCCCCGTCGGGAACGGCAAAAGGCATCGCCGGCACGATCATCGTCGCCTACGCGCTGATCTCGATCGTGCCGCTGTTGTGGATTTTTGCCACCAGCTTCAAGACGCCGCCGGATTCGATCGCCTATCCGCCGAAGATCGTTTTCCAGCCGAGCATCGAGGGCTATTGCAACCTGTTCACGACCCGCACCCGGCAGACGCCGGAATACATCAACTCGCTGGGGCCGGCGACCGGCTTCTGCGACGAGACGGTGCGCAAGCGCAACATGGTGATTGCCGGCCCGTCCAACTTCCTGCCGCGCTTCGTCAACTCGCTGATCATCGCCTTCGGTTCGACCTTCTGCGCCGTCTTCCTCGGCACGCTGTCGGCCTACGGCTTCTCGCGCTTCAAGGTGCCGCTGGCCGATGATCTTCTGTTCTTCATCCTGTCGACGCGCTTCATGCCGCCGATCGCCGTCGCCATTCCCATCTACCTGATGTACCGCGAGCTCGGCCTCTCCGATACAGCGCTCGGCATGATCCTGCTCTACACGGCGGTCAATGTCTCGCTCGCGGTGTGGCTTCTCAAGGGCTTCATCGACGAGATCCCGCGCGAGTATGAGGAAGCGGCGATGATCGACGGCTACACCAGGTTGCAGGCCTTTTGGCGCACCGTGCTGCCGCAGGCCACCACCGGCATTGCCGCGACCGCCATCTTCTGCCTGATCTTCGCCTGGAACGAATATGCCTTCGCCGCTCTTTTGACCTCGGGCACGGCGCAGACCGCGCCGCCCTTTATCCCGACCATCATCGGCGAAGGCGGCCAGGACTGGCCGGCGGTGGCGGCGGGCACGACGATCTTCCTGGTGCCGATCCTGGTCTTCACCATTCTGCTCCGCAAGCAATTGCTGCGCGGCATCACCTTCGGCGCGGTGCGCAAATGAGCCTGACCCAACCCACCAAACGCAAATCGCGCTGGCCGCGCTGGGCTCGGCGCGGCTTGCTGGAAAACATCGCGACCGCAATCATCGCCATCGGCTTCCTGATGCTGTTCCAGCCCTTCGCGCTGGCGCTCTACACCTACTCCTTCATCACCATGCTTGCCGGCACGGTGATGTTCATCATCGTCTCGAAATTTCCGGAATAGTCATGGCCGAAATCCGCGTCCAACACCTGAGAAAGGCCTTCGGCGATTTCGTCGCCGTGCAGGATTCGAGCTTCGTCGTCGAGGATGGCGAATTCTTCGTCATGCTCGGGCCGTCGGGCTGCGGCAAGACGACGACATTGCGCATGATCGCAGGCCTCGAACTGCCGACCGGCGGCCAGATCCTGCTCGGCGGCGAGGATGTCACCATGCGCCGGGCGCGGGAGCGCGACATCGCCTTCGTGTTCCAGCTGTTTGCGCTCTACCCGCACATGAATGTGCGCAAGAACATCGGCTTCCCGCTTTTGGCCCAAGGCATGCCGTCGGCCGAAATCCGTCAACGCGTCGAAGAAACCGCAAAGCTGCTGCGCATCGACCATCTGCTGAACAAATCGGTCTCAGGGCTTGCCGGCGGCGACCGCCAGCGCGTCGCGCTCGGCCGCGCCATCGTGCGGCGGCCAAAATGCTTTTTGATGGATGAGCCGCTCGGCACGCTCGACACAGAGTTCCGTGACCTGATGGTCCATGAACTGCGCGAGCTGCACAACCGCATCCATGCCACCACCGTCTATGTCACCCACGACCAGATGGAAGCGATGTCGATGGCCGACAAGATCGCTGTCATGAACCATGGCGTCATCGAACAGTTCGGCAGCCCGCGCGAAATCTACGACCGCCCGGCAACCATGTTCGTTGCTGACTTCATCGGCTCGCCGCCGATGAACTTTTTGGGCTTTGGCGGTGGACTGGCCAAGGGGGCAAAGGAAATCGTCGTCCAGGGCGCGAAGGTGGCGGTGCCGGAGGTGCGCGAGGACATCGCACCAGCCGACATGGCGCTTGGCATAAGGCCGGAACACATCCGCTTCGACGACGCCTCAAAGCTGCGTGGCGCGATCTACGGCACGGAATATCTCGGCACGACGCAGATCGTCGCGGTGGAAACGGCGGACGGCATCATCAAGGCGCGCGTGCCGGCCGAAATCCGGCTCGCTGCTGGTGATCATGTCGGCCTGACCTTGAACAGCGCGCGGCTGTCGCTGTTCGACAAGGGATCGGGCCGCGCGGTGCGCACCGCGATCCACGACACGGCCTCTCAAGGGAGAGCGCAGCATGGCTGACGTGCACATCAAAGGCGTGACCAAGACTTTTGGCGACCACGCCGCCGTCAGCAATCTCGACCTCCAGATCAAGGATGGCGAGTTCGTCGTGCTGCTCGGGCCGACCGGCGCCGGCAAAACGACCACGCTGCGCCTGATCGCCGGGCTGGAGCAGCCGGACGCCGGCACGATCCATATCGGCGGGCACAATGCGACGGCGCTGTCGCCGGCCGAGCGCGACACGGCCTTCGTGTTCCAGCAGTATTCGCTCTATCCGCATCTGTCGGTCTACGACAACCTCGCCTTCCCGCTGCGCTCGCCGGCGCGGAAAATACCGGAGGACCAGATCCGCCGCCGCGTCGAAGAGGTGGCCAGGATGGTGCGTATCCACCACAAGCTGAACAACCGCTCGACCAAGCTGTCCGGCGGTGAAATGCAGCGCGTCGCCATCGGCCGCGCGCTGGTGCGCAAGCCCTCGATCTATCTGATGGACGAACCGCTGTCGTCGCTGGACGCCAAGCTCCGCGCCGATCTCAGGCTCGAGCTGAAACGCATCCAGGCCGAGCTCGGCGCCACCATGCTCTATGTCACGCATGACCAGATCGAGGCGATGACCATGGCCGACCGCATCGGCATCCTCGCCGATGGCGTGCTGGTGCAGATCGGCACGCCGCGCACGATCTATTCCGAGCCGGCAAATCTTCATGTCGCGGCACGGCTCGGCCAGCCGGCGATCAATCTTCTGCCTGCCGGACTACTGCCCGATGGCGGCGCTCCGACCGGCACCAAGACGATCGGTGCACGCACCGAACATCTGTCGATCGAGAAGGCCGCGAACGGCCACGCCGACGGCGTCGTCGATTGGGTCGAGCATCTCGGCGACCAGAACCATCTGCATGTGACGGTGGGGGCCAAGAAGCTGGTGACGCTGACCGACCCCGATACGGATCTGGCGCAAGGCGACCAAGTGGTGATCCGCTACCGGTCGCCGCTCTATTTCGGCGCCGACGGGCAAAGACTGATGTGAGGTTTTCGGTGTCTCGCCAAAGGTACGGCACCGGCTTCTGATTGACGAATACAGGACGAATTCGATGAAGCACTTTTTCAACCGCAGGGAAACGATCGTCACCGAGGCGCTGGACGGTCTGTTGCGGACCATCGGTTCGGGCGATCTCGCGCGCCTCGACGGCTATCCCGAAATCAAGGTCGTGTTGCGCGCCGACTGGGATAAGACCAGGGTCGCCGTTGTCTCCGGTGGCGGCGCCGGGCACGAGCCTTCGCATGCCGGCTTTGTCGGCCAGGGCATGCTGACGGCGGCGGTCTCGGGCGAGATCTTTGCATCGCCAAGCGTCGAGGCGGTGTTGGCGGCGATCCGCGCGGTGACCGGACCGGCCGGCTGCCTGCTGATCGTCAAGAACTACACCGGCGACCGGCTCAATTTCGGACTGGCGGCCGAGAAGGCACGCGCCGAAGGGTTTCGCGTCGAGATGGCGATCGTCGCCGACGACATCGCCTTGCCAGATATCAACCAGCCGCGCGGCGTTGCCGGCACCCTGTTCGTGCACAAGATAGCCGGCCATCTGTCGGAGACGGGAAACGATCTGACAGCGATCGCAACGGCGGCGCGCACGGCGGCGAAGGATATCATCTCGCTCGGCATGTCGCTGTCGTCCTGCTCGATCCCCGGCCTGCCGCATGAAGAGCGGTTTGGCGAAAATGATGGCGAACTCGGCCTCGGCATCCATGGCGAGCCGGGCGTCGAGCGCATCGCGGTGCAAAGCGCCCACAAGCTTGTTGCAATCATGGCGGAGCGGCTCGCGGCAAGGCTCGACCCGAAGGCCAACCACGCGCTGCTGATCAACAATCTCGGTTCTGTGCCGCCGCTCGAAATGTCGCTGGTCGCCAATGCGGTGCTGGCCTCGCCGCTGGCCAGGACCGTGAAGCTTGCCATCGGCCCCGGCCCACTGATGACGGCACTCAACATGAACGGCTTCTCGCTGTCGCTGATCGAGCTCGATGCGGCGCGCGAGGCGGCCTTGCTGGCGCCGGTCGGCCCGCACGCCTGGATGCCGGCAAAGCCCGTTGCAGCGCCTGCCATCGTGCCGATGGCGAAGGCAGCCGGACAAAGCACGACGCGCAAGCCGAGCGAGGATGCGCGGACAAGGCGGCTTGTCGTCACGGTCTGCGAGCGGCTTATCGGGCTCGAAGAGACATTGAACGGGCTGGATGCCAAGGCAGGCGACGGCGACACCGGTTCGACCGTAGCGACCGGGGCGCGCAGTGTGCTGGAAAGGCTCGATGCGCTGCCGCTGGCCGATCCGGCCGCCACGCTGGCGGCGGTGGGCGATCTCCTGGGTGTCGCCATGGGTGGTTCCTCGGGCGTGCTGCTGTCGATCTTCTTCACGGCGGCAGCGCAGGCTACGAATACGGGTGCGACCCTGTCCAAGGCGCTGCTTGCCGGCCTTGACCGGATGACCTTCTACGGCGGCGCCAAGATCGGCGATCGCACCATGGTCGATGCGCTGGAACCGGCGCTGAAAGCGCTCGACGCCAGGAACCTGGACACTGCGGCGACAGCAGCCCGGCACGGCGCCCAGGCGACGGCGGCCATGGAGAAGGCGAAAGCCGGGCGCTCCGTCTATGTCGGCACCAAATTGCAGGGCGTGGTCGACCCCGGCGCGCATGCCGTTGCCGAAGTGTTCGCGGCCGCCGCCGCCCTGTATGCAACGGCCTGACGGCATGCTTCAGTTGTCGAATGAAAAATCTTTCGATACTGCCGGCAGGACCGAAACCGGGAATTTGGATATGGCGGTCTTTGATCTTGCCAGGCTGGTCACGGCCGCTGCGGACACGATTGCCGCCCACGCCGAGGAGTTGACCGCGCTCGACCAGGCGATCGGCGACGGCGACCACGGGCTGAACATGAAGCGCGGCTTTGAAGCCGTGCGGGCCGAGGCAGCGGCGTTTTCGGCCAAACCGGTGCCCGAGGCCCTGAAGGCGATCGGCACCAAGCTGGTGATGACGGTGGGCGGCGCGTCCGGGCCGCTGTTCGGCACGCTGTTCCTGGCGCTCGGCAAGGAGATTTCGGCAGAGCCGGATCACGCCAACCTGACGGCTGCCTTCGGCAAGGCGATCGAAGCGGTGGCCGCCAGAGGCAAGTCGCAGGTCGGCCAGAAGACGATGCTCGACGTGCTGCAGCCGGTGCATGACGCGCTTGCGGGTGGAAAGACGGCGGCGGAGATCGCCGATATCGCTGATCGGGCGGCCGACGCGACCATTCCGATGAAGGCCCTGCGCGGCCGCGCCTCGTTCCTTGGCGACCGTTCTATCGGTCACATGGATGCCGGCGGACGCTCGGTCGCGTTGCTGGTGCGGGCGATCGGCGAAGCGCTGGAAGGTCAGCCATGAGCAATGTCGGCATCGTCATCGTCTCGCATTCGCCGCTGGTCGCCGAAGGCACCGCTGACATGGTGCGCCAGATGGTGGGCGACGAAGTGCCGCTTGCATGGTGCGGCGGAAACGGTCATGGCGGGCTCGGCACCAGTGTCGAGGCAATCATGGGCGCCATCGAAAAGGCGTGGTCGGAGGCTGGCGTCGCCATCCTCGTCGATCTCGGCGGCGCCGAGACCAACTCGGAGATGGCGGTGGAAATGATCGGCGAGCCGCGGGCGCAGAAGATTGTCGTCTGCAACGCGCCGATCGTCGAAGGTGCGGTGATGGCCGCGACCGAGGCGTCCGGCGGCGCCTCGCTGAAGGAAGTGGTGGCGACGGCGCATGAATTGTCGCCGTCGTGAGTGAACGGGAATTTTGAGCGCATGTCCGCATTTGCCGAGGCGACCGTCCTGATCACCCACGAGGTGGGTCTGCATGCGCGCCCTTCGGTGAAGTTCACCAAGCTCGCCAAGAGCTTTGCCGCCGAGGTGGAAATAGCACTCGCCGCCAACGGTCCGTGGTTCGACGCCAAGAGCATCGTCAAGGTGATGGCAACCAGGGCGCCGAAAGGCACCATGCTGCACATAAGGGCCAGCGGCGAGGCCGCTGCTGAGGCGGTCGGCGCGTTGGCTGAACTGGTGCGGCGCGATTTCGACGAGGGCGCGGGCCATGCCCGAACCGCTTAGGCTGCAAGGTATTTCGGCTTCGGCCGGCTATGCCGAAGGGCCGCTGTTCAATCTCGACCGCGGCCCTGCGCGCTACACGGGCAAGGCGACAGCCGGCGAGGAGAAGGCTGCTCTGGAAGCAGCACTCGCCAGCGCGACGGACCGGCTTGCGACCCTGATCGAAACCGCCGATGAAGAGGCCGCCGGCATTCTCGAGTTTCAGCTTGCCATGCTGGAGGACGAGGCGCTGACCGGGCCGGCCTTCGCCGCGATCCCGTCTGGCATGCCGGCTGACCTAGCCTGGCGGCAGGCGTTGGACGCTGAGATCGCCGGCTATGAAACGTCAGACCAGGACTATTTCCGGGCGCGCGCTGCCGACATGCGCGATATCCGCGACCGCGTGCTGCGCGCGCTGACCGAGGAGCAGGAGAGCGCTGCGCCAGCGGGCGCCATTCTCTATGGCGAGGACATTGCGCCGACGCGCTTTCTCGAGACCGACTGGAGCGCCGGTGGCGGCATCGCGCTAAGGGCCGGCAGCACCGCCAGTCATGTTGCGATGCTCGCGCGCTCACGCGGTGTGCCGATGGTGGTGGGGCTTGGCTCTTCGCCGGCTAATCCCGATTGCCTAGCCCTGCTCGATGCCGAACATGGCGGCATTGTATTGGCGCCCTCAAAGGCCGAGATCGAAACCTTTCGCCGTTCGTCGTCTTCGTTTGCGGCACGCCGCGACAAGGCCGACGCCTATCTGGCGAGGCCGGCAGTGACCAAGGCCGGCACGACGGTGCGTGTGCAGGTCAACATCGCCGACCCGTCCGATGTCGACGTCATCGACATTTCGACCTGCGACGGGGTCGGGCTGATGCGGACTGAATTCCTGTTCGGCAGGGCGGCGCCGGACGAGGAGACGCAATACCGCGCCTACCGCAAGGTCCTGGAATGGGCGGGCGACAAGCCAGTGACCATTCGCACTGTCGACGCCGGCGGCGACAAGCCGGTGCCGGGCTTTACGGTCGAGGAGGGCAACCCGTTCCTCGGCCTGCGCGGCATCAGGCTGTCACTGGCAAGGCCGGACGTGTTTCGTGTGCAGATCCGGGCGTTGCTGCGCGCCGCCGTGCACGGCAGTCTGAAGGTGATGTTTCCAATGATTGCCGTTAGCGAAGAATACCAACGTGCCGCCGCTCTGTTCGCGGAAGAGCAGGCTGGGCTCGTCGCGCGCGGCGTCGCGCAAAAAATGCCGCCGCTCGGCATCATGGTCGAGGTGCCGTCGGTGGCGATCGCGCCGGAGGCGTTTGCCGATGTCGCCTTCTTCTCGATCGGCTCCAACGATCTGACCCAGTATGTGATGGCGGCAGCCCGCGACAACGCTGCGGTGGCACACCTCAATTCGGTCCGCCATCCGGCCGTATTGCGGCTGATTGCTGAAGTCGCCGCTTTCGGCCTGCGCGCAAAGATCCCGGTCAGCCTGTGCGGCGATGCCGGCGGCGACCCCGCAGCGATACCGGCCCTGATTGAGGCCGGGCTGCGCGATCTTTCCGTCGCTCCTGCACAACTTGCCATGGCCAAGGCGACTATAGCAGATGTTGCGATCTAGGCGTGGCTGAGATGGTCGACAAGACACCAGAACCCGGCTCCGACGAGGCGATCCGCGCCTACAAGACGATCCTGTCGCAGGTCATCGACCAGCGCCCGTCGGGCATGCGCCAGCGCCTTGCCGATGCGCTGGGCAAGCACCGCAGCTTCGTGACGCAAATCTCCAGCCCAGCCTATTCGATCCCGATCCCATCGAAACATTTGCCGGCTATTTTTTCTGTCTGCCATTTCAGCCCGGCCGAGCGCGATCATTTTCTCGCCGCCTATCATCTGGCGCATCCCGGCAAGATGTCGATCGCCGCAGGCATGCGCAAGACGCGGCATGTCTCGCTGATCGTGCCCGATTTCGGCGACGACAAGCAGAATGCGGCGCTCGACAGGGCGGTCAATGATTTCATCCAGAAGATCACCAGCATCACCGGTAACAGCGGGGGCTGAGCGTTTCCTGGTGTTCGGGAGGACACATGAAGAAATTTCTGAATTCAGTCGACACGGTGCTGACCGAAAGCCTCGACGGCTTGGTTGCTGCCCATGCCGACATTCTAGTGGTCGGTGACGAGCACAAATTCATCCGCCGCAAGGTGCTGAAGCCGGGGAAGGTGGCGCTGATCTCGGGCGGCGGCTCCGGCCACGAGCCGCTGCACGCCGGCTTTGTCGGCCACGGCATGCTGGACGCCGCCTGCCCCGGCCAGGTCTTCACCTCGCCGACGCCGGACCAGATGCTGGCGGCGGCCACAACCGTCGACACCGGTGCCGGCTGCCTGTTCATCGTCAAGAACTATGAAGGCGACGTGATGAATTTCGACATGGCCGCCGAGATGGCCGACGGCGTCGTGCAGGTGGTGACGAATGACGACGTCGCAGTCGAAAACTCGTCCTATACGACCGGCCGGCGCGGCGTTGCCGGCACGCTGGTGGTCGAAAAGATCATCGGCGCCGCCGCCGAGCAAGGCATGGCGCTGGCGGATCTCAAGGCGCTCGGCGACCGCGTCAACGGTGCGACGCGTTCAATGGGCGTGGCGCTGACCAGCTGCACCGTGCCGGCGGCGGGCAAGCCGACCTTCGACATTGGCGACGGCGAGATGGAATTCGGCGTCGGCATCCATGGCGAGCCCGGCCGGCGTCGCGACAAGTTGAAGAGCGCCGATGCGATCGCCGAGGAGATTTGCGCCGCGATCCTGGGCGATCTCGGCGACAAGGCGAATGGCCCCGCCCTGCTGTTCATCAACGGCTTTGGCGGTACGCCGCTGATGGAGCTTTATCTGATGTACAATAGCGCCCGCAAAATCTTCGAAAACAGCGGCGTGACAGTGACCCGCTCGCTGGTTGGGTCCTATGTGACGTCGCTCGACATGGCCGGCTGCTCGATTACGCTGACCATGCTGGATGGCGAAACGACGGGCTTGTGGGACGCGCCGGTGCATACGGCGGCGCTGCGCTGGGGAATGTAGCGGAGAGGCTTTGCCCTATACTCCAATCAGGCGGCGTTATGAGCCGGCCGTCAGCCCGCCGGACCGATCGGACCGGACGCACCGTTGTCCGCGGTCACGCTGGACAGCTTGCCCGCCTTGCGCAGCACCGGCGCCTCATATTGCTTCTTGGTCATTTCATTTCCCCCTTTGCCAGCAAGCGCATAGTGGTCTGACAATGGCTTTGGCTTCAGCAAACCGAAAATCGCAGAAGTCTTAAGGCGCCTTTGACGCCCCGCCGGCCACCAGACTGGACAATTTTCCCGCCTTGCGCAGCACAGGCGCCTCATACTTTTTCTTGGTCATTCCAATACCCTCCAGATTCCAATGCAAAAGAATGGACGGAAACCTCGGAAAGTCAATTCATGAGCCGGTTCTGCCACCATGCGCTGGCTTCATGCATGCTTTTCTGCAACATACGCCCTCCCAGAGCAGTTCACCGAAACGACGAACTGCTCTGGCTTCTTGTTTTGACGCAATTCCGGACGGAAAACCGCTTCACACTTCCCGGAATTGCTCCAGTGGGCTAACGTCATCCAGGTTAATGCTGCCATCTCTTGCGCCTGCCGATGAAAAACTGCTGCTGACCTTCGCCGATCCGGAGGCGTCGGCTGCTGTTGGCAGTGACGTTGCTGCCAAAACCTTGCTGGCACTGCTCGCCAATGCCGAGTTCCACGGCGTGCTGCCGATCATGCTGCGCAAGCTCCGGGAAATCGGCGATGCGCGACTGCCGGCAGACGCCGCCTTGCAGCAAAAATTGTCGGAACTGCGCGACCAGTCGACGCTGGCGACCGGCCAGTCGATGCTGTTGCAGTATCATGGCGATCGCATCATGAAGGCATTGGCGGCGAAAGGCGTTCCGGCCCGCATCGTCAAAGGGCCGGTCTTCGCGCGCAAACTTTACCGCCACGCCGCCGACCGGCCTTTCACCGACATCGACATTCTGGTCGAGCCGGCCAGCATCGTCGAGGCCAATGCCGTGATTGCCGGATGCGGCTTCGAGCTCTGGAGCGGCGAGGCGCAGTCGCAGGATTTGCAGGAGTTCAAATGGCTGGAGAAGGAGAATACCAGCCTGCTGATCGAACTGCACGGCAATCTGGTGCATGATTCCGGCATGCGCCGGCGGCTGTCACTAGGCTTTCGCGAATTGCAGATCATCGACAGTGGCGAGGCCGACACGCCGGCCGCGCTGCTGACCATCGCCATCGTGCATGCCGCGGGCGGGCACAAGTTCCACCGGCTGCAGCTTTGCGTGGACGTGTTGCAGGGTGTGCGCGCGCTGCGCTCGCATGCGGACGAGGACCGGCTGTTCGAGGCGGCGCGCATGAGCGGCATCGAGCTCGAACTGGCGACGGTTCTCAATGTGACGGGGCGGCTGTTTAATGCACCGCGCGCGGTCGAACTGGCCGACCGCATCGAACCCGATCTCCCGATACGTCTGGCCAAATGGCTCATCACCGGCGACACGCTGCTCAGCGTCAATTCCAGGGACAAGATGCATTCGCGTCTGCGCCGCGACGCCTTCCGCTGGGTCCAGCGGCTTGCCAGGCCAAAGCCGCATTTCGCCTGAATGGTGCTTAGTCCCGCGCCGCCAGCGCCGAGCGGATCAGCGGGGCTGCCTCGGCCGGGTTCGCACCGACTTCCAGCGTAAATGTCGGAACGGCTTTGACCAGCATCGCGATTGTTGCCATGCGGCGCCTCTGCGCCGGCAAAAGGCCGGTCATGCCGGTCCTGACATTGTCGGCGGCGAGCGCCACCATGGCGTCGGTCCTGGCCATCGGCACCAGCCGGGTTTGCGCGTCCGCCGAGCGGGCGAGATGAAGCAATGCTACGACCGGCCGGTCGACTGTCTCCTCGATGCGGATGATCTCGGCGAGACGTTCCAGCGAGACGGCCTGCTCGCCATTGGTATCCCATTTGTCGCCAAGGCAGGGAGCCACGAAAGGCAGCATCGCCGCCGTGTTGCGGTGGACCTTCACCTTGCGCGGCAAGCCCCAGGCCGTGATACCGCCGTCGGACGCAAGCTTGAGGATCATGACGTCGTCCGAGCACAGGCCGAAGCCTTGCGATGCCAGCGCCAGCGAGGTCGTCGACTTGCCGGTGCCGCTCGGCGCATGGACCAGCACGAGCGCCTCGCGGCCGGGCAATGTCAGGCCGGCGGTATGGAGCATATGCTGGCCGCCGGCATCGAGGGCGGCATCCAGCACCATCATCAGCAACGTCCACTTGACCTTGGCGTCGGGATGAACACGGATTTCGGCCCAGCCCTCATCGGCGTTGATCGAGGCGGTCTGCAGGCCGGGAAAGATCAGGTGAACGATGCCGCCGCCGTCGATCATCCGACAATGGCCTTCCTCCGGCACCTCGCCGTCGAAAGCGAGGTTGCCGGCAGGTGATTCCTGCAGCGCCGACGTCTCGACGATGTTGACGCGGAAAGCGGGCTCGACGGGTTCGGCCACACGCAAGGTGCCGAGCATGAGGTCGAAACTCGGCCAGAGATCGGCCCGCGAGGCCGATATGCTGATGACCTGGCCCTTGAGGTCATAGCAGAAAGTGGCCGCCGAACCGGTCAAGCAGCGTGCGCCTTTCCGGCATCGGCGTGATGGCGATAGATCTGCACCATGCCGGGGAGGCTGTCGCTGACCACCGGCCGGCCGTCGAGGCAAACCCAGCAATGGGCGGACATGCGCGGCGCCTGCATCGACTTCGGATCGACGCCGAAGCGCAGATCCGGATCGAAGCCGGCAAAGCGCAGGAAGCGGTGGGCGAGCAGGCCTTCCCTGAGGCATCTTCGATCGCGCATCAACCAGGGGTGCCGGACGGTGCGGTTGACGGCAGCCACGATGTAGGCGGACGACAGGCCGCGATAGGGGGTAGGCGCGCTGAGCGGCGCCCATTTCAACACCGATTCGAAGCTGCGGCGGCCGATCAGGACCGGCATCAGCCGCGCGCTTGTCCACAAATGGACGCGAAACAGGGTGCGCAGGAGAACACCGTCCGCCATCACACAGCCGGGTCGGCGAGAATGCCTTCGCCCACCAGTTCGGCGGCCAGCGCCGCCATGTCCTGGTCGAGCGTATCCTTGTCGACCTCGAACTCGTCGGACAACAGGACGACGATCTGGTCGAGGCTGCGGGCGCCGTCGACCTTGTCGAGAAAGGCTTCGGTGGTTCCGTTGCAGGTGTAAAGCTGGCCGCTGCGTGCGAGCAGCACGACGGCGCCATCACCGACATGCTGGACCGAGGCGTCGTCGGCCAGCCGCAGAACCATTTCAGAAGCGATTTGGGCCATGGAGCCCCTCCAGACCATTTTCCTGAAGAGGAGATAGCGCGGCGATGCGGCGATGTCCATTACGCGGACGGGACGGAGAACAGGCCGGTCGAAACGATCTGTGGCAATCCGGCAACGGCAACACCTCTACGACACACGCTACCAAAACACGGTGGAGACATCCAATCCTGGGTTGTGGTAAGTTCCACGCCGTCGCAGGGATGAGAGCAGGACTCCGCCCCCAGAAATAGTCGGCGCGCAAACCGTCAAGCCGGCTGTCGGACAGGGTCAAGGTGTTGCTTTTCTTACCTTAAGTAAGCTATGGAGTCGCCGGGTTTTGGGAGACTTACGAGTATGCGTTACAATTGGGAGCGGGCTCCGACGGCGTTCGAACGCCATCGGAAGGCACTGGCAGCCGCTATATTGATTGCAGGTGGCGTCGGCCTCATGCTGGCGGCCTTGCCGCTTTAAGAGCTGATATCCGACACGAGCCTCACGGGGCCCATAAGCCGTTGCTGCCTGCCGCGAGGCAGGCCGCGGCTCATCGTGCGTACCCGGTCACCGCGATGAAGCGGCGGTCGCGTCCCTCAAAACCCTGGCTGAAACGCTGCACCAGCACAGCCAGCACGGCCGGTTTGCCGGGCGGCGCGTATTTGTAGGATTCCGACAGGCTGTAGGTGGTCGGGCAGTTGCGCGAGCCTGGCACAGCCTTGTCCTCGTGCAGCACCTTGAACGGCTTGCCGTCCTGCCCCTGCAGGGACAGGCGGAAGCCGAGCGCCTTGCCCGTCTTGTCACCTTGAAGTGCCTTGTCACCTTGAAGTGGCTTGTCGCCCTGCTGATCGTCCGGCTTTGCATCGTCGAAGCTTGCCGAGCAATCCGTCTTGCTGTCGGCCAGGATCTCATCGAGCTGAATGGTCGAAATCCCTGTTTCATCATAGAACGGCGACAGCCATTTCTGTCCGGCTTGCTCGAGGCGGAAGATGTCGTTGTACTCGACCGTGTCGTCCGGGAAGGTGAACCTGTCAAAAGCTGTACGCTCACCGCGCGCGGCGATGGCATATTTGGCCAGGATGGGTGCGGCCTACTTTGCCGCCTGCGCCCGTGCCTGCTCCACCGTCGTGGTCGCCTCTTCCGACTCGTCGACGACGAGGATCGGCTTGCCGCCGACGAATTCGTCGGTTCTTGTGTCGATGACATCGATCTGCGACCAGCCGGAAACGGCGGCGTCGATCTCGCCATATTGCTCGAAGGCGAAATAATTGCCGTCGGGCGAAAAGCCGATGATGCGCCTTGCGGCGGCATCGCCGGCCTGGGCGGCGGAAACGATCGTCAACAGCAGCGCTGCACCCGCAGCAAATCCAACCCCGTATCGCATCATCATTGCGCGCCCTGCCCCGATTTCAAACCCGGCCAATCGTGCCTGCAATTTATGGCCAAGGCGAGATCGACTATCCGCCGAATTTCGGGAGCCACATGGCATTTGGGGGGAGACATGGCCGCGAAAACCCGCATAGGCTATTGCAAGACAGGGAATTTTCCCGAGGGAGGGATGAATGGCGTCACGCTACCACGAGGTCTACGCCGGCTGGAAACGTGATCCGGAACAGTTCTGGGCCGATGCCGCCGAGGCGATCGACTGGTATTCGCCGTGGACCAGCGTGTTCGACGCCAGTGCGGGCGTTTACGGGCGCTGGTTCAACGGCGCCACCTGCAACACCTGCTACAACGCCATCGACCGCCATGTCGCCGGCGGCCGCGCCGACCAGATCGCGCTGATCCATGACAGCGCCATCACCGGCACGGTCAAGAAATTCACCTATGCCGAGCTGAAGCGCGAAGTGGTGGCGCTGACGTCGGTGCTGAAGAACCGCGGCATCGTCAAGGGCGACCGCGTCATCATCTACATGCCGATGGTGGCCGAAGCGGCGATCGCCATGCTCGCCTGCGCCCGCATCGGAGCGGTGCATTCGGTGGTGTTCGGCGGCTTTGCCTCGCACGAGCTTGCCACCCGCATCGACGACGCCAAGCCGAAGCTGATTATTTCGGCGTCGTGCGGCCTGGAGCCCGGACGCGTCGTCGCCTACAAGCCGCTGCTCGACAAGGCCATCGATATGTCGCGTCACAAGCCGGACGCGTGCCTGATCCTGCAGCGCGACCAGCTGCGCTGCGAGCTAAAAGACCATTACGACATCGATTTTGCCGACGCGGTTGCGCGGGAGCGCGCCGCAGGCGCCAATGTCGACTGCGTTCCGGTGCTCGCCACCGACCCGCTCTACATCATTTACACTTCCGGTACGACCGGCCAGCCAAAAGGCATCGTGCGCGACAATGGCGGCCATATGGTCGCGCTGAAATGGACGATGGAAAACGAGTTCGGCGTCAAACCGGGCGAAGTGTTCTGGGCGGCCTCCGATGTCGGCTGGGTGGTCGGCCATTCCTACATCGTCTACGGGCCGCTGCTGCATGGCGCGACAAGCGTGCTGTTCGAGGGCAAGCCGATCGGCACACCCGACGCCGGCACCTACTGGCGGGTGATATCGGAGCACAATGTGGTGGCACTGTTCACCGCGCCGACCGCCTTCCGCGCCATCAAGGGGCAGGACCCCAAGGGCGAGTTCGTTGCGAAATACGATTTGTCGAAGTTCCGCACGCTGTTCCTCGCCGGCGAGCGCGCCGACCCCGAAACCATCAAATGGGCGGAACAGAAACTCAATGTGCCGGTGGTCGACCATTGGTGGCAGACCGAGACGGGATCGCCGATGACCATCAATCCGGCGGGCCTCGGCCTGCTGCCGGTGAAATACGGCTCGCCCGGCGTGCCGATGCCGGGCTACGACATCCGGGTGCTCGACGATGCCGGCCATGAAGTGCCGCGCGGGATGCTCGGGAATGTGGTGGTGAAACTGCCGCTGCCGGCCGGCTGCCTGCCGACGCTGTGGAACGCCGACGCCCGCTTCCGGCAGGCCTATCTTGATGAGTTCCCCGGCTACTACAAGACCGCCGACGCCGGCATGATCGACGAGGACGGCTATCTTTATGTCATGGCGCGCACCGACGACATCATCAATGTCGCCGGCCACCGGCTGTCGACCGGCGCCATGGAAGAGGTGCTTTCAGCGCATCCCGATGTCGCCGAATGCGCTGTCATCGGCATCGCCGACGCCATGAAAGGCCAAGTGCCGCTCGGCTTCGTCGTGCTCAATGCCGGCGTCGCCCGCGATGCCGCTGCCATCGAAAGCGAGGTGGTGGGGCTGGTGCGCGAACGGATCGGTCCGGTCGCCGCCTTCAAGACGGTGGTGACGATCAAGCGGCTGCCCAAGACGCGCTCCGGCAAGATCCTGCGCGGCACCATGCAGAAGATCGCCGACAAGGAAGAATGGACGATGCCGGCGACCATCGACGATCCCGTCATCCTCGACGAGATCACCGTGGCGCTCAAGGCCCGCGGCATCGGAATCTGACCACTCGCGCTGCGGGGGCCAAGCCGGCACAGAGGCGTGGTGGCGATCGGCTGAGCCACGGATCCGGCTGCTGCTCGACCACAAGGCGGTCTGATCGCCAGGCCTTGAGGCCCGCGGCGAAAGCAGCCGCCGTTATGGAATTTCCAACGCCTGCCATGTATCCACGGGTTTGCGGCGCGTCACAAAGGCGCGCCAGTGGAAACGAAACCCGATTTTCGGCAGGCATCGAGCCCAGTGGCCTTGTTTCAGCGATCCAGACCCCCTCGGCCGGCGCCGCGCGAGCGCCTGGAAATGGATATGGAGGATACCGTCGTCTACGCGATCGGCGACGTGCATGGCTGCTACAAGGAATTGCTGTCGCTGGAGGAGAAGATCGCGCTCGACGGGCTGCAATTTCGCGGGCGCAAGATCATCGTCATGCTTGGCGACTATATCGATCGCGGGCCGCAATCGGCGCGCGTGCTAGATCATCTGCTGGCGCCGCCGCCGAAAGGGTTTTTGCGCGTCTGCCTGGCGGGAAACCATGAAGTGGCGATGCTGAACTATCTCGACGGCTATCTGTCGCGGGACAGCTGGCTGGCGGTCGGCGGCCGCGAGACGCTGTTTTCCTACGGCGTCGACCCGGAGCGACTCAGCAGCCTCTATGCATCCAGCGACGAGGTCGACAGGCGCATAAGGGAGGTCATCCCCGTCGATCATATCGACTTCCTGCGTAGCCTGCCGGTGTTGCTCTGTTCGGAGAAATTCGTGTTCGTCCATGCCGGCATCAGGCCGGGTATCGACCTTGTGGCGCAAGACGAGCAGGATCTGCTCAACATCCGCGACGAGTTCTTCGATGCCGCCCATCTGCTCGACCGCTTTGTTGTGCACGGGCACACGCCGGTCGACACTCCCAAGCTCGACGGGCGACGGCTCGACATCGACACCGGCGCCTTTCACACTGGCCGGCTGACCGCCGTCAGGATCGCCGGCAAGTACGGCCGGCTGCTGTCGTCCGGGAATCAAGGGCAAGTGCCTTAGCCAGAGCAATTCCGGGAAAGTGTGAGCGGTCTTCCCGGAGAAAGCGCGTAGCGCTTTCCCGAAGGGAATTGCGTAAAAACAAAGAGATAGCGTGGTTCGGGCCGCTCCAAGTCTTTTGCGGCAATTCCGGAAGAACACCCCGCAACGCCGTCATAGCGCGAGCACGGTTTCGCTGCTCTCAGGTCGGCGCAAGCTCGGCCTCAGGGGTGGCGCCATAGGACAGCAGGTCGCCTTGCCATTTGCTGCGCTTTAGGAACTGCTCCCATGTCAATGCATGCGGATCGATTTTACGGCTCCAAGTCAAGTCGCGCTCGGGAGCGAAATAGCCATATTCGACGGCGTACTCGTTCATGCCCACCAACTCGCGCACGAAAGGCTCGTTGGCAGCAAACATCGGAAAGTGGCGCAACAAGTCTTCGCGCGAGTACGCGGAGGCGTAGCGCGCCGGCTGCCCGGTGACGCGCACAAACGTGTTCACCATTTCCTGCGGCGAGATAAGCTCGCCAATAACCGGCAGGGCTTTGCCAGCGTATTGCGCCGGGTGATCGAACATCTCGCGCACCGCTGGTCCGGCCGCGGTGAGCGGATCACAGAACGGCATGGGGGCGTCCGGCGGCAAGTATATGGCGAACGTTGTGCCGTCCTTCCCGCGTTGAGGTACGTAGTATTCCAGGAAGTTGGTGTAGAAAAACGCCAGGTACACGAACGAGCTGCGAACGGGCAAGGAGCGAATGTAGTCCTCTACCCTCGCCTTGTCCGTGAAGTGCGGCGCCCACTTGGTGCCGCCAGTGCGCGCTCTGACGTTTTCGAGCGAGCTGAAAACCACATGTTCGACGCCAGCGGCCACCGCCGCATCGGCCAACTCCTTGCCGAGGGCAAACTCGGGTTCCTCTGGCTCCACCGTGACAATGTTCGGCGTCATCAAGTACGCACCGGCCGAGCCTTTCAGAGCCTCGGTTAGCTCGGCCTGCCTGCCGATTTCAAGGGGGGCCACCACGACTTCGGCACCCTTTCGCGCCAAGGCTTGCGCGGGCTGGCTATCGAGGCGCCGAGTCAGGGCGCGTACCCGGTAGCGCCCACTATCGAGCAGGGCATCGGCGACACTGCGGCCTTGCTTACTCGAGGCACCGACAATAGTGATCAAAGGCTTATCGGCTTGGGTCATGCTATTTCTCCTAGTCTTGAGGGCGTAGACTGTTTCCGATCGTTCCCCATCAGAGCCCGCTAAAGCAGTCAGCGCGACGAGGTCTGTCCTAGACCACGAAGTTTCGGCTGCTCCGAGCTATATTTGAAATCGTAGAAATGTTCGGCTACTATCCATTCCATGGATACCAGGCGCTTGGACCTCAATCTGTTGGTTACCCTGGAGACGCTGCTGGTCGAGCGGAACGTCACGAAGGCGGCTGCCCGACTGCACCTGAGCCAGCCAGCGGTAAGCGCCCAGCTAAACCGTCTCAGGCATGAGTTCGATGACCTACTGCTAATCCCTGCCCAGCGGGGGATGACGCCGACGGTCAAGGCAATGGAGTTGCTCGATCCGTTGCGCCAAGCCCTTGATCAAGTTCGCGCCACGGTCGCCTCGCACAGGAACTTCGATCCGAAGAAGGCCAAACTGACCTTCGCAATCGCTTGTACGGATTATCTGCAAGCGGCAGTGGTCAAGCCGCTCGTTATGGAACTCCGGACGCGAGCGCCCGGTGTTCGCGTCGCGATACGCAATCTGGACGTGCCGCAGATGGAAGCGCAGATGGCACGCGGTGATGTGGATTTGGCACTTATGACGCCGCAAGCGGCCCCGCCAGGTCTTCGCACTCGGCATCTGTTCGATGAGCGCTATGTGCTCATCGGCCGTCGGAAGCATCCGCAGCTGCGGGATGGAATCACGGTCGCTGAATTTGCTAAGCTGGAGCAAGTGATCGTATCCTTGGACGGCGGCGGCTTCGTGACGCCGGTGGACAGTGCTTTGGCAGCTCTCGGACACAGGCGTAACGTGGTGCTCTCTGCGGCTTCGTTCCTGCTCGTCCCCGAGATCGTGTCCCACTCCGACTTCGTGGCGCTGGTCCCGGAACGGCTGGTACGCGGCTCTGCCGACCAGCTTGAAGTGATAGACTGTCCATTTCCCGTTGAAGGCTTTGCGGTGGGAATGGTGTGGCATGAGCGCGGTCACGGACACAGCGGCCAACGCTGGATCCGTGAGACTATTGTCTCGCTTATCGCGCATCGATCCTCTTCTCAGGTGCGCGAAACTCACAGCCAGAGCATTTGACCGTTTCACGGAAACGGCGAACTGCTCTATCTCTTTGTTTTCACGCAATTCCCTTCGGGAAAGCGCTACGCGCTTTCTCCGGGAAAACCACCCACACTTTCCTGGAATTGCTCTAGACTAGGCGGCCGTCTTCGACCGCAGGTCCGATTTCTCCAGATAATAGGTCGAATAACGATCGAAGAACTTCTCCGAGCCGCCGAGCGAGCCGTATTTCGCCAGCTTCTTCAGGTCGACTTTGTTGAGCACGGCGCCGACGATCTTGTTGGCAACATAGGGCTCCTGTTCCAGCAGCGAGCGCACCATGGCGCGCGGTGTGCGGCCCCATTCGGCGACCAGCACGAAACCGTCGACCAGCGGCGCGAAGGCCTTGGCGTCGACCACGGGGCCGAGCGGCGGCAGGTCGACGACGATGTACTCGAACGTTTCCTTGGCGTTGTCGATGAAGCGCCGCATGCCGGCCGACGAAAGCAGCTCGCTGGTGTGCGAGAACTGGCCGCGCAGCACGGCCGGGATGATCGCCAGTTTGGTCTGGCGGTCGACCTTTCCGACCGACTGCCAGGTCTGGCCGTTGACCACGGCTTCCATCAGCCCTTGCTCGGCCTCCATGCCGAGGTTGCGGCTGAGGCCCGGATTGCGCAGATCGGCGTCGATCAAAAGGGTTTTCGAGCCGTTGGCGGCAAGCAATCCGGCCAGATTGGCGGCGACCGTCGACTTGCCCTCGCCAGGCAGGATCGAGATCACACCAATGACCCGGCTGCCTTGCCCTTCCATGACGACGTCGAAGGCGATCTTGGCGTTGCGCAGCGTTTCGGAGAACATCGATGCAGGCGCATCAACGCTGACCCGCATGCGCGCCCGTTTCTCGGCCGCCGACAAGGTGTTGGTGCCTTTGGCATCCGCCGCACCCTCATCGGCATCCTTGCTCAGCCTGCCGCCGATCGTCGGCAGATAACCCAGGAATTTGAGGCCGACGCGATCGCGAACGTCCTCGCCGGTCCTGAAGAACCGCTCGTTGAACTCGTTCAGGCCGCCAAAGCCGGCGCCGAGCAGCACGCCAAGCACCAGCGCAAGCGCCAGCACCCTGGAGGTGCGCGGGCTCGAGGCGGAAAGCGGTGCTGACGCATCCGAGATGATGCGGACCTTGCCGACCGGGAAGGACTGCTGCTGCGAGGCTTCCTCATAGCGGCCGAGGAAAGTCTGGTAGAGCGTGGTCAGCGCCTGCGCCTGCTGGTCGAGTTCGCGCAGCTTGACTTGGCTCTGGTTGTCGACGGAGCTCTTGCCGGCGGCGTCGGCGATCTTCTGCCTCAACGCCGTCTCGCGCGACAGAGCCACTTCATATTCGTTGCGATAGCTTTCGGTCAGCTGCTTCAACTCGCCGAAAATCTGCGTCGACAGATCGGCCTTCTCCTTGGCCAGCGCCACGGCTTGCGGATGCTCGGCGCCGAAATTGGCCGTCACGTCCTGCAGTCGCTTGGCGACCGTGAGATAGCGGGTCTTGAGCGTTGCAATGACCGAGCTCGCCGGCTGGTCGCTCGATATGGCGGAATCGTTGAAGGCGTTGTCGGAACCGCTGTCGACGATGGCCTTGTATTGCTGGTAGCGGGCGCCGGCGCGCGCCGTATCGGCCTGCGCGACGATCAGTTGGGCGGTGAGGTCGGCGATCTGCTTGTCGCTGATCAGCTGACCGTCACTGTTGGCGGCCAGGCCGTGCTCGGACCTGAACTTCTCGACCGCGAGCGCCGCTGCCTGCGAGTTCTGCCGAAGTTCGGTCAGCCGGCCCTGCAGCCAAACCGCCGCGCGCTCGGTGGCGTCGAAGCTGGCGTTGAGCTGGTCGGCGAGATAGGCGTCGGCATAGGCCTTGGTGATGGCGGTGGCCAGCGCCGGATTTGTCGATTGGTAACCGATGGCAATCACATAGCTGCGGCCGGTGCGCTGTGCCAGCACCTCGCTCTGCAGCTTCAGCACGGCATAGTCATGGCGCGCCGTCTGCATCATCGCCTGGCGCGTCGCTTCATCGACATTTTCCATGCCGGGAATCTGGCCGGCGGAACTTGAGCGGAAATAGCCGACCACGCCGCGCACGAAGCCGATGCCCTTGGCCACGGCTGATTGCGGCGGGTTCATGAATTCTGCGTTCTGGTCAAGCTTCAGCTTGTCGACCACCACTGAGGCCAGCCGCGCCGAGTTGATGATTTCGATCTGGCTGAGAAGGGCGGCATCGGTCTGCATGGTGACGGATGTAGCCGAGATGTCGTCGACCACCTTGTTCAGGCCTTCGTCGATCAGCACGCTGGCGACCGACATGTATTGCTTGGGCGTGGTCTGCAGATAAAGCACGCCCATGAACAGGCCGATGATGGCGCAGACCGCCACCACCTTGACCTGCCGCGCCGCCATGCCAAGCAGGCGCTCGACGTCGATGAAATCTTCACCCTTTTCCTGATCGGTGTTGGGCAATGGCATCCTCTTGTCGAGAGGAAAGCTGGCATAATTCATCTTCGGTCCAATTCTAGGTTACAGGCGCCGGAGCGAGACGGGCTTCTCGCCCGAAGCTGCGGAGATCGGGGGCGAGATATGCAACGCAAGCTTCGTGCCATCTGGCGCCGGGCCTGAAGGGCCAGGCGCGCAAGCATGGGCTGCGCCATCGTCCAAACGCATATGCCCTCGAAAGATGGGCATTATGCGGCCACTTCCTGACGCTCATGCGACCGCACGAACGCCTGCAGCATTTCCAGCACCGGCCCCTTCATGTCGTCGCGCGCCAGCGCGAAGGCGATGGTGGCCTCTATGAAGCCTTCCTTGGAGCCGCAGTCGAACATGCGGCCGTTGAAGGGCTGGGCGTAGAAAGACTGGCTTTTCGACAGGCGGACCATGGCGTCGGTAAGCTGGATTTCGTTGCCGGCGCCGCGCTGCTGGTTGCCGAGCAGTGAGAATATCTCGGGCTGCAGGATGTAGCGGCCGTTGATGTAGTAATTCGACGGCGCGTTGGCCGGCGCCGGCTTTTCCACCATCGCCGTCACCTCGAAGCCGCCGCCGGCCTCAGCGCCCCGGCCGACAATGCCGTATTTGCTGGTCTCAGACGGGTCGCAGCGTTCAACGGCGATGACGTTGCCGCCGGTCTGCTGATAGAGATCGACGGTTTCGGCCAGGCAGCCGCGGCTGCCGAACGACACCATGTCGGGAAGCAGGAGCGCAAACGGCTCGTCGCCGATGACTTCGCGCGCGCACCACACCGCATGGCCGAGGCCCTGCGGCGACTGCTGGCGGATGAAGCTGGTCGCGCCGGCCACCGGCAGCATGCTTTCGAGCGCCTCCAGCTGGGTCTTCTTGCCGGTCTGCTCAAGCGTTCCGATCAGTTCAGGATGCAGGTCGAAATAGTCCTCGATGACAGCCTTGTTGCGGCCGGTGACGAACACGATGTGCTCGATGCCGGCTTCGAAGGCCTCGTCCACCGCATATTGGACGACGGGCCGGTCGACGACGGGCAGCATTTCCTTGGGCATCGATTTGGTCGCCGGCAGGAACCGTGTTCCGAGCCCCGCCACCGGGATGACTGCCTTCCTGACTTTCTGCATCTGGTATTCCTTCTGAGAGAAAAGATTTCTACCTATCGCCGGCTGATTCATTGTTGGAGCATGATCTCGGACAAAACGGGAACCGTTTTGTCCGAGAAAACCGGTTCCCACTTTTCGGGATCATGCTCTGGCCCGCATGCTTCATCTCCCCGTCCCCACGGCAAACTGTGCCGCAACCCTCCGCAGCCGGACGGCGATCGGCATCGACATATGCCTGACAGCTGCCGGATCACTTAGCGCGGTGCGTATCGCCTTCAACGGCGAGCGCGCCTTGATGTGCTGGACCAGCGACAGGAACGATGCCGCCTTGCGCAGGCTGCGGGCGCGCCTGGCGAAGGCGGCCGCGGCAGCCGCGTCCATGGAATTGGTCTCCGCGAAGACCGCATCGGCCTTGCGCATCGCCTCGACATGGTGAAGTTCGAGCACACGCGAGATCGAGCCTGTGCGGATGTGGTAGATATAGCCGGTCGTCGGCTCGACCACGCATTTGCCGCCCTTGGCCAGCGCGTTGGCGAGCAGGATGTAATCCTCGCCGATGCTCAGATTTTCATCATAGCGGAGCCCGTTTTCGGTCAGGAAGCGGCTCTGGAAGATCGGCTTGAGATAGCCAAGATTGAACGTGGATTCGAAAACGATGTTGCCGGCGATGTAGTCGGCGAGCGTGATTTCACGCAGGCCTTCCAGATATTCGGCGGGGAACATCGTCGCTTCGGCAACGCCGTCCTCGCGCACCACCTGGAGGTTGTCGACGGCGATCACAGCGCCTGCCTTTTCCGCCCGCGCGATCATGGCGGAAAGCCGCCCGGGAAGGACGGCATCGTCGGAATCGAGCACCGCGACCCAGCGGCCGGAAGCCAGCTCGAGCCCGGCATTCCTGGCGCCGCCCGGTCCGCGGTTTGCGGGCAATGCGACGACGCGGACGGTGTCCTGCGGGTAGGCTCTTGCGACGTCGAGCGTGTTGTCGCGCGACTGGTCGTCGACGACGATGATTTCGACGCTCACATCGCGCTGGGCCATGGCGCTGACGATCGCCCGGTCAAGCGTGGCCGCGGCATTGTAGGCGGCGATGACAAAGGAGACGTCAGGCCGCACGCTTGCCTCCCTGCTGCGGGGATGGCAGGCCGTATTGGCGGATCTCGCTGATACCGACCAGGCCGCTGACGACGCCGACATGCATGATGCCGCGCAGCACGCTGCGGTTGCGGCGAACCGGGCTGATCGCCGTCAGTGCCGCCATGCCGAAACAGTAGGCGGCCTTGGCCGAGGCAAGGCCGACGTCCTTCACGCGTCTGGCAGCACCGGCATTTTGTCCGATGAGGTGGCCATGTGTCTGGCCGAAGCGGAAGCGGCGGCGGCGCAGCCAGTCGAACGCGGCTCGGGCGGAAGGCACTACTTCCTCGACCCAGGCTTCCGGCGCGAAGGCGATGCGGCCACCGTCCCTGACCATGCGATCGAAGAATTCAGTGTCCTCGCCGCCGCTTTGGCCGCGCGCCAAGCTAAAACGCCGGTCGCGCAGGCTGTCGGCGCCCATTCTGAGCAGCACGTTGCAGGTGTAGCCGGTGCGGATTTCGCCCTGCACCCAGACCGGCAAGGTCGAATGGAAATCGCCCTTGCGCATCCAGTCCGGCGCGTCCGCGCGGTAGAGCGCCCGCACCGGACCGAGCACGGCCTCGGCGCCGCTCGTCTCGGCGGTGGCGACCAGCTCGGCAAGCCATTGCGCGGAGGCGGTTTCGTCGTCGTCGATGAAGGCGACAAAATCCGCCGTGCTGGTGTCAAGACAGGCGTTGCGGGCGACCGAGATGTTGCGTGCCGGGGCGTGCCGGTAGCGGACCAGCAGCTTCAATTCCCGCGCCAGCTCGGTCACCAGCGACTCGGCGGTCGGCTCGTCGTCATTGTCGGCAACGATGACGCCGATGCCGAAGCCGGCAGGCATGTTCATGGCAGCGAGCGAGCGCAGCGTGTCGGCCAGTTCCGGCCGGCGAAACGTGCAGACGCAAATATCGATGCGGCGATCCCTCGAGGCCATGCTCATGACGCCACCTTGCGCTGCGATCCCGCCCCGAGCAGTTGCAGCCAAAACCCGACCGACCAGCCGAAATGCATGACCATCGCCGAAATGCCGGTCAGCACATTGTTGGGGTTGCGCTGGGCAATCGCGGTCCACACGCCATAGCCGAGACACACCGAGGCCCAGACCAGCAGCGGCACCGCCGCTAGCCAGTGGATGAAGGAAAATGCCGCGAGAAGAACGACAGGCGCCACCAGCAGCGGGATCATCTGCCGTACCTTCGGGATCATGCCATGCTTGAGCACATTCTTGGCGCGGCCGCGGCCATAGCCGAGATATTGGAAATACAGGCCCTTCAGCGAGGAACGTGGATAGTAGACCATCTGCGTCTTGCCGCTCATCCAGATGCGATAACCGGCCTGGCGCAGCCGGTAGTCGAGCTCGGCATCCTCATTGTGGCTGAAGGTCTCGTCATAGCCACCGACCGCGGTGAAGGCTGAAATCCGGATCAGCGCGTGATGGCCGTGATCGACCCATTCGCCGGCCGAGAGGTGCCTGTGCTTGGAGCCACCGGTGCCCAATTTGGAATTCTGCGCCGCCGCGACCGCTTTCTGCACCGCGCCGCTGCCGCTGGTCAGCATCGAGACGACGACCGAATCGGCTGATGTGGCCAGCGCCTCCTCGACCAGCCGGTCGCAATAATCGGCGGGATACCCGCCATGAGCGTCGATGCGGATCAGATATTCGGCGCCGGCGCCGTAGCTGGCGACGGCGAGGTTGATCGCGGCGCTTTGGATGCGCTTTGGGTTGTGCAGGAGGATGACCTGGGGGTCCTTGGCCGCAACCGCCTCGACAATGGCCAAAGTGCCGTCGGTGCTGCCGCCGTCGGCAACGACGATGCGGGCGCCGAGCCTTAGCGAGGCTGGCCTCAGTTGCTCGAGCAGCGCCCCGATATGCGCCGCCTCGTTCAGGCACGGGATAACGATCAGGCTTGGCGGAAGCGCTTTCGTTTGCGTCATCGGCGCCTTCCCGCGCTCTGTATTTTTGTCATCGCCAATCATCCCTAAGCCAGTGCCTCGGTGACGAAGGAGCCGGGTGAAACCACCAGGCCGCGCAGCCGGTCGACAAAGGCGCGGCAGTCGCTGCGGTCGTAGCTCCAGGTTCGCGGATTGCGGGCCAGCACGCGCGCCTTGGCCTTGCCGAAGCGCTCCTGGTCCATGCGGCCGAGCGCGGTTTCCAGCGTCTGCGGCGTGGGGTCGGACAGCAGGATGCCAATGTCCTGCTGGTTCAGGAACCGCCCGGTCTCGGTGTTGCCCATCGAGATCGGCACCGCGCCGAAGCGGCAGCCCTCATAGAGACGGTTGGGCAGCAGCCATTCCGAATTCTGCCCTTCCTCGAAGAAGTCGATGGCCCAGGAGAAATGCACTTCGCCGTAGATCGCCGCCATGTCCTCCGGGTTGCGGTAGGGGCCACGGAAAGAGAGATAGGGCTCGGCTTCGACAAAAGCGTGGAAATCCGGGAATTCAGAGAGTGCCGGACGGCCCCGCAGGACGACCTCGAAGCGCCCGCCCTGGCGGCGGGTGAAATCGGCCAGCAGCTCCAGCGAGCGGCGGCAGCGCAGCGCGCCGAACCAGCCGATGCGCCATGGCGGCGCGACAGGGTTTTCGGCCTTCAAGCGATCGTCCGTGGAGACCGGCGCGGTTTCGAAATATTTGTTTTCGACCAGCTCCACCGGCGCCGCGACTTGCCCGAACGGCTTGAAATAGTTGGCGATGAAGGCCGGCGAGCTGGTCACCAGAAGCTTCACGTCGCGGGCGAGATAGCGTTCCGCGGTGCGCAGCGCCCGGCCCAGCATGTCGTTGCGCAGCACCAGGCGGTGGATGTCGAGGCATTCGTAGACAATCGGCACGCCACCGCGAAAGGCTGCCTTGGCACGTCTGGCCAGCGCCAGCATTTCCAGATTGCGCGCGATGATGAGATCGGGCTTCGGCATCGCCCCAAGCTTCGAGCCTATCGACAGCGCCGCCCTGGCGACCGCCGCCATGCGCTGGCCGAATCGGCCGTCACGCGTCGCGCCAAGGTCGATCGGCTGCAGCCCCTCGACGTCGGGAACAGCATTTGTGGTCCGACGGAAGCCGGCCAATGTGACCCGCGCGCCGCCTGCCCTGAGCATTATGATCCGCCGGCGCACGGCCGGGTCGGAAACGTCGTGCACAAGGTACAAGACATGCAGCATGAAAACTCGACCGCTATTGGCCCACCCAAAGGAATGCTAACGCAGCTTTTGCTGCATCGCAACATTTTTGGTGCACCGTAGCAAAATTAGCCACCTCTACCGCGCCGCACAAATATATCGCCAGAAGTCGGTAGCGCGCAAAAAGTGGCTACACAGGTGAGCCCCAGAACATGGTACGACCTGCGGAGCCGGCAGTTTCGGGCAATTTTGCCCCGTGCGCGGCAAAATCGCGATCCGATCACGCCGACCACCAAAACTCCGATGTCGATGATCGTGGTAAACCAATTGCTAATATTGTGTTGCACCGCAACAAAAAATGATGTTGAATTCACCCTAGGGAAGTTGGGGTTTTGAATTGGCCAGGGGATCCGCGCTGCATTCTGTTGCAGTGCGGGATGATGAGCGCATGGCAGCTCAGCTGCACTTTTGGAATAGCTTGCGAAGACCCCTGATGCCAACTGTTTAAATACGGGTGGGTGCTGTATGGGCAAGTCTCTTCGTATTGCCGTCTATGACGACAAGTATCCGACCAGTTTCGTTACGCCGCGAGCGTCCCGACATACGATCCTGCGACAGCGATTTCTGCCGTTCAACCTGGTCTCGTCGAAGCTGGAAGGTGTGACGCTGATCGAACCTGCTCTGTCCGTTGACATGGTGCATGCGTTCAACCGGATACCTGTCAATTCCTCGAAGTACATCATGTCATTCGAATCCCATTTGCCGCGGCAGTTCGCGCTTCGCAAACGCGGGCTTATGGCGCGATATCTGGTCTCGCGGATCACCAACCCCGGCTGCCGCCGCATTGTCGCCTTATCGCATTTTGCCCGCAGATGTTTTCTGGCCCAGCATGCCGGAAATCCGCAGCTAGACCTCCTGACCGCAAAGCTGATGGTTCGTCACCCGAATATCATCGTGCCCGCGGTTGAGGATGCGATGTCCCAAGACACTGCAGCGGAACTGGTGCTGACATTCGTCGGTGCCCATTTCGGCCGCAAGGGCGGATGTGTTGCGGTCAAAATCGCGGAAAAGGCGTTGGAGCAGAATTTGCCAATCCGGGTGAACATCGTTTCCAGTCTCCAGGTTGGCGGTCCCATATGGACAGACCCGACAGCTCCAGGGTTCTTCGACCCCTATCTCAAACTGCTCGGACTGAAGAATGTCCAACATCACGGGGTGCTGCCAAACCAGGCGGTGCGAAAATTGCTGCGCAATTCGCATTTCGGCATCCTCGCCACGTTCGGCGATACGTTTGGGTACTCTGCACTGGAATCGATGTCCGAGCACACTCCGGTTCTTGGGACGGGGGTCTGCGCTCTGCCGGAATTCCTCGAGGACGGCGTCAACGGGATTTCATTGCCAGTGAAGCTGAACGAGGTCGGTGATTGGTGGAACCCGGGATACGACTTCCGCGGCGACGCGAATTTTGCCCAATATTTCCGCGATGAAGTCGAGCGCCTTGCCTGCTTAGCCATTGACCGGTTGAAGACCTATATCGGCCACCCCGAACTGATGGCGCCGCTACGGCGCCAAGCCCGCAGGACGGCGGAAACCATGTTTGCGGCCGAACCCGCAGGCGCATTTCTCGATGCGCTTTACGATCGTGTTGCGCTAGAGCGCGCGACGGATCCGGCGCAACTCGATCCGGCTCTTGACGTTTCCTCTCCGCAATCCTTGCCGGCTGAATCCTTGCCGTCCGTATCATCGCCGTTTGTGCCTAATGAAAATACACCGGAGCAACCCCACCGTATCCCGACCGCCTCCGCGGCTTGAGCACCCGGGCACCGCTCCGAAAGTAGCGACCGCGGTTGCTTTGCTGTTGCGCATTGGCCCACCGATCGGAAGGGGGCGGTCTATTCCCGGACGGCGCGGCAGAGGAGAGCGAATTTGCTGCTTTGCAACATTTTTGATGCAGTGCGGCGAAAAATTGCCATATCCTTGGTGCACGGCTCAATCATCAAGGTGGCACGTAAGCTGCTTCACGTCGAAGAGCCGCATCAAACGGCCGGCTTGAAGTCGCCGCCGAAAGGTTAAAGGCGCCAACGGAGGCCATGCATGAATTGCACACGCAGAAAACTCCTGGTGCTTCTGGCTGCCTCCACGGCAGTGCAGTCGGTTGCTGGACAGGCGCTGGCGGAGAGCGTTGTGGCAGGAGCCGGGGACGCTGCCCTCGACAAGCTTCCCGACTGGTCGGCGGTCAAGCTCCAGCTCTGGAAATACACCAATCCCTTCGTGCCGTCGCAATGGAGCGAGCCCAAGCTCGGAGGCTATGACTGGAAGGCCGCGAACGTCAAAATCGTCGACGGCGCACTCCAGCTTAGCGTCAGCGAGAAAGCGTCCGCGGAGGTGATATCCGGCGGCAAATCCGATTTTTCATCGGCAAGGTGGGAAGTGGACGTAACGCTCCCGACGATGAAGCCTGGGTTGATCGCAGCGCCGCTTTGGACATTCAACGACAAAGCCCATGAGGAAATCGATTTTGAGATCGTCGGCACGAAAGGGTTGCAGCTCACCGTCTGGGCGGACGTCGACAACCAGCACAAGAGCGTTTGGGTAAAATGGATCCTGCTTGGGGATCTGTCGGGCAAGCGATACCGCCTTGGCATAGAGTATGAGGCCGGGAAACGCGTTGCCTTCTTCATCGACGGGAAGGAAGCTGCTGTGGTTACGCCGGCTGACACCAACGGCGGCGCCTTTCCGAACCATCCCATGAAGCCATATTTCGACCTTTGGGTTGCGGCAGGCGCTGTCATGGACACACGCTGGGCCGGCAAATGGGAGCCAATGGCTGCCTCGGACAGATTGGTCATGACACTTCACGGTTACAGGCGAAGCGATATCGCCCCGTGAGGGCAAGAAACCGGCAGCGAAAGCTGCTTATGTCGAATATCGAGCAGATGGTTGGTCGTGCCGGTGTGACTGATGCTGCATCGCAACATTTTCGGTGCGGCGTAGCAATGAGTGCACGTTTTTTGTTGCAGTGCAAAATTGATCCGCTAATCTCGGACTTGCTTGAGTGCCGCTCGAGCCGTGCGTTGGCCATCAGCCCGGTGCAACGCCCTAAATCGTGACGCGGACCGCATCGGGATTGTCCTGGCGTGCAGCATTTTCGGTCACTACGCCCGTCTTGAGCACCGCTGGCCTGGCCGCGGGGTTTGCTGACGAAATGAGGTAATTCCATGAAGATCGTCGTCGAAAACACAGTCTGCCTGAATACCGGGGATGCGGCGATTCTGCTGGCGATCCGCCACATTCTCAAGACGATCGTGCCGGGCAATTTGCGGTTCGCCGTGTTCGACAGCCAGCCCGAGGTTGCAGAAAGGCTCTATCCGAAGAAGGATTATCCGGACCTCGAATTTCACAAGCTGCTGTCGGAATCCCTGTTCCGATACAAGAATGGCAGCGGGCTGAAGGACCGGTTCAAGCCGATCTACAATCGGCTTGTACTCCAGGCTTTGCGCTGGTTTGGCAACAGCAGCGCGCTTGGCACTTTTTTCAGCCAGGGCGACCGGCACGGTCTCGACACTTACGCCGACGCGGACATGGTGGTCACGACAGGGGGAACCTATCTCGTCGAGAACTACAATCTCGAACGACGCCTCAATCAGTTCCGGCTTGATGCCATATTTGGCAAGGATCCGGTCTTCTTCACGCAATCCCTCGGCCCGTTCAACAAAAGTTACAACCGCCAGGAGCTTGGCCCGATCTTTGACCGCAGCCCGCTCATCCTGCTGCGCGATGAACGGTCGCGGACCCATATCCAGGATCTGGTGAAGGATCTCGGCAAGTGCCACGTGGTGGCCGATGCCGTATTCGCCCTGGCCGATACCGATAGGATCGGCAAGTCACTCGCTTCCAGCCAGCCGCCGGCGCCGACTGGCAGCGTCGCCATTTCCGTACGCCATTGGAACTACGTCAGCGACGGTGAAGGCGGCATGCGCCGCTATCTCGATTCGATCCGCGAGATCGCCACAATTCTTGTCAAGGACCTTGGCAAGGAGGTGACCTTTGTCTCCACGTGTCAGGGCGTGCCGGAATATGCCCATGACGATTCCAAGACCGCGCGGGCGATCGTCGCGGAGCTCGATCCTGAGATCGCCAGGCATGTGACCGTCGACGCAGCGTTCCACACGCCGGACCAGTTGATGGCGCTGGTGAAGGGCTTCGACTTCGTCGTCGCGACGCGCATGCACATGATGATCATGTCGCTTTGCGTCGGCACGCCGGTGCTGCCGATCGCCTATGAGTTCAAGACCAAGGAAGTGGCCAAGCGCATAGGTGTCGACGATGTGCTGCTCGACATCGACACCGTGACGCCCGCAGAGGCGCGCGAAAAGCTCGGCCGGTTTGCGGGAAATCTCGACCGCTATCGCAAGACAAGCCTTCAGGCCGTGCTTGAGGAACACGCTTCGGCAATGTCGGCCACAAACCTGCTGGCGTCGCTGATCGGTAGTCGCTCAGCGGATGTTGCGCGCGGCGTTGGACAGGGTGGTGAACAAAGCGCGTCGCGATTGCGGGACGGCAAGCATGAAAACGAGACCGATGCCGTAGTTGAGGGCAAGCGCCAGAAAGACCGCGAGCAGGTCTGACTGGCCGGTCAGCGACGCCGGCAACCACAGGTACAAGAACCAGGCAAGCAGGGACGAGGCGATGAAAAGCCCCTGCATAAGCAGGAAGTCGGCGGCGGTCACCGGACCGACGCGATGGACCAGTACCGCGAGCACGGGAACGCGCAACACGTAACCGCTGATGGCATAGGCCGCGGCAACGCCGACGGCGCCCCAGTGCAGGCCGACGACGAAGGCAGCGACGGTCGTCAGCGACGAATAGATGCCCCAGTGGAACATGGTCTTCGTCTTGCCCTGACAGATGAATATCCACCCCGTCGTGCTTGAAACGGACTGGACCAGGCTGGCGATGCCCAGCCAGGCAAAGATCGGCGCGACCGGCGCCCAGCCCGCACCGAAGAGAAGTCCGACGATCTGATCGGAGGTCAGCGTCAGCGCGGCGATGCCCGGCATGGTAACGGCTGCCAGCATCCAGTTGGTGCGCACGTAGATATCGCGAAAGCGGGCCTTGTCGTCGTGGATGCGGCTGAGCAGCGGCACCATAACCCGCGTCAGCGGCTGGTTGATGTTCTGCAGCGGGAACAGCAGGAGCTTGTAGGCGCGGTCGTAATAGCCGAGCTCGATCGCACCGGAATATTTTCCGATGAGAATGTTGTCGAGATTGCGCGAGAAGAAGTTGGCAAGGTTAAAGCCGGTCAGGTTGGCGCCAAACGACAATATGTCGGCGTCGACTTTCAGGTCCGGCCGCAACGGCGTCCATCGCGCCACCCGCCAGGCGGCAGCCAGGGCGACAACCGCCGAAACCGCCGGGCCGATGACCAGCGACCAGTAGCCGAGCCCCGCATAGGCCGCGATCGCGGCGGTCAGAAGTCCGGCAGCGGCGCTTATCACGTCGTTCAGTGCGAGCTGGCCGAACTGCAGGTGGCGATTCATCAACGCCAGCGGCACCGCGGCCAGACTGCCGAGAAGCAGCGGCAGGGCGGAGCCAAGGGTGATGCCGGACATGCGTTGATCGCCGTAGAACGCGGCGACGGCAGGCGCCAGGCCGGCCACCACCACGGCACTGCCCAGCCCGACCAGCGCGCTGATCCAGAACACCTGGTTGAGCTGCTGGTTGGTGATGTCCTTGCGCTGAACCACAGCCTGCTGCAGGCCCAGATTCTGAAGCAGTCCGACAAAGGCCACGATCGGCCCGACGGAAGCCACCAGACCGAAATCCTCGGGAACGAGCAGACGGGCGAGCACGATGACGGAGAGAAACTGGATCGCCATCTTGAAGCCCTGGGCGCCGATGGTAACCAGCCCGCCGCGCAGGGCGACACGACCGAACTGGGGGGGCGGATTGGCGTTCATGCAAGCGACCTCTTTTCGCCAAGCTGCATGGCGATTTCCACGAAATGTTGGTTCAGCAGATCGGAGTTGAACTCCGCCTCGATCTTCTTGCGCGCAGCGAGGGCGATCTCTTCACACGGCTTCGGGTTCTCAGCGATCCAGGCAAGTTTGCCGGTCAGCGCCGCAACGTCCCGCTCAGGCACGAGAAAGCCTGTCTTGTGATCATCGATCAGTTCGGGAATCCCGGAATGATATGTGCTGACCACTGTCAGGCCGGCGGCCATCGCTTCCATCAGCGAAACCGGAATGCCTTCCAGATCGCCATCGCGCGCGCCGACGCTGGGCAGCAGGAACACATGCGCATCGCGCAGACGCTGCTTGACTTCGCTGTGCGGCCGGGACCCAAGAAAACTCACCCTGTCGGCGATGCCGAGATTTGTAGCGATCGCCTTCAACTCCTCAAGAAGTTCTCCGCCGCCGATCACCGAATAGACCCAGTCGCGGCGCGGCAGGCCGGCAAGCGCGCGAAGTGCATATTCGATGCCCTTCTTTTCGGTCAGGCGGCAGACCGAGATGAAAGAGAGCGTGGCCTGCTCCCACGAGCGCCACTGGTAGTCGATCTCATTTGGCCGCACCCCCATATGGTGAACTACAACCTGCTCGGGCGATGCACCGACCTCAATCAATGCGTCGCGGAAAAATGCGTTTACCGGCAGTTGAAGAACGCCCTTTTCGAACACGATTTTGTAGCGCGCGAGCGTATTGTCATGCAGCGGCTCGCCGACATCGCGGCCGTGAAATATCGTCACCAGGGGGGCGGAAATCCTGCCGCGCTTGATGGCGCGCGCCACGCGCATGCCGTTGTTGCCAAAGTGGGCGACGATGACGTCGGCGCCCTGCAATTTTCGCGCGTGAGCAATGTCGATGGCAGTCGAGAGCTTGTCCCAGAACCTGCCGGACCACTTCCTGAGCAGCGGGCGATAGCGACCCAGACCGCCCCACCAGCATACGACCTTTCCTGGCAGCGCCTGCCAGCGCGGATCGTCGATATTGCGGTCCTTGCCGAAGGATGTCTCGTTGCAAACGACACCGACTTCCATGCCGCGCTCAAGGCACCCGGCTATCTGGTCGAGAACGAAAGTCTCGGACAATGAGGGAAACTTGTCGACTACGAAGCAAATCTTCATCGGCAGGATGCGCCCGTGCGGGGAGCTGGTGTGCCCCTGACGACAGCCGGGCGGAAAACATCGTGCGCGAGGCACAAGACATGCAGCATGAAATTCGACCGCTGTTTGGCCCACCCGCGCAGACGTTAGTACAGGTCTTGCTGCACTGCAACATTTTTGGTGCAGCGTAGCAAGATTCCCTCGATTTGGCGTCTCTGCCGATCAATCGCTCAAGGGCGGTGTCAGCCGGCAGACGAAGGATCCGCCCAGCCCTCGGCAACGCCGACATGCCTGGCAGGTTCAGGTGCAAAGCCTTGCGCGGCCAGTTGGATAACGATCTGCGCAAAACGTTCGTTCAGAGCATCTGCGTTGAAGTCCTCCTCGACCTTGCGGCGTGCGGCAAGCGCGATGCGCTCGCATTCCGCCGGATGCTCCGCGGCCCAGGCAAGCTTGCCGGCAAGCAGTGAAACGTCTCGCTCGGGTGCAAGCAACCCTGTCTCACGATCCTCGATGAGCTCCGGGATTCCGGAATGATACGTGCTCACCGCAATCAACCCGGCGGCCATCGCTTCCATGAGCGCGACCGGAATGCCTTCCATGTCGCCGTCACTGGCGGTGATACTCGGCAGCAAGAAGAGATGTGCCTTGCGAAGCCGTTGTTTCACCTCCGCGTGAGGGAGACTGCCGAGGAATGTTACGCGCCCGGTCAAACCCAGTTCCAGCGCCAGCTTCTCCAGATCCATCCGCAGTGGGCCGTCGCCGATAATGTCGTAGCGCCAGTCCATCTCAGGATGGGAGGCCTTCAGGGAGGCCAGGGCGCGCAAGGCGAACTCGACGCCTTTCTTTTCGACCAGGCGGCAAACCGTCGTCACGACCAATTGGGTGCCTTCCCACGATTCCCAGCGATAGCCGATTTCGAGGGAATCAATTCCCATATGATGAACCGTCGTGCTCGACTGGGACAGGCCGGCCTCCAGCAGCATCGTGCGGAAGTAATCGTTGACGGGCAGGTTCAGGGTCCCATGCTTGATCAGTCCAGCGTATTGCGTCGAGAGCACTGCCTGCCGCGCCGTGAAAGATGGTTATGACCGGTGGTTTGAGAACCTTCCATTTCTTCAGCGCGGCTGCTCTCTCGCCGTTCTGTCCGAAGTGAGCGACAATCACGTCACAGCGGTTCAGGCGGCGTGCAAAAACAGCATCAAGAGCGGTCGAAGCCTTGTATCGCAGGCGCGGCGGCAGCCGCCGTACAAATTTGCTGAGTCCCGCGGCCCATCGCCATCAATGTTGAGTTCTGGCGAGCAGCGTTGCCATCTGCTCGCTTTGCCGGTCGATACGGTCGTCACCTTTCGTCCTGTCGCATACGACCTCCACGTCGAAGCCCCGCGCCAGCAGCCCAGCCATCTGGTCTGCGACGAAGGTTTCCGAAAGGAGGGGGAATTCGCCGACGACAAAGCCCACGCGCATGACCCGCCCCATAAGGTTGGGGCTTGCCCGGACCCCCAAGCGGTCCATATCGCACAAGCCCTAATGTAGACAGGCCGAATACACGTTGATTGTTGCGGTGCCACAAAAATATTGCACTGCAGCAATCAAAAGTGATCAGGAAGGATCGGCACGCGACGCCTGGAACTGGGTCATGGAGCCTTGCGCGACTGCCATCGCCCGGTGCCGCAGCGTGTCAGATGAATTCCAACGCGACGCGTTTAGGCTGCGCGCTCCAGGCCGAGACGCCTTGCGCTGTCGAGCACGCCCATGAACGTGGCAAACTGAAGGTCCGGGTTCATTTGCGGCCGCTCCGAAAACTGACGTGCCGCCGCTGACAGCCGCTTGTACTCGGCCTCATCGCTCCACAGCCGTCTGACCGCTGCGACCCAGTCGGCGAGCGGGGCGTCGTAGTCCAGCACCACGCCGCCGGAGCCAACCGCTTCCGGCAGCCCGCCGCGCCGCGAGCCGACCACGGGAATTCCGCTGCAATGCGCTTCCGACGCCACCCGGCCCCAGGCCTCTTCCCATTTGCTGGGCGCAAGCAGGATCTTCGTGCGTCCATAGACCGTCTTCATATCACTGGTGCGGCCTTCTAGCTTGACGTTCGGGAATGGTGCGATCGTTTGCTCGATCCGGGCCCGATGATCGTCGTCGAGCTTCCAACTTTCGACGAACAGGAACGGGATCTCGGGACAGGCGGCGGCAATGCGCACCGCAAGATCGAAGCCCTTCTCCTCGTAAGGATTGATCATCGTGATAAACTCACCGGTCGTCGGCGTGCTGTAGAACGCGGGATTGATGGTCGGCGGAATAACCGTTGAATCGATATCGAATTTTGCCTTGTAAGCGCGCGCGGTGAACTCGGAATTGGCGATATAGACCGCCGAATGGAGCTCACGCAGATCGCCGGCCAATTCGTCGAATTCGACATTCCTCAGATAGACTGCCAGCGGCACGCCAAGCGTCTGCAACTCTCTGCCGATCGGCACCGAATTGTGGCACTGCACGACCGCGACATCCGGCCTCAACTTTTCGACGGCGAAGCCGGCTGCTTCCCAGGGAAACCACGCCCGAACCACCGGATAGCCCGGGAAATTGTCGATGACCGCGCGCTGACGAAGGAGCTTCATCTTGGCGCGCGCCTTGAAGCCGAACATGCCGTCGCCGAACAATGCTGCCAGAACGGAAGCCTCGTGACCGTTCTCGCGCAATTGTTGGACCAGGTGGTGGGTGCTCGACTGAACGCCGCCGCTGAATTGCGGCGTGTAGCCGGTGCCGCCTGCAAACAGAACTTTCATGAACCTGGCTCCTCATTGTGCCGCCTTGCCCTATGCCGCCATCCTGCCGATCGAGAAATACTCGATGCCGTGGCGGGCGATGACCTTGGGATCGTAGAGGTTGCGGCCGTCGAAGATGACCGGCGTGGTCAGCGCATCCTTGACCGCGTCGAAGGACGGGGCGCGGAAACTCTTCCACTCGGTGGCGATCAGCAACGCGTCGGCGCCACGCAGTGCTGCCTCCTTGGTGCCGCACAAAAGCAGATCGTCGCGCAGGCCGTAGATGGCCTGGCATTCCTGCATCGCCTCGGGATCATAGGCCTGCACCTTGGCGCCGGCCTTCCACAGCGCTTCCATCAGGACGCGCGCCGGCGCCTCGCGCATGTCGTCGGTGTTGGGCTTGAAGGCGAGGCCCCAGAGCGCGAAGGTCTTGCCTTTGAGGCTACCCTTGAAATAGCGGTGCACCTTGTCGAACAGAACGGATTTCTGCTCGTTGTTGCGCTCCTCGACGGCGCGCAGCAGCTTGGCATCGAACTTGACGCCTTCGGCGGTCTTGATCAAAGCGCGGACATCCTTGGGGAAGCACGAGCCGCCATAGCCGAGGCCGGGATAGATGAAGTGGTAGCCGATGCGCGGATCCGAGCCGATGCCCTTGCGCACCTCCTCGATGTCGGCGCCGAGCTGCTCGGCCAGATTGGCCATCTCGTTCATGAAAGAGATCTTGGTCGCCAGCATGCAATTGGCGGCGTATTTCGTGAATTCGGCGCTGCGCACGTCCATCACGATCATCTTCTCGTGGTTGCGGTTGAATGGCGCATAGAGCTCGCGCATCACCGCCTCGGTGTCCTCGCTGTTGGTACCGACGATGATGCGGTCGGGCTTCATGCAGTCGGAGACGGCTGAGCCTTCCTTGAGGAATTCCGGATTGGAGGCGACATCGAAAGCCAGATCCTGGCGGCCGCGCGCCTTCAGCGTCTCGGCGATTTTGGCCTTGACCTTTTCACAGGTGCCGACCGGCACGGTCGACTTGCCGACCACGATCTTGGGGCTGTCCATTTCACGGCCGATGGTCTCGGCCACCGCCAGTACATATTTGAGGTCGGCCGAGCCGTCCTCGCCGGGTGGCGTGCCGACCGCGATCATCTGGATTTCGCCATGCTTAACGGCGGCGGCGGCATCGGTGGTGAATTTGATGCGGCCGGCGGCGTGGTTCTCCTTGACCAGGGCCTCCAGGCCCGGCTCGAAAATCGGCACGAAGCCCTGGTTGAGCCGCTCGACTTTCTTTTCGTCGACATCGACGCACACCACCTGGTGCCCGACTTCCGCCAACACCGCGGCCTGCACGAGACCGACATAGCCAATTCCAAAGACCGTCAAATTCATTCGGGTTAATTCCTGTTCACGCCCTGTGGCCTGATATGGCCGAGCCGGTTCAGATCTACTTTATGCTGCTTACACTACATGCCAACGATTCCGGAAACTGGCACGGCTGGCCGAGCGCGGTGAAGGCGACGCGTTGCACCTGCATCGACACCTGGCGGCCGGGATCCGAAAAAGGGCCCATCCAGTTGGTCAGCGTGTCGCTGCCCCAGAGGCTGAAGAATATCTTCTGCGAATGGGTCGGCAATTGCTCGGGATTGGTCACTTCCTGGACCAGCTTGCCGTTGACGTACCAGCGCAGCCGGTCCTTTTCCCAGATGAAGGCATAGTCGTTGAAGCCCTTGTCGGTGCCGCCTTCGACTTCGGCCAGCTTCTCGTTCTTCGGTTTGCCGGCGATGTAGCTGTTGACCTGCACCTTGGAGGTGTCCTTGGTCAGGACCTCGAAGTCGATCTCGTACCAGGGCTGTTTGTCGGCGGGGCCGATATAGGTGAAGAAAGCGGCGTTGAGGCCGGAACCGGTGTCCGTCTTCATCCGCGCTTCATAGGTTCCGTAGCCAAAACGCTGCTTGGTCTGGATCTCGGCGCAGGCGAACTCGCGATCCTTCAATTTGCGCTTTTCGAAGCCGAGCGTCAGCATGTTGTCGGAAAGTTTGACCAGGCTTTTCGACCAGGTGCAGTTCTGGTGGTTGCCGTTCGACCAGCCGTCGGAGACAAACCAGCGCGATCGATCGAAACTCTTGAAATCGTCGACGAAGGACGGTGCGCTTTTCATCTCCGGCGAGGCGTCCTGGGCACGGGAGGGCTGCGCGGCGCCGAACAGAGCTGCGGCTGCCGCCAGCAGAAGTGCACCAACGGACAGAAGACGCAACGGCCGATTTGGCTGCGCCGAAATCATGGCATCGATTGCCATGATGAGGGTCGTCTTCGGATCTTCGTTCATATTATCAATTCACCTTTGTGCTGTTCCGCCCCAACCCAAAGTCACCGACTGGCCCACATCCCAACGGGCCGATCCCGATCCTCCGTCCCCTCGAACTTTCTCGTTTGTGCCTCGTATGACCGGCTTCAGCCGGAGCGGCCTGCGGATTTGACGTATTCGGCCTGAGAATCAGGACCCAAGGCATTCTCGTCGACAATCGCGTCGAGTGAATGACGCAGTTCCTTCATCCGGCTGGTCTGGCGCACCAATTCGGCGATGCGCTGTTCGCAGTTCAGGATCGATTTCGTCAACTCGCCGATCTCAGACATCCTGCTTGCCGACGCCGAGCCATTCTCCATCGACTCGACCAGGAAGGCCGCGTTGGTGGACTTCGACCGATAGCGATTCTCCAGCCCGGTTTTCTCAGCCGCGATCTCGGCCGTGATCTGATCCAGCAACTTTGCCAGACGGTCGAAACGCGCCAGATCGGTCTGCTTGTCCCGGGCCGGGTCCCTGGACCTGAAGCCGAAAATTGAAGCCATCCGGTTGGCCTTCCAAAATTGCTGCACCGCAACATACAGTGCCATCGTCGGAGCGCGTAGGCAACCTCCGAGTTTCAGAAAGGCAATTTTTTCAGCTTCCGTGCTCGTTGCCGCGGACTGGAGAGGCCTACTTGTTCGGGGACGCGCTGGTCCCCGCCATCAAGTACCGCAAGGGCGGCACTGGCTGCTGTCTCGGTGACAAACCTACGTGACGAAACAACGCATCGAGCTTGTCCGAGGCCACGCCGCAAACGATGGGAATGAGGTTCGACTGGCTGGCCAGCGCATAGGCGGCGGCAGAAGCGATGCCGCGCTCGGCCTTCACATCGAGGAAATTGCGCAGCCGGTATTTGTCGCGCACGTGCCGCTCGTGCTTGCGCAGAACGGCCTTGGAGCCTTCCGGCAGGCTGTCGATCTTGAGAAGCGCCAGATCGGCATCGGCCAGGCGCTTCAGATCCTGCGTCTTGTGCCGGCCGCTCAGCGAATCGGCGCGCACGATCGCGCCGTAGCCGCAGGACCGGATGACCTTGAACCGCGCGCCGAGGGCAAAAGCACGGGCATAGAGTTCGTAATCTTCGCCCAGACGCAGGTTTTCGTCGTAGCGCAGCTCATGCCTGTCAAGGAAAGCCCTTGAAATGACCGGCTTGAGAAAGCCGAGCTCGCCGCGCTGGACGCGCCTCCTTGAAATGTTGCCTTCGATGAAACGCTCGAAGTCGAGGAACTCCGGATCCGCCGAAAAGGCCGGGGCGACGATTTTGGAAACATCGGTCGCCGTATCGTCGCGGATCAGCATGATGTTGTCGGCGGCAAAATCCCAGTCGGTGCTGGCAAACAGCTGGCGGAACCGGCCCTCGAGAAAGAAATCGTCGGCGTCGAGAATGCTGATGAAGGGCGATTTGGAGCCGGCAATGGCGGCGTTGCGGGCGAAAGAAGGGCCGCGATTGACGTCGAGGCGGATAACCGACAGCCGGCCGCTGCCATCGTCGGCAGCAGTGGCGACTTTTGCGGTGTCGTCGGTGGAGGCATCGTCGACGACGACGACTTCCGCCACCTCCGGCTCGCGCAGCGCCGAGGCGATGGCCGCGGGAATGGTGCGGGCCGCGTTGCGGGCCGCGATGATCACGCAGACCTGGGATTCTGTCATGGACATAGGGTGGCCTTTCGATTGCATAAATTGTTGCGAGGCCCCTCGCCCTTCCGGCGCGCGGCGCCGGATCCCGATCCATCCTCACGTGATCCATCGCCAGCGAATCGGGACGGAACTTTCTCAGCCTGCTGTCTGACGACCCTCGTCATCACCGGCCTTCCGGTCGCTCAAAGATCCGCCGGCTGAGGTCGGCGGACGCGGCCCAGCCTGCTTCGGTCAGGTAGCGGACAGGTTCGCGGCCGCATAGTTCCCACAAAACGGTGCGCCGTTGCGGCCATCTCAGCGACGACAGCCACGGCGCGATAACCATGTGGAACAGGTCTTCATTGCCGATGCGTGACAGGATCCTGGTGGCCCGATCCGAGAGCAGCGTGCCGGCGCCGCCAAGCAGCACGTCGGCGGCGCGCAAGCCCAGGAGCAGCGTGTCGGCCAGCCCCTGCTCGGCCGCGTAGTCGAGCACATTCTGCTGCTCGGCCTCGCTCAGGCGGCTGGCCGCGGCCCTGATGTCGCAGACATAACCCGCGCATGGCTCGCGGTTGAACAGCGCCTTGGCGACACTGATGCAGGACAAGAGCAAGGTGTCGGAAGCCGAGATGAAAGGTACGCTGGAGCCGGCGATCGCAAGCGCGCGCTTGCGGCGCAGAAAGCCGTCCGTGTCGCGTGGGCTTGGCGATCCCGGCTGCTGCAGCCGGTAGTGGAGATCGACGGTGGACAATTTCGGACCCTGGCTGCGAACCATATGCTGTTCGCCCAAAAACCGCACCCACCATACGGAGCGGGACTTGCCGGCGACCTCGTAGCCGATCGAGCGCAGCGCATCGCGGGCTTTGAAGAAGCCGGCTGGCGACACCAATATGTCGACATCGCCGGACGGCTTCATGAAATGGTCGCCATAGAGCAGTTGCTGCTGGAACGGTCCCTTCAGGAAGACGAAATCGATCTTGCTGTCGCGCAGCGCCTCGTCGATGGCCATCGAGTCCATGATGCCGGACGAGTTCATCGCGATCGTGCGCCGGCGGTAGGTGTCGAGCCACTCGAGCAGCCCAGGCGGGGTCTCGCCCACGGGTGGGCGCGACAGCGCCTTCAGCACAAAGGTCGCGACCTTGTTCAGCCGCGCGATGTCGCAGACATCGGCAACGGAGATAGCCGGCGCAGGCGCAGTGCTGGCGCTCGCCTCCGGGTTGAAGAACAGCCGCAGGCACGCCTGCACATAGGCCACTTCGTCGGCGCAGCCGGCGGCGCGCAACCTCTCGAAGGTCCCTTCCTGCAAGGCCATATGCTGCAGCATCTCCGCAAAAATTTTGTTAGGCGCGTTATATTGCAAGTGCGAAGCAAAGCATCGCCAAATTAAGCTGCCGCGTCCAGTTATTCCTTCGGGGCCGACCCCGCCACAACCAGAGCGTTTAGCGGCACAATTGTGCAACGCAGCACGGGCGGCGCCGGAATCGGATCGGCCGACAGCACGCCTGCAGCAATTTCCGTGCGGCTTTGCTCGAGCCTAAAAGGCGGGCACTCCAAGTAGAAAATTTAGTGTAATTAAATCAGATGCTTAATTAATCGCCACGGATGCATCGTTGAATTCACTTGGGATGCGCGGCTAGAGTGCAGATGCAAGCGTTTTGATCACCATTGAAGGCGGCCGCAACCGAGAATTGATTAACGGCGGGTAAATCAGACTTGACTCATAAATGCTGCCATGCAGCTATTGCGGTGCAGCAATAGATCGCTGCCGGCAATCGACAGGCCGCTTCCAGTCCGTATTGGAGAGTAAAATGGAACAGAATGTTGAAAAGCATGAGTACGAAACCCCAAGCCTGACGGTCCACGGCTCGATCGAGACCATCACGCAAGGCGGTAGCGGCACCACGGCACTCGACGCCTCGTTTCCGGCACATACGCCGGTCGGCGAACTCACCTTCTCCTGAGACTCTCTTCTCGTTGGGGTGACAAAGTCCGGACTCTGAAACAGAGCGCACTAAGGAGAGTCGGGGCTCAGGCCCCGGCTCTTGCGCCTTGTCCGGAATTGCCGAAGCGTTGGTGTAGTGAGCAGTGTCGTGTGAGCGAGGTTTAGGATGGACTGGAACCCCTCGGAGCATGATCGGGTGAGCGCGAGCAAGGATGCGGTTGCCTGCGAATTCGGCAACGGCCTGGCGCTGCTCGATATGCGGTCCAACATCTACTACAGCCTGAACAGCGTCGGGGCCTATATCTGGGAACTGATCCAGGAGCCAAAGCCGATCGCGGAAATCCGCAGCGCCGTGCTCGAGCGCTACAATGTCGAGCCCGAACGCTGCAAGGCCGATGTCAACGGATTGTTGAAAGGCCTGGCGGACGCCGGGCTTGCGAGGCTCCATGATGAGGAACTTGTCTAGAGTTTTCTCGCTGAGCGGGCCGGAGATGCTCTTCCTCGCCCACTGCCTTGCGGTGGTTGCAGCGGTGAGACTGGGGCTAACGCTGCTTTCGTACAACAAAGTTCGCAGCATGGTGACGCGGCTCGACGCGAGCGCGCCGGCCGGCATCGGCGATCTCAGGCGCGTAGCCTGGGGCGTTGCGGCCGCGGCGCGGCTGGTGCCGGGCGCAAGCTGCCTCACCCAGGCGCTTTCCGGCCAGTATTTGCTTGCCCGCCAGGGCAACGCTTCGAAGATCCGCATCGGCATCGAGCGCGATACCGGCACTGAATTGAAGGCGCATGCCTGGCTGGTGAGCGGCGACCATATCGTGCTTGGCGGCTCGCTTGGCAGGTTTACCCATCTCGTCGATCACGGCCAGTGACCGATGAGCGGCGTCGCCGGAATTCTGCTCAGGCAGGAAGGCAAGCCGGCCGCTGCGGCTGACATCCAGCGCATGCTTGCCCGCATGCAGCATCGCGCGCCTGACGGCAGTTCGTGGTGGATGGACGCAAGCGTCGTTCTTGGCCACGCCTGGCTCAATACCACCGATGAAGCCGGCCCCGGCCCGCTGACGATGGCCGGCGGCAAGCTCGCGATCACCGCCGACTGCCGGTTGGACAATCGCGACGAATTGCTGGCCAGGCTCGGCATCAGGGACAGTTCGGTCGCTGACGCCGTGCTGTTGATGCGCGCCTATCTGCGCTGGGGCGAAGCCTGCCCCGAACATCTGCAGGGCGACTTCGCCTTCGCCCTCTGGGATGGCGAGCGCCGGCAGCTGTTTTGCGTGCGCGACCATTTCGGCGTCAAACCCTTCTACTACCATTCGAGCGACCGGCGCTTCGTCTTTGCCTCGGAGATCGGGCCGATCCTCGATGTCGGCGGCGTCGACATGCGCATCAGCGAACACCAGATTTCCGGATTTCTCGCTGGGCTGCCCGACGATCCACAGTCAACAGCCTACGCCGACATCTTTCGCCTGCCGGCGCGCCACAGCCTGACCGTGACCGACAATCAGGTAGTGTTGCGCCGCTACTGGCAGATCGAGCCATCACCAAGGCCGATTCGGGCGGACGCGGCCGAGGAATTCCGCCATCTGTTTTCGCAATCGGTCCGCAACCGCATGCGCGGCACGCCGGCGGTCGGCGCGATGCTGAGCGGAGGGCTCGATTCCTCCTCGATCGCTTGCGTTGCGGGCATGCAGAATGCGGCGCAGCGAAAGCCGAGGCTGCCGACTTTCTCGCTGGTGTTCGAAAAAGGCTCGCCGATGGACGAGCGGCCTTTCATCGAGGCGGTGCTTGCGCAGCAGAAGGTCGACGGCACCCTGATTTCCGTCGGCAACTATGCGCCCTTCGCCGAGTTCGAGCGCATCCTGGAAGAGCAGGAAGAAACGTTCCTGGCGCCTGGCCTGTCGCTGACCCGCGACATCTACAGAACCGCCGGCGTCAAAGGCATGAAGGTGCTGCTGGACGGCCATGGCGGCGACGAGGTGGTTTCGCAGGGCCACGGCCATCTGCACGAACTCGCCGATGCCGGCAAATGGATGGAGCTTTGGCGCGAGCTGCGCAGCGCTTCCAACACTTATGGCGACGGCATGCTCGGCCTCTACTATCAATTCCTCACCCTTTACGGGCCGGCCTGGCGCATCGCCAAAATCAAACGGCTCGCAAACCGAGCGCTGGGCAAATTGCGGCGCCATCCCACTGGGCGGCCGGCGACAAGCTGGCGCGGCCTGATCAATCCGGATCTGGCGATGCGGACGGACCTCGTCGAGCGGTTCCGCCGGGCTGGCTACATGCCGCCCGCGGTCAGCGCCAGCGAGACCTTGACCCATCGCTGGCTGCTGTCGAACGGCATGGTGCCGCACGCTTTCGAGGTTCTCGACAAGGCCGCGGCGAATTTCGGCGTCGAGCCGCGCTACCCCTTCTGGGACAAGCCGCTGGTCGAGTTCTGCCTGGCGCTGCCTGGCGCGGAAAAGCTGAACCAGGGCTTTGGCCGTTCGGTGCTTCGGCGCGCCATGGAAGGAATTCTGCCGCCGGCGGTGCAGTGGCGGCGCGACAAGATCGATTTCACCTCCAATTTGGTCAAAGGCATGCTCGGCAATCACCGCGATCTCCTCGACAAGGTGCTGGTGGCGGATGCGGCGCTGATTGCCCCCTACGTCAATTTGCCCGAAGTGACCGCTGCCTATGGCCGCATCTCCAGCCAACCTGAGGCCGCCACCTTGCCCGATGTCCAGTATGTCTGGCGCTCGATCGCGCTGTCGCTGTGGCTAAGGCAGGTGCAACTGCGCGGGAGCCACGCATGATTCCGGCCAACATGCCACTCGCCGCCGATGACCGGCACCCAAGTGCTGCTCGCGTACAGCGCTTCTACAAGGCCTATGGCCTGACGGTCGCTTCGCAGATCGAGCTGCCCGAGCTGGAGCCGAGCGCACCAGCTCCTGCCGACGTCCTGATCACGGTCGGCCCAATCGACTTGCCAAAACCTTCGCCCCAGACCGGAACTGCTTTCCGCTTCGAGCGGCGGCAGCAATATCTGGCATGGCAGACCGTCGGCGCCTTCCTGATCACCGATGCCTGCCGCATCGAGGTCGAGCCGGCGCCTGATGTCGACGATGCGCTGCTGGCGTTTCCGCTGCTCGGCCCGGTCATGGCGCTGCTCCTGCACCAGCGCGGCCTGCTCATCCTGCATGCCAGCGCCATTGCCGTCGGCGGCAAGAGCGCTGTTTTCATGGGCGACAAAGGCGCCGGCAAATCGACCACGGCAAGCGCTATGATCGGGGCCGGACATCGCTTGCTGACCGACGATGTCGTAGCGCTCGATCTCACCGAACAGCCGATGATCGTTCCGGGCTTTCCGCAGTTGAAGCTCGCCGCCGATGCCGCAGCCGCGTTTCCCATCCGGCAAGCAGAGATACGCCCGCAGGTGCATGCGGCGATCGACAAGATGCAGCATCGCCTGCGTGGCGGATTCTCAAGCGAGATGGTGCCGGCAACGCGGATCTACATCCTCGAGCGCGGCGAAAAGGCAGCGATTACGCCGCTGCCGAACATGGGCGCCCTGCCGGCTATCATCAAATTCTCCTATGTGACGCGGTTCGGTCGCCCGGCCCTGGTCGGCGATTTTGCCACGACGCACCTCCGCCAATGTGCAGCCCTCGCCAGCCAGATCGGCGTCTGCCGCCTCGAAGTGCCGACCGGGCTCGACCGTATCGGCGAGGCCGTCGCCCTGATCGAAAACGATCTGGCCGCTGACAACGGGCCGCGGTGAACAACATGTCGGGATCGCAGATCCTTCGCTTTTCGTTTTACCTAGATGTCGCCGGGTTCGGCGCCGCCATGGCCCGGATTGGCGGGCGCAGGACGCTGACGGCGCTGCTGTTCCTGGTCCTGGGGAGCCTGACCGAAGGCATCTCGATCCTGCTTCTGGTGCCGCTGCTGCATCTGGTCGGGCGGCCGGAGCAGAATTTTGCGGTCAAGCTGCCGAACAACGACTTCGTGCGCGGGCTGGTGCCTGACGGGACGCTGCAGTTGACCACGGTGCTTTGCCTGCTGGTCGGGCTTGTCGCGCTGCAAGCAGCGTTCAACCGCTACAAATCCGTCTACATGGCGCGGCTGCTGCTCGACTTCATCAACCGCCTGCGCATGAACCTGTTCGAGAGCATCGGCAAAGCGCGCTGGGGCATTTTTGCGCGCATGCGCAGTTCCGACCTCGACCATGCGCTGACCGGCGACATCGACCGCGTTCAATCAGCCGCCTTCTCGCTGCTGATGCTGGTGCAGATTGCTGTGCTTCTGGCAGGTTATCTCGTGGTTTCGCTGTTCATTTCGCCTGTCATGACGGCCTTCGCCATCGTCGTCGGCATCGTCACGTTCCTGGCTCTGCAGCCGTTTCGTGCGCGAGCCAGCGCTTTCGGCCGGGTTTTGACCACCAATCGTCAGGAGCAGTACCGCACGGTCTCGGAGTTCCTCGGCGGCATCAAGGTGGCCAAGAGCCTGAATGTCGAGGAGACCTATTACGCGCAGCTTCGCGCGACACTGGAGAAGATGAAGGCCGACAACATCAACTATGTGCGCAACAGCACCATCGGCACCGCTTTGTTCCAGGTCGCCAGCGTCATCGGGCTTAGCCTGTTCATCTACGTCGCCCTGGTTCGCTTCAACCTCTCGCTGGCGGAGATCGTCGTGCTGCTGCTGGTGTTCATGCGCATTGCGCCGCGCTTCATGGATATGCAGATGCAAGCGCAGCAAGTGCTGATCAATCTGCCCGCCTATGCCTCGATGCGTGACATGCAGGCGCGTTTCGACGCCGAGCGCGAGCCTGCGAACCTCGAATCCGATGCCAAGCTGTCGCTGGATATCGGGCTCAACATCCGCAATGTTTCCTTTGCCTATGAGGCCGGCGGCAAGCCGGTGGTGAACGACATCACCTTCGGTCTTCCCGCCGGCAAGGTAACGGCACTGATCGGCCCGTCAGGCTCGGGCAAGAGCACGCTTGCCGACATGCTGCTCGGCCTGCTGGAGCCGAGCGAAGGCAAGATCCTGGCCGATGGAGTCGAGATCAATTCGACGAACCGCCGGCATTGGCGCGATCGGGTGGCGTATGTACCGCAGGATGTCTTCCTGCTCCACGACACGATCGCCGCCAATCTGCGTCTTGCTGCGCCACAAGCCAGTGACGCGGAGTTGTGGACTGCACTTCGCGCGGCGCACGGCGCTGACTTTGTCGAAAAGCTGGAACTGCGGCTCGACACGGTGGTCGGCGACCGTGGCGTGCGGCTCTCAGGCGGCGAACGCCAGCGCATTGCACTGGCGCGCGCGTTGCTGCGCAAGCCCTTGCTGCTCATTCTCGACGAGGCGACCAGCGCGCTCGACTGGCAGAACCAGTCTCTGATCGCCAAATCGATCGACGGCCTGCGCGGATCGATGACGATCCTGACCATCGCGCACAGGCCGTCGATGATCGCCTTCGCCGACTGGGTGGTTGCGATCGAAACCGGCCGGATCGTCGAAGTCGGGCAATATCAGAGGTTGAAGGCGAAGGCCGGCAGCCGCCTGTCGAGGATGCTTTCAGGCGAGCAATCAAAACCCGAGCCGGCCGAAGCAGGCTGAGTCCGATTGCAATGTGGCCGAGGTCGCGTACGACCTCGGCCTGTATTCAATGCATGCTGCGCCTGGCCGAGAGTTTCTCGCCTTCGGACGCCTTTTCCGCGCCGAGGCTTCGTTCAGCGTCGCGAGCCCTGTCGGCCGATGTCGGCGCGCTCCTGGCGATCATCACATAGACCAGCAGGAAATAACCGATCTGGATGAGGACAGCACAGCCGATGACGCGAAGCACCGTTGTGGAGAGCGACGCGCCGTCGAAGTACGACCACGCGACCACGATCGCGAGGGCGAAAACCATTCCGATGACGAATTTTGGTAATGACATGATCGGCGGCCCGTCAACCGGCCCGAGCATGCAAAAGCGATGACTTACCCACCCGAGTATCTCCCCATTCGCCATGCGAGCTTATTCAGCTGCTCTTTTTCGGCCGGTTGCTTCCGGCCTTCCCAACCCATTCAGGCTCTAACAGAAATAATTTGCGACTCTATTAAGGCGCGAAACTGGCGGCAAGGGCAACCGGCGATAATTTTCAGTCTGCCAACGCGTTCGACTCTGCCATGCTGCGATGCACACGCAGGGGTGGTGGCCTAACTCGTCAAACGATTCTTACGTCAGTAGAATCTACAATCTTGATTAGTATTTTATTTGATTAATCTAGCAAAACGAGTGATTCGAAACCGAGTTAAAGCCATTCCCTCTGGGGCGAAGGACGATTCGTCCAAAACGGGCCGGAAAAAGGCATTACATTTCCTACCGTTGCTAATTATTCGTCACAAACCTGCCATAAAGGGCAAAATTTGGGCAGGGCGCGTTTATTATTTAGTCAATTCATGACGTGACTATTTCACTCGTATAGGAAATTGTGTGTTGCGCTGCAGCATTTTTTTGGTATCGTGACATAAACCATCCGTTCAACGTATGGAGCTTTTGCATGAGGGACGTTGCCAAGTCGGCCAATGCGGCATTTTCGCAGGTCGGCGTAGATTTTCCGCCACCGATCGGCGGGCTGCTAAAGCGCAGTTTCGATATTTTCGGTTCACTTGTCGGCCTGGTGGCGCTCAGCCCACTGTTCCTGATGGTGGCCCTTCTGGTCAAGCTTTCCGACGGTGGCTCGATCTTCTACGGACACAAGCGAATCGGACGCGGCGGGCGGATCTTCCCCTGCCTCAAGTTCCGCACCATGGTCGAAGACGGCGAACGCGTGCTGACCGCTTATCTCGCGGCCAACCCGGAAGCCAACGCCGAATGGATCGCGACCCGCAAGCTGAAGAACGATCCGCGCGTCACCCGCGTCGGTGCCGTTCTGCGCAAGCTCAGCCTCGATGAGCTGCCGCAGATCATCAACATCCTGCAGGGCGACATGAGCCTTGTCGGGCCTCGTCCCGTGGTGCGCGACGAGCTTGAGATCTATGGCAGCGCCGCGGTCTACTATTTGAAGTCGCGGCCGGGCCTGACCGGGCTCTGGCAGGTCAGCGGACGCAACGATGTCTCCTATGACAGCCGCGTCGCGTTCGACCGTCACTATGTCGAGAACTGGTCGCTGTTCGAAGACGTTCGCATCATCCTCAAGACTGTGCCTGCGGTGTGGATGTCGCGCGGTTCCTACTGACCGACCGCAACTGGTCAGCAATCGGGCCGGTCCGGCCCGAAGCCAATCCGGCCCAAAGCCATTCGGCGATGGGCCGGCCTTGCATTGCAGTCGAGGTGCTCAACCGGCATTCGGCAGCAGGCCTATCGGGCGGATGGGGCCAAAACGGATCGGAAACGTTCAGTTGAAAACAGATATGTCAGCCTATTTTCGCCTTGCCGGCCCGATGGGGCCAGCACGGCTCGTCGCCACATGCCTCGCTCTGTCGCTCGCGGTTCCGGCCATGGCCGACGAGTACCGGCTCGGCTCGCAGGACAAGCTCAACATCCGCATCGCCGAATGGCAGACCGTCGAAGGCACGTTCCGTGACTGGGCGGCGGTGAACGGCGAATATTCGGTCGGCCCGGCCGGCAATTTGTCGGTGCCGTTCGTCGGCGAATTGCCGGCCGCCGGCAAGACCACGTCGGAGGTTGCGGCCGCCATCAGCGTTGCCCTGCAGCGCAAGCTTGCCCTGTCGGACAAGCCGGAAGCCTCGGTGGAAATGGTGCAGTTCCGGCCGTTCTACATCTCGGGCGAGATCCAGACGCCTGGCCAGTTTCCCTATGTGCCCGAGCTGACCGTGCTCAAGGCGGTCAGCATCGCCGGTGGGATCCGGCGCAACGCCGACTATGGCCCGCAGATCGGCAAGGACCTGGTCACCGCCAAGGGCAATTTCGATATCTATGACGACCAGCGCGTGCGGCTGATCGTCAAGCGTGCCCGCATCGATGCGGATCTCGCCGGCAAGGCTAGTTTCGACGTGCCGAAGGAGGTCGAGGGCGATCCGCGCTTGCCAGCCATCGTCGCCGACGAGATGCAGATTCTGACGGCCGATCAGAAGGCGTTGAAGCTGAAGCTGCAGGCGCTCGACGAATTGAAGGGGGTGCTGCAGGCCGAAATCGAAGCGCTGCAGAAGAAGATCGTCAACCAGCAGCGGCAGGTCGACCTTGCCAAGCAACAGCTCGAAAGCATCAGCCCGCTGGTGCAGAAGGGCCTGGTCGTCAACACGCGCGTACTGAGCTCGGAGCAGTCCGTCGCCAATCTGCAAGGCCAGATTCTCGACTACGAGACGGCCATCCTGACCGCCAAGCAGTCGATCAGCAAGGCGTCGCAGGATGCCATTGATGCCCAGAACACCTTGAATTCGAACCTTGCCTCCAGCCGCCAGCAGGTCGAAGCCGACCTGAACGAGGCGGCGCTCAGGGTGGGCATGCAGAAAGGCCTGATAGCCCAGGCATCGGATCCCGCCACGACCGCCGCCATCACAAGCGGTGAGGAGCCGACGCTTCTCTACTCGCTGGTGCGCGTTGCCGACGGCAAGACGAGCGAGATCGAGGCCAAGGAAGACACACCGGTGCTGCCGGGCGACGTCATCAAGGTGAAGCTGGCGCCGACGGCCAGCCAGTAGTTTCGCGCAGGGCTCGTTCCGTGAGACCGGCACGGCGGAGGCGGGAGGAACAATTTCGGCTCGTTCGCGCCCAGGCGCGGGCGAGCAATTCTATCTGGACCGCTTGAAGGCATACGATGCAGCCCGCCGCCCCGCGCCATGTCTACCTCAATCTCGACGCCATCCGCGGCGTGGCGGCGATCAGCGTGATGCTCTACCATTTCTCGCCGTTCCTGGCCGCCGGCAAGGTGCTGCCGTCGAGCTATCTCGCGGTCGATCTGTTCTTCCTGCTCAGCGGTTTCGTCATCGCGCATGCTTATGACCGCAAGATCGAAAACGGCATGGGCTTCGGCACGTTCGTGGCGATCCGCCTGATCCGCCTCTACCCGCTCTACCTTGCCGGCACGTTGCTCGGCTTCTTCTATTTGCTGGTCAAGAACCGGCTGATCCCGGCGGAATACATGCCCATCTCGGAGATCGGCACGATGCTGACGACCGGCATGTTCTTCATCCCGCTGGTCAGCGATGCCTATCACACGATCTTTCCGCTCAATCCGGCGTCGTGGTCACTGTTCTTCGAACTGATCGTCAACATCGCCTATGTCGCTGTCTTTTTCCTGCTGTCGAAGCGCGTGCTGACAGTCCTCATCGCCGTCAGCCTGGCGCTGCTGGTGGTCGCCTCGATCATTGCCGGCACGCTCGACTTCGGCATGACTGGCAAGACCATTGTCAGCGGACTGCCGCGCGTCTGTTTCTCCTTCTTTCTCGGCGTGCTGCTTTGCCGATCCATGGCGCGCTACCAAAGCGGGCTCGGCTTGCTGCGGCGCGGCTGGTGGGTCGAGGCTGCGATCGGTCTGACGCTTGTCGTCTTCGCCATCGCACCGGCCGGCGACGCGCGCATCGCCTACGATCTCGCCTGTGTCGTCTTCATCTTCCCGGCCCTGGTGGTGATCGGTGCCATAGCGCCGACGGCACCCCGCCTGTCAGGCCTCTATGGCTGGCTCGGGCGGATTTCCTACCCGATCTACATCATCCACACGCCGATGCTGATGATCATCGCCGGCGCAGGCAAGGCCGCGTCGATCGACCCATTCGCGCATCATCCCTGGTTCGGCATCGTCATGGCGGTTGCGGTCATCGTCATCGCCGACATCGCCACGCGCATCTATGACGAACCGTTGCGCCGCTTCCTGCAGCGCCTGATGCAGCGCAAGCGGGCCGTCGCCTGATCCTCCAGGACGGCCGCATATAGCGGAGGCTTTCGCCCTACGAGTACCCCCACCCTTAGCCCTCCCCACAAGTGGGAGGGAGACTTCCATTAGCGCGTTCAGCTGAACCTGATCAGCAAAGGCGCGCGGCAGCGGTCCCTCCCCCTTGTGGGGAGGGTTAGGGTGGGGGTCCCTCTTCGCAAGAATCTATTGTGCGGCTGACCTGTCAGACTCGTGCCGGCATGCGGCCGCTGGCGGCCTTCTCGTCCTGCACGGGAGCATAGGCGCGCCTTGCCCGGACCACCGGCACCGGGCGCAGCTTGAACAGGCCGTAGTAGACAATGAACGAGGCCGTGAAATAGGGTCCGAGTATCTCGACCTCGAAGAAGGAGCGGATCAGCATCAAGCCGACCGCCCCGGCAAGCACCACCGAATCGGCACTCCAATCGCCGAACACCACTTTCGAGACATGGCCCCAGAAGGAGCGCAGGATGATCAGCGCCAGCATGGTCATCCCGATGAAGCCAAGCTCGACCAACGTCTCGATGTAGGTGTTGTGGAAATGGAAGCCGGTGCGGGTCGAGATGTAGAACTCCGCCCAGAGCCGTTCCGGATCGGCAAAGCCCTGTATCCAGTAGGCGGCGTAGCCATAGCCGAGCACTGGATGCTGCTGCGCCGCCAGCCAGCCCTGTTCCCAGAGATAGGTGCGGCCGGTCAGCGTCGAATCCTTGCCGAAGATGCCGAGCACGAAGTCGAGCAGGCCGAGGTTGAGCGCGGCCACCACACCCGTGACAAGCGCGACGGCGCCGACGACAAACATGACGCGCCGATAGGCGCGCGACAGGATTTTGCTCATGGTGAGCAAGGCAACGATGCCGATCACCGCCGGCAGCGAAGCGACGGAGGTCGCCGAATGGGCAATCGCCAGCATGTAGACCGACAACAGCATGATCGGCGCGGTCCAGACGAAACTCATCCAGTTGCGCCGGTAAAAGATGAGAAAGGCAAGGCAAAAGAAGATGCCCAGCGAGGCAAAGAAGCCGACCTGGTTCTTGGAGCCGAAGGCGCCGACGAAATTGGTGGTGCCGTCGATGGTGTCGAGCGCATAGCCGCCGACTTTCAGCGAATAAAGCAGCACGACGAAGATGCCGATCAGCGAGCCCAGCACCAGCGTGCGAACGCTTATGGTGCGCGCGGCGACGTAGGCGCACAGGATGTGCGAGAAATACTGCACCCCCGCCCGCGCGCTGGTGCCGGCCGCTTGCGACCAGAAGACCGAGAGGCAGATATAGGCCACGAAGACAAGCGGCAGCCATGTGCTGGAAAGATCGCGCGTGAAGCGCCGGTAGTCGACGAACAGCAGCGGCAGCCACACCAGATAATAGGCAAGGATCAGGATCTTGCCGAAATTCGTGGAATAGGCGAAGGCAAAGACCGACACGACAACGGCGAAGGCGGCATAGGCCTTGTTGCTTTCCGGATCGATCAGAATGGATTTCGGAATCTTCATATCCGTACCGGATTTCTCATTCCTGCCGCCTTCCAACTGGGCACGCCGCGTTTCAGCCGCGCATAAGCGCCCATGAACCGGCTTTTCCGCGTCGGGCCTCGGGCGTGACGCTCGCCGGCGGCCGCACGCGACCGCTGCCTTTGCCGGACCCCGATCGACGGGCATCCATTGTGCAGTGCAATATAACCTGTATCGCCTGTCACTCAATGGAAAAGTTGTCACGGGGCAAGTGCGCCGGCCAGAACGACCATGCAACAGCCAGATGGCGCGAATGCGGCTTCGCGCAAGATCAGGCCGCTACCACAGCGCTCCGCCGGTGATCTGGATGTTTTCCATGGTGATGCCCTGCGCGAGGTCCGAGCACAGGAACACGGCCAAGGCCGCAATCTCCTGTGGCTGCAGCATGCGCTGCTGCGGATTGCCTTTGGCGATCTCGGCCATCGCTTCCTCGGCCGTGCGGCCCTTGCCCTCGCGCTCGACAACCTGCGCCACGTTGCGGCGCATCAGTTCGGTCTCGACCCAGGTCGGGCTGATCATGACGCAGGTGACGCCATGTGCCGCCCCTTCCAGCGCCACGCAGCGGGTGAGGCCGAGAAGGCCGGCCTTGGAGGCGCAGTAGGCCGGGTTGTCCTTCCAGCCGACGGTGGCCGCCGTCGAACCTATATTGACGATGCGGCCCCAGCCGCGCTCGATCATGCCGGGCAGCACGGCTCGGGTGACGCGGAAAGCGCCGGTCAGGTTGGTGTCGACGATCTTGTCCCACAGCGCATCGGAATGACCGCAGACAGGCTGTTCGGCTGTGGTGCCGGCAGCGTTGACCAGTATGTCGGCCGGGCCGATAGCGGCTTCTGCGTCGGCCGCAAAGCGGTTGGTGATCTCGCTATCGCGGACATCGAGATGCGCCACGTGAACCCTGGTGCCATGGGCCGATAGGGCGGAGCGCACACGCTCGATCTCGTCGGCGCCCGGATAGTAGGCGGCATCGGATCTGTCCGCGCCGGCGGGCGCGATGTAGGAGCCGACGGCGACATTGGCGCCGGTTTCAGCCAGTGCCGTGGCAATGGCGAAGCCCATGCCGGAAAACCCGCCAGTGATGATGGCGCTGCGGCCGGAAAGGTCTGTCATAGGCAATGGATCTCCGACGCCGAAATCTGATGCAATAGTCTTAGACCCAGCCCGGCAACGAGCGCTACCTTGCCTGCGGCGCCGGCCACGACATCACTAGAGCGGTTTGCCCAGCCATTCGCGATAGAAGCCTTCTAGATCCGGCTCGAAATCGTGAACAATGGGATAGCCGGGGGCCGCCGCTTCGACCTCGTGCATGGTGCCGCATTCCGGGCAGATGAACTCGCGAATTTCCATCCATTGCGGATCGGGGATATCGCTGTTGGGGTAGATTTCGCGCAGCGCCTCCTCGGTGTTGCGTACTATGATCGCGGCCTTCAGCTTCCAGTTCTTGCGATAGTCGCCGAAGGAATGGCCGCATTCGCAGCGGGTGATCCGCTCGTCGCCGCTCTGGCAGATGAAGAGGTGATCCGAGACCGGCAGCAGGATCGGGTCCTTCCAGGCGACACGGTCCTGATAGACGGCGACCATCTTGAAGAAGCGGTCATCATCCTTGTAGGCGCTCATGATGCGCCTTGTCTGCGGCCAGGGCAGCTTGCCGGCGGCCAGATCGCCGAGGACTTCCTTGCTGTACGAGGTCATGGCTTTGCTCCCGGCATGAAGATCGATTTGGCGTCGACGGCCCAGAACTCACTGAAATCCTTGGTGAAGCGCGACGAAAGCTTGATCGCGCTGGCATACATTTTCTTCACTTCCGGCGCGAAGTCGGCTTTCTCGACGCGGCTTCGCTCGGCGTCGATCCAGTCCGAAACCGGGATAGCCTTGGCCAGACGCTCTCTGCGCATGGCGGCGCGGCGTTCGACGGTGGCATCGATATCGGCAAGGGGATAACCGTCGGCGTCGTCCTTCAGCACGATGCCAAAAACCTGGATCGCCGCTTCGCGGGTGAGGTAGCCGTTCTCGACGTCCCATGCGGTCTTGATCGGATCGCGCTCCAGCACGTCGCCGTAACCGCCGCCGCCATTGTAGGAATGGCTGAAGATGTCACCGGACTTGTGCGGCGAGGTGATGTAGGGGCCCTCGACCACAACATGGTCGCCGCCGATGTTCTTCTCATAGTCGGAGACATGCGGGTCGATGCCGGGCGCATGCGCCAGCGGTTCGCCTCTGGCCGCCAGTTCATGGATGTTGGAGTTGCGCACGGCGCGATGCTTCTGGCAGGTCGGCGCGGGATAGCCGCCGCACATGCCGCCATTGTCAAACACCCTGGAGGAATGCTCCGAGGTGTGGAGCCGCAGATGCGAGGTCTTGCTGATCAGCCAGGTCGAGACGAAGGAACAGCCACCGCGATATTTGCCGGCGCCGCCGGAGTTGGGGACGATCGAGCGGCCGATATAGACCATCGGCATCGACTGTTCCCAGACCTCCATGTTGCCCATGTCGGATTCCGGGTTCCAGCCGACATAGGCCGTATCGAGGCCATCGGCGATGGCGAGCGCGCCGGAGCCGGCGGCGGCGCATTCGAAATGCGCCATGCCGAACGGCGTGCCGTACTGGCTTTCGCCCCCCATCTCGATCATCGGGCTGTTGACCTGGCCGACGAAGGCCTCCTCGACGAAGCCACGGGCGACGAAGCCGCGCGACAAAAGCCGCTGGAACACACCATAGGCCGGCAGCAGCAGCGCCCATGAGGTGGCGGTCGCCACCATCTCGTTGTCGGGGTTGGTCCAGGTGCCATGCGGCAGTTTCAGCTCGGTCGCCATCCAGGCGCCATCATTGACCAAACCTTCGAAATTCATGTGCTGGGTCAAAGTGACGAACATGCCGCCATCCATTCCGGCCGGCGTGCAATTCATCGAATGGTAACCCCAGGGCTGCGTGCCCTCGAAGTCCATGGTGATCTTGCCGTCGGTGGTGATCTCCATCTCGATCGGGATGTTGTAGAGCCAGTCGGGATCGCCGAGCAGCTGGAAGCCGGGCTTGCCGGCGGTGACGTGGCCGTAGAAGGTGTGGCCGCGATAGATGCCGGGCACGGTGAGCTGGCGGGTGCGGGCGAGCTGGGCCCGGCGGCCTTCCTCGATGAACTCCTTCGACACCTTCATCCAGTAGTCGAGGCCGATCTCGGAGATCAGCTGCTTGACGCTTTCGCGCATGTCGATGCAGGAGGCGACCTTGGCCTTCTCGTCGAGCACCCAGTAGATCGGCATGCGCAGATTGCGCTCGCAGCGGATGACGTAGTCGCGGCGGATCTCGTCATTCTCGCCGATCTTTTCGGCGCAGACGAACAGGCCTTCGGTAAAGCGTTCCTGTGCGAGACAGACGTCACCACCAGGCGTGATGCCGCCGGCTTCCAGCTCGTGGCAGACAGCCCCTGCCCAGCCAACCAGCGTGCCTTCATGGAAGATCGGCACCACGTCCATCACATCAGGCACCTGCACGGTGCCGATGAAGGCATCGTTGTTGGCGAAGATATCGCCTTCGCGGATCTTCGGGTTTTCCTCGTAGTTGTTCTTGATCATCCATTTGATGAAGCGGCTCATCGTGTGGACGTGGACCATGATGCCGTTGGAGAGCGCGATGGCGTCGCCCTCCGGTGTGTAGATGGCGACCACCATCTCGCCGACCTCGCGCACGCCGGGCGAGGCCGAGATGCGGCGGGCCATTTCGCGGGCCGAGACGCAATAGGCGCGCAGCTTGGTGTGCAGCGTCTCGAATTTCAGCGGATCCTGGTTGCGCAGATGGAGTTCCGTGATGCCGTCATAGCAGCCGGTCTCTTCCATGAGCCGTTCGGATTCGATCAGCCGTTCGCGGAGGCGCAGGGTGGAGGCGGGTTTGTCCAGCATGGCGTTCGCCCTTGTCAAGCGTGGGTGTAGTGCAGCAGCGTCCATTCATCGACATGGACGCGATCTTGCGGGTGAACGACGAGCGTTGTCGCCGGGTGTTCGATGATGGCCGGGCCGATGACCTCGTGGCCGGGCTGCAGCAGGTCCATCTCGTAGAGATTGGCCTTGTGCCAGCGGCCGCCAATATAGGCTTCACGCACGCCCTTGCGGGCCGATGCTGGATCCGACTTGCCGAGCGGGCGCTTGAGCAGCACCGGCTTGACCTTGTCGGCGGTCGCGATCAGCCCGAGCTCGGTGATGGTGAAGCCGGCCTCGCGATAGCGCGAGACGCGGTGGTTGACCTTGGCGTAGACCGCCTCGAACTCGTCGATGACCTTACGCATGTCGTCAGCCGAATTGACCTCGGCGAGTGGCGCCATGACTTCGACGTCCTCGAGTTGGCCGGTGTAGCGCATCATGAGGAACGGCACGGTCTTGATCTTGTCGCGGGCGTGGCCGTCCTCGATCATCTCGTCGACCGCAGCCTTGGTCAGGTCGTTCCAGACAGCGGTGACCTTTTTGCCGAAGGCGAGCAGTTCGTCATCGCTCGCCCGTGCGCCGATGTCGTGCTGCGTCGACACCGAGTGGCGGCGCATGAAATCGGCGGTGGTGCAGCCGAAGGCCGAGAACGCGGCGGCGAACTGGAAGGTGATGATATCCTTGAAGCCGATGCCCCTGGAGCAGCCGGCCAAGTGCAGCGGGCCTGAGCCACCATAGGACAGCAGGGTGAATTCGGAGGGATGGATGCCCTGGCCGGAAATGACGCGGCGCAGTGCGTTGTTGGCGTCGGCTTCCAGCATGTCGATCATGCCTTCGGCTGCCTCCTCGACACCGACGCCAAGGATGCTGGAGCATTTTTCCTCGAACGCCTTGCGCGCCTTCTCGACCTGCAGGACGACCTTGCCGCCGAGGAAATAATACGGGTTGAGACGGCCGAGGATGGCGTCGCAATCGGCGATGGTGGGTTCGGTGCCGCCCTTGGCGAAGCAGATCGGGCCGGGATCCGAGCCCGCACTTTCCGGCCCGAGCGAGACCTTCTTGGTCAGCGGGTCGACCTTGAGGATCATGCCGGCGCCGGCGCCGATCGTGTCGAGATGCAGCGTCGGCACGTTGAGCTTGAAACGGTCCATCAGCGGCTCGTTCTCGATCCGGGTCTGGCCGCGCGAGATGACGCCCATGTCGAAGGAGGTTCCGCCCATGTCCGAGCAGATCAGCGAATCGTTGCCGATGAGCTTGCCGACATAGGCGGCGCCGAGAATGCCGCCGATCGGGCCGGAGATCATGGTTTCGTGCAGGCGCGGATGGTTGATCGAGGTCAGGCCGCCGAAGGACAGCAGCGTCTGCACGCCGTATTTGAAGCCGTATTTCTTCGAGACGTCCTCGATGCCCTTGAGCTGCTTGCGGCCGCGCGAGGTGGCATAGGCCTCGATCAGCACCGAGTTCAGCCGCGACTGTTCGCGAATGACCGGGCGGACTTCGTGGCTGGTGTAGATGAGAATGTCGGCGCCGGCCTTCTGCACCTCCTCGCGGCAGATCTCGGCGATGCGCTTTTCGTGCACCGGATTGACGTGCGAGAAGATGGTCATGATGCAGATCGCCTCGACCTTGTCGGCAATCAGCTTCTTGGCCGCAATCGCGACCTCATGCTCATAGAGCGGCAGCACGATGTCGCCGAACTGGTCGATGCGCTCGGTGACGCCGTGGGTGCGGCGGCGCGGCACCAGCGGATCGGGGTGATGATGGGTGACCGCATGCAACCGGTCGGCATAGGAATAATCGGCCCAGGCCTGCAGGCCGCGGCCCATCAGGATCATGTCTTCCAGGCCCTTGGTGGTGATCAGGCCAAGCTTGCGGCCGGTGCGCGACAGCAGCGTATTGAGCATGCCGGTGCCGGAATAGAGCACGACGTTGACGCCGGAGAAGAGCGTCTCCAGCGAGATGCCCCAGGCATCGGCCGCGTCTTCGGCGGAGGCGAGGAAGCCTTCGGCCTCGTCCTTCGGCGTGGTCGCCGATTTGCCGATCTTGAAGTGGCCGTCCTGATCGACAAGGATGGTGTCGGTCATGGTGCCGCCGGCGTCGATGCCGATAACGATGGGGTTGGTAGTGATCTGGTCCACGGGTCGCCTTCCCTCTTCGAGAGTGACCGCAAGCTAGAGGTTCGGTGCCGGATCGCGCCATATGCCTAAAGACACAATGACTGCGCGGCTGACATCGCCGAGAAAAGGGCATGCGCATGAGCACTATCTGGGGGCCGCTGGCAAAGGCGATCGCCGCCACCGGTACGGACAGGCATGTCGACTGCCTGATCGACCTGATCGGCGCGGACATCGACCATGATCTGGTCACCGTGACGCGCTATTCGGCGACGCAGACGCCGGAATTCATCAAGCATCGGCGCTTCTCGGACGAAATGGTCCGGCGCTATCTCGACAATTACTACGTCTTCGACCCGTTCTACGCCTCATGGCGGCGAGAACGCCGGCTGGGCATCCTGCCGCTGAAGCGGCTCGCCGACGAAGAGGCCAAGCGCGGCCAGTACATAGCCGGCTTCCTGGCGCAGTCGGAAATCAGCGACGAGGTCGGCATCATGCTGGCCGATGGCGGCGACTGGTGCCTCGGCATTTTTCTCGACCGCTCGACCTCTTCGTTCAGGGACAGCGAGATCGCCCTGCTGGATGAGCGGCTGCCAGTGTTCGAAGCCCTGCATGCGCTCGACATCAAGGCGCGCGGCACCGAGTTCTCCCGTACCTCGGCGCCGACCGGCCCCGGCGCCTCGCCTCGGCAGGAGCCGACCATCCCGACGAGCCTGTGGCCGGAACTTTCGCTGCGCGAACGTGAACTCGTGCAGCTGATCCTCGCGGGACATCCAACCGCCAACATCGCCGAGCGTCTCGGCATCACCGTCGGCACGGTGAAGAACCATCGCCGCCGCATCTACGACAAGCTCGACATCACGACGGAGCGGGAACTGTTTTTGCAGTTTTTCCAGCATCGCGCGGACAGCTAAGCTCTGGAGTTGGTCGCCTCTGACGGACCCCGCGTCCCCCGGCGGATAGTATCGATGAGGACGCGGAGCGCCGGCGCCATCTGCCGCTGTGCCGGATAACAAAGGTAGTAACCAGGAAAGGGCGCCGACCAGGCCTCGAGCAGCGGGACGAGGCGCCCTTCGGCGATATGCGCATCGATCAGCTGTTCGCTCGCGAAGGCGATGCCGAGCCCGGCGACCGCTGCCTGCACGCCAAAGTCCTTCTGGCTCGAGATGACGGGCCCTTCCACGGCGACCTCGAACCACTTGCCGTCCGCCATGAACTCCCACTTGTGCGGGGTCGCCTGGCCAGGCCATCGCCAGCCGATGCAGCTGTGGGAGAGCAGGTCGCGTGGGTGAGCAGGCGTCCCGCGTCGCGCGAGATAGTCGGGTGAGGCGACGGCGGTCTGTCGCAGCTCGGGACCGAGCTTCACCGCGATCAGATCCTTGTCGATGACCTCTCCGAGCCGAATGGCAACGTCATAGCCCTCGGCTACGATGTTCACCACAGTGTCGTCGAGCGTGACGTCGAGGACCACCTGCGGATAGGCATCGCTGAACGCCCGCAATATGGGCGTCAAATAAAGGGTGGCGGCATTGTGAAAGCAGTGCATCCGCACTGTCCCGGCGGGGTGGGCTCGACGTTCGCTTGTTTCGCCCAAAGCCTCGCCAAGCTGATCGACGGCGGGCTTCACGCGCGCGAAAAGTCTGGCGCCGGCCTCGGTCAGGGAGACGCTTCGCGTCGTCCGATTGAACAGGCTGACGCCGACGCGCTCCTCGAGCCCGCGGACCATCTGGCTCAGGGCCGAAGACGACACACCGAGCTTTTCCGCTGCGCGACTGAAATTGAGCGAGCCCGCTACCGCGACAAACGCGCGGAGCTGGTTGAAGTCGCCAGCAGACGGAAGGAGAGGGTCCATGATTACCCGTGATTGAGTAGTTCAGCTAACAAGGCTGGTAAGGGCGCGCCGGTTAAACGCGGCCGCCGAACCCCTTATAGCAAGCGCATTGCTAGACCTGAAGGGAGCCATCATGACCACGTCAGACATCCAATTGCCGGGAATAGATAACTTGGCCGCTCTGGCTCAAACCTACTTCGATGCCGCCCATGACATGGACGCCGACAAGTTTGCTTCCATCTTCCACGAGGCGGCTTTTGTTACGCGGAAAGGGGAAAACGAGACTGTCGTCGTGACCCCTGTAGCCGCCTGGCTGGATACCGTTCGGACGCTGAAGCCCCCGCGAGAAGCCGGTGCCGAGCGCAAGGACCAGATTCTCTCGATCAACCTGGTGCGCGACATGGCGCTGCTCAAGATCAGCCTTCGAATCCCTCCGCGTGAGGTGACTGACCTGCTGTCGTGCTTCTTCCTCAACGGCCGCTGGCAAATCGTCCAGAAGGTGTTCAACGCCGAACCACTTCGCTGATCGATTCGACACCCGACCGGCCTCGGCAAGCCGTCAGTCGTGCAATTGCCTGGAAATCGGCGGGCCAACGGTAAAGCCGGAGAATGTGACTTCAAAACCTTCGCGCTGCGGCGAACAGCACATCATGCCGACATCGACAGACCTCGAGATCGGGAAATAGGCGAGCCGCACCGGCTTCCAGTGGCCATCGGTGGAGTCCAGATACTGGATGCGGATGGCCTCGGCGTGGCGGGTCAGACGGATGCGCACGCCATTCGGATCGCGGGGGATGCTGACCAGCGACCAGTCGGAGGTGTCGTTGGTGACGACAACGGAAAAATAGGCCAGCCCGTCGGTGTATTCGATGCCTGCCTTGATCCAGTGCGTTTCGCTCAGCCGCAGCATCAGCCCGGCCTGGTCGTAGAGCACCTTGTAGTCGCCCTTGACGGTGACTTCGGCGCTGAAGTCCCCCTCGACCGGGCGATAGAGGAAATGGCCATTGTCGCGCCAGAAGCCATAGAAGGTCTCGCGCCAGAAGTCGGTTTCCTTGCCGGTGCGTACATGCACCGTGTCGTCACCGAACACATTATGCGGCGGCGGGTTGAGCCAGGTCAGGTCCTCTTTTGCCGAAGTCATCGATAGATCCGTCGATTAGCCGGCAAATGTATAGGCCGTCTTCACCGTGGTGTAGAATTCCGCGGCATAGCGGCCCTGCTCGCGCGGGCCGTAGCTCGAGCCCTTGCGGCCACCGAACGGGACATGGAAATCGACACCAGCTGTCGGCAGATTGACCATCACCATGCCGGCTTCCGAATTGCGCCGGAAATGCGTGGCGTGTTTGAGGCTCGAGGTGCAGATGCCCGAGGTCAGGCCGAAGGGGGTGTCGTTGGCTACAGCCAGCGCCTCGTCATAGTCCTTGACGCGGATGACGTTGGCGACCGGCCCGAAAATTTCCTCGCGCGAAATGCGCATGGCGTTGGTGCTCTCGGTAAACAGCGCCGGCCGGAGATAAAAGCCGGGCGTTTCGCGATCGAGCCGCTCGCCGCCGAAAGCAAGGTTGGCGCCCTCCTTGCTGCCGATGGCGATGTAGTCCTCGTCCTGCTTCAGCTGGCTCGCATCGACGACAGGCCCGATCTGGGTCTTGGCGTCGAGCGCATCGCCAATGACGAGTTTGTCCAGGCGCTCCTTGAGTGCGGCGACGAAGCGGTCGTGAATGCCTTCGGTCACCACCAGGCGCGACGAGGCCGTGCAGCGCTGGCCGGTCGAGAAATAGGCGCCGTTGATGGCGCAATCGACAGCTATGGCGAGGTCGGCGTCGTCGAGCACGACGAGCGGGTTCTTGCCGCCCATTTCGAGCTGGAACTTGCGCATGTGCTCGACGCTGGCCGCGGCGACGCGTTTGCCGGTGCCGACCGAGCCTGTGAAGGTGATGGCGTTGAGGTCGGGGCTGTCGAGCATGGCCTGGCCGACCACCGAGCCCTTGCCCATGACCAGATTGAGCACGCCTTTCGGCAGGCCGGCACGGTGCAGGATGTCGACAATGGTCCAGGCGCTTTCGGGGACGAGTTCGGCCGGCTTGAAGACGATGGTGTTGCCGTGAGCGAGCGCCGGCGCGATCTTCCAGGTGGGAATGGCGATCGGGAAATTCCACGGCGTGATGATGCCGACGACGCCGACGGCTTCGCGGGTGATCTCAACGCCGACGCCCGGACGCACGCTGGGAACCAGCTCGCCCGACAGGCGCAGCGTCTCGCCGGCGAAGAAATCGAAGATCTGGGCGGCGCGGATGGTCTCGCCAATACCCTCGGCCAGCGTCTTGCCTTCTTCGCGCGACAGCGAGCGGCCGATCTCGTCCTTGCGGGCCATGATCTCGTCCGACGCCTTCTTCAGCACACTGTGACGGGCGAGCGGCGCCGAGCGCGACCAGGCCGGGAAAGCAGCCTTGGCCGCTGCAATCGCCTGCTTTGCCTGTTCGGCGCCGGCCGAGGCATATTCGCCAACGACATCGCCGGTATCAGACGGGTTGATGTTGCGCGAGCCGGCTTCGCCGACCCACTCGCCATCGATCAGGTTCTTGCGGAACAGGGTCATGTCGCGGTTTCCTTGTAATTGTTCACTGGCGGTGCCGTATGCCTGAATCATTTATCAGACAAATGACGACACTGTGAGGGCCGAAATCTGGCTGCCGACTGGATAGCCGATGGCGCGCCGCTGCGAAAGCTGCGACCTCAAAATGGACGATATGAAGCAGGCCTTTGTCAGGTCGGAAAAGACCAGAACAGGCAAGCCAGCGTCGCTGCGGCGAAGATGACGAAGAACAGGCTTCTGAGCAGGATGTTGCGGCGCAGCTCGTTCATGGTGAAATGGCTGCCGACGATGGCCGCGGCGAACAGGAAGCGCCAGTTGACCAGTGCCCACAGCACGCTGCTCTGGCCGAAGGCCCAGCGGGCGACGAGACAGCCGACAATCGTTGCGAACAGGGCGATCACCGCCCAGAAGAGCGCATCCGCCGCATGGGTGAGGACGATGCCGGCGGCCCGGATCGGCAGGATCATCATCAGCATGGCGCTGAAGAAGTAGACGGCGGCGAGCGGCAGGAACGAACCGGCATCGGCAATGCCGTCCAGCCGCCTCACCCCAATCGCGCCATAGGGATAGCCGTGCCTGGCGACCGCCAGGCTAAGCGCCATGAGGAGTGCGGTGAATACTGCAACCAGTGCGAATGTACTAAGAGCCTTGCTCATGCCGTTCCTTGCTTTGAGGCCCGATCCGGGCCGAATCACGAGGAACGATTTTAGCGCACGGTCCAGGATTGCGCGTCAGCTTTGAGGCTGCCGAACGCGGCGCAGCCGACCCAGAACAGCAGGATCAGCGAGCCGACGATGACCGAGGGCGGCAGTTGCGCAACGGTCTCGCGGACCCGGCTCGCAACCCGGCAGCCGAGCGCGCCGCGTCGCGGCACGGGAAACTCCATCAGTTCCATCATGGGGACACACGGCGGCGTTGCCGCGGATCGAGCAAGGCGTTGACGAGATCGCCTGCCGCGGCCGACAGCACGAAGATCGTCGCCATGACCAGCACGCCGGCTTCGAGCATCGGGAAATCGCGGGACTTGGCGGCGTTTCCGGCCGCTGTCCAGTGGCCCTGCCCGACTGCCGAAAGGCGCAACCGCCGGTCAGGCAGGCCGGCGACGGTCATCTGATCACCTGCTGGAGAGACGCAAGCAGTCTTTGATCGCAAAGCGGGCCAGGCCAACTGACAAGCCTACCCTCGAAGAGATGCCCCCCGGCCGATGCGACCGGAGGACAGGCTTGGGAGGGCCTGATCAGTTGGCGACCTTGCCGCAGGTCGTCAACGCGTCTTCCGGCGTGCAGACTTCGGTGCCGGTCTTGATGAACGGTTCGACCGTGCCGCCCTTGCTCAGTCTGTCCGGCGCCATGATGGTCTCGAAGCCCATGTCATAGGGCGCTGGCCGATATTGTAGTGGCTGAGGCCGGCGGCGAGCAGCGGCCAATTTGTAAGTTTTCGATGCAAACCATCGTTTGAAACTTGAGGCTACAGGCTCGAAATGCCCAGTTTTTTGCGGCGCTTATCCATTTTGGCTCTTTCAAGCCGATATGAAAGTCAATTAGTATGCTCATCAAACAAATCACGGAGGAAAATGTGCTGGTATCGACCGATCTTCGGCCGAATGAAACGCGGGCCCTTGCAGCGCTGTTTCGCGCCGGCGCGTTGAGCCGGGCGGCGCTTGCACGCGACCTCGGCCTGACCCGGTCGACCACCGGCGCCTTGGTGCTGGGGCTGACCGAAGCCGGTCTGGCGCGTGAGCGGTCGGATGAAGCTGATGACGAGCAAGACGGCGGGGGCCGCGTCGGCCGCCCCGGAATCCTGGTCGAGATCGAAGGCAATGGCGGCTTCTTCCTTGGCGCCTATATCGGCGTGAACTGGATCGCGACGGTGGCTGTCGACCTTGCCGGCGTGCAGCGTGCCAGCGCCTCGAGAGCCTTTGCCGGCCCGGGCAGCACGCCTGAAGCCGCAGTCGCCATCATTAGGGAACTCGTCGCCGAGATCCGTTCGCAGTTGCCTGAGGGTGCGCGTCCATACGGGCTCAATGTCGCCGTGCCTGGATTCCCCGCCGCCGACGGCATTTCATACCATGCCACCATCCTTGGCTGGCACGGGGTCAACCTGGCCGAGCTGCTGGGTAATGCCTTTGGCGACGATTTTCCGATCCTGCTGGAAAACGATGCCAACGCCGTCGCGGTGGCCGAGACATACGGTGCGCAGCCAGGAAAGGACGATGAGGATGCTCTGGTCATCCTGATCGAGAACGGCGTTGGCGGCGGCATCATCAATGCCGGCAGGCTGCATCGCGGCCGGCTCGGCGGCGCCGGTGAAATCGGTCATCTGCGCATCGGCGACGAAGGTTTTGTCTTCGACGCCAAGCGCCCCGGCCGGCTGGAATCCTATGTCGGCAAGGATGCTTTGCTCGCTCGCTACCTCCACATAAGCGGGCGGCGCGCCGGTGTGGATGAGTTTGTCGCAGCGCTTGCCGGCGGCGATCCGGCGGCCGTCGCCACTGCGCGCGACTGGGCGCTCTGGTTCGGCCGCGGCCTGGCGACGCTCGCCTGCACCTTGCAGCCGGAACGCATCATTCTCTCCGGCTCCGTCAATGCAATCTATCCCTTTGTCGCCGAACAGGTGGAAGCTTTCCTGCTGGACTTCCTCGCCGAAGGCTATCCCGTTCCCAGGATCGAACTGTCGCGCGTCGGCGCGGACGGTCCGGCGTTGGGCGCTGCCTGTCTGCTGCATCAGGCAGCTTTGTCGGGCGATCCGCAATTTCAACTTCGCGGCCTCGCCGCGCGCTAATCAGGAGAAAGTTCCATGCCTCGCAAAGACGAAAAGCGGCTGCGTGTCGGCGTGCTCGGCTGCGGTCCGATTGCGCAGGCGGCGCATTTCGAATCCTGCACCAAGTCACGCAATGCCGATCTCTATGCCATCTGCGATGTCGCCGACGATCTGCGCGACAGGATGGCGGCCACTTTCGCGCCCGAAAAATCCTATGCCGACTATAGCCAGATGCTGGCCGATCCCGACCTCGATGCCGTCATCATCGCGACATCGGATACGTTCCATGTGAAGGCAGCGGAACTTGCGCTGGATGCCGGCAAGCACGTACTTTGCGAAAAGCCGCTGGGTGTTTCTGTCGAGGAAGTCGAAGGCTTGCGGGCAGCGCTCGACAAGAGCGGCAAGGTGCTCCAGGTCGGCCACATGAAGCGCTTCGATCCAGGCATCCAGGCGGCAAAGGCCTTCGTCGATGACGAGATGGGCGAGCGGCTGGCGTTCAAGGGCTGGTATTGCGACAGCACCCATCGCTATCCCATGACCGATGCGGTGCAGCCGCTGATCATCACCAGCGCCAAGGCGCGCAAGCCGTCCGTCAATCCCAAGGCGGATCTGCGTCAATACTACATGCTGGCGCATGGCAGCCATCTCCTCGATACGGCGCGCCATCTGCATGGCCCGATCGAGGCCGTCGAGGCCCGGCTCACCGAGCGCTATGGCGCCTATTGCTGGTTTGTCACCACCATCTTCGCCGACGGTTCGATCGGTCATCTCGACCTGACGGTCGCCGTGCGCATGGACTGGCACGAAGGGTTCCAGATCTACGGCCAGAACGGCAGCGTTCTCGCAAAGACCTATAACCCCTGGTACTACAAGAGCAGCGAGGTCGACATTTTCCGTGAGGCCGATGGCAGCTGGCATCGCACGCTTGGCGCGGATGGCCACTTCTATCGCCGCCAGCTCGAAGGTTTTGCCGATGTCGTGCTGAATGGCGCGCCCATGGTCGGCGCCGGCATCGATGACGGCATCGCCTCCGTCAGGGGGATGGCCGCAATCGCCCGCTCCGCCGCCGCCGGCGGCCGTGCCGTCAACCTCGCCGATGTCGACGGGGTCGTGTGATGCAGCTTGGGATTTTCGCCAAGACCTTCATTGCCACCGGCGCCGTGCCGGTGCTGCGCGCGGTGGCGGATACCGGCTACACGGCGGCGCAGTTCAACATGGCGTGCCTTGGCCTGCCGTCGATGCCGGACAACATCGAGCCCGGCGCGGCCCGATCCGTCGCCGTGGCGAGCGGCGAGTCCGGCGTTTCGATCGCGGCCGTGTCAGGAACCTACAACATGATCCACCCGGATCGCTCGGTTCGTGTGTCAGGCCTTGCCCGGCTTGAGGTGCTCGCCGCGTCATGTGCGGATATGGGCACCAGGCTCATAACGCTGTGCACCGGCACCAGGGATGCGCAGGATCAGTGGCGCTGGCATCCCGACAACGCCACAGAGGCCGCCTGGAGCGATCTTCGGGCGGAGATGGGAGCGGCGATCGCGATTGCCGAGCGCTTCGACATCGAGCTTGGCATCGAACCGGAACTCGCCAATGTCGTCGCCAACGCGCGGGCCGCACGCCGCCTGCTCGACGAGATGAACAGTACGCGCCTGCGCATTGTGCTCGACCCGGCAAACCTGTTCGAAGTGGCAGACAGCGCAGAGCGTCATCGCCTGATCGACGAGGCCGTCGATCTGCTGGCTGCAGAGATCAGCATGGCCCATGCCAAGGACCGCCATGCCGATGGCAGTTTTGCCGCCGCTGGACAGGGCGTGGTCGACTTCCCGCATTTCATTAGCCGTCTGAGAGCCGCCAGCTTCGACGGTGCTTTGATCACGCATGGCCTCACCGAAGCCGAGGCGCCCGTCGTCGGCGCTTTTCTGCGCACCGTGCTGGAAGAGAGCGACAGAGCGTGAAGAAGACTTTCAGCCGCGATGGCGTCGACCTTGCCTACCAGGATGTCGGCGCCGGCCTTCCCGTCATCTTCCAGCATGGCCTTGGCGGTGATGAAGCGCAGGTCGCCGACGTGTTTCCCGATCTGCCGCCGACAAGGCGCCTGACGCTCGAATGCCGGGGTCAGGGTGGATCCGGCTACGGGCCGGTCGAGCGGCTTTCGATTGCGACGTTTGCCGAGGACGTCGAAGCGCTGGCCGAGGCTATCCGCATCGGTCCGGCTGTCGTCGGCGGCATCTCGATGGGCGCCGCCCTGGCGCTGCGTCTGGCGGTGCACAAGCCGGCTCGCGTGCGCGCGCTGGTGCTCGCCCGGCCTGCCTGGGTGTCCCAGGCTGCCCCGGCCAATATGAAGCCCTACGCCGTGGTCGGCGACCTCTTGATGCGCCATTCGCCCGAGGACGCCAGGCGTCTGTTCGATGGCAGCCCTGTTGCCGCCGAACTGGCGAGGCCGGCGCCGGACAATCTCAGCAGTCTGCAAGGCTTCTTCACTCGCCCGGACCCGGCTCTCTTCGGCAGGCTGCTGGTGGCGATCGCCGGCGACGGTCCCGGCGTCAGCGACGCCGAAATCCGCGCTATCGCGGTGCCGACGCTGGTCATCGGCCATGACCATGACCTTGTCCATCGACTGGCCGACGCGCAGGCGCTGGCTGGGCTCATTCCGTCCGCCCGGCTTTGCACCATCACCGCGAAATCGCAGGATCGCGTTGCCTACCGACAGGAATTCCGCGCCTGTCTTTCGGAATTTCTGGAAACGCTCGCATGACCGACAATACGACGGACGACACGATCGCCGTGGTCGAGATCGGCGGCACGTCGGTCAAGGTTGGCTTCGCCGACCGCGGCATCCCGGTGGAGTTTGCCCGCACCTACCCCACGGCGCAGCTGCGCCAGGGCGCGCCCGTGGCGGGGTTGGCCGATGCGGTCACCGCGGCCTGCCGCGATGCCGGCTTCAAGCCCGCGCGCGTCGTTGCGACCGTGCCTGGCTTCATCGACCGCGATTTCGACACGGTGCTGCACACCGCTAACATTCCCGAACTGAACGGTATCCGGCTGGGCACCGAACTGGCTTCGCGACTCGGCGTTCCCGTCCGGCTCGAACGCGACGTCGTGCTGCAATTGCTGGGCGAAAGCGTTGCCGGCGCGGTGAAGCGGCAAAAGGAGGTGCTGGCGGTCTATCTCGGCACCGGCATCGGTGCGGCTTATCTCGGCAAGGATGGCATTTTCAGGGGCGGCGGCTGGGCGCTCGAAATCGGCCATATGCCGATCTACCGGCCCGGCGATGGCGAACCACCAAACCGGGTCGAGACCTACGCCTCAGGGGCAACGCTCGTCGAACTCGCGACGGACTACGATATTCCGGTGGCCGATCTTTTTTCGGCGACCGGGCAGCCGCCGTCGCTGCGCGAATGGCTCGACGAGATCGTCTGGCAGCAGGCGGTGACCATCGCAACGGCAGCCGCCCTGTTTTCCCCGCAGACGATCCTGATCGGCGGCGGCATCGTCGACATGAAGTCCTATCCCCACCAGACGCTCAAGCAGCGCATCGCCGACAGCCTGCCGCATTCGCTTCTTGTGCAGCCTCTGGACATACGCTGGGCGGCGCTGGGCTGGCAGGCGGCCATTCACGGCGCGGTGCTGCTCGGCGCGGTGTGACCGCCCGGGGGTCGCTGTCTGTAGCGGATTATTTGATCGTCTTGCCGTCCGCCCCGAACCGATACGTCTTCCCCGGCTCGGGCGTCGCATAGAGCGTCGCACCGGGCTCCGCGTCGTAGACGCCGAAAATCCGCACCGTGATCAGCCCGGCCTTTTCGCAGTCGAGATAGAGGTTGGTGTCGGCGCCAAGATGCTCGGCGTGCACGACCGTGCCTTTCCAGGCGCCGGACTTCGCATCGACCGTCAGATGTTCCGGCCGCACGCCAATGGTCTTGGCCGTCTCGCCCAGCCTCGCACCGTCGATGAAGTTCATCTTCGGCGAACCGATGAAGCCGGCGACAAATTCATTTGCCGGCGAATTGTAGAGCTCCATTGGGCCGCCGATCTGCTCGATCCTGCCGGCATTGAGCACGACGATCTTGTCGGCCAGCGTCATCGCCTCGACCTGGTCGTGGGTGACGTAGATCATCGTCGCCTTCAGCCGGCGGTGCAGTTGCGCGATCTCCAGCCGCGTGTTGACGCGAAGTGCTGCATCGAGGTTCGACAGCGGCTCGTCGAACAGAAACAGTTTCGGCTCGCGCACCACGGCGCGGCCGATGGCGACGCGTTGGCGCTGGCCCCCCGACAGCTCCGCCGGCCGCCTTTCGAGATAAGGCTCCAGCGACAGCATCGACGAGGCGATGCCGATGCGCCGCTCGATCTCCGCCGCCGGCGTGCCGGCCTGCTTGAGGCCAAGGCCCATGTTGTTCTTCACCGTCAGATGCGGGTAGAGCGCATAGGTCTGGAACACCATGGCGATGCCGCGTTTGGCGGGCGGCGTAGCCGAAACATCCGCGCCATCGATCACCACCCGGCCCGAGGTCGAATCCTCCAACCCGGCAATGACCCTGAGTAGCGTTGACTTGCCGCAGCCCGACGGGCCGACGAAGACGACGAATTCGCCGTCCGTCACTTCGAGGTTGATGCCCTTCAGCACCTCGACCGGCCCGAAAGCCTTCTTCACATTTTCGATTACCAGCGAGCCCACGGCTTCGTCCTTGTTCTAGAGTTTGACTCTACCTAGAGTTTAATTGGGGCGCCGCTGCGTACGCTCTCATCGGCGGCAAGGCAGACGGCGAGCGATTTTACGGCGTCGTCCATGTGGCGGGTCAGGTCGATGTCCTCGCGGATCGCCTTCAGCACGAAGGCCTGCTCGAGGTCGCAAAGGTCTTGATGGCCGGGTTCGCCTTCCATCGACAGCATTTCGTCCGGCCTGGCGAATTTGCCGTCCGCCCCGGTCGCAGCACTGTGCAGGCGGATGGTCGAGGTCTTGGTGTGGGTGTCGATATCGTCGGACTTCACGCCTTCCTTCATCACGATCGACACGCAGCCATTGGGCGAAATCACGTCCTTCACGAAGAAGGCTGTCTCCGAGATCATCGGTCCCCAGGCAGCCTCGTACCAGCCGACCGAACCGTCATCGAACAGCACCTGCAGATGGCCGTAATTGTACATCGTCGGCGCGATCTCTTCGGTCAGCCGCAGCCCCATGCCGCGCACCTCGACCGGCTTGGCGTCGGTGATCTGCAGCATCACGTCGAGATAGTGGACGCCGCAGTCGACGATCGGCGACGTCGTCTGCATCAACTGCTTGTGCGTCTGCCAGGTCGGGCCCGACGATTGCTGGTTGAGGTTCATGCGGAAGACGTAAGGGCCGCCTAGCTTGCGCGCCTCGGCGATCAGCCGGACCCACGACGGGTGATGACGCAGGATATAGCCGATCACCAGCTTTCTGCCGTTGGCCTTGGCCGCGGCGACAACGCGCTTGGCGTCGGCCACCGTCGTCGCCAGTGGCTTTTCGACAAAGACATGGCAGCCGGCCTCGAACGCTTTCACCGCATAGTCGGCGTGGCTGTCGGAATAGGTGGCGATGCAGGCGACATCGGGCTTTTCGTCGCGCAAGGCGTCGTCGAAAGAGCGCCTTATGCCATAGCCCGACAGTCCATCCGGAAGCGGCACGTCGGAACGGTTGATCAGCGCCGCGATCTCAAACCCCGGATTGCTGTGATAGGCCAGCGCATGGCTGCGGCCCATATTGCCGAGGCCGGCGACGACGACACGAAGGGGTTGAGCCATTTCAATCTGCCTTTTCTTGCCTGCGGGCTTTGAGAGCTACTCTCACATTCGGGCCGTTCTCACCGGCGATCTGCAGAGCGGTCTCTTCGCTCTCGCAACGGGCCAGAAGCCCAAAGCCGTATGTATCGACCCCTTCCTTGATCAGAGAAGATCTCCGGTCATTCGGGATCGGATGATCCAGATTGAGCGCCCCTTCAAATGCCTTGGATTGCTCGCTAGTCATCAGAGAGTCGACTCGCCAGATGATGTGGCAATTGTATTCCTTCGGCCGGCGCTCCGGCCCAAGCCGCGTAAACCACACCGCGGCGTTCAGATAGAACTGTGGCCCCCAGGAAGACTTCTGAAGGTTCAGCACGCAGATCGTTTCCGGTCGCTCGCGGTAGAAATTTTTGGCGCGAACGCCCCGGAATCCATATCGGCTCCCTGTCTCTACAAGAGCCTGTACGATAGCCTCTTGCCCCCCACTCACTTGACGGCTCCGGAAGTGATGCCGCGGATCAGTTGCCGCGAGAAGATGACGTAGAGGATCAGCACCGGCATGATCGCCAGCGACAGGGCCGCCAGGATGGCGTTCCAGTTGGTGACGAACTGGCCGAGGAAGAGCTGCGCGCCGAGCGTCACCGTCTTGGTCTCTTCAGACGGCGCCAGGATCAGCGGGAACCATAGATCGTTCCAGATCGGGATCATGGTGAAGACCGCGACCGTCGCCATCGAGGGCCGCACCAGCGGCAGCACCAGCCGGAAGAAGATGGTGTATTCCGACAGCCCGTCGATGCGGCCGGCATTCTTCAGATCGTCGGACACCTGCTTCATGAATTCCGACAGGATGAAGACTGCCAGCGGCAGGCCTTGCGCGGTGTAGACCAGGATCAGCGCCGTCAGCGTGTTGACCAGCCCGCTCGCCACCATCAATTGCAGGATGGCGACGGTGCCGAGCCGGATCGGGATCATGATGCCGAGCGCGAGATAAAGCCCCATCAGCGTGTTACCGCGAAAGCGGTATTCCGACAGCGCAAACGCCGCCATTGCGCCGAACAGAAGCACGAAGAACAGCGAGGCGACGGTGACGACGAGACTGTTCTGGAAATAGTGGATGAAGTCGCCCTGGCCGATCACCGTGTTGTAGCCGATCAGGTCGAATGTCTTCGGCGTCGGCGGCGTCAGCGGTTCGCTGAAGATGCCGGCGCGCGACTTGAACGAATTCATGATGACCAGGATCACCGGGAACAGCGCGATCACCGTATAGGTCAACAGGATCGCGTGGGCGCCGATGGTGCGGGGGAGCGAACGGGTGGCTAGGCTCATCTCTCGCTCCTCAGAACTGGTAGCGACGCAGGCGCGTCTGAACGAGGAACAGGTAGACGCAGACGCCGCCAAGGATGATCAGGAACATCATCGTGGCGATCGCAGCCCCCATATTGGGATCGCCGACCTGCAACTGGAAGCCGAAGAAGGCGCGGTAGAGGAAGGTGCCCAGAATATCGGTCGAATAGTTCGGCCCGGCGAGCGCCCCTTGCGCGGTGTAGATCAGGTCGAAGGCGTTGAAATTGCCGACGAAGGTCAGGATCGAGATGATGCCGATCGACGGCAGGATCAGCGGCAGCTTGATCTTCCAGAACTGCGACATTCCGGTAATGCCGTCGCATTCGGCCGCCTCGATCACCTCCTCGGGGATCGAGAGCAGCGCGGCATAAATCAGCATCATCGGAATACCGATGAACTGCCATACCGAGATCAGGCTGAGCGCGGTCAGGGCGTACTGTTCCTTGCCAAGCCATGGCGTGAAGAAGCTTTTCAGGCCGACCAAGTCCATGAGATGCGGCGCCACGCCCCACAGCGGCGACAGGATCAGCTTCCAGGCGAAACCGACAATGACGAAGGACAGGATGGTCGGCACGAAGATCGCCGTGCGGTAGAAGGCGGCGAACCTCAGCCTCGGGCTGGACAGCAATGCCGCCAGCATGACGCCGATCGGGTTCTGCACCAGCATGTGGATGATGAAGAACCAGACATTGTTGCGCAGCGCATTCCAGAAATTGACCGACCAGTTGGGGTCGCCGAACAAGGTGCGGAAATTGTCAAACCCGACGAAGACCTGGTGCTGCTCGATGTTGCGGAACAGCGACAGCTGCAGCGTGCCTGCCAGCGGCAGGATCATGATTGCCGTATAGACCAGCAGCGCCGGCGCCAGGAAGACGCCGATATGCCAGCGGAACGGTCGTTTCGGTCGTGTTTCTGCGGCCATGAGTGCGGTCCCCGCCGTCTCTCGGTTCCAAAGGGTGTCGATGCCAGATGATGCCTCGATGCACGGCCCCGATGTCCTTGCCCCGGCATGGGCAGGACGAAGGCCCGCGACTGGTCAGCTAGCCTTTCCCCACAAGACAAGAGGGTAAGGCCGAGAGGCAGTGCCGACAATCGCAATCTGTAAAGTGAAGGCCGGCCGGGCACGCGCCCGGCCGGTCTTTCTCTGAGCCTTACTTGCCCGGCTTGTACCAGCTGTCGAGGCCGTCCTGCAGCTTCTTGGCCGCAGCTTCCGGCGTATCGGTGCCGTTGATGACGTTGGCCGATTCGACCCAGGTCTCGTTTTCCAGGTTCGGCGTGCCGCGCGACAGGATCTGGTAGGTCGAGCGGATCGTCGACTTGCACTTGTCGCGCCAGGAGACGAATTCCTGCGCCAGCGGGTCTTCCATCTTCACCGGGCTGGAGTTCAGGCTGAAGAAGCCCGGCAGTGCGTTGGCGTAGATGGTGGCGAAGTCCGGCGAAGCGACCCAGGACAGGAAGGTCTTGGCCGCATCGGCATTCTTCGACGCCGCATTCAGACCCATGCCGATATCGGTATGGTCGGAGATGTAGCAGGTGTCGCCGGCCTTCTCGACCGGCGGCGGGAAGGCGCCCATCTTGAACTGCGCCTGGGTGTTGAACAGGCCGATCTCCCACGAGCCGGCCGGGTAGATGGCGGCGCGGCCAAGCGTGAACAGGTTCTGGCTGTCCGGATAGGTCTGGGCTTCGAAGCCGTCGCCGAGATAGGGCTTCCATTTGGCCAGTTCGGCATAGGGCGCGACCCAGTCGGCGTCGGTCAGCTTCTGCTCGCCCTTGATGAGGGCTGCGCGGCCGTCTTCGCCCTTCCAGTAGTTCGGGCCGATGTTCTGATAGCCCATGGTCGCGGCTTCCCAGAGATCCTTGGTGCCCATCGCCATCGGGATGTAGGTGCCGTCGGCCTTGATCTTGTCGAGCGCGGCGAAGAACTCGTCACGCGTCGTCGGCACCTTGATGCCGAGCTTGTCGAAGGCGTCCTTGTTGTAGATGAAGCCGTGGATGACCGAGGCCATCGGCACGCAGAAGCTCGCCTTGCCGTCATCGGTCTGCCAGGCGGCCTTGGCGACGGGCGAGAAGTTTTCCATGCCGGGCAGCGCCGAGAGATCGGCGAGATTGCCCTTCTTGAACAGTTCGAGCGACTTGTCGAACGGGCGGCAGGTGATCAGGTCGCCAGCCGAGCCGGCGGCGAGCTTGGCGCCGAGCGCTGCGTCATACTCGGTCGGAGCCGACGGTGCGAACACCACCTTGATGCCGGGGTTCTTGGCTTCGAAGGCCGGGATCAGCTTATCCTTCCAGATGGTGAGGTCGTCGCCGCGCCAGCTTTCGATATTGAGCGTTACGTCAGCGGCGTGAGCCAACCCGGCGGTGCCGAGAATGCTGGTGCCGAGAAGCAGTGCCGTCAGTAGTTTCGTTGTCATGCTTAGTCTCCCTGTTGACCTTTTTCAGGTTCGGTTTTGAGAACAGGGGCCTTCGCCCTTGTTCCCCTCGATCGCGGAAAGGGCTGGCCTGAGCTTCTGGCCGGTCCCTTCCAGTATCTTCTCGGCCACATCGGCGTTGGCAGCGCCGGCGGCGAGCAGAATGGCTGTCTTGACAACGCCGCCGCTCGCTTCGAGCAGGCGCGCCGCAGCGTCCTTGTCATGGCCGGTGATGGCGGCGACGATGCGGGCCGCGCGGTCGCGCAGCTTGATATTGTCGGCGGTGAGATTGACCATATAGCCGTCATGGACATGGCCGAGATGGATTGCGGTCAGCGTCGACAACATGTTGAGCGCGATCTTCTGCGCGGTGCCGGCGCCCATCCGCGTCGAGCCGGCAATCACCTCCGGCGGTGTTTCCAGCAGGATGGCGACATCGGCCAGCTTGAGCAGCGGCGTGTCCTTGTTGTTGGCGATGGCGATGGTCGCCGCGCCCCGGCCGCGCGCGTCCTTCAAAGCCTGGACTGCATAGGGTGTCGAGCCGCTGGCCGAGATCGCGATCAGGCAGTCGCCCTTGCCGATGCCGGCGCCGGCAATTGCCGCCGAGGCTTCGTCGGTGTCGTCTTCCGGCCCGCCGGCCAGCGTCTTGAAGGCCTCGTCGCCGCCGGCGATCAGGATGACGATGCGCTCGCGCTTGATGCCGAAAGTGCCGGGCAATTCCAGCGCGTCGGCCAGCGCCATCAGGCCGGAGCTGCCGGCCGCCGCGTAGGCGAGCTTGCCGCCGCCGTTCAGCCGGCCGGCGATGATCTCGGCCGCGGCAACGATGGCAGGAATGGCGTCGCGGACTGCCTTGGCGGCCTCGATCTGTGCATCAGCCAAAGAAGAAAGGATGGTGTCCGGGGCCTGGATGTCCAGTCCCTCGGCATTCCTGTGAAGCGCTTCGGTGCGCGGTTCGGCCATCCCTGTCCCTCCGATGAAGGAACAATACCAAAAAAATACCACTTGTCCACACGCATTAACGGATTTGGGCGCTAGAAATCGCAGAGCCGACGAAATGTCTAGTTTTTTCAATAAAATACGCCTTAATCTTTTTGAAACGGAAATTAATCCTTGGCTATTGGTATTTTATTGGTATTATCCGCCCCGAGGAGAAATCGCGTGAATTTCGTGCTCGGTATCGATGGCGGCGGCACCAGCTGCAGGGCAGCCCTTGCGACAGGCGATGGCGCTGTCATTGGCCGTGCCAAAAGCGGCGCCGCCAACATCCGCACCGATCTCACCGGCGCCAGGACCCATATTGTCGAGGCGGCACGGCAGGCATTCATCGCCGCGGGGCAAGACCCGGACCTGATCCCGCAGACACCAGCCATTCTTGGCCTTGCCGGCGCCAATGTCGGCACCTACCGGCAGCAACTCGAAGCAATCCTGCCATTCAGCATCAGCCGCGTCGAGACTGACGCCGAGATCGCGCTCGAAGGGGCGGTCGGCTCGGGCGATGGCGCCATGGCCATCCTCGGCACCGGCACCGCCTATATGGCGCGCAAGGGCGGCACATCGCGTGCCATAGGCGGCTGGGGCTTCCAGGTCGGCGATCAGGGCAGCGGCGCCCGTATCGGCCGCGATTTGCTCGAACAGACGCTGCTCGCCCATGACGGCGTCCGCCCGGGCTCGCCCTTGACCGACAGCATGATGGCGACCTTCCGCAACAATCCCGAAGACGTGGTCGAATTCACCACCAACGCCAAACCAGGCGATTTCGGCGGCTTCGCGCCCAAGGTGTTCGAGCACGCCGGGAAGGGCGACGCCGTCGCCAACTGGATCGTCGACAAGGCGGTCGGCGATGTCGAAGCGTCGCTCGGCGCCCTCGACCTCTCGCATGATGCCCCGCTCTGCCTGCTCGGCGGGCTGACGCCGCTTTATGCGCCGCGCCTTTCCCAACGCTACCAGGCGCTGCTGAAGGCGCCGCTCGACGATGCGCTGGGCGGCGCCGTGCAGATGGCGGCTCGCATCTTCGCCAAGGCGGAGGCAGCGCGATGAGCGAGGCCGCCGACCAGATCTTCGCCACGCTGAAGCAATCGTCGCAAAGCGGCGCGCCGCTCTATCTGCAGCTGAGGAAAAGCATTGAGGACGCGGTCAATCGCGGTCTGATCGGGCCAGGCGACGCGCTGCCGTCGGAGCGCGACATCGCGACCAAGGCCGACATTTCCCGTGTCACGGTGCGCAAGGCGGTCCAAGACCTGGTCAAGGGCGGCATATTGGTGCAGCGCCACGGCTCTGGCACCTTCGTTGCGCCGCGCATGGAGCGCGTCGAGCAATCGCTGTCCAGGCTCACCTCCTTCACCGAGGACATGGCCCGGCGCGGCATGGCGGTACGTTCGGCCTGGCTCGACCGCGGACTGTACGCGCCCTCGCCCGATGAGATGATGGTGCTCGGCCTGTCGTCGAACGAGTTGGTGGCGCGTGTGTCGCGCCTGCGCATTGCCAACGACACGCCGCTGGCCATCGAGCGCGCCTCGCTGTCGGCCAGCGTGCTGCCGGACCCCGCCGGGATAGGCTCTTCTCTCTATGCGGCGCTGGAGTTGACCGGCAACCGCCCGGTGCGGGCGGTGCAGCGCATTTCGGCCGCCAATCTCGGCGACGGTGACGCGCGCCTGCTCGAAGTGCCGCCGGGCATTGCCGGACTGCACATCGAACGCATTTCCTATCTGGCGAGCGGCAAGGTGATCGAATTCACCCGTTCCATCTACCGGGGCGACGCTTATGATTTCGTCGCCGAACTGCGGCTGACAGGGCCGAGCGAAGAGGGCCGACCATGATCCCCAACACCACCCATATGCGGCGCGAGATCGACGAAATCCCGCAAGCTGTCGCGCGCCTGCTCGACGGCTCGGCGGCGGTGCTGACCGAGGCCGGACGCGGCATTCGCGAGCGCGATCCGAGCTTCATCGTTACCGTCGCGCGCGGCTCGTCCGACCATGCCGCCACCTTCATGAAATATGCCGTCGAGCTGACCGCCGGTCTGGCCGTGGCATCGGTCGGACCGTCGATCGCATCGATCTATGGCGCGAAACTCAAGCTCGCCGGCTCGGCCTGCCTCGCCATCTCGCAATCGGGCAAGAGCCCCGACATCGTCGCCATGGCGCAAGCCGCGAAGGCCGGCGGTGCGCTCACCGTCGCCATCACCAACACCGCCGATTCGCCGTTGGCGCGGGCCTCCGACTATGCCATCGACATTCTCGCCGGCCCCGAGCGCAGTGTCGCGGCGACGAAAACCTTCGTCAACTCGGCGGTCGCCGGCCTGGCGCTGATGGCGCATTGCACCGGCGACGACAAGCTGCTGGCCGCCCTTGCCCGACTGCCCGAACATTTCAGCAAGGCGATCGCCTGCGACTGGATGGCGCTCGCCGGCGCGCTGGAGACGCCGCAATCGCTGTTCATTCTCGGCCGCGGCCCGTCCGCGGCGATGGCCAATGAGGCGGCGCTGAAGTTCAAGGAGACCTGCGGCATGCACGCCGAGGCCTATAGTGCGGCCGAAGTCATGCACGGCCCGCTGGCATTGGTTGGGCCGGGCTTCCCGGTGCTGGCGCTGGCTGCTCGCGACGCCTCGGAGCCGTCGGTGGCCGAGGCCGCCGACAACCTTGCCGGCAAGGGTGCCGCTGTTTTTGTAACCTCGGACAAAGCCAAGAGCGCCACACGGCTGCCCCATGTCGCCACCGGCCATCCCTTGACCGACCCGCTGACGCTGATCGTTTCCTTCTACGGCTTCGTCGAGGCCTTCGCCCGCCATCGCGGCCTCGATCCGGATGTACCGCGCAATCTGCGCAAGGTGACGGAAACCGTATGAGCGACCGTTTTGCCCTGACTGGCGCCCGCATTTTCGACGGTGACGACTGGCACGACAATGCCGCCCTTGTCGTGCACGGCGATGTGGTCGAAGGCATTCTTCCCGTCGGCGCTGTTCCGTCAGGCGTTGCCCGGATCGACACCGGCGGCGGCATGCTGGCACCCGGCTTCGTCGACCTGCAGGTCAATGGCGGCGGCGGCGTGATGCTCAACGACCATCCCGATGTCGCCTCGCTCGCAACCATATGCCGGGCGCATGCGCCATTCGGCACCACGGCGCTGCTGCCAACCCTGATCACCGATACGCCAGAGATCACCGCCGCGGCCATTGCCGCCGGTACCGAGGCGGCACGGCAGAATCTGCCGGGCTTTCTCGGCCTGCACCTCGAAGGCCCGCATCTCTCAGTCGCCCGCAAGGGTGCCCATGACCCGGCGCTGATCCGGCCGATGACGGATGCCGATCAGACGGCGCTGATCGCGGCGCGCAAAAATCTGCCGGTGCTGCTGACGACGATCGCGCCGGAATCCGTCGAGCCCGCCCGGGTCGCCGCACTTGCCAAAGCCGGCATCGTCGTCAGCCTCGGTCACTCCGACACCGGCTACGCTACGGCCAGAGCCTTTGCCGACGCCGGCGCCAGTGTGGTCACCCATCTGTTCAACGCCATGAGCCAGATCGGCAACCGCGAGCCGGGACTGGCTGGTGCGGCCATCGACATAGGCGGCCTGTCCGCCGGCATCATCGCCGACGGCATCCATGTCGACCCGGCCACCATGCTGATTGCGCTGCGCGCCAAGCAGGGACCGGGCAGGATCGTGCTGGTCACCGACGCCATGGCGACGATCGGCACCGACATGACCTCGTTCACCCTCAACGGCCGCACCATCTATCGCAAGGATGGCAGCCTGCGGCTGGCCGACGGCACGCTGGCCGGGGCCGATCTCGATATGATCTCGGCCGTCCGCTATGTGCACAGAATTGTCGGGCTGGATCTGTCGGAGGCCTTACGGATGGCTTCGCTCTATCCGGCGCAAGCCGTCGGCCAGGCGCACCGGCTCGGCCGCTTCGCCAACGGCACCGCGGCCGATATCGTCGCCCTGTCGGACGATCTCGACGTCAAGGGCGTGTGGATCGGCGGCAACAAGGCTTTTGCAGGCGCGGACAGTCGGCGCTAAAGTCCATCCATGCATGATGTCGATTGCGTTGTTGCCGGGGCGGGTGTGGTCGGCCTCGCCATTGCCCGTGCGCTGGCGCTGGCGGGCCGTGAGGTGCTGGTGGTCGAGAAGGCAGCAGCCATCGGCACGGGCACCAGTTCGCGCAACTCGGAAGTCATCCATGCCGGGCTCCATTATGCGCCGGGCAGCTTCAAAGCCCGGCTCTGCGTCGCGGGTCGCGAGCGCCTCTATGCCTACTGCCGCGAACACGGCGTCGCCCACCGGCGCACTGGCAAACTGCTCGTTGCTGTCGAACCCGACCAGTTGGACAGGCTGCAGGCAATCCAGATCAACGCGGCGCAATGCGGAGTCGCTGACCTCACGCTTTTGACGCGCGCAGAGGCCGAAAAGCTCGAGCCCGCGCTGACCTGCGCCGGCGCGTTGCTGTCGCCGTCAACCGGCATCGTCGACAGCCAGGCGCTGATGCTGTCGCTGCGTGGTGACGCGGAAGCCGCTGGCGTATCCTTCGCGCTGCTCACGACTGTTACCGGCGCGACCATCGAAGCCGACGGGATCCGGATCGACACGCGTGACGCCGATGGTGAGGGGTTCCGTCTCAAGGCCGGTGCCTTAATCAACGCCGCCGGCCTCGACGCCCAGGCATTGGCCAGACGCATCGAAGGCTTCCCGCAAGACCTCGTTCCGCCGCTGTGGCTGGCGCGCGGCAACTATTTCGCGCTGTCCGGCCGCTCGCCCTTTTCGCGGCTGATCTATCCGATGCCAGTCCATGGCGGTCTTGGCGTTCACCTGACCCTCGACCTCGGCGGCAGCGCGCGCTTTGGCCCTGATGTCGAATGGATCGATCGCGTCGACTATACCGTCGATCCCGGCCGAAGCGCCGCCTTCTACGAAGAGATCCGGCGCTACTGGCCCAACCTTGCTGACGGCGCATTGCACCCCGCCTATGCCGGCGTCAGGCCAAAACTGTCCGCTCCACGCCAGCCGGCGGCAGATTTCATCATCCAGGGCCCGGCCGAGCACGGCGCTGGGCCGATCGTCAATCTGTTCGGCATCGAGAGCCCAGGCTTGACGGGGAGCCTGGCAATCGCCGACCATGTTGTGGAGCTGCTCGGCCTGAAATGACAGGGCTGCGGCTGTTGTCGTCTCAAGCTATGAAACCTTTTGATTTTGAGGCCGTTGTCGGGACGTATGTCCGAGGCGAAACCCAAATCGAAACCGACCGACGGCATCAGACCGAGCGATGCCCCGAAGTCGCGCCGGGAAAAGCCATCACGACAAAAGCCGCGCGACCGACGAACGGGCGAGGAGAAGCCGCGCGAAAAGAAGCCAACGCCTGCCGACGCAGTGCCGGAGGTCGACGGCCAGGCGGGGCCGCCGCCGGAAGCTATCGAACCCGATCCGCAGCTGACGCCCGAAGAGGCCGAGCAGGCGCGCAAGAAATACCTGCTGCGGCGTTTCTGGATCAGCGCGCGCGGCTACTGGAGCCGGCGCGGCGACCGGTTCGCCTGGCCATTCACGATCGGAGTGCTGCTGCTGATCTGCATCAACATCGGTTTCCAGTATGGCATCAATGTCTGGAACCGCTCGATGTTCGATGCCCTCGAGCAGCGCAACGCCCGCACAGTCTATTTCCTCAGCGCCGTATTCGTACCGCTGGTGATCTGCAGCGGCAGCCTTGTCGTCGCGCAGGTCTACCTGCGCATGACGATCCAGCGCCGCTGGCGTTCCTGGCTGACCACCGGGGTCGTCGCGCGCTGGCTGGCAAACGGCCGCTACTACCAGCTGAACCTCGTGGGCGGCGACCACCAGAACCCCGAGGCCCGCATGACCGAGGATCTGCGCATCGCCACCGAGTCGCCGGTCGATTTCATCGCCGGCGTCCTCAACGCGTTCCTGTCGGCCTCGACCTTCATTGTCGTGCTGTGGACCATCGGCGGCGCGCTCACCCTGCCGATCGGCGGCGAGAGCATCACCATTCCCGGCTTCCTGGTCATCACCGCGATCATCTATGCCGCCATCACTTCGACCTCGATGGTGGTCATCGGCCGCAATTTCGTCCAGCTCTCCGAGCGGAAGAACCAGGCGGAGGCCGAGCTGCGCTACACGCTGACGCGCGTGCGCGAAAACGGCGAGAGCATCGCCTTGCTGGGCGGCGAGGAGGAGGAGCGCGGCGGCATCGACAGGAATTTCGGCCATGTGCTGAGGCAATGGGCGCTGCTGACCGGACAGCACATGCGCACGGCGGCGGTTTCGCAGGGATCGAGCCTGTTTGCGCCGGTCGTGCCGATCCTGCTGTGCGCGCCAAAATTCCTCGAAGGCTCGATGACGCTTGGCGAGGTGATGCAGGCGGCGTCTGCCTTTGGCATCGTGCAAGGCGCGTTCGGCTGGCTGGTCGACAACTATCCGCGTCTCGCCGACTGGAACGCCTCCGCGCGGCGCATTGCCTCGCTGATGATGTCGCTCGACGGGCTCGAGCGCGCCGAGCAGAGCGATGCGCTCGGACGCATCAACCGGGGCGAAACCGAAGACGGCGCCATCCTCAGCCTCGACAATCTTTCCGTAACACTCGACGACGGCACCTCCGTGGTCAAGGAAACCGAGGTCGTGATCGAGCCGGGCGAGCGGGTGCTGGTGGCTGGCGAATCTGGTTCAGGCAAGTCGACGCTAGTGCGGGCAGTCGCGGGCCTGTGGCCATGGGGCGGCGGCAGCGTCAATTTCCACGCCGACAGGCGCCTGTTCATGCTGCCGCAACGCCCCTACATCCCCACCGGCACGCTTCGCCGCGCGGTCGCCTATCCCGCGGCGGCGGACAAGTGGACGATCAAGCAGATCAAGGCTGCCCTCGACAAGGTGGGGCTTGGCTATCTCACCGACAGGATCAGGGAAGACGCGCCATGGGACCAGACGCTGTCGGGTGGCGAAAAGCAACGCCTCGCCTTCGCGCGCCTGCTGCTGCATCGCCCCGATATCGTGGTGCTGGATGAAGCGACTTCGGCGCTCGACGAGAAGAGCCAGGACACGATGATGAAGACGGTGATCCGCGAACTGCCTGATGTCACCATCATCAGCGTGGCGCACCGCGCGGAGCTCGAAGCCTTCCACAGCCGCAAGATCACCCTGGAAAGGCGTGAGGGCGGCGCCAAGCTCGTCAGCGATGTCGACCTCATCCCGCGCAAGCGCAAACGCAGCCTGCTGAACCGCGCCCTGTGGGGTTCCGGCACCCCAAAGCCGCGCAGGTAGGGACGGCACTACCGAACCGCGAACAAGAGACAGTGGAATGCCCGAAGCAAAGTGATTAGCCGGCTTCGTAACGGCCGTAGAGGCCCTTGTAGGTTTCGCGCAGCAGGTTCTTTTGCACCTTGCCCATCGTGTTGCGCGGCAATTCATCGACGAAGATGACCTGCTTCGGGTGCTTGTATTTCGCCAGCTGGCCGGCAATGGCGCCAACGATCTCGGCCCCGGTAATCTGCGAGGCAGGCTCCCGCACCACGACAGCGGTGACGCCTTCGCCGAAATCGGGATGGGCAAGACCGATGACCGCACTTTCCGCGACTCCGGCCAGCGCGTCGATCTCGCTCTCGATCTCCTTCGGATAGATGTTGTAGCCGCCGGAAATAATCAGGTCCTTGCCGCGGCCGACTATGTGGACGTAGCCGTCGGCATCGATAAGGCCGAGATCGCCGGTGATGAAGAAGCCGTCGGCGCGGAATTCCGCCTTGGTTTTCTCCGGCATGCGCCAGTAGCCGGAAAAGACATTCGGTCCCTTCACCTCGATCATGCCGACCTCACCCTGGGCTAGCACAGCACCACTGTCGGGATCGGCGATGTGTAGCGAAACGCCGGGGAGCGGGAAGCCGACCGTGCCGGCGCGGCGCTCGCCCTCGTACGGGTTCGAGGTGTTCATGTTGGTCTCGGTCATGCCGTAGCGCTCGAGGATCGCGTGGCCGGTCAGTTCGCGCCAGGCCTTGTGCGTTTCTGAGAGCAGTGGCGCCGAGCCGGAAACGAACAGGCGGATATTCTTCGCTGCCTGCGCGTCGAGTCTCTGTTGCAGCAAGAGCCTGGTATAGAAGGTTGGCACGCCCATCAGCACCGTGGCGCGCGGCAGAAGCGAGACGATGCGGCTGGCGTCGAATTTCTGCTCGAACAGCATCGAGGCGCCGGCCATCAGGGCGACGTTGGTGGCGACGAACAGGCCATGCGTGTGGAAGATCGGCAGCGCATGGATCAGCACGTCTTCTCCCGTGAAGCGCCATTGCTCGACCAGCACGCGCGCGTTGGAGGCCAGGTTTTCGTGGCTGAGCATGGCGCCCTTCGAACGGCCGGTCGTGCCCGATGTGTAGAGGATCGCCGCGAGGTCGTCCGGCTCGCGCGCCATATCGTCAAAATCCGCGGGCTGTTGCGCGGCCAGATCGGTCAGCGAGCCTTCACCGTTGCGGCCGAGTGTGGCGGTAACTGCGCCCGAAGTCTTTGCCAGCGGCGCGATATCGCCGGCCCGCGCCGGGTCGCAGACGACCAGCCGCGGCTCGGCATCGCCGAAGAAATAGCCGAGCTCCGTCAACGTGTAAGCGGTGTTGAGCGGCAGGAAGACCGCACCGGCGCGCAGGCAGGCCAGATAAAGGAAAATGCATTCGGGGCTTTTCTCAACTTGCACCGCGACGCGGTCGCCCGGCTGGACGCCGAAATGCTTCAGCGCCTGCGCCAATTGCGCCGACCGCGCCAGCATGTCGCCGTAGCGGATCGAGCGCCCGTCATCGGTCTCCATCAAGGTGCGCCCGGGCGCGGGCATGCGGTCGCGGAAGGCATCGAACAGGTGATTGTTCATGCGTCTTCCCTAGCGCATGGCCTCGAAAAAAAACAACCGCTTTTCGGAACACCGCTGCAAGCAGATTTCGGATCGAAAACCGCAAGTGTTGCTATCTGCGGCCGCGCAACGCCTTGCTTGTCCGGAGATCGCCGCTCTCGTTGAAGCGCTCCATGCACATGGCTGCCGTCAAACGGTAGTGGTTGAGCAGCGCTTCGACGGCGCCATCGGCATCGCCATCCACGGTGCGCTCGGCAATCAGGCGATGCTCGCCGATATCGTCGCGCTCGGCCCCGTCCTGGGAGATCAGCCGGTAGCGGGAGGCCTGATCGGAAAGCTGGTCACAAAAGCCGGTCAGCCAGTGCGACCGGCAGCCTGCGATCAGGGCCCGATGGAAGGCGCGATGCAGCTTTTCCCATTCCGGATTGTTCGAGGACGGATCTTCCGGCAAACGGCGCTGGGCGCGCGCCAGCCGATGCAAGGCCAGCACCAGCTGCTCTTCCCATTCGCCGGTGCGGTTGGCAATGGATTCACGCAGCGCCCGCTCTTCCAGCCAGCAGCGGGTGCGTGTCAATTCCTCGAGTTCCGGGGCACTGACCGGCATGATGAAGAAACCGCGCTGGTCGTGGCGGCCGAGCAGGCCTTCCGAAGCAAGCCGGTTGAGAGCCTCGCGAACCGGCGAAGCGCCGGCGCCGTAACGGGAAACCACCCATTCGACCCGAAGCTTGCTTTCACTTTCAAACACACCGCGCAGGAGATCGTCGCGAAGCTGTTGGTAGACCGTGCTGGCGAGTGTGCTCTTGGCGCCGGCGCCTTCGCTCATATCGGCAGATCCGTAGGTCAATATGACTCCTATCGCTCTCCCACGCTCCGCCAGCCCGTTCGCGAAGCAAACGAATCCCCTATACTTTTACTATACGCCCTAAGGCATCCATGGCTCAAGGGGAAGATCACGATATTCGACTTAAAGAGGAAGGTTTGCACATCTTACTCGAGGGAAGTAACGAATATCGTGAAAAACTTGTTCTTATGAAGAAACTTTGTCCCGCGATGCGGCTCGCGTCTTCGCGACCCGGCTGCGAGATCCGGAATACGGGTAATTTTTTCTTAACGCACGTCAGATTGCCGAACTTGCCGCTCCCGCAATGAACATGCCCTCGGCATTCGTCCACTAGATTTTGCTGCCAGATGCAGTGCCAGATGCTGTGATCGCGTCGCTCGCCGCGACGGTCAGTTCCGGCGACTGCCGCCAGTTGACCGCTTTCCGGGACATCTCACCGGCTGAAAGATCAGGCCGAGAGGTCAGAGCTGTCGCGATTTTTCCTGAAACTGATGTCAGCCGGCAGCCCGGTCGGCCGCGGTTCGGATGGCGTCGATATTGGCCCGGTAGGCCTCGACGCTGCCGCCCTTGAAGACGGCGGCGCCTGCCACCAGCACGTCGGCGCCGGCTGATGTAACCAGGGGAGCCGTCTCCGGCGACACGCCGCCGTCAATCTCGATGCGGATCGGCCGGTTGCCGATCAGCGCCTTGACCCGCTTGACCTTGTCGACCATGGCCGGGATGAAGGCTTGGCCGCCAAAGCCCGGATTGACGGTCATGATCAGGATCAGGTCGAGCCGGTCGAGCACATATTCGATCGAGCTTTCCGGAGTCGCCGGATTGAGCGACACACCAGCCTTCTTGCCGAGACCCTTGATGGTCTGCAACGAACGGTCGAGATGCGGTCCAGCCTCGGCATGCACGGTCATGCCGTCGCAGCCGGCATCGGCAAAGGCGGCCAGATAGGGATCGGCCGGCGCAATCATCAGATGACAGTCGAAGAAAGCCTTGGTGCGGTTGCGGATGGCCTTGATCACCGGCGGGCCGAAGGTGATGTTGGGCACGAAATGCCCGTCCATGACATCGAGATGGATCCAGTCGGCGCCGGCCGCGGCCACCGCCTCGACCTCGTCGCCTAGCTTCGAGAAATCCGACGCCAGCACCGATGGCGCAATCAGGGTCTTACTGGCCATGTCCGCTTCCCGTTGTTGAGCTTGCTTCCGCCCTAATCGTCTCGACGCCGCTTGTCGACAGGAATCCGGTGTGAGCGGCTGATCCACACAATGCAGAGAGGCGGCAGTGTGCCGCCTCTCCAGGTCTGTAGCGTCAAATTTCAGTTCACGTGACGCCGCGGTTTGGCCAATCCCGGCGCAAACAGCTTGCTGTTGCCTTGCTTCAATCTCTGCAGACCGAACGTCTTGACGGGTGGCTTCGACACGCAATGTCCACGCACCAGCTTTTCGGTTGTCCGGCAGCCAGTGGTGATAGCCGCGTCCTTCACGCATGCCTTGCCGACCAGGTGGTAGCCGCGTTTGCAGTCGATGATGACGGGAGGCTTGCGCACGCATTTGCCGTTAATGCGCAATTCGTCGCGCCTGCACTGGTCGGCAACCACAGGGTTCCTCACGCATTTCAAGCCGACCTGATGATAGCCTGGCAGGCAGTGGATGCTGACACCGATGCACCTGCCGTTGACAACCTTTTCGGTGCTCTTGCACGCGGCGACGATCGGCTTGTCGATGCATCTGCCGCGCAGCAATGTCTGGCTGGGCAGGCATTTGCGGCCGGGATCGACGACGACCGGCGGCAGTCTCGGCTTGCCGAAGTCTGGTCGCGTGCTCGAGACGAGATCGTCGGCCTCCGGTTCGGAGGTGCGCTTTATGCAGGTGAAATCCTCCTTGTCCGTATCGACGCTGGCGATGGAGCCGTTCTGCTTGATCTCCTGCAGGGTGCACTGGATCGAGCGGGTCCTGACGATGCTGAGATCATGTGCCGCGCCGGCCTTGAAGACGCCGCCATCGTTGAAAGCGACCGTGGTGCCAGTGAAGAAGGCGCCGTTGGAACAGCCGATCCGGTAGTGAAACGCGCCGGGCTCGTCGCGGCTCACTTCGAATGCGACCTGACCTTTGCGAGGGCAGAGTTTTCGCGCACCTGCGCTGTCGGAAACGGTGACTTCGCCTTGCCAGTCGGCCTTTGCCGGCGGGTTGTCGGGATCGGTCTGCGGTGCGTCGGTGAAACCACCGCCGCCGGCGCCTGTACAATGCACCGTGATGTCCTTCCAGCCGTCGAAGGGTTCGAACGGTCCATTGCCGACGATCTCGGTCTTGTACTGGAAATAGGCCGTGGCGCCGACGTTCTCCCATTTCTCATAGCTGGCGAAATAGCCATTCTTGCTCGCGTCGTACGATGCCCACGCCTGCTTGAACTCGGAGGTGACCGGTCCGCCGTCCTTCTGTCGCCAGATGCGCATCGAGACCGGTCCGGCCTGGTTGGCTTGCGCCCGGCTGGTAACCTTCAGCGAGCGACAGGCCGTGCCAGGAGTCGAGCCCGGTTGGTTCGACTGGTAGGTGGTCAGGAACAGCTTGACGTTCTCGACCTCGAACTTGCCGAAATCGGCAGTGATGTCCTGGGCATTGGGCTTGATCACCGGGTCGCAGACAACCTGCACCTGGAAGGTGCCGTGCGCGGCGTAGTTCGAGTCGAAAAGCGGATAGGGCCAGCTGCCCTGCTGGGTTTCGGCGACGGCATTGCCCATGTCGAGTGCCTTGTCGGTAAGCGCCGTGAAGCTGGCGTCGAACGTGTGGCTGAACGAATAGGACTTCGTCGGACCGTCAGCCTGCAGATGCTGATTGCACTTGGCGATGATCTGGTCGCCATAGGGCACGATGGCGATGCCGGTATCCGACGACAGGGGTATATTGGCCGGATCAAAGGCGAAGTTTTCCTGGTGGTCGTAGTCACGGCTGACAGGTGCCGCGCTCCAGATCGGTGGAAACGGGCCGCATTGGCTGGGTCCGCAGATGCCGAGTGCGACACCGACATCCTGAACGTAGCCGGGCCAGCGTGTATCGATCTTCATGTGGCCCCAGAACTGGACGGTGCCGCTCTTCAGCCTGTCCCATTTCTGCTTGTCGCTCGAAACGACGTGGATCGTGGTGTTGGCGCTCTGCGTGTCGAAGGACATCGACTTGATGTTGGCCTGTTCGGCAAAGGCGGAGGGGGTGGCTAGGCCGGTTGCGAATAGGGCAACGGTCGCAACCGTAGTGCGAAAGGCATAGCTGACTGAGGACATTTCTCTCTCCTGAAGTTTGTTACTTCAGGAGTGGGTCATCCCGCCCGGCGCGAAGGTTCACCAAGAGGCAGAACATAATTGCTAGCCCTTATGTTGGCCTGCCTGACGAGCCACCTGAGTCCATTCGCTCCTTGAAGTCTGATTGCAAATCGCAATCAGATATATAGCCTATAGGCATCGAACGGAGGTACACGTGGGAAAGATCGTCTACTCCATGCTGACGTCGCTGGACGGCTTTATCGAGGGACCGTCGGGCGACATCGGCTTGCCGGTGCCCGAGGAAGAACTGCACCGGCATTTCAACGACGAGATGCGGCGGACCGCGATCGCGCTCTGCGGACGCCGGATGTATGAGGCGATGCGCTTCTGGGACAGTCCGGAGCGCAAAACCGGGGGAGAGGTCGAGCGGGATTTTGCCGATGCCTGGCAAAAGACCCCGAAGATCGTGTTTTCGACGACGCTTCGCGACGTCGGACCCAATGCCCGGCTGGTGAGTGGCGATGTCGAAACCGTTGCCAACCAGGTCAAATCGCAGACGGAGGGCGAAATCTCCGTTAGCGGCGCCGATCTTGCCGCACAATTCGCGCGTGCGGGCCTGATCGACGAATACCGGCTCTGCATGCAACCGGCCGTCCTGGGCGGCGGCAAGCCGTATTTCCAGTCCGGCCTGTCGCTGACCTTGCTGCCGCTCGGCACGCAAAGCCTTGCACAGGGCGTGACGCTGCTGCGCTACGCACCCGCCAGCTGAGATTCGGCCTGGAGCAGTGTGGGGATCGACAACTCTGCCGCCTGAAAGAAAATCCCGCCGGATCGCTCCGGCGGGGGTTCTATTTCTGGCTCGTATCCAGAACCTACGGCTTGACGTTGGCCGCCGGATCCCGTTGCGGCTGTACCTGCGGCTGCTGCGTGCGCTTCGGCACCAACTGCTGGAGGATACCCGGATTGAGCAACAGGCTCGGATCGAGCGATGGCTGTGGGCGGATGGGCCGGCAGTTCGGGAACCGTCCAACCGTGCCTTCCGGGCAGCGCCGCCTGATCGGTTGGCACTGGCCGTTGATCATCACCGAGCCCGGGGCACATTCTTCCGGCCTCGGCTTGCGGCATGCACCGTCGATCACCTGGGTGCCACGCGGGCAAACGCACTCGCCGCGCTTGTTGTGGACCTGGCCGCGTATGTCGCACTGTTCCAGCACAGGCCGCTTCTGCCGGCAGGCACCGCCTCGCACCTCGGTTCCCCGTGGGCAGACGCAATTGCCGTTGGCGTCGTGAACCTGGCCGCGGATGGTGCACTGCTCGGGCTTCGGCCGGATCGGCCGGCAGGCTCCATTGCGCACCTCGGTCCCACGCGGGCAGACACAATCGCCATCGGCGTCATGAACCTGGCCGCGTATGGTGCACTGCTCGGGCTTCGGCCGGATCGGCCGGCAGGCTCCATTGCGCACCTCGGTCCCACGCGGGCAGACACAATCGCCATCGGCATCATGAACCTGGCCGCGTATGGTGCACTGCTCGGGCTTCTGCTTGTCGCGCACGCAGGCATTTGCCTGTCGGTCGAGATGCGTGCCGTCCGGGCAGTAGCAGCCATTGCCGTCCGACGTCGGGACCGAACCGGGGATGGTGCAGCCCGGCTTGTCGATCTTGACGCAGGCGCCGTTTTCGAGCTCGGTTCCGCGTGGACAGACACAGCGTCCGTCCTCGGTGCGGATCTGGCCCTTGAGCAGCACGCAGGGCCTTGGCTTTGGCTCGACGATGACGCCACCGTCGGGCGAGCACTGGCCGTTGCGGAACGTCGTGCCTTCCGGACACACGCACCGGCCGGCGTCGTTCATCACAAAGCCCGGCGAGCACTCTTTCTTCACCTCACGCTTGATGGTGAAGGGATGGCAGGCATAGGCCTTGCCGCGACCGCCCTGGATGTTGGTCTGATCGCCGGACAGCACGTCGCCGCCTTGCACCCTGGTATCAGGAGACAAGACACCGACGCAGTTCTGGCCGGTGACATTGCCCTGCAGATTGGCCAGGCGGCCGTCGTCGGGAAGGACCACGGTGACAGTGTGCACGTGGCTTTCCCCGGCGCCGAGCGTCAAATTGGCAATGCAGGACAGAGGCAGCGTCGTCGGTTCCGGCGAGCAACCGAAGGGCGGCGAGATCGAGGTGATCTCAACGCCTTCGAGCCGGCCGAGCCCGTCCACGCCGATCGCATCGCCGATGCGGACCGGACCCGAGAATGGGGTCTGGCCGTCATTGGTGATGGTGATCTCGAACGAGCAGGGTTGTCCCGGCTGGCACTCGGCATCGCCCGTCTTCTTGACGCTGATGGTGGAGATGCCACCACCCTTGGCGCAGGCCTGGCCGAACGGGTAGACAACGTCGTCTCCTGGAGCCGGACCATACGAGCCGCGTGCGCAGTTCTCGAACGCGCCATTGGCCGAGACCGTCACGTCGAAGTGCCTAGATGTTCCGGGCGTCATAACGGCGCCGGGAATCTGGCACGACAGCGCATTGGCCGGAACCGCTCCGCAGGCCCATTCCGCGCCGTCGGGTGTGACGGTCTGGATCTGGACCGGCGCGCCGCCTGCTATCAGCGTGGCGGCATCATTGACCCGCACCGGACCGGTGGGGGCAGCGGTGCCAAGACTGATGACGGTGATGCGGCAGGAAACCACCGCCGCGCCGGCCAGCGAGCCGTTGCACGTCTTGGTTATGCGCAAGGCTGGCTTGCCGCCATTGGGATGCCGGAAGCGTTCCTTGGCGCAGGCCTTGTTGTTGGTGAGGTCGACCTCACCGGGGACAGGCTTCAGCGCCGCGCAGTTCTCGACCGTATCCGACTGGTAGCCGGCCGGCATCACCGCCTTGACGACGATCGGCGTCGAGGCGCCCGGCATCAGCACGATGCCGGCGTTGTCGCAGCGGAACTGGCCGGGGCCGTTGGGTCCGCATGCCCAGGGCGGAGACGGGCCGAAGGTCGAAGAGGCCGGCGCGCCGCCCGGGTAAGTGTCGATGACCGTCAGCGGCCCAATATACGGAACGCTGCCATTGTTGATGATGTCGATCACGAAGTAGCAGATGCCGTCGGGCGTACAGACCGGAATGCGGGCACGCTTCTTCAGGATCAGGTCGACCTTCTTGTCGACCGGCGGCCGGCAATCGCGGTCGCGATCGCCACGCCGGCAGATCGGGATCGAGGCGCAGCCGCGATCGTTCTGCTGGCTGCCGAACAGCGGCTTGCCGCTGGCGCCGTAATTGTAGGTGGCGCAGTTGCGCAGCGCGCTGCCTTGCCAGCCTCCGGCCGGCTTGAAGCCGAGCTTGAGGTTGATGGAGGCGCCCGGATTGAGCGTGGTCACCGGATAGGTGCACGTCATCGGGGTCACGCCGGGCACGCAGACCCAGGGCGGATTAGGCCCTGAATCCAGCGTCGAGCCGGCCGGCAGCGTCACCTCGTCGAGCACGATCTTGCCGTGATATGGTCCGTCGCCGACATTGGTGACCGTGATGGTGAAGTCGCAGCCGCCGCCCATCGTGCAACGTGTGACATCGGCTCGCTTTTCGACCTTGAGGTCCGGCTCCTTGTCGGGCGGACACCTCAGGTCACGCGGAATGACGATGTCGATGGTCTGCGTGCAGCACAGGCCCCAACCTTCCTCTGGACCGGCATAGGTTTCTATGCCGGTGACGATCAGGTGGATGACGTCGCCGGGCGATGCGCCAATGATCTTCCAGTTCAGCACGCCGCCGCCCGCCGGCACCAACTGGGTGTCGGGGATGATGGTGATGCCGGGGGTGGTCGTCGACACCTGCACCCACTTGCCGCCCAGCTCCGGGCCGACAGGCATGTGATAGATGAAGGCGCCGCCGCCTTGCACGCAATCGACCGTGCCGCGCTCCACCTTGAAGCATTCCCGGTCGGGAGGCGGAGGCCGCTTGTCGCAGTTGGTGAGGTCGATCTTGATCGAGGTCTTCACGCCGGTCTTGAAGTCGCCGTCGTCGGGCTTGCCCGGATCCTGCGACGGGATGATGACCCCCGTGCCGACGCCAGGCGTCACCTTGATCGCGCCCTGATTGTCGACGATGGTCGGCGAAGGAAACGCCGCATGGTCGATCTTGGCGGTGATCTTGAAATTGATGACGCGTTCATTGGCGGCACCGGCGCCGTCGAGATCGGTGGCGGAAATCCGGAAATCGGAAACCGTCGCCGTATCGTTCGGATTGGCCGAGGTGCTGATCGTTGCGCCCGGCAGCGGTCCGCCGGATGCATCCGTGCCGTCGCCGGACACGTTGACGTTGACGATCGCAAGACCGTGCGGAAGCTGATCCTTGAAGTCGAGCTGGAGTTTTTTCAGCCTGGCCACGAAGCTTGGGTCGGCAAAGCCTTGCGGGTCCCCGCGCAGGCCGAAGCTCAGGGAGTAGACGACGTAGTCGCAGCTCCGCTGGGTGCCTTTCTTGGTGAAGAACGGCACGACCCGTTCCGGCCTCGGAGTGATGATTTTCGAATTATCGAGGTCGAGCCGCAGTTCCGGCGTGATCGGGACGGCGTCTTCGGCGTGGCTTGCCACAGGGGTGTACATGGCGACCGCGATACCGGCCGCCATCAGCCAGCGCGCGCTGCGCCTGGCGTATGACAGGGGTCTCATGATGGTCTCCATGACGGTTTTCTGGTTGCGCGTCGCGGTGGGGGAAAGTGCAGAAATGTTCATCTCTCCCTCCTCAACGTTCGCAGCTGACGGCTGGGGTTCTGAGCGGCAAAGTCATCTTGCAGCAAGGGTAGTAGCCACCCTTGTCCTTGTCGGACTGCCTGTAGAAGCAGAGCCCGACATCGACTGTGTCGCCCGGATAGTGGCCGGTGATGTCGACCGTGTAAGGCTTGCCGGGCGCATGCGACTGGGGTGATGTCACCCCGACGCCTGGCGTCCTGGACTGGGCCCTGATCGAATCGCCGCCGAAGCCGGCATGGTCATGGAGATAAAGGTCGGCCTGGAGACCGCGAGGTGTGCAGTAGAACTGGACATCCTCGACATCGATGCACGGCGGCAGATCGCCGGGCGGTGGGAAATCAGGCGGATAGAACGGCGGCAGGTAACCGCCGGGGATTTCTTCATAGTAGCCGGCACGGCCTTCGCAGGGGTGCCAGACCTCGACGTCGCCGACATGGCCTTCCACCTCGGGGTCTTCGAAATAGCCGTCGAAATCGACGAACCAGGAGCCGAAGGGCGGCACGTTGGCCGGCTTGACCAGCGGCGTCGGCGTGATCTGCACGCCGTGTACGGCGAGCGGCCCGCCGGCGGCGAGCTGGTCGGCCAGTGTCGGGTTGTCGCGCAGCTTGTCGCCGGTGTTGACCAGCGTATCGGTGCACACGCCGGTGTCGAGATTGCCGTCGGCGTCATAGCCATATTGCAGATCAAGGCCGCCGGCCGACTGCCGGTTGCCTTGCGGGAAGCCGACTGCATATTCCTGCGGCTCTTCCACCCATTCCGATTCGGTCGCCGGATCGTCCGGGTTTTCGCGCCAATAGCGGATGGCCTCGCCTTTGCCGGAATCGGCGAACTGGCTGTAATCGTAGCGGTTTTCCACCGGGCCGCGCTGCGCCAGGTACATGAAGCCCTTGACGTCGAAGGCGATGTCGGTGACGGCGTAGTCCTTGTCGGCCTTGACCGTCAGCTCCCAGCGCGGATCGCCGGCAAAGCTGCCGTCGCGGGCAATGCCCACCGACCAGATCTCGGCCTTTTCGCCGACCGAGTAGTAGACCCGGCCGCCGTGATAGGCGACTGCCCAGACGCGGCGCTCGTCTTGCGTGTAACCCCAGGTGTCGGGGTCTTCGCTATCGAAGGCAGCACCTTGTATGTCCATTACCGCGCCGTCGTCAGCGACGGGCGCGAGCCCATGCGCCGGCCGCCCGGCAACGCCGTGGTCGAATGTATCGATCAACGTGCCATTGGCGTCGAGGCGGTGGATGAGGCCGGTATCGAGGTCGCTTGCGAAGAACTCGCGGTGATTGCTGTCGAAGCTGACGTCACCGATGCCGGGACCGCTGTTGGTGTCGATGTCGGCGAATCTGGAGATGGCACCGGTGACGCCGTCGATCTTCCAGATGGTGCCGGGACCGCCACCATTTTCGGTGCCGAACTGGCCGTCCATGAAGACGGCGCCGGACGTGCCGCGGCGCTGCCGCTCAGGGCGGCCGTCGGAATCTTCGTCAGGGGTGACGATGCGGATGCCGTGCAGCGAGCTGGCGCCGGCATAGAGGTTGGGGATGCCTGACGGGACGCCGTCGCGCACGCCGTCATCATAGGTAATGGCGAACACCTGGCCGATCTGTTCGGCGGTCACCTCGAAGGGCGGCGGCGTGTAGACGAGCTGGCCGGAGGCCGGTCCGCCCAGCGCTGAAACGTCGAAAACGCGCAAGGTGGCGCGCGTCGTGTCGATAAAGGTCTCATCGACCGGGTCGACCCCGGGCGGCAGCCCTTCGTCGAAATTGGGAATGACAGTGCCGGAAAATCCGGTCACCGTCATCGAGCCGGGATAGATGATCTGGGTTTCCTGCGCCCGGGCAGCTGTGCCCAGCCAAAGCGTGGCGCTCAGCGCCAGGGCAAGCAAACCGCCGGCCAGATGGAGCGAATGGCGCAAACCGCCGCGTGGAGATGGCATGGACGTGCCGCGATCGCAGGACATAAAACTCCCCCCGAAGTTTTCGGGAGGAACTTCCGGTCCGGCCGGCCGAATCAGGGCAAGGCGCGTCGTTCCGGCACGTTCGTCCCTGATCGAATTGTCTGCTTTCCTCATCCTCACGATACGCCTGCTCCTGCGCAGGGTCAACGGAATCAGCCGGAAGCCCAGCGCATCGACCCCATCCCGAAGGCGATGGTCGCGCTGAGCTCCCGTTGTTCCCGGAGACCTGCGAGTCTCTGGGGTCCTGGTCATTGGGGGCATCCTTTCCGGCCCCGCACCATGCGGCGCCTGAGCGTCAGTCGCAGGCGGAAGCGGAAAGGTTCATGCAAAACGGCGGCTGGGACTGTTCGCCATTTCACAGAAGGGGCGAATGACTTTATTTTTCAGGCAGATTGTCGGCGAATGATCACCAGGTCCAGCCGCCTCTGCCCAGCACCGAGACCACCTCGACGATGCGGCTGAAGCTGGCGCGCGCCCGGCCGACCGTGTGCCTGGCCCGGAGATAGCCATGCACCAGCCCCGGCTCCTCGAACCAGGTGGCGTGGCCGCCCGCGGCGAGGACGCGGTCGCGATAGGCCTCGCCATCGGACGACAGCGGGTCGCACTGTGCGGTGATGAGCACGGTTGGTGGCAGGTTGGTGAAATCCGCGTCGGCGAGCGGCGACAAAGCGATGTCACCGGAGCCGTCGGCGCCGCCGGTGCGGATGTGCTTGTAGAATTCGAGATCGCGCATGGTCAGCATCGGCGCTTCCGCATGCGTAACGTAGGAGCCCCTCGAGCTGTCGCCGCCGAGGCCGGGATAGATCAGCACCTGGCCGAATGGCCGCTTAGCATGGCCACGCGTTGCGTGACTAACGGCCGCGCAGAGATTGCCGCCGGCGCTGTCGCCGCAGAGCAGGACGGGACGGTCGTAGCTTTTGGCGGCCCATTCGAAGGCAAGCAGCGCATCGTCGAAGGCGGCCGGATGCAGATGCTCCGGCGCCAGCCGGTAGTCGACGGAGACAACCTCGAAGCCGGTGCGAGCGCACAATTCGGCGCAGACATCATCATGGCTGTCGAGCCCGCCGAGGATGAAGCCGCCACCATGGATGTAGAGCACCATCGCCGCCTTGTTCGGGGTAGCGCTGCGATAGATGCGGATCGGGATATCGTGCGCGGCAATGACGGTCGTTTCCGCCGTCACGCCATCGGGATAGCCGGCAAAGAATTCGCGGCACATCCGGTCATAAATCGCGCGCTGCTGGGCGATGGTGTAGTCGATCGTGTCGGGCGGGTAGAAGGAATTGGTCCGCTCGATGAAGGCCCAGGTCTCGGCGTCGATGAGGGTTTTGTAGTCGGTCATGCTGCTCCTTTACCTCCCCTGGGGAGGTCGCCGCGAAACGGCGGGTGGCGGCGCATCACCCCACCCCGGACCTTCGGTCCGACCCTACCCATCGAGGGGAGAGTAAAGAGGTTACTTCCCCTTCCACACCGGATCGCGCTTCTCCGCGAAGGCGCGGAACCCTTCCATATTGTCCTCGGAGCCATAAAGCGCATCGACGGTCGCCAATTGCCGGCGCGTCACGCGGTTCATCGCATCCTGGAAGGTCAGCGCCTCGGCCACCCGCGCCGTCTCCTTGATCGCGGCGAATACCAGCGGCGGACCACTGGCCAGCAGCCTTGCAATCTCCCAGACACGGTCTTCGAGCTTTTCCTTGGGCAGCACTTCGTTGACCAACCCCCAGCGATGCGCCTCGGCGACATCCATCCAGCGGCCGGTGAGCAGCAGATCCATGGCGACATGATAGGGAATGCGCTTGGGCAGCTTGATCGTCGCGGCATCAGCCAGCGTGCCGGCGCGGATTTCGGGCAGCGCGAAGGAGGAATGGTCGGAGGCGTAGATGAGATCGCAGGACAGCGCCAACTCGAAGCCGCCGCCGACCGCCATGCCGTTGACGCAGGCGATGACCGGCTTGTTCATGTCGCGCAGCTCCTGCAGGCCGGCAAAGCCGCCGACGCCATAGTCGCCATCGACCGCGTCGCCGCCGGCGGCGGCCTTCAAATCCCAGCCGGCGCAGAAGAACTTGTCACCTGCGGTCTTGACGATGGCGACGCGAAGCTCCGGATCGTCGCGGAACGCCTTGAACGTCTCGCCCATCAGCCGCGACGTCTTGAGATCGATGGCATTGGCCTTCGGCCGGTCGAGCGTGACCTCGAGGATAGTGCCCTCGCGGCGGGTCGAAATGACGTCAGACATTCTTCTTCTCTCCCAGCACCAGCAGCGCGTCGGCGATCCAGGCGCCCTTGCCCTCGGCGCAGACGATCAGCGGGTTGATGTCGAGTTCCTCGATCTCGCCGGCATTCTTCTGGACGAAGTCGGCAATGCCCGCGATGGCCTCGATGGCGGCAGCGACATCGGCTTTCGGCCGGCCACGATAGCCCTCAAGCAGCGGGAACAGTTTCAGGCGGCGCAGGGCCGCCTCGATATCGTCGCGCGTCGCCGGCAGCATCAAGGTGACGCTGTCGCGCAACAACTCGACCAGCACGCCGCCAGTGCCCAGCGTCATGACGGCGCCGAACATCGGGTCGCGGGTGAAGCCGACGATCAGTTCGGCGACGCCGTCGCGCACCATGCGCTCGACATAGAGCCCGGTGCCGAGCGGCAGGAGATCATGCGCCGCCGTGCTGACGGATTCGGCGTCCTTGAGGCTCAGTCTGACAGCGCCGACTTCCGACTTGTGGGTGACGCCGAGCGCCTTCAGCGCCACCGGGAAGCCGAGCGCCATCGACGAGATGACGGCGTCGACCGCATTGGCGGCACGTTCGCCCTTCGGCACCGGCAGGCCTGCCTTGATCAGTCGCTCCTTGGCTTCGGCCTCGTCAGGCGTCACATGGCCGCCTTCGGCAGCGCCCGCGGCTGACGTGTCGATCGGCTGCGCCTGCGGCTCGGCCCAAGCCCAGCCGATGAAGGCTGCTGCGCCTGCGGCGTCCATGGCTTCGGAGATGCCGAACAACGGCACCATGCCCCGCGCCATCAGCTCGGCGGTGTATTCCTCCGGCAGATTTTCCGGCAGCGACGAGACGATCGCGCCATGCGCCTTGTTGGTCTTCAGCGCCGATTCGAAGGCGCGCAGCGTCGCCCACCAGTCGGTGACCGAGCAGCGATCGGGGCGCGGGAAGTCGAGCACCAGCATGTTGAGATCGAAACCGCCCGACACCATGGCGGTGAAGGTGGCGGTCATCGCCGGCTCATTATTCCAGATGAAGGTGTGGTAGTCCAACGGGTTGGCGACGGCGACCAGCGGCCCGAGGGTCGATTTGACATGGGCGCGGTGCTTGCTGGTGAGCTCCGGGAAATTGACCCAGCGACCCTCAGCGCTGTCGGCCATGACCGAGGCTTCGCCACCCGAACAGCTCATCGACGACAGCCTGTAGCCGGGCAATGGGCCGGTGACATGCAAGAGCTTCAGCGCTTCGATAAAGGCGGGGATGGAATCGACGCGCGCGATGCCGAGCCGCCTCAGGAAAGCACCGGAGGCCGCGTCTGAGCCAGCCAGCGAGGCGGTGTGCGAGACGGTCGCCTGCCGTGCCTGCTCGGAACGGCCGACCTTCATGGCTATGATCGGCTTCTTCAGTTCGCGCGCTCGTGCGGCCAGTTTCTCGAAGCCGGCTACCGAATCGAAAGCTTCGATGTGCAAACCGAGCGACGTCACCCGCTCGTCCTCTATCAGGCCGAGCGCCATTTCGGACAGGCCGGTCTGCGCCTGGTTGCCGGCGGTCATCAGGAAGGCGATCGGCAGGCCGCGCTTCTGCATCGTCATGTTGATGGCGATGTTGGACGACTGGGTGATGATGGCGACGCCCTTTGCGCCTTCGGGCAGCCTGATGCCGCCATGCTGGTCGGGCCACAGCAACGCGCCGTCGGCATAGTTGATCAGGCCATAGCAGTTCGGGCCGATGATCGGCATCTGGCCGGCAGCAGCGACCAGTTCGGCCTGCAGCCGCTCACCATCGTCATCATAAGCCTCGGTCTCGAGAAAGCCCGCGGCAAAACAGACGGCGCCGCCGGCGCCACGTTCGGCCAGCGCCTTGACCACCTCGATGGTCAAGTGCCGGTTGACGCCGACAAAGGCAGCGTCGGGCGCACCGGGAAGGTCTGCAACAGAACGATAGGCCTTGCGACCGGCAACCTCGTCCTTGGTCGGATGCACCGGCCAGATCTCGCCGGCAAAGCCCATCTTGATCGATTGCGCGACGACGGCAGCGGCCTGCACCCCGCCAAACACGGCGATGGATTTTGGGCGCAGGAGACGTTCGAGTTTATGCATGGCCATCTTTTCGTTTGAGCATGATCTTCTCCCCAAAACCGGACCCCGGTTTGGGGTACATCATGCTCTATGCTCCGAACGGACGCAGCAGCGCCCGCGAAATAATATGTCGCTGAATCTCCGAAGTACCTTCCCAGATGCGCTCGACGCGCGCATCGCGCCAGATGCGCTCCAGCGGCAGGTCGTCCATCAGCCCCATGCCGCCATGGATCTGGATTGCTTCGTCGGCAACAAAGGCGAGCATTTCGGTAGCCTTCAGCTTGGCCATGGCCATGTCCTGATCGGTCACGGTGCCCTGATCGTACTTCCAGCCGGCTTCGAACACCATCAGGTCCGCAGCCTTCAGTTCCGTCGCCATGTCGGCGAGCTTGAATGACACGCCCTGGAATTTGCCGATCTGCTGGCCGAACTGCTGGCGCTGCGCGGAATACTCGATGGCATGGCCAAGCGCTCGCTCGGCGCGGCCAAGGCAGGTGGCGCCGACCTGCAGGCGGGTGGCGCCGAGCCACGAATTGGCGACCTCGAAGCCCTTGTGCACTTCGCCGAGCACCTGGCTCGCCGGCAAACGGCAATCGTCGAATTCAAGGATGGCGTTGGTGTAGCCGCGATGCGAGACGTTGCGGTAGCCGTCGCGCACCGTGAAACCCTTGGTGCCCTTGTCGACGAAGAAGGCGGTGATCTTCTTGCGCTTGCCGCGCGGCGTTTCTTCCTCGCCGGAAGCCATGAAGACGATGGCAAAGTCGGCCAGATCGGCATGGCTGATAAAATGCTTGGTGCCGTTGAGCACCCAGTCGTCACCGTCCTGTACGGCGGTCGCTTTCATGCCGCGCAAATCGGAGCCGGCGCCGGGCTCGGTCATCGCCAGGCAGTCCCACTTTTCGCCACGGATGCAAGGGAACAGATACTTTTCCCGTTGCTCCGGCGTGCCGGCGAGCAGGATGTTGGAGGGACGCGCCACGCAGGTCCAGTGCAGCGCGTAATTGGCGCGGCCGAGCTCCTTTTCGTAGAGCAGCCAGGTCACCGTATCGAGGCCGGCGCCACCGACATCGGCCGGCATGTTGGCAGCGTAGAGCCCGGCTTCGATCGCCTTGACCTTGATGTCCTCGATCAGCTCGCGGCGCAGCACGCCGGTGCGCTCGACTTCACGCTCATGCGGGTAAAGCTCGTTCTCGACGAACGCACGCGTCGTCTCGACGATGAGCTTCTGTTCCTCCGAAAGCCCGAAATCCATGGTCTTCAGCCTTTCTTCTTTTTCTTCGGCTTTTCCACCTTCTTTACCGGCTTCGATGCCTTGGCCTTTTCGGCAGCCTTGGAAGCGGCCGGCTTCTTCGCCGCCAGCTTGGCCAGCTGCCTGGTGTAGTCCTTGTGCAAGGCGCCGGCGCCCCAGCCTTTGCCTTTGTTCTGTTTCGACAGAGCATCCATGATCGCGACCAGATTGTCGTCGCGGATCTTTTCCAGCTCGCGGATCGACAGGCCATGCGCCTGGTCGTCCGACTGGGTGGCGATCAGGTCGACCAGTTCGTCATTGAACTCCGGCACGTCCATAAGCTTGGTCCACGGCCATTTCAGGCACGGCCCGAACTGCGCCATGAAGTGGCGCATGCCGGCCTCGCCGCCGGCGACGCGATAGACCTGGAACATGCCCATCTGCGCCCAGCGCAGGCCGAAGCCGTAGCGCATGATGTCGTCGAGCTCCTCGACGGTGCAGATGCCGTCCTTGATCAGCCACAGCGCCTCGCGCCAGGCGGCTTCCAGCAAGCGGTCGCCGACAAAGGCCTCGATCTCCTTGCGGATCACCACCGGCTTCATGCCGATCGAGGCATAGATTTCTTTCGCAACCTCGATTGCCTCGGGGAACGTCTGTTCGCCGCCGACGATCTCGACCAACGGCAGGAGATAGACCGGGTTGAAGGGATGTCCGACAACCAGTCGCTCCGGATGCTTCTTCATCGCCACCTGCATGTCGGTTGGCTTGATGCCGGAGGTCGACGAGCCGACGATGGCGTTGGCGGGTGCATAAAGATCGATCTCGGCCAGCACACGGTGTTTCAGGTCGAGCCGTTCCGGCACGCTCTCCTGGATGAAGTCGGCATCGGCGACTGCCTCGGCAATGGTCTTGGCGAAGGTCAGCTTGCCCTCCTTGGGCAGGCCGCCGGGAACCATCTGCTTGTAGGCGCGGCGCGCACCCCTCATCACTTCCGAGACCTTGCGCGACGCTTCCGGGTCCGGATCGAAGATCGACACGTCGATGCCGTTGAGCAGCAGCCGCGCCACCCAGCCGGCGCCGATGACACCGCCGCCGATGGCGGCCGCCTTGTTGATGATGCTCATGGTCAGGCTCCGGTTCTTGTCTTGGCTGTTTGAGGGTCGATGAGAGGCACGCGCTCGCCGGCGCGAATAACCGATGCGTCGTAGGCCTTGCGGGCGAAGACTTCGAGCACGAAGGGCCGGAAGAATTCGATCGGCAGCGTCTCATAATCGGGGTCGAAGCTCGACTGGTCCCAGCGTTCGCAAAACTGATCGCAATCATCGAAATAGGCATGGCCGGCGAAGCGGTCGCGGGCGTGACGGTTGCCGCCGAGATGGTGAGCGTAATAGAGGCGCTGGAAGTCGCCGTGCTTTTCCACCACCCAGGTGCATTGCTCGCGCACGAAAGGTTTCAGGATCGAAGCGGCGTATTCGTCGTGATTGTAGGGCGCGTAGATATCGCCGATATCGTGCAGCAGCGCGCAGGCGATCCAGTCGGTGTCGGCGCCATCGCGCCACGCCCGCGTCGCCGCCTGCAGCGAATGGCCGAGCCGGGTGATCTTGTAGCCGGACAGGCCTTCGTCGAGCTGCACCAGCGCGTCGAGCAGCCGCTCGCCGGTCTTGGCGGCATAGTCGATTTCATGGGCGGTCAGGAACTCGTAATCGTCCTTGTCGCCATCCTTCATCGCGGTGAATTTGACGGTAGCCATGATCCGCTCCCGTTTTACGCAGCGGCTGCGATCGGCGCCCGCTTGGTCAGGTTGAGCTTCTTGCGCACTTCCTCCGGCCCGAGGATACGGGCGCCGAGATTGGTGACGATGCTGGCGGCGCGCTCGACCAGTTGTGCATTGGTTGCCAGCACGCCCTTGTCGAGCCACAGATTGTCTTCGAGCCCGACGCGGACATTGCCGCCGGCGAGAACCGCCGCTGCTGCGTAGGCCATCTGGTTGCGGCCGATGGCGAAGGCAGACCAGTTCCAGGTCGACGGCACATTGTTGACCATCGCCATGAAGGTGTTGAGGTCGTCGGGCGCACCCCACGGCACGCCCATGCAGAGTTGCACCAGCGCATCGGCGTTGAGCACCTTTTCCTCGACCAACTGCTTGGCAAACCAGAGATGGCCGGTGTCGAAGGCTTCTATCTCCGGCTTGACGCCGAGCGCCGTCATCATGCCGCCCATGGCGCGCAGCATGCCTGGCGTGTTGGTCATGACATAGTCGGCTTCGGCGAAGTTCATGGTGCCGCAATCCAGCGTGCAGATTTCCGGCAGACACTGCCGCACATGTTCCATGCGGTTGGTGGCGCCGCCCATGTCGGTGCCTTTTTCGTTGAGCGGCAATGGCGCCTCCGGCGAACCGAACACCATGTCGCCGCCCATGCCGGCGGTGAGGTTGAGCACCACATCGACATTGGCGTCGCGGATGCGCTCGGTCACTTCGCGGTAGAGATGGACATCGCGGCGGGGCTTGCCGGTTTCAGGGTCGCGGACATGGCAGTGGACGACGGCAGCACCGGCCTTGGCCGCATCGATCGCCGAATCGGCAATCTGCTTGGGCGAGCGCGGCACATGCGGCGAGCGGTCCTGCGAGCCGCCGGATCCGGTCACGGCACAGGTAATGAAAACCTCACGGTTCATCGCGAGCGGCATGGAACTCTCCTCCCAAACATCAGCAGTGCATGTCGCCCAAAAGTGGGAACCGGTTTTGGGATAACGACATGCACAAGGACAGGCCAACAATGATCGGACTTGCGAGGGACTGTTTTGCGATTTACGAAGCTTCCATGATCAAAAGCGAAAAACCGACCATCTTTCGCTCGGAACGCTCGCCGCTCAAGGTGACGCTGCTGGTGTTTTCCGGCTCGTCCATCATGTGTGTGGCATCGGCCGTCGACCCGCTGCGCGCCGCCAACCGCATCTCCGGCGAGACCCTGTTCGATTTTAAACTGGTCTCGGTCACCGGCGAGGCGCCGGTCACCACATGCGGCCTGCCAGTGGCGGTCAGCGGCCGCTTCGATGCGGCCGAGCCTACCGACGTGCTTGTCGTCGTCGCCGGCTTCGGCACCCAGAATTACGCGACATCAGCGCTGCTCTCCGGTCTGCGCCGCGCGGCCCGCGCGGCCCGTGCCTGTGGCGGCGTCGAGGCCGGTACCTGGCTGGTGGCGCGGGCGGGTCTCTTGGAAGGGCGCAGCGCCACCACCCATTGGGAAGACATGGAGGATTTTTCGTCGGCCTTTCCCGGCGTTGATGTCCGTCCCGACCGCTACGTCATCGATGGGCCCGTCTTCACCTCGGGCGGGGCGTCGCCGACCTTCGACCTGATGCTGCATCTGATCCGTACGCGCCTCGGCATGGCCGTGGCGCTCGATGTCGCCAGCGTCTTCATCTACGACCAGGCGCGCGCCGCGACCGATGCGCAACCGCTGGTCTCGCTCGGCCGGCTCGACGGCTACGACCCGCGGTTGGCGCAAGCGATCCGGCTGATGGAATCGCATGTCGACCAGCCGCTGACCATAGATGCGGTGGCGAAACGCGCCGGGGTGACGGCACGAACATTGGAAAGCATTTTTCGCAAATCGATCGGCGAGACGCCCGGCGCCTACTATCTCAGGCTGCGGCTGGGCGCGGCGCGGCGGCTGGTGGTCGACACGCGGATCGCCATGGCGGATATTGCCGGGCGGACGGGATTTTCGTCCGCCGCGGCATTTTCCAGAGCGTTTTCAAGAGCGTTCGGCGAAGCGCCGGTGCGCCTCCGCCGAGGTTGATGCATGTCGCCCAAACGTGCGTCGCGGTTTTGGGATAACGACATGCACAGACAAAGAGAGATCAGGCTGCGTTCTGTCGATCGCTGCCGGCGTCCATCTGCGAGCGCATCTGCCTCGCCAGTCGGACTTCGAAACGGCTGCTGACAGCGCGATCCCATTCGTTTTTCACATTGTCGGTCGGCCGCGGCAGCGCCATCAGCCGGTCGATGATCGATCCGGCCTCGCCGGATGAGAGCAGGGCGTCGATTTCGCGTTCGTGCTGCATATCGGTTCGCCTCCTTCCTTTTCACCCGCCACAACGGCATCCTTATACGAGATACGTGACGGCAGTTTGAAGGCAAGAGCGAGGTCATTGAGGGGCGGTGCGAGGCAAAAGCTTGTCGGCGGATAGGGTCTTGCGCAAACCCCATTCCAGAGCGGCCGGGATGTTACCCTGCCGCCCTTGAGCACTACGAATCGGCTTTCCGCCTCAGACGTAGCGGTTGACGACGTTCTCCAGATACGCTTGGCGGCCGGACTTTGGCTGCGGCTCGATCTCTTCTTGAAGACGCGCTCGGCGAATGCGTTGGCGATGCTATTTCCAATGCTTTCCGTAACCTGCGACCGATGGTGAACGACCGGTCGTTTCGGATTCAGCCCTTGCGCTCCTGAAGGCTGTTGCCGCCGTCGACCACCATCAGGGCGCCGTTGACGTAGCTCGCGCCTTCCGATGCCAGGAACACCACCGCTGCGGCAACCTCGTCCGGTCGTCCGGCCCGCGCCGGTGGCGTGTGCAGGGCAGCTTGCCGCTCCATTGCGCTCGACGAGCCCGTTTCGATCCAGCCGGGGGCCACGGCATTGGCCGTGATGCCGCTTTTTGCCACTTCGAGCGCCAGCGTGCGCGTCAGGCCGACCATGCCGGCCTTGGCGGCGGAATAGGCTGATGTGCCTTCGAAAGACACCAGCGGCCCGGTAACCGACGCCACATTGACGATGCGCCCATAGCCTGCCTCTACCATCGCCGGCAAAAACGCGCGGGTGACCAGGAATACGGTCTTCAGGCTGACGTCGATCCCTTGGTCCCAGTCGGCCTCGGTCATGGCGAGAAACGCCTTATCGGCCGAGGGCGATGCCAGCGAGCCCATGCCGGCATTGTTGACTAGGATGTCGACAGCGCCGACATCAGCCCGTAGCCGCGCGACTTCGGCTGCGATGGTGAGATCCGCGACTGCGGCTTTGGCATTTATGCCTTCGGCGCAAAGCTCGGCGGCGCGATCGAGTACACGCGCGCTGGCACCGTTCAGGAAAACGGCATGACCGGCAAGGCCGAGCTGCCGGGCAATGGCAATGCCGATGCCGTCAGCAGCACCCGCCCCGGTGATCAGCGCACGCTTGGTGTTAGAAGAAGGCATGGTCAAATCAGACTCCGCTGGGTGCGCCGTCGCGGTCTTACCACACACTTTGGCGACCGTGCTGCGGGAACGGCTGACTGGCAGAGGTCAGCCGCTGCGGCTTTTCGGCCACGCGCGGCTTATGTCAGCCCAAGGTACCAGGTCTCAGACGTAGCGGTTGACGATGTTTTCCAGCAGTTCCTGGCGGCCGGAGCGCGGCTGCGGCTCGATCTTCTTCTTGACCACGCGCTCGGCGATGTCCTCCAGCGTGCGCTTGCCCGACAGCATCGCCTTGGCCTCGGCGCTGTTCCAGCCGGCATAGCGTTCGGCGAGCGGACCCGACAGCGCCTTGTCCTCGACCATTTTCGCGGCTGCCTTCAGACCGCGTGCGCACGAATCCATGCCGCCAATATGGCCGATCAGCAGGTCCTGCGGATCGAGCGACTGGCGACGCAGCTTGGCGTCGAAATTGGTGCCGCCGGTCTTGAAGCCACCGGCCTGCAGGACCTGATAATAGGCCAGCGCCATCTCCGGCACATTGTTGGGGAACTGGTCGGTGTCCCAGCCCGACTGGTAGTCGTTGCGGTTCATGTCGATCGAACCGAAGACGCCCAGCGCATTGGCCAGCGCCAGCTCATGCTCGAAGGAATGGCCGGCGAGGATGGCGTGGCCCTGCTCGATGTTGAGTTTTACTTCCTTCTCCAGGCCGAAGCGCTTGAGGAAGCCATAGACCGTGGCGACGTCATAGTCGTACTGGTGCTTGGTCGGCTCCTGCGGCTTCGGCTCGATCAGGATCGTGCCCTTGAAGCCGATCTTGTGCTTGTAGTCGACGACCAGGCTGAGGAAGCGTCCGGCCTGCTCCTGCTCGCGGGCAAGGTCGGTGTTGAGCAGCGTCTCATAGCCCTCTCGCCCGCCCCAAAGTACATAGTTTTCGCCCTTAAGCCGCTTGGTAACGTCGATGCAGCTCTTCACCGTCGCCGCCGCATAGGCAAAGACATCCGGGTCTGGATTGGTGGCGGCGCCCGACATGAAGCGGCGGTTGGAGAATAGGTTCGCCGTGCCCCAGAGCAGCTTGACGCCGGTCTTCTTCATCTTTGCCGCAAAATAGTCGGCGATCTCGTCAAGCCGCGCGGCACTTTCGGAGAAATCCTTGCCTTCCGGACGCACATCCGCGTCGTGGAAGCAGAAATATGGCGCACCAAGCAGCGAGAACATCTCGAAGGCCACATCGGCCTTGAGCTTCGCCAGTTCCATCGTGTCGATGCCGCCCGCCTTGGGGAACCAGGGACGGTCGAAGGTCTGGCCGCCGAAGGGATCGCCGCCCGGCCAGGCGAAGGAATGCCAGTAGGCGACCGCGAAGCGCAGATGGTCTTCCAGCCGCTTGCCGGCGACGACCTCATCCGGGTTGTAGAAGCGGTAGGCCAGCGGATTGGTCGAATCCGGCCCCTCATACTTGATTGCTTTGATGTCGCCGAAAAATCCGCTGCTCATGATTTCTGTCCTCTCTCGAATAGTTCGCCCTGATTACCTCAGGCGTAATTGGTTTCGTTCTGCCAAGGGGTGAAAAGGCTGGTGTCAAAGCCACTCAACGAAGGAGACAGACCATGACCGACCTCAACACGATCGCTCAAAACTACATCACCGCCTGGAACGAGGCCGATGCGGATCGCCGCGCCGAACTGCTCAAGGGGACCTTCACCGAAGATGTCAGCTACCGCGATCCGCTGATGCAGGGCGACGGCCATGCGGGTGTGGCCGCGCTCATCGATGGCGTGCAGCAGCGTTTTGCCGGCTTCCGGTTTTCGCTGAAGGGCACGCCGGACGGGTTTGGCGACACGATCCGCTTCTCGTGGAATCTCGGGCCGGAGGGGGTGCCGTCGGTTATCGAAGGCACTGATATCGGTGTCATCGAGAACGGGCGGCTGAAGAATGTTACCGGGTTTCTCGACAAGGTTCCGGCGCAGTGAGGTTACCCTGCAAAGGCGCGGAGGAGAGCGCCAGTCGCCACGGTTGGCGCCGCCCCTCATCCGCCTGCCGGCACCTTCTCCCCGTATAGTGACGGGGAGAAGGGGGCTGGCAGCAGCGCCGGCGCCCTTCTTGCAATGTCGGCGACTAGCGCAGCCCGCCATGACAGCGCCCCTCTCCCCGTCCCTATACGGGGAGAGGATGCCGGCAGGCAGGTGAGGGGCAGCGCCGACGCCCGGAAACGGGTTATGGGCCAAGCCCCCACTCACGCGGTTGCCGCCTTGATCGCGGGATACAATGCGCGATAGCGCTGATAGGCATCTGCGTACGCCCCACTAAGCCCAGCATCCGGCTCAATGGTGGCATCCGTCCTCGGCGCCGTGCATACCACCAGCGGATCGGCGCCCGTCGCCGCGATCAACCCGAGTCGCGCCGCGCCGAAGGCAGCGCCGAAATCGCCGTCGGCGGGAATATCCACCGGCACCTGCAGCGCCGTAGCGACCGCTTTCAGCCAGTAGCGCGAGCGCGAGCCGCCGCCGATCGCCGTCACCCGCGTCAACGTCGTACCCGCCGTCTTCAAGGCTTCGAGACTGTCACGGAAGGCAAAGGCAACGCCTTCAAGCACCGCTTGCGTCAGCACCGCACGGCTGGATTCATGCGCCAGCCCGGTGAAGGACCCGCGGATGGCGGAATCATTGTAGGGCGTGCGCTCGCCCGAGAGGTAAGGCAGGAACGACACACCGCTCGGCGCCTTCAGCGCCTCGCCGAGTTCGGCGGTCAATTCGCCGGCCTTCTTCCCCGATACCTCCGACAGCCAGTTCAGCGAATCCGTCGCCGACAGGATGACGCCCATCTGGTGCCAGGTGTTGGGCAGCGCGTGACAGAAAGTGTGGACCGCACTGGCCGGGTTCGGCAGGTAGGAGGCATTGGCAGCAAACAGCACGCCGGACGTGCCCAGCGAAACGAAGGCATGGCCGGCGCCGACCGTGCCCATGCCGCAGGCCGAAGCCGCATTGTCGCCGGCGCCACCGGCAATCGGGATGCCAGCCTGGACGCCCCATTTGGAGGCGAGATCGGCGCGCAAGGCGCCAGCCTTTTCAGTGCCTTCGACCAGCGATGGCATCTGCTTCTCGTCGAGCGAAGTGACGGCAAGCAGTTCCGGCGACCAGCGCCGCTTGCCGACATCGAGCCATGAGGTGCCGGCCGAGTCGGACATTTCCGACATATGCTCGCCGGTCAGCCAGAACCGCAGGAAATCCTTGGGCAGCAGCACCTTCGCCACCTTGGCGAAGACAGCCGGCTCGTTATTCTTCACCCAGGCGAGTTTTGGCGCGGTGAAGCCGGGGAAGACGATGTTGCCGGTCAGCTTGCGGAAGCGTAGGTCGGCATCGAGCGTGGCCGCCTCGGCATGGCTGCGCGTATCGTTCCACAATATGCAAGGGCGCAGCACCTGGTCGCCGGCGTCGAGCAAGGTTGCGCCGTGCATGTGGCCGGAGAGGCCGATGCCTTTGACGGCGGCAAGCTCTTTCGGATGCGCTGATTTCAGCTCGGCAATAGCGGTCTCGCAGGCTCGGACCCAGTCGGCCGGATTCTGCTCGGACCAGCCGGGATGTGGCCGCGATACGTCAAGTGAAGCATGGCCGGAGCCGATGACGGTTTGCCCGGCATCGATCAACAGCGCCTTGACGCCCGACGTACCGAGATCGAGGCCGAGATACATGCAATCCTCCCACTGCCATTAATTTTTTCGGGTCTCGAAAAAATCTGGCTTGGCCAGGTTTTAAAACAAGATCCGCTGCGGGTCAATTCTCTGACAAATTGGCGGCCCGTCGAGAAAACAGCGCCGACAGCGGGCTGTCCGGCCGAGCCAGCTGACGCTCAGCCGTCAGCGCCCGTGCCAATGCTGTGTCGCCGGCGCGCAACGCCGCCTCGATCAGCGTCAGGTCGATCACGTCGCGCTGGGCATGGCTGCCGCCGAAGCGATGAGCAATCGAGCGAATCGGCCGGATCAGGCGCACCGCCTCGGCGTAATTGCCCTGGCCAAAAGCCTTGATGGCCAATGTCAACGGATGGCCGACATCCCTGGTGAAGGCAGCGTTGTCGTCGCTGCCGCGCATCGCCTCGCGCTGTGCCTCGAGCAAGGTCTTGGCTGGCGCCTCGAGCCCGGCGCCGACGAAGGCCATCATGGCATGGGCGTCGTTGAAGGCGTAATTGCCGGCACCGACCTTGGGCCAGTTGGCGGCGAGCGCTATCCAGCGGTCGCCGACATCGACGCCGCCGAGATAAAGCCGCCACAGGATCGCCGAGGCATCGACCATATTGAGCGCCATCGTCGACGGCGCGCCGTAGATCGGCCCGTCATACAGGGCCAACACCTCTTCGGTCTCGCCGAGATCGTAGTGGAACAGCGCCAGGTGCCACCAGTTGTGCACCTGCAGGAAACTCTCTTTCGTCCACGCCTCGGGATTGGCGCGCATCCAGGCGATGCCGTCCCTTTGCCGGCTTTGCATTTCCATGACATGGGCGACAGCATGCTGCGCCCAGCCGTCGCGCGGCTCGATATCGACAGCCTGCCGGCCCAGCCTCTCGGCGCGCGCATAATCGCCCATTTCCTCCAGTCCAAAGGCCTGCATGCCGAGAATGGCATGATAGCCCGGCATGTTCTCTTGCCAGGACGGCAGCGCGCGGCCGATGCGATCGCGCAGCATGCGGGCGTTGCCCGTGAAGAAGTCGACCTGGTGTCCGGTCTGCAGCGCCACCGCGTCGAGCGGGAAGTCGATGGCGATATCTTCAAGCAAGCGCGAGGCCTCGTGCCAGCGGCCGGCGGCGAGATGGCCAAGGGCAGCGACATGCGCCCGCTCGCGCGCGGTCGCGGCAAGCGGCAGCGCCGTTTCGTGGCATGCCTTGGCCAGCGCAGTTGCCTCGCGCTCGGTGGCGAGGCCGAACAGATAGCCCTTGAACACATGCGCCATGACGAAGCCCGGGTCGGCCGCAATGGCGCGATCGACCGAAGCGACGGGGTCGCCGATAAAGCATTGCAATTCATGAACGGCCTGGCTGTAGGGCAAAAACCCCGTCTCGGTCGCGCCCGAAAATGTCAGGCCGAATGTATCCTTCACTGCCATGCCGGCCCCTGATGCTCCGCGGATCCTAGTTACCTGAACGCATTGCCACGGTAGCTATCCCCGCTCCGACCAGCAGCGTGCCGCCGGTGCGGTTGAAGATGCGGATTGCTTTGGGATTGCGCACGACATTGCGGGCGCGCGCCGCGATCAGCGCGTAGCCGAAGGCATTGCCGAAGGCGAGCGCCAGGAAGGTGGTCTCGAAGATCAGCATCTGCGGCCAGAAATCGGCCTCGCGGTTGAGGAACTGCGGCAGGAAGGCAACGAAGAAGGTGATGCTTTTCGGGTTGAGCGCGGTGACCAGCCAGGCATGCGCCATCATCTTGGCCGCCGACGCGGCGTCGGTGCGCGGTTCGGCTTTCAGCGCGCCGCCGGCGCGAAACAGTTTTATGCCGAGATAGATCAGATAGCAGGCGCCGATCAGCTTCAGGATGGTGAACACAGTCGCCGATGCAGCCAGCAGGGCGCCGATGCCGAGCATCGACAATGTCATGGCGGTGAAGTCGCCCAGCGCCACGCCGACCGCCATCGGCAAGGCGGTGCGCCAGCCCTGGCCCAGCGCATAGGACACGACCAGGAGAATGGTCGGGCCGGGAATGATCAGCAGGACGGTGGAGGCGGCGGCGAAGGCGGCCCAGTTTTCGAACGACATCTTTGTCTCCTTGAGCGCAAAGAAAAGGATAAATCCTCGGGTGCGCGGGAATGTAAAGAGCCATCTCAAAAAATGCGCGGCGTGCCGTTTCGCGCGGCGACGTAGGCATACAGGGTATAGGGTTAAGGCAAGCCTGAAGACCTTCACCCTTTTTCAACCATGTTTGGCGAAACTGCGTGCTATCCGGCCGGACCGTGTTTCCCGCCGACAGCGTAGGGTTTGGGTGCATGCGTGAGTTGCCGCAGAATCTGACGCCGCCTGCAAATGGCGACGCAATCGAAACCGAACATCTTTATTCCCGCCGCTTCGTCCTGTCGGGCGCCGGCGCCGTCGCGCTGCTCGGCATGGCCGGCTGCAGCACCTCGACGCTCGAACTGCCGCAGCTGCAGCTGGACGATACGGTCACCGGCTCGGTGCGGCCGATCCGCCCGGCGATCAGTGTCGACAAGAACATCACCGGCCCCGACGTCATGTACGCCGCACTCACCGATGGTGGCTTCGAGGTGCCGGCCGTGCCCTATCAGAAGGTCAGGCCGGAGTTCCGCCGGCAGATTGTCGTCAATGAGACCGGCGAGGCGCCCGGCACCATTGTCGTCCATCTGCAGGAGCGCAAGCTCTACCTCGTGCAGGAGGGCGGCGACGCCATCCGCTACGGCGTCGGCATCGGCAAGGACGGCTTCCGCTGGTCCGGCCGCGCCAACATTCAGTACGGCAAGGAATGGCCGGTATGGACGCCGCCGCCGGAAATGATCCAGCGCAAGCCGGAACTGGTGAAGTGGCAAAATGGCCAGCCCGGTGGCCTCACCAATCCGCTCGGTGCGCGTGCCCTCTACATCTACCAGGATGGCAAGGACACCGGCTATCGCATCCACGGTTCGCCCGAATGGGCGAGCATCGGCCAGGCGATGTCGTCGGGGTGCGTGCGCCTGATCAACCAGGACATCATCGACCTCTACAGCCGCGTTTCCAAGAAGAACCCGGTCGTCGTCGTCTGATCGTTCTGCGGCGGTTTGGCGCCACTCGAAACTCTCGTTGCGCGATGCGGCAAGCTAGGCCAAGGTGCCTGAAAACCATCGCGCCGGGAGACATCAAGCATGGCTGGAACGTTTGTCATCGCACAGGGCGGCGGCCCGACTGCCGTCATCAACCAGACGGTCGTCGGCGCCACGCTGGAAATCCGCAAGCGCCATCCCGGCGCCAAGGTGCTGGGCTTCATCCATGGCGTGCGCGGCATTCGTGACGGCAACTATGTCGACCTGTCCGCCATCCCCGAGGATCGGCTGCGGCTGATCGCCGGAACGCCGAGTGCCGCCCTCGGCTCGACGCGCGACAAGCCGGATGCCGCCTATTGCGAGGTCATCCTCAATGGCCTGAAGAAGGCGGGCGCCGACGCCTTCATCTACATCGGCGGCAACGACACGTCGGGCACCCAGCAGATCCTGACCGACGCCGCCGGCGGCAGCATCGCATTCGTGCATGCGCCAAAGACCATCGACAACGATCTCGAGGAGAACGACCACACGCCGGGCTTCATCTCGGCGGCCGAATTCGTTGCCGGCGCCTTCCTGTCCGTCGATCTCGATTTCCGCGCGCTGCCCGGCATCTATGTCGGCATCGTCATGGGCCGGCATGCCGGCTTCCTCACCGCCGCAGCCGCCGCCTGGCAGATCGATCCCGACAGCGGCCCGCATCTCGTCTACGTGCCGGAACGGCCATTCTCGGCCGCCGGCTTTATTGACGACGTGCGCGCCTCGCTCGACCGCCACAAGCGCTGCATCGTCGCCGTCTCCGAAGGCGTCAGCACGGCCGACGGCAAGGCGCTGGTCGAGAGCCTGGTGCCGCCGGATAAGCTCGAGCGCGATGCCCATGGCAACGTCAAGCTGTCGGGCAGCGACCTGCCGGCCGCCCTCGAGCGGGCTCTCGCCGAAGGCCTGCCGGGCAAGCGTGCCCGCGTCGATGCGCTCGGCTACATGCCGCGCGGCTATATCGGGGCGATCAGCGCCGTCGACGCGCAGGAGGCCTTCGACGCCGGCGCCTTCGCGGTTGCCGTTGCGGGGGAAGGCGGCGGCTCGGTGGCGCTGCAGTATGACGGCACGAAGACCGTGCTGAAGAAGGTGCCGCTCAAAAACGTCGCCGGCAAGACGCGCCATATGCCAGACGATTTCATGAAGCCCGACGTCAACCAGCTGTCGGAAGCCGGCATGGCCTATTTGAAGCGGCTGGTGCCGGAAAAATACAAGGTCGGAAAGCCCTTCGTCTGATGGGTGACCGTTTTGGCGGCGAGCGTGTCGTCGGCGACTGGTTCGGCAAGACCGTCATCGACGCCAGCACAACGATGCTGACCGAACCGTTCGTGCATGATTTCGTGCGCGCGAACATCTGGCATTTTAGGGGACGCGATGCCGACCTGCTGGTCGACACCGGCATGGGCATCTGCCCACTGGCGCCTGAGATCGATACGCCGCAGGGCAAGCCGCTCATCGCTGTGGCCACCCACATCCATCTCGACCATGTCGGCTCGCTGCACGAGTTTCCGCTGCGGGCCGGGCCGCGGCACAGCGCCGAACATTTCGAGACCATGAACGAGCAGGTTACCTACGCCTACATGTTCACCAATCTCGACGGCGCCGTGTCGAAATTGCCGATGCCAGGCTGGACGGCGGCCGACTACAAGATCCCGCCGGCGCCGTTGACGCGCACACTGGACGAAGGCGACATCGTCGACCTCGGTGACCGGCGGTTCCGCGTGCTGCATTTGCCCGGCCATTCTCCGGATTCGATCGCGCTCTTCGACGAGGCGGACGGTCTGTTCTTTGCCGGCGACGCCATCTACGATTCCATGCTGATCGACGACCTGCCGGACTCCTCCAAACCCGACTATCGCCGCACCATGCAGCGGCTCATCGAGCTGCCTGTCCGCCTCGGTCATGGCGGCCATGGGCCGAGCTTCGACGGCAATCGAATGCGCGAGATCGCTACCGCTTATCTCAGGCGCACAGAAGGGCGTTGAGGGTGGCTTGCCGCCGTCTAACGAAAATGTGAGTGGAAATTAAATCTTCGTAAGGTGGCGCAAAAACCCTAAATCGGGCCGATCCCTACCCTAGATGCAGGGCTGTCGATCCGGCCGGCTGCCATGCCAGGCGAGACGGGCAACCGCGACCGCCGACACGCCGATGGCCGATTCTCTCCCGGAACGGCCACGGTGCCGGATCATTTCTCGCCCGGACAAACGACCATGTCAGACATAATTCGCAGACATCGCGTCGCGGCCTTGCTGGGCGCTGCGCTGATCGTCAGTCCCTTCGTCGCGTCTTTCGCCCAAAGTGCTGGCTCCGCCGTGGCCACCACCCAGACCCCTGTCGCCGGGATAACGGCCCCCAACGGCTCCTTCGCCCCAATCGTGGCCGTCGATAAACCTGCGGTGGTGACGGTCACCACCGTCATGAAGGCGCAGCCGCAAGACATGAGCGAGGAACAATCTTTCGGCGGCAATTCGCCCTTCGACGACTATTTCCGCCAGTTCTTCGGCGACCAGGGCATCCCGATGCCGAAGACGCCGCCACAGCAGGCGCAGCGTGCCGAGGCGCTTGGTTCCGGCTTCATCGTCGACGCCGACGGCACCATCGTCACCAACAACCACGTCATTGACGGCGCCACTTCGATCAAGGTCACGTTGGACGACGGCACCGAGCTTCCCGCAAAGCTGGTCGGCCACGACGCCAAGAACGATCTTGCCGTGCTCAAGATCAAGGCCGACAAGCCGCTGCCGACGGTCAAATGGGGCGATTCCGACAAGCTCATGCCGGGCGATCAGGTGCTCGCCATCGGCAATCCGTTCGGCATCGGCACCACGGTCACCGCCGGCATCGTTTCGGCCCGCGGCCGCGACCTCAACAGCGGGCCGTTCGACGATTTCATCCAGATCGACGCCCCGATCAACCACGGCAATTCCGGCGGCCCGCTGGTCGATGTCGCCGGCAATGTCGTCGGCATCAACACGGCGATCTATTCGCCCAATGGCGGCAGTGTCGGCGTCGGCTTCGCCATTCCGTCGGACCAGGCACAAAAGGTCGTCGCCAAGCTGATGAAGGGTGGGAACATCCAGTACGGCTATCTCGGGGTCCAGATCCAGCCGGTGACGCCGGATGTGGCGGGTGCGGTCGGCCTCGACCATCCCGGCGGCGCGCTGGTTTCCGAGGTCACCGAGGGATCACCGGCGGCAAAGGCCGGCATCAAGACCGGCGACGTCATCACCAGCTTCGCCGGCGAGGCGATCAAGGATCCCAAGGACCTGTCGCGGGCCGTCGCCGATGTCGCGCCCGGCGCGAAGGAAACGCTCGACGTCTGGCGCGGCGGCAAGACGGTGCAGATCTCCGCCGATGTTGGCCGCAACAGCGACGATGTGAAGTCGGCCTCGACCGAGGGTGACAATCAAAAGCCCTCGGCCGGCCAGGCGCTTCGCGTGCCCTCGCTCGGCCTCGGCCTGACCGACCTGACGCCCGATATCCGCGAGGAGCTGAACCTGGCGGCCAACCAGCATGGCGCCGTGGTCGAGCGCGTCAATCCGGACAAGGCGGCCGCCAATGCCGGCCTGCAGCCGGGCGATGTCATTGTCGCCGTCGACCAGTCTCCGGTGCGCAACGCAAGACAGGCCAACCAGGCGATCGCCGAGGCGGGCAAGTCGGGCCGCAAGTCGGTGCTGCTTCTGGTTGATCGCGGCGATGCGCAGATCTTCGTCGCCATACCCTTCGCCGCCGGCTGAAGCACGATGCGGCAGGCCCGCCGGGGTGATCCTGGCGGGCCTGCCGCGCCGCCCAAGATTCCTGTTGCCCGCCAGCACATCTTCGAGAACACTGCGGCAGGGTCGGTAATGGCCTGCTGCAAACGGATAGTCTGAGATGGTCACTCGCGGTTTTTCCTCCGGTCGAAAGCCTCCGACAGAGACGGATGCCCGCATACCGCCCGGGCAGTATCTCGAACAGGGTTTTCCGATCCTGTCCGCCGGGCCAACGCCGCGCGTTCGCACCGAGGATTGGTCGTTCACGCTCAAGCACGGCCCGCGCCCGATCAAGAAATGGAACTGGGCCGAGTTCAACGCGCTCCCCTTGACCAAGATGACGCGCGATATCCATTGCGTCACCGCCTGGACCAAGTTCGATACGGCCTGGCAAGGCGTGCTGGTCGACGACATTCTTGCCGATGCCGGCATAGAAGCGCCGACCGGCTTCCTGCTGGCGCATGGGTATGATGGCTACACCACGAATGTGCCGGCCAAGGATCTCACCACCGGCAAGGCGATGGTGGCGCTGCTTTATGAAGGCAAGCCGATCACGGCCGACCATGGCGGGCCGGCGCGGCTTTTGGTGCCGCATCTCTATTTCTGGAAGTCGGCCAAATGGCTGAACGGTCTGCAGTTCACCGAACGCGACGAGCCGGGCTTCTGGGAATTGCGCGGCTATCACATCTATGGCGATCCGTGGCGTGAGCAGCGCTATAGCGGCGATCCATGAGCGAGGCATCGGCGCCGCAATCGCCCTGGCAGACAGCCAGGATCACCCGCATCGAAAAGCGCACGCCGCGCGTCACCAGTTTCTTCTTCGCGTTGTCGCGGCCTTTCGCCTATCGCGCCGGGCAGCATGTCGACGTCCGGCTGACGGCGCCTGACGGCTATCAGGCGCGCCGTTCCTATTCCATCGCCTCGGCGCCGGAGAGCGGCGCCACGATCGAGCTGGCGATCGAAAAACTCGACGACGGCGAGGTTTCGCCCTTTTTCCACGAGGTGGCGGCGGTCGGCGACGAGATCGAGCTGCGCGGACCGCTTGGCGGCCATTTTGTCTGGTCCGACAGCGATGGCGGGCCGCTGCTTCTGGTCGGCGGCGGCTCCGGCGTGGTGCCGCTGATGGCGATGGTGCGTCACCGGACCTTGCGCAAATCGGCGGCGCCGGTCGCGCTGATGTTTTCGGTGCGGGTCTGGGACGAGGTGATCTTCCGCGACGAGTTGATCAGCCTCGACGACCGCCGCGACGGTTTCGACCTGGTGCTGACGCTGACGCGCGAGGCCGCACAGCGTCCGTCCGACTATTCAAGGCGCATCGACACGGCAATGGTCATGCAGGCGCAGGCGCGGCTGCCGCAACCGCCGGCGCTCGCCTTCGTCTGCGGCGCGAACGCCTTCGTGTCGGCGGCCGCCCAGGCGCTGATCGACGCCGGCATATCAGCGGACATCATTCGCACCGAGCGCTATGGAGTCTGAGCGGGCTGGCCCCTGTCGTCAGGCGGGCAAAAACCGTGCCGACAGCAATTGGAACGGCAGCGCGGCATAGGTGGCGACGTCGGCTTCATTGTCCCAGTGGCGGAACTGGCGTGACGGCCGCGCTTCGAGCACCAGCGCTCGGCCTGGCTCCTCCAGGCTCACCCGGCCGCGAAAATGCAGCACCTTTTCGCCGCCGCCGCGGCTGATCACCTGCGAGCGCAAGCGGGCGATATGCTGCCCGTTGGCATTGATCTCCATCTCGATGCGGCGCCGAACCGGCGGAACGACGATCCTGACGGTCACATCCAGCATCATGTCCCCGGCGCCTGCCGGCCGCGGAAGGGCTTGCGAAAGCGCGAACGGCGCAGGCACCGGCTTTGCCTTGCGCAGGGACGGTCTGCCGCGCCAGACGATTTCGGGTACCGGCTGCTGCAGGCGGCCCTTCTTGCGTTTCAGGCGCAGCTGCTTGGCGACACCGCGCGACAGCCAGATGAGGCCCCCGAAATCGGTGCGCGGCTTGGCTTGCAGAACCGACGACCAGCGCGACAGGCCGGCGCGATCGGCCATCGCCACCGTTCTTGCGAGTTCGGCCTGTGGCACCGCAATGCCGATCTCCAGACTGAGGTAGGAGAGCGCTACCGCCGCGGCGACGGCCAGGCGGCGCTTGGCGAGGATGTCGGCAAACACCTCCCAGTCGACCTCGCCGCCCTGGATGGCGACCGCACAGTCGACCAGCCAGTCGCTGTGGGTGTGTGCATCGAGGCCGCCATGCGCGATCGCCAGCGTCATGCGGTCGGCAGGCGAGGGAACAAGTAGCCTGACGCCGTTGAATTCGGCCGCAAGCGCCCGCTGCCATATCGCCAAATCGTCCTCGGCGCTTTGCTGCGATCCGTCATAGGCTTGCTGGTGCAGGTCGATGTCGCCGAAACTGCCCTTGAAGAAATTCATCGAACGCAAGGACGCCAGTCTCGTCCGCAGAAACTGCGGGCTGACGCCGGTGGCGATCTGCCAGTCGCGGTCGCGCAACACGTCGAAGGCTGCAACTGTGTCTTGCGGGCGTACCAGTATGTCGATGTCGTGCGCCACCCGGCCGCGCTGCGCCGCGGCGTTGACCGCGATGCGGCTGGCGCCCTTGATCAGCATGACCGCGCAGCCGGCATCGACCATGGCCTGCAGGGCCGGCTCCGCCTCGCGCATCGCCAGCCGCGATCTGGTCCACAGCAGTTTTTGCAGGCCGACAAGGCGCGGATGGGCCAGGTGGCCGGCGAGCTTGCGGCCGAACCTGTCGGAGATCGCCGCCAGCAGCCGGTGCTCGCGAAAGGAAACCTGGTCGATGTCGTTCTCGTCGAGCCAACGCGCCGCCTGGTTGGCGGCAGCCTCTTCATCGGGCAACAGCGCGGCCTTCAGCAACTGGTCAAGCCCGCCTGTTGGCCACGACCAGCCATAATCTGGAAACCGGCGGCCGATGCGGCGGATCGCTATAGCCGTCAATTGCGGTCCGCCTTGTTTCGCGCCCGGCGCTGCAGGGCGAGCCGGGCCACTTCGAGATAACCGCGATCACGCCAATCTCGGCCATAGGACAGGCTGCCGGGCCTGATGCGGCGCAGCGCCAACACTTCGTCCAGCATGCCCAGCGCGAAGCCCGCCTCGCGCGCGCGGGCGATCCAGTCGATCATCTCGCCGCGTCCGCCAGGCGGATCGACGATCGGGCCGACCGCACCGATGATCGCGCGGCGGATCATCATCGTTGTGCGGGACCAGCCCGGCACAGCGGCTGCATCCGGCGCATCGGGCCGGCCGCCGCGAAAATTGCTCATATGGGTAAAGACCCCCGACGTCGCCGGAAACCGCTCGAAATGCGCAAGCTGCTTTTCGATCTTGGTCGGCAGCCACAGATCGTCGGCGTCAAGCGTGGCGATAAAGGGCGTCGATAGCGCGGCGATGCCCTTGGTGGTGGCGCTGCCGGGGCCGGCGTTTTCCTGGCGCAGCAGCATGACCTGCATATCCAGCGTGTTGATTGCTGATGCAATGTCGTCGGTCGAGCCATCATCGATGACGACAATGGCCTCAGGTGCGACCGTTTGGGCCGCGACCGAGCGCAGTGTCTCGGCGATGGTGGCGGTGGCGTTGAACGCCGGAATGACGACGCCGTAGCCGGCCATCACAGGAACCGCCAATCCGCAAGCGGCCTGAGATCGAAGATGCCCTCGATCGGCCGCAGCGATGGGTCGGCTTCGCGCCGTTTCATCGATTTGAAGACGGCACGCATGAATTCGCGAGACTGGACATCGGCTTCCTTGGTCATGTTGCCGAGATGGCGTCTGTAGTAGAGGGCGACTGTATCAGGCATGACATAGTTCGGTCCGCTTTCGAAGATGCGCAGCAGATAGTCGGTGTCCTCGGCCTGATTGAAATCCGTGTCGAAGCAGCCGATCCGCTCGACAAGCCGCCGCGCGAAAATTCCGGCCGACAGATGAATGCCGCGAACCGTGATGCTGTGGCTGCCGGCAGCCGGCTCCAGCGTCGTGTCATCGAGACGATCGACCAGTGTCATGCGCGAATAGGTCAGCTCAAGGCCGGGGTCGGTTTCGAAAAACGCGAGATCGTCCTTGAAGCGACCGGCCGGCGAGATGTCATCCGAATCGAGGAACGACACGAATTTCGTTTCCGGCAGAAGCAGGCCGAGACCGGTATTGCGTGTGCGGGTCACGCCCATGTTGGACTGCCGGAACAGGCGGATGCAGGCGTTCTCGTCCATCATCGCGCGCACCACTTCTGCCGAGCCGTCGGTCGAGCCGTCATCGATGACGATGATGTCGAGATCGGCGGCGTCGCTCTGTCTGAGCAGCGAGCGCAGCGCGAGGCCGACATAGCGTTCGCGGTTATAGACCGGCATGATCACGCTGAGCTTCATGCACGCATCCCGGGCCTTGACGTGCTCATCCTGTCACCAATCGGCCGTGCGCTTGATCTCGAAAAGCCCCTCGACCGGACGCAGTGACGGATCGGCCTTGCGCCGCTGCATCGATTTCTGGATCACATGCAGAAGTTCGCGCATCGCCACACCGGTCTGGTTGGTCAGGTTGCCAGGATGGCGCCTATAGTAGACTGCGATTGTATCGGGCAGAACATGTCTGGGGCTGGTTTCGAAGATGCGCAGCAGATAGTCGGTGTCTTCGCCCTGCCGTAGATCCTCGTCGAAAGCGCCGGTGCGGTCTACGAGTTCTCTGCGAAAGATGGCCGCGCTCAGGCTCACGCCGCGCATGGTAGGGCCGCTACCGCCCGGCGCCGGGTAGAGCGCCTCGTCATCCATGAGATCGACGCGCGTCATCAGCGAATACGTCAGCTCTAGGGCAGGATCGGCTTCGAAGAGGGCAAGGTCGGCCTTGAACCGTCCAGCCGGGGAAACGTCGTCCGAATCCAGGAACGTCACGAACTCGGCCTGCGGCAGCAATTGCCTCAGACCGGCATTGCGTGCCTTGACCACACCCTGGTTGGACTGCTGGAACAGTCGGATGCACGATGCCTCCTGCATCAGCATCCGGACGGCGTCGACGGAGCCGTCCGTCGAACCGTCGTCGATAACGATGATATCGAGATCGGCATCGTCGCGTTGCCTGAGCAGCGACCGCAGCGCGGAGACGACATAGAGTTCGCGGTTGTAGACAGGCATGATGACGCTCAGTCTCATGCAGCGCCTGCCAGGATGAAATCCGCTATCGCAGCTGCGATCTCCCGCGGCTCGGTCCCCAGGGACAGCCGGTAGCAAGGCAGATCGCGAGTGAGGTCGCCGAAAAAGCGAAAGCCGGATTCCCGCTCGCCCGGCATCTGCACGATGCCGGACGGTGCCAGGGCAATCATGGCGTCCTTGCGCGATATGGGCATGATCGAGCTTTTCGTACCTCCACCGATATGTGGCACCATCAACGCGATAATGTCTAGATTTTCAGGGATTGGCCGAGGTGCGATCTCGTCAATGTGAAACGCGTGCTTGCCTTGCCAATTCAGCGGCTGGTACGATTTCAGCCGGTCTCCCAGCTTCAGCCGCTTGAAACCCTCCGGGTCCTGCTTGAGCGTGGCAAACAGGGGCCGCGCTGTCACGCGATCTGTCCGGTCGACCAGCACATAGTCGTCGCCGACGCTGTCGAGCCCGTTGAGGAGACCTGCAACGACGGTTCCGGATTTACCGGCGCCGCCGGCGCCGGCCAGTAGTACGCCCTTGCCGTCGATGCCCAGTGTGCCGGCATGGGTGAGCCGCATGCCGCGCGCCGCATATTCCCAGTGCAGGAACGCCCGCAACGGCGCCCCTTGTTCCCATGGCGGATAAGCGTCGGCCGACATCATCAGCTGCGCCCCGACATGGCGTTGCGGATCATGGAATTGCCAGAAGTCGAGGTCATGATAATAGCTGCCGCGCAATCCGGCCTCGGCCAGCCGGCCGGCAAAGGCATGATGGTTGTACTCGCCCCGGCCCCAGCTCGCCGGGGCGGAGATGCCGTCAATGCCGGGATGGGCGACGAAAATGCGGCAGTTGCCGGATACAGGTTGATTGTCCGGAGCCTGTATAAATGCATGGCCCATGGCATCCGCCAAGGCGCCATGGCTGAGGTGGATCGTCAGGTCCAGCAGGGGCAACCGGATCTTGGCGGCCACGGCGTAGCTGGCGGCGGCGTCTTCGGTCGCTGCCAGCACATGGCGCGCATAGTTCGGCAGGGTCCGCAGCGTGATCGAGGGCATGGCCTGTGTTCCGGCGACCGGCGTCGCGAATGCGCCCTGGAAGCCTGTGGGAATGTCTATGCCTGTTTCACCGCCGGCCAGCCGAGCGGTTCCTCGACCTCGTGGATCGGGTCGACGATGATGAGATCGGCAAGGTCGTCATGGACGTCGACTCTGAGCGGCTCTCTGGTGGCGGCAAGCTCAGCCAGCAGGTCGCCCGAAAGCGGTTGCGCTGGTGTTTCCGCAGCCGCCAGTAGCCCGAAGTCGAGCAACCGGGCAATGAAGCTTTCGAGATCGGCCAACCCTATTGTCGCCGCACCCGCCCTCGCTCCGACCAGCGCCTGGGCGGCGACGCCTGACGACAGCGCCTGCCAGATGCGGCTGCCGGAATCGGAGAAGCCGAAATATTTGCCATTCGAGAGGTCGAGAACGACGGCCTCGCCATCGAACGATTCGAACACGATATCCTTGCTCGCGACCGCGTAGACCCGTTGCTGCATCGCTCCATCCCGTCCCAGACGCCCTTGAAGGGATCGCGCCGGTTTCACGGTCTGGCAAGCCCTTCCGAGAGTGCGTCTAAATCAGTTGGCCCATTCTTGGCAAGACAAAGACCCGCAGGCACCCTGTCTGCGCCTGATGAGCAGCTACGGTTATGGCGGCCGCTCAGGCCTCGATTTCGAGCGCCGACAGCGGTTTTGAGCAGCAGGCAAGAATGAAGCCGTCGTCGATTTCATGATCGAGAATGCCGCCATTGTGGCTCATCTCGACAGCGCCGGAGACCTTCTTCACCTTGCAAGTGCCGCACAGGCCGAATTCACAAGCGGCGGGAATCCGCACGCCCGAAGCGCGCGCCGTCTGCAGCACGGTCTGGCCGGCGACGCATTCGGCGTCGACCTCCGAAAGCGAGAAGCGGATCGGCGTCACGGCTTCGGCAGGAGCAGTGATGCCTTCTTCAGCGGGAGACGCAAACGGCGCCGGGATTTCCTCCACCGCGGGCGCGGCAAAGCTCTCCTGATGATATTTCATCATGTCGAAGCCGGCGGCATCCAGCATGCCGCGCACGGCGCGCATGAAGGGATCGGGACCGCAGCAAAAGATCTCGCGCTCGCGGAAATCGGGCGCCAGCAAGGGCAGCCGGATCGCGTCGATGCGGCCCATATGACCGTACCAGCCTTCACGGCTCGAGCGTTCCTCGATCATGAAGCCGAGCGACAGGCCGGGCATATGGCCGCCGAGCAGTTCGAGCTCCTTGCGGAAGATGATCTCCTCGGGGCGTCGCGCGCAGTTGACGAAGCCGACATCGGTCCACGGCGCACAGTCGTTCAGCCAGCGCAGCATCGACATCATCGGCGTCACGCCGGAGCCGGCCGAAATGAACAGATATTTGGCCGCCGGGTGGCTGTGCAACGAGAAGTCGCCGGCCGGTCCATAGGCCTTGACATGCGAGCCGGGCGTCAAATGGTCGAACATCCATCGCGTGCCGATGCTGCCGGCCTGCGCCTTGACCGTTACTGCGATCGAAAACGGCCGCGATGGCGACGACGACAGCGTGTAGGTGCGCATCAGCGGCCCGTCAGGTGTCGGCAGCTCCAGCGTCACGAACTGACCCGGCTTGTAGCGGAACCAGGTCTGGTTGTCGGAGCGGAAGGTGAAGGTCTTGACGCCTGGCGCCTCGTCGCTGACGCCGATCACCTCCAGCACCTGCAGCCTGTCATTCCACGGCGCCATCTGGTCGAGATGGCGATAGAGCCCAAGATCCGTCATCGCATTCATCCCCCTGTCCTTTTTGCTCTGCTCATGTCGTGATCCCAAAACCGCAATACACTTTTGGGCGACATGAGCTCACGCGACGCTGCGCAGCGCCGGCCGGCCGCCTTCGGCAAGGCGCGGACCGATGAAGGCTGCGTACCATTCGACGAACTGGATCACGCCGCCCTCATGCAGCTCCGAATAGGGGCCTGGCTCATAGGCCGGAGACAGGATGCCGAAGGCGTTCTCCTCGACGATGCGACGGTCCTGGTCGTTGGTCTCGGTCCAGACATGCGTGAGTTCGTCGATGGTGTAGTCGACGCCCTCGACCGCATCCTTGTGCACCAGCCACTTGGTCGTCACCGCGGTCTCCGTGGCGCTGATCGGCAGCACCCGGAAGGTCACTGCATGGTCGATGAGGATGTGGTTCCAGGTCGTCGGATAGTGGTAGTGCATCAAGGTGCCGATGCGGTCGGCGGCAACAGTGTCGGAGAGGTTCTTCGTCACCGCGCGCTTTCCCGTCATCGTGTAACTGACGGCATCGCGCAGCAGCGGCGCGCGGGTGGCGCGGTATTGTCCGGCCGGATCGATGCGGAATTTGCTCGGCAGGCCCGCCGCTTCGCATTTCGCCCAATGCGCCAGCATCTCCGGATCGCTGTCGGCGCCCTGCACGCCGGTTACCGTCGGCGCTTCCGGGAAGGTCTTGCAGAGTTCGGGATGGTTGCCGGCGCAGTGGTAGCACTCGCGGTTGTTTTCCCAGACCAGCTTCCAGTTGCCCTTCTCGACGATGGTCGATTCGAAAGCGATCTTGGCTTCGCTCAGCCGGTGCGGCTTGAGGTAGGGCTCGATCATGGCGCGCATCGGCGCGAAGTCTGCGGGTTCTTTCGCCAGGCAGATGAAGATGTACCCGGCCACGCTTTCGCATGCGACCGGCTTCAGGCCGAACTGGCTCTTGTCGAAACCCTCGGCCATCTGGCGGGCGAACAGCAGTCGGCCGTCGAGCTCGTAGGTCCACTGGTGATAGGGGCAGACGAGCTTTGCCGCCGTGCCTTTCTCGGTGTTGCAGACGCGGCTGCCGCGATGGCGGCAGGAATTGTGAAAGGCGTTGATGTTGCCCTTCTGGTCGCGGACGAGCACCACCGGATAGTCGCCGATCTGCACGGTGATATAACTGCCGGGCTTCGGCAGTTCGCAATCATGGCCGACGAACAGCCAGTCGCGATACCAGATCAGCTCCATGTCGAGCTTGAAATAGTCCGGGTCGGTGTAGAAGGGTTGCTCGAGCGAAAAGCCTTGCTTGCGGCCGTTCAAGAGCCTCAGCATGTCGTTGCGCGCATCCATAGTTCTGTCCTCGTGGTTTAAGGACTGAACTTGGTGGTGATGGAGGAAGGATCGGCCGCAGGCCGGCAACACGCCGGCATGCGCTATCCACCTCTTGACCGCCCACCGCGATCAGTCGAGTTCAAGCATCTCGGGCTGGTTTCCGGGCTCTGGAGTTGTCCTTGCGGACCATCGCGACACCTTCCCAGGCTTCTTGCCCAGTGGTCTCCCGTTGCGACTTGAACTCCACCACCGTTGCGGGGGCAGCGCCGGATTCTGACCGGCTTCCCAATTCTCCGCTCCGTCGTCACGAAGCGGCACCTGAGATGGGATCATCTAATCACGGCAGCGATCGCGACATCGGCATGAAAGCGACATCGTCTCCATGCGGCGCGACACGCACGACAAACGCGGCGGCAGACGATCGTGGGGCTGACGGTGTTGTTTTCGGGGCGGATCGCGGCCCTCGCAAATCACCTCGAATCAGACTGCCGACCAAGGGAAAACACGTCAACGGTATCGAAAAGTGACTATTAGCAGTTTCTAAAATCGAACCGAACGGTTCGTTTCTGTTGACAATGCGTGCAGGACGGTGTGAACGCTGACGCCCGGACACACTCGGTGAGCCAGACGCCATGGTCACATAAGTCTTTGTATTATTTATAAAAAGTTAGATGATAGGCATGCTTATGAAAATTACAAGAGGTGAAATCATGGCCCAGCCGGAACAACTTCGTGATTGGAAACCAGCCTATGGCTTTCCCACATCGGGGCTGTCCGAACGACGCGAATTGCTCCCACCACACGCCGCTGAGACGGACAGCAAAACTGGAGTACTAAAAATGAAAAAGATCATCCTTACTGCCGCCGCCGTTTTGGCCATCACCGGCAGCGCCTTCGCTGGTAGCGACAATTATGGTTCCAATGGTGCGAACCAGCCCGCTGCCGCGGTTGACAGCTCGTATACGGCTTCCATTCAGAAGTCGGCGCACGCTGACAAGCAGCCCGTCGTTCAGGGCAGCGACCGCAACCTCTTCGGCCGTTAACAGCTGATCCCGATCCAAACAAAAGCGTGGCGGCCTGTCCGCTGCTCTTGGGATCTCGAAGAAATTCAGGAGTATTTAAAATGAAAAAGATCATCCTTACTGCCGCCGCCGTTTTGGCCATCACCGGCAGCGCCTTCGCCGCCAGTGACAACTATGGTTCGAACGGCGCCAACCAGCCTGCGGTTACGTCGACCGATAGTGGCCACACGGCTTCGGTTGCGAAGTCGGATTCGGCTGCTCAGGCCCCCGCACAGGGCGCCGACCGTAACCTCTTCGGTCGCTAACAGACGATCGGGATCTGACCTCAGAGTTTTTCGGACAACGATCCCAGTCGAACATCGAACAAGCCGGAGAGCGGCGGGACTGTCGGCCGCTCCGCCACATGATGGAAATTCAGGAGACTTGACATGAAGAAGATTGCTCTTGCTGCCGCTGCGCTTTTGGTTGCCGCCGGCAGTGCTTATGCCCGCAACGACAATGTCGGCGGTAGCGCCGTCGACAACCAGGCGACCGTCAACGTAGACAACACCCGGACGTCGTCGGTACCGAACACCGGTTCGCCGGTCTACAAGCTGTTGAACTCGTCGGGTGACGTGCAGAAGCTCGCCCCGCAAGGCAGCAACCGGAACCTCTTCGGCAACCGCTAGAACGTTTCACCGTTTCACAGAAACGGCGAACCGCACTATCTGTTTGTTTTTCGCAATTCCCGGACGGAAAACCGCTCACACTTTTCCTGGAATTGCTCTAACAGCCGAAGTTTGAAAAAAGAGCGGCGGGCCTGGCCCGCCGCTCTTTTTTCATGCCGATACGACGCGCCGATCTCAGGCCGCCTTCACTTCCACGGGCTTGAGCGAGAAGGAATGTCCCTCGGCGTCAAATATGTGCAGGTCGCCGGCATCCGCAGTCAGCCGCAGCTTCGCCCCGCGCTTGACCTCGACATTGCCGGGCAGCTTGGTCACCAGCGGCAGGTCGGCGCGGCCGATGTCGACATAGACCAGCTGGACCTCGCCGAGCTGCTCGACATAGTCCACCACGCCTTCGAAAAGATACTCCGTGCCGGTGGCGACCGACAGATCTTCCGGCCGCACGCCGAAGCTGACTGCCGCACCCTTGGCCGAAGCCGGTGTCGCGATCGGCACCGTGGCCTTGCGGCCGCCGACATGGCTGACGATGGTCGGGTCGCCCGCCTTGTCGATTGTCGCCGGCAAGATATTCATGGCCGGCGAGCCGATGAACTGGGCAACGAACAGATTGCCGGGCTTCTTGTAGAGGTCCATCGGCGTGCCGACCTGCTCGATATGGCCGTCCTTCAGCACCACGATGCGGTCGGCCAGCGTCATCGCCTCGACCTGATCATGGGTGACGTAGATCATCGTTGTAGCCGGCATCGATTCCTTGAGCTTGGCGATCTCGATGCGGGTGGCGACGCGCAGCGCCGCGTCCAGGTTCGACAGCGGCTCGTCGAACAGAAACACTTTCGGGTTGCGCACGATGGCGCGGCCGATGGCGACGCGCTGGCGCTGGCCGCCCGACATCGCCTTGGGCAGACGGTCGAGATATTTGGTCAGCTGCAGGATCTCGGCTGCCTGCCGTACCCGTTTGTCGATCTCGGCCTTGCTTTCCTTGCCGATCTTCATCGAGAACGCCATGTTGTCGTAGACGGTCATGTGGGGGTAGAGCGCATAGGACTGGAACACCATGGCGATGCCGCGCTTTGAAGGCGGCACATCGTTGACCACCTCGCCGGCGATCTTCAGCTCACCGGAGGTGATTTCCTCAAGCCCCGCGATGGACCTCAGCAAGGTCGACTTGCCGCAGCCCGACGGGCCGACAAAGACGATGAACTCACCCGACTTTATGTCGAGGTCGATGCCATGGAGAATGTGCAGATTGCCGTATGATTTCTTCACTTGTCTCAGCGTGACATCGGCCATGATTTCCTCCCAGTGATTTCCCTAGAGAACCCAGATTTCCTCAAGAAATTCCGTTTCGTCAAAACTCAGTCGATGCGCCCGAACCAGGCGCCGTAGCCGCCGAGGCGGATCGAACCTGTGCCGGATTGTCCCGAAAAACCGTGCCCGGCCAAGGGCTGCAGCGCCTGGCCGAGATCGACCTCGGCCGGCCTGCTGCCCAGATTGAAGACGCAGACGATCTGCTCATTGCCCTCGCGGCGGGTGAAGGCGACGGTGTCGCCCTCGCTTTCGATGAATTCGATGTCGCCTTTGGCCAGCGCCGGATGCTGACGGCGGAAGCCGAGAAAACGCCGGTAGTGCTCAAGCAGCGAGGCGGCGTCGCCCTGCTGCACGTTGACCGCCTGCGACAAATGCTTGCCCGGTACCGGCAGCCAGGGCTTGGCCGTCGAGAAGCCGGCATTGCTGGCGGTTGCATCCCACACCATCGGCGTGCGGCAGCCGTCGCGGCCCTTGAATTCGGGCCAGAAGCGGATGCCATAGGGGTCCTGCAGATCCTCGAACTTAAGCTCGGCTTCGCCCAGCCCAAGCTCCTCGCCCTGATAGAGGCAGACCGAACCGCGCAGCGACATCAGCAGCGCCGAGATCACCTTGAGATAGGCCGCCGGATCGGCCTCATCGGCAGCCCAGCGCGAAGCCGGACGCATCACGTCATGGTTGGAGAAGGCCCAGCATGACCAGCCGTCGCTGGCGACCTTTCCGAAGGCTTCCAGCACCTGACGCACCTTGGCGGCGCTGATCTTTTCCGGCGCCAGGAAGTCGAAGGAATAGCACATATGGACGCGCTTGCCGCCGGCCGTGTAGGCGGCCACCACTTCCAGCCCACGCTGCGAATCGCCGACTTCGCCGACGGCGGCGGTCGCCGGATATTCGTCGAGCAGCGCCCGGAACCGTTCGAGGAAGGCAAGGTTCTCCGGCCGGCTCTTGTCGTAGAGATGGTCCTGGTAGTTGTACGGATTGACAGCGGGTGCGGTCTGGTCGTTGCGCTCTTCCGGCGGCAGCGGCGGGTTGTTCTCCAGCCCCTGGCTGTGGAAGTAGAAATTGATGGTGTCGAGGCGAAAGCCGTCGACGCCGCGCTCCAGCCAGAAGCGGGTGACGTCGAGCAGCGCGTCCTGGACTTCCAGATTGTGGAAGTTGAGGTCCGGCTGCTCGGACAGGAAATTATGCAGATAATACTGCTGGCGGCTTGTGTCCCACTGCCAGGCCGAGCCGCCGAAGATCGACAGCCAGTTGTTGGGCGGCGTGCCGTCCGCCCGGGCGTCGGCCCAGACATACCAGTCGGCCTTCGGGTTAGCCCGATTGGCGCGGCTTTCCTTGAACCATGGATGGATGTCGGCGGTGTGCGACAGCACTTCGTCGATCATCACCTTGAGACCGAGGTGATGGGCTTCCGCCACCAGCGCGTCGAAATCGGCGAGCGTGCCGAACATCGGATCGACGTCGCAATAGTCCGAGACGTCGTAGCCGAAATCCTTCATCGGCGACTTGAAGAAGGGCGAAATCCAGATGGCATCGACACCCAGCGAGGCGATGTAGGGCAACCTGCGGATGATGCCCTTGAGGTCGCCTATGCCGTCGCCATCGGAGTCCTGGTAGGAGCGCGGATAGATCTGGTAGATCACCGCGCCCCGCCACCAGTCGCGATCGACGGCGAGATCGGGCTTCGAGGTCGCCTTCAAAGCGGATTGCATCAGTCTCAACCTCCTTTGACCGAGCCGGCCAGCAGCCCGCGGACGAAATAGCGCTGTAGCGAGAAGAACACGATCAGCGGCACGATGATGGTGACGAAGGCCGATGTCGTCAGGATCTCCCAGTCGCCGCCGCGCGAACCGAGCAGCGCATTGAGCTTGGCGGTCAGCACGATCTGATCGCCCTCGGTACCGAGGAAAACCATCGCCACCAACAAATCGTTCCACACCCACAGGAACTGGAAGATGGCGAAGGAGGCCAGCACCGGGAACGACAGCGGCAGCACGATCTTGACAAATATCTCGAAATCGCTGGCGCCGTCGATGCGCGCCGATTCCATGATCTCGCGCGGCAGGCCGGCAATGTAGCTGCGCAGGAGATAGATGGCGAAGGGCAGGCCGAAGCCGGTATGCGCCAGCCAGATGCCGAGATAGGTTTTCGACGGCACGCCGAAGAAAGTGCCGACACCGTTGTACAGTTTGAGCAACGGGATCAGCGACATCTGCAGCGGCACGACCAGCAGGCCGATGATGACGGCGATCAGCAGCGCGCGGCCGGGAAAGCGCATCCAGGCCAGCGCATAGGCGGCGAAGGCCGCGATCAGGATCGGGATGACGGTCGCCGGAATGGTGACGGTCAGCGAGTTCATGAACGAGCGGCCTATGCCTTCGGAAAACAGCACCGTGTTGTAGTTGTCGGTGGTGAATTTCGGCGGCGCCGACGAGGCATAATAGACGCGCTGGCCACGATCGCCCTCAAAGGCTTTCGGCGACGACATGACGAAAGTTCCGTCGGCATTGAGCTGCAAGGTGACTCCGTCGCCGAGATCGGCAGTCGTGCCGGCCGGATATTGCGTCGGTGCCGCCGACTTGACGCCGAAAGCGCTGATGTTGCGGGCGGCAGCGTCGCCGAAGATGTTGCCGGCAAGCACGAATTTCCCGTCCTTCTCAACCTGCGCCGAGGCAGGCGGCAACCGGCCGGCTTCGGTCTGGGTGGAGCTGGAGAACGAATTCCACCAGCCCGAGGCGATGATCTGGTCCTTGTCGCGCAGCGACGAGACCAGGATGCCGAGCGTCGGCACGGTCCAGATGGCGACGAAGATGAGCACGGCGATGTGGACGCCGAAACGGCTGGCAAAGGATTTTCCGGTCGCGACGGCCATCTCAATGTCCTCCCGTCTCTTTGTTCGCCTGGCGGATGTTCCAGACCATGATCGGGATAACCGCGATCATGATGATGATGGCGATGGTGGCGCCGCGGCCGAAATCACCGCCGCCGCGGAACATCCAGTCGAACATCAGATTGGCCAGCACCTGGCTGTTCCATTGGCCGTTGGTCATGGTCAGCACGATGTCGAACACTTTCAGCACCAGGATGGTGATCGTCGTCCAGACCACGGCAATGGTGCCCCAGATCTGCGGCACCATGATCTTCCAGAAAATCTGGAACGGATTGGCGCCGTCGATGACCGCGGCTTCGAGCGTCTCTTCAGGGATGCCGCGCAGCGCCGAAGACAGGATGACCATGGCAAAGCCGGTCTGGATCCAGATCAGGATGATCATCAGGAAGAAATTGTTCCAGAACGGCAGCGATATCCAGACCTGCGGCTGGCCGCCGAAATACTGGATGATGGCGTTGAGCAGGCCGATCTGCGTCTGGCCCTCGCCGCGATATTCGTAGATGAATTTCCAGATCACGCTGGCGCCGACGAAGGAGATCGCCAGCGGCAGGAAGATCAGGCTCTTGGCGATCGTGCCCCACCAGATCTTGTCGGTGAGCACGGCGATGATCAGCCCGAGGAAGGTACACGCCGCCGGCACCACCGCCAGCCAGATGATGTTGTTCAGGATCGAGTTGCGGAACTCACGGTCGCCGAACGCCCATTCATAATTGGCGAAGCCGACAAAGTGCTGGCCGCCGCGGTCGAGGAAGGACAGCCAGAGCGTCGCCACCACCGGATAGATCAGGTAGACGGTAAGGATGATCATCGCCGGGCCGACGAACAGCCAGGGACGCACCAGCCCTTGCCGGCGCAGATTATCGATGGCCGCAGCCCCGGCGACGCCGCGCGACGGGAAAATCAGGTCGACCAGCTTGTTGGCGCCCCAGAAATAGGCGACGCAGCCGCCGACGCCGATGATGATGACAAAAATGGCCGATAAGATCTGAGCAGCCATGGGTCCCTCTCCCTGCGCATGATCGGCCGGGCTTTGAACAGCCCTGGCGATGTGGCAATGCGCCGATTTAAGTTATTCGGAACGAACGAACGCAAATCGGTCCGGCGTACGGCGCCGGTCGGATCCGGGCCAACAAGGCCCGGATCCAGTCTGTGGAGGAAGTCCTGAACTTGCAGCCAAAGCGGCTGCTGACTCGCCGCTGATTGCTTGGCCCGCTGATTACTTGATCGCGTCCCAGCTCTTCTGGATGTCGGTTGCGACATCCTGGGCCGACTTGCCGCCAACCAGATCGATCATGCCGGTCCAGAAGGCGCCGGCGCCGATCTTGCCCGGCATCAGGTCCGAACCGTCGAAGCGGAAGGTCGAGGCATTGGCGAGGATTTCGCCCTGCTTCTTCAGCGCGTCGCTGGCATAGGCATCCTTGTTGACCGACTTGAGCGGCGTCACGAAGCCGCCTTGGGCCATCCAGATTTCATGCGCCAGCGGCATCTTCAGGAATTCGATGAAGGCGCGCGCGCCCTTCGAATCCTTGGTGATCATGGCGAGCGTACCGGCGCCGAGCACGGGCGTGCCCAGTTCAGGCTTGGACGCATAGGGCGGGAAGTAGAAGAAGTCGGCATCCTGGCCCACCTTGGTGCCTTCCGGGAAGAAGGTCGGGATGAACGACGCCTGATGGTGCAGGTAGCATTTCGGCGGCACCGAGAAGAGGCCCTTGGGGCTGTCGCGGAAGTCGGTCGCGGCAACCGCCTTGGCGCCGCCATCGACCATCTTGTCGTCGGTGGCGATCTTGCCGAAGATGTCGATGGCGTTGACCACCGCCGGGTCGTTGAACGGGATCTCGTTCTTCACCCACTTGTCATAGACGTCAGGCGCCTGGGTGCGCAGCATGATGTCTTCGACCCAGTCGGTCGCCGGCCAGCCGGTGGCGCCGCCCGAGCCGAGACCGATGCACCACGGCGTGCCGCCGTCCGCGATGATCTTCTTCTCGAGGTCGGCAAGCTCTTCCTGGGTCTTGGGAACCTTGTAGCCGGCTTCCTCGAAATTGTCCGGCGAGTACCAGACCAGCGATTTCACGTCGGCCTTGTAGGGGAAGGCGAAGAAGCCCGGCTTGCCGTCCTTGTCCTTGAAGGTGCCGAGGTCGACCCATGACTGGCCGGCGCCGTAATTGTCCTTGACCCATTTGGCGGTGTCGTCGCCGAGCGGCGTCAGCAGGCCCTTGGAAGCCAGATCCTGGATCAGGCCCGGCTGCGGCAGCACGGCGATGTTGGGCGGGCTGCCGGCCTGGGTGTCGATGACAATCTGTTGTTCGTAATTCTCCGACGAGGAGTATTTGATCTCGGCGCCGGTGGCTTCCTGGAAATATTCTAGAACCGTGCGGATGAGACCTTCATCCTCGCCGCGCCAGGGTCCGAAGATGGTCAGCGTCTCGCCCTTGAGATCGACCTTTTTCAGCTCTTCGTAGTTGGCCCAGTTGAAGCGCTTGTCTTCACCCGGCTTGAATTTCAGTTCGGCTTGCGCCGGCAGGCTCAGGGCGAGCGTTGCAAACGCGGCGCCAAGCAGAAGCATCTTCTTCATCGCATTCCTCCCAGTGGTCACATACACCCGGACGGAACCTCCATTCCGCCCGCCGACGCCGCAGGACTGTGACTCACTCGGAAAGGAACCGCAACCTTTCGAAAGAGTCTTCCAAAGCGCTTTGGTCTTTTTGATCTCGCCATTGAATCCAACGGAAGTCAAGAGGGTAGCGGTCTAATCGATTTGATTTCGGGCTGCAACACGTGATAAAGTGCACTGCAGCACAGTTTTTTGGCGGTGCAGCAGCGTATTATGCTTCAAACTGGCCGGACCAGTGCGTATGGTCCCATGGTTCGGCAGCGCCCTTCATGGCGCCCGCGCGAATCCGAAATTAAAAGCGCTTTGAGGCTTGGAGGCCTCCCAGTGAACCTGAAACAGCTCTCCCATATGCTGGCGCTGTCGCAGACAACGGTCAGCCGTGCGCTGAACGGCTATCCGGAGGTCAACGAGGAAACCCGCCGGCGCGTGGTGGATGCCGCCAAGCGCCACGGCTACCGGCCCAACCCGAGCGCGCGCCGGCTGGCGACCGGCAAGACCGGCATGATCGGCTATGTCCTGCCGACCGGCGCCTCGGTCGATATCGATCCGCATTTTGTCGAGTTCCTCTCCGGCCTGGGGGACTATGCCCGCTCGCACGAACTCGACCTCGTTCTGTCGCCGGCTGACGCCGACGACCAGGAGACCACCTATCGCCGCATCGTCGCCAACCGCCAGGTCGACGCCGTCTACATCTCCTCGCCGCGGCCGGCCGACCGGCGGGTGGCGCTGGTCAACACGCTGGGCATCCCCTTCATCGTCCATGGCCGCAGCGACGGCTTCGATTTCGACTATCCGTTCACCGACATCGACAATGAGGGCGCCTTCCACGAGGCGGCCCGGCTGCTGGTCCAGCTCGGCCATCGCCGGCTGGCGCTGATCAATGGCGACGACCGCGAGACCTTCGCCATTCACCGCGAGCGCGGCATGCGTCGCGCGCTGGCCGCCAGCGGCCTGACACTCGGCGAGCGCCATGTCTGCTCGGTGACGATGACCGAGGAGAACGGCTATCGCGCCGCGCGGCGCCTGCTCGAACAGAGCGAACCGCCAACCGCGATCGCCTGCTCCAGCCTGATCATGTCGCTCGGCGTCGTGCGCGCGGTGCGCGACCTTGGCCTGACCATTCCCGGCGACCTGTCTCTGATCGCCCATGACGACGTCTTCCCATGGCTGAAGCCCGAGAATTTTTCCGTTCCGCTGTCGACGACACGCTCGTCGATCCGCCTCGCCGGGGCCCGCATCGCCGAGCGGCTGGCGGCGCGCATTTCCGGCCTTGAAGAAGGCGCCCGCGGTGAGGTCTGGCCGGTCGACCTGGTGGTCCGGGGCTCGGTGGCTGGGGCGCCGGGCTGAGGTCAATCCGGTCAGCCCGTTGGGCCGAATTCGACCCCTTGCGGACGTTGACTGCAGATAGATTGAAGTGTCGTGGGACAACGGTCTGCCTGGGTCGGTCCTTGATTTGGCTTCTACAGGGTGTCAACCAGTAAGCCAGAGCCATCGACCAGCCTACAGGTGCGCCACTTGCCCACATTCCCGTTCTCCAAAACGGATCCAATCCAGCATCCAGGTCCACCGCCGAAGAGTTCGGAGGTGGTGGTCATTGGCGGCGGTGTTATCGGCGTGACGACAGCGCTTTTCCTGGCGCAGCGCAACATTCCGGTGACGCTCCTGGAAAAGGGACGCGTTGCGGCAGAGCAATCGTCCCGCAACTGGGGCTGGATCAGAAAGCAGGGACGGGACGCCGACGAGTTGCCCATCGTCATCGAGGCTGTTCGCCTGTGGCGGCAGCTGGCTGAGGAATGCGGCGAAGACATCGGCTTGAGCCAGACAGGCGTGACCTATCTGGCAAACTCGGACAAGGACATGGCCGGCTTCGAAGCGTTCATGAAGATCGCCGCGATCCATGCGCTCGACACGCGCCTCCTGGACGGTGGCGAAGCCGCCAAGCTCATCAAAGGCATGTCGCGCAGATTCAAGGGCGCGATGACGACGCCCTCCGACATGCGTGCGGAGCCCTGGCTGGCGGTGCCGGCACTTGCCCGGCTTGCCGTCCGAAAGGGTGTCAAAATCGTAGAGAATTGCGCAGCGCGAACCCTTGAGATCTCGGCCGGAAAGATCAAGGGCGTGTGGACCGAGGCGGGGTATATCGAGACCTCCACCGTGCTGGTCGCGGGTGGCGCCTGGTCGTCCCTGTTCTTGAGAAGACACGGCGTGTCCATCCCCCAGCTCAGCGTCAGGGTAACCGTAGCCGCAACGGAGCCCTTGCCCGAGATCTATCCAGGTGCGGCAACTGACGAACACATCGCTTTCAGGCGCCGGCAGGATGGCGGTTACACGCTCGCCGCGGGCGGCAGCCATCTGCACTACGTGGGGCCGGACGCATTCCGTCACGCCACCAAATACCTTCCGGCCCTCAGGGACAATCCGCTGGGAACACGCTACTTTCCGTTCGCGCCGTCAGGTTACCCCGATGCCTGGTCGACGCCGCGCGATTGGGCGCCGGATTCGCGCAGCCCTTTCGAGAGAATGCGTGTGCTCAGCCCGGCCCCTGAACGGGCCCGTCTGCGTTCGATAGAACGCAAGTTCAAGCACCTCTTTCCGCAGTTCGAGACGGTTCGCCTGAAGGCAGGCTGGGGTGGCATGATCGACGCCATGCCCGACGTCGTCCCCGTCGTGGATCGGGTGGAGGCAGTCGGCGGCCTTTTCGTCGCGACGGGAATGAGCGGCCACGGCTTCGGTATCGGGCCTGGCATAGGTCGCGTCGTTGCCGACATGATCGCGGGAAACGAGACCGGGCACGACCTCAGCCGCTTCCGGCTGTCGCGCTTTTATGATGGAAGTCCTGTCCGGTTGGGTCCGGCCCTCTGAATTGGCCGCGCCTATCCGCCACTTCTTCTTCGTCGCCGCCTTCGTGTCCAGCCACCCGTAGCCGAAATCCCTCGCGTAGGTCATCTGCGATTTTGTTACCAAACGTCGGTTTTGGTGCAACCTTGCAGATACAAATGTGGAGCATTTAACAGACTGTTGAGCGGCTCCTTGGGTATATCCCGAGGCGCCCAAAGCTCTACAGGAGAAGAAGATGTCAATGTTTGAAACGGTCGCGCGCTATGGGGCGGCCATCAAAAACGCCCGTGAAGCACGAAAATCCGAACGCGTTCTGAACAGCCTGCCATTGGAAATTCAAAAGGACATTGGCTGGCCGGTTACACCGCGCCAAAAAAGGCTCTCATCAAACAGCTGGGGCAGGATCCTCTGAACGAGGCGCCACCCCAACCTCGGCGATCGCTGGAGTTCGGCTGCAGGAGCTACGCCAGCACAGCGCTTCGCCAGGCGATTCCACGCTCACTCCCATGCTGCGCACAACACGCCCGTGGGAAGACATTCCGTCCGCTGTAAGCCGGACCCTCACCTGTCAACAGGAGTACGACCTATGACCAAACGCACGGAAACCGCCACAAATGGTGTCAACGTAGCCGCCCTGCTTGGCGCCCGCGAGGCGCTGAAGGATGCCCCCGAGGCCGCCCGGTTCAAGTGGCGCGCGACGAGCGAATGGGTCAAGGGGACCCACAACCGAGCCACAGTCGACGGATTCTTCGGCCTGGGCGCAGAACAGCAGCATCGCCAGACCTACAAGTTCGAGTCCGATCACCCGGAAATCTTTGCGTCCGAGGACAAGGGTGCGACACCCGTCGAATTTGTGCTGGTCGGACTGGCCGGCTGCCTCACCGCGGGCATCGCCGCTGTCGCGCAAAACCGCAACATCCAGCTCCACTCGGTCAAGGCAACGCTCGAAGCCGGCATGAATATCCAGGGCATCCTCGGCATCGATCCGGACGTGCGCAACGGCTTCGACGGCATCAAGGTGCACTACGACATCGACGCGGACGCCAGCGCGGAAGACATCGCCGCTCTCGTCGCGCAGTCGCAGAAGCGCTCGGCCGTCTTTGACGTGATCACCAACCCGACCGATGTAACGGTCACCTCGAGCAAGTCCTGATGAGCAAAAGCGCATCGCGCGGGATCGCCGGCACCGTTGACGTCGTCGTCATCGGTGCCGGTCACTCAGGCCTGGCGATAAGCTATCTGCTGGGCCAGCACTCGCTCAGGCATGTGGTTCTCGAGCGAGGCGAGGTCGCGAATAGCTGGCGCACGGAACGCTGGGATTCGCTGCGCTTGCTCACGCCCAACTGGATGGCGCGGCTTCCCGACTACCCATACCAAGGCGACGACCCGGACGGCTTTATGAACGCCGGGCAGGTTGCCGATTTCATTTCCGATTACGCCACATACACATCAGCACCGGTTCTAACGCGTACCGCAGTCAACAGAGTTGCGCAGAGCAGCCACGGCTTTCGGGTGGAAACCCAAAATGGGGACTGGCTGTGCCGTGCCGTCGTGCTCGCCACGGGTGCTTTCAGCAAGCCTGTAATACCGCGACTGGCCGAGGCCATGCCAGCGACCATCGAACAGCTATCGGCTCACTCCTACCGCAATCCCGGGCAGCTTGTCCCTGGCGGGGTGCTGGTGGTTGGGGCATCGGCGACAGGTCTGCAATTGGCGCAAGAGATCCAGCTCAGCGGCCGGCCCGTCACGCTCGCGGTGGGCGAACACGTCCGGCTGCCGCGCGTCTATCGAGGTCGCGATATCCAATGGTGGATGCTTGCGACGGGCGTGCTCGACCAGCGCATCGAAGAGGCTGACGACCCCGACCGCGCCCGAAGAGTCCCGTCGCCGCAGCTTGTCGGCACATCAGACCGGACCACGCTCGACCTCAATGTCCTGCAGGGGCAAGGCGTTAAAATCGTCGGACGCCTGATGGGCATTCGCGACGCAACAGCCCAGTTTTCAGGAACGCTTCGCAACGTCTGCGCGCTTGCCGACC
>NZ_JBFUDJ010000004.1:0-504997 GCF_056404775.1 Mesorhizobium sp. P2_B5 | reverse complement strand
CCGCCGCACCGTCGGCGCCGAACACGTCGTCCGTGGCATCCGTCAGCACGTTGCCGATCACGACGCTACCCTCGACACCGCTGTTGGTGTCGGCATGCGCCGTCGGCACGTCGTCGGTGACGTCGATGGTGATGGTGTTGGTGATGGTGTTGCCGTTGGCGTCGGTGGCCTGGTAGGTGAAGGTCTCGACGTTGTTGACGGTGTTGGTGCCGTTGTTGGCGTCGACGCCGTCGACCGGCGAGGTCAGCGTGTAGCTGTAGGTGCCGTTGGCATTGAAGGTCAGCGTGCCGTGCACGCCGGTGGCGCTGCTCAGCAGTGTGTAGGTGTAGGGTCCGGTGCCGCCCGACACATTGTCGACGACGGTGCCGGCAATGGTCTCTGCCGTGCTCGACGGGTTGGAGCCGATCGGCAGCGCCGCCTCGTTGACCGTCAGGTCGTCGTTGGAAGCGGCAAGGCCGCTGTCCGACAGGTTGATGGTGAGGGTCGTCGTCGACAGGTCGCCGTCGCCATCCATGATGGTGTAGACGAAGGTCTCCGTCGCGCCTGCCGGCGGGACCACGTTGGGCAGGCCGTCATAGCTGTAGGTGCCGTTGGCCTGCAGCGTCAGCGTGCCGAAGCTGCCGTTGATCGCCGTGTTGATACCCGTCGTCACCGCCGTCGTGGTGTCGCCGCCCGCAACGCGAACGCCGACAACGCCGCCGCCCGCCGCCGCACCGTCGGCGCCGAACACGTCGTCCGTGGCATCCGTCAGCACGTTGCCGATCACGACGCTACCCTCGACACCGCTGTTGGTGTCGGCATGCGCCGTCGGCACGTCGTCGGTGACGTCGATGGTGATGGTGTTGGTGATGGTGTTGCCGTTGGCGTCGGTGGCCTGGTAGGTGAAGGTCTCGACGTTGTTGACGGTGTTGGCGCCGTTGTTGGCGTCGACGCCGTCGACCGGCGAGGTCAGCGTGTAGCTGTAGGTGCCGTTGGCATTGAAGGTCAGCGTGCCGTGCACGCCGGTGGCGCTGCTCAGCAGTGTGTAGGTGTAGGGACCGGTGCCGCCCGACACATTGTCGACGACGGTGCCGGCAATGGTCTCTGCGGTGCTCGACGGGTTGGAGCCGATCGGCAGCGCCGCCTCGTTGACCGTCAGGTCGTCGTTGGAAGCGGCCAGGCCGCTGTCCGACAGGTTGATGGTGAGCGTTGTCGTCGACAGGTCGCCGTCGCCATCCATGATGGTGTAGACGAACGTATCCGTTGTGTTCGACGTGATGGCGTTGGCCGTCGACTGGTAAGTATAGCTGCCATCCGCCTGTAGCGTCAGTGTACCGTGCAGACCAGCTATGCTGGTACCAACACCCGTCATCACTGCTGTCGTGGTATCGCCGCCCGCAGCGCGCGCACCCACAACGCCACCACCGGCTGTGAAGTCGTCCGCGCCGGCAACGTCGTTGGCCAGCACGCCCGCCACTGCCGACACCGTCAGCAAACCACCCTCGATGATGCCATTTGTATCGGCAACCGCCGTCGGCACGTCGTCGACGATGTTGATGACCAGATTACCGGCCGGCGCCGGATCGCCGTCGGCGTCGGTCACCACCACCGCGAAGCTGGTGCTCGACGGATCGGTCAGCGTGTTGTCGATGAGCGTGTAGGAGTAGCTGATCGTGCCGAGGCCGGTCGCCGGATTGTAGACATAGCTTGCCGTCAGCGTGCCTGTCGTCCCGTCGGCGAACGCCGTCGGGATACCGGTCAGTACATGGCCGCCCAGCGACACTGTCGTCAGGCCGTCCGGCGACGCGAAGCCGATCGTACCCGAGGTCGTTTCCGAGGCCGCAGGCTCGTTCGAGCCCGAAGGCTCGCCGGCGCGCGCCGGCAGGCCAGCCTCATAGACCGTCGTGTCGGCGCCGCCCGCTGCCGGGATCGATACGGTCGGCGTTCCATCGCCGATCGAAATCGTCAGCGTGGTGTGCGAGGTGTCGCCGTCGCCATCCTTGATCGTGTAAGTGAAGACGTCGTTGACACCGCCGGGCGTGCCGGCATCGCGAACGTAGCTGTAGGTGCCGTCGGCGGCCAGCGTCAGCTTGCCGTAGGTGCCCTGGATCTGCGTGCCAAGCGTGGCCGCGTCGTCGACATCGGCATTGGTGTTACCAGCCTGGACGCCTACCACTGTCGCGCCGTCGGCGCCCTGGGTGTCGACGCCCGCCGCATTGCCGTCGGACCCGCTGCCGTCGATTACATTGCCGCCGACCGGCCCGAACGAGCTCGCTGCCACCGCATCGGTATCGGCAACCGCCGTCGGCACGTCGTCGACGATCTGGACGGACAGCGTTCCTGGAAGGGAGACGTCTCCGTCGGTGTCGGTAACAGTCACCGTCATGTCGTCGAAGATGGAATCGGTCCCCGCGCCGGGGTGAGCCGCGCTATGAACGAGCGTGTAGCTGTAGCTCACCTGGCCAGTCGCGGCGTCGTAGCCGCTGATGGTCAGCGTGTTGCCGAGCGGCGTCGTGATGTTGATCGGCGTCGATGCGCTGTCGGCAAGTGCGACGCCCGAAATCACCTGGCCGGCAATGGTCAGCGAGCCGACACCGTCGGGCGAGGTGATGGTGAAGGTACCGGTGTTGATCTCCGACTGATCGGTGTTGGGTAAAGAATCTTGCGCCTCGCCCGAGCCTTCCGATCCCGAGCTTGCCGGCAGGCCTTTTTCATTGACGATGGTGTCGCCGCCACTTGTGGAAGGCGTCAGGTCGATGATCGAGGGTGTGGAATCCGGCCGCAGGCTCGGAAACAACTCGCGGTTATCCGGCTGGCCGAACGCCAGGTCTGTCGGGGGCAACAGCGCAGAAAGACCGAATCCGTCGCCGATGCCGCCGGGGGGAACCGAAAAGTCTCCGCCTGCACTTGAGTTCGAACCGCCCGGACCGGCCGAGATGGAGCCGTCGGCGCCAAAGGCGACATCGACGTGGCTGGCCTCGAGCGCGGCGATCAAGGCAACGCGCGGTACCTCGACGTCGCCAATGATGAACGTCGGCACGTTCAAGGCGCCATCCTTGATCACGATGACCGAGCCATCAGCCTGTTCGAGCACGAGGTTGTGGCCGTCGACCTTGATGTTGTCGATCGAGACGTCGGCCGGAAGCTTTACCACGTTGCTGGCGTCGGCCACGTATTCGTGGGGCGCAGCGGCCGCCGGGGCCTTCGCCTCCGCAGGTGCATCTTGCTTGACGGGCGCGCCGCTGCCGACATCGACGGGTACGGGCTCGGCAGGCGCCGGCTGGGCGGCTTGCGCTATCTGCGTCCCTGCCTGCGACGGTGAGCCACCATGTTCATTGGGAGAGTGCTGGTCCCAAGAATTCGAGACGGTGTCCAATTCGTTACTGTTCGCCATAACCAAACCCCTTCGGTATTTCCCGGAAAGAGACAGTGACAGCCTCTGCTTTGCAACTATCCTGCAACCGCTTTTATATATGCCGATATGCCTGTCTCGGCATTTTTTAGACGTGGTAAACTCCCAACATATAACCTGATATACATAGGCTGGGCCATTGTCCGTTTGATATCCTCCAATCGGGATGGACTGGTACGCAGAAGTATAAATTTGAATAAAAGTTTACGCAAAGTGGATGTTCCTGTTTTGCCAAAACTTATCCACCTTCATTTCCAGTAATTTGAGACAAGATCGGTAGCGTCCACAGTCAAAGGTGGGCGTTATGAAAAAAGAAAAATCTGCCTCGGGGATAACCGGGCTCAAGCTGCTCCTGCTGGCAATGGGCATCGCAAGCCTGCCGCAGCCATCATCCGCGAGTGCCGTTGCCGCGGATGCCGGCGCTGTCGCTGGAATGCTGGCGGCGGTCGAAACCCCGCCCAGTCTCGGCGGCGTTTCGCTGCTGCGGCCGCAGCCTTGGCGGCCTGTTTCGGCCTACAGGATCGGCATGATTTTCGGCAGCTATGGTCCTGTTGCCGTTAATGAAAAGCGCGATCCTTCGATCGCACAGGACGACGCCGGGATCGACCCGATCCAGACGGCGGCAATCATTCCCGGCGTGTTCGGTTCGGTTGCCCTGTCGATGCGCAATTTCCCGGTCTCGGCCCGCTGGGCGCCTGTCTACAAGGCAATTGTCGAGTGCACCGCGGGCAGTGCATGCGAGCGCAAGAACAGCACCTTTGCCGGGATCGTCGAGGCAGCCCGGGACAAGCGCTTCATCGACAAGCTGTCCTTCGTCAACTCAAGTATAAATCGCGCGATCGCCTACAAGAAGGACAGCGTGGTTTACGGCAAGCTCGACTACTGGGCCAAGCCCTCGGAAATCCTCGAGCGCCGGGCAGGGGACTGCGAGGATTTCGCTATCCTCAAGATGGCGGCGCTGCTGCATGCGGGCATCCCGGGTCAGAGCATGTCGCTGGTTGTCTTGCAGGATCGCAAGCGCGGTTTCTTTCATGCCGTGCTGTCGGTCAGCACCGGCAGTGGCGTCTTCATTCTCGACAGTCTGAGCAATGTCGTTTCGCGCGACAGCGATCTACCGAGCTACGTGCCGCTGTATTCGTTCAGCACCGACCGCGCATGGATCCATGGCGCAAAGACCGGCTCTGCGCAAATCGCCGATATCAAGGGCGGCCTTTCGACGGTCGCGCCGGGCGAAGGTCTGCAACAGTAAGTATGCCGTCAGGGTGTCTTGGGCGCCCTAGCCGCCGAAGACGAACGCCATCAGCAGTTCCGGCTCGACCACCGGCGCCCGCACCGCGTTCAGTTGACCCCGGTAGCGGCGGTCACCGGCGCCGATGACGAAACCGGTGGCGACCGGCGTCTCGCCATTGGCCTCGAGCCTGGCGAATATGTCGGCGACATTGAGGTCCAGCGCCAGCTTGAGGTCGTGGCGCGTGTCCTCGTTCGGCGCCACCGGCAATTGACGACGCACCAGTTGCTGGAACGGCGCATTGAAGGTCAGGATCTTCTTCGACGATGACAGGGCAAAGGCCGGCGAGGGACAGGCGACCAGAATGGCGTTGATGGTCTTGATCGACGCCAGCCGCTGCAAGGTTAGGTTCTCGTCGGCCAGTCCACGCATGCAGGCTACGCGGATTGCCGATGTCAGGTTTCCGGTGTTGGCGTGGCTCTCGGCGATCTCTTCGATCAGCATGCCGATCGTGCATTTCCGGTTTTCGGCCATTTGCTTCAGYGAGGTCCAGAACGCACGCTCCAGACGAATGCCGCGGCGCGTTCCGCCACGCGCCACGACCCGGAACTCGAGTCCGAAATCCTCTGCCGCCAGTGGCGGCAGCAGCCGGCCGCGATCGGCAGAAGGGGAGATCGCGCTACCGCTCACTCATCGCCTCCTCACGCGCCTTGTTGATAGGCTTCATCAGGTAGGTGAGGATCGTCTTGCGTCCGGTCTTGATGTCGACCGAACAGATCATGCCGGGGATGATCGAATAGGTCTTGCCGTCGCGTGTCAGCGTCGATTTGTCGGTGGCGACGCGAACCTGATAGTAGGGTTCGCCAGTCTTCTGGTCGACTAGGCTGTCGGCGGTGATGTTCGAGACCTTGCCTTCGATGCCGCCGAAGATCGAGAAGTCATAGGCAGTCACCTTGATCAGGGCATCCTGCCCCGGCCGGATGAAGGCGACGTCTCGCGGTGAAACCCGCGCTTCGACCAGCAGGGTCTCGGAGGTCGGCACGATGCCCGCGACGACTGCGCCGGGCTGGACGAAGGCGCCGACCGTGTTGATGTCGAGCGTGTTGACGATACCGTCGACAGGCGACCGTATGTCGGTGCGCGCCACCTTGTCGGTGGCGCCGCGTATCGTCTCGTCCACCACCGAGAGGTCGGCGAGCGCCTGTGTCAGGTCGCTGAGCGCTTCCTGTTGCAGCTGCAGGCCGAGTTCATCGACCTGAAGCTGGGCTTCCGTGATGGCCGACTTGGCTTTCTTGATGGTTTCGCCGGCGAGTGCCAGCTGACCATTGAGCTCGGTCTGCTCGCGCTCGACGCGGAGTTGCTCGGTGCGTGCCATCAGGCCTTTCTTGACCATCGCTTCGACCAGCTTCGCCTCCTGGTCGCTGACGGCCAGATTCTTGGTGAGGCGATCGGCATTGGCGTTGGCCTCATCCAGTTCCTTCTCGCGCTGATCGAGGCGCGACTTGAGAACCGATAGCTTGACTTCGAAGTTGTCGCGGCGCGCGATGAGCAGCTTCTGCTCGTTGTCGCAGATTTCCGGCGCGACCTTCTGGATCTCGGACGGGCAGGGAAATGCGCCCTCGAGATTGCCGGTCTGTTCGAATTTGAGCCGTGCAATGCGCGTCTGCAGCGCCCGCGCCTTGGCCTGGTGCTCGCCAAGGCTTGAGGTGTTGAAGGTGTTGTCGAGGCGAATGATGAGGTCGTTCTTCTTGACGATCTGCCCTATCTTCACAGCGATTTCCTGAACAACGCCGGGCTCGCTGGCCTGGATGATCTGGGTCTTCGACGCGGGTATGATCTTGCCGTCGCCGCGTGCGATTTCATCGACCTCGGCAAAGGACGCCCAGGCGACCGAACTCGCAAAAAGCGCTCCGATGATGAATATCGACGCCGACGCAAAAAGCGGCGGGCGGTCTTCCCTGGCAAGCATTTCCCATGCCCCAACGTATTGAATGCACTCAACAAGTCTGTTTCTGTCAGGCGCTCGTTCTCTGCAGCGCCTGTATCACTTGGTCTTTCGGTCCATCGGCAACGATCTTGCCTTGCTCGATGACAATCAGGCGGTCGGCCAACTCTAGCATGCTGAAGCGGTGCGTCGAAACGATCAGCGTCGTGCTGCGATCGAAGGCCACCTTGAGCTGCTTGATCAGCTGGCGCTCGGAAGCCAGATCCATCGAGCCGGACGGCTCGTCCAGGAAGACGATTTTCGGTTTGGTCAGCAACAGGCGGGCAATTGCCATTGTCTGCCTCTGGCCGCCCGAGAGATTGGTGCCGCGCTCGCCGACATTCATGTCGTAGCCGCGCGGATGGCGGGAGACGAAATCGTCGACGCCGGCAGCCTTGGCCGCTTCGACGATCTGTTCATCGGTCGCCTCCGGACACGCCATCAGGAGATTTTCCTTGATGGTGCCCGAAAACAGATCGTTGGCCTGCGCGACGATACCGACCGCGGCGCGAACCTCCGACGGATGGTATTGGCGGATGTCGATCCCGTCCAGCAGCAGCTCGCCGGAGGTCGGCAGGAAGAGCCTGCCGATCAGCCGACCCATGGTCGTCTTTCCCGAGCCTATGCGGCCGATGATGCCGATCCGCTCACCGGGCTTCACCGAGAAATTCACGCCGGTCAGAACTTCGTTTTCAGAACCCGGATAGACAAAGCCGACGTTCCTGAACGCCATCGCTCCGTTGCGAATGGGGCGGTTGACGAAACCAACCGTGTCCGGCCGATCCTCCGGCTGCGCCATGATCGAATTGACAATTCGCAAGGAGAGCATTGCCTGACGAAGTCTGGACAAGGTGATAGCGATCTGCCCAAGGGGAGCCACCGCCCGGCCCGCCAGCATGACGGTGCCGATGATGGCGCCGGTGGAGACATGTCCTTCCGAAAAGGCATAAGCGCCGGCCACGATCAGGGCGACGGTCACCAACTGCTGGATGGCCTGCGTTATGTTGCCGGCGGCAGCCGAAAGCTGCTTGATCTTCTCGGAGGTGTTTGATGCGTTCTTGGAATGCTCTGCCCATTTTCGCAGAAGATACGCCTCTGCCCGCAACGACTTGATCGTCTCAAGCGTGGAGATGGATTCAACCAGCAGGGCCTGGCGTTGCGAAGCCTCGTTCATGGACGCGGCAACGCGTTTGCCGATACGCCGTTGTGTGATCAGCCCGACGATCACGGAGGCGACAAAGGCAATGGCCGGTATGATGACCAGCCAGCCACCTATCGCATAGATTACAAGAAGAAAGACGAAGACGAATGCAGTGTCGATGAAGACGCTGACGGTGTTCGACGTGAAAAACTCGCGTACGAACTCGTACTGCGTCACCCGATTTGCATATTCGCCGGTTGAGCCGGGCCGTGCCGACAAGGACGAGTTCAGCACCTTCTCGAACAGCATGTAGGAAATGCGAAGATCGGCCTTGCGCCCGGCATAGTCGATCAGCGACGCTCTGGCGGTCTTCAAGAGCAGGTCGAACAGAATGACCGCGCCGATCCCGATCGACAGCACCCAAAGCGTCGATATCGCCTTGTTCGGCAAGATCCGGTCGTAGACATTCATGGTGAAGATCGGCGAGGCAAGGGCCAACAGATTGATGAATACCGCCGACAGGATGACCTTCGAATAGGTGCGCCAGAATGGCCCCATCGTTCCGGTCAACCAATGTCGCCGCTCAATCTTGGCCGCCGAACCGACGCTCATCCCCTCGACCGCGTTGGCATAGGTTATCGAGAAGGAAACGCCGCCGCTTATGTAGCTTCCGGCAAGTTCGGATTTGCTGATGGTTGTGCGCCCGTCCTCCTGGGCAGCGGTCGTAAATCCACCGTCCTCTGTCTCGGCAAGCAGCGCAACTGGCAATTGGCTGACGCGAAACAGGATGGCGGGGAGGTCGATGCGTCCGCGAAGAAAATCGCGATGGCTGAACTCCGTGATTTCAAGGCCGACGCGTTCGGCAAGATGCCGAATGGCGTCGATATCGATTTGGGTATCCGACAGCGGCACGCCGGCAAACAGCACGGTCTCGGCACTCGGCCTGCCCAGGTAGCCGGCAACAGCCGAAAAGCAGGCCTTGAAGGCCTCCTTTGGGGACAGGATTTTAGGTTGTGGGTTCACGATCCGCCCGCAGGACTATCGTTCGACCTTGGCCTTCCTACTTTTTCCTTACCGGCGCGAGGATGTCAAAAGGCAGATCGTTCTTTTGCTCCGACGGCGTGCGTGCATAGGTTTCGGTGTCGGCAGTTTCCGGTGTATTGAACTCGGCCTTGGCGTAGGCGGCTGCTTGTTTGGCCGGCTGAAGGTCCATGGTCTTCAGCAACTGTCCGGTTGCCGCCAGCAGCCGGTACTGGGCGAAAAGCGACGCGTAGGACGCGGTGTCGGCAAGCGTCGCTGTGTTGAACCGTGTGTTCTGTGCGTCAAGCACGTCGAGCAGCGAGCGCTGTCCGACCTTGAACTGCTCGCGATAGGACCCCACCAACTTTTCGTTGGCGGCTGCCTGAAGCTTCAGCGTCTTGGCCAGGTCGGCCTGCCGGAAGCGTCGATCCCATGACGTACGTACGGCTTCCTCGATCTCGCGCAGGACTTGGTGCAGGACAAGGCGCTGCTCGCTGGTGCGGCGGATTTGCTCCTGCTCGTTGGCCTTGTCGATGCCGCCGCGATAAAGGTTCCAGCGCAGCACGACCCTTGCCTGAAGGTCGCTCGTGTCGCCGTCACTGCCATCGATGTCGGATCCTGCCCGGGCGATACCTTCGGCGGTGATCGACGGCCCGAATTTTGCCCGTGCGGCATCCACGAGGGAAGCCGCCGCGTCGATATCGCTGTTGGCCATATGCACGCGCGGATTGTTCTGTCGTGCCAGGCCGATTGCTTCGTCAAGCGATCGCGGCAGCGCGGCAGACACATCGCCCGGCCTCGAGGCGCTGGTCAGCGGCTTACCGACAGTCTTGAAGAACCGGATCTTTGCTGCCTCTAGTTCCTCGGTGGCTTCCTGCACACGGGCCTTGGCGGCGAACAGCCGCTCCTCAGCCTGCTGACGATCGGCCTCGTTCAGCGCGCCGCCGGCAATGCCTTGCCGGATGTCGCCGAGAATTCCCTGATGGAATCCGAGGTTCTTCTTTGCTTCGACAACGATCGAGGCCTGCAACATGGCTTCGAGGTAATCCTGGACAACCGAGAGCCCGATGAATTCGGACCGTTCCAGAACCCGGAACGAGGCACCGTCGACGCGCGAGGCCTGGCGGTTTAGTTCGGCGCGCCTTGCACCGCTGTCGTAGAGCGTCTGCGTAACCGTGAGGTCGGTTTCAGCTGGATAGAGCGTGTCATTCTCGATGGAAAGTGAGCGCCTGTCCGGATTGTCGAGGCGGCGAGCGCCCGCCGACGCTTCCAGGTCAACGCTGGGAAGATAAAGCCCCTTCGCCTGGCGCAGTTCGAATTCGATTGCTTCGCGGTTTTGGATTGCCTGGCCAATCTCGGGATTGGACTCCACCGCGACCGCCATCGCCTCTTTAAGAGTGAGCGCGTGAGCATTCCCGCAGCTCAATATGGCAACCGTCGTCAGCAGGCCAAGGCGCTTGCATATGGCCCACACAGTTGTCGAATTCATTTTACCCACCCCAACATTCCCCCTGCACGTTATTCCAAGGCGCTACGACCCAAGCACAATTGTCTACAAACTTACAATTTAGTGGACACTAAAACGCTGGATTCAAGCCACAAATTTACGCAATGTAGCAAAAATAGCACAAAGAATGCCCGGCCGCCCTCCGGTTAAGCGCTGCCGACCACGTGCGGCTATTTCCATGGTCTGCGACCCTGGAGCTGACGGCGCCCAGGTGGAAGGCCCGCCCTGTGACCGAGGAGCCCAGCTTTCCTACCCGGTTGTGCCAGCTTTCTTTCTGCGCCGATTGGTGTGCGACTGCGCGACGGCCATCTGCAACTCGGGTGTGATCTCCAACGGCGCATTCTCTGTCTCATGCGTGTTCTGCAGCCCTTGGATGTGGACCGTCGGAAATGGCAGTTCGATGCCTTGCTCCTTGAAGACCTGGCGCAGGCGCACATAGAATTTGCGTTTCATGCTGAAGGCGCCTCCGGGTCTGGTCATGGCTTTGACCCTCAATACGATGCCGTACTCGCCGAACTCCTGTACCCCCTGCATCTTGATCGGGTCGAGCACCCAGTTTTTGAACTCGGGATCTTCCGCCAGTTCGAGACCGATTCGCTTGATCAGCTTGCGAGCGAAGTCGATATCGGTGTCATAGCCGACGGTGATGTTGAATTTGTCGATAACCCAGTCACGGCTCTGGTTCTGGACTGCCCCGAGTTCACCGAACGGTATCGTGAACAGCGGACCACGATGGTGGCGCAGCTTCACTGATCGCAGCGAAAAGCTTTCCACGGTGCCCTTGTAATTGCCCGAGGAAATGTATTCGCCGACACGAAACGCGTCATCGAGCAGAAAAAACACGCCTGAAATAACGTCCTTGACGACGGTTTGTGCGCCAAAGCCCACGGCGACACCGACGACGCCCGCGCCGGCGATCAGCGGGCCGATCTGGATACCCATAGAGGCCAGCATCATCAGCACCGCCATCACGATGATCAATGCGAGCAGCATGTTCTGGAGGATCGGCAACAACGTCTGCAGCCGCGCCTGCTGCGGATCGAGGATAGGGATGTCTTCCTCGTTGATCACAGGGTGCGGTGCATCGATGCCCAGCTTTCGTTCGATCAACGCCTTGATAATCGACCAGCCGAAATCGGCTGCAAGCGCAATGACCACGACATTGATCAAGCCGCGCAATATGAATGTTGTCGTCGTATCGCTGTCGCGCATGGATTGCATGTTCAGGCCCCAGGCACGCGCGAGAAAGTAGGCCGCCGCCAGGATCAAAATCATCCTGATACCGCGATCGATGACGGCGATTGTCACCGCCGGGATCGTTGGCCGGCCGGCATCTTCCGAACCCGGCCGCAGAACGAAATTAACCCCGCGCTGCGTCAGCACGATTGCCAAAGGCAGGAAGAATGCAGCGAAGGTAAACCAGAAGTAGGTATAAAGGCCGGCGATGCGCTGCAGGAACAGAACGACGAAATAAGCAGTCAACAGCCATGTCGTTTCCGTGTGACCGCCATGGCGCGCACCGTCTCGCTGCGTTCTTGGCCGACGCCAAATGGCGAGCAGCAAGAGCACCAGCAACACGAAATCAGCGCCCAGTGACAGGACCATCATTCCGTCCTGATCGATGCCGAGACCCGGCAAGAGGATAAACGCGGCGCCGAAGAAGGCGAAGACCCCAACGATCCGGGGTAACCAATAGGCCCAGTGGTCAGCCGTCTCGTTGGTGATCGGCAAAGCACGAACTTCGACGGCGTTCTCGACCTCCATGAAGGACGGGACGAGCGTGGCCATGACGTACAGGCGTACACCCCATGTGACGACTGCCGCCATCAGAAATGTCAGCACAATCTCGCGGATAAGCATTGGCCAGTCGAACAGCATGAACGCGCCGGCGCTGCCCAGTGCGAACGAGACGAGCAGCATGTTGGAATAAAGCGCGCGACCGCCAATCTTCTTGGCTCGCCCGACGGGCGTATCCTTCGGTTGCGCGATAATCCAAAGACGAAATGGGCGGGTGACCTTGTACGTTGCCCAGGTGAGCGCCAGGCCGCCAGCGATGAACATCGCAATCAGGATCAAGACGCTGACGGGCCCCTTGCTGGACATGTCCTGCATGGTCTCGGCGCGAACGCGCGCGAACTGGCCTGGCAGCAGAGGCAAAGTCCGTACGATCCTTTCGATATGATGCCTGATCCGATCGAGCGTCGAGGATGCCATCGTATTCATCTGGCCCGGTGCGGCCACGGCGTCGGACGATCCGTCGGCCGGCGAAGCTCCCGTCTCGACAGGCTTTGACCCGGCGTCCTGATTTCGTTGTTCGGCCACCCAGGCCTTCACCGACGGATCATCGAGAAGCTCGAACAGCTGTTTGACCCTTTCAGGCGGGACGGTCGCCGGCGCCTGCGCCTGCGCCTGACCAGCCAACAAAAGGGCGATCCCGAGGACGAACGACCTGGCAATCAGGACAAACATCGCCGCCAGGTCTCCGAGACGCCGTGCCGGGCGTGCCAGAGTCTTGGCTCCAAATCGTCGATTCATGAGTGGCATCGTGCGGTAACCTTCCGGTCAAATCGGCGAGCAAAGACAGCTAGGTCCGTCGTTGCTCTTACCTTGAACAAGCCGATGTTGTGGTGCAAGTCTCATCGTTCCTGGCTAGTCCGTTGGGCAGGACTCCCTGGCGACCGGCAAGGCATTTGTCTGTCCCTTATGTCGGAAGGACTTTCCAGTTCAGAATTAAGGATATCGTATATCCACAAGGATGTACAATATCCTCAATAACGAGCTGACCGTGACAGGATGGAAGGGCGCCTACGACATCCTCACCAAGGAAGGCCACACCGTCAGCGTCGTCCAGAACCCGACCGTATCTCCAAGGAAGACGCGCTCGTCACCCGCCGTGCGATCGATGCATGGGTGGCAAGATCGTGTTGGCAGGCACGCCACTGCCCTCGGGACTGACTGCGGCACGATGTCTCTGTGCTGGCCGCCAGAGCTTGGTTGCCAATCCAGGGGCAGCCACTGAAACTGCATTGAGTTGAGGAACCGAATGAGAAGTCGCGCATGAACATCGAGGGTACCTGCGATCCAAGCTTTGCCGCTGTGCGCGACGCGTTTGCCACGGGTTTCGCGCAAGGGCTGGAGCATGGCGGCGGCGTGTCGGTTGTGGTCCACGGCAGGACAGTCGTTGATCTGTGGGGCGGTCATGCCGATGCCGCGCGCGCTCGTCCGTGGCGGGAAGACACGCTGGTCAATGTCTGGTCTTGCACCAAGGGCGTCGTGGCCTTGGCCATCGCCATGCTGGTGGAGCGCGGCAAGCTCGATTACGCCGCCCCCGTTGCGCGCTATTGGCCGGAATTCGCGGCCGGCGGCAAGGAGCGCATCACGCTCGATCAGATGATGTCGCATCAGGCCGGGCTGAACGGTCTCGCCGTGCCGATGGACGAGGCAGGACTGTTGGCGTGGACGCCTTTTGTCGATGCCCTTGCCGCCATGTCACCCCTGTGGGAGCCGGGCAGCCGCTGCATCTATCACGCCCTTACCTACGGCCACCTTGCCGGCGAAGTGCTGCGTCGCGTCGACGGACGCAGCGTGGGCCGCTTCATCGCGGAAGAGATCGCAGGCCCGCTTGGCGCTGATTTTCATGTCGGTCTCCCGGCCAGCGAGGATCTCAGGGTCGCCGAGATGATTGAAGGTCCAAAGGCTTCCGACTGGGTAGAGTTTGTCCGCGCCTCGCCATTTCCCCACGCAGGCGAGAATCCCACACCCCGGGCATCGGCGCCCAACGACCGCGCCTGGCGCGCCGCCGAGGTGCCGGGCGGCAATGGCCAGTCGTCGGCACACGCACTGGCACGCATCTACGGCATGATGGCGGCCGGCGGCGTTTGGGAGGGCAAGCCTCTGATCGGTCCTACCGCGGTCGAAGAAGCAGCAAGACCTCGCATTCGCGGCATGGACGACAGCTTCGCGTTGCCGACCGCCTTTGCCGCCGGCTATCAGATGGAGGATTCCACCTACGCCAGCCGCGCGTCGCCGCAAACGTTCGGCCATAGCGGCTGGGGCGGCGCCATCGGCTTTGCCGATCCCGCCGCCGGTGTCGGGTTCGGCTATGTCACTAACCGTATGCTCGGTTTCGACGACCTCGATCCACGCCGCAAAGCTTTGATCGACGCCGTTTACGACGCGCTCTGATGTAAGCACACACGCTGGTCATTGATTTCGCTGGCTCCGAACATCAGGAGACCAGAGCGCCAACCACCGCGGCACAGTCACCGGCTTTGACCAGGCCTGGAAAATGCCGCGCCGCCAGCATGCCGGACATTTTTGCCCTGATTTCCTGCGGCGCGATGCCGGTGCGGCCGGTGGAGTGGATACGCGCCAGCACCGCGCCTTCTTTCACGGGCTCGCCGAGATCGACCATGGTTTCGATCATCCCGTCATCCTCGGCGAAGGAGAAGCAATCGCCCGACGGCATGTCCAGCCATTGAGTCGTGCCTGTCTCGACCGCACCCTCAACAATGCCGGCATGGCGCAGCACATTGCTGATGCCGCGCCGCGCGATCCGCACCGTTTGCGCACGCGAGGTGCCGCCGCCACCAAGCTCGGTACTGACGAAGACCTTACCCATCTCCTCCGCCGCCGTGTCGTACATGCCGACGGAATCGATCTCGATCATGCGCATCGAGAACGGTGCCGAGAATGCTGCGACCGCGTCGAAGGCTTTCTGCTCCAGCGCCTTGTCGGACAAAGTGTGGGCGGCGCAGAACGGCACGAAGTCCAGCGTCCTGCCGCCGGAGTGGAAGTCGAAGACGAGGTCGGCGCGGGGCAGCAATTCGCGTTGAAAGTAGTCGGCGATCTTTTCCGTCACCGTGCCGTCCGGCCTTCCCGGGAAACTGCGGTTCATATTGCCCTTGTCGATCGGCGACGTGCGGGTGCCGGCGCGGAAGGCCGGATAATTCATCGCCGGCACGATGATCACCGTGCCGGAGACGTCTTTCGGGTCAAGCGTGCGGGCGAGGTCGTAGAGCGCCAACGGCCCCTCATACTCGTCGCCATGATTGCCGCCGGTGAGCAGGGCAGTCGGCCCCTTGCCGCTGCGGATGACGCAGATCGGGATCATCACCGAGCCCCACGCGGAGTCGTCGCGACTGTAGGGCAAGCGCAGGAAACCATGTTGCACGCCATCCTTGTCGAAATCGACGGTCGGGGCGATCGGGGATGGGCGGGACATCGTTTTCAATTCTTCACCACCAGTTTGCGCGGCACATTGGCCAAGCACTCTACACCGGTTTCGGTGATCAGGATGGATTCGGTGATCTCCAGTCCCATCGTCTCCAGCCAGAGGCCGGTCATGAAATGGAAGGTCATGCCGGGCTTGAGTTCGGTGCGATCGCCAGGGCGCAGGCTCATGGTGCGTTCGCCCCAGTCCGGCGGATAAGACAGGCCGATCGGATAACCCGTGCGGTTGTCCTTGACGATTCCGTATTTCTTCAAGACGGCGAAGAAGGCGTTGGCGATGTCCTCGCAGGTGTTGCCGGGTTTGGCCGCTGCAAGCCCCGCCTCCATGCCTTCCAGCGTCGCCTTTTCGGCGTCGAGAAATTCCTGCGTCGGCTTGCCTAGAAAGACGGTGCGCGACAGCGGGCAGTGATAGCGGTTGTAGCAGCCGGCGATCTCGAAGAAAGTGCCTTCGCCGGACTTCATCGGCTTGTCGTCCCAGGTCAGATGCGGTGCCGAAGCGTCGCCGCCGGACGGCAACAGCGGCACGATTGCCGGATAGTCGCCGCCGATCCCATCGACGCCGCGCGTGCCGGCATCATAGATCTCGGCGACAAGGTCGCATTTGCGCATGCCGACCTCGATCTTGTCGACAATGCGCTGGTGCATGGCTTCGACGATGCGGGCCGCCTTGCGCATATAATCGATCTCGGTCGCGCTCTTCACCGCGCGCTGCCAGTTGACCAAAGCTGTGGCATCGACAAAGCGGGCATTGGGAAGGTGTTTCTGCAGCGAAGCGAAGGCGGCGGCCGAGAACCAGTAATTGTCCATCTCGACGCCGATGGTCAGCTTGCCCCAGCCGCGATCCGCAAGCACGCTGGACAAAAAATCCATGGGGTGGCGCTCGGTCGACTGGACATAGTGGTCGGCGTAGCCGACGACGTTTTCATGCGCGAGATAGGCTGTGCGCTTGGCGCCGTTGGCGTCCTGGCCGCGGCCGTACCAGACCGGCTCCCCCGACGGCGGCACGATGACCGCCTGATGTACGTAGAACGACCAGCCATCATAGCCGGTCAGCCAGGCCATGTTGGAGGGGTCGCTGACGATCAGGAGGTCGACGCCCTTCGCCTCCATGGCTTGCCGTGTCTTGGCGAGGCGTTCCGCAAATTCGCCGCGCGAGAATTTCAGGTTCGGTTGCATTGTTCTTGGGTCCTCGTTTGTTGGGCCTCGCAGCCAGCATCAGCTTTCGAAAATCGTTCCTGACTTGGCCGCACGTGCGCGGTCGCGGGCGAATGTTGCAATCGCCGTGTCCTGCACGCCGGTGCCGGTGAGGTCGGCGATGGTGATGTCGCTGGCTGAGCCCCTTCCATGACGTTCGCCGGCTATGATCTGGCCGAGTTCGGTGACCTCGGCATCAGCGCTCATCACGCCCGATGCGATGGCGTGATGGAGTTCGCCGAGAAGCCGCGTTTGCTTCACGCTGTCGGCGACATAGAGATCGGCCATGCGCAGGATCGCCGGCGCGATCTCGTTCTTTTGCTCGGCGTCCGAGCCCATGGCGGTGATGTGCTGGCCGGCAACGACAAAGCCGGCCTTGATCAGCGGCTCGGTCGACGGCGTGGTGGTGACGATGATGTCGGCGCCGCCAACAGCCTTTGCCGCGTCCGGTTCGGCGCGCACGAGGATGCCGAGTTTTTCGCGCAGCGCGCTTGCCGTCGCCTCCGCCTTGACGGCATCGCGCGCCCAGATGCGCGCCTCGGCTATCGGCCGCACCAGCATGAGCGCTTCGAGCTGCAGTCCGGCCTGCACGCCGGCGCCGAAGATCGCGGCAACAGACGAATCCGGCCGCGATAAATGCTTCGCCGCGACCGCCCCGGCAGCGGCGGTACGTATGTCGGTGAGATAGCCATTGTCGAGCAGCAGCGCTTCGACCACGCCGGTTCTTGCCGAGAGCAGCACCATCATGCCGCCCCCGCTGGGCAGACCGAGTTTCGGATTGTCGAAGAAGCCGGAACTTATCTTGACGGCGAAGCCATCTATGCCAGGCACATAGGCCGACTTCACATCGACCTCGCCGCGATGCTCGTAAATATCCAGCCGCAGGATCGGCGGCATCGCGACAGGCAGCGTGGCAAGCGCACGGAAAGCGTTTTCGACGCAGGCAACAGCATCGAGATCGAGCGTCACGATTGTGCGCAGTTCTTTCTCGGTGAGGATCGTCATCCGGCTCATGCCGCGGGCTCCGCAATGGCGTCACTGCAGATGATCTTGCGATGCGTGTTCATATCGATGTTGCGACCGGACAGCAGAACCACGACCGGCCCGTCCACTCTGACCTTGCCGGCGAGCAGCGCGGCGATGCCGACCGCGCCGGCGCCTTCGACGATCTCGCGTTCCTGTTCGTAGGCATGGCGGATGCCGGCGGCGATCTCGTCCTCGCTAAGCAGAACCACGTCGTCGAGCAGGTCGCGGCACATGGCGAAGGTCAGCCGGTTGTTGAGGCCGATGCCGCCGCCGAGCGAATCCGCCAGGGTCGGCAACTCCTCAACCTCGACCGGGCGGCCGGCATCGAGGCTGGCCTTCATCGCCGCCCCGCGCGCCATCGAGACGCCGATCACTTTTGTGTCGGAGCTGACTCCCTTGACGGCGGCGGCGATGCCCGAGGCCAGGCCACCGCCGGAGAGCTGCACCAGAACGAGAGCGGCGTCCGGAACCTGCTCGATCATCTCCAGGCCGAGCGTGCCTTGCCCGGCGATGATGGCGGGATGGTCGAAGGGCGGTAGCATCACCAACCCTTCTTGCGCCACCAGCCGCTCGACCTCTTTCTGCGCTTCATCCTGACTGTTGCCGACGATACGGACATCCGCGCCAAGACGGCGGATTTCGTCGAGCTTGTTTCCAGGCACCAGCCGCGACATGCAGATCACCGCGTGCATGCCTTCGAGCTTTGCCGCATGGGCAAGCGCACGACCATGATTGCCGGTCGACGACGCGACCACACCGCGCGCCTTCTCTTCAGCGCTCAGCGAAGCGACGGCGTTCGAGGCGCCGCGCAGTTTGAAGCTTCCGGTGGTCTGGCGATGTTCGAGTTTGAGGTGGACGGGGACGCCGAAGCGTCCCGACAGGCTGTGGGACAATACGGTTGGGGTGCGCACAACCTTGTTGGCGATACGCTCACGGGCGGCATGGATGTCCGTTAGGGTGACGGCGCGCGTCATGGGGCGACCCCCTCTGGCCTGCCGGCCATCTCCCTCTCAAGGGGGAAGATCGGCAGCCTCAGCGTTGCCGCTCTTCCTGCAACGTCGATGATTGGCGAAGGCGTGGCAGCAGCTAATCTCCCACCTTGAGGGGGAGATGGCCGGCAGGCCAGAAGGGGTCGCTCGTGAATGCGGGACATATTTCTTACTGTCCCAGCGGCAGCATCATCAGGCGACCAAACTCAGGGCGCGGTGTCCCGTCGCCGCAAAGCCGCAAGCAATTCCAGGCGCTGGCCTGATTGCTGGTCACGACAGGACGGCCGATCGCCTCTTCCATGCCGGGAACCGCGAGCGCACCGCGCAGCGCGGTGCAGGACACGAACAGCGCATCGGCTTCAGCGTGCGTCGCCTCGCGCGCCAGTTCGACAATGGATGCCGGCGCAATGCGCGCCATCTCGCGGTCATCCTCGAAACCGAGGCAAGTGAAGCTGAGGATCTCGAAACCCCGCGCCGCAAAATAGGCGGCCATCGGCCTAGAGGTCTCGACGGTGTAAGGGGTGAGGATGCTGATCTTCTTCGCGCCCAAAGCCTTCAGCCCGCGCACGCCGGCGATCGGCGGTGTGACGACGGGAATGCCTGATTTGGCGGACTGGATTGCCGCCTCGATCTCGGCGTCGCCGATCACCACCGAGGCCGAGGTGCAGGAGTAGCAGATAGCGTCGAGGTTCTCGTCGGGCAGGATAAGAGCCGCGCCTGCCGCCAGCTCCGGCTGCATCTTGCGAAGGTTTTCCGGCGTGGTCGGGTTCTTGTAGGGAATGCGCGCGACATAGACGCCGATCCGCTCGCTCGCCACCATGCGGCGGAAGTCCGGCTCGCTGGTGTGGTCGGTGGCAAGGATGATCAGGCCGACGCGCTTTTCCAGCGGGCGCGCATCGAGCGCCGGCCTTGCCGGCATCAGCCTGATTTCGGGCAGCGGTTTCATCTTGAGAATTACCTTTCGATCTTGCCGTAGCGATGTTCCAGCCAGCGCAGCAGCACGACCGAAAAGAGGCTGATGACGAGGAAGAAAGCGCCGACCAGCGTGATCGGTTCGATGTAGCGATAATAGGTGTTGGCGACGCTCTTGGCCTGGTTCATCAGCTCCAGCACGGTGATCGCCGACAGCAGCGGCGTCTCCTTGAACATGGCGATGAAATAATTGGCCAGCGCGGGGATCATCGGCGGGATCGCCTGCGGAATGATGATGTTGGTCCAGGTCTGCGTGGCGCTCAGATTGCAGGCCTTGGCGGCTTCCCACTGGCCGCGCGGCACGTTGTCGATGCCTGCGCGGTAGACCTCCGCAGTGTAGGTGCCATAGTGCAGACCAAGCCCGATGACACCGGCGACCAGCGGCGGCAACAGGATGCCGAAATCCGGCAGCACGTAGAAGATGAAATAGAGCTGCACCAGAAGCGGCGTGCCGCGGATGAATTCAGCCGCCCAGCCGACGGTGCGTGACAGAACCTTGTTGGGCGAGCGCCGCGCCAACGCGATGCCCAGACCCACGATAGCAGCCAGCACGGAGCCGAGCAGCGTCGCCAGGATGGTGATCTTCATGCCCTGGATCAGCGTCGGCATGATCTCCCAGACAAAGTTCCAATCCCACTCCATCAGACGCGCACCCCATCGAGGCCACGCGCCATGCGGCGTTCCAGAGAACGCACGCCCCAGGAAATGATCAGCGCCAGCGCGAAATAGATGATCAGGATGGTGGTGAACGGCACCAGCGTGTTGCCAGTTTGCGAGCGCACGACCTGCGCCTGAAAAGTGAGATCGGCGAGCGAAATCAGCGACACCACGGAAGTCGCCTTCAGCAATTCGATGGCGTTGTTGCCGAAGGTCGGCAGCATGATCAGCAGCGCCTGCGGCAGGATAACGTGGCGCATGCCTTGCCAGCGGCCGAGATTGAGCGCGATGCAGGCCTCATATTGTTCGCGACCGACCGACTGGATGGCGCCGCGTACCACTTCCGCCGCATAGGCGCCGACATTGAGGCCCAGCGCCAGCACGCCGGCCTGCAGCGGGGTCAGCTCGAGGCCGATCAAGGGCAACACGAAATAGGCAAAGAACAGCTGCACGAAGATCGAGGTGCCGCGGAAGAATTCGATATAGACGGTTGCCAGCCAGCGCAGCGCAAAGAAGCGCGACACGCGCCCCATGCCGGCAAGGAAGGCCATGATCAGCGCAAGCACCGACCCCATCAGCGTCAGCTCGATGGTGACAAGCGCTCCCTGCAATATCAGGCCGAGATAGCCGGACCACTGGGTCATCTAGGGTTCCAACGGTTGATCATGGTTCCTTCTCCCCGTTTATGGGGGGTGAGGAGCGGCCCGCGTAGCGGACGAAAAGCCAATTGCTTTGCTTTTCGAGCGACGAAAGCCGGCAGGCAGATGAGGGGCAGAGCCAGCTTCTCAAGGGAAAGCGCCGCCCCTCTCCGTCACTTCGTGACACCTTCTCCCCGTAAACGGGGAGAAGGCAAAGAGGCGCGCTATTTCGCGGCGCAGAGCTTGTCTCGGCTCGTTGACATCGCTGCTGCCGCCGAGAAGCCGTAGGGCTCGATGATTTTGGCGAAGTCGCCGGATTTCTTCAGCTTGGCCAGTTCGACATCGAAGGCATCGCGCAATGCCTCATCGCCCTTCTTGAAGGCGGCGCCGTCGCAATAGACCGGCGCACCCTGCACAGGCGCAATGACTTCGAGGTTCGGGTCGGCAGCCTTCTTGACGAGGTCGTTGATCGACAGAACGGGCAGCGAGTAGGCATCTATGCGGCCGTCCTGCAGCATCTTCAGGCCGCTCTGGCCGTCGGGCACGACGATGACGCGCTCGCGCGGCACGCCGGCGTTGAGCGCCAGCTTCTCTTCGGTGCCGCCGCCCGGCGCGCCGATTGTGGCTGACGTGTCCTTGGCGACATCCTCGTAGCTCTTGAAGCCCTTCGGATTGCCCTTCTTCACCAGCATCGCCTCGGCGTCGCACAGCACCGGTTCCGAATAGACGACCGCCGCGCAGCGCTCCGGCTTCATGAACAGGCCGGCGGTGACGACGTCGAAGCGGCCGGCCTGCAGTCCGGGGATCATGGCGCCATACTCTGAGATCGACGCGACGATGTCGCCAACGCCGAGACGCTTGAAGATCTCGCGGGCCACGTCGGGCGCCGCGCCCGAAACCTTGCCGTCGGCGGCGACCGCCGTATAGGGCGGCTCGTTGGCGATCGCGACTCGGGCAAAGCCCTGCGCCTTCAGCTGCTCGAGCTTACTGTCATCGGCCGAACCGGTGCTTGAAGCCGCGAGTACCGCCGTCAGTGCGAGACCGGCGACGCCGGCCAGAATGCCAAGTTTCTTCATTGTTCCCAACTCCTTGTTTGTCTTCTTGGATTTGTCTGGGGCGGTCTTCCGCCCCGCAAAGCGGTCAGACACGATGTCCGGCCGCGATGATCTTCTTCAGGAAGCCTTGTGTGCGCTCCTGCTTGGGATGGCGGAAAATCTCGTCGGGCTTGCCTTCCTCGACGATCCTGCCGCGGTCGAAAAACAGCACGCGGTCGGCGAAGTCGTGGGCAAAGCCCATCTCGTGGGTGACGAGCAGCATGGTCATGTCGGTCTCGGCGGCAAGCTTGCGCATGACGTTGAGCACCTCTTCGACCAGCTCCGGATCGAGCGCCGACGTCACCTCGTCGAACAGCATGATCTTTGGCGACAGCGCCAGCGCACGCGCAATCGCCACGCGCTGCTTCTGACCCCCGGACAATTGCGCCGGCATCGACTTCGCCTTGTCGGCCATGCCGACCATGTCGAGCAGTTCCATTGCCCGCTTTTCGGCAGCGGCGCGCGGCGTGCCCTTGGTCAGCATCGGCGCCAGGGTGACATTGTCCATGACGCATTTGTGCGGAAAGAGATTGAACAGCTGGAAGACCATGCCGATCTTCTGGCGCATCTTGGTCAAATGCCGCTCGTCGGCGGGCAGCAGCTGGCCATTGCGCTCCATGTGATAGAGCTGCTCGCCATCGATCTGGATATGGCCGCCGTCGATCTTCTCAAGTGTCATCAGGATGCGCAGGATCGTCGTCTTGCCCGAGCCGGACGGGCCGATCAGCGCCAGCTTCTCGCCCGGCATGACCTGCATCGACAGGCCGTCGAGCACCTTGAACGAGCCGAAGCTCTTCGAAATGGCGTCGACCTTGATGATGGGTGTGGACAAATGAATTTCCCCTGCTGGAGAAGCCTGTGCCCTTAACGATGCGGAAGGCGCCAAATCATGTCAATTGGGAAAATAATATCATGACAATATTTCCGCGACCGCACAATTTCAGGGCAATTTCCGCTCAGATTGCGAGCAGCAGGTGCTCCGGATCGCCAAGCAGCAGCTTGGTGACAACGCCGAGGCCGGCGCGCAGTTCCCCTTCGGTGGTCGAGCCCAGCGAAATGCGCACCGCCGGATGCCAGGGCGCGTCCGAGATGCGGAAGGACATGCCGGGCGCGATCGCGACGCCCTGGAGGCGAGCCTGGGCGACAAAGCTCTCCTCGGCGCGGTCGGCCGGCAATTGCAGCCAGATATGCAGCCCGTCGCGCCGGGCGCGGTAGTCGACCCCGGCCAGCACTTCGGCCGCGATGTCCTGGCGCCGCCGCAAGGCCGCGCGCTGCCAGCGCACGAGCTCCATCGCCGTACCGTCAGTGACCCATTTGGTGGCGATCTCGGCCACCAGCGGCGTCGCCATCCAGTTGGACACCAGGTGCCGGTTGGCCACAGCCGCGACGTAGCGGTCGGGCGCGGCGAGATAGCCGATGCGCAGGCCAGGCACGGTGATCTTGGTGAAGGACGTCACGTAAAGCGTGCGCTCCGGCGCAAAGGCGGCGACCGGCGGCGGCCGGTCCTCAACCAGCGGACCCAGCACATCGTTCTCGATGATGGCGATGTCATGCTTGCGCGCGACCGCGGCAATCTCTTCGCGCCGACGCGCATCCATCAGCGTCGCCGTCGGGTTGATCACCGAAGGCTGCACGAACACCGCGCGGATATCGGACAGACGGCAGGCCTCGTCGAGCGCTTCCGGGATCAGGCCGTTGCCGTCGATCGGCAGGCCTTCGAGGTTGAAACCGAGATAACGCGCCAGCGGCACCAGCGTGTGGTGGCCGATGGCTTCGGTGGCGACGGTCGAGCCCGGCGGCGCCACGCTCATCAACGCTACCGTCATCCCCGCGGTGGCGCCGTTGGTGAGACTGATATTCTGCGCGGAAATGTCGAGCCCGCACAGTCTCAGCCAGTCCACCGCCACCGCGCGGTGGCGCGGAAATACCATGTTGGGCCGGAACGACAGCGCCGAACTCGACGGCAGGTTTTCGGCCAGCCAGCCCAGCGCCTGCTTCAGCCGCTCCAGATGCATCGGCTCGCAGACCGGCTTCAGGATCGAGAGGTCGATGACTTCGCCGAGGCGCTCCGGCAGATAGGGCGGCTCTGGCTCGCGGCGCTGCGTCTGGACAAAGCTGCCGCGGCCGATCTCGCCTGAAATCAGGCCGCGCCGGATCAGTTCCTCATAGGCGCGGCTGACCGTCTGCACCGACAGTTTCAAATCGTCGGCCAGCCTTCGATGCGTCGGCAGCCGCGCGCCATTGGCGAGGCGCCCGTCATGGATGGCGCGCGCGAACTGGTCGGCCAGCGATTGATAGGCTGGCCGGCGAAGGAGCGCCGGGTCGGGTTGCCACAATGTCATGACTTATTAGAGATCGAAATCAGTGCAATTGACAATCGAAATAATGCGCCATCATGGTGACGCCGACAAAAAAGTGGACGCCGATGACATCAGCCAAACTCGACGCGATCGACCTCAAGATCCTCGATGCCATCCAGCGCGACGGACGCATCACCAAGCTGGCGCTGGCCGAACAGGTCGGCCTGTCGCCTACGCCGTGCTGGATGCGGTTGCGCAAGCTGGAGAAGGCCGGGATCGTCTCGGGCTATCACGCCAGGATCGCCATGCGCGTCGTGGCGCCGGTCGCCACCGTGCTGATGGAGGTGACGCTGGCCAGCCACCGCCAGGCCGATTTCGACCGCTTCGAACGCGTCATCCGCGACATCCCCGAGATCATTGCCTGCTGGTCGGTGGGCGGCGGAGTCGACTATATGGTGAAGGTGATGGCGCGCGACATCGACGCTTATCAGCGGCTGGTCGATGGCTTGCTCGAGCGCGAGATCGGCATCGACCGCTACTTCACCTACATCGTCACCAAGACGGTGAAGGAAGAGGCGGTGCTTCCGATAGCTGACCTACTACCGGCGTCGGCATAGGGCCGGAGAGATTGTCTGCCAGCGCAGCGCAATAGAGAGAGTCTCTCTCTTTCAATGCATCGAAACAGCCTCTCTGTCTGCTCATGACGGATAGGCTTCCCGCATCAGTCCGAACCGGGAGGCCTCGACCATGTCCGCGCATTTTGCTCGCTCACATCGCCATGAAGCGCTCGACCGGCTCATCGACCGCCGGCTGCTGCGCGAACTCGCCTATGTCGACGGGCATTGGACGGCAAGCGAGGCGGCGGAAAGTTTCGAGGTCACCGATCCGGCCACCGGTGCGACTGTCGCTTTCGTCGCGGCGCTCGATGCGCGGCAAACGACAAAAGCAATCGATGCCGCCGCGCGCGCCTTTCCAGCCTGGCGCTCCCTGTTGCCGCAGGAGCGCTCGAAAATTCTGCGAAAATGGTTCGAACTGATCATCGCCGCGAAAGACGATCTTGCTCTGCTGATGACACTGGAACAGGGCAAGCCGCTGCAGGAATCGCTCGGCGAAATCGACTACGCCGCGTCCTTCGTTGAGTGGTATGCCGAAGAAGCAAAGCGCCTCAATGCCGAGAGCGTCGCCAGCCATCTGCCGAACGCGGAAATGATGGTGCGACGCGAGCCGCTTGGTGTTGTCGGCGTCGTCACGCCGTGGAATTTTCCGTCCGCCATGCTGACCCGCAAGGCGGCGGCCGCCCTTGCCGCCGGCTGCACCATCGTCGCACACCCATCCTCGGAAACGCCGCTGTCGGCGCTGGCGCTGGCTGAACTCGGCGAGCGTGCCGGCCTGCCTTCCGGTGTCTTCAACGTTATCACCGGCAAGGCCGCGACTGTCGTCGGCCGCATGTGCGAGGATACACGCGTCCGCGCCATGAGCTTCACCGGCTCGACGGAGATCGGCAGGCTGATCGCGGCGCAAAGTGCGCCGACGATGAAGCGGCTGGTGTTGGAGCTTGGCGGCCATGCGCCGCTGATCGTGTTTGCGGACGCCGATCTCGACAAGGCGGTGAACATCGCCATCGACGCCAAATTCGCCACATCGGGCCAGGACTGCCTTGCCGCCAACCGCATCTACGTCCAGCGCCCGATCTACGATCGTTTCTGCGCCGCCTTTGCCAGGCGCATCGAGGCGCTGCGGACCGGCAATGGGCTTGCCGACGGCACCGACATCGGGCCGCTGATGCATGAGCGCGCCGTCATCAAGGTCGAGGAACAGGTTGCCGATGCCATAGCTCATGGCGCGCGCTGCCTCACCGGTGGCAAGCGGCATCACGCCGGGCCGTTGTTCTACCAGCCGACGCTGCTGGCCGATGTCACTGACGAGGCGCTGATCATGCGCGAGGAGACTTTTGGCCCGGTCGCCGCCGTCACGCCTTTCGATAGCGAGGACGAGGTCATCGCCCGCGCCAACGCCACCGAATACGGCCTCGTCGCCTATGTCGTCACCGAGAACGGCGGCCGCCAGCAGCGCATCGGCCGCGCGCTCGATTACGGCATGGTCGCCGTCAATCGCGTCAAGATCACCGGCGCGCCGATACCCTTTGGCGGCGTCAAGCAATCCGGCATCGGCCGTGAGGGCTCACGCCACGGGCTGGAGGCTTTCACCGATCTGAAATATCTCTGCCTGGACGTCGCATAAGTCCGTCTGGCCATCCCTTAAGGAGTCAAAAAAATGCTCGACCAGTCCAACGAACTCAACGCCTGGGATCGCGACCACTTTTTCCATCCCTCGACCCATATGGGCACGCATGCGCGCGGTGAATCGCCGACGCGCATCATGGCCGGTGGTGAAGGCGTCACCGTCTGGGACAACAATGGCAAGAAGAGCATCGATGCCTTTGCCGGCCTCTATTGCGTCAATGTCGGCTACGGCCGCCAGAAGATCGCCGATGCCATCGCCACCCAGGCGAAGAACCTCGCCTACTACCACGCCTATGTCGGTCACGGCACCGAGGCCTCGATCACACTGGCCAAGATGATCATCGACCGCGCACCGAAGGGCATGAGCCGCGTCTATTTCGGCCTGTCGGGTTCGGACGCCAACGAAACCAACATCAAGCTGATCTGGTACTACAACAATGTGCTGGGGCGGACGGAGAAGAAGAAGATCATCTCGCGCTGGCGCGGCTATCACGGCTCGGGCGTGATGACGGGGTCGCTGACCGGGCTCGACCTCTTCCACAACGCCTTCGACCTGCCGCGCGCGCCGGTGCTGCACACCGAGGCGCCCTACTATTTCCGCCGCGCCGACCGTTCGATGAGCGAGGAGCAGTTCTCGCAGCATTGCGCCGACAAGCTCGAGGAGATGATCCTTGCCGAAGGCCCCGAGACCGTCGCTGCCTTCATCGGCGAGCCGATCCTCGGCACTGGCGGCATCGTGCAGCCGCCCGCCGGCTACTGGGAAAAGATCCAGGCCGTGCTGAAGAAGTATGACGTGCTGCTGGTCGCCGACGAGGTGGTGACGGGCTTCGGTCGTCTCGGCACAATGTTCGGCTCCGACCATTATGGCATCAAGCCGGACCTGATCACCATCGCCAAAGGCCTGACCTCGGCCTATGCGCCACTGTCCGGCGTCATCGTCGCCGACAAGATGTGGCAGGTGCTGGTGCAGGGTTCCGACAAGCTCGGCTCGCTCGGCCATGGCTGGACCTATGCGGCGCATCCGATCTGCGTTGCCGCAGGCGTCGCCAATCTCGAACTGATCGACGAGATGGACCTTGTGACAAACGCCCGCGAGACCGGCGCCTATTTCCGCGCCGAACTCGCCAAGGCCGTCGGCGGCCACAAACATGTCGGCGACGTACGCGGCGACGGCATGCTGGCGGCGGTCGAGTTCGTCGCCGACAAGGACGACCGGGTGTTCTTCGATGCTTCGCTCAAGATCGGGCCGCAGGTAGCGACGGCACTTGCCGCCAGTGGCGTCCTCGGTCGCGCTATGCCGCAGGGCGACATTCTCGGCTTCGCGCCGCCGCTCTGCCTGACCCGTGAGGAAGCCGACATCGTCGTGTCGAAGGCCGCCGATGCGGTCAACAGCGTGTTTGCCAATCTCTGAGATCGACCATGAATGCCATGACCAAGACCCTTCCCGCCACCATGGCCGCCGTGCTGCTCACCGGGCACGGCGGACCGGAAAAACTCGTCTACCGCACCGATGTGAAGGTGCCTGTGCCCGGCCCGGGTGAAGTGCTGGTCAAGGTCAGCGCTTGCGGCATGAACAACACCGATGTCTGGGTGCGCCAGGGCGCCTATGGCACGGAGGAAGATGCTGCCGCCGTGTCGACCTGGCGGCGGCAAGGCAACACACTTGTTTTCCCGCGCATCCAGGGCACCGACACGGTCGGCATTGTTGCGGCCGTCGGTGAAGGCGTCTCGCCGGACCGTATCGGCGAACGGGTGATGGTCGATTTCTCCATCTACAACCGCTACGACGATTCACTCGCCGACATCGACTATATGGGCCACGGTCGCGACGGCGGGTACGCCGAATACCAGACGGTGCCGGCTGAGAATGCACATGTCGTCGACACCGAGATGAGCGACATCGAACTCGCCACCTTCTGCTGCGCCTACCTCACCGGTGAGCAGATGCTGGAGCGCGCCGCACTCAAGGCCGGTGAGCGCGTGCTGGTCACCGGCGCTTCGGGCGGCGTCGGCTCGGGCATCGTGCAACTGGCGCGAGCACGCGGCGCCGTACCCTATGCTGTCGTCGGCAAGGGCAAGGAACAGGCGGTGCGCGACATCGGCGCCGAGGCCATCATCACCCGCGGCGTCGCCGACTTGCCTGCCGCGGTGACTGAGGCGACCGGCGGCCAGCCGATCGACGTGGTCGCCGATCTCGTCGGCGGCGCGATCTTCAACGACTTGTTGCGCATTCTCCGACCCGAAGGCCGCTACACCACAGCCGGCGCGATCGCCGGGCCGGTGGTGCAGCTCGATCTCAGGACCATGTATCTCAAGCAGCTGCAACTGCACGGATCGAGCCAGGGCACGCGCGCCGATTTCCGCCGCATCGTCCGCTACATCGAGGCGAAGAAAATCCGGCCGCTGGTTGGCGGTGTCTACAGGCTGTCCGATTTCCACAAAGCGCAGGCCGACTTCATCGCCAAGGATTTTGTCGGCAAGCTGGTGGTCGTGCCGGACGCCATATGGATCAATGGCTGACCTGGCAGGACGGGCTTTCGTGCGGTTAGAAAATCATCGTGAGCTGTCGGGGTTTGTCGATCCGCGCCGTCCTTGGGTTAGCATTACCCCAAGGAGGAAGCCGTGAGAGACCTGATCTTGAAGATGTCGATATCGATTGACGGCTTCGTGAGTGATCTGGATGGCGCGAACAAATGGATGTTCGGCAGCGATCAGGACGCGAAAGCCTGGTCTGTCGAAACCGTAGGGAACGCCAGCCTGCACATTATGGGCAGTCGCACCTTCCGTAGCATGGCCGCTTACTGGCCGACCTCCACCGATATGTTCGCGCCGCCGATGAACCGGATCCCCAAGGCTGTCTTCTCACGACAGGGGCCGGCGGTCCTGACGAACAAGTCGACAGCGTCCAATGATGCCCAGTCTGCGGAGCTGCAGCCCGGCGCAGGGAGTTGGGCTCAGGCCTATGTGGCAAGCGGTGACCTGGCGGAGGAAATCGCGACGCTGAAAGCTCAAGGAGGCAAGCCGATCATCGCCTATGGTGGAGCGAGCTTTGCCCGCAGCCTCGTCGCCCGGGGACTGGTCGACCAGTTCATTCTGCTGGTGCATCCCGTGGCGCTGGGCAAAGGCCAGCCGTTGTTTTCCGAACTCGCCGCGCCAATGCGTCTTGAGCGGATGAGCTCGAAGGCCTTTCCGGGAGGCGCGGTGGCACAGATCTATCGCGCGACGTGAGCGACGCCAATGTCGGTATAGTCGCGCAGATGCACCTTGTCGTAGCCGCCGGTAGACGTGATCGCCGGGTGCTCTCGCCCGCATGCACCATCGGCAGCGGGATGCGTTTTTTCACAACGCCGGTTCCAAAAAGCGAAACCCACGCGGTTGTCAGGCCGCGAGGTGAAAAACAGGATGCGCGATATTGTTTCAGGCGAAGGTCAGAACGTCTTGCCCAGATTGACCATGAACCCGTTGTCGGTATCGCCGTCGCTGCCGAACAGGCCGCGATATTCCAGCCGCATGTTGAAGTCCTGCACCGTCTGCAAATTCACCCCAAGGCCGAGCATGAAGCGGTCCTTGCCGAGCCCGTCGATCGACGTGTGATAGATCGGCCCGCCGAACATGTCTGCGTAGTTCATGGTGATCGCGCTGTCGCCCTGGAAGTCGTGCTGGTATTCCAGCCTCACCTGTGGCGAAACCACGCCGAACTCGGCGGCGAACCTGTAGGCGAGCGTCAGGCCGAGATTGCCCGTCGTGGTGCTGATGTCCTGCTCGCCATAATGCAGGGCCGAGGACGGATCACCACTTTCGGTGAAGGCATCCAGCGTCGCCTTCGCCACGTCGAGACGCGCATAGGGCGAAATCTGCCACTCCTGGATCTCGAACTTCTTGCCGGCCGACACCGAGGCGAACCACTGGCCACCGTCACGCTCGCCGTTGGCAAAGCCGCCGCCGGATGTCAGATAACGCTTCGAGTCGAACGACAGCCACTGATATCCGACCAGACCGTCGATGAAGTAGTCCTGGCCGGGATGATAGCTGGCATAGAGTCCCGCTGTGTAGGCCTTACCGGTGCTGCGGCTGCCATTGTCACCAATGTCGCTGACATCGCGGCCGTAACCCATGCCCAGACCGATCGCGAAAGCGCGGCTGAAGCGATAGTCGACGCCGGCGCTGAGGCCCGTGGTCTCGAACTTGTAGCCGTCATCGCCGTCACGCTCGCCGATATTGATCGAGCCGCCGGTCCAGATGGTCACCTTGCTGTGGCCGAAGCTGCCGGTACCGAAGCCGCCGGGTGTGCCCGATGTGGTCGTGTCGTCGAGGGACGATTTGAACGGCCAGTCCGGGTCGGACGCCTTGCTGCGACCGCAGTCTGGTCCTTTTGCCGCTTGTTCGGCTTCGCCGCAGGTGCTGTCGAAGGAGAGCACGATGCCCTGGACGAAGGCCAGACCATCCGTGGGCTCCTGGCCATTGTCGCTGTCATGCAGGCCCTCCAGGCGCTGCTGGAAGTTGCCGATCTGCGAGGTTGCAAAACGGCGCGTCGCGGCGGTCTCGGCGTTGAGGATACCCATGACCTCGCTGTCCAGCGTCGGATCGGGACGCTCGACGACCTGGATGGTGATCGCCGTCACCGCCGACGTCGCATAGGCATTGGTCAGGGTGAAGGTCACCGTGGCCGTGCCCTGGTAGGTTGCCGTCGGCGTGAACGTCATCTGGAACCCGTTCAGCACAGTCGTTCCCGATGAAGGAGGCGGCACCGAAACCAGGGCCGCACTGGTAAACGGTCCGCCGACCGCATCCTTTGTCAGGTCGACGACCACAGCCTTGCCGGACGATGTCGTGACATTTTGCGCGACAGGGACGGGGATGGGCCTGACGTTGATCGTGACGGTGGCAGGCGCCGAGGTTCCGCCAGGTCCGGTCGCTGTGTACGTCAGTGAGTCCGATCCGTTAAAGGACGCTCCCGGCGTGTAGACGATGTCGATGCCGCTGACAGACGCGGTGCCGTGCGCGGGCGCGGTGGCAATCGCCACCGAGGTGATGGTCCCGGTATCGTTGTCCGTGACGTGGATGGTCACGGGCTGACCTTCAAGCGTCTCAGCCGTCTCCGGGTTGGCAACCGGCGGGTTGTTGCCGATCACCAGCGTGTAATTTGCCGTGCCGGTGAAACCGAAACTGTCGGTCGCCGTGGCGGTGATGGCGAACGAGCCGAACTCTGCCGGCGTGCCCGAAAGCACGCCCGCTGAGGAGAGCGTTATTCCGGCCGGTGGGGTGCCGGTCAGCGCGTAGGTATAAGGGCCGGTGCCGCCGCTGGCCGTGAGCGTCTGGCTGTAGGCAACGCCGTATTGGCCTGCAGGCAAGGTGGCTGGTGCCAGTGTGATGGTCGGCGCTGCGATAATCAGCGTATAGGGCCGGGACCCGGTCGCCGCAGTACCCGTCGTGCTGTCGGTCGCCGTCACGGTGAAGGAGAAGGAGCCGGCAACGGTCGGCGTGCCTGCGAGCGTATCTCCCGTGAGCGTTATGCCTGCGGGCAATGAACCCGAGGTTACTGCAAAGCTGTAAGGGCTATTGCCGCCGCTCGCCGACAGCGGCTGGCTGTAGGCGGTTCCGGCCACACCGCCCGGAAGGCTGGCGGGCGACACCGTCAGGCCGGGCACCAGGACCTGCAGGCTGTAGCTCTGGGTGCCCGTCTGACCATTGGCATCTTGCGCCTGAACCGTGATCGGAAATGTGCCGGACTGCGTCGGCGTCCCCGAAAGAACGCCCGCCGTAGTGAGCGACATGCCATTCGGCAGCGGACCGGAAGATACAGTGAAGCTGTAGGGACCAACGCCGCCGGAACCGACAAGGGAGACTGGCGTGTAGGCAGCCCCCGCGGTCGCATCCGCCAGCGAGGCCGGAGCGATCGTGATGGTCGGTGCGCCAACCTGCAAGACGTAGTTTTGCGTTCTGGCAAACGGTGCGCCGGCACCGGTGCTGCTGTCCGTTGCCTTGACCGAGAAGGTGAACAGGCCGGTCGCAGTAGGTGTTCCCGAGAGCAGCCCGGTCGCAGGATCGAGCGCGAGGCCCGCTGGAAGCGCGCCGGCGCTGACGGTGTAGGCATAGGGCGCCGTGCCACCGGACGCCGAGAACTGCTGACTGTAGGCCGCGCCATAGGCGGCACTAAGCGTTCCCGCCGCCGGCGTCATGGAAAGCGTTGGCGCAGCGACAGTGAGCGTGAAGGGCTGCGCAATCGCGAACGGGCCATTTCCGGTGCTGCTATCATTGCCCGTGACGTTGAGGGCGAAGCTGCCGGCTTCTGTCGGCGTTCCGGAAACGGTCACGCTGTTGGCTGTCGTCCCCGTGGCGGAAAGGCCCGCCGGCAAGCCGCTTACCGACAGTGTGTACGGCGCAGCACCACCGGATGCGGTGAAAGTCTGCGTGTAGGCCACGCCAACCTGCGCGGTCAAAGCCCCGGATGCCGCGACGACGACCGTCGGATTGCTGACCGTGATGGTGACCGTCGCTGGCGCGGACGTTCCGGCCGTATTCGTTGCCGTGTAGGTGAACGAGTCGGGACCGGCGTAACCGGCGGTGGGTGTGTAGCTTATCGATGTGCCGCTGGCCGTGGCCGTGCCGTGGGTGGCCGCTGTGCCAACTGCAACCGACGTCGGCGTGCCGCCTGTGATGTTGAGCGTGATCGGATTGGCGCTGCTGTCATAGGCAACCGTGGCCGACACCGGGTTGGCAACCGGCGGAATGTTGACGATGGTGAGCGTGTAGGCCTGCGGCGCACTCGAATAGGGTCCCGTGCCCGTGCTGCTGTCAGTCGCGGTTACAGAGAAATTGTAAGTTCCCTCTGCGGTCGGCGTTCCCGAAAACGCACCCGCGCCGGACAGCGCCACGCCCGGCGGCAGGGCTCCGGCTGTCACCGCATATGTGTAGGGCGAAGTGCCTCCGGTCGCCGGGTTGAGGACCGCCGAATAGGCCGCGCCAAGCGTGCCATCTGCCAATGTCGTTGCCGGCAAGCTGATGGTCGGCGCGGCAACCGTCAGCGTATAGGCCTGTGTGCCGCTGAACGGTCCGGGCCCGGCGCTGCTATCGGTTGCCTGGACGGTGAAATTGAATGTGCCGCCGGCGGTTGGCGTGCCGGAAAGCAAGCCTGTATTCGTGTTCAAACTTAGCCCGGAGGGAAGCGCCCCCGCGCTGATCGTGAATGTATAGGGGCCTGTGCCGCCGCTGGCGGAAATCGTCGCGCTGTAGGGCGATGCAACCGTGGCGCCAGGCACGGTTGGCGGAGCCACAGTGATGGTCGGAGCGGCATTGATGACGACGGTTATGTCCTGGGTAACGAACCAGACACCGCCGGTCGAGATCGTTGTGCTGTCCTGCGACTTGACCTTGAATGTGACGGTGCCCTGAGCGCTCGGCGTTCCGGAAATCAGGCCGCTGGAAGACAAGCTCAGTCCAGCCGGCAGTGGGCCAATCTCGACACTGTAAGTATAGGGCGCGGTGCCGCCGCTGGTGCTGAGTTGCTGGCTGTATGCAAAGCCTACGGCACCTGCGGGCGGGCTGGTCGGCGAAACGACCAGGGTGGGTCCTGGGACAATGAAGCTGTAGCTTTTGTCGGTCGTCAAAGGCGTGCCGGCCGTGGAATCCACCACATGCACGGTGTAGTTGTAAGGGCCTGAGCCCGTCGGCGTGCCGGAAATCCTGCCGTTGGACGCAAGGCTGAGCCCCGGCGGCAAGCTGCCGCCGCCCGGCGTATAGGTATAGGGCGCCACGCCGCCGCTAGAGGAAAGTGTCTGGTCGTAGAAAACGCCGACTGCCGGCGTTGGCAGGCTTGCGGGGCTGACGGTGATGGGCGAGGTGGCAGGCTGGACGGTTATATTGACCGTGACGACACCGGCGGAGGCATCTTCAAAGGTGAAACTGTCCGACAGGGCGCCGTCGCCATTGTTGACATAAGTCAGGAGACCGGCTGACGGGTTGTCGATGGTGACATGGCCGTGTGCGGGCTGCACCACCTGGCTCTGTGGGTTTGTTCCGAAAGGATCGCATGACGACGCGTCGATCTGGTGAGAGCCGCCAGATGCCACGGTAAACGTTATCGGGGCGGGGCAGCCTAGGGATGGCGCAGCCTGTGCCTCGGATGGCGCCAAGGCAGCCATGCCAACAAACGCAAGCATGGCAACCCACAGCAGGAACCCGCTGGCAAACGCATCCGAACGCCCGGCGCAATACTTTACAGTCCGACCCAATGCATGCCCCCAGTGGCGCCAATCGATACGCTTTAGTGTCGAAACGAAAAATATCGACCGATCAAATCTTTAGCTGACGCAGAATCCGAGTGCGATCATCCCCATCGGATTCGAAGGCAAAGTAAATCATACAGTCTTCACCATGTCTACCATGTAGAAAAACTCCACTTGCAGAATCCACGGTTTATGAGCAATGATGAATTCAAGGAACTTTCTGCACAATATTAGGGGGAGCTAATGGCCGAATATTTCCTCGGGCAGATCATGATGACGGGGTTCGGATTCGCGCCAAAGGGCTTCGCCTTTTGCAATGGCTCGATAATCGCCATCGCTCAGAACCAGGCCCTGTTCTCGCTGCTCGGCACCACCTATGGCGGCAATGGCACAACGACCTTCGCCCTGCCCAACCTGCAAAGCCGCACCCCGGTCGGCTTTGGCCCATCCGCCGATCCGAACTGGAACCCGTCAGCCTATCAGTGGGGTGAAACCGGCGGCGTTGAAAACGTCACGCTGCTGTCTCAGCAACTGCCGGCCCACAACCATGTGGGCAACGCAACCACTGCAGCGGGTGCGGCGCGCAATCCCAGCGGTGCGCTCTATGGCACCACCACGAATGCCATCTATGCCGCGCCGAATGGCCGCGTGGTTCCCTTGGCGGCTCCGACCGTCACCTATGTCGGCGGCAACCAATCACACTCGAACGTACAGCCCTACGAGACCATCAACTACAACATAGCGATGACCGGGATATTCCCATCGCGCAGTTGATGCCTGCGAGCCATCGCCAGATCACTGCACGCCAAATTACTGCCCGCCAAATTACTGCCCGGAGGAAATCCATCGATGACCACGCCCTTTGTCGGAGAGATCCGCATGTTCGGTTTTTCGCGCGTGCCGAACGGTTGGTTCGCCTGTGACGGGGGGTTGTATCCCATCTCGCAATATGAGGTGCTGTTTACACTGATCGGCACCACCTATGGCGGCGATGGTCAGTCTACGTTCGCCGTGCCCAGTCTCTCCGGTCGTGTGCCCATCCACCAGGGAACCGGGTCTGGCCTTTCGAACTATGTCCTGGGCCAGGTGGCTGGCAGCGAGAACGTCACCCTGCTCCCCCAGCAGATGCCGCAGCACAATCATTCGATGACCGCGACCACGTCGAGCGCCGATGGCAAAGCGGTCAACACGACGGCCGAACTTGGTGCCATCTCGAATGACACCATGTATGTGACCGATATTACCGGCGCGACGCCTTATATCACCGCCCCACAATCGACGCAGAGTGTCGGCGGGACCTCGCCGCACGACAACACTATGCCGACGCTGACAGTGCAGTTCTGCATTGCATGGGCGGGAATTTACCCATCGCAGAGCTGAGCTCCGCGCTTGGGATTGTTTGTGGAAACCGGTTCGCCATCCAGATCGCAAGGACATTCCAATGACTGAGCCCTTCCTCGGTGAGATACAGGTCTTCGGCTTCAGCTTCGCTCCGCGCGGGTGGGCGTCCTGCAATGGTGCCGTTGTTCCGATCCAGCAAAATTCGGCGCTGTTCGCGCTGCTTGGCACCAATTACGGCGGCAATGGCACGACCACCTTTCAGCTGCCCAATTTTACCAACCGCGCCGGCTGCAACCAGGGCACAGGCCCCGGGCTTTCAAGCCGCATCATCGGTGAGACGTTTGGCGCAAGCAGCGAGACGCTGACGGTGGCGCAAATGCCGGCGCACATGCATCAGTTCACAATATACAACCAGCCGGATCTGGCCAAGAAAACGGGGTCGCCCTCTGCCGGCAATTCATTGGCCCCGCCGGGAAGCACCAGTCCTTTTGTGGCCAACGCGCAGGTGAACGCGCAATTCCTGCCCACCATGCTTGGCATTACCGGGAACAGTCAGCCGCACGAGAATCGCCAGCCTTACCTCGCGCTCAATTACAGTATTGCGATGTCGGGGGTCTTTCCGTCGTTCGGTTGATGGTCTCGATCGAAGCAGAAGCGTTGCCGGCATTTCCCGCCGGCGAAAACTCTCGGCTGGGCTTTCCACGTCGCGCGTCCCGCAGCGCGACGCTCGCGGACATTCCATTTCTGCGCCAGCTCTACTGGTCATTCCGCATGGAGGAAATGGAACCCGTGCCGTGGCTGCAGGAGATGAAACGGGCGTTCATCGACGGGCAATTCAACCTTCAGCATCGCCACTATGTCGGTGTATTTTCAAACGCCGATTTCCTGATTCTGCAAGAAAAAGGCAAGCCGATCGGACGGCTCTATGTCGATTCCACTGCTGAGCGCTGGCATATCATCGATATCGGTTTCCTGCCGCAATGGCGCAACGGTGGCCGAGGGATCGCCCGGCTGAAGGCAATTCAAGGCCAGGCGCAAACCTCCGGTGCATCGGGGGTCTTTCTGCATGTCGAGCGGCGCAACATTCGGGCGCAGGCTCTCTACCGCCGCCTTCAGTTCAGGGAAGTCGAGGCTAGCGATACCCATATCGGAATGCAGTGGTCTACGGCCTGACCGGCCTTGCTTGTCCGGTCGTTCCGCGACCGGGCTGCACTCTCAATTGAAGACCGCCTGATAGACGATGCCTTCCTTGTCCCTGGCGACAGGGACCAGGAATATTTCAAGATTGCCCAGTGTCCCATTCTTCAACCTGTAGAGCTTTTGCGGCAGCACCACCTGCGAGCCGCTTCGGAACATCAGGGAAAAGGGCGATCGTCGCATTCCGGGAAATCCGCTTTCCGGCAGCGGTCGTGCCTCCGACAGCGTCAGGGGCAGCGAACTCTCCCCCATGTCGATGTCGAACGCGCTGCCAACGCATCCCGCGAAATGCTCCAGCGTCACAAGTCCCATAAGCCCTCCACTTTCCCGCACCTTGCGCCGCTCAGGCAACCGTCCCCTGGTCTGGTCATGGACGGCACGCCGATCGGGTCGATTGATACCGTGTTTTGGCATGGCATGAAAGTTCTTGCGAGCCATTCCTCTTCAGCAAGACTTGGCCTTTCGCTCCAATCACTGGCGGCTGACTGCACTCAAAAGCAACATCGGTCGAGCGTCTTCACGACTCGCAAACATTGGCCAGGATCGAGCCGCCGATGCTGGCATCATACCGGGCGCAGCGTCATCGATCGGCGCGGACCGGTCGGTCACTCCGGAAGGCCGGCCTTGCGAAAGCCATCGACGAAATGTTCGAGCGTGGCAGTGTCGCGGAATGGCTCGGTCTCGACCCAGTGGCGGGTTGTGAAATGCGGGTTGGCGACGAGGAACATTGCGACCTCGGCGCGCGCCTCGTCGAGCCGGCCGAGCTGGGCGAGGCTCGCCGCCAGGAAGCGGCGTGAGCTTGTGCGATAGGTCTCGTCCCGGCGCAGCGTCTCGACGGCGGCCTCGTAGTCGCGCGCCGCGTATTGCGCCTGGCCGAGCGTCAGATAGTACCAGCTTGCCGGATACGGGTTCAGGCGGAACGCTTTGCGGATCTGCTCGAGGCCCTCCTCCACCTGGCCGGCCAGGGTCGTGATGTCGGACAATGTCGCCCAGGCGTCGGCGTCGTTCGGGTCGAGCTCGAACGCCTTGGCAAATTCCGCGTCCGCCTCATCGAATCTGCGCTCATAGGCAAGCAGGTTGGCAAGCACCCAGTGACAGCCGGCATCATTGGGATCGATCGCCAAGGCCTTGCGCGCCAGGTCCAGGGCAAGGCCGCGGGCAGGTTGGATAGGATCGCCCCAATGCACCCATCCCATCCAGTGGTTCATCGCAAGCCAGCGATAGGCCTCGGCATAGTCCGGATCGAGCGCAACGGCCCGCGTCAGCATCAGATGCGCTTCGCGCGCCGTCTCCGGCGAGACGTCGATCAGCTTGCGGGCCCGCACACACAGATCATAGGCCTCGAGATTCCCCGGTCGGTTGCGCGGCAGCGGCGCACGCAGGCGGCCAAGCAGGGCCTCGACGATCTTGGCCGTCACCTCGTCCTGGACGGCAAAGATATCTTCCAGGCCGCGATCGAAGCGGTCCGCCCACAGATGCTCGCCGCTCAGTGCGTCGACCAGCTGGGCGTTGATGCGCACGCGCCCGGCGGCACGTCTTGCGCTGCCCTCCAAGAGATAGCGCACGCCAAGTTCCCTGGCGATCTCGCGCACATCCACCGCCTTGCCCTTGTAGGCAAAGGTCGAGTTGCGCGCGATGACGAACAGGCCGCCGATCCGGGACAGGTCGGTGATGAGGTCTTCAGTCAACCCGTCGGCGAAGGCTTCCTGCTCGGGGTCGTTGCTGAAATTGGCGAAGGGCAACACGGCTATCGACGGCTTGGCGGGCAGCGGCAAAGCCTGTCGCTTTGCATCGCCGAGCTGTTCAATGCTGCCGGTGAAGCGATAGCCGACGCGCGGAACCGTCGATATCCATTCCCCGCCATTCGCGGCCGGACCCAGCAGCTTGCGCAATTGCGCGATCTGGACCGTGAGGTTGCCTTCCTCGACGGCCGTGCCTGGCCATGCCGCGTCCATCAACTCGGCCTTGGCCAGGATCTCGCCGGGCCGTGCGACGAGCGCCGCCAGCAGTTGCAGTCCGCGATGACCGGCTGCGACGGGGACATCGTCCCGAAGGAGCGTTCCCGCACCCGGATCAAGCACGAACGGACCAAAGGCAAAGCGCGCTCCTTGCATAACGCGCATCTATAGCCCGTTTGGAAGTTTTGAGAACTATTTGGGAAGGCTTAATTACGGCGCCGTCCGCATGCTGCAGAATTCAGCCTCTTTCAAACAGAGGGCTCTTGCCCCTCAAGCCGAATGGAGGTTGCCATGAACGATACCCTTGCTTCTGCCCCGGCAGCCTGGCCGGAAAAACCCGCGGCGTCATCGCGCCGGTACCTGACGGGCCCGCGCAGCATGATTGCGGCCTGGCGTGAGCGGATACGCTTTCGCTGGGACCTGAAGCAGATGGCGGAGGCCAATCCGCATCTGATCGACGATATCGGGCTGACCAGACGCCAGGTCGAGGCAGAGATCGTCAAACGCTTCTGGCAAGTGTGAGCCGGATGATACCGGATCGCCCGTTTGTGCGTGCCGCGGCGCTTCGCCGGAATTTGCACTTGCCGGAATTTGCCGATCCTGCTTCGAAGGCTGCATGAGCGCCGAAGACGCGACGTCACCGAGCGAGAGCTGCGCCCCATGGGCCGCGATGGCCGGTATCATCGCGACCGTCACGGTTTTCGCCGTGGCGCAGGGGCTGACCTATCCGTTGCTCAGCTTCATCCTGGAACGGCAGGGGACGACACCGGGCCTGATCGGCCTTTCGGCCGCTATGACACCTCTGGGTTTCATCGTATCGTCGCTCTTCACGCCGGCGCTGGTCCGGCGCGTGGGGGCGGCGCGCTTTGCGGTCCTGTGTTCGATCCTGGCAGCAACCGCCCTGATCGCGATTGCCTGGACGCAGGACGTCTGGGCCTGGATGCCGCTGCGCTTCCTGCTCGGCTTCTTTGCGAACCCGCTCTACGTGATCAGCGAAACCTGGCTGGTCTCGATCACGCCCGCCGCGCGCCGGGGCCGCATCATGGGCCTTTACTCCTCCATTGTTTCCGCCGGATTCGGCCTCGGCCCACTGTCGCTCGGCCTTGTGGGCACCCAAGGGTGGCCGCCCTTCATCATCGGCAGCGCGGCCTTCCTGGTCTGCGGCCTGATCGTGCTCGCCGTCGCGTCGCGCCTGCCCGACATGCCGCATGACGGCGAGGCGGTGTCGGTCGGCGGCTTCTTTGCCCTGGCGCCGCTGTTGTTGTTTGCCGTTTTCACCGCTGCCGCCTTCGAGCAGGTCCTGCTTTCCCTGTTCGCGGTCTATGGCGCCGCACTTGGCAGCGCCGAGCAGCGCATTGCGTCGCTCATCACCTGTTTCATCGCCGGCAATGCGGTGCTGCAGATCGTGCTCGGGCGCGCGGCCGAACGGTTTGGCTCGACGCGGATGATGCTGTTCTGTGTCCTGGTGTGCCTGGCCGGTTGCCTGCTGTTGCCGTTGCTCTTCGACAATTGGCTGATCTGGCCGCTTTTCTTCGTCTGGGGCGGGGTCTCGTTCGGCATCTACACGTTGTCGCTGATCCAGCTCGGCGAGCGTTTCACCGGTCAGGCCTTGATTGCCGGCAATGCCGCCTTCGCTTTCGTGTGGGGCACAGGCGGCATCGTCGGCTCGCCCGTAGCAGGGCTGGCAATGCAGCTGACCGGACATCAGGGACTGCCATCGTCGCTCGGCCTGCTGTGCTGTGTGCTGGTGGTGTTTCTGATGGCGCAGAGACGGCGGGTTTGAGCGAAGACCTTGCTCAGGCGTAGGGCGTGCCTGCCATTGCGGCTTTCAGGCCGATGCTGCCCTTGTCGACGAGAGCGAGAAAGGCCGCGCTCGCTTGGCCGCTGTCGCGGGTTTCTCGAAACGTCCGGTGCGCCTGGATGAAGGCCACACTCCATGTCGTCAGGAGCAGCGCCGCACCCAGCCGGGCGTCGGGGTCGGCGGCATCACGCCCGCGCCTTCAGTCAGCGCTACCGTCAGCACCGCCATGGCTTTCGCCAATCACGGCTGGATGGGTTCGCCATCATGCCGGTCTTCGCGCTTGCCGGCATCGGCGCGCCGGCGTTTCAGGCCTTTGCCACAAGGCAGGTCGACCCGGCTCGCCAGGGTCAACTCCAGGGCGTGCTGGCATCGGCCGTCAGCCTGGCCTCGGTCATCGCCCCACTCGGCTTCTCGACCTTCTACTTCGTCGTCCAGAAAGAGTGGCCCGGAGCCATCCGGCTCTCGGTGCTGGTCGTCTACGCAATCGCAATTCCGCTGGTTCTTCTCGGCACCCGAACCGCTCGCTCCGCAGAGCCAGCGATCGCGTAGATCTTCCTAAGTAAAGCCGCTCACACACCAGACCTTGCAAATATGCTATCCTCAACGGGATGTAACAGGGAGAGGTATCGATGAAGAAGGCTTTCCTGATTTCTGTCATTGTCGAGATGGCATTTCTAGGCGCGGCGACAACCATGTCATTGGCAGATGATCTTCCCGCCTTGAACTCGAAGTGGCGCGAACCGCAACAGGGAACCTGCCTGGAGATTACTCAAGTTTCGGATGCACTTCCTGGACCTGCAGGCTGCGCTCAGATTGCCGGTCGGATGAAAGACGATCTGATGATCGGTTATGCCTGCAAAAGCGGATCGGAAATCAGCTTTTTCACCGGTCTGCAAACCGACAATTCCATAAAGCCCGATATTTTCATTGGCCGGCACAGCGCGGAAGCCATAATCGCCCAATACTGCACCAGAATTAGCAACGACTGGCCTCCGGAATATGATTGCAGAAATGAAATGACGTTCAAAAGCGTCAGCAGTTGTACACCCTGAATGCGCTGGCCGGTTGAAAGACTGAAGCTTCATCCACCGTGCCGTAGAAGTCGCTGCCTGGGCGGCGGCGTGGCGGGCGAAGGCGCCCGATCAGGATCGGCTGAATGAAAACAGCTTCGCGTCCGCATCTTCTACGCCGCCGATCGCCGAGGCGACGATCTCCGAAGCGATCTGCGAGAAGGTGATGCCGTTGCCGCCATAACCCATCACGGCATGGATGCGCGGATGCCGGGGCAGGGCGCCGATATAGGGCATGCCTGTGCTGGTGGTGCCAAATGAGCCGGTCCAGGTGAATTCAGGGGTGACGTCGAGCCGCGGCAGCAGGCGATGCAGCTTCTTCGACAGACGTTTCGCCTTGTCGGCGATCAACTCATCGCGGCGTGCCTCGTCGGTGAAGTCCTCGTCCTCGCCGCCGCAGATGGCGCGGCCATCGTCCGTCGCGCGCAGGTATAGGTATGGCTCGGACGCCTCCCAGATGAGCGCGGCGCCCGGCCAGATGTTTTTCGGTTGCGGCGCCGTGGCGATCGCCCAGGTCGAGACGACGCTGTGCGCGGTCTTCGGGATGATGTCGGTCAGTTCGTAGCCGGTGGCCAGCACCAGATGCCGCGCGGTGATCGTCGGGCCACCGCTGGTGGCGACGACGACCTGATCGCTTCTGTCCTCGATCGCCGTCGCCTGTACCGGCGCATAGAAACGCGCCTTGCGCTGCAGCGCCTTCAGCAGCAGGCCGGCTGTGAGCTTGCGCGGGTCGAGCACGAGATTGCCGTGGCTAAGAATGGCGCCGGCGCGGTCGATGCCGAAGCTGTCGGTGAGCGCCTTGCGGGTGAGGTAGCTTGCGTCGATTCCGACCTGCCGGCGCGCCTCTGCCTCGTCGCGCAGTGCAGAGGGGTCGAGCACATCGCCGGCGAGATAGAGTGCGGAAGATGGTGTCAGGTTGCAGTCGATGCCGAGTTCGGCGATCCGGCCGCTAAGGTTGGACACCGCAAGGCGCGAGCGCCGCCATGCCTGTCCGGCATCGGCCTTGCCGACCATGGCCGAAAGTTTCGTCAGCGGCTGATCGAGTTCGAACTGCACCAGAGCCGTCGTCGCCGCGGTCGATCCCTGCAAGGGTCCGCGCCTGTCGATGCAGATCACCGAATGCCGGGCGGCGGTCAGCGTTTCGGCAGCCATGGCGCCGCTGATCCCCATGCCGACGATCAACACGTCGGTCTTGACATCGCGGGTCAGTCTTTCGGTCGGCACCGATGGAGCCCGATAGGCAAACCAGACCGGCCGGCCGCTGCGCAGGTCGAGTTTGCGTGCCACCAATGTCTCCAGGCGCCGGCACTGTTCAGCTGCCAACCAATGTCTTCAAACGAGAGCGGCCGCCGAGGTCCGGCGGCCGCTGGCAGCGGCGCTAAATGCGCCCAAGAACAACCAGAATGATGACGATGAGCAGCACCAGCCCGAGGCCGCCGCCGCCATAGTAACCGGTGCCGTAAAATGGTCCGCCGCCGAGGCCGCTGAAGCCGCCGAGCAACGCGATGATCAGGATGATAATAAGAATGGTACCCAGGCCCATATGCCGTCTCCTTGCGCTGCCGCGCCATTCACGCCGCGCGGCTCGAAGACAGAAACTCGCGGCAGGCCATCCTGTTCCAATGCCTTTGCAACCCTTGCGCGCCAAGGGCAAGCGCAGCCGGAGTGATTACGATCTCTTTGACGGCTAAGAAAAGCAGGAATCCTGCCTGTTGGCTTCGGAGGGACTCGGCGTTTGATAGAATCGCTGACCCGCTCTGCCCCGCTTGCCGCGAGTTTCCGTTGGGCTCAACAGGCCACCTTCACGTCGCCTTGCCGGCCGGAGCGCCTATGTCTTCCTCGGCAATGTCGTCGAACGAGGCGTAGTTCATGTTGTAAAGCCGCGCGTAGAGACCTTTCGCCGCCATCAGCTGGTCGTGGTTGCCGCTTTCGACGATCTCGCCATTCTGCAAGACGATGATGCGGTCGGCGCCGCGGATGGTGGCCAGCCGGTGGGCGATGACCAGCCCGGTGCGGCCTTCCAGCAGCGTGACCAGCGCCTTCTGGATCAGCATCTCGGTGTAGGAATCGATGCTCGCCGTGGCCTCGTCCAGCACCAGAATCTTGGCGTCGGCGACCAGTGCGCGCGCAAAGCTGATCAGCTGGCGCTGGCCAAGCGAGAGATTGCCGCCGCGCTGTTCGAGCTCGGTGTCGTAGCCGTCGGGCAGATGCTCGATGAAATCGTGCGCACCGACGGCTTGTGCCGCTCGCACCACCTCTTCGCGGGTTGCTGATGTCTTGTGGTAGCGGATGTTTTCCAGCACCGTTCCTGAAAACAGGAATGGCTCCTGCAGCACCATCGCCACCTGATCGCCGAGCGAATCCTGCGTCACGTCGCGGACATCGTGCCCGCCGACCAGCACCTCGCCCGACCAGACATCGTAGAAACGGTGCACCAGCGCCATGCAGCTCGACTTGCCCGATCCGGTCGGCCCGACCAGGGCCACGGTCTCGCCTGGATTGACGCGGAACGAGACATTTTTGAGCACCGGCTGGTTCTGCCGGTAGCCGAAGGTGACGTTCCTGAACTCGACCGAGCCGTCCATGTCGCGCGTCAGCGCCACCGCGCCTTGCCTGTCGCTGACGTTGACCGGCACGTCGAGCACTTCGGAGATGCGCTGGCCCGAAGCCATGGCGCGCTGCATGACCGAGTACTGCATGGTGAGCGAGCGGATAGGGTCGAAGAAGCGCTGGATGTAGAACAGGAACGCCACCATGACGCCGATGTCGAGGCTGTGCGACAGCACCATCGAACCGCCGACGACAATGACGGTGGCCATGGCGATGCCGGTCAGCGTGTCGACGATCGGCACCATCACCTGCGCATATTTCGCCGAGGTCAGATGCGTCCTCAGATTGGCCAGCACTTTCTCGTCATAGAGGTCGAAATTGACGTGCTGGCGCTCCAGGCTCTGCACCGTGCGCACGCCGTGGATGCCTTCGGCGAGCGCACCGTTGGCGATCGAATTGGTCTCGTGCGCGGCCATGAAGGCGACCTTGGCGCGCGGCAGCCAGAACAGGCGTACGACAAACAGCGCCGGCATGGTCGACAGCGTCAAAAGCCCGAGCCGGAAATCGAGCCAGAGCAGAACGGTGACGATGCCGAACAAGAGCACGATGTCGCCCACCGACATCACGGAGGTCTCGAGGAACTCCTGCATCGAATTGACGTCGCCCTGCAGGCGCGACATCAGGCGGCCCACTTCGGTCTTGTCCATGAAGCTCAGCGAGACCCTCTGCAGATGGCTGAACATGGCGCGGCGCAAATCCGACAGCACATTCTCGGCCACCTTGCCGACGACGCTTTCCTGCACATAGCTGGCGGCATAGTTGATCAGGATGATCAGTGCGAAAGCGCCGATCGCCCAGTTCATCACCGAGCGGTCTGCCTTGCCTGCCGCCATGCCGTGGTCGATGGCGTAGCGAATGACCAGCGGGATGGCCAGCTGCGTCAGCGTGAACACCAGCACCGCGGCAACCGAGATGAAGATCCGGCCCTGATACGGTTTCACGAAACTCCAGATGCGGCGCACGATGCGCGGATCGTAGGCTTTGCCGAAGACCTCTTCTTCGTCGCGATGCGAGCCGACGACGGCCTTGGTCGGCCGGCGGCTGGTGTCTTCCTTCTCGTCGTCGTTCTGTGTCGACATCATGCGGCTCCCACGGCGACAGGGAGGTCGTCCTCCGGCCGCAGCTGCAGGTCGTAGAGCGCGCGATAGCGTCCGCCCAGCGCCAGCAATTCCTGATGGGTGCCGCGCTCGGCGATGCGGCCGTTCTCGATGAACAGGATCTGGTCGGCGTGCATCAACGAACTCAGCCGGTGCGAGATGATCAGCGTCACACGGTCCTTGGCGAAGCGTTTCATCGCCGTGCGGATACGCTGCTCCGTACCGGCGTCGACGGCTGCGGTGGAATCGTCCAACACCAGAACCGAAGGCCGCAGCATCAAGGTACGGGCGATGGTCAGGCGCTGCCGCTGGCCGCCGGAAAGCGAGGCGCCGCGCTCGCCGACGACCGTGGTGTAGCCGGCCGGAAGCCCGATGATGTAATTGTGCAGCTGGGCATACTCGGCCGCCTGGCCGATGCGGGTTTCGCGCGCCCAGGGATTGCCATAGGCGATGTTGTTTTCGATCGAGGTGGTGAACAGGAACGCGTCCTGCTGCACGACGCCGACCGCCTTGCGTAGCGATTGCAGCGTCACGGCGCGGATATCCTGCCCGTCAATGGTGATGGCGCCCGACGTCACGTCATAGAAACGCGGGATCAGATGCGCGATGGTCGACTTGCCGCTGCCTGGCGGGCCGACGATGCCGACCGTCTCGCCGGACCTGGCCTCGAACGAGATGCCCGACAGCGCCGGCCGGCCGCCTGTGCCCGCATAGCGGAAGCCGACATTGTCGAAGCGCAGCACGCCGTCAGTGACGACGAGGTCCTTGGCGCCAGGCGCATCCTCGATGTCGAGTTCGGCGTCGAGCAGCTCGAACAGCCTGGTGCCGCAGGTCGAGGCGCGGGCAAACGAGTTGACCATCAGGCCGAGCTGGCGCACCGGCATCTGCAGGATGGTCATGAAGGTGAGGAACTGGGCCAGCGTGCCGACGCTGATCTCGCCGGCGATCACCTTCTGGCCGCCGAACCACAACACCAGGCCCATGGCCGCCAGGAAGGAGAAATTCATGGCGCTGGTGTTGGAGACGCGAATGTCGACGCGCTCATTGGCAAGCTCCAATGCCGACCGCTTGGCGCGGTCGAACTTTTCCAACTCATGCCGCTGCGCGGCGAAGGCGCGGACGACGCGGATGCCGCCGAGATTCTCGTCCATCACCCGACTCAGCACCGACAGCCGCTCCTGCAGCGTCAGCCAGGTGCTGCGCAGCCTGAGCTGGGTGACCGAGGACCGCCAGGCGACGAACGGCACGAAGCTCAGGCTGAGCAGCCCAAGTTCGAGATCGGTGCTGATCAGCAGGTAGGAGCCGACACCGATCAGCACGCCGAGCAGCACCACGCGCAATATGCCGGTGGAAAAGAACATGCGCACGCCATCGAGGTCGAGCAGACCAAGCGTGATCAGATCGCCGGTATGCACCCTGTCATGGAAGGCAAAGCTCAGCCTCTGGATCTTCTCGTAGAAAGCCAGGCGCAATTCATAGCCGGTGCGGTGGCCGACGGCCTCGCCATAATAATTCTGCGCCATGGTGAAGAGGCCGCGCAATATGCTGACGACGAGCAGCGTGAGCGCCGTCGTCCACAGCGCCTGCTCCGCCGCCGCACCTCCGCTCGCGGTCATCACGCCTTGCGCCTGGTCGATGGCGCGACCGAGCAGGCGCGGGATGAACAGCTGCAGCGTTGCGGCGATGAAAGTCGAGACGATGGTGATCGCCACCTGCCAAGGATGGCGCAGCGTCATGCGCACGATGCGTAGCAGCGTGCTGAGGCCCTTGCCCCAGGAGGCCTCCGCCACATGGGCAAACGATTTGCCGCGCTTCGCCGCGCCGCTGGCTGCATCCGTATTCAAGGAAAAATATCCAGCCCGATCCGGACATTAGCCCGGACGAATGAAAGCAGACTCAGTTTCAGATGCTGGGATGGTACGCCTCCATTTTGGCCGTTCAAGGGCCAATGACGGCATCGCACTGTGCCTGTAGGGTGGCGCATGACCATATGAGCTGACGCTAAGATTGCAGGTTTGGCTTATGGCGCATTACGAGGCATTGTTCCGCACGATCAACCCGCCATCCAGCCGCCATCCACCATCAGATTGATGCCGGTGACATAGCTTACCATGTCGCTGGCCAGGAACAGCGCGGCTCCCGCCACATCATTCGGGGTGCCGAGCCGCGGCCAGGGCGTGCGGCTGCGTGAATAGGTGAGCGCGTCGGGATCGTTGGCGACACCCGGCTTGCCGGTGATGATCTTGCCGGGCGCAATGGCGTTGCAGACGATCAAATCGTCGGCGTGGTCGACTGCGATCTGCCGCGTCATCTGCACGATGGCACCCTTGCTCACCGAATAGGGAAAATCGCCGGGGCAGGCGACCATGCCGTGCTGCGAGGAAATGTTGATGATGCGGCCACGAACCTCGCTCACCGGCGCCTGGGTCAGCATCTGCATGACGGCGCGCTTCGAGCAGTGGAAGAACCCCGTCAAATTGACGCTGATCACGCGGTTCCATTGCTCCGGCGTGGTCTCGACCAGGTTGGTGCTGGTGTAGATGGCGGCATTGTTGACCATCACGTCCAACCGTCCGAACCGCGCGGTCGTCGCGCCGACCAGCGCGTCGACCGCGTTCCAGTCCGAAATGTCGGTCGCGACATGCATCGCCGTCCCGCCAGTCGACTGGATCAGATCGACGGTGCTCTGGCCGCCTTCGATCGGCAATTCGGCGGTATCGGCAATGACGACGGCAGCGCCTTCGGCCGCGAATTTCAGCGCGATGGCGCGGCCGATGCCGGAGCTTCCTCCGGTGACGATCGCAACCTTGTCCTTGAGCAGGGGCATCTCTTCTCCTCAATGTTCCCGGCGCACGGCCTTGCCTTGCCCCGGACCGGTCAGCACCTGATCGCGCACGATCTGTCGCCCGCGCAGAAACACATTGGTCAGCCGCGCCTTGACGCTCCAGCCGTCGAACGGCGTGTAGGCTGCGCGGGAAACCTGTTCGGCGTCCGAGATTGAACTGGACAGGCTCGGGTCGACGATCAGCAGGTCGGCATCGTAGCCGGTGGCGATGCGTCCCTTGCGCCGGCCGAGCCCGAAACGCTCGGCCGGATTGCGTGCGCACATCCGCACCACATCGAGGTATGTGATCAGCCCTTCGTCGACGAGTTTCAGCATCACCTGCAGCAGCGTCTGCAGCCCTGGCATGCCGCCGGGGATATCGGCGAAAGCGGCGTAAGCGGCGGCCTTTTCGGCCGGCGCATGCGGTGCGTGGTCGGTGGCGACGATGTCGATCAGCCCACCCTTCAGCGCAGCACGCAAGGCTTCGACATCCTGCCGCGACCGTAGCGGTGGCGAACCCTTCAGCCTGGCGCCTTGCGTCTCGTAATCGTCGGCGGTGAAGAACAGGTTCTGCGGCGTGGTCTCGACACTGGCATCGGCCCTGTCGCGCAGCCGGCTCCACGCTTCGACGCCCGGTTCCGAATTGATCTGCCGGACATGGATACGCGCGCCGGTCGCGGCGGCGGCAAGCACGGCGCGCGCAACGCCGCCGGCTTCCGCCAGCGGTGGCCGACTGTCGAGAAAGGCCGCGATGGTCCCCGTCTTGTTGCGCTCATTGGCGCCGGTCAGTATCGATTGATCGCCCGGGGAAATGCCGATCAGCGTATCGGCGTGGCCGAAATGTCTGAGTGCCTCGGCAACCATGTCGAAATTGCGAAACAGGAAGGCCTCCGGCACATCGGAGGTGAACAATTCGAACGACACCGGTGCGAGCGCGAGCAGGCCGGCAATGCGCGACAGATCGCGGCTGACCACGGCCTGGAACCCGACATCGACATGGAGACGGCCTGTCGCCGTCGCCATCTTGTCGGCGAGCTGTTCGGCGCTGGCCGTCCATGGCTCGTCGGTCGGCATGTCGAGCACTGTCGTGACGCCACCAAGTGCCGCCGCATGGGTGCCCGAGGAAAAATCCTCCTTGTGCGTCAGGCCAGGCTCGCGCAGATGCGCATGCGCGTCGACCAGGCCGGGCAGGAGCAGGCAGCCCGAGGCATCCACTACCGTCGCGGCTTCAGCCGTTCCGCCGGGTGTGATCAGCGCCGCGATCCGGCCGCCGGCAATGCCGACATCGCGCCGTTCCTGCCTCTCGGCGTTGACGACGGTCGCCCCCCTGATCAGCGTCTCGAACATGCGCCTCGATCTCGTCAGCCGCGCCGCTCGAAGCCGGCATGGTTCTCTAGCCAGAACCGGGCAATGTCCTCGCGCCGCATGAAGGCGACCGCCGGCTTCTGCTTTACATGCTCGATCACCTCGCGCAGCCCTGACGCCCGGTTGGGTTGGCCCATCCAGCGCGCATGAATGCCGATCGTCAGCATGCGGCCGCCGGTCTCGTCGGCTTCGTCGAGCATGTAGTCGATGGCCGAGCGGCAATCCTGCGCGAAGTCGCGCGGATTGCTGTAGCCCGGCGCGACGAGATAGCGGCTGTCGTTCAGTGTCTTGGAATAGGGCACGACCAGGATCTCGGTGCCCTGGTGGTCCAGGAAGTACGGCAGATCGTCATTGCAGGGATCGGAGTGGTAGAGAAACCCGCCTTCGCGCACCAACAGATCGCGCGTGTTGACACTCGGCAGCGAGCGGCAGTTCCAGCCCAGCGGACGCCTGCCCATCAGCCTCTCGTAGAGCGCAATCGCCTCGTGCAGCTGGCGCTCTTCCTCGCTGCGCTCCATCGTCGTGTAGTCGATCCAGCGCAGCCCATGGCCGAGCAGGTCGTGCCCGCGCGCATTCATCCATTCAGCCACCGCCGGGTTGCGCTCGAGCGCGACCGCGCAGGCGGAGACGGTGATAGGGATGTCATAGCGGTCGAACAGCCGCGCCAGCCGCCACACGCCGGCCCGGCTGCCATATTCGAAATGTGTCTCGGTGCCGAGGTCGCGTACCGGCGGGCTCGAGACGAGATTATACTCGCCCCAATTGTCGTTGCGGCCGTCCTCGAGCCAGGAATATTCCGACCCTTCCTCGTAATTGAGCACCAAATTGATGGCGAGCTTGACGCCGCCCGGCCAGGTCATGAAAGGCGGGTTCGGGCCGTAGCCGACGAAGTCGCGCGGTTGCTGAAAATCGGTCGGCATCGCTCTGCTCCTCAGCGTTCGTTAGCGGCAATCCAGTCGATGTAATCGTGGAAGGCCTGCTTCGCCGGCGTCGGCTGCCAGTCCGTATCGCGCTCGATGCGGGCAAGGTCATATTCGCCCCACATGCCGGTCTTCAGCGTCGCGTTCATGGTGATGTTCGCCCTCTCGGTTGGGCTGATTTCGCTTTTCAGGCCGGGGATGCGCTCCTTGGCCCAGTCGATGAAGTCGCCGACCGTCTGCGTACCGCCGCTGCCGATATTGTAGTGCCGATAGCGCAAATCTTCGGCATCGAGCAGTGCCATGATTGCCTTGGCGACGTCGCTCGACAGCACATAGTCGCCAAGCGGCTCGAGACTGTTCGGCCGGATCGTTTCGCTGTTGAGCGCCATATGCGCGACGCGGTTCGGCAAATGCCGAACATTGCGGCTGCCGGTGACGCGATCCATCGGCCCATAGACCGAGGACAACCTGACCGAGATGGCGGACAGGCCGAACAGGTCGGCGTAGCGGTTGGTGACCATTTCCGCGGCGAATTTCGAGATACCGTAAAGCGTCAGCGGCGCCACATAGCCGTCCTCGGGCAGCGGCTCGCCGCTCCAGTCCGGCCCGTTGTGGCGATAGACCGAACCGGAGCTGACATAGACGAAGCGCTTGATGCCGGGGCGGCCGCGCGCCCATTCCAGCATCTGAACCGTGCCCATCAGATTGACGTCGACGATGGCGGCCGGATCGTTGGCCTCGGGCGGCTGTGTCGGGTCGCTCGGACGGGAATTCGGCGTCACCGTCGCGCCATGGACGATTGCCGTGATTCCATGCGCGTCGAGTGCCGAAGCCCATTGCTTGGGATCCAGTATGTCGGCGGTCAGCACGGTTAGGCGGTCGCGCACCGGCGCGAAGAATTTTTCCGCGATCGCGTCGAGGTTTGAGCGATCCAGGATGACGGCGCGAGCGTGCGGATCGCGGTCCAGCCATTCGCGCGCCACCACGCTCATGACAAAACCGGTGCCGCCGGTGACGAGAAGCGTCATGGGAACTCCTTTGAAATCGACTTGAAGGATTCAGCGCGTCGCATAGCCGCCATCCACGAGCATGTCCGAGCCGGTGATGAAGGACGCGTCCGACGACAAAAGGAAAGCGGCTGCCGCCGCGATCTCCTCAGGCTCCGCGATTCGGCCGAGCAGATGCGCCGGCCCGAGCCCGGCATTGGCCGCCTCGAAATCCTTGAAGCGGCGCAGCAGCCGCGTCGTCGCCACCGCGCCCGGCGACAGGCTGTTGACGCGCACCTTGTCGGCGGCGTGGTCGACGGCCATCGCCTTGGCGAGATGGATCAGTCCGGCCTTGGCGGCGCAGTAGGCGACTGCCTTTGTGGTGGCGACGCGGCCGAACTGCGAGCCTACGAAGACAACCGAACCACCGCCGCCGGCCGCGATCAGCGGCACTGCGTACTTGCTCATCAGGAAGGCGCCGGTCAGGCCGACATCGAGTTCGCGCCGCCACGCGCTCTCGTCGAGATCGACGACAGTGGCGCTGGTCGAAGGGGCCGCAGCATTGTGCACCAGCCCGTCTAGCCGACCGAATTTTTGTCTCGCGAATTCGACAGCGTTCCTGGCGGAGCCGCTATCCGTCACGTCGCATTGGCAGGCGGCTGCCGAAGGCCCAAGCGTGTCGGCAAGTTGCGTTGCGGGGTCGAGATTATAGTCGGCACAGACGACCATGGCGCCCTCGGCAATGCACCGCCTGGCGATCGCCGCTCCGATGCCGCTCGCGGCGCCCGCGATCAGGATGACGCTGTCTTGCAGGCGGTTCATGGCGGTCGTCATCAAACCCGGTCCTCGACGGCTTGCACGATCGGCACGGAGACCGGACGGCGCAGCAGATTGTAGCAGGCGGCAAGCGTCACCAGAACCGCGCCGCCGCCCAGCAGCAGGAACATCGCCGGTGCGCCCATATACGCCATCAATCCGGCGGACACGCCTGGCGTCGCGACATTGCCGATCGAGTAGAGCAGAAGCAGCGTGCCGGAGGCGCCGACCATGTGCCGGCTGTGCAGCTGCGAGGCGCCGAACGCCATCGCCACCGGATAGATGGTCAGCGCCGTGGCGCCATAAAGAAAAAACAGCACGAACAGCAGCGGTTCCGAAAAATTGCCGAGCCAGGCGATTGCCGCGCACAGCGTGACCGACAGCAGGCCTTGCGCCAGCAGGATCAGCCGCCGCTCGAACCGGTCCGACAGCCAGCCGACGGGCGTCTGCGCCAGCATGCCGGCGATGCTGATGGTCGTCACGAGGCCGACCGTCGTCGCCGCCGACAGACCGATCTGGGTGCCGTAGATCGGCGTCAGAACGAAGATGTTCATATTGGTGATGCCACCCTGGAAGATGGCCACGACCGTCACCGGAGCCAGCCGGAACAGCGCCAGCGGGCCGAGGCGTTTGACAGGCCCAACCGCATGATCCGGCTCGGCGGGAGAGGCAGGCAGGGCCGGCCAGCGTCCGCCGACAAATTTGGACACCAGCGCCAGCAGCACCGTCGCTGCCGCGACAGGAAACAGATGCGGCGATTGCGGACCGACCAGAGCGACGAGCAGTTGTCCGAGCAGCACCGCGATCGCCGTCGTCAGCATGTAGAGCGAGAACAGCGCGCCGCGATTGTGCTGCTCGGCATAGAGGTTGATCCAGCTTTCGCAGACGACGAAGAGCGACGCCATCGACATGCCGCCCAGCAGGCGAAAGCAGATCCAGCTCGGCACGAAATCGGTGAAGACGAAGCCTGCCGCCGCCAACAGCGCCAGCACAAGGACACCCATGAAGGTGCGCTCATGGCCGTAATGGGCGACCGCCGGGCGCGTGACCAGGCAGCCGACGAAAAAGCCGACGGGATAGGCGGTGAGCACGATCTGGACGACATCGGCGGAAATGCCTGGCTTGCCGAGATGCAGCGAGACGGCGGTGGTCAGCATGGCGCTGCCGATGCAGGCGAGACAAATACCGGCCATGATCGGCAGCAAAGCGCGCGAGCGCTCTGCGTTTTGCCACAGCCGCATCGCGGATTGGGCGATCGACCTCATGGCTGCGCTGCTCCCTTGGCCGCGCCGACGCCGACGCCACCCTGAGCGAGAGGCTACACGGGGCAGCAATTGCTGCAAACGAAGATAGATACGGCTATGGCTTTGATTTTTTTGGCCATGCCGATGATGGAAAGCGGCATCTACGCCGCCGGCGGGGCTTTACAGTGGTTTTGTGCCGTCCATACCATAGGCAACTGCCGCTATCGAAGCTTGCCAGGAGGAATTCCATGACGATCGAGCGTCTTGAAAACGGCCAACGCTTCTGCCGGGTGCTGCGCTACAACGGCACCGTCTATGTCGCGGGCCTGACGGCGGACGACCTCTCCGGCGACACGACCTCGCAGACCAAGCAGATCCTCGCCAAGATCGATGCCCTTCTGGCCAAGGCCGGCAGCGACAAGACCAAAATCCTCAGCGCCCAGATCTGGCTCAGGGACATCGCCGATTTCGAGATGATGAATACGGCCTGGGACGCCTGGATCGACCGCAGTGCCATGCCGGTGCGCGCCACGGTGGAAGCGCGGCTCGCCGGTGACCAGTACCGCGTCGAGATCATGGTGACGGCGGCGGTCGGCTGAGGCCGATTGGGGTAGGCAAACGCAATGCATGAGCTGGTCATCAAAGGTGGACGCGTCGCGCTCGACGACGGCTGGGCCGACTGCGACATCGGCATCGATGCCGGCCGCATCTCAGCCATCGGCAATGGCTTGTCCGGAGAGACGCTGATCGACGCAGCCAAGCGCTGGGTCATGCCCGGCGGCATCGACGCCCATTGTCATCTCGACCAGCCGGTCTGGGGCGGGGCGGGCAATGCCGACGATTTCGAATTCGGCACCATTTCGGCTGCTTTTGGCGGCACCACCTGCATCGTCCCGTTCGGCATGCCGGGTCCTGATATGTCGACGATCGGCGCCATTGATCGCGCGCTCGATCGCGCTTCGGGCCGTGCGGTGATCGACTACGGGCTGCATGCCGTCGTGACGATGGGCACCGGCGCCGATGTCGAGCAGCAACTCGCCGCGCTTGCCAGCCGCGGCATTGCCTCGGTCAAGCTGTTCATGACCTATCAGGGCTTTGCCGTCGACGATGATCTGTTCTTCAAGGTGCTCGACACGGCGCATACGCTTGGCTGGATCGTCATGGTCCATGCCGAGAACGACGCCGCGATCCGGCGCACACGCCAGCGGCTGATCGACCTCGGCCGCACCGACATCCGCTACCATGTCGTCGCGCACAGCGAGACTATGGAGCGCGAGGCGACGCACCGCGCGCTCGCCTTCGCCGAAATGACCGGCGCGCGCATGACCATCGTGCATGTCTCGTCCTGGCAGTCGGCGGAGGAGGTGGCGCGGGCGCGATTGCGTGGCGTCGACGCCATCGCCGAGACTTGCCCGCAATATCTGTTTGTCAGTGCCGCCGACCTTGACCGCCCGGCAGTCGATGCCGCGCGCTTCGTCTTTTCGCCGCCGCCACGTTCGCCACGCAGCCATCAGCATCTGTGGCAGGCGCTGATCGACGGCGGCATCGATCTCTGGTCTTCCGACCATTCGCCCTATTACTTCGCCGACAAGATCGGCAAAGCGGAAACGCCTGATTTCACCACCACGCTGAGCGGCATTCCCGGCATCGAGACCCGTCTGCCGCTGCTGTTCTCCGAGGGGCTGCTGACCGGCCGGCTGACGCTCGACCGCTATCTCGATCTAACCTCGCGCAATGCCGCTGGGATTTATGGGCTCGCCGATCGCAAAGGCAGCATAGCGGTCGGGCTCGATGCCGATCTGGCGCTGTGGGATCCCGAAGCGACCTGGACGCTCGGCCACGCCGCTTTGCATTCGCGCGTCGACTTCACGCCTTACGAGGGCAGGAGCGTGACCGGCAAGCCGACTACCGTTCTGGTGCGCGGCGTGCCGGTGATCGCCGATGGCGTGCTCAAGGCACAGCCCGGTTTCGGACAATTCGTCGAGCGCACTGGGGCCGATCCGGCCCGCTCGGGAAAACCAGTCGAGGAGACGACGCCATGGCTCGATGCCTGACCATTGCGGTCGCCCAGACCGGACCGATCCAGCGCAGCGCGATGCGTGCCGAGACCGTCGATCGCCTCGTCCATCTGCTGGAGCAATCTGCCGCCGTCGGAGCTGAGATTGCCGTCTTTCCCGAGATGGCGCTGACCACCTTCTTTCCGCGCTGGCGCATCGACGATCAGGCCGAGATCGACGCCTTTTTTGAGAGCGCGATGCCCGGTCCGGAGACCCAGCGGCTCTACGATGCGGCAGCCCGCCTCAAGATCGGCTTCGCGGTCGGCTATTGCGAAATCACTAGGGAAGACGGCCGCACGCGCCATTTCAACACCATGGATCTGGTCGGCCCGGACGGGCGCTTCATCGGCCGCTACCGCAAGATGCATGTGCCGGGCTCGGCCGAGCCGGAAGAAGGCACGACCACGCATCTGGAGCGGCGCTATTTCGAGCCGGGCAATCTCGGCTTTCCGGTCTTCGATTATCGCGGCGTGCGCGTCGGCATGGCGATCTGCAACGACCGCCGCTGGCCGGAGACTTACCGCATGCTCTGCCTCAACGGCGCGGAAGTGGCGGTGCTCGGCTACAACACCCCGCTGCTGCTCGATGAGGCGCCGGCGCTGGCGCATCTCAGAATGTTCCACAACCATTTGCCGATGCAGGCCGGCGCCTACCAGAACACGCTGTGGGTCGCCGCCGCCGCCAAGGCGGGGCTCGAAGATGGCCAGGCGCTGATCGGCGGCTCCTGCATCATCGCGCCCACTGGCGAGATCGCAGCGCAGGCGATTTCGCTCGGCGACGAAGTCATCGTCCACCGCGCCGATCTTGACCTCATCGCCACCTGCCGGAAGGTGAATTTCGACTTCGCGCTCTATCGCCGCCCGGATCAGTATCGTCTGATCAGCGAGCCCGCCGGTTCGCATGTCTGACTTGGGCCGCGATCGATCCGCCGCGTGCATCGCGGCGCCGCCGGCCATTCCGCTATCGCTGGCCGAGATCGTAGAGAACGGACTTTGCATCGGTTGCGGGCTCTGCCGGTCGCTCGCTGGTCCGCAAGAAATCGAGATGATCATGACGCCAGAGGGGCGCCTGCGGCCGGTCGCCCGCGTGGCGCTGAACCATTCGACCCTGACACGGATCAACGCCGTCTGCCCGGGAACGCGGATCGCAGGCCCGCCGCCGTCGCAAACAGCTACAGCCGCGCTGACAGACACGGTATGGGGGCCTGCCGAGCGGGTCAGCCTCGGCTATGCCGGAGACCCGGCGGTGCGGTTCCAGGCATCGAGCGGCGGCGTGCTGACGGCGCTTGGCCAGTTCCTGCTGACGTCCGGCCGCGTCAACTTCGTCCTGCACGTCTCCGCATCGCGGACCGCCCCGATGCGCAGCGAGCGGCGGCTGAGCTTCGATGCCGCGTCGGTTCTCGAAGGCGCCGGCTCGCGCTACGGGCCGGTCGCGCCGCTTGAGAATTTCAGCGAGATACTCGCTCGCGGCGAACCCTTCGCGCTGATCGCCAAGCCTTGCGATGTCACCGCCGTTCGCAATCTGGCTCGGCACGATCCGCGCGTCGACAAATACATGAGCTATGCGCTCGCTTTCGTCTGCGGTGGCGCTTCGGACCTGTCGAAATCGGAACAGGTGCTGCAGCGCTTCGGCCTCGCCGAGGAAGAGCTCGCGCTGTTCCGCTACCGGGGTTACGGCAATCCCGGCCCTAACCGGATCGAGACGAAAGACGGCCGCGCCTTCCAGCTCAGCTACCGGCAGCTGTGGGAGGACGAGGACAAATGGATGATCCAGCCGCGCTGCAAGATCTGTCCCGACGCCGTCGGTCAGGTTGCCGACATCGTCGCTTCAGATGCCTGGCTGAATGGCGGGCCGGCGGTCGATGACGAAGCCCTCAACGGCATCATCGTGCGCACCCCGCGTGGCCTCGAACTGTTCAACGCGGCGGTTGCAGCCGGCGCGCTGGCGATCAAGCGCGAGAGCAGCTTTGCCGAACTCGGCGAACTGCAGTCGCACCAGACGCGCAAGCGTCGCGCCGTCTGGGCGCGGCTGAAAGGCATCGAGATTGCCGGCAAGCCGGTGCCTGTCATCACCGATCTTGCCCTGGAAGATTGCGCCCGGCAAAACGCTCTGGCCGACAATCTCGTCGAAGGCCGTGGCGCCCGCGACCGCGCCAAACGCGGGCGGCTGGGCGAACCGCGACCGGTGCCGCGCGGCGAAGTCGTGATAGTGAAGGATGGATGTCCATGAGTGTCGCTGAAGAAACGGACGTGATCGTCATTGGCGGTGGCATGGCCGGCGCCGGCGCTGCTTGCGAGATCAGCCGGTCGGCCAAGGTGGTGCTGCTCGAGCGCGAAAGCCATTGCGGCTACCACACCACCGGCCGCTCGGCGGCAAGCTTTACCGAAAACTACGGCAACGGCGTCATCCGCCGCATCGTGCTGGCAAGCCGCTCGTTCCTGACCGAACCGCCGGCCGGCTTTTCCGATTATCCGCTGCTGAGCAAGCGCGGCATGATCACGGTCGCGCGGGAAGATCAACTCGACCTTTTACGCGAAGATCTGGAGGCGGCTCAAGCGCTGGTTCCGTCCATCGTCGCCATGACGCCCGCCGAGGCGATCCAGCGCGTGCCGGTGCTGCGCGCCGACTATCTCGCCGGCGCCTATATCGAGCCGCATTCGATGGACATCGACGTCAACGGCCTGCACCAGGGTTTTCTGCGCGGCGCCCGTGCACGAGGCGCCAGGATCGTCACCAACGCCGGCGTCAAGATGATCGACCGGCAAGGCGGCCAATGGCGGGTCGAAACCCCGGCCGGAACCTTCCTTGCGCCGCGCATCGTCAATGCCGCCGGCGCCTGGGGCGATGAGATTGCCGTCATGGCCGGCGTCCGCCCCGTCGGCCTGCAGCCGAAGCGCCGCACCGCCTTCAACATCCCCGCACCTGCGGGCGTCGACATATCGGACTGGCCGCTGGTCCACGATGTCGGCGCCGAGTTCTACTTCAAGCCGGATGCCGGGCAACTCTTCGTCTCGCCGGCCGATGCGACGCTGTCGCCGCCGATGGATGCCTATGCCGAGGACATCGACGTCGCCATCGGCGCCGAGCGTCTCGAAAGGGCCACCACCATCGAGGTGCAGCGCGTGTCGCGCTCCTGGGCCGGCCTCCGCACCTTCGTCACCGACGGTTCGCCCGTTGTCGGCCCCGATGACGAGGCGCCGGATTTCATCTGGCTGGTCGGACAGGGCGGCTACGGCATCAAGACCTCGCCGGCACTGTCACGTGTCTGCGCCAGCCTGATCGCCGGCGGCGGCATGCCGGATGATGTCGCCAGGCAAGGCGTGTCGCTCGACGATCTCACGCCACACCGGCTGCGCGTGTCTCAATCCGCGCGGGTTGCTTCATGAGCGATGCCGGACTGACGGCCGGCGGCGTTCTGGCCGGGCGCCTGCTGGAGACGCTGGCGCAAGCCACCACCGATGCGCCGGGCATCACGCGCGTCGCCTACGGACCCGGCGAGCGTTTTGCCCACGCTCTCATGCGCGCGGAAGCGGAAAAGCTCGGCGCCGTCGCGCGCGTCGATGCCGCCGGCAATCTCTATTTGACGCGGAGAGGTCACGACCCGGCCCTGCCGGCGATCGTCATCGGCTCGCATCTCGACAGCGTGCCGCATGGCGGCAATTTCGACGGTGCCGCCGGTGTCGTGGCCGGGCTTGCAGTGATGGCCGAACTGGCCGGGCAAGGCATGCCGCGCGACCTGATCGTGCTGGTGACGCGCGCCGAGGAAGCGGTGTGGTTTCCGCTATCTTATCCCGGCAGTCAGGCCGCGCTCGGCCTGCTGGACCCAACAGCGCTGGAGGCGAAGCGGTCGGACAGCGGACGGTCCCTTGCCGACCACATCCGCGAGGAGCGCTTCGATCCCGATGCCGTGCGGCGCGGCGTGCCGGGCATCGATGCTTCTCGCATCGCCGCTTTCGTCGAAGTGCACATCGAACAGGGGCCGCGCCTGGTCGCCGCTGGCGTGCCGGTCGGTATTGTCACCGGCATCGCCGGTGGGTTCCGCTATGTCGATGCCAAGTGCCTTGGCGCTTACGCCCATTCCGGCGCCGAGCCGCGCTTTGCTCGGCATGACAGCGTGCTCGGTTTCGCCGATCTGGTCGCCGGCCTCGAAGCGGAATGGGACGCGCTCGAGCGCGGGGGACACGAAGCCACCATCACCTTCGGCCGCGTGCAGTCCGACCCCTCGCAACATGGCGGCAGTCGCGTGCTCGGCGAGCTCGGTTTCACCCTCGATGTGCGCGGCGCCGAGGCCGTTGTTCTTGAGCGGATTGAAGGAAGGCTGCACGCGCTCTTTTCCGAGGTCGGCACGAAGCGCGGCGTCACGTTCGAAGCCGGGTCACGCTTCACTTGGGAGCCGGCGACCATGTCGCAAGCTTTGATCGCAAGGCTGGATCGCGCTGCCGCCGATTTGCAGATGCCGGCGCCGCATGTGCCGAGCGGGGCAGGGCACGACGCCGCCACTTTTGCCGGCGCAAATATTCCGACCGCCATGCTCTTCGTGCGCAATGAGAACGGCAGCCACAACCCGCATGAGGCGATGGAGATCGCCGATCTCGATCAGGCGATCCGTCTGCTCCTGCGCTTCGTCACCGATTTCGACAAGGATCAGCCATGAACCACGCCGCCTTACTCGTCATCGACCTGCAGAACGAATACCGGCCCGGCGCCGCCTGGCCGGTCGTTGGATACGACGCCGTGCTCGCCAACGCCGCCCGTCTGATCGCCGCCGCCCGCGCTGCCGGCATTACGGTCATCCATGCGCAGGCCTGGGTGAAGCCGGAAGAGCGCGCCGGCTATGCCAGGCAGGAGGAGATCCTGACCGAGGAGTTCCGCTCCGCCGTGGCCGGCAGCGAAGGCGCCGACATCTGCGCCGAAGTCGCGGCGCTGCCTGGCGACATTGTCATCCACAAGCACTGGCCGAGCGCCTTTCGCCGCACCGATCTTTCGCAGCGGCTTGCTGATCTCAAGATCGAAAACCTGATCGTCACCGGCGTGCTCACCGACAGCTGTGTCACCGAGAGCGTGTTCGACGCGGTCTATCAGGGGTTTCGGGTCTGGGTGGTCAAGGACGCCTGCGGCAGCATGAGCGAGGCTATGCACCGCACCGGCATGCTCGACATGGCCAACCGCCTCTATGGCGGCGGTATATTGCGCATGCCCGAGGCGCTGAGGGCGCTCGCCGGTCAGAGTTTTGATGGCTGGCGCTGCACAAGGCCGGTGCAGTTTGTCTACACGCTGGAGACGGTCGACAGCCTCTACGAAGCGCTGTGATCCGCGCCGCAGCCGCACGCGCTTCTGACGATCGTCTTTGAGGCAGCGGGCTTGAGCACAACACCCGGCAGTGCGCCGGTCGCCTTGCCGCTGCTCCACACGGACACGCCGTTGACGAAGACATGTTCGATGCCGGCAGCAGGCTGGCGCGGCTCTTCGAAGGTCGCGGTGTCGATGATCGTCGCGGAATCGAAGATCGTCAGGTCGGCGAAATTGCCGACCGCAAGCGTGCCGCGCTGAGCGATGCCGAATTCACGCGCGGGCAGCCCCGTCATCCGGAACACGGCCTCTTCCAGGCTGAACAGGCCGACGTCCCTGGCATAGTGCCCGAGCACGCGCGGAAACGTGCCCCACAGACGCGGATGCGGGTGGATGTCGTGCGGCAGCCCGTCCGAGCCGATCATGGTGCGCGGGTGCGCGATGATATTTCGGACATCGGTCTCGTCGAGCTGGAAATAGACCGCACCCGCCGGCAGCAGCCGCTCGCCTGCCTCGCGTTCGCTGCAGTTCCACTCCCGCGCAATGTCGGCAATCTCGCGCCGCGCCATTTCGGGATGCGGGTCGGACCAGGTGATGAGGATCTTCAAACCGGTGTCGCAACGCTCGAGCCTGAGCACAGTGGAGCTCGCGGCATAGGGATAGACATCCATGCCGATGTCCATGGTCTCGCGCGCCTGGTCGATCCGCTTCAACGAAGGACCGCTCTTGCCGAAATTGGCGCGGCCCGTGCACTGGTGATGTGAGATGAACAGCTTGCCGCCGGCATGGCCGGCGATGTCGATGGCTTCCTCGATCGCCTCGTCCATGGTCTCGAAATAGTTGCGCGTATGGGTGACATAAGGCCCGCCAAGGCTTGCCGCCGTCGCAGCCAGCGCCTTGACCTCTTCGGTCGATGAGTTGACCGCCGGCGGATAATCGAGCCCGGTGCTGAGCCCGAACGCGCCCTCGGCCATCGCCTGCGTCACCGCCTCTTGCATCGTCGCCGTCTCGACCTCGTTGGCCGGGCGGTCCGTCACCGGCATGCAGCGCTGACGCAATGTGGTGTGGCCGACGAGCAAGGCCGCGTTCGTGGCGATGCCGCGCTTCTTCAGTTCGGCGATATAATCGGCAAAACGGTCGAAGCGAAAATTCTCCTGGCCGCCGACCAGCGTGAAGGGCGGCGGCGGGGCGCGATCCAGCAGCAAAGGCGCGAGGCTGATGCCGCAATTGCCGGCGATCACCGTCGTCACCCCCTGGCTGATCTTCGGCAGCATGCCATCGGGTGCCAGCAGCGCGCCGTCATCATGGGTGTGCACGTCGATGAAGCCCGGCGCGACGATCTTGCCGGCGGCATCGATCTCCTGCGCGCCGCGTGCATCACCCAGATCGCCGATGGCGGCGATCCTGTCGCCGTCGATGGCGAGGTCGGCCTCGAAACGATCCGAACCGTGGCCCGAAATCAGCGTCGCGTGGCGGATGATGAGATCGTATGGCATCGCGTCAGCCGTCCGGATTGGCGGCGATTTCTTCACGCCGGCGCGCGACATAGGCGTCAAGCTCCTCGCGGATCGCGGGATCCATCACCGGCTCCTCGTAATCATGCAGCGCCTGCTGCCAGAGCTCGGTGGCGCGCTCCAGCGCATCCTTGCCACCGGCTTCCTCCCAGGCGCCATGGTTTTGCCAGTTGGACAGCATCGGCTGATAGAAGGCGGTGGTGTAGCGCGACATTGTGTGTTCGGCGCCGAAGAAATGGCCGCCGGCCGGCACCGATTTGATCGCTTCGAAACCGAGATCGTCCTCCTGGAACGGCAGCGGCCGCAGGAACTCCATCATGTTCTGCAGGATCTCGACATCGAGCACGAGCTTTTCGTAGGAGGCCGTCAACCCGCCTTCGAGCCAGCCGGCCGCATGATAGATCAAATTGGCGCCGCCGAGCACCGCGCCCCAGGTCGCCATCTCGGTCTCATACGCCGCCTGCAGATCGACGACGTTCGAGGCGTTTGCGTTGGAGGTGCGGTAGGGCAGATTGTAGCGCCGCGCCAATTGCCCGGCGATAATGTTGGCCTTGGCGTTCTCCGGCGTGCCGAAGGCTGGCGCGCCCGATTTCATGTCGACATTGGAAGTGAAGGCGCCGTACATCACCGGCGTGCCCGGATTGACCAGCTGCGTCAGCACCACGCCGAACAATGCCTCCGCATTCTGCTGGCAGAGAGCCGCCGCCAATGTCACCGGCGTCATCGCGCCCATCAGCGTGAACGGGGTGACCGTCACCGGCTGGCCGTGCTCGGCCATCGCGATCAGGCCTTCGGCCATGGCGTCGTCGAACAGGCGCGGCGAGTTGATCGAGATGATCGTCGTCACGCCCGGCGAGGCCCGCATCTCCTCGACACTGATGCCGCGCGCAATCGCCATCATGTTGATGCCGTCCATCGCCCTGGCGCGGCCGATCGCCGTGCAGTGGAAGGAGAGGTCGCTCAGCGTCAGGTTGGCGTAATAGGTGTCGAGATGGCGCGCATTGGCCGGCAGTTCCATCGGCGCCACAACCTGGTTGCCGATGATGTGGATGGCGTTGAAGTGGTGCGCCAGCCGGATGAAGTTCTGATAGTCGGGCAGGTTGCCCTGGCGGCGGCCATTGATGCAGTCATGCACATTGGGCGGGCCGGCGACGAGGCCGAACACCAGCGAATTGCCGCCGAGATGGACCTGCTTTTGCGGATTGCGGCTGGTCAACCTGAAAGAGGACGGAACGGCGCGTAGCGCCTCGGTAACCAGGCTCTCGTCGATCCTGATGGTCTTTTCCTCGCGGTCGACGATCGCGCCTGCCGTAGCAAACAGATCCATTACCTTTTCGCTCATGACGCGAATGCCGAGTTCCGACAGGATGCGCATCGAGGTGTCGTGCAGACGCTGCATCCGATCCTCGTCCAGCAACTGCATCGGCGGATAGGGGTTCTCGACATGCTGCCAGGGCAGCTGCGCGATGCCGCCGCCGCTGCGTCCGATCTTCGATCTGCGGCCCCCGCCGCGCCTGTCCTGCGTCATTTGTTTCGTTCTCCCGGCCTCAGTAGCCGCGCTCCGGATTGACCACATTCTTCAGCGGCTCGCCGCTCCGGTAGCGCTTCAGATTGTCGGCGAACATCTGCACCGACTTTACGTCCCAGCCCTCGTAGACCGCTGCGCAATGCGGCGTGATGGCGACATTGTCGTAGCCCCACAAAGGGTGGTCCGCCGGCAGCGGTTCTGTGCTGAACACGTCCAGAGCCGCGCCCTTGATCCGCTTGCTGTCGAGGGCTTCGAGCAACGCAGCCTCGTCGGTCACGCCACCGCGCGAAATATCGATGAGCACGGCTGACGGTTTCATCGCCGCGAAGGCCGCCTTGCCGAGCAGGCCGCGCGTGCCGGCCAGCAGCGGCACGCAACAGACGATGAAATCGGCGCGACCGAGAAGAGCAAGCAGGGCATCCGGGTCGTGCACCTCGTCGAGGCTGGGCATCGGCTTCGGCCGCGCGCGGATGCCGAGCGTTTCCATGCCCATCGCCTTGGCGCGCGCGGCGACGGCCGCGCCGGTCTTGCCGAGGCCAATGACGAGAACCGTCTTGCCTTCGATTGGCTCGACGCGGCCACCGCCCCACTGGCGTGCCTGCTGGCGGCGCTCGAAACCGCGCAGGTCGAGCGAGAAGGACAGCATGGCTCCCAGCGCATATTCCGCCAGCATGCCGGCGGCGACGCCGGCCGAATTGGTCACCGTGACGCGCGCCGGGTCCCAGCGGCCGAGATGATCGGTTCCCGAACCGCCGACCGATACCCACTTCACGGTGGCGCTTTCGACAAGAGCCTGGCGCGGAAAGCGTGGCGTTCCGTCGAAGCGGACGGTGTAGACCACCTCGGCTGAAGTCTGCTCGATCAGAGCCGGCAAAGCCGCGTAGGTGTCACAGGCATGGACGGCGAGATCGGGATGCGTCTCCCCAAGCACCGCCATCGCTGCGGCCGGCCGGTCCGTGTGCAGGATGACGGTGGGGTGAGCCGACATGTCTTGCGCCTCAGCCGCAGCCAATGTGGTCGGCCGCGGGACCGAGCGCGGCAAGCAGCGTCTTGCCGTGTTCCGGCGTCGCATTTTCGTGCGGCGCGCGCAGGTTCAGCCAGCGTAGGTCGCCGGAACGCACCGCCAGCACCGCCTTCATCGCCGGGATCAGACCGGCATCTTGGATGACCTTCCGGAACGCCTTGATCGCGGCATCCGCTTCCGTGACGTCCTTGCCGGCGATTGTCGCGTCGTAGAGGGCGCGGATGGCGGCTGCATTGAGATTGACGGTCGCCGAGATGCAGCCCGCCGCGCCGCTGGCGAGGCCCTTGGTGAGCTGTGCCTCGGAGCTCGGGAACACCGCGACCGCAGGTGCGGCTGCAATCACCGCTGCCGTGTTGTTCCAGTCGCCGGCGCTGTCCTTGTAGGCGACGACGGTCTCCGGAAACGCCGCGCTCAGCCGGGCGGTCAAGGCCGGGCTCACCGGGACGCCGGAGTTTTGCGGGATGTGGTAGAGGATCATCTTCAGTGCGGGGTTGGCCACCCGCTCGATCAGCTCGCTGTAGTAGCGCGCCTGGCCGTTGTCGCCGGCCGCGGTGTAAAAGAACGAAGGCAGCACCATTACGCCGGCGCAGCCGAGGCCGACCGCATGCTTGGACAGTTCAATGGTTTCGGGCAATGCGGTGACACCGGTGCCGGGCATCATCCGGGTGGGCGAAATGCCGGCCTCGACCAGCCATTCCAGCGCCTGCATGCGCTCACTGAGGGAGAGCGACAGCGCCTCGCCCGTGGTGCCGAAGGGCGACAGGAAATGCGCGCCCTGGTCCAGCACCCATTTGGCGTGCGAGATCCAGAGGTCGCGGGCGATGCGGCCATCGTTCTCGAACGGCGTCAGGATCGGGGCGATGGTTCCTTGCGGGCGGGTCATGTATATCCTCTATGCCTGATGTTGCGTGCAGTGCCTTGCCACCGCCGAGACGGTCCGGGCGAAATACGCCGACGCGGTGACGTCGAACAGTACATCGAAACCGCCCGGCGCGCGGAAGGTAACCGCCTCGATATGGCCGACACGCGTCTGCGCGATGTCCTCGGCGCTGAATCTGTCGGGGCGCAGATCGAGTGCGCAGAGCTGGCTCATCGCTTCGGCAATTGCGGGACCGGAAAGTCGCATCCACGCCCAGGCTTCCTCGCGCCAGGATGAATAGCCTTTCGGTCCGTTGTCGCTTTCCCAGACGCCCCGCAGTTCGGCCAGCGGCTCACCGGCATCTTCGCCAAGCAGCAGAATATCCTCATTGCCGAGGCGGAGCACGCGCATGCCGCGGTGGCTGCCGATGCGATTGATCGCGGGCAGGGCAACACCATGCGCGGCGAGCCAGGCCGCGCTGCCGCCGCCCTTCAGACCGAAACGCGGGCTGGCCGTGAGATCGGTCAGAGCGACGGTGCCGGAAGGGAGTGCCGCACCATGCGCCGCGCCACCAGGCTCGAAGGGAAAGATGGGCATTGCGTCGAGGCCCGCCATCTACATCTCCTGCCGCGCATTGGTCGGGTCGAAGAAAGCGTGCCCAACCACAGGAACCTCGACCAGAGCGCCATTGCGGCACTTCACCATCACCCGGCTTCCGTCTATGGAATCGTCGACATGGACATAAGCCAGCGCGATGGAACAGCCGAGCGTCGGCGAAAAGCCGATCGAGGTGATCTGGCCGACGGGATCGTTGCCGCGCAGCACCAGGCAGCTCTCGCCGGGTATGTCTTTGGCGCCGGCGGGAAATTGCAAACCAACCAGCTTGCGCGCATGGCCAAGCCTGGCGCGCATTTCGATGGAACGCTTGCCGACGAAGAACGGCTTCTTCTTCGACACCGCCCAGCCGAAGCCGAGCTCGTCCGGCGTGGTGATCGCATCCGTATCCTGGCCGATCAGGATATGGCCTTTCTCCAGCCGCAGGATACGCGACGCTTCCAGCCCGTAAGGCGTGAGGCCATGCGGCTTGCCGGCCTCCATCACCGCATTCCAGAGCGCCGGCGCGAGGCTGGACGGGCAATGCAATTCGAAGCTGAGTTCGCCGGTGAAGCCGACCCGCATGACGCGCACCGGCACGCCGGCGACGACGCCTTCGCGGCCGCTGAGATAGGGAAAGGCCTCGCGGCTGAAATCGATATCGCCTGACAAGGCTTCAAGCACCGAGCGTGCCTTCGGGCCGGTGACGTTGAGGCCGGAGAAGGCGCCGGTCAGGTTGAGCACATCGACCTTGAGCCGCCACTGCGCATTCCAGAACAGCATGTCGGCATAGACGCGCGCGACGGCGCCTGTGGTCGCCGTCACATAAAACCGGTCGTCGGCCATGCGGTAGGCAACGCCGTCATCGACCACTGAGCCCATTTCGTTGAGCATCAGGCAATAACGCACGCGCCCGACCGGCTGGTTGGCATGCGCCATGGTGTAGAGCCGGTCGAGGAATTCGCCGGCATCCGGCCCGCGCAGCTCCAGCTTGCCGAGCGTCGAGACGTCGAGCAGACCGACGCCTTCGCGCACGGCCATGATCTCGTCGTGGATCGCCTTTTGCGCATCCTTGGCATCGCCATAGAAATACGGCCGCCACCAGACGCCGACCGGCTTCATCACGGCGTGGAGCGCCAGATGCCTGGCGTGCAGTGCGGTGCGCCGTTCCAGCACCTCGTGATGGCCGGCAAGCACGCCGAGCGTCTCCGGGCCGACCGGTGGGCGCGCCGTCGTGATGCCGACTTCGGCCACCGTCCGGTCGGTCGCTTCGGCGACGATCCGCGCCGTCGCCAGCGCCGAATGGCGGCCCTGGCTCGGCCCCATGCCGACCGTGGTGAAGCGCTTGACCAGCTCGCTCTCGCGGTAGCCATCCTTGATGGCGTTGTGCAGGTCCTTGACCTGCAAATCTTCATCGAAATCAACGAAGTCGCGGCCCTTCGCATCGGCAAGGATCGGCTGCACATGGACCGGACAGGATGGTTTCACTTTGCCGAGGACTGTATCTCGCGCAACCGCATGGCCGAGCCGCTGCAATGCCAGCGCAGCGGCGCGACGGCCGCCGCCAACAGCGCCTTCGAGGCCATGGTCTCCGGCGACCGAGCCGGCAAGCCGCACCGACCCTTGCGCCAGCGTGAGCGTCATCGATCCGCTGACGTCATCGTACCCGACCTTGGCGCCCGCCTGACAAGGCAATTGCCACGCCGGCACCTCGCCAACGGAGATCGTCAGCAGGTCGCATTCTACCCTGCGCCCGCCCACGCGTACACGGGCAAGGTGTCCGCCGCGACCTTCCGCAGCTTCAACCGTCACCGCCTTCTGGATCGCCACGCCCTTGCCATGCAGCTCGGCTTCGAGCGGACCCGGCACGCCGCCGGATCGTGGATCGGCGACCAGCATGACCGAGACGCCGGCCTCGACCAGATCGAGCGCGACGGCATAACCCTCGTCATTGCCGGTCAGCACCACGGCCTTTTGCCCGGGGCGCACACCATAGTGGCGGATCAGCCGCTGTGCGGCGCTGCCCAGCATGATCCCCGGCAGATCATTGTTGCGAAAGATTGCAGGCTGCCCGATCGCGCCAGTGGCAAGGATCACCTCGCGGGCGCGTATGCGATAGAGCCGGTCGCCCTGGATCAGCGGCAGCCAATTGTCCTCGTACCAGCCATTGCAGAGCGTGCCCGTCATCACGCGGAGATTCGGCAGCGCCTCGCTACGCGCCGTCAGGTCCGCAAGCGTTGCCGGGTCGTAGCGGCCGTAAGTCAGCGATCCGCCGATCTCCGGATTCTCGTCGCAGAGCACGACATCGGCACCCGCTTCGGCAGCAGCGATCGCCGCGTTCAGGCCGGCCGGACCGGCGCCGACCACAAGCACGTCGCAATGAAGATGCGACTTGTCGAAATGCCGTTGCGCGGCCTCGGTGTCGACGATGCCGAGCCCCGCCTTTCGACGGATGATCGGCTCCCAGAATTTCAGCCAGCTGTCGCGGCGCGGTCCCATGAAGGTGCGGTAGTAGAAACCGACCGGCAGGAAGCGCCCAAATCTGTCGATGATCGCGTCGCGGTCACGCGCCAGCGAGCCGTTGACGTTCTGCGCGCGGACCTGCAGGCCCTCGCTGACCGGTGTGCGGTCAGCTGCGACGTTGGGCTCCGAAGGCAGCTGCACCAGCGTGTTCGCCTCGGCGCCGCTCATGCTGAAGACGCCGCGCGGGCGGTGGTATTTGAACGAGCGCGAAAGCATCCACTGCCCCGATGCGGCGAGCGCGCTGGCGATGCAGTCGCCGGCATAGGCATCGAAACTTTTGCCTTCGAAGCTGAAGCGCAGCGGGCGTGTCCGGTCGATGCGGGTACCGAAAGGGGCGGGCAGGCGGTTCATGACTGGCCGCTGCGCTGCGAGGCATCGAAGGTGCGGATGATCTCGTTGCTGACCAGATCGCGTTCGGCGAGAAAAAAATAATTGCTCGGCACATGCCGCCACCACTCGACCACGACGCCTTTGCGGTTCTCGGCGCGGAACAGGTGCCGCGACCAGTCCGCGTCGGCGGTCCGTTCAGGATCCAACTCGTCGCGCACCGGCCCAAAAGACTGGAACTCGTCTATGTTGCGCGGGCCATTCATCGGGCAGGTCATGATCTTCATCGTCAGTGGCTCGCCGCCGTCGCGCCCATTTCGTTGAGCAGCTGGAAGGTCTCGAACCGCTCCAGCGCGAACGGTTTCAGGATATCGGGCACGCGGCTGCTGGCGATGGTCTCGGCCATGCGCTTGCCGGCGACCGGCGTCGCCTTGAAGCCCCAGGTGCCCCAGCCGCAATCGAGCCATAGATTGTCGAGCGGGCTGGCGCCCATGATCGGGCTGTAGTCCGGCGTCATGTCGGTAATCCCGGCCCATTGCCGGAGCAGCCTGACACCTTGCAGGAACGGGAACAGATGCACCGCGCCTTCGGCCAGATGCTCCTTCATGTCGAGCGTCGAGCGTGTCGAGTAGAGCTGGTAGGGATCGGAGCCGCCGCCGATCACCACCTCGCCGCGCGACGACTGCACGAGATAGGTGTGCAGCGAGACGGAGGAGACCAGCGTGTTGAGCCATGGCTTCAACGGCTGCGTCACCATTGCCTGCAGCGGATAGCAGCGGATCGGCAGTTCGATGCCGGCCATCAGCGCCACATCGTAATTCATTCCGCCGGTGGCGATCAGCACCTGGCCGCAGGCGATGCGGCCGCGGTTTGTCTTCACCGCCTGGACCCTGTCGCCGGCGATTTCAAAACCCTGCACCTCGGTGCGCTGGTGGATCTCGACACCGCGCCGCGACGCTTGCGCGGCATAACCCCAGGCCACCGCGTCATGCCGCGCGGTGCCACCATCGGCATGCCAGAGCCCGCCGAGGATTTCGAGCGCGCCGCCATAGTCCATGTTGAGCGACGGCACCAGTTCCTGGACCGCCTTCTGGTCGACCACTTCGGTACGCGTGCCCAGATGCTTGCCCATTTCGGCGCGTGCATGGAAGCTGCGTAGCGTCGCTTCCGAATGCGCAAGCGTCAGCTGGCCGCGCTGCGAGAACATGACGTTGAAATCGAGTTCCTGCGACAGCGTCTCGAACAGCGCCACGCCTTCCTTGTAGAAGGCGATGCCTTGTGGCGTGATGTAGTTGGAGCGGATCGTCGTGGTGTTGCGGGCCGTGTTGCCGCCGGCGAGATAGCCCTTTTCGAGCACCGCGACGCCAGTGATGCCGTGGTACTTCGCCAGATGATGCGCGCAGGACAGGCCATGGCCGCCACCGCCGATGATGACGACATCGTACGATGGCTTGAGCGCCGGCGTGGCGGGGATGTCCTCGCTGACCGGATAGTCCCGGCTGAGACCGTATTTCAGCAGCCTGAGCGGCATGTCAGTCTACCACGCCGGCCGCTGGAGGATCATGGTGATCACGGGAGGATCGTAGAGCAGGGCGGAGAGCTCGGAGAAGCGGCTGTCGGGATCGGTCAGCGAGAGGATAGCGTCGCGGATCGCCATGGCGCGGCCCCGTCCGAGCACGGGTGTCGCAAACTCCAGATACTTGGCCTCGATCTCCCCTGATGTCAGCGGCGCCTCCGGTCCGCCGCGTGCGTGCACGTCGCCTGAGGTCAGCACCCGTCCATCGGTCGTGGTGATGGCGACATCGGCCCAGCGGCCTGCGGGGAAGCGGGCGCTGTGGCGCTCCTGCTCCGACACGCTGATGCGGTTCAGCATCTCGGCGACAGCTGCATCTTCGAGGCCGGCGCCCGAAATATGCTCCAGCCCGATGCGGCCATGCAGGATGAAGTTCGCAACCGCAAAGCGTAGGCTGTACTGCGCCTTCGACGTCGTGTCCGGCATGCCATCGAACAGCGTCGCGGCATAATGGAAGCTGTTGACTTGGACATGGTCGATGTCGGCTGGCGTGAGATGATGCGAAAGCACCAGCCCGCGCGTCGCGTCGATGGCCGCATGCGCCCAGCGGCAGATCGGGTAGGGCTTCACATATTGGTGCAGTGTCTGCCAGAAGCTGCCGAGATCCTGCCAATGCGTTGCGACTTCAGGTGCCTCGACGGTGATCGCCGGCGCGCCGGTGAAGCCGCGTTCGGCGAGCACCGCCGCCGACAGGCCGGTCAGCGCGCCCATGCCCGAGCCGTCATGCAGCATCGTCGGCGTGGCGATCTCGCGCATCATCTGGCTGCGCGGGCCGTGATACTCGGCAATGCCTAGCGCCTCGCGCAACTGTTCGTCATTCAGCTTGCGCAGGCGCGCCGCCACGGCGGCGACGCCGAGCGCATTCCAGGCGCCCGATGTATGGTAGTCCGACACGGTCGCATGCAACGCGATGCCGGCGCGGCCGGCGACTTCGTAGCCGACGACCAGGGCTGCGAGCGCGTCAGGGCCGCTAAGCTGCGGAAGCTGTTCGGCCAGTGCCGCCAGTGCGGGCACCACCACCACGCCGATATGGCCCTTGGTCGGGCTGTAGCCGTCATGGCCATCGAGATTGTCGATCTGCGTCGCGCAGGCATAGGCGGCACCCGCCAAGGAGGCGCGACGGCCGTCGAAAAGCATGCGGGCGGAATGTTTCGGATCGCTCGAATTGTAGAGGAGGGTCGCGGTATCCCTGGCCATCCTGCCGGCCTCCATCGGCCCCGCGGCAATCGCTACTCCAATCGTGTCGAGCAAGAGGTAGCGGGCCTGTTCCAGCACCGCCTGAGGGAAAACCGAGGCCGGCCGGCGTAAGACGAAGTCGGCCAGGCGCACGGCAGTCTCAGCGCTTGCGTCCGGCCCTTCACGGCGATGGGGCGACACAGCCACTTGCTCCACTCCCTCTGTCGTCACGCCATCATTAATTTGGGTTCATCGTGCATTCACGCAATTAGTTCAGCGGCATTGGCCAAAAATATCTATGCCATGTCGCCTGCGTGCAATTGAACGCCTGCGGCTCCATGGTCTACCTATTCTGGCACAGCCCAGGAGCCGGAGATGAAGCCACCCCCGCCTTTGAACTATATCAGGTCGTTCGAGAGCTCGGCCCGGCATCTGAGTTTCACCATGGCCGCCAAGGAGCTTGGCTATACGCAGGCCGCGGTCAGCACGCATGTCCGCTCGCTCGAACATTATATCGGCCGGCAATTGTTCATCCGCTATCCGCGCAGTCTCAAGCTGACCGAGATGGGCGAGGCGTTCCTGCCGACCCTGCGCCAGGCGCTCGACCAGATCGATCAGGCGACGGAGGCGATCGTGACGTCGTCGCGCAACCGCACCGTGGTCGTCTCCTGTCCGATGAGCCTGGCGGAAAACTGGCTGGCCGGCTGCATGGCCGCCTTCCGCAAGAAACATCCCGAAATCGAGATCGTGCTGCACGGCACGATCTGGGAGGATCTCAGCGAACAGATCGCCGACATCACCATTTCAACGAGGCGCTTCGATGATCGCCCGCCCGCCGCCATTCCGCTATGGAACGACGAACTGGTGCTGCTGTGCGCCCCTTCGCTGCTCGAAGGCGAACACGCCGTCAAAGCGCCGGGGGATATCCTCAAGGTGGACCGGATCTTCGTCCACGGCCGCCAGGAATACTGGCAGGTCGTTGCCACCGCGCTTGGCGTCGACATGCAGGATTTCGACAAGGGCCTGTCGACGAATGCGTCCAACATCGCGCTCGAGCTTGCCGCCATGGGCGCCGGCCTCGTCGCCACCCAGCGTTCGCTTGCCCACGCGTATCTGCGGCGCGGGCTGCTCGTCGAACCGTTTCCGGTCCGCCCGCCCAGCCCCTGGAATTACTACCTGACCGAGACCCATCTCTCCAAGGGCAACATCGCCCGCACGGTGCGCGAATGGATCATGGCGAGGGCGCAGGAAGACAGCGCCTGAGGCGTGGTCGCCGACATCGGCATGACCGAACGCGAAAAAAATTGAGACGCCAATGGCATCGTTTTATTAGGTCTTGCGGGCCGGGTTTCAGCGGTTTGTGAGCTCTCGAGCCCTTCCGGGATTTTTGCATCGCCTCTAACATTCTCTGCGTAATGGGGAATGAACGGGCGGAAAGCCCAAACCGGAGAAGCAACAATGGCACTATTCAGGAGCAACGGTGACCGCGTCCCGGCGGTCATCGAAAGCTACGCAGATGAAGTCAGAAGCGGCAGGATGGACCGCCGCGAATTCCTCGCCACGGCGAGCGCGATGGGCGCCTCGACGGCGTTCGCCTATGCAATGGCCGGCCTTCCCACGCCGGCCGAAGCTGCAACGATGGAGCCCGGCAAGAAGGGCGGTATCCTGAAGATGCAGATGATCATCAAGGACATGAAGGATCCGCGCACATGGGACTGGTCGGAAATGGCCAACGTGCTGCGCCAGTGCAACGACTACATGATCCGCTACACCCAGGACTTCACCTTCGAGGGCCATCTCATCGAGAGCTGGGAGGTCAGTGACGACGCCACCGAATACACGCTGCATGTACGCAAGGGCGTGAAGTGGTCGAACGGCGACGAGCTCAACGCCGACGACATCGTCTTCAACATCGATCGCTGGTGCGACAAGGCGGCCGAGGGCAATTCGATGGCTGGCCGCATGGCCACGCTGATCGATCCTGCCACCAAGAAGGCGATCGCCGGCGCCATCACCAAGGTCGACGACCACACGGTGAAGCTGAAATGCGGCCAGTCCGATGTCACCATCATTCCGGGCTTCGCCGACTATCCCGCCATCATCGTCCACCGCGACTTCGACAAGAACGGCGCCGACATGACCAAGACGCCCGGCACCGGCCCGTATGAACTCATCTCCTACAAGGTGGGCGACTCGGCCTCGGTTCGGCGCCGCAAGGACTTCACCTGGTTTGGCGGTGAAACCTATCTCGACGGCGTCGACTGGACCGACTATGGCACAGACGCTTCCAACCCCGCCATCGCCAGCGCCTTCGAGGCTGGCGAGATCGACTGCAACTACCAGACCGTCGGCGGCACGGTGGACCTCTATGACGACATGGGCCTGGTCAAGGAATCCGTCGTCACCGCCGGAACCATCGTGCTGCGCACCAATGTCACCAACAAGCCCTATGACGACAAACGGGTGCGCAACGCCATCCAGCTCGCGGTCGACAACGAGACGGTGCTGAAGCTCGGCTATAGCGGTCTCGGCCAGGTCGCCGAAAACCACCACGTCTGCCCGATCCATCCCGAATATTACGAACTGCCGAAAGTGCCGCGCGACCTTGCCAAGGCCAAGGCGCTGATGACCGAGGCCGGCCAGATGGATCATGAGTTCGAGCTTATCTCTTACGATTCGGACTATGTGAAGGACCCCGCTGACGTCGTTGCCGCGCAGATGCGCGAGGCCGGTTTCAAGGTGAAGCGGACGATCATCCCGGGCACTTCGTTCTGGAACGACTGGACGAAATATCCATGGTCGACCACCGAATGGGGCATGCGTCCGCTGGGTGTACAGGTGCTGGCGCTAGCCTACCGCAGCGGCGAAGCCTGGAACGAGTCGGCCTATGCCAATCCCGAGTTCGACAAGAAGCTCAATGCAGCACTCGCCATTCCCGATACGGCCAAGCGCAAGGAGCTGATGAAGGATGTCGAGTTCATCCTGCAGGATTCCGGCGTTCTGGTGCAGTCATTCTGGCGCTCGCTCTACCGCCATCACGCCACCTATGTGAAAAACCTCAAAATGCATCAGACATTCGAACTGCAACTGGACAAGGTCTGGCTCGACAAGGCCTGAACTGTCAGCATCCAGGGGGCGGCCTGATCGCCCCTTGGAGTTTCGCCAAGGCGACGAGAGCGAATTCATTGATCTGGAACAAGACAAGTCGCCGAACACAAAGGGAAGAAATCTCGATATGCGTACCCATGCACAAGCCGTTGTCATCGGCGGCGGCCTGATCGGCTGCTCGATCCTATATCATCTGGCCAAGCATGGCTGGTCCGATGTCGTCCTCTTGGAGCGCGACGAGCTGACCTCCGGCTCGACCTGGCACGCCGCCGCCAACATCCATGGCCTGCATGACTCGACCAACATCAGCCGCCTGCAGCACTACACCATGGCGCTCTACAAGGAGCTGGAAACCGAGACGGGCCAGGGCTGCGGGATCTTCCAGCCGGGCTCGCTCTATCTTGCCCAGACGGAGGCGCGCGAGCATCAGCTGCGGCTGCAGGAAGCGAAGGCGCGGCGCTACAAGATGAATTTTTATGAGGTCGCGCGCGACGAGGCGGAGCGGCTGCATCCGCTGGTCGATTTCGACGGCATACGCTGCATCATGTATGAACCCGAAGGCGGCAATGTCGACCCGTCCGGCGTCACCGCGGCCTACGCTGCGGGCGCACGCCAGCGCGGCGCCGAGATCCATCGCTTCACCCCGGTCATCGCCACCGAAGCTCAAGCCGACGGCAGCTGGATCGTGCGCACGCCGAAGGGCGACATCCGCACGCAATGGGTGGTCAACGCCGCCGGCCTGTGGGGCCGCGAGGTCGCCGCGATGGCCGGCCTGCAATTGCCGCTGATCCCGACCGAGCATCAGTATTTCGTCACCGAGACCATCCCCGAAATCGCCGCCATGGGCCGCCGGCTGCCTTCGGTCGCCGACCGCGACGGCGAATATTATCTGCGCCAGGAAGGGCTCGGCCTGCTCATCGGCGCCTATGAGCGCAACATGAAATTCTGGGCCGAGGACGGCACACCGCTCGACTTTGGCCACGAACTCTTCCCCGACGATCTCGACCGCATCGAGGACAATATGATGCGCGCCATTGCCCGTGTGCCGGCGGTCGGAAAGGCAGGCGTCAAGCGCGTCATCAACGGCCCCATGATCTGGTCGCCCGACAGCGCCGTGCTGTTCGGCCCGGTGCCGGAATTGCAGAACTATTTCTGCTGCAACGGCATTATTCCCGGCTTCTCGCAGTCCGGCGGCATGGGCAAGCTGGCGGCCGAGTGGATGATCGAAGGCGAGCCGTCGCTCGACATGTTCGCCTGGGACATGGCGCGTTTCGGCCATTGGGCCGGCAAGGCCTTCACCAAGGCCCGCGTGCAGGACCAGTACAGCCACCGTTTCAAGATCCATTTCCCCAATGAGGAGCGCGCCGCCGGACGCCCCGTGCGCACCCGCCCGGCCTATGAGATGCAAAAGCAGATGGGCGCCGTCTTCGGTCTCAATTTCGGCTGGGAGCATCCACTCTGGTTCGCCGCCGAGGGCGAGCCACGCGAGGAAACGAATGGCTTCACCAGGCAGAACTGGTGGGGCCCGGTCGGCCGCGAGGCGCGCATGTTGCGCGAGCATGCCGGAATTATCGACGTTTCGAACTTCGCCAAGTACGAGGTCAAGGGGCCGGGCGCCGAGGCCTGGCTGAATTCGCTGTTCGCCAACCGCATGCCGGCCGAAATCGGCCGCTCCTGTTTGACGCCATTGATCGGCAAGCGCGGCGGCATTGCCGGAGACTTCACCGTGACGAAGCTTGGCCAAGACGAGTTCATGGTCTTCGGTTCCGGCATGGCCGAGCGCTTCCATCAGAGGTTCTTCAAGGCGGTTCCGTTGCCCGAAGGCACGAGCTTCCGCTCGCGCACGGAGGAGATGAGCGGCTTCAACGTTGCCGGTCCGAAGTCGCGCGAATTGCTGCAGCGGCTGACCAATGCTGATCTGTCGACCGACGCCTTTCCCTTCATGCGCTCGAAGCGGATCACGGTCGGCGGCGTCGATGTCGTGGCGCTGCGTGTCTCCTTCACCGGCGATCTCGGCTGGGAGCTTTATTGCCCGGTTGCCGACCAAGTCGCGCTCTACGGCGCGCTGCTCAAGGCCGGCAGCGAGGTCGGCGCAGGACCGGTCGGCTCGCGCGCGCTGATGTCGCTGCGTGTGGAAAAGGGCTACGGCAGTTGGAGCCGCGAATACTCCCCCGAATACTGGCCGCAGGAGGTCAAGTTCGACCGCCTGGTCAAGATGGACAAGGGCGCGTTCCTCAACCGCGACGCCTACGCAGCCATCGCCGAAAAGCCGGCGCGCGATCAACTGATCATGCTGTCGATCGCCGCCAAGGATGCCGACGCCACCGGCGGCGAGCCGATCTTCCTGCCCGACGGCACGCCGATTGGTCAGGTCTCGTCAGGCGCCTACGGCTACTTCGTCGAGCAGTCGCTGGCGCTGGGCTATGTCAAGGCCGGCTCCGCCAAGGCAGGCGACAAGGTGTCGGTGGCCATCCTCGGCCGGCCGCACGACGCAGTGCTGTTGAGCGAGCCGCCCTTCGATCCTGAAGGCAAGCGGCTGCGGGCGTAGGGCTTCCAGCGGTCTACAAGCCGTCGCTCAGCCGCCGAACCGATCCAGCCAATGCTGCGCGAGGTCGGAGCGGCGGCAGACCCAGATGTCGGGATTGTCTTTGATCTTGTCGAGGAAGCGGGCGAGCCCGATCATGCGGCCAGGCCGCGCGGCGAGCCGGCAGTGCAGCGACACCGTCATCATGCGCGGTGTCGTCTGGCCCTCGGCCAATAGCCAGTCCACCCCGTCGCTGACATAGTCGAAGAACTGGCCGCCGGTCTCCAGGCCCGAGCCGCGCGAGAAGCGGCTGTCATTGTTGTCGAAGGAGTGCGGCACGACCAGATGCCGCTTGGCATCGACGTCGACGAAATAGGGCAGGTCGTCATTGTAGTCGTCGCAATCAAACAGGAAGCCGCCATGCTCGACCACCAGCCGCCTGGTGTTGAGGCTGGGCCGGCCGGTGTACCAGCCGAGCGGGCGGATGCCGGTGAGCCGCTGCACCGTGTCGACGGTCATGGCTATGTGATTGCGCTCTTCCGCCTCGCTCAGCGGCGCGTAGTCGATCCAGCGCCAGCCATGGCAGACGATGTCGCTGCCGAGTTCGGCCATTGCCTTGCCGGCGGCCGGGTTGAGTTCCAGCGCTCGCCCGACGACGTAGAAGGTCGGAACGATTCCCTTGTCCTTGAACAGCGAGGCGAGCCGCCAGACGCCGACGCGCGAGCCGTATTCGTAGAGCGATTCCATGTTGCGGTTGCGCAGGCCAGGCACCGCCGGCGACACGGCCAGATCCGACAGGATCGCCTCGGAGACACCGTCGCCCTCGTCGATGCTGTATTCCGCGCCTTCCTCGTAATTGACGACGATGTTGAGCGCCAGCTTGGCGCCGCCGGGCCACGCAGCGGCAGGAGGCTTGTCGCCGTAGCCGATGAAGTCGCGGGCCGGCACATAGGGCATCGTTCAAACCTCCTCGGATATCATAGTAGAATTAGCCGCCGCGCAGATCGGTCAGGATGCGCAGCGCCCGGTCCATCATGTCCTGCGGCCCGACCGTTGCGCGCAAGCAGTCGGTGAGGCCGTAGCCGTCGAGGCTGCGCAAGATGATGCCTGCGTCGCGCAAGGCGGCATCGGCAGTCAAAGTTGCGGCACCGTCGGGGAAGCGGATCAGCACGAAATTCGTCCGGCTTTCGGGAACGCCGTAACCGGCCGCTCTTAGATCCTGCGCAAAACGGTCACGGATCGCAGCAGTGCGCGCCACCGTCTCGCGCATATAGGCCTGGTCCTCTATTGCCGCGACCGCCATGGCGAGGCTTGGCGTGGTGACCTGGTTCGAGTTCTGCAGCTTGCCCACTTCGGCCGCGACTTCAGGCGGAAACAACCCCCAGCCGACGCGGGCGCCGGCCAGCCCATAGGCTTTGGAAAGGCTGCGCAACACGACGGTGTCGCCGCGTGCGACGAGCGCAAAGACAGGTTGAGGATCCTGGTCGTCGAACTCGCCATAGGCCTGGTCGATGACCAGCAGAACGTCGCCGCGCAAGGCGGCGCGCAGGCGCAAAAGTTCGGCATTGCGGATGCGAGTGCCGGTCGGATTGCCGGGATTGCAGACGAAGACGATCCGTGTCGCCGGCGTGACGGCGGCGAGAATGCTGTCGACGGAAACGACGAAGTCGCGTTCAGCCGCCTTGACATAGACTGCATCGACACGCGCGGAAGCGGAGGCCGCAAAATTATAGGCATAGGCGGTGGCCAGCACCTCGTCGCCAAGGCCGGCGAATGCCGCAATGGTGCAGCTGATCAGGTCCATCGAACCGGCGCCGCACAGGATCAGCTCGCGTTCGACGCCATAGGCTTGCGCGATGGCTTCGCGCAGCACCGTCCAGTTCGGATCGGGGTAGAGATGGCTGCGGGCGATCGCGTCCTGGCCGGCGGTAATCGCTTTGGGACTCGGCGGAAAAGCGCTCTCGTTCTGGGCAAGGGTTGGCTGGTCATGGCCGCCAAAATTCGCCAGCGCGAAAGCCGACATAGCCTCGATATGGGCGGCGGCTTTCAGCGGCATGCCCGAACAATCCTGATGACGCTCATTTCTCCCGAATTGCCTCTGTCGGACCGGCTTTCGAGCAAGCTACAAGCCGCCGGCCCGTTCACAAGCAAAAACTCGCCGCGCAATGGCTGCGAAATTCTGGCCCTTCTGTCTGCCGCAATCGCATTCGCCGGCGTCAATGGTTGCAAATAAGCCGGCCAGGTCCGAAATATCGGACACAGACCAGATCCGGAAACGGCATGCATCCAAGATTGCTCAAGACCTTCCTCGCCGTGGTGCGGCACCGCAACATTACCCGCGCGGCGCGGGAGGTTCATCTGGCGCAGTCGAGCGTCAGCGACCAGGTCCAGTCGCTGGAAAGCGAACTCGGCGTCGCCCTCTTCACCCGCTCCCGGCAGGGCCTTGACCTGACGACGGCCGGCGAGGCGCTGAAACCCTATGCCGAAGAGATCCTGCAACTGGCGGAAGAGGCGCGAATTGCTGTCGAGGCAAGGACGGGAACGACCGCCGCGACGGTGACGGTGGGTGCACTGGAGACGATTGCCGCCGTGAAACTTCCGCAATGGCTGGCGGCCTTTCGAGGTGATCACCCGGAGATTGGTCTGCGATTGAAAATCGCCGGCAGCAATGTTCTGCTGCGGCAGCTCGAAGAGGGCGAGATCGACGTCGCTTTCTGTTTCGACAAGGGCGGGCTCGATGAGCGTCTGGCCCGGCGCACGATATCGGCCGAGCCGCTCGTCCTTGTCGCGTCCGCCGAGAATGCCACCGCATCAGGACAAGGCGATCTGGCCGCGCTCGCCGCGATGCGTTTCGTGGTGACGGAAACCGGATGCGTCTACCGGCATCTGTTTGACACAGCGTTCGCCGAGACAGGAATGGCGACGCCAAAACTTGCCGCCGAAGTCGGCAGCATCGGCGCCATTGCGAGCCTGGTGGCGACTGGTATCGGCATGGGCCTGGTGCCGCGGCTGGCCGTCGCCGAGGCGCTCGATCGCGGCGAGATTGTCGAGCTGCCCTGGCCGGGTTCAGCCCAAGCAGCCTCCCTGGTCATGATCTGGCGCCGCCGCCGGGTGCAGCCGCCGGCGCTGAAGCTGCTGCTGGCGGCAGCGGGTGAGACTTTCGCGCCGGTCAGATCAGCCGGTGACCGCCCTCGACATGCAGTATCGTCCCTGTCGTAAAGCCGTTGCCCATCAGGAAGGCGATGGCGTCGGCGATGTCGTCCGGTTGTCCGACACGCCCGACCGGCAGCCGCTTGGCCATGGCATCAAGCGTTTCGTCCTTCTTGTCGCCGGCAACGAAGTGCCAGATCGGCGTGTCGACCCAACCCGGCGAAACGGCGTTGACGCGGATCGGCGCCAGTTCGACCGCCAGCGCCCGCACCAGCCCTTCCAGCGCCGCATTGACGGCGGCGACAACCGAGCCGCGCGCCGCTGGCCGGTAGGCGGCGATTCCCGAGGTGAAGGTGATGGAGCCGTTGGCCGAAAGCTTCGGCGCGCCATGTTTGGCAAGCAGCAACGGCCCGTAGAATTTGCTTTCCACCACCCTCTGCGCGGCCTTGAGGTCGACTGAAGGCAACAAGTCGTAGGCGCCTTCAATATCGGCGGCGGTGCTGACGATATGGTCGAGCCGGCCGATCCGGTCGAACAGGTCGGCGACCTGATGTTCTTCGGCGATATCAGCCGCGATGGTGTTCAAACCGTCAGGGTTCCGCAGCACCTCGCTGGCGCGCTTCAGCTTTGCTTCGTTGCGTCCGACGATGATGATTTCGGCGCCTGAGTCCAGGCAGCGCCTTGCCAGCGCCAGCCCCATCCCGGAACTGCCGCCGACGATGACGATCTTTGATTTAGCGTTGTTCTTGTCTGCCATATTCCGTTCCGATCCTAACCGTTTTTCGGGCGAGATTTCGCAGGCCCGCGGCAGGAGTGGAAACGGAAGAAAACGATAGTGCCATCGGAGGCTCCGATGGCATTTGTCGCCAATGTCGGCAGTCCGGTCAGTAGCCGACGGTGAAGCGCTGGCGAATATGCGCCGGCTTTTCGATCTCGTCGGTCATGACGATCGCATAATCCTCGAAGGAAATGCTGCTGCCCTTGTCGGACGTCAGCAGCGTGTCCTTGCCGATGCGGTATCTGCCGGTCCGCTCGCCGGCGAGGAACAGCGCCGACGGCGACAGCAAGGTCCAGTCGAGATCATCGATCGTCCGAAGCGTGTCGAGGAAGTCGGCGCCCTTCTGCGCCTCCGCCTTGTAGATCGCAGGGAAAGTCGGTGTATCGACCAGGCGCCTGCCCGGCGCGACGTCGAGGCTGCCGGCGCCGCCGACGACCAGGTAGCGCTTGACGCCGGAGGCGCGCACCGCTGCGATCAGCGTGTCCGGATCGCTGTCAAGGAAATGCACCGCGCTGATCACAGCGTCATGCCCCTTGATCAAGGCGGCGAGGCCGTCTCTGTCGAAGACATCGCCCTTTTTGGCGGTCACGCCCGGCAGCGCGGCGATCTTGTCTGGATTGCGGGCGATGGCGGTGATCGTGTGGCCGCGGTCGGAGAGCTCTTTCAGCAGGCGCGAGCCGACCTGGCCGGACGCGCCGATGAGTGCGATTTTCATGGGTTTTCCTTTCGCCATTCGTTGCTCCGATACATGGCAAGGCCACGGCTTGCGAAAAATAGCGATCAATCATACAAACTGTCTGATTAGATCGGACAATGAGTAAGCTGTGACCGAGCTTCTGAACCTCAACCGGCTCGTCTACTTCACCACCGTGGTCGAGACCGGCTCCTTCACAGCCGCCGCCGACCGGCTCGATGTCGCCAAGGCAGTGGTCAGTCATCAGGTCGGCAGGCTGGAGCAGGAACTGGCCGCGACGCTACTGCGCCGCACTACAAGGCGCGTGACGCTGACGGAGGAAGGGCGCCTGTTCTACGACCGGGCGGCCATAATCCTGCGCGAGGCCGAAGCCGCCTATGGCGACATCTCGCAGAGCGCCTTGAAGCCAACCGGGATGCTGCGGCTGACAGCGCCGCTCGACTACGGCGAGAAGGTGGTGGCGCCGACCATCGCCGCCTATCTCAAAAAATATCCGAAGATGCGGGTCGAGACGATCTTCGACGATGCCGTCAGCAATCTGGTCGACGAGCAGATCGACCTCGGCATCCGCGTCGGCTGGCTGGCCGATTCCAGCAATCTGGCGCGGCGGCTGGGAAGCCATGAACAATTCGTCGTTGCCAGCCCGGAACTCGCCGCCGGGCTGCCGCTTGATGCCAGCCCCAGGCAGGCGAAAGCGCTGCCCTGGGTCGGCAATGCCCAATTGCGCGGCATTGGCCAATGGCTGTTTTCCAGGGAGGCGGAGACGGTGGTGGCCGAACTCAATCCGGTCGTCAGCTGCGACAAGACTCCCGGCGTGCTGTCCTGCGTGCTGGCCGGCATTGGGCTAGGCATCTTTCCGGATTACAGCGTCGCCGACGATCTCGCGCGGGGGCGGCTGGTGCGGGTGTTCGCGGACTGGACCTTGCCGTCCGGCGGCATCCATGCCGTCTTTCCGCCGGCGCGCTTCAGGCCGGCCAAGGTGCGTGCCTTCGTCGACCTGCTCGTTGCTGCCGAAAGGCGGCGGGCGCGGAATGCTGTTGCGGGCTGATTGTCACGCCAGCCGGCAATGCCGCCAGGGAACCTTTGTTCCGCCGGCGCTTTTGGATATGCTGCGATTCCGAACCGTCAGAAGGGTACTGCCGATGACCACCAAGATCCTTGCGACCTGCGCGCTCGTTCTCGCGGTGGGCTGCAGCCTGTCCAGCACGGCCGTCGCCAAGGAAAAGCACCGCCATCGTCAGCCGGAACCGGAGCAACGCTACGTTCCCGCCCATCGCGACCTGATCTACGCTCTGTTCGGCGGCCCGCGTTACTATGACACAATGCTGACCACCACGGCCGCCGGCGCCTGCTCCTACAACCGGGTCGGACCGGACGCGAATGCGCTGAACAAGATCAACGACCACCATTGCGGGAAGTAGGCGGAGCGGACGGCTTCCCTAAGGCAGCGGTGCCAGCGCCGGCCATCGGTGCGAAACAGGTGGCAAGCGGCCGGCGTGATGTCGAGCGCGATCGGGCTGTGCTGTGCGGTAGAGCGCGTAAGACCTGGAACACCATGGCGAGGCCACGTTCCGACGGATCGATGTCGTTGGCGCGCACGCCATCAATCAGGAGATCGCCCGCGCTCCCTGGCATCAGCGGTCGCGCCGCTGTCCTTGTCGTCCTGCGCCATCGCCAGTGCCAAACCCGGTTCACCTTCCCACAGGATCAGGCTGGCGGCGCCGATCAGCCCGGCACGGTCGCCAAGCTCGGCGCGCACGATCGGCACGTCGCGGTAGGCCGGCATGGCCCGCTGCTGGACGACCGCCGCGATCGACGGCGCCAGCAGGTCGAAACCGTTGGAAAGACCGCCGCCCATGACGATTAAATCGGGCGAATAGAGGTGCAGCAGGTTGGTGAAGCCGATGCCCAACCATCTCGCTTCCGCCTCGATCAGCTCGAGAGCGTTGGCGTCGCCGGCCTGGGCTGCCTCGACAACATGCCTGGCCGAGACGTCGCCATCATTCGACAGCCGTCGCAGCTGCGAACCGTCACCCGCTGCGGTCAGCCGCGTGGCGCGACGTCCGAGCGCGGTTCCCGAAGCAACAGCCTCGAAGCAGCCGATGGCGCCGCAAAAGCAGCGGTCGCCTTCGCCGGTGATGGTCATGTGGCCGATCTCGGCGGCCAGCCCACGCCTGCCGTGATAGATGTGGCCGTCGGCGACGACGCCGCCGCCAATGCCGGTCGACACTGTGACGAACACCAGCGATCCACTGCCGCGTCCGGCGCCGAAACGCCATTCGCCGAGCGCCGCCGCATTGGCATCGTTCTCCAACCGCACCGGCAAGCCGAAATGCTGCCCCAGAATGTCGATCAGCGGCACGTCGTGCCAGCCCGCTAGCGTTGGCGGCGCAATCACGATCCCCGCCTTGGGGTCCAGCGGCCCCGGCGCACCGACGCCGATGCCGGCAATTTCGGCCTGCGGACTTTGCGCTATGAGATCGCCGGCGAGCGCAATGATCTGGCCGATCACCGCTTCCGAGCCCGCGCCCGCCATCGTTGGCGCCGAAGCATGCGCGACGACACTGCCGTCGCTTTCGACCAGCGCGCCGCGCAGCGCCGTGCCGCCGAGATCGAAGGCGAGCGCAAGCTTGCTCATCAGGCGGCGACCCCCAGCCCGTGCAGCCAGGCCATGCGCCGCGCAAGGTCGGGGTCGCCGAAGGCCAGTGAGCCCAGCACCACGGTCTCGGCGCCTGCGGCGCGCAGCAGCGGCACCGTCTCGTGGCGGATACCGCCATCGGCGGCGAGCACGATGTCGGCTTCACGGCCGGCTTTGCGCATCAGCGCGCGCGCCTCGATCAGGCGGGGGCAGGCTTGTTCCGACAGGCTCTGGCCCTTGACGCCAATAGAAGTACCGAGCAGCGTCACGAACGCCACTTCAGAGAGGAAAGGCGTGATTGCCGCGACCGGCGTTTCCAGCCGCAGCACCACGCCGGCCTCGGCGCCGAGCTCATGCGCCAGTTTCACAGCGCGCAGGCCAGCCTCGCCATTTTCGGCATGGACGCTGATCAGGTCGGCGCCGGCCTCGATGAATTGCCGCGTCTGCGCCTCGACGATCTCGGCTTCGACCATCAAATGCACATGAATAGGCTTGGCCGTCAGCTTGGCGATGCGCGCCACCAGATCCGGGAAGAACAGGAAGCCCGGGGTGAAGCGGGCGTCGGCGGCGTCGATATGGTGGATGTCGGCATGGGCCTCGATGCGCTTCAGATCGCGCTCCATATTGGCGAGGTCGGCCGACCACAGCGAGAACTCGCCGATCAGACGCTCGCGCGGCAAGGCGGCGATTGCGGCGGGGCCGGACAGGGATTTCATCATCGTTTCAGGCTCCGTAGCCGCGCATGGTCTGGCGGTTGGTCTTGATCGCCTTGGCCGGATCGGCGGCGGCGGTCTCGGACTCCTCCTCCAGCACCAGCCAACCGTTGAAGGTGGGGGCAGCGCTGGCGATCTCGATCACCTTCGCCGTATCGCAGACACCTCTGCCGAGCATCGCCCAGCTGCCGTTTGCGTCGACATCCTTCAGGTGGACGTAGCGGATGCGATCGCGATAAGTGGTGAGCGTGTCGGCCATGTCTTGACCGCCGCGCAAGATGTGACCGGTGTCGGGAACCCAGCCAACCAGCGAGGCGTCGATCAGTCCGAAGATGCGGTCATAGTCGGCGCGGTCGAACAGCAGCGTGTTGTGGTGCGAGCTCGGATGCATCGCAACCTGGACGCCGGCCACGCGCCCGAGCTCGCCGGCCTTGTTGTAAACCTCGGCAGCAACGGAAAACTTGTCGGCGCGCGGTCCGTCGGAGACGACCGTGGCTGAACCCATCGACACCAGCGCGCCCGGAAAGGCTGCAGCGAAGTCGATCCAGCGTTTGGCGGTCTCGATGTCGGCGCCGATCTGATCCTGCAGCGTAAAACCGCTCCTCGAACCGAAGGCGAAGGAAACGAGCGTCAGCCCGTATGACTTCAACGCGGCCGCGAATTCCGCCGGCTTGCCGGCATAGCGGCCGATCATCGTGTCGGTGATCTCGATGCCGGCATAGCCGCCATCAGCGATCGCTTTCAACAGATCGTCGGGGCCGCCGGCACAACGGTCTCCGAGCATTTCCCAGGTGAAGGTCTGGCAGCCGACTTTGAGGTCTTTCACGGTCATCCTTTCATTCCTTGATATCCTACTTGACCGAGCCTGCGGTCATGCCGGCGAGGAAGAACCTCTGGGCAACGAGGTAGATGACCAGGAGCGGTAGCGAGCCGAGCACGCTCATCGCCATCATCTGATTCCATTCGAAGGCGTGTTGCCCCATCAACAGCTGGATGCCGATCGGGACGGTGCGCATGGACGTTGACTTCGTCAGCGTCAGCGCAAAGAGAAATTCGTTCCAGCACAACAGGAAGGTGTAGACCGACGTCGCCACGATACCAGGCAGCGAGATCGGGACGATCACCCGCCAGAGTGCGGTCCAGCTGGTGCCGCCGTCGACAGCCACCGCTTCATCGAGATCGCGGGGCAAGGTGTTCAGATATCCCGTCATCAGCAGGATCGCGTAGGGCAGCGTAAACACCAGGTAGGTCAGGATCAGCGCGACATAGGTGTCGAAGATGCCATACGAGACGACAAGCCCGAAGAAGGGGATCAAAAGCGTGATCGGCGGGATCGTCTGCGTGCTGATGATGAGTGTGTTGAGGCTGCCCTTGCCGCGGAAATTGAAACGGCTGAACCCATAGGCCGCCAGCAAGGCGATCAGCACCGTCAGCACGGTCACCGCTCCGGCCACGAAGTAGCTGTTGAAGAAGAAGCGCAGCTTTACCGGGTCACCAAGGATGGCCGCATACGCTTCCAGCGTGAAGGCCTTCGGTAGGACGGTTGGTGGCAGGGCAAAGATTTCGGTATTCGACTTGAACGAGCTGCTCAACATCCAGTAGATCGGGAAGGCCGCGAAAAAGAGCCCTGCGGCAAGCGCGACATGGAGCGCGACGGTGATCAGCCTGTCTTTCGGCGTGTGCCTTTTCCTCATGGTGACTATCGAGCCTTTTGATAGCGGATGTAGAACAGCGTCAGGCCGAGAGAGATCAGCAGGATGACCACGGCGCTCGCCGACGCCTGCGACAGGTTGTAGCTCGAAAACGCCAGCTTGTAGGTGTAGGTGCTCAGCACCTCGGTCGAGTAGATCGGACCGCCGCCCGTCGTTATCCAGATCAATGGAAAGACCTGCATGGTCCAGATGAAGTCGAGCAGCGAGATGCTGATGATGATCGGCATCAGCTGCGGGATGGTGATGAAGATCAGCTTCTGGTAGGCCTTCGCCCCGTCGATATCGGCGGCCTCGTAGAAATCCTTGGGAATGCCTTGCAGGCCCGCCAGCAGGCTGACCATGAAGAGCGGATAACCCGCCCAGATATTGGCGAAGGTGACGGCGTGCAGCGCGGTCTCGGGCGAGGAAAACCACTCGACCTTGGAACCGATGACGCCGATCTGCATGAGAACGCTGTTCACGACACCGTTCGGCTCAAGCAGGAGGCGCCAGATCACGGCGATAATCACCGCGGTGAACAGCCAGGGCAGTATGTAGAGCACGCGCAGAATATTGCGCAGCGTCGGATTGATGCGGTCGCTGTTCAGCATGAGCGCGAAGACCATGCCGATGGTCATATGGAAGACGACACTCATGCATGTGAAGTAGAGCGTGTGCCACAGCGAGGCCCAGAACACCGGATCGGCAAAGATCGCCTGGTAGTGTTTCAGTCCGGCAAAGGACGGGTCGCGACGCAGCACCGCGCTGTTCTGGAACGAATAGCCAATCACCGTCACCATCGGCAGCAGCATCAGAAGGCCGATTATGAGGAGCGAGGGTGACAGATAGAGATAGGGGGCGACCGCTCGTTTCAGTCGATGGTGGGAGCGCCTCTGCCGAGTCATGTGCCACCCTTGGGGTATGCCTTCAAGACGAAGGTGCGCTTCGGAAACAGGTCCATCTCAAATTGCCGATCCGTTGTTGACGGGTGGCCTGCCCGAAAGTCAGGCCACCCGGTGGAAGATAGCAAACGGGCAATGAGCCGCTCAGAATTTCGCCATCCAGCCTTTTTGAGCAGTGGCTGCGGCCTGTTCCGGAGACTGCTCGCCGGCGAGCATCTTCTGGGCTTCCACGTCAAACTGGGTCATCAGGTCTTCAGCCACCGGCAGACCCGTGAATTCGTTGGCGAGATAACCGGTCTTGAAGATTTCGAAAGCTTTGGCGAAAGCCTTGTCCGAGGTCACGAAATCGGGCTTGGCATTGACGTTGCCCGGGAAGGCGTTTGCAAGCGACACTAGCTTGGCGTTCACCTTTTCACTCATCAGATATTGGACGAGTTTCCAGGCCTCTTCCTGATGTTTCGAGGCGGCAGAGATGCCGATGCCCCAGGAGGCATAGGGAAGGCCGCGCTTGCCGGTATAGTTTTCCACGACCGGGACCGGGATGAGATCGAAGTTCAGCTTGGGATTGCGTTTGCGGATGAGGTTCACATGCGCAAGCGAGTCGATCATCATTCCGACCCGATCGTTGACGAATTCCTCGACCTTTTCCTGCTCGGTCTTGGTGGCAATGCCGGGCGAGACGACGCCGGCGTCGTTCAGCGATTTGACGAAGGTGAGCATATCGACGACCGGCTTGCCCTCGAGAGCCGGCTTGCCGTCAGCCATCATCGATTGACCCGAGGCCCAGACCCACGACATCATGTCGTTCTGGACACCGGACGGCGTTTGCAGCGACAAGGGCAGCACCCAGCCATACTGGTTCTTGTCGGCATGGGTCATCTTCTTGGCGGCTTCGAAAAATTCCGCGCGGGTCGACGGCAGCTTGGTCACGCCTGCCTGGGCGGCGAGGTCCAAATTCACGAAGACCGGATAGACGAACGAAGCCACTGGAAACATCACCGCCTTGCCGTCCACCTTGATGATATCCGCGACTTGGGTCTTGTCGAACCCGCTCGCATCCATCATCGGGTTCATGTCGGCCAGCGCACTCTGCGCGTTCAGATTGTTCACCCAGGCGCCGTCAAGACCGACAACGTCGCTAAGCGTTCCGGTTGCGGCACCAACCGAGATCTGGTCTCGCGTGGTCGCATAGGGGCCGCTGACCAGCGTCACTTTGATTCCGGGGTTTGCAGCCTCGAAGTCATTCATGATTGCCCTGAGCGATCCGGCCGGCAATTCGGGCTCCCACCATTGGGTGAATTCCAGCGTCGTGTCCGCCATGGCGGTGGTTGCGCCAAGCAACCATGCGGCCGCGGCTATTTTCAGCATCGCGGGTTGTATCCGAAACATCATTTTCTCCTCCTTCTTCAAGATCGACCGCACAATGCAACCGATCGTCTGCTTCATTCAGAAGTCTTCTTACGAGTACTTCGCAGGCGCCTCACCCTCGCCTGCGGGCTCTGCCACAGATCTTCAGATCGCCAGGTGCGTCTCGGGATCGAAGAAATGGAGCTTGGTATCATCCAGGGCCAACCGGATTGCCGAACCGGAGCGGACTGCGCTGTCCGGTTCGAATCTCGCCACCGCATTCGACGTCAGGCCGAAATCCTGCACCGCGTCGGGGTCGCCGGAGTCCACCCGGACCCCGTCGATGTTCAGATGGACGATATGTTCCGACCCGAGTTCTTCGATCGAGGTCACCTTTGCGGGTATCGTCTGATACTTGCGGCCAGATTCGAGGCTGCTGTCATAAAGGTCCTCCGGTCGGATCCCGAACACGACCTTGCGCCCCGCATACGACCGCAAGCCCGGCCTGCGCACGAAGGCTGCATCCTGCAGCCGGACGGCGAAGGTGCCTGACATCAGTTCGTCGCCCGTCAGGGTCGCCTCGAAAAGGTTCATCGAAGGAGAGCCGATGAAGCCGGCAACGAAGGCGTTCACCGGCGATTCATAGAGTCTCTTGGGTGTGTCGACCTGCTGCAGCACGCCGCCTTTCAACACCGCGACCCTGTCCCCCATCGTCATCGCTTCGATTTGGTCGTGGGTCACGTAAATGGTCGTTACGCCGAGCTGCTTTTGCAGGCTGGTGATTTCGGCGCGCATTTGCACACGCAGTTTCGCATCCAGATTGGAAAGGGGTTCGTCCATGAGAAAGGCGGCCGGCTCGCGCACCATGGCGCGGCCCATGGCAACCCGTTGACGCTGTCCGCCTGAAAGGTTCGCGGGTTTGCTGTCCAGCAAAGACGTCAGCTGAAGGGTTTTGGCGATCTCGGCCACGCGCTTCTTGCGCTCGGCCTTCGGCTTGCCTGCCAGCCGCATTGAAAAGGCGATGTTTTCGGACACCGTCATATGCGGGTAGAGCGCGTAGCTCTGGAAGACCATCGCGATGTCGCGGTCCTTGGGCGGCATGTCGACGACGTCGACTCCGCCGATCCGAAGGCTGCCGCTGGTGATGTCCTCCAGTCCCGCGATCATTCGCAACGCCGTGGATTTGCCGCAGCCGGACGGTCCGACGAGAATCAAGAACTCGCCGTCCTTGACCGACAGGTTCAATTGGTCGATTGCGTGAAAATTGTTCCCGTATGTCTTGCAGATATTCTCAAGAACGACTTCTGCCATATTCCTCCCTCCACAAGTCTAAGCCACTGATTTTTAATGATTGTCCTCGGCTTATGTTCACCTGCGAAATATATCCTCGGATAGTTCGGACTATGTTCCGGTATCGAGTTGCGCATATTTCAGTTCGACTGCCGACGGCGCGTTCGTCGACGCTAGGAGTTCCGTGACTTGGTCGGCGGTCGGAAGCGCCTCGCGCCCGCCACGCCCGGTTATCGAAAGGGCCGCCGCCGCGGCCGCGAATGCCACCCGGCCCGCGGTATCGGCTCCGCGCGTCAACGCATGGGCATAGGCGCCATGAAAGCAGTCACCCGCGCCGGTCGAGTCGACGACCGCAACCCGGTGCGGGGGCAGGTGCCAAAGCCCTGTCTCGCCGCGTCCGCGATAGTACACGCCCTTGCCGCCATCGGTCAGAACCACGGCGGACCGCGACGGCAACCACAATGCATCGAGTATCTCGGCGGGCGATCGGCACCCCGTGGCAGTCCGCGCAAAGTCGAGTGGAAGAATGAGATGGTCGCAGAGCGCGATCAGCCGCTCCGTGGCTGCGCCGCTGCTCCATTCGATATCGCCGAGGATCGCAAGGCCGAGATCGCGAGCCCGAGCCACGACATCCAGCGACCGGATCGCATAGCTATCGACGATCAGGACGGTCGCGCGGCTGAGGATATCGTCGGGAAAGTCCGGAGCGGTGCCCAGCATCGCATCGTCGTCATACGCAATGAACCGTTCCCCGTCCGAGCCGACGGTGATCCGCGAGCACACCGGGCGCGCGTCGGGATGGTGCGGCGCGAATGCGGTTTCGACACCGCTCGCAACGAGATCGCGCAGCACGGCGTCGTCCGCGGCACTGCCCAGCCATCCGACGAACCCGGCGGTTCCGCCGAGCCGCGCGACGGCGGCCAGCGCCGTCGCGACATTTCCCCCGAAAGCGCGGGCACTTTGCAGAACCTTCCCCTTGCCTGCCGACAACGGCTGATCGACGTAGACGATGTCGTCGATCGCAATAGCGCCGAAGCCGAGGATCGAGGGGACGGTGGGCATCGTTCAGGCCCCCGCCTTCGCCAGGGCGTCTTGCGCCGAAAGGCCGTCATGGATGACGCCGCGAAAGGCAAGCGCTGCCTTCTCCGGATCGCCATGCCCCCAGAGATTGCGGCCGACCACGGCACCGCGTGCGCCGGCGCGGATGGCGTCCGCCGTCTGCTGAAGCGCGCCGAGCAGCGTATCGGTCTTTGGACCACCCGCGATCACAACCGGCACCGGGCAAGTCCGGACGGTCTCTCGGAACGACTCGAAATCGCCCGTGTAGCCGATTTTGATCACGTCGACGCCGGACTCGTAGCCGATGCGCGCCGCATAGGCGATCTCGTCGGGGGTGAAGACGATTTTTGCTCCGTCGGTAAAATCGCGAGGGTAGATATGTGCCACCACAGGCATGCCGTAGCGGGCCGCTGCATTCACTGAATCGGTCAGCCAGCGTATGTATTTGCCCTCGGTCGCGCCGCGCACCGGAATGGCAACGGCCAACGCATCGGCGCCCGCGCGCACCGCGTCCTCGGGCGTTGCGATCAACTCGCTGATGCGATCGTCCGGAGTGAAGCAGCCCGCCTGAATCACCAGGGAAGCTTTGCCCGCATATTGCGGCCACAGATGGCGCGCGGTGCCAGGCTGGATGCTGACGTAGTCGGGTTTGCCCGCCATGACGCGTGCGAGCGCACCCGGCAGGTCGGCAAGGCCGCCTTTGCGCACGTCGCCATAGCCGACGAAGTGGTCGACCGCACCGCCAAAAAGGTTCCCCGATGGATGCGAGAAGAGGCGCGCAAGACGCACCTTGGTTCCTAGGCTCATGAGTGCAAAATTCCCTGATCGGTTGATTTCAAAATCCCGGACTCAGTGTTTCCGAAAGAAAAAAGAAAAACAATCTTTCGAAAGCTTTCGAATTTGCGTATTTTTGGTAAGGTGAGCCGAGGCCAGAGCGGTTGCTTGGCGCAGGGAGGCAAGGGCAGGGCAATGTTGTCGGAGCAGAGACGCCAATCCATCCTGGGTGAGGTGCAGCGCAGCGGACAGGTGCGCACGAAGGACCTGTCGGACGGGTTTGGCGTGTCGGAAGTCACGGTGCGTTCCGACCTCGAGATACTGGACCGCAAGGGATTGCTGACCAAGACCCGTGGAGGGGCGGTGACCCGGACCACCGATTCGACCACGGCCGCGTTCGCCCGGCGGATGCAAACGAACCTCGATGCAAAAAAGCGCATCGCCCGGGCGGCGGTAGACCTGTTCGAGGACAACCAATCGGTCATCTTCGACGGCGGCTCGACATTGATGCAGCTGGCCATGCAGTTACCGCCGCTCAGCAATGTCGTGGTCGCCGCCACGGCCATGAATATCGTGCAGCATCTTATGCATCGTCCCGGGCTCGACGTTCATATGATCGGCGGCCGGGTCTATCCCGACACGGTGAGCACGCTGATCACCGATGCCGATACAGCTCTCGGCGGCTTGGTAGCGCATCAGGTCTTTGTTGGAGCGCATGCGATAGACTCGTCACTGGATGTGGTCGACGTGAACGAAGACATGGCACGAACGAAGCGAAACCTCGTTCGCATGGCCCGGCGCGTTGTCCTCCTCGCCGATTCGAGCAAATGGGGCGTCAGCGGGACCTCCAAGGCATTTTCGCTGTCGGCCGTCGATGTGGTGATCACCGACGATGGCCTGCCCGGTCCAATACGCAGCCAGCTTGATAAGATCGCGGCCAAGGTGATCTATGCCTGAACCCGTCTCGGTCTCTGACCGCGACGGAAAGATCCAATGCGCGCATGACCCACGGGCTTCGTATCGGCGGTCGGCCGTTCTTCATGACAGTCATGTTCTCCTCCTCAGGCTGGCGGCCTCCCAACGCTGCGCCAGAATTATCACATGCTCTATAAAAATTTTACGCGCGTCAACATTTAAAATCCTGTATAGCGGATTGTGAAGGTGGACCGCTGCACTACGACGGTCCCCAAGCATGCCATTGGCTTCGGAGGAAAAGCTGGAAATGCACGGAAAATCAAAGACAAAGCTCGGCATCGGTGTCATCGGCTGCGGCAACATTTCGATGACCTATCTGCGCAATGCAGCGTTCTTCGGCGGCGTCGAGCTGCGTGCCTGCGCCGACATTTCGGCTGATATGGCTGAACTCCGCGCCAGGGAATATGGCATCCGCGCGCTCGGCGTCGACGCGCTGCTCGCCGACCCCGATGTCGACCTCGTGCTGAACCTGACCATTCCGGCGGCGCATTTCGATATTTCGTTTTCAGCACTTTCAGCGGGCAAGCATGTCTTCACCGAAAAGCCGCTGGCTACTACCGCCGCCGACGGCCGCCGGCTTGTCGACGAAGCGGCAAAGCGCGGCCTGCTGATCGGCTCGGCTCCCGATACTTTCCTTGGCGCCGCCGGACGCCGCGCCCGCCGCCTGATGGACGAGGGCGCCATCGGCAAGCCGGTGACCGGCACCGCCTTCATGATGGGACGCGGCATGGAGCACTGGCATCCCAATCCGCAATTCTATTATCAGCCCGGCGGCGGTCCGGTGTTCGACATGGGTCCCTATTACCTGACCATGCTGGTCAATCTGCTCGGTCCGGTCGACCGCGTCATGGCGATGGCGACGCGCGGCCAGGAGGAGAGGCTGATCACGGCCGATGGCCCGTTCAAGAACACGACGTTCAAGGTCGGCACGTCGACCAACATATTGTCGCTGCTCGAATTCCGTTCCGGCGCCACCGTCACCTTCGGCGCCTCATGGGACGTGTTCAGACATTCCAACCATCCGATCGAACTGCACGGCACCGAAGGCTCGCTCAGGCTGCCCGACCCCGACACATTCGGCGGGACGGTCTCGCTGTCGGCGCGCGGCGCCGACTGGGCCGATTTCGCCAGCGAGAGCGAGCTCTACGGCGCCCGCAACTGGCCCTATGCCGCGCCCGACCGCGCCAATTACCGCATGCTCGGCGTCGCCGATCTGTCGACCGCGCTGACCACGGGCAGGAAGCCGCGCGCCTCGGGCGAACTCGCATTGCATGTGCTGGAGATCATGGAAGCGATCCTGGCGTCGGGCGAAAGCCGCGGCTCGGTTGCCGTCAACGGCACGGTTGACCAGCCGCCGCTGCTTGGCGAGGAGGAAGCGGCAAGCCTGCTTGCCTGACGGCAGGTTGGTTCGTGACGACATCGCCGCTGACGCCATCATTACTGCCGCGGTCGCCGCATGGCGCAGCTTCGACCCCGACTTTGGAAGTGTTCAGGCCGACTGACGCATCACCAGGGCGGCGTCGAGGCTGACCTTCGGTGCGACGCTCGCTGTGTCCTCGTTGAGCAAAGCGAGCAGCGTCTCGACGCTGCGCCCCGCCATGGCGGCAAAATCCTGCGCGATGGTAGTCAGAGCGGGGCAGGTGTAGCGGCTCAGCGGATGGTCGTCATGGGCGGCGACACGCAGGTCGCAGTCTGCCTTGCGGCCGACCTTCTTGCCTTGCGCGAAGGCTGCCGCCATGACGCCAAAGGCCAGCCGGTCATTGGCGCACAGTATGGTCTTGCCCGGCAGGCCGCCAGCCCCGAGCATCTGTTCCATCTGCTCGTAGCCGATGCGCTCGAAATCCCATGTATAGTCGCTTGTGTTGCCGATGACGACCGGCTCCTGGCCCAGCCGCTGCATGGCGCCGATATAGCTGTTCAGCCGCTCCGGCGAATTGTGGTTGACGTGCGGGATATCGAAATAGACCGGCGCGTCGCCGGAGCGGCAGAGATAGTCGACGATGGTCGAAACACTCTGGGCGTTGTTGTTGCCGACGAAGGGTGCGCCGCCTTCGAGATAGGTGTCGAAATAGACGACCGGCATTGTCTGCGTCAGCTTCTCCAGCGCGCGGCGGTCCGAGCGCAAGCCGAGCGGCGCGATCAGCGCGCCTGAGACTTTCAGCGACAGGATGGTGCGCGTCGCCTCGATTTCGAGCTCGCGCGAACCGTGTGAGGAAATGACGATGGGCCAATAGCCCTCGTCGCGCAGTCTGAGCTCGATGCGGCTGACCATTTCGGAATAGAAAGGATCGGCCACCGTCGGCACGACGATGCCGATGCTGCGGGTACGCTTGCGATTAAGGTTGCGGGCAAACAGATTGGGCTGGTAATCGGATGAGCTCAGCGCCTCCTCGATGCGCTTGCGCGTTGCCGGTTTGACGCTGGTCGGATCGTCGAAATATTTCGACAGTGTCGGCCTGGAGACGCCGCAAGAGCGGGCGAAATCCTCCATCGTCCTGTGCTTTGTCATTCGATCCCTCGTCTGGCGGGCGCCAGAACCTTGGTCATCCTTGGCGCTGCCCACGGTCCTGTAGCCGGCGCGCCGCCACGCAACCTCAGACGAAATTTACAGGAAACTTCAGTCGTTTCAACGCGCAATGACAAATTATACCGTGCGTAAATGTAATCAATTGACGCGAAAATTGTCCCGCATCAAAGTCTCGACCGCAGCGAGCAAGCGAATATCCAGGAACCATGACGCAACAGATCGATCAGCTTCTTTCCCAGCTTCAGCCGCGGCTCGACGCCGCCGCTGTTGTCACCGGCAATGCGGTCGATCCGCGCTATGGAGACGATCTCTCCGGCAAGGACGGAAACCGGCCCGAACTGGTCTTGCGTCCGCGCAGCGCCGGCGAAGTCGCCGAGATCCTGCGAGTTTGCAGCGGCCTTGGCCAGAAGCTGGTCGTCCATGGCGGCCGCACCGGGCTGGCCGGCGCCGCGCGCGTGCAGCCGGGCGAAGCGGTTCTGTCGCTGGAGCGCATGACCGTGGTCGAAGCGCCCGACCGCCAGGCGGCAACCATCATCGCGGAAGCCGGCGTGCCGCTGCAAATGGTGCAGGAAGCCGCCGATGCGGCCGGCCTGATGTTCGGCGTCGATATCGGTGCGCGCGGCACCGCGACGGTCGGCGGCAACATCGCCACCAATGCCGGCGGCATCCGCGTGCTGCGCTACGGCATGTACCGCGCCCAGATTCTGGGGCTGGAGGCGGTGCTTGCCGACGGCTCGATCCTGACCTCGCTGCGCGGTCTGGCCAAGGACAATTCGGGATACGATCTCAACCAGCTGTTCATTGGCAGCGAAGGCACGCTGGGTGTGGTCACCCGTGCCTGCCTGCGACTGCATCCGAAGCCCGCCACCGAGGTTGCCGCCTTCTGCGCGCTTGCCTCGCTGGAGGCGGCGATTGCGTTGCTCGGGCTGCTGAAGCAGCGGCTCGGTCCCTTGCTTTCGGCCTATGAAGTGAATTTCTCGCCGCTCTACGGCGCCATGATTGCCGGCATGGACGCGCCGGCGCCGCTGCCTGCCGGCGCGCCCGTCTATGTTCTGGCCGAGATCCAGGGCAACCAGGCCGAGCTGGACGGCGAACGTTTTGCTTCGGTGCTGATGCAGGCCGTCGAGGACGGCGTCGTCGACGATGTGGTCGTCTCGCAATCGCCGCGCGAATTCCGAGCGCTTTGGGACGTACGCGAGGAGGCCAACCGCTTCCTGTTTGCAATCGAGGGCCTGATCGGCGTCGACATCTCCATTCCGCTGTCGACGATGGCGGCTTTCCTGCGCGACGCCGAAGCGGCGATCCGCGCTAGGGACGCCAGCGCCGAGATCTACGTCTTCGGCCACCTCGGCGACTGCAATCTGCACTATCAGGTCGACACCAGGGAGCCAGCGGCCGCCTATGAGATCATCTATCGCGGCGTGGCCGCATGCGGCGGCGCCGTCTCGGCCGAACACGGCATCGGCCTCGACAAGAAGAAATGGCTGAGCCTGGTGCGCAGCGATGCCGAAATATCAGCCATGCGCCGCCTCAAGGCGGCGTTCGACCCGCACAACATCCTCAACCCCGGGCGGATTTTCGACATCGCTTGAATGCTACGCAGGACTAGCTCGCAGCTGACGAAAGCAGCGCGTTGAAGTCGACGGTTCTCACCTGCTCGATGCCGTCCAGCGTCATGTTGCCGGCGACGTAGACGATGATCGCCAGGCCGAGCCAGCCGATCCAGCGGTATCTGGCAAGCAGCGCCGCCACCAGCGTCGAGGCGACAGCCATCAGAATCACCGACAGGATGAGACCGAACACCAGCGCATTCATGTCATGGGCGGCAGCGCCCGCCACGGCCAGCACATTGTCCAGCGACATCGAGACGTCGGCGACCACGATCTGCAGGATCGCCGTGCGCAGCGCCTTGGCCGGCCGCACAGCCGCAAGCGCTGTCGCGGCAGGGTCGGCGTCGGCATCGCTGTCTTCATCGCCGCGGGCGGAACGCAATTCTTGGAACATGTTCCAGCACACCCAGAACAAAAGCATGCCGCCAACCAGCATGATCCCGGGAATTTCCAGCAGCTGCACCGCGATCACGGCAAAGACGACGCGGATCACCGCGGCCGCGGCTATGCCGGCGACGATCGCCTTCTGGCGCAATGCTTTGGCCAGGCCTGCGGCCGCCATGCCGATCACCACGACATTGTCGCCCGAGAGCACGAGGTTGATGGTGATGACTTCCAGATAGGCGGCGACAGTCGTCTGGTCGAAACTCATAAAGCGGTCTCCCCGGAAGGCTCCGGCTGGTTGCGGCGGATCGGACCGATGTCTGCGCAAACGCCAAGACAGCCGATTTGAGTGCGGCCCGACATTGAAACAAGACGCCAGGCGCAGCCAATCGTTCCTCATCCACGGAATTCATCGCCGGATCGATGCTTGCCGACAGAAATGGCTCCATGGAAAGGGAAGACAAAAGCGGTCTGCTTGCCTATCAATGTCGTCGACCAAAGGAGAAACGAGCATGAGCAAGACGGCCCTGATTTTCTGGGGCGGCTGGGAAGGCCACACGCCGGCCCGAAGCGCCGCTGTCGTCGGCGAGATATTGACCGGGCATGGCTTCGAGGTGCGGATAGAACAGGGCACCTCGGCTCTCGCCGATCCGCAGCTTTCGGCAATCGATTTGATCGTCCCGGTGGTCACCATGTCGACGATCGAAAAACCTGAACTGCAGAACCTCGTCGCCGCCGTCAGCGGTGGAACCGGCCTTGCCGGCTTCCACGGCACCATGGGCGACAGTTTTCGCAACGAGCCGGCCTATCACTTCATGACCGGCGGCCAATGGGTCGCCCATCCCGGCGACATCATCGACTACCGCGTCGACATCACCAGCGATGATCCGATCGTCAGAGGTATCGACGGTTTCGCCTACCGTTCCGAGCAGTACTACATGCATGTCGACCCGAGCAACGAGGTGCTCGCCACGACGACGTTTGGCGGCGAGCATCTCGACTTCGTAGACGGCGTCGTCATGCCCGTGGTCTGGAAGCGCCGCTACGGCAAGGGCCGCGTCTTCTTCAGCGCGCTTGGCCACACGGCGGATGAGTTTTCCGTGCCGCAAATGCGCACCATCTTCGAGCGCGGCGTGCTGTGGGCCAGCCGGGCGGCCTGATCCCGGGCCTATCGTCAAGTCGGGCGGCGGTCTTTGTCCGGTCAGTTAAAGAAGTCTTGGACGGCCTGCGGCTATTTTTCCCGCATTGCCCGACGGAAGTTCTGCGTGATCGGCTCGGCGAGGTAAGAAAGCACGGTGCGAGCACCTGTCCGGATCATCGCCTCGCTCGACATGCCGGGCAGCAGCTTGCGGCCCTCCAGCTTGGCGAGCTCGCCCTTGTCGATCAACACGGTCGCGGCGAAGTACGGTGCCCCGCTGCGCTCCTCCACCATGCGGTCGGCCGACACGATCTCCACGACGCCGTCGAGTGGCGGCAGGTTGTAGCGTGCGAAGGCCGGGAAGCTGACGCGCGCGGGCTGTCCGGGGGCGATCGTCTCGACATCCTCTGGTTTGACCATGGCCTCGACCACGCCCATTGGGCAACGTCCCTGCCGTCCAGCAACGCACGCCCCCCGGATGGACGCCAGGCACCGGCCAGTATTCGCGCCAGATCACTGTCGGCGCCTCGGCGGGCGGGTTCACCTGTTCGTGCGAATAGCCATCGTTCAGTTCCGGCGAAGCGGCGCTCCCGACTGCTGGGGCCGCGCTGGCGAAGGGATCGCCAATGCCATAACAATCCAGCCGTATCGTTCGACGGGCGGCTTTTCGGAGGATCGGATGGCGTCGGGATACGGGACAGTGGAAGACTTTAATTCTCCCTGAACCCTCGATTGAGCGAGTCGCGAACCGGCGCCAGCAAATAGTCGAGCAGCGTGTGCTCGCCGGTGAGGATCATGACTTCCGCCGGCATGCCGGGCGACAGCTTGACGTCATGGAGGTTTGAGAGGTCAGCCATATCGACTTTAACCTTGGCGAGAAAATAGGGTTCTCCGGTCCTCTCGTCCGTCAGCCGGTCGGCCGATACCGAGGTGAGCAAGCCGTGGATTTGCGGAAGATGCCGCGTTGGATAGGCCGACAGCACAACGCGTGCCGGCATATCCGGATGCACCATGTCGATATCCCGCGGCTTGATCCGTGAATCGATGACCAGGTTGGACTCATTCGGAACGATATCGAGGAGGGGCTGGCCGCTGGAAATCACGCCAGATTCAGTCGTGACACGCACGTTCATCACTGTTCCCGCGATCGGCGCGACAATGTCAGTCCTGGCCAGCACATCCTGACGCGAGGGCAACTGGCTGCGCAGTTCGGCCAGATCGCCGCGCACCTTGGCGAGGTCCCCATTGGCTTTCTCGGTGTCCTGCTGTCGCAAATTGAGGAGCTGCAGTTCGGTCTCCCCGATCTGCTGGTCGTTGCGCGCGACCTGCGACCGGTTCGATGCCTGGTTCGCCCGGATGTCGGCCTGGGCGCGCTGCAGCGCCAGAATCCGCGGCAGGCGCTCCAGTCCCTGTTTGTACATCTCCTGCGCCGATTGGATCTCCTGGTCGATCAAGCCGAGTTGCTCGGCCTGGGCAGCGATCACGTCCCTCGATCCGGCGCTTTGCTCTTCTATCTGGGCTATGCGCTTTTGCAGGATCTGCTCGCGCCCTTCCCGGCTCGCGAGGCGGCTGTCGAGCAGCGCTTGCTCCTCGACGACCACTTTCCGCACCATCTCGCCGTCGATCGATGTCAGCTCTTTGGGAAAGGTAATTTGGTCTTGCCCGGCAAGCTCCGCGATCAGCCGTGCCTCGGCCGCCAGCAAGCGGACAAAGTGTCCTTGCAGCACGTCGTAGCGCCCTTGCGCATCGGTCGTTTGCATGCTGATCAGTATCTGGCCGGCAGAGACCTTGTCGCCTTCCCGCACATGGATGGTCCCGATGATGCCGCCTTCCAGATGCTGGACGGTCTTGCGGTAGCCGTCCGGGCTGACGACGCCTGCGGCGACGACCGCGCTTGCCAGCAGGGCCATGTCAGACCAGACGGCGATGCCGCCGACAAAGAATATCGCCGAGAAATAGCCGAGCATGCGCGCTGGACGCGTCCTGCGGTTCAGGTCGCGCTTGCTATCGCGATATGCAGGCGAACGCCGCCGGACAAGCCCGACAAGCACGAGCAGGAACAGCGCGGTGGCAGTTGCCGCCAGCGCGGCGCGTGTGGGCACGTCCAGGCTGTCGAAACGGTTCGAAGCCGCGGCAGCCAGATCTCCAGTGGCGACGACCAGCCTGTCCAGCACGTCGCGCAGGCTGGCCATCAGAATGTCCATCATCTTTGACACTTCGCCATATCGGTCGCTCATGGTTTCACTCCGCCGCCTTCAATCTTGCCGGCATTTTGACGGTAGTCTTGTCTTGCTTGGGCGTCGGAACGACAGTCGGTTTGGGCTGGCCGCCCAGCGTGCCCAGCACCTCGTCGCGCGTGCCGAACATCTTGACAGCGCCATCGTGCATGAAAGCGATATGGTCCGCCGTGCGCAAAAGGTTGGTCTGGTGGCTGACGAGAATGACGGTGCAGCCCCGTTCCTTTAAATGGTGAAGGACATTGAACAGAGCCATTTCACCGTCGCTGTCGAGGCCGGTGTTCGGTTCGTCGAGCACGATGAGTGCGGGATTTCCGAACAGGGCCCGGGCGAGGGCGATGCGCTGACGTTGGCCACGCGAGATTCGTATCCCGTGCGGCCCTACCTCGGTTTGATAACCGTTTGGCATCCGCAATATCATCTCGTGAATGCCGGCGAACTGCGCCGCGGCGATGACCGCGGCACTGTCGACATCGCGCAGGCGCGCAATGTTCTCGGCGATCGTCCCGGGAAACAGCTCGACCTGCTGCGGCAGATAACCGATGTGCATCCCCAACTGGTCGCAAGGCCAATTCGCGACCTCCGCCCCATCCAGCCTTACGTGGCCGAGCGACGGGCGCAGCGTTCCCACCATGAGGCGGCAGAGTGTGGTCTTGCCGGAACCCGACGGACCGATCACGCCACAGGTCTCGCCGGCCACGACGTTGAAGGCTACTTTGTTTATCAGCGTCTGTTGCGTACCCGGCGCAGAGTAATAGACGTCCTCGAGTTTCAGCCGCCCTTGCGGGCGCGGCAAGATTACGCCACCGCTCTGCCTGGATCCGGTGTCGGCGAAGAGGCGCATGAGGTTGCGACGCGCAGTGCGAGCGGTGACCAGGCTGCGCCAGGCTCCGATCGAGCGCTCTATCGGCGCCAGCGCGCGGCTGAGCAGGATGGATGCCGCAATCATCGATCCGGCCGTCAGTTCGCCACGCAGGACATAGTAGGCGCCAAGCCCCAGCACGGCCACCTGAAGGGCGAGGCGCAGCGAGCGCGACAGGCTGCCGATGCTGGTCGTGCGCCCGAGAAGCTGCGCCTGGACGGTCATCAACGACTGTTGCTTTTCTTCCCAGCGCTGCAGGGCCGGCTCAGACATGCCGAGCGAGCGGAGCGTCTCGGCGCCGTCGATGTATTGACTGGCCGCAGCCTGATTGCGGCGCAGCCCCAGCATCGCTTCCTGGCCCTTGCGGCGGGTGAGAAAGTCGTTGGCCAGCGCGCCGCAGAACAAAAGGATCGCCCCGACAATTCCGACCAGGCCCAGTGCCGGGTGCAGAAGCCACATGAACGCCAGGAAGACGGGCGTCCACGGCGCATCGAGAAAGGTCAGCATGCCGTCACCGGCAACGAAACCGCGCAGGTCCGCCACGTCTTTCAGGCCGGCCTCGAGGCTGCTGCTCCCCGCGAGGCGAGCCTCCATGGCTCGTTCGATCACCGGGACACTCAGCTGGTCGTCGAGCCATTGGCTGATATGCCCGAGGATCATGCGGCGGGCCTGCTCCAGCAGGCCATAGACGGTGATCGCGCCGATCACCGCCAGGGTGAGCCACATCAGCGTGTCGATCGACCCGCTCGACAGCACCCGGTCGTAGATCTGCAGCATGTAGACGGTGCTGGCGAGCAACAGAATGTTGGCAAGCAGGCTGAAGATGAGCAGGGAGGGCGCCTGGCGCCGCGCCAGATGCATCACCTCCTGAAACTGCGGTCTTGGCTGCGTCACGGATTGCCCCCCGTTGCGATGCTTTGGATTAGGCCCGGCCGGGCGCCAGGGCCGGCGCCCGGCCGGTATCGCGTCAGGCAATGACACCTTCCACGTGGTTGTCGTTGAAGATGCCGGTCCCGTCGATGCCTATGGAGAAGGTGTCGCTCGCTGTGTCGCCGTCGAAATCGGCGATCTGGACAGTAAAGTCGAGTTTCTCGTCGGGCGCCGGCTGCGCCTGGCTGAGGCCGAAGCCGCCGATATCGAAGGTGTTGTTGTCGTTGCCGGTGAGGCCATCCGCGTCGCTGATGTTTTCGATCAGCACGCGGTCGTGGGTTCCGCTCGTGGTCCACGACACCTTGTCGCCGGTGCTCAAGCCGGTGATCGTCAAGGTGCCGTCTGGGTTGACCGTGGCGACCGGAGTATATTGCGTATTGCCCGTCTTGACGACGAAGTCGGTGACCGACGCCGATGTGATGGCGACGGGGCTGTCGTTGGTGAGCCCGTCGACGAAATTCACTCCCGGCTCCGCGGCGGTGCTGAAGGCCGTGATCTTGACGGTCACGGGTCCGACGCCCGGGTTGGTCTGGTTGACCGTGAAGGACGCAGTGTTCGTATTAAACACACCCGTGAAGTCGATATTGGCTTCGACGTCGGCCTCGTTCTGGTCCAGGTTGGGCACGAGGAAGTTCGTGTTCGCGCCGGTGACAAAGGTGATGAAAGCGCCTTCACCGGGGTTGATCTGGTTGCCGTTGACGCCGAACGAGGTGGTGCTGCCGGCCTGGCTGATATTGAGCACATCCTTGGTGTTGATGTTCCCGCCCTGGGACTGGTTCAATGGGTCTTCCCCGATCACCACGATCTGGGTGGAGGTCGGACTGCCGAACGTCATGAACAGATTGCTGCCGGAGGGTGCTCCGGCGAAGCTGAAATTGAGCTCCGCGGGCGGAGGATTCTGAAGGACATCGAAGGTGTAGTTGCCGCCCGACAGGGTCAGCTTGAAGAAATCGATGTCTCCGGCGGTGTGTGTGCCGCTGCTATCGACATCCTTATAGTAGGTAGCGACCGTGTCGCTATTGGTAAGGTCCCTGAGCAAGGTCAGCTGCGAGGACGTGCCATCCAGTATCGTCAGTGTGGCTGGCGAGGCGGTGATGCTATAGGTTGCCGGGCTGTCGGCTCCGACCGAGCCGTTGAGCGACTTGGTCACGGTGCTGCCAGCCGCGAAGTCCACCAGGCCGTCGGCGATGGCCGGGTTGATAGTGGGCGTATCGTCGTCGACCGTGACGATCAGGGCGTTGGCCGCCGCCGCCACCGTGTCGCCGTCGGCGTCGGTGGCACGCAGGAGCGAGCTCAGATTGACCGCCAGGTCGTTCTCCTCGTTGTCCCCGGGTAGGCCGTTGAGCGTCGGATGGTCAAGCTGATCAGCGAGCGTGAAGGTCCAGGCGCCGGTCGTGCCGTTGAGCGCGAAGGTAAACACCGTGTTCGCGCCGGCCGAGGCCGTCAGCGTGTTGCCGACGACGGAGTAGGTCACCGCCACCCCTCCCGAGGTCAGTGCGGGCAGTCCGCTGGTGTTACTATTCAGGCTGAAGGTCAGGGGCGCATCGGCGCCGGAGTTGAACAGCGGCGTCACGCTGCCGGAGGCTACTGTTACCTCGCCGGCCACGTCGCCGGTGCCGCCGGCGATGCCGCCGGGCACCCCGTCCTCGTCGACCGTGCCGGTCTGCTGCGCCTGGCTCGCCGTCGGCGTGTCGTCGTCGACCGTGACGACCAGGGCGTTGGCCGCCGCCGCCACTGTATCGCCGTCGGCGTCGGCGGCGCGCAGGATCGAGCTCAGATTGATCGTCAGGTCGTTCTCCTCGTTGTCCCCGGGCAGGCCGTTGAGCGTTGGATGGTCGAGCTGATCAGCGAGCGTGAAGGTCCAGGCGCCGGTCGTGCCGTTGAGCGCGAAGGTAAACACCGTGTTCGCGCCGGCCGAGGCCGTCAGCGTGTTGCCGACGACGGAGTAGGTCACCGCCACCCCGCCCGAGGTCAGCGCGGGCAGCCCGGTGGTGTCGGTATTGAGGCTGAAGGTCAGCGGCACATCGGTGCCGGAGTTGAACAGCGGGGTCACGCTGCCGGTGGCTACTGTGGCCTGGCCAGCCACGTCGCCGGTGCCGCCGGCGATGCCGCCGGGCACCCCGTCCTCGTCGACCGTGCCGGTCTGCTGCGCCTGGCTCGCCGTCGGGCCGTCGTCTTCGATGACGATCTGCTGGCCGACGAACGTCGACGAGCCGCTGGATGTCACGATGCCGAAGCCGCCGATGTCGAAAGTGTTGTTGTCGTTGCCGTCAACACCATCTGCGTTGCTGATGTTTTCGATCAGCACGCGATTGTGGGTTCCACTCGTCGTCCACGTCACCGTGTCGCCGCTGCTCAGGCCGGTGATGATCAAATCGCCGTTGGCGTCGATCGAAGTGGCCGGAAAATATTGCGTGTTGCCTGTCTTGACGACGACGTTGGCGACCGAGGCCGATGTGATGGTGACATGCGTGTCGTCGGTGAGCCCATCGACGAAATTCGTCCCCGACTGGTTGGCGGTTGTGTAGGCCGTGATCTTGACGGTCACGGGTCCGATGCCGGGATTGGTCTGGTTGACGGTGAAGGACGCCGTGGTTGCAGCGACGACGTCCGTGAAGGCGATGTTGGCTTCGACATCGGCCTCGTTCTGGTCCAGGTTCGGCACGAGGAAGTTCGTGTTCGCGCCCGTGACGTAGGTAATGAATGCGCCTTCGTCGGGGTTGATCTGGTTGCCGTTGACGCCGAACGAGGTTGTGCTGCCGGCCTGGCTGATGTTGAGCACGTCCTTGGTCGTGATGTTTCCGCCCGCGGATTGATTGAGCGGGTCCTTCCCGATCACCACGATCTGGGTGGAGTTCGGATTGCCGAACATCATGAACAGGTTGCTGCCTGAGGGCGCTCCGGCAAAGCCGAAGTTGAGCGTCTCGGTCGCCGCGAGCTTGAGGGTGTTGCCGAGATCGACTGCATCATCCGGGTCGCCGGTGTTGCTATGGAAGATCGGCACGTAGGTGACAATATGGAAAGTCACCGCGTCGCTGGTCTTGCCGGCGTTGATCACGTCCTCCTTGAAGATGACGAAGGCGATCGAGTCAACGCCGTTGACGCCATCGCTGTCATATTTGCCGATTACGGTGTCGCTTCCGTCGGCGTAGAGGAAGATTTCCTTGCCATCGGCGGTTTTGAGCAAGCTATCATCGCCGTCGAGGGCGCCGCCGCTGCCGTCGGTGAAACTAGTGCCGGCGAGCTGGGAACCGGCGGTGGCGTTGACAGTAACCGAGTTCACCTTGGTCGCGACGCCGATGCTGGTCGGGAACGCGGAGCTCAACCCGAGAGTCGTCTGGAGGTAGGTCTGGAACGAAGGCGGTAGCGAGGAATACGCCACATCGGTGTCGGTAAAGCCATCGTCGCTGTCGCCGGTTTGCAGCAAAGCTGTCTGGTCGTTGACGGCCTTGTCGTGGAGATCAAAGGTGATCGACATTGCTGTTCTCCCCAATCGCATGAGTGGCCGCTGAATACCCCCGCCGAAGTGCACCCTGAAGGCGCCCAATCAAAGGGAAGTTCGCGCACTGAATTGCGGCCTTTGAATCTTGATTGTGTCGCCGACGGCGAGCGCCGGTCCATTCTCGCTTCGATAGTATTACGGTTAATGCCCCTGCCTGATCGAACGATATACATCCTTCGACAGATCGAGCCGCGACAGGCGCTCGCGGGCTACCGCGTTGGTTTGGAGGATCGATCGATATGCCGTGGGTTTCCGGCCCGCCACCGGTATCCTGTCGACGCAACCTGGCTTGCCAGCTGGCCGAAGGGAGGGATCAAAGCCCGCTTTTGTGACTTGGTCCCAGATGGTCGGCACGTTCGCCAAAAGTCGCCCAGGCGAGTTCTGCCCTGCTGCCGAGGTGCAGCTTCTCGTAGACGTGATGCAGGTGCATCTTCACCGTGCCTTCGGATACGTGCAGCCGCTGCGCGATGATCTTGTTGCGCAGGCCGCGTGAAACAAGGCCGGCGACTTCCGTCTCGCGTCCAGTAAGCTTCGGCGCGGGCTGAGGCAGCGGTCTCGGCATCAGCAGATGCTGGAGGATGTGGTTGTCGACCCACTTCCGGCCGACTGCCACCGCATTGACGCATTCGACAAGGTAGCTGTGGCTGATGCCGTCCATCAGCAGGCCGTCGGCATCGAGCCCCGGGATTTCGTTGAAGTCCAATCCGCCGTTTGGCTGCAGGATGTAGATGATGCCCAAAGCGCCGCTGGTGGCTCTCAGCCTTGCGGAAAGACCAGCCGTCTGCCGGTCCACAACATCCAACCCTATGATGACAAGATCAGGCCGGTGGCGCTCCACCAAGGGGAGAACCTCGATCGTGTGGTGGCATTCTGCGACAACGCGGTGTCCCGCCTTCCGCAAAACCCACTCCAGACCGGCGAGATAGACCCCCCGCGGGTCCGCTACAACCAGGGTCGACATGCGAACACCGTCCGTAAAAAACGCAACGAACTTTGTTTAATATGTCAAGAAAACCAGAGCTTTGGGCTATTGTCAAGAAATTGCTAATATACCAATATAACCAAGGCTATAAAAGAAAGTCGTGGGCGTTCTCTGCGCGTTCGATAGGCACCACCGAGACGCTCGTGATTGCGCAAGAGAGAGCAATCAGGCTCTGCGCAGCGCTTCGGTTTCGGCCAGATGGATGCCCATTTCGACAAAGGCGGTGAGCACCGAGAAACGATCCGCCACCGCAACCCGCGCCAGTCCGGCCAGAATGCCGGCATTGACGGCATGGGCAGCGGGCAGCGGCCCTAGCCTCGGCCCGTTGGCCTGATCGGCCGAGCCATTGACATGCCGTTGCACCGCCAGCGCGATCCAGCCGGCAGGGGTTTGCTGCCGCGCCATCGCCGCCTCGGCGACAGCCGCCCGGCGGCTTGCATTGCCGGGTTCGCCGACCCACTCCTGGATCAGCGCCAGCGTTTCGAGATCCTGCTCCTCGAGCAGCTCGGTCAGATGATCAAGGCACTCATGGCCCCACCAGATCGCTGCCCGGTCGGGCAGGAGATAGGCGCAAAAGGTGATCGCTTCTTCGGGGATGCGGCCAGCCATCAGCCGGCGGCAGAACTCGAGCGAGGGTTGGTCGGTGGGAACAGCCGTCATGTCCCGGGCAACGGCGCTGTTTGCGGCGAAGAGATCGCGTGCGGTCTGGAATCGAAGCCCGTTGACCATCGCTGCTATTGTCCTCCCCCAAGGGCAGCTCTCACTCAACTCGCCTGCGAGGCGCGGGTCAAGCCTGTCGACCGCCACATGTCCATGACGTTGTTCACAGACAAACGCGCCGCGCTTTGGTATATTCCACAAACAGACCCTTCGATCCGAAAAAAGGCGAAGCCGGCTTTCGGAGAAGATTTGGGCCGAACGGAACATGGAGCCTGACCGTCTTGGTCCGACGGATCGGGCTTTGGTGACATCGGAAGCTCAGAGCAATTCCAGGAAGAAGCGGCTTTCCGTCCGGAATTGCGACGAAACAATGAGTCAGAGCAGGAGTAACCGTCATGCAGCGGGGCAGTTTAGTCTTAGTGTTGGCGGCCGTGCTTTTCTCCACGCACGCTTATGCCGACCCACTTCAGAAATCGGAAGACATCGTGAAGTTTTTTGCCGGCGCGATCGATCACGGCGCGGCGCGCGGGATCTGCGTCGGCACCGAGGATGAGTGCAAGAGCAAGACCGGCCAGAAAGATAAGCCGTCGGAGAAGGCCAGCCTCGATATGCTGATCAATTTCAGCCTGGATTCGTCCGAGCTCGACGCCAAGGCGCGCAGCGAACTCGGCGAGTTCGCCAGGGCGCTGAAGGACGATCGGCTGAGCAAGCTGTCCTTCGTCGTCGAAGGCTATACCGACGCGTCCGGCTCGGCGAACTACAATGAGGGCCTGTCGCAGCGCAGGGCGCAATCGGTGACGGCTTTCCTGGAATCCAACGGCATCGAGTCCACGCGTATCACGGCGGTCGGGCTGGGCGAGGCCAATCCGCGCAATCCCGACCCCTACGATCCCGTCAACCGCCGGGTCGAGATGCGGATCAAGGCGCAGTAGCTTCGCTGGCTGCGTCTTTCGGCCGTGACTAAACACAACGCCGCGCGTCCAGTGGACACGCGGCGTTTTTGTCGTTTGACGTGATCGATCAGTTCTTGAGCACGCCGCCGACCGCTACGCCGGTGCCGAAGATCAGCGCCTTGGTCAGGAAATCATTGTTGTCCTGCGGCGGCGGTCCTTCCTCGCGCACGACCTCGCGGTTGCGCCTTTTCTGCACGAACTGCTGTTGTCCGCGCGGCTTCTGGGCGTACTGCTTCTTGCGCGGTTTCTCCGCCACCGGCTTCAGCGTGCGGGCCTTTTGCACCACCTGTTTCTTCGGCTTGTTTACGCCGGCCTGGTCGGCCTCATGCTTGGCGCGCACGGCCTCCATCATCGGATCGGTCTGGATCTCCAGGAACGCCAGCTGCTCACGCGTCAGGAAAGTGGTCGGGGGCAGCCCGTTCTCCTCTTGCCAGTCGCCGATCGCTTGCCGGGTCTTGGCGCCGATGTTGCCGTCGACGCGGCCAAGCTCGTTGCCCAGCGCCTCGACGCGCAATTGCAGGTCGATGCGGCCCTGGCGATCGAGACCGATGGCGTTCTCTGTCTCCGCGGTGCCGAGCACCTTCTTCATGTCGTCCGAAATGCCGACCGAGGTGCGCACGGCAGATCCGGGGTTCGCTTCGGCAGCATCAAGCGCGGCTACTTCCCGTTCCTGGGCTTTCGGATCCTTCAGCGCGTCGATGTTCAGCCGCGCCACCGTGGCGAAGCGGCCGTTCGGGAACTGTTCGAGATAGGCTTCGTAAAACGGCGCGGTGTTGCGCTTCGAGGCCTCGTCCCACAGCCGCTGCTCGACCTCCCAGGACGGAGGTTCACCAACGACCAGGGCGGGAGCGGCTGCTGCCGCGGCGCCGGCTGCGTCGGTGGTTGGCTTTGCCGCGGGCGCCGCCGCCACGACGGGCTTTCCAATGAAGACCTCGCGGCCCAGCGATGCGTTGTGCCAGGGCCGCTGGCGGCCTTGGGTGGTCTCGGTCACTTCGCCGCGCACGCGGGTCAGCGCGCTCTGGATCTCAATACCAGGTTCGGTCAGGTGTCTGGCGAGTGCGGTGGAGTAGGGGCTGTTGACGCCGTTGCCGTCGAAGGCGATGGCGCCCGGATCCGTGGCATAGGCAATCAGGATGCCGCCTGTGCCGACACCTTCCGATTTTGCTTCGATCGGCGCCAGGCCGGAGCCCAGCGAGCGCGTCTTCGGCAGCGAGGCAGCCAGCGTCCTTGCCAGCGGATTGTCGCGGCAGGCATCGAGGATGATGACGCCGACCGCCGGGTCGGGCGGCAAGGCGGCCATGAAGTCGTCGATCTGGACGGTGCGGGTCTTGAGATAGGCCGGCGATGTCAGCTCGGCGTCGACCGGGATCAGGAAGTTCTTGCCGTCGACCTGCATGCCGTGGCCGGCATAGAAAATGACGGCGAGGTCGGCATCGTAGGACTGCTCGGTGAACTTGCTGATCAGGCCGTGCATGCTGGCATTGTCCTGGTCGACGCCCTCGATCACCTCGAAGCCGGCATTGCGCAGCGTCGATGCGATGAGATGCGCGTCATTGGCCGGGTTGGGCAGCTCGACGGCATGGACGTATTTACTGTTGCCGATGACCAGCGCGACGCGTTTGGCGCCTGGTGCGCCGGCATCCGGGACTGCAGCCTGGACGGTGCCAAGCGCGGTCAGCATTAAAAGAAAAAATCCGCTCAAAAGGACGGCAAACGCTTTCATAGGATCAGCCCTCCGCCCCAATGGGGCGCGTTATTGATGTCTGCGCATGCTAAATTCCAACAGCGACACTGTCGCTTCTGCCAAAATGGCTCTTGGGCGTATGTGATCCCAACCACAGTTTTGGTTCACGACGGACCCAAAAAAGCTCTCTAAATACCCGCTAATATACCATTCGCCGGCCTCAAAACCAATCGGCCTGGCGAAAACCGGGGCGGCTGCGCACTGAACTGCGGCTAGCCCGGCTCAAGGCTGTTCTGAAGCGAACCCACCAACGCCGTGATGGCCTGCTTGTATTTTTCGAACTCCGGCGATGTCTGGCGGACTTCCGTCGTTGTCGTCTGGCCTGCATCGGTCGTCGCGGGCGTGGGCAATTTGCGACCCATTTTCCGCTCCGCCCAGTCGACGACGTAGCTGGCGGTCTTGCCGGTGAGGAAAGGGTTGGCCTGGATGACCGCCGAGCCGAGCACCGCGCTCAACTGCGCCGATCCCGGCGACGCCAGCACCTGATGCGCGCCTTCCATGCCGAGGAAATGGCAGAGATAGAGTCGGCCGGCGGTGATCTGGTGGCCGCGCGCCTTGAGATAGGCCTCGCCCTCGCGCGCCAGATTGCGCACCATCTCGCGCGAGATGGTGGCGTCGTAGCGCAGCGCGAGCAGGTCGGCGGTCGACAGCGAGCGCGCCAGTTCGGGACGATAGGTATTCATCATCCGGATCCAGGTCTTGGATATGAACTGGCCGGCGCCGGTTGCCGAAGACAGCGGGTTCTTTGCCCGCGCGCTGCCGCCCGATTCGACATGGACGATGCGGTCGGTCAGCGTTTCGACGGCGGGATCGCTGGATGTGGCGGCGATCGCGGCGGTCGCTGTGCCCAGCGGATCGATGGCCTGGCCGCCCTGATAGAGTTCGAAATGCAGATGCGGCCCGGTCGACAGGCCGGTGGTGCCGATATAGCCGATGATGTCGCCGGCCTTCACCTTGGTGCCGACGCCGCTGGCGATGGCGAATTTCGACATATGCGCATAGCGCGTCTCGCGGCCGCCGGCATGCGCGATCTTGACCACATTGCCGTAGCCGCCGCCGTCGCCCTGGAAGATGATCTCGCCATCGAAGGCGGCGGCGATCGGCGTACCGACAGGGGCTGCCCAGTCGACACCCTTGTGGATGCGGACCACGCCGAGGATCGGATGCTTGCGCGGCCCGAAGGTCGACGTCATGACGCCGCTGACCGGCGTCACCATGCCGTTGGCCACCGTCAGCGAGCGCACCTGGTCGTCGCCCGAGACGCAGGAAAACTGGCCATCACTCTGCTGGAAGACGAAACAGTCGAGGTTCTTTTGTGTGCCTTGCACGCCGACATAGAGCACCCGTCCGTCGGTCTCGTTCTTGCCGCGCGGCGTTTGCGAATAGATCAGCACCAGGCGCTGGTCCTCGCTGGCAAAAGCGTCCAGATCCTGTCCGCGCGACAGATACATGATGGCCTCGCCGATGATGCCGCTCGGCACATTGTTGCGCGCCGCGGTCGAATAGATCGCGTCGAGCAGGCGGTATTGCCGTTTCTGCGTGCCTTCGGTCTCGGCGCCCGAATAGTTGAACAGATCCTCGCGCACCCAGGGGTCGACACCCGACACGAAGGCGCCGGCCGCGTTGCGTGTCAGCGTGCCGACAAAGACATTCTTGGCGTAGACCGAGACCTGCATCAGCGACATTATCGTGGTCTCGCGCGTCGGCCTGAAGCCGCGCATCGCCACGACATAGCCGGGCTGCAGGCCGTCCTTGTCGAACAGCGCCTTCAGTGCCTCGCCGGCAAGCTTTGCGTCCTCGGCGGAAAAATGCGCATCGAGTGCTACGCTGTCCAGGCTGCGGTCGTTGAGGATCTTCACGAAAATGTCCTCGGTCGCCTCGAAGCGCTGGTATTCCGAGGTGACGATGGCAACGCTGGTGTTGTTTTCGACCGCCGTCTTCTGAAAGGCAGGCAGCGCCGCTTCGCCTTCATCGATGGTCTCGCCCCAGCCGGCTTCGGGGTCATCGGCTGCCGCCGAGGCACCCGGAGCGGCCTGCGGATCAGGAGCAGGGCCGGGAGCCGCCGGGGCTTCGTCGGCACCGGGCGAGGGCTGAAGATCGTTCTGCAGGTCATTCTGCGGATCGCTGGGTTCGGTCGGCGGCGCCACTGCGGTCTTCCGCTGCGCCTGGAAGAAGGCGAAATCCTCCTGCGTCGACGGGATCGTCGTCATGAATTTCTCGCTGGCGCTCAGCATCACGTCGGAGAGAACCACGATCTGCGGCGAGATGCCGGCTTGGTCGAGCTCGGCCGGGCGCGGCATCTCGCGGCTTTTGGCGGCGCCGGCCTCGGGTGCCAGCGTGATCCACATCGGGTCGCCGGCCAGATCGATGATGGCGGGAACATAGACCGATGCGTCGGCCGGCACGTCGTCCGAGCCTTCGACGGCGTGCAACTCCTCGTCTTCGTCGCCAAACGACCAGTAATCGGCGGTGAGATAGAAACCGATGGCGATCGCGGCAAGGACGATTGTCGCCAGACCAGCCGCCAGCCCGAGCCAGATCCTGCGCCTGCGCAGCGCGGCGCGCGCCTGCTTCTTTGCCTTGAAGCTGGTATCGATGCTGTGCGTCACGGCGCGCTTCCGGTCAGGAAGAAGGTCCAACGCACCTGTTCCTGCGTGTCGACTTCGAGAAACTTCGCGGCGATATGGCCGCGTTGCCAGCATTCAGTGATGCCGCGGATCGAGAACCGCCGCCGCTCGATGCACATCTCGGTGGAGCCTGCCAGGATGGCGTGGCCGAACACATCCGTCGCGTAGATATAGATGTAGCGGTTGGTCAGCTCCTCACGGATGACGTTGACGCATTGATTGGCGCCGATGGTCCACCAGCCATCGGTCTGGTCGGCATCGTCGACCTTCTGGCCGACGGCGAGATTGACGACGTCGAGCGTCTGGTTGCAGACGGTGAATTCGGCGCGCGCTTGCCCGGTGGAAAGAAGCGCCAGCAAGAGCGTCGCAAGCGCAATCGCGGCGAGCTTCGCGCGCGCATTCAGGGCAAGCAGGACGGGATCACGGCGACGGCGTTGCATCGGCGTCCGTGCTACCCGCCGAGGCGGAAATATTTGGCGGTCGCCGAAAATTCCGAGCTCCTGGCGCCGATCTCGTCGAGGATCCTGGGCAACAGCACCGAGGCCGGCGTCGGCGTCGAGAAGTCCGCCGCCTTGATCTCGTCCGGACCGGTGATCAGCATGATGATCTGCGGCAGGGCCTTGCCTGCCGCTTTGTCGGCGGCGCCGAGCCCGATCGGGATGCTGAAGGTCGCCTTGTCGGCTTGTACGACAACCCGGTCGTCGAGGTTGAAGGCAATGCCCCTGTGGTCAATCAGAATCACGCTGGACACCAGCCCGCCATGCGTCACCAGCGTGCCGTCGATCGGAGAACCGTCCGGCACCGATGTCTGGTCGAGCACCAACTGCGGTCTGTCGGCCGTGCTTGCCCCCATGAAACGCAGGAAGTCGGTGATCCCGCATTGCGTCGGCTGGATGAGGCGGACGCTGATGTCCGGCTCGACATGGAACTTCGCCTGGAATTCCCCAAGCAGCTGTTCGAACGGCGGCACCGACGTGCCGAAGCCCTCGATCGCGGCACTCTTGTCGGTGGCCGATGTCACCGTCGCATAAAAACAGTCGCCACCATTGAAGGCGCTCACCCAGGTGACCTGCTCCGCGGCCGCAGCGGCGGGCGGCGGCACCGCCGGTTTGGGCACATTCATGGCAATGTCGGGCTCTGCCGGCTTGTCGGCCTGCGGACCGCTGGCAATATCGGGCTGGCTTGGCTTGGGCTCCACGATTGGTTCCGGCGCCTGCGTGTCGGGCTTGGGCGCCTGCGCGTTCGGTTCAGGCGCCTGCACCTCGGGGGCTTGGACGGTGGGCTGAGGCGTCGGCGCTAAGGGTTTAGGTGCTTCGGCTGTTGGTTCAGGCGTTTGCGTGGTCGGCCCAGGTGCGGTTGCCTTGGTCTCTGCCGGCGGACCGACAGGCTCGGGTTTCTCTGCAGCATCGGGCTGCGTCGGGTTGGAAGGCGGTTGCAACGAGACCGTCTTGTCGGTTGGTTCGGATGGCTGCGGGGCCGTAGTGCTCGACGCGACCGGAGGCGTCGGCTGCGGCGCGACCGGCGCTTTGGCCTGATCTTCGGCCGGAGTCTCTGCTGGTTGCGGCTTCGGCTCTTCCACCGGCGCAGTGTCCGGAGCGGGCTTGTCGGCGACGATCGGCTTGGTCAGCTCGGGTTGGAGCGGCGGTGTCTTGCCGGTGTCGGTGACCAGAGGCCGGTCTCCGAATCCCAGGATGCCCGATGCATAGAGTCCTCCCAGCGATGCCACGACAACCGCCGCCAGCGCCGCGATCGTCAGGCTTCGGCCTGTAGTAGCAGGCTTCGTCGGTGTGCTTGCTCGCTTGGGAATTTCAGCTGCCGGCTTCGGTTGCGACAGAAGCGCTGGGCGCACGTGCGGCACGAAGGATGGCTCTGCCGTGTCGCTTGCGGGGACCGCACTGAGCCCTTGTGTCTGCGAGCCCTCGACCTTCGAGACCGGCCCGGCGGTCTGCCCGGTTCGCGGCAGACCCGGCCGGGGCGCAAGCGAGGCTGGCGGCAGGGTGGCGTCGCTGTCATCGCGCGTCAACCGGGCGATCTCGGCCATGCTGGCCGGTCGATCACTCGGGTCGGGCTGCAGCATCGCTTCGACGATGTCCCTGAAATCGGCATCGATGCCGGAGAGATCAGGCACGGTCCGCCGTTTTTCGACGATCTCATATTGCGAGCCGCCCATGTCGATCGGCTTGCCGAGCAGCGCCGCCGCCAGCACCAGCCCCAGGCTGTAGATGTCGGATTGTTCGCTGACCTCGCCGCCATAGAGCCCGAGCTGCTCTGGGGAGACATAGTTGTATTTTCCGGCGAACTTGCCGCCGATCAGCGTCTCGCCGCCGACCGTCGCCGATCGCGCAATGCCGAAATCGATGATCTTGGCGCGATCGACCCGGCCGCCCGGCAGGATGATGTTGTCGGGCGAAAGATCGCGGTGGATGGCGCCGGCCTGGTGCACCGCGCTCAGGCCCGACGCCAGCCGGTGGCACAGCTTGCGCACATCCTGCGTCGCCATCGCGCCGCCGCGCATGACGTCGTACAGCGACTGGCCGTCGACGAATTCCATCGCCAGATAGGGCCGCCCTATACCGGGATCGATGGTGAAGACGTGATAGCGCACGACAGCGTCATGCGACAAATGGTTGAGGATCGAGGCTTCCTTGCGAAACAGCGACAGGATCGTCTGGTCGCGGGCGAATTCCGGCAGCACGATCTTGATCGCGACATGATCGCCGGTCTGGATGTTGTGGCCGCGATAGACCTCGCCCATGCCACCCGAGGCGATGCGTTCGTCGAGCTCGTAGATGCCGCTGAGCTGCGTGCCGACGCTGGTATCCGCCATATTGGGCAACAGCCGCGTCTTGTCGTCGGAGCTCATCGGTCGTGGCCTCCTGCTTGGGACAGGCCGTTGCCTTTGTCTCTGATCTTGACCAGCACGATGGTGACGTTGTCGGTTCCGCCGCGCTCAAGCACCATTGCCAGGAGCTTTTCGCAGGCAGCCTGTGGTGCTGCCGACAGTGCTGCTGTCGCAATCTCCGCGTCGCTGACATGCGCCGTCAGCCCGTCAGTGCTGAGGATGAAAATGTCGCCGGCCAGAGTCTCGCCTTGCTGGAAGTCGATGGCGATCTCGTCGTTGACGCCGATGGCGCGCGTAATGACGTTGCGTCGGGGCCAGTTCTCCGCCTCGGCCGCACTGATCGCGCCGCTGTCCAGCAGCTCCTGTACCTCGGTGTGGTCGCGCGAAATCTGCGAGATCGCGGCATCGCGCACGAGATAGACCCGGCTGTCGCCCGACCACAGACAGGCGAACCTGCCGTCCATGGCCAGAAGTGCTGCAACGGTGGAGCCGATGGTCACGCCGCGTGAGCGCGAGATACGCCGGATCTCGGCGTGGGCCCGGCTCAGCCGGTCCTCGAAGCGCGCGCGCAGATCCGGCGCCGAACTGGCGATGCCGATCGTTGCCAGATGCTCGACAATGCTCGCCGAGGCGACCTCTCCGGCTTCATGCCCGCCCATGCCGTCGGCCACGACCCAGAGACCGATCTGCGGCTCGACCAGATAGCTGTCCTCATTGTGGTCGCGCACGCAGCCCTTGTGGCTCACGCCGTAGCTCTCAAAGGCGGCACCGCTCACTTGCCTACCCTCCGCAACGCCTTGGCTGACGTAGCTGACCAGTCTGCCACAGCCCCATCCATTAGAGTATCGAAATCTAAGCCGCCGATGACGGACGGTGTGGTGCCGCCGCTGTCTCTTCGCGCCGCGATCGCCGATCCTGCCATGCAATTCCCCATCAGAAGGCCTTGGGACAGCTGAAGGCCGAGAGCGCCGGCAGCGTGAATGGGTTGCCGTCCTCCCCGGTCTTGATCGTGTAGGCGACATCGCGCCCGCCGATGACGAAATGCGCTTCGAGACTGTCTCCATTGGCGGTGACCTGTCCCTTGTCCAGCAATCGTTTCAACGCCCAGGGTCCGTCGAACTTGATTGCCGACTCGCGTCCCGGCAGCTCCGGCGTCAGGCTGAGACTGGCCGAACCGGTCTTGCCCGGCCACGGAATCAAGCCCGGCGTGTTGCCGGCCTGGGTGGCCTGCAGCACCTGGCCATCGATGTTGAGCAGCGCCATGTCGGCGTCGCCATGCAGCGACAGCGGCGTGAAGGTGATGTTGATCGACGGCACCGGGCCACCGAGCGGAAAGAAGGCGGCGCGAATCTGTGCCGCAAGCTGGAAGTTCCTGAGCGTCGATTTCGCCAGATTGCGGCCGAACTTGGTGTCCTGTTTCCAGTCCCAGTCCTGGCCGCTCATGTCGACCAGCGACGCCAGGTTCTGCGCGAAGAACCGGTCGAGAATCCCGCCCGGAGAAAACAATCTGGCAAAATCCGCCATGGCGACATCGTCAGTGCCGGCGGGGGCGAATGGAAAGCGCCCGGCAATCACCTCCTCGCACGGACGGCCGACCGTCTCCTCCAGCATTTCATTGAGATGCGTGGTCGATGTTTCGGCGACGGTGCCCTCGAAATCATCCGCCGCCGCGCTCACCATCCTGGCCAGCGCCTTCGGCAGCCGCGAGGCATTGGCGCGCAGCGTCGAGATCTGCAGCTGCAGATTGGCGTTGGCCTGGTCCGTCTGCGCGGGGACATCGGCTGCCAGCCGCACGCTTTGATAGATTTCGCGGAAATTCTGGGTCAGGGCATCGAGCGGCCGTTGGCCGGGCGCTCCGGCCACCAAAGCCTGAACGGACCGGAACTGGGCTTCGATGTTGGCGCCCGGATCCTGACTCTGTGTGCTCACAAAGGCGGTCCCGGCCCGGCTTTGCGACTTGCGCGCCGCGAGCTCGATGCCGATGCGGGCGAGGCCCTTGGCGCGGGCGACGGCTTCCTGATCGCTGTCTTGAGACGCAGCCGGATTGCGCTCCTGCGTCAAAGCCGTTTCGCGCGCGATCGCCTCGAACAGCAGCATCAGCGGCGAGCTCGGCGAGCCGGCCGCGGACAGCGCCAGATATTGCGGTTTGTCGGCGGCCATCGCCTTGAACTTCAACCTGTCGAGGACCTCGCTCCACGCCGCCGCAAAACCCTTGCCATAGCGATCGAGAAGCTCGGGGCCGAGCTTGAGTAACTCCTGGTCGAAGCCGCCTTGCTCTCCGCCGCTGCCGATCACCCATTGATCGTCGACCAGCGCCTGCGCCACCTTGGCGAGCTGCGCCAGATAGAAATCGAAGCCGGCATGTGTGTAGAGACCGGGGACGCGAAGCGAGGCCAGGTCGTTGGCGTCATTGCGCTCGAACAGTACCGGCGCTTCTGGGCCGGCTTGCTGCGACACCGAAAAATCGTCCAGCGCCGCCGCATAGGTGGCCGACTGGATGAGCGCGGTGGCCCGGTCGGCAAGGCTCATGCGGCCGAGCGAGCGCTGGGCGGATTCGACCAGCGAACGGTTGAGCTCGAACGAGGGATCCTGGTCGTCGTCGAGTGCCAGCATGGCGCGCAGATGCTTCTCCAATTGCGCCCGCCCGTCGCGATTGTGGGCGCCGGGATAGCGGTTCTTTTCCCAGTCCCGCTTAAGCCAGGTGACGACCAGTTCGTCATCGACTTTCGGCGCCTTGCCGCCCAGCATCAGGTAGATCTTCAACGGCTCGTACAACGCCATCGGATCGGCCATCCTGGCCTCGATCGTGCGTTCGAGCTGGAACAGCAGGCGCGAGCGGAACATCCGCTCCAGCCCCTGCCGGTAGGCGGTCTCGGAGGCGGACAGGATACGCTCACGCTGGCTGAGGCCGAACGTCGCCTTGGCCGGCGTCGGCTGGTCTTTTGCGTCATAGCCGGCCGGCAGGCTGCGCAGCGCATCGAGCGCACCGATGACGGTTTCGAGGTCGGCGTCCGACACCGTCGTGCTTGCGAGCAGCGGGGCTGCCGTCTCGCGGTATTGACCGGCCGCCTGGCTGGTCGCGGCAATCAGCGATTTGTTGGTCGTAAAGCTCAGGCCGAGAACGCCAAGTCCGGCAGCCGCTATGGCCGCGATCGCTGCCAGGCCGGCATAGCGGGCGATGGTCGCCCGCCTGTCGGCTGCCCTGTCATAGGAGACCCAGCCGGACTCCGCGAAAATCACGCGGCTCAACAGATCGTGCAGGAAGAAGCTTTTGCCGGTGCCGGAAAGATGCACCTGGGCGTTCTTGCCGAAACTGCGGCCGATGCTGCCGAGCAGTTGGTCGATCGGTGTGCCTTCCTGGGTGCCGGAGGAAAAATAGAGACCGCGCAAGGGCGCGTTCAGCTGCTTGCGGGTCGGCTCAAAGACGCCGTCGAGGAAATGCACGATCCGGCCTTTCAGCGCACCGAGTTGCGCAGCGAAGCCGAAAATGGCGATACGGGCGACGGGATCGGTCTCCGCCTGCAGCCGCTCGCTCATCTCCTCGCTCAGGCGTTTCACCAGCGCGTCGAATTCGGCCGGCGCCTCGCCGACCATGTTCAGGCCGCGCTCCGCGGTCTGGAAGGTTGCGCCCCATACTTTGCGCCGGCGTGCTTCGTCGAAACCGCCGAAAGTCTCCATGAATCCGGAGACCAGGTCCGCCTTGGTGAACAGCACATAGACCGGGAAGCGGACCTTCAGGACCGCGTGGATTTCCTGCAATCGGGTGCGGATCTCGGCGACACGGGCGGCCTGCTCGCCGTCCGCCATCAGGTCGGCAAGGCTGATCGCCAGGATGACGCCATTGATCGGCTGCCGCGTCCGATGCCGCTTGAGCAGCGACAGGAAGGCGAGCCAGCTTTTGCTGTCTGTCCCAGCATGCGAATCCTGCGTCGTGTAGCGCCCGGCCGTGTCGATCAGCACCGCCTCGTCGGTGAACCACCAGTCGCAATTGCGCGTGCCGCCGACGCCTGCCACAGGCTGCGCCTGGCCCGACCCGGCAAGCGGAAAGTTCAGCCCGGAATTGACCAGTGCGGTGGTCTTGCCGGCACCCGGCGGGCCGATGACGATGTACCAGGGGACCTCGTAGAGGAAGTTGCGCCTGCCGCTCGCCTGCCTGAGCGTGGCAACCGCTTCGCCCATGCGGGCTTCCAGCAGCTTTGCGTCGCTGCCGTCATCCTCTGCGCTGGCCATGGCGGCTTCCAGCGCTTTCTGCGCCTTGCGCCTTCGCCAGAAACGGACTGCATAAATGACCACCGCCGTTCCAACGACAACGCCGATGATCACTGCGCGCAGCCAGACTGGGTCCAGAGGCCGGTCGCCGGCAAAGCGGATCAACGGGCCCGCGAACCAGACCGCCGCGGCAAAGCCGGCCAGCGCGAGCGTGCTGAAGAGGCGCAGCAGCCAGCCGGTCACAGCGTCTCCTCCCGCGGGATCATCACATCGACACGGCGGTTTTTGGCGCGGCCCTCCGGCGTTGCATTGTCGGCGATCGGCTCGTCCTCGCCCTTGCCCTCGACCTTTGTCCGCGACGGATCGCTGAAATGCGCCGCGATCATCTTTTCGACCGACTGGGCGCGGGCGACGGAGAGGTCGAAATTCGACTTGAAGGCGCTGGTCTTCTTCGGTCTGACGTTGTCGGTGTGGCCGACGATCCGGATCGGCCCGCGCTCGGCATTGAGCGCCGCCGCAATGCTGATCGCCACGGGTTCGAATTCTGGTTTGACGTCGGCTCGTCCTGACTGGAACAGCAGTGCGTTGCTGATTTCCACGACGATGAAATCGCCCTTGGTGCCGACGCTGATGCCGCCGGCTTCAATCTCCTTGCCCAGCGCGGCGCGGATGCGATCGACCTGCGCAATCGCCGCTGGTGCTGCGACGACTTTCACCTCCTCCGTCAGCGGCACGAAACCGGCGCGCTCGATGGTGACCGGCGTCGCCGGATTGAGCGCCAGCAATTCGCCGGCAACGGCCTCGCCATCATTGGTGATGAGAACCCGCAGCGTGAAAAAGGCTGCTGTCAAAACCGCCGCCGTCGCGGCGGCGATGGCCCAGAGCGGAATTCGCCTGGAGCCTTGCGCTGACGTCAGCGACAGGCCTTGCCAGCGCGGCGAGATGTCGTCGTCACCGGGGACGCGGAAATAGGCCAGCGTTTCGTAGACGTCGCGGCGGACACGCTCCAGGCCCTCGCGCGCCTGGCCGCGATACTGGCCTTCGAAGCCAAGCGACAGGCAGACATGCATCAGCTCGATCAGATTGCGGTGAGGTTCCGGCGTCGCCAGCACTGTGTTCAGCGCCTGGAAGAAACCGGCGCCGGTGGGTTTGACCTGGAAGAAGCGTGACAGCATGGCGTGCTGTGCCCACGTCTCCCGGCCGGAGCCGGGCAGGTTGGCGATGATATCGTCGGCGGTTTCGCAAAGCACATAGCTGGCGATGCGCGCATCCTCTTCCGAGGTATCGGTCCTGGCGATCTTGCGGTCGAACTCCTCGATCAGGCCGGCGACATGCTCCGCCAGCGGCTCAGCCTGTCTTTCGACGGCCACTAGCCGCAGGTGCCCAAGCAGGATCAGCAAGGGCGCCGCGGCAGCAACGATCGGGTTGGCCGTTCCGTAGTCGACGCCGTCGCTGGCGCCGAGCAACACATCCCACGGCGTTTTCTCTGCCGTCCCGGCCGAACCATGAAACGACGGACCGGCGGGCGCTGCGTCGAAAGGCGCGCCTTGATAGATCACAGTCCCCGTGACGTCCGCCTGCGGTGGCGGTTGGCGGCCGGCGTTGGGATCGAAAACCGTCGATTCCGGGATGCTGGCAGGGGCGATCACGGTGCTGTCGGGCGCCGGCGCATCGCGGGCGAGAACCGTCTTTTGCTTGCGGCCGGGGTTGGCGCGGCTGGGGCGGATGACGGTCTTGCCGGCCGGATCGAAAGGATCGTCCTTCGAGCTCATCGCCGATCCCCGCCTCTACGCCCGCACGGCCAGGCGACGCATAGCGCTGCGCCCGCGCGAACGCGGACCGCAGGACGCTATCTCGCCGTGACATGACATTCGCCGCAGACCCCCGAGGTCGACCAACCGTACCCGCGTGCTCAATTGTCGTATGTGATTGTAGTCTCAGAAGGTTCCGATTGAAACCTGGTGCAATTTTGGTCGCCAGTTGCCGGATTGGCTTGATGGCAGGCGAGGTCAGCTCTTGCCTGGCGGTTTCTGTTTGGCGGCCTTGGTATAGGCTTCGCTGAAATAGCTGAGGAATATGTCCAGGAGGCCGTTTTCGTGCGCTTCCTCCTTGGCCCGCCATGTCGCGACCAGCGCGTCCCAGGCGCGCGTTTTCTTTGAGGCAAAGGAAGATGGCGGCAGTTTCTTGGCGATCGCCTCGGGCGACAAATCGTCGAGCAGCCGCGCCAGCGCTGCCTGCATGGCGGCGAAGGTGGCAAACTCATGCGTCTTGAGGTCGTGGAAGGCGTCTTCGATGCTGTGCCTGGCGTCGAGATAGCCGGCCCTGCGGCGGGCAAACATGATGTCGAGGATTTCGTCCGTCCCGGGCACGAACTTCAGCGGATTGTTGTCGGCGGCGTTGATCATCGTTCGATCGCTGGTCTTGGCCAGGACTTTCGCCGCGGCGCGCGCCTTCAGCAGCAGCACCAGTTCGTCGACGACGATCCGCAATACGGCGCCGATCTCGCCTGCCACCTCATTCGGCTGGCGCAGCAGAAGCACTTCCGGCGGGATTCCGGCACCGGCGGCAATCGCGCGCAGGATCTCGTCGGCTTGCTGTGGCCGGCTGGAGACCGAAGCCGGTGGCGCGGTCGGTGACCGTGGCGCAGCGACATGGTCCGGAAAGGATCCGGCCACGGGCATCTGCCGTTGCGTCGAGCCATGGCCGCCGAAGGCTGCGTTCGCGTCATCGATCGAAACCGAGACGATATAGCGCCCGATCCGGAGCCGATCGCCTTGCGCAAGCCGGTGCGGGCCGGCCAGGCGCTGGCTCGAGCCGTTGACGAAGGTGCCGTTGCGCGAGACGTCGTAGAGAAAGAAAGCGCCGCCTTCATAGCGGATTTCGCAGTGCCGGCCGGAGATGAATTTGTCCGGATCGGGCAAGGTCCAGGCGCAGTTCTCGCGCCCGATCTCGAAGCCGCGGTCACGCGACGCGTAGCCGGGTGGCAGCCCGGCAGGCAGGACATCGACATTGTTGATCTGCAGACTGATGAACATGCGATATGGCCTGTCGACCGCTGGCGTTCTCATTGATCCGATGCGCCGCAGTCTAGCAGCTTGCGGGCACAGCGGGAGAGCGGCGTTTCACACTGGCGAAAGCGGCGCAAACAGGACCTGCCTGCCGCTTGTCCTCTTTGGTCTGCCACGGAACATGTGGTAGGCTCAACACGGCCTGGGGTGGCAAGGTGCGAAATGTCCCTGAACGTGAGATCGTTAACACAAGAAGGGCTGCGAACCTGCCACACTAGCGTCCAGGAGGGGCACGACCCATGCCGAGTGAACAACGCGCCGCACTTGTGCAGACGCCGGTCGGCGCCGAGCTGTTGACCTTCACGCATCTCGTCGGCCGGGACGAGATCAGCCGCTGCCTTGCCTACACCGTGGGATTTGTCAGCACCAATGCGGATATCGATCCGCTGAAGATGCTGGGCGGCGTCGTCTCGATCGAAGGCGAGTCCGATCCCAAGCGCTGGTTCAGCGGCCTCATCGCCGAGTTTCGCCTCACCCGCATCGAAGACAGGTTAGCTTATTACGAGGCGGTCGTCAGGCCGTGGCTGTGGTTCCTCGGCAACACCACCGACTGCCGCATTTTCCAGGACAAGACCGCCGTCGAGATCGTCGAGGAGATTTTCTCCAAATATGGCGGCATCGCCAAGTTCGAAAAGCGGCTGCAGGGGTCCTATCCGCCGCGCGAATATTGCGTCCAATATGACGAGAGCGACCTCGATTTCGTGCAGCGGCTGCTCGAGCACGAAGGCATCATGTACTTCTTCGAGCACGCCGAGGGCGAGCATAAACTGATCCTGGCCGACGCCATGAGCAAGCTGAAGCCAGCGCCGGGCTATGAGACCGTGCTCTATCAGTTCGAAGGACAGGGCTCGCGCCGCGACGTCGAATACATCACCGAATGGATTCCGGGCAGCGCGGTGCGCCCGGGCGCCTATGCCCACACCGACTATGACTTTGAGAAGCCGGCCGCCGATTTGATGGCGAAGTCGGCGCAGCCCTTCGGCCACAAGCAGGCGGCCGGCGAGAACTATCGCCACCCCGGCGCGCATCTGGAAGTCGGCCGCGGCGACAGCCTGGCCGCGATCAGGCGCGAGGAAATCCAGGCGCCGCATATGCGCATTGCCGCTGTCGGCACCGTGCGCGGCCTGTTCTCCGGCTGCACCTTCAAGCTCGACGGCTTTCCGCGCAAGGACCAGAACAAGGAATATCTGGTGGTCAGCGCCGAATACCGGCTGTTCGATCCGGGCTATCGCGCCGGCGTCGACACCGATGGCGAGAATTTCAAGGTCGTGCTTGGCGTGGCGCCGACTTCAGTGCCTTATCGGCCGCCAAGGATCACGGCGCGGCCGATCATGCGCGGGCCGCAGACGGCGACGGTGGTCGGTCCGTCGGGCGAGGAAATCTTCACCGACAAATATGCCAGGGTGAAGGTGCAGTTCCACTGGGACCGCCTGGGCAAGAAGGACCAGAAGAGCTCTTGCTTCGTGCGCGTGTCGCAGACCTGGGCCGGCAGCGGCTGGGGCTTCATCCAGATCCCGCGCATCGGCCAGGAAGTGATCGTCGATTTCATCGAAGGCAATCCGGATCTGCCGATCATCACCGGGCGGGTCTACAACGCCTCGCAAATGCCGCCCTACGGACTGCCCGGCAACGCCACGCAGTCGGGCTGGAAGTCCAACTCGTCGAAGGGCGGTGGCGGCTACAACGAGCTGATGTTCGAGGACAAGGCCGGGTCCGAACTGGTCAACTTCCAGGCGCAGAAGGACCATCACCTTCTGATCAAGAATGACCGCCAGAAGCTGGTCCAGCACGACCAGTCCGACCGCATCGACCACGACGCCAAGCACTCCGTCGGCCACAACCTCGATGAGGACGTCGGCAACAACAAGACGGTCAAGGTCGGCGTCGACCAGACCACCGACATTGGCAGCAACGATACCGAGACGGTCGGCAAGAACCGCTCACTGACGGTGGGGTCCAACGAGACGATAGGCATCGGTTCGAACTCCACCGAGACCATCGGCGCCAATCACACGCAGACGGTGGCGATCGTCCAGACGGTGACCGTCGGCGCGGCGCGAGTCGACAGCGTCGGTGCGACCGAGACCCGCACGGTAGGGTCCGCGCAGACCAACACGATCGGGTCAAAACGCTCTGTCACCGTAGGTGCCGCTCAGAGCCATCACATCGGTTCCAGCGACAGCTGGAACATCGCGTCAAATCAGGACGTGACGATCGGAGGAACCCAGAAGTTCAGTATCGCCAAAGATCAGAACAGCCAGATTGGCGCGGGGAGGCGCACGGAAATTGCCAAGGACGACGGCACCAAGGTCGGTGGCGCCTTCCAGTTGGAGATAGCCAAGGCCAGTATGGTACAGATCGGCGAGGACGGCAAAATCACCGTCGCCAAGACATTCCTGATCGAAGCAGGCGACGCTATCGCCCTGAAATGCGGTTCGTCGTCCATTACGATGAAGAAGGACGGCACAATCACCATAGAAGGCAAGGACATTATGATAAAGGGGTCCGGCAAGATCAATGTGAAGGCGTCTAGCGACATCACTATGAAGGGCAGCAAGATAAATCAGAACTAGGAATTCCGGTATGACCGAGGTTCGAGAGCGCATAGAAGGTGTGGTGATCGGCCAGTTTCTCGGCTTCAATTCAGATTCGCCACTGGTCGTGTTTCCCGGCAATCCAGGTGATGCGGCAGTTCCCGCACGCAGCCTGACTGAACTCACCTCGGCGATGATCGGGGCGGAAGTCGCATTGCTCTTCCAGGAGGGTGACCCGGCGCGGCCCTTGATCGTGGGTCGAATCGTCGAAACTGCCCGCAAATCTCCGACGCCGCAGGTCATTCGCGATGGTGAGCGGGTGACGATAGTTGGCGACGAGCGGATCGAGCTTCGCTGTGGCAAGGCGACGATCATCATGGAAAAGGATGGCCACATCACCATCCGTGGCACCTATGTGACGAGCCATGCCAGCGCCACGAACAGGGTCCGTGGCGGGTCAGTGAATCTGAACTGATGCCCAAGATCGTCTTGCGCGAGATTGTTCGCCAGCATGCCGAAATGGCAGCGTTTCTATGGACGGTCTACGACCATCATCTCCTGCATCCGGACGAGAATCCCGACATGGACGAGGAGCGGCTGGCGCGACTTGTGGAACGGCTTGACTCGCATCTAGACGGTCTGCGCATCGCAGGAGAGGTCGGGCAGGAGATCGCTGAAACGCTCTATGCCGAGTATCCCGAAGCTGGCGAGTTGTTTGTTTTGCGCATGCTGGTCAAGGGCGCACCATCGAGGATCGCGGAACTCGACCTACCCAAGGTCAGGGCGTATCTGTCGAGCAATGGCGGCCAGAAGTAGACGAACACGACGTTCAGGCCGTCACGCCAGTCGGAATCCATTGTCATAGACAAGCGTCAGCTTCTTCCACATTTTGCCGTCGAAGCGCCAGGCAGCGTCGATGCCGGCGACATAGAGATAGTCGCCATCGCTGCGCAGGTCCGAGCCGATGCCGGTATCCTCGAAGGGCTGTAGCACGTCCCCCGCTTCCACACTTACCCCCACCTCGTCGCCCCAATAAGCGCGGCCCTTGAAACTACGCACGGCAAAAAAGGTATGTTCGGGCGCTTGAAGCTCCGTCGCTTCCTCGTTGGCCACTCTGAGGCAGGCGCCACCGTCTCCGGCAAGCCGGATCGTACCGTCGGGAGCGACGTCGATGCCGCGGAATTGGTCATGGCGATGAAGTTCCACCGGCTGCCAACCTGCATCAGTCAATCGGTGGAGGCTGCCCTGTTTGCCGCAGGCAAACAAGCCGTGCCGAGGCGTGCCGTGAACGTCGAAATATTGTATCGGGGCAACGGGTGGTATCGGGCGCCAGGCAGCCCCTTGGAACCGGAGAGCCATCCCTTTGTTCCCCACGGCAATGGGCCCATTCGGGTCCTTTGCCCAGATGCGCCTGAGGCTGATGTCCGAGACCTTTGCTTGTGACCAGTTGGCGTCTGCAAAACGCCAAACCCGGGTGGTTGCCTCAAGCGCAAGCAGTTCGTCCGACGGCGTCGCGGAAAGGGACATCAGCCATGCGTCCGACAGTAGAATGCGCTTGGCGGAAGCCGGATGGAAATCATCGACGGCGAAGACGACCGACACGGTGTTTTCAAAATCTGGATCGCTGACGAGGAAGAGGATTGCGGCACGACCGTCACGCATCGGCGCGACTTGAATGCACTGGTATGCCGTGTCGCTATCCCGTGCGAAGATGTCGAGCAGCGCTCGGTCCATTCTCATATCTGAACCCCTTTCACGTGCCCGCGCGTCGCTTGCACCCGACCGTGGGGCGTTGCTTCATTGCCTTCTCCACCTGCCGGGCAGAAACCTTGGTCTTGCCGAGCTTGTTCTTGGCTGCAGTCACACGCTCTTCTTCCGCGTAGGCGCGCGTGCAAGTCGTGTGGCACATCTTCTTGTCCTTTACCTCTTGCTCATTCTTGTTCATGCTCTTTTTCAGGTAGTTCATGTTTGCGACTTCGAGACATTCGGTCGCGAGCGGTACCTGTGCCGGCGGGATGTCCAGATTGTCGACGGTTGCGGCAACGCAGGTGTTCACGAAGTCGCCCAGCTTCCCCTCAGGGTTGTTGGAGATCCAGTTTCTTGCCTCTGCCGATTTGTAGTAGTGAGGCGTGTTGGTCGTCCTGCCGAGAACGGAACGTCCCTCGACGCCTTCCGAACGCGCTGTTGCGCCTTCGCCAGCGACCCATTTCGCCTTCATGCAGATGCATGGTGCCTCCCTGTCGTCGTATTTCTCGCAGCATTTCAGCACGAGGTCGCGCACGCCGCCCGCTGTAAAGAACTGAACCTCGACCGTGTGTTCCTTCTGCTCGCCCGGATCGCATTTCAGCTTGTTGTATGGCTTGATGCCGAGGAACGCGCATCTGGGGTCGGATTCGTCGAGGATGCCAACCTTGGGCAAGGGAGGGCCACCGGCAATGGGTGACGCGTGGTCGTTCGACGAAATGTCGGAGAAACGGCTGATCGGCTCGCCATCCATGAACACGTTGCCGGACCAGGCGTGGGCGTACTCCTTGCCCGTGTTCACAGACGTAATGACGTTCTTCTTCGGCGCGCAACCCGCTTCGTTGCCGGTGCATTTGGTGTAGTAGGACTTGTTCTTCTGGGTAACCGTCTTGCCGCCGATCTTCACGGTGCTAGTGCCGCTATCGGTATCGCTATCGGAGCCGAAGGTAGGGTAAGGCACAGGCACGCCCGGTGGTGTTGCCGGTGTCTGTGGCGGCGTGAAACAGACATAGGGAAATGCCGCTATAACCTGGTTTGCCTGTGCTTTGCAGGCAATCTCCAGTCCGTTGGCGAAGACAGTCATGCTGCGTTCCTCGAGCCGAACAGGGCGGCGCCGCAAGCTCCAGCGTCTGAAGAAGCTTCAATGAGGACTGGATTGCCTGCAGCGTAGCCCTTTCGAGCGGCGGTCCAGGCCATACCGACCATCAACGGCACAACGGCAGCTCCAATGTTGCCAAGGGATTCAGCTGGTGACCAAAGATCCTGAAATTCGTGCCGGCCACGCAGTAGGCGTAGCGTCACGAGCACGGCCTGCTTGAACCAGTATTGCTCACCGACGAGATCGGAGATGCGATAGCCAAGCCGGCTCATCTCGATGCCGGTTTCACGAAAGGCCGCTTCATAGGCTGATGTCATGCCGTACGCACGCAGGGGCAGATCCTCCTTGTTGTAGATCGATGCCGCTTCGCGCGCGAGGCCAAGTCCGAAAAGCTGAAAGGCCCCGCCGTTCGAGCGTGTGCACAACACGGCCGCGGCTGCCTCTCCTGGAATAAAACCGTCGGAATTGTCGGCCGTCAGCAGACGGCCCCCCATGTGATAGTGGGAGATCGTCGGCGCGGTCAGGTAGCTGTCCACGCCGGCGATCATCACGTAGGACACCTCACCGGAAGCCAGCAGCCGTCGGGCATGGTCGAAGGCGGCGTGTCCAGACGGACGTCCATGCGCCACGATACGGGAGTGGTTGTGGGGGGCGAGTTGGATGATGTCGCCGATCCGCCGCAACAAGGCCGAATTGTCGCGCACCGGTCGGCCGGGTCGGTCTTCTTCCGGCAGGCAAAGAATGAGCGCGGTTTGGCCACGTGCCTGTGGCACTGCTTCGAAGGCCTCGGAGATCGCACCGGCAGCAAGATGAGCCATACGTTTCTCGCCAATCCAGTTGCGCGGAAGCGGCACCGGCGCGCCGGTCAAACAGGCCCCTGGCGACTGGTGAAAATGCGTCTCCTGAAAACCATTCAGCCGCGCCCGCATCGCGGCACAACTTGAAGGGCCATCGAGGCCAACGGCCGTCACCATGCCTATTGAAACGACATCGAGCCTGGCACTCATGCCGCCTCCGCGCCGTCGTCGTCGTGGAACGGAGTATCGAATTTGCGGATATAGCGCTTGCCGGTCGCTCGAGCCAACAACATGCCGGGCGTAGGCAACCCTATCCAGCATTCGGAAAAATCAAGGATCGTGCGCTGCAGCCGCTGGGACAGACGCCAGACTAGCGAGAACTTCCGGCGCTCCGGATTAAGCAGGATTGTGTCGGCCAGAACGGGCGTGTCGACCACCTTGGCTCCGTCCTTGAACAGCGCCATGGGCAGAGCCGTGTTCGGCAAGCGGAAACTCATGCGCCCCTCCGGGGTCAGGTTCACCAGTTGCACCTCTTCGCCGCCGCGCGGGCGGTCTATTTGCTGGTCTGGTGGCGCCATCTGGAAGTAGCGCTCGTCGAAGTCCGGCGGCAGGAACGGAAAAATGTTCTTGGTCCAGTTGTCGTCGTAGGTGCCGCCATACTCGATGCGCCCGGGCCAGCCGCGCCCCATCGGTCCAAAGCTCATGGGCGTGTAGCCGCCGAAAGGCGAACGGATTTCCTCGCCGACTTTTTGTGTGTTGGGTAGCCGCAAACCCGGAATGAAGCGCTGGTTCTTTGTGCGTGACCAGCCGGTGCCGACCGGGTTGGTGGAATAGACCCCCGGCAATTTGTCATCGGGGTCGAGCTTATCGACGCCGCCCCAGGCATTGTTATAGCTGATCGGCATCTTCAGGAACGGCTGCGGGGAGGTCGCGGTGAAGACCGGACCAATAGCGCGCCATTCGCGATTGCCCAGCACCTCGAAGAATTTCGACCAGTTGCCGATCTTGATACCGACAGGCACACGCTCGGCCGGGCGGCCGCCAGGCGCGTAGGCACAGCCGTTGGCAATCACGTCGCAGCGAGGTTTGCGGAATGCAAAATCGGTTTCCCAGAGTGTGGCGGAATAACCCGGTTCCCCAGTTTGCGTGTCAGCGAAAACCAGAGGAATTTGTTCCGCCGATTTGCGCACGTCTCCGCCAGGTGTCTCCGGAAAATCGAAGGTCCCCTTCACCACGACGACAAGCCAATCGTGCCCTGCAACATCGGTTGCTGCCGTGAATTGGTGCGGATAGCCCATCTGGTTCCAGATCTGCATCAGCTTGTCTCCCAACTGGCGGCGAAGATCTTCTCCAGCGTCGCTTGCGGCGATTGCGGGTCGATGTCGAAAATGTCGGAGTGCGCCGTCCACATCACCATGTCGGCAATCAGTTCCTCGCCCGGCTCGACCGACGGCACAGGCAGTCCGCCGAGCGCTGCGTCCAGTTCGTCGGCCGTCAGCTCGCCCCGCTGGGCGGCGGTGGCGGCCTCCTCGATTCCGGCAAACCATGCCTCGGCATGCGTCAGCGCGACAGGCGCTTCGGGTAGCAGGGCAACGACGCTCAAGGGGAATTTCCGGCCAACCTTGTCGGCGCTTTGCACGATGATGCCCGCCGACGCGCCGAAGGAATTCGGGCCGGCGAGGAACCGCAGCGCGGCGGCGGCCGGCCAGATGTCCTGGCCGAACAGCGGCACCAGATGCTGGGCCAGCCAGCGGTCCCACAGGCGCACGAACTCACCCGTCAGCCGCCGCGTCACGAAATCGCCGGTGGCAGGCATTTTGCCGTAGAAACCGGGCAGGATCATATCTGCGGCGGACATGAGAACTTCTTGAACATCTGGAGGTTGTAGGGATTTTCGACGCTTGCCGCCTTGAGCTTGAAGTCGGCGTACATGCCTTTCGTACCCAGCCGCAGGCTGTAGACATCGGACAGCGAGGTGCCGGTGAAGCGGCCGCCGCGCAGCATTCTCAGCCACGCCCAGCTGCCGGTCTCGTTGAGCATGATTTCGGGCGAGCCGTCGATCGGCTGGAAGGCGAGCGAGATGACGCCGGTGCCGTCCTTGCCAGGCCAGGTCATCGGCTGCGGACGCGTCGCATTGTTGAAGTAGACGAGGCTCTGGCCATCGAGATTCAGGGTGACGCGGGTGACGTTGGGCGACAGGTCCGTCGGCTCGAGCGTGAACGCCATCACCGGGCCCTGGCCACCGGGAAAGAGATCGTCGCGGATCCGCCTGGCCTGTTCGAAGGCGGCAAGTGCTGACGGGTCGAGGCCGAAATCGGCGCGCCATTTCCACGGCTGCGCCGAGGTGTCGACATAGCTGATCAGATGGTCGTTGATGAAGCCGTCGATCATGCCCGCCGGTCCGAACAGGCGGGCGAAGTCGCGCACGTTGACGTCGACCGCGCTGTCGGGGCTGAACGGATAGCGGTCGTTGAGCGCAGCCTGGCAGAAGGGCAGGATGTCGGCACGCCATATGGCGTTGAGCTCGGAGGCAACGGCCTTCTGCGTCAGCCCGCTGGTGTCGCCGGCAATGCCGCTCAGCCAGGTGTTGACGGGGTCGGGCAGGATCTGCGCCTGCCGGGCGACGGCGCCGGTCAACTCGGCAAGCCCGCCCTGTTTCTTGATCGCGTCCTGCGGATCGGGATTGGCGGTGACCGTCTGCAGCACATTGGACAGCGCCGTCAGCGCCACCACCGCGGCGTCAAGCGCCGGCGGCTGGCCATCGACCTCGGCAATCGTGCTCTTGAGCGGCTTGAAGTGCTCGGCCACCAGCGTGCCGGTCAGGTCGACCTCGCTGGCCGAGCCGGCGCGCGGCAACAGTTTGGCGCCGGTCTTGACGATCTTGCCCAGCTTGCCGAGTTTGCCCAGCAGTTTGGAGCCGCCCTTCGCCGCCGCCTTGTCGTCGGTCGCCGGCGCCTCGTCGGAGCGGGTAAGGTCGACCTCCTGGACCACGGCCGTCAACAGCCGCTTTAACGCGGAATCGGCGCTGGAAAGGTCCTTCAGATTCTCGCTGGCAATGTTGAGGTCGCTCAGCGGCGCCAGCCGCATGTCACGCAGGAAACTGTCCCACTGCGCGATGTAGTCGTCATAGTAGAGCTTGAGGATATCCTCCGACAGCGCCGACACGGACGTTTCGGAATTCTCCGAGCAGCCGCCGGCAAACACCGCGCGGTCGAGTGCCGCCTGGGCGGCGACATCCTCGACCCGGTCGAGGATCGCATCGTGAAAACCGTCATAGGTGAAGGCGCCTGATATGCCGACACGCAGCGTCTTGTCGGATCGCCGCGAAAACACCTTGGCGCCGTTCGGGCCGGCGAAATTGGCGGGGATCCATTCCTTCAATCCGGCCACCGCCGGATCGGCCAGCAATTGCTTGTAGGCGCGCGCCGGCAGCGAGATCGTGCACACCGTCTTCAACGCTTCGGCGACCAGCGCCTGGTCGGGCGCGATGTAGCTGTCGTCGACCGCCATGCGGCGGATCGCGGCCAGCTGGTGCTCCTCCGCATCGGCGGTCGGGAAGGGTGCGGCCGGCGCGAATTCGGGCAGGTCGTTAACCCACCAATTCTCAACGAAATCCGAATCCATCTGCGACAGGCCGGTCATCATACGGTAGGTCTTGAGCGCGCCCAGCATGAAATCCGGATCGCGGATCTGCCGCCACATCGTCGCTTCCAGCAGCGCCACCATGCGAGGCTCGAGCACGTTGCGCAAAGCGTGGTCGTAGGTGTCGGTCTGCGCCCGCATCAGCTCGGCGGAAGCCGATGGCCCGAGCAGATCCTGCGCCTTGTCGGGAGGCGCGGTCCTGGCACTGGCGACCTCGTCCATGGCGTTGAGGGCAACGTCCATCGCCGGCTGCTGCACCGAGGCGGGCGTCGCGGCGGTCGAGGTCAGTGGCGCCTGCAGCGCCTCGAACTGGCCGGCCTGCGCGGCAATCGCATTGCGGTTGTCGTAGTAGGACCAGGTGAACAGCGAGCCGGCCAGGATAGCGGCGGCCGCGCAGGCAGCGGCGGCACCGCGCCAGATCCAACTGCGGCGGCGCTGCGCCAGCGGATCGAACGTGCCGAGCCCGGCCTCCCTGAAGATCACGTCGGTCAAAAGGTTCTTCAGGAAGAAACTGCGCTTCTCAAAACGCTGCGTCGGCATCGAGCGTCGCGCCGGCAGGCCGAAGGAAGAGGCGAGTGCGGCGGTGAGCCGGTCGATCGGCGCGCCTTCCTGGGTGGCCGAGGTCAGATAGACGCCGCGCAGCCAGGCGGCTTCCTCGTAGCGGCTCTCGCCGAACATCGCCTCGACCAGCACCTGGATCGGCTCGGAGAGGCTTTGCAGCTGGGCGGGAAAACGGAAGATCTCGGCCCGCTCGGCCAGCTTGTCCTCATCCTCCAGCCGCGGCACCAGCCGCTTTTCCAGCTCCCTCGAAAGCGTCGAGATTTCGCCCGCGATCGTCTTGGCGTCTACGCGCGCGTCGAGAGGGAAGGTCGTGCCCCAAACCTGTTCGCGCGCCTGCGTCGACAGGCCGCCGAAGAAAGCCTCGAAGCCTCTTATCAGATCGGCCTTGGTCAGCATGAGATAGACCGGCAGCCGGATTTCCAGCCGCTCCTCAAGCTCCGCCAGTCGCCTGCGGATCTTGCGGCCATGCGCCTTGACGGCTTCGTCGCCTTCCGAAAGCGCATCGATCCCAAGCGCGACGATAACGCCGTTCAGCGCGCGGCGGCCGCGGTGCTTCTTCAACAGGTCGAGGAAGCCCAGCCATTCGGCGGCGTCGACGTCGGGCTGGCTTTCTTGCTGCACATAGCGGCCGGCAGTGTCGATCATCACCGCGTTTTCGGAGAAGAACCAGTCGCAATTGCGCGTGCCGCCCACCCCTTGCAGATCGTCGGTGAGGTCGATCGGAAAGTTCAGGCCGGACTGGCGCAGCGCCGTCGTCTTGCCGGTCGCCGGCGGGCCGACGATCACATACCACGGCATCTCGCGCAGGAATTTGCGGCCACCGAGCTTGCGTCGCTTCAGCTCGACCATCACGTCCTGGAATTTGGCGCCGACCGCGGCGACGTTCTCCTCACCGGGGCTGAGCCGCTTTTCCTCGACAGGTGCTGCAATCTCGGCGACGAACATGCGGTTGGCGCGGATCGCCCGGCGCTGCGCGACGATCAGCCAGATCAGCCAGAAGATCACCAGAAGCGCGATGAAGACGATACGCACCGTCTCCGAGGCCATCGGCACATAGTCGCCGACCCGCACGATCGGGCCGAACACCCAGATGATCAGCGACAGCAGCGCCAGCCCGATCAGCGTCCACAGGAAACGCGAGGTCAGGACTGCCCAGAGGAAGCGCAGGATGAACATGTCACAGCCTCTTCTCGACCAGCACTTCGACGCGGCGGTTGAGCGCACGGCCTTCCCGCGTGGAGTTGTCGGCCACCGGATCGCTTTCGGCGCGGCCTTCGGAAGATATGATCTCCTTCGGCACGCCGGCTTGTATCAGAAGCTCGGCTATGGTTTCGGCGCGCGCTTCCGACAGGCGCTGGTTGCTGGCAAGCGGGTTGGATCTTTGCAGGCGCACATTGTCGGTATGGCCAACGACGGTGATCTTTCCGATCAGGTCCTTGTTGTCGAGGATCACCTTGGCGATGGACTCGATCAGGGGCTCATAGCCCTGGGTCAGTGTCGGACGCGACGATTGGAAAAGTTCGGGGCTGGAAGCCTGGACAACCAGCTTGGCCAGCGAGACGCTCTCCGTGCCGCTCAGCGCCTTGCTCGTTTCCGCTGGCGCTGCCTTCTGGAATTCCGGTAGCAGCGCGTAGTCGACGGCAACCGGCAGAGGTGGCGGAGCGTCGGCCTTGGGTGCCGCGCGGGTGACGTCGGCGCGTGTCGGCGGCGGCAAAGCACGCACCAGCGCCGAAAGCTCGACCGCCTGGCTGCTCAGGCCCATCGACAGGCCGACATGGATGGCTGTCGCGATCACTGCTGCGGCCGCCGCCATCACCCAGATCGGCACGATGAAGCGCTGCGGTTCGTCGGACGCGATCACGCCCTTCCAGTTGGGCGACAAAGGTGCGCCTTCGGCGTCGTTGTCGCGCAGGAAACGCGCCGCCGCTACGCGAACGGCATTGAGCGAACGGTCGCCGGAGCGGCCGGGCACGCGGTATTTGCCGCGAAAGCCCAGCGCCATGCAGTGATATTGTAGCTCCAGCATTTCGCGGTCGCGGTTGGGATGGCGCTCGAGGTCTTCGAGGCGGGCGAAGAATTGCGCGCCCGCGTCGACGTCACCGCGCAGCATCACCACCAGCGGCTGGCGCGGCCAGGCGCTGGCGCCACCCCACGGCGTGTTCAACGCCAGATCATCGAGCAGCGCCGCCACCAGCCACGCCGCCTGGTCGGCGCGCTCGAGCGACGAGCCTTGCGCCATGGTGGCATCGCGGCAGCGCACGAGTTCATCGAGCAGCCTCGTGCGCAGCGCTTCCGGGTTCTCCGGTGGCAGCGCGTTTTCCAGTTCGGGCGCAAATTCCAGCAAGGGTGAGAACGCGTTGACGAGAACGTTCGGATGCGCACGCGAGGAACGGTTGGCTGTGACGCCCGATGCCGGCAGGGGCATGGCGCGCGGCGTCGGCGCTCCACTCAGACGGATGCGCGTGCGCTCCCGATCCTCGGACAGTCCGAATGGATCGTCCCTGCTCATCATCTCACCTGTTGACCGAGTAGCAGTCGACCTGCGGTTCGCTGGGCAGCACGCCCGAAACGCCGATCACAAAGCCGGGCGCTTCGAGCAGCGAGGCCCAATGCTCGCTTTTCTGGTCAAGTTCGAGGCACAGCCGGTCGCCGTCATAGGGAATTTCGCGCGGCTGCGAATGCAATGGCTTCAGCGGAATGCCGGGCAGGCGCGATTTCCACAGCCCTTCGAATTCGCTCGCCGAGCCGACCGTCGCCTGGTTGACGAAAATCTTGCGCAAGGCATCCTCCGACAGTTCGGAGCCGATCCGCACCACGATCCGGCTCGCCACCAGAAGCTTCGGGTTGTCGATGCGGATCTTCCACACATTGGTGGCATGCCGCATGACCGGCAGCGCCCGCGATTTCGGCTCGATGTAGCGCAGGCTGAGTATCAGCGAGCGCAACGCGTCGGCCAGCGCCGAATAGGCCGGGCCCGGCGCCATGTGGTCGTAAACAGGCAGCTCGCCGAGCCGCCGCGCGCTCGAGCCGTAGGTCGCCATCGAGCCGGCGAGGCCGGCCAGCTCCATATAGACCTCGGCCGGATGGAACACGTCCTGCGCCAGCATGTGCGCCAGCCGCGGCCGCGCGGCGTTGACCAAATTGAGGATCAAAAGATCCTCGACGCTGCGCCCGGGGCCACCCAGCACCATCTTGCCATGCGCCTCGGCGATCTGGTCGAGGCCGGTGACCACCTCCTGCAGCAGGCGGCTGTACCAGGAGGCCGCGCCGATGACCAAGGTCGGCGGCAGGAAGGTGTCGTCGAGCGCCACCCCGCCATCGGCGCGCACGCCCTTGAGTTCGGCCACTGGCAGCGCGGTGTAGCCGCCGACCGCTGTACCCGGCGCCAGCAACAGCGCCTGCGGTCGTGCAATCTCGATTTCTTCGGGGTCGGAGCCGCCATGCACGGCGTCGCGCACCGACACGATCCGTCCGCGATAGCGCGCGCCGGACGGCTCGGCGTGCGCCGGGTCGAAGCCGACGCCGCCGGGTGGTTCGAGCGGCAGCGCGATCAGCACAGGTCCTGCGCCCATCTCCGGCGTCACCGCCAGCGGCCGCGGCGCATCCATCGTCTCGGGGATCGAGAACGGCGTCCCGTCGGGAAAGATGCCGCGCGCCGAAAGCACCGAAATCTGGCCGGCATCGAGCAGTGCCTGGTCGAGCGTCAGCGTTCGAAAGCCGAACGTGTGCAGATGCCCGGCCTGCAAGGCGCCGCGCACCGTCGCCTCGAAGAAGCGGTCCTGTTGCTGGAAATGCTGGGTGCGCAGGAATAGCCCCTCCGACCACAGCACCCTGTTTGCGTCGCTCATGCCGGCACTCTCTGCTTCCTGCTCATCACCCTGGTGCGGCTTTGCGGAAATGCCGCCGCTAGGCGGAAATGCCGCCGCTGCCGAGCTTCACATTGACGGTGAACTTCGATCCCGGCGACACCGACTTGGTCGTGCGCCAGTTGCGTCCACCGGGTTCCCTGATCAGCGCGACGAAGCCCAGGGCCGCCACCTCCGGCTCGACCGTGATGGTCTTCGACGCGGTCTGGCCGGGTCCGACGGAAATCGTGTCGGAGCCGATGAGATCGCCGCCAAGTGCCGAGCCGGCACCGCCTTGCAGTGCGAAATAATCGGCAGAATTGAAGGCGCCAGTGCTCTTCAGACGCAGGATCATTACGGTAACCGGCCTGTCGCCACCGCCCGGTCCCGGGTTCATGCCGGCGCCGCCGGCAAGATTGACCGTTATGACGGACGGTTTCGGCGGGCCGCTCTGGCAAGCCGTCAGCAGTCCCGTCGCGCCCAAGGCAAGAATGAATTCGCGTCTGTCGATCATGTCCTAGTCCTCCTCATATGCGTCTCGAAAATCAGCGCCGATTTCGCCCAGAAAGCGCGTCTCGGCGCTGTGAGCGATTTCACTGTGGCGTTTCTGGTACAGTTCCCAGAGCTTGGCGCCGCGCCCGCCGGTCAGCAGATTGCCGATCGCAGAACTCGACTTCAGTTCCTGCTCGATCGCCGCCGGATCGAAGCGATCGATCATGCGCTTGAGCGCGCCCTGCACGCCGCGCCAGGCGCGAACGTGGTGCTGCGCCAGATCGCGCACCGCGTCCTGGATCGCCGCCTCGGCGCCTAGGAAACCGGGGCTGCGCTCGGCCAGGATGGTCACCAGCGCATCGTCGACCGAGGGCAGGAATTTGAGCGGGTTGACCTCGGATGCGCCAACCACGGTTTGGGCGACGCGGGCATTGCCCTTCTCTTCGGCGCGCTTTCGCAAAAGCTGCATCAGCCCTTCCATCATCAGCCGGTATTCGCGGCCGAACTTCTCCATATCGGCCACCGGGTCGCGGCCGGGAAAATCTGCCTCGTCCATTCCCATGCCGCGCAGGAAAGCCGCGCGCAATTCCGCGTTCGACTGTCCGGCTGGCGGCCGCGCCGCGGCTTGCCGGACAGGAGCGCGCGGCGGCGATGGAGACGGGGCTGGTGGTGGCTGCCGTGGCGATGGCTCGGCCGCGCGGACGGGCAGGTCCCAAGGCGCAGGAGAGGGGGCAGGCGAGGGCGCATCGCTTCCGCCGCCATCCGTCACGCCGGCGTCGAGGCTGGTGGACTCGGCAGGGCCAAAACCAAACCCGTCATCAAAGGCCGGCGGCTTCTCGGAACTGGATCTGATCGGCCCTCTCGACAGCGGCGCAGAGTCGAGGCCGAAGGGGTCGTCGAACAGCGGCTTGCCGCCGCCTTTGTCGGGGGCGGCCTCGAGCGCCGGCGTCGCCACCGGGTCGAGGCTGAATGGATCGTCGAACGCCTGCGAGCTGCGTTCGTCGGAGCGCGCGCGCGCGAATGCGCCGGGCACCGGCTTCTCGAACGGATCGGGCAGGTCGGCGGGTCGCGGCCGTCCCGGTTCTTCTTCCGTCGTGGATGAAAAGAAATCGTCGCCGCCGAGACTGACCGGTGCCCGCGACGCCGCCGGCTTGCTGGCAGGCGCTGAGGGCCTGGAGGCCGGCGGTTCGGTCGTCGCTGTCTGCAGGTCGACCCATACGACATAGTCGCCCAGCCGCAGCCGCATGCCGCTTTGCAGGCGCGCCGAATTTCCCGCGCCGAGCGGGCTGGCGGCATCGTCGATGAACAACCCGCTGCTGGAGGTATCGGTGACGAAATACCCACCCTGCTTGCTGGTGATCTTGCAGTGGGCGCGCGAGACGAACATGTCAGGATCGTTGATCTGCCAGTCGGCGTCGGCGCTGCGGCCGATCACCAGTTCACCCTCGTCCAGCCGGGCCTGCCGCGTGACTTGCGCGCGTGGTCCCTGTTCGAGCGTCAGCAGCAGGCTCATGCCGCCACCTCTTCCCGCCAGCCGACGATGGTTCGCAGCCGCATGTCGTCGGCATCTCCCCGCTCAGGATTGCGCGCCAGCCAGGTGGTGCGGGCGAGCTGGACGGTTCCGAGCTTCGCCGGCGGCACGGCCTTTGCCGCAAGCACGATCCTCAGATCGACATCGATGGTCTCGCCGATCAGGTCGCGCACCGCCTGCTTCAACAGCTTCAGCCGCTCGCCGCCCGGCAGGAAGGCCTTGTAGTCTTTGTAGCTCAGCGCGCCGATGCGCAGCTCGATCCGGCTCTGCCGGCTGAAGCTGCGCGGGCCGATGGTGGCGCTGCGGCCGAGCGTGGCGTAGCTGCCGGCAAGCCGCGTCTGCAACACCTTCGGGATGGTCAGCCAGGCGGCGACAAACTCCTTCAGCACCACCGGCACCTTGAAGGCTTCGGCCAGGAACAGCGTCAGCCGCTCGGGGCCGTCGACTTGGGCAGCGAGCGAGGCGGCCTGGCGAAGCTTCACCGCGTCGAGTTCGGCATTCTGCGTACCCGGCAGACCGATGCCGGCCATCGCTTCCAGCATGGAGCGGACGCGGCCCCCGACCCCGCGTTCGACCTGCACCGCCGGATGCGCATCCGCCCAGGCGCGGTAGTAGAGCGCGATCATCCGGTGCTGCAGGATGTTGACGAAATCGACGAAGGTCGTGTCGCTCGTCTGCCGTGCCTCCGCACCCGCGTACCAGCGTTGCGACAGGCGATCGAGCACCCAGCGCGTCAGATGCAGCGGCATTGGCCCTTCGGGTCCGAGCAGGCCGAGATTGTTGACCGTAACGCGTGCCGGCGACTTGTCCGTCGGCTCGCGGAAATCCACCACGTCCTGCACCGCGAAGGACAGGCGCACATTCTGGCCGAGCCTTGCCGGCTCGCGATCCGGTCGGCCGGAATGGCCGAACAGGCCGCCTTGCCGTTCCAGCCGGCGCAGCAGTTCGAAGAAGTCGAAACTCTCGGACAGGGTTGCGGCTCGCTCTAGATCAGGTAGCGATTGCCGGGCGTCATCGGCCATGGCACATCCTCCTGTTTCTGGAGCAAACGTGTGCGGGTGCGCACGAACCCATTAATGCCGGCATGACGGGCAAACAGCCGCGACAGCAGACCCGACAGCAGCAAGGTGCTTTGTCCCGCCAGCACCGACTGGTCGACATGCAGCGTCACTTCCGTGCCGCGGCCGAAACACATCGGTCCTTCGATCGCCAGCCTTTCAATCACCGCGCGCGAGTCGATGCGCACGATCGAGCGCACATTGCGGGCAAGCCCGGGATCGCCGCGCTCGGCATAGAGATCGAGCAGCGCGTGCAACGGATCGACGCCGCGGCCCTCCTTGGCCAGGCTGAGGAAGTTGAGCGCCAGCTGCGACACCAGCCGCCAGGCCAGGTCATCGGCGCGCGACTCGCCGTCGGCGCCGGCCGGCAGCGCTGCCGGAATGGCCGGCTGCGGCGACCGCAGCGCGCCCAGCAGCCGGACCGTCTCCACCGGGTCGCCGGCCTCCAGCGTCAGGGTCGGCGTGTCGTCGAGGATGGCCAGGTCGCGGTTGGTGCAAAGCGCCATGATGTCGACGCGCTTCAGCGGCCGGTTGGCCTGGCTGTGGACCGGGCGCGAGATCGCCAGGAAGACGTCGTCGCCGGCATAGGAGGTGCGCGTCACGCCCTGGCTGCGCTCGTCCTCGGTTGGCCGACGCGGCCGCCGCTCGGTCGAGTACACCCAGCCGCTGCCGCGGTTCTGCCCGAGGCTGAAGAGCTCCGGTATTTCGGCATCTGGCCCTTCCGCATCGGCGTCCTCGACGCGGATGACCCGGTAGATTTCAAAGTCGCGCGCCCGCGTGCGGTCGGCGTGCAGCACCTGTCGCGTCTTGCGCTGGTCGAGCTCGATGACGTTGCATTCGCGCTCGAAGAGATTAATGATCGGCGTCGCGAAAAGTTCGAAATCCGCCGGGGTCAGATCGGCGAGTTCGGGCACCGGACGCCTGAACAAAAAGACGATCTCAAGCCCCGCCTGGCATTTGCGCACCACCGGCTGCAAGCCGGTTACGCGCGCATAGTGGAAGCGCTCGGGCATCATGAAATATTCGCGCAGCAGGCGGTAGCCTTCGAAGGTCGGCCGCGTGCGCGGCATCATCGCCTCGGCATCGGCGATGCCCACCATCTCCGGCGCCGGCAGAGGCGACAGCGGATTGGTCTTGCCTTCAGGTCTTGCACCGACGCTCGCGCAGACGCCGAAGATCGCGTCGAACGTCAGCGGCGCCTTGGTGCGGTTGGCGAAGTAGAGGTCAAGCCGGTCGAGCGCCAGTTCGCCCAGTTGGACCTTTCCAATCGGAGCAAGCGTGATGCGCAGCGCCGCTTCGCCGGCCTTGCCGCCGATCGGGCCAATACCGGCGGCGGCAAGCGCACTGCGGTCCTGGAAATAGCCAACCGAACTGATCGCGATCGGAAACAGCGTCATGTCCTGCGCGGTGGTGAAGGTGCAGCGTGTCGACAGGCCGGCCTGCAGGCTGGAGACCAGCCGCGTGCCGCGCTTGACGACGTGCCCGGCAAGCATGGTCTGCACCTGCTGGCCGGGCTTCAGCACCACCATGGCGGTGGCCGGCGCCGGCGTGACGAGATCGGGATAGAGCACGTCGAGGATGGCGCGCGAAAACCGCGAGCGTTCGGCGTCCACCTTCAACCGCGTGCGTGCGGCGAGGAAGGCGACGCCGTCGAGCAGCCGCTCGACATAGGGATCGGGACACGGCACCGTATCCAGCGACAGATTGCGCGCGACAGCCGGGTGCATGTCGGCGAACTCCGCCGCCAGCCCGCGTATGTGGGACAGTTCTTCCTCGTAATATTCTACGAAGACCCGGTCCATCTCAGGCTTCCCTGAACTCGGTGCGCGCCAAGCCGTTGTCGAGATTGATCGTCGTGCGCAGGCGCATGCGCTCCGGCGTCGGCGTCATGATCAGCACGGCGTCGATCTCGATTTTCAGGCCGGTCTTGTCGCCAAGATTGACCGAGACCTTCGTCGCGCTCTCCTTGAGTCGCGGCTCGAAGGTGGCGAGCACCGCGCGGATCTCGCGCGCCAGCACATCGCGATCGAAGTCGCGCGACGAGCGGCCTGAGAAGGACGGCACGCCATAATTGACCACGCTGCGGCGCACCTCCGGAAAGTCGTCCAGCGCTGTCGGACTGTCGGTCATCTGCTCGGCCTCGAGATCGGAAAGCATGGGCGTCGACTCGAAGCGTTCGGTGTTGAACAACGCCTCGATGTCGCGCCGCACGGCCTCGCGCAGCACATCGGGCGACACCACGATGCCGCGGCTTTCAAGTTCGCCGCGATGCCGGTTCTGAAACGCCAGCCTGTGCAGCCGGCGTTTCTGATCGGGGTTCAGCGTATCGTCGGCGTCGATGCGCCTCGGTCCGTCCGCCAAGAGCTCGTCCAGGCGCTCCTCGCCGAGTTCGTCGTGCAGAGTCTGCCTGAGCCCGTCTATCTCGGAACTCAGGCCGGGCAAATCGTTGACGAGGCGGTCCCAGAGCGAAGGCTGTACTGCCTCGCGCTTGGCCCGTGAACCGCCCGCCTGTGCCTTGTCCGCGGCAGGGCGCTTTGCACGCCCCTCACTTGCCGACATAGACATCCATTTCGGCTTCGTCATTGTCGTCATAGACGAACTTGATCTTCTTGTAGGCGAAGGAGACCTCCTCCTGGATCAGGTCGGCTTCATCGTCGGCCTGCGACATGTCGTATTCCATGATCGAAGCATCGGTCAGGGTGACGACCAGATAGTCCTTGCTCTCGCCGTCGATGGTCCGCCGTGCAGAGAACTTGACCTCGTCCAGCGCCTTGTTTTCGAACAGGGCCTTCGCGAGATAGGGCGAAGATTTGTCATAGTGCTTGGTGAACTTGATCATGCCCATCGACACGCGGCCGCGGCGCGAGAGCGAATTCGGGTCATAGGGCGCCACCATCTTGTAGTCGACGCCATGGATCTCGATCTCGTCGTCGTGGCCGTCGCGGGTGCTGGGGCCTTTAATGTCCGGAACTTTCAAAAAACCATCGATTTTCATGGTCGGCATTTTCTTTCTCCACCGCTTTCAAACGAAAAGGTTTGGTTGCTGCAATCAAGTCTTCACAGACGGCAGTTCCGACACCAGCCTGAGCGAGGCGTTGATGCCTTCCAGCTGGTAGTGCGGGCGCAAATAGAAGCGGGCGTTGTAGTAGCCCGGCCGGCCCTCCACGCTGTCGACCTGCACCTCGGCGGCGGCAAGCGGGCGCTTGGCGCGCGCCTTGTCGTCGGCGAAGGCCGGGTTGGCCAGCACGTACCGGTTGATCCATTCGGTCAACCAGATCTGCATGTCGGAGCGTTCCTTGAACGAGCCGATCTTGTCGCGCGCAATGGCCTTGAGGTAGTGCGCGAAACGGGAAACCGGGAACAGATACGGCAGGTTGGCGGAGAGCCGTTCATTGGACTGGGCGTCGGGATCGACCAGACGTCCGGCACGCGTCTCGTCGTCCTGCAGCGAGTGGGCGCCGATGAAGGCGGCCAGATCGGTGTTCTTGCGGTGCAGGATCGGCATCAGGCCGAGCTTGGCCAGTTCCGCCTCGCGCCGGTCATCGATGGCGACTTCCGTCGGGCATTTCATCGCGATCGAGCCGTCATCCGTCGGGAAAGCGTGCACCGGCAGGTTGAGTACCGTGCCGCCGTTCTCGACGCCGCGGATCTGCGTGCCCCAGCCGAACAATTTGTGGCTGCGGTTGATGTTGACGCCCATCGGGAAGGCGGCGTTCATCCAGACATATTTGTTGTGGTCGCCATGCACCTCCTCCTCGAAGGAGAAGCCCTTGACCGGAACGGTCTCGGACCCGTAGGGCAGCCGCGCCAGCACACGCGGCATGGTGAGGCCAATATAGCGGGCGTCCTCGCTTTCGCGCAGCGACTGCCACGAGGCATAGGCCGGATTGTTCACGATCATCTGCAGGTCCTGCGGGTTGGGCAGTTCCTGCCAGCTGTCCATACGGAACAGCCGCGGTGAGGCGGCGGCGATGAACGGCGTGTGCGCCGAGGCGCAGATGCCGGATATGTTGCGCAGCAGGCCGACGTCGCGCGGATGGTTCGAAAACTCATAGGCGCCAACGATGCAGCCGATCGGCTCGCCGCCGAGCATCGAATACTCGTCCGTATAGACTTTCTTGAAGATCGGGCTCTGGTCCCACATCTGGCCTTCATAGTCTTCAAGCGTGTCGGCCAGTTGCTCCTTGGAGATGTTCATCACCCGGATCTTGAGATGCTTCGCATCCGTCTCGGTGTTGTTGATGAGATACCAAAGGCCGCGCCATGTGCCTTCCATCTCCCGCACTTCCGGGGCGTGAAGGATTTCGTTGACCTGCGTCGTCAGCATCTTGTCGATGCCGGCGATCAGCGACTTGATCGACTTGATCGAGTTGGACGAAATCGTCGTTGTCTCGGAGCGCGACTGCGCCGCCAGCGCTAGGTTGCGCACCAGTTGCTGCAGCTTCTCGCTGTCGTCCTTCTTGACCTTGAAATCCTTCTCCAGCAGCTGGCTGAATTCGCCGAGATCGACTGCCTCGGCTTCGGCGACGGATGCTGCGGTCTTTTGCTGTTCGGCCATGATTTATTCCTCGCCCTTGTCGTCGTCGGACATCGCCTGGCTGGCGATCTGTGCCAGCAGCGGCTGATTGTTCAGCAGCTGGGCGATGCGCTTTTCGGCATCGACGCGACCGTCCATGAAGCCGAGCAGTTCCTCGAGCTGGCGCCGCATCTTGAGGATCTCGGCCAGTTGCGGAACCTGTTCGGCGATTTTGTCGGGGGCGAAATCGCCCATCTTGGTGAAGGTCAGGTCGAGCGCGAGCTCTTCGTCGCGCTCCTGGCCTTCGGCCTGCGGCAGGGTGTTCTTCACCCGCGCCTTGACCCTGGGTCCCAGCGCTTCCATGAATTTGGGGAAGCGGTTGGCATCGGTCTCGACAAAGGAACGGTCGAGCACCGTCTTTGCCGCTTCCCTGGTCTGCGATGCGCCCGACAGGTCGGCCATCACGCCCATGACGAACGGCAGTTCGATCGTCGTCGGGCTGCCGTAGGTTTCGACATCGTAGGCGATCTGCACGCGCGGGGCGCGATTTCGCTCGATGACCTTCGCTTTGCTTTCGGCTGGCATGTGTTGCTACCTTTCATCCTTCTGGGCAGTCTTCTTGGCGTCGGGAACGCCCGCGAGCAGCCGGAATTCCTTCAGCCCCGACGGGGCGAGATCTTCCATCAGTTCAACGAAATCCATGTGCACCATGCGGCGCACCCGGCGGGCGAGATGCGGGATCGGGCTCGACGGCTCGGTGCGGTCGTAGAAGGCCACCACAAGGTCGAGGCATTTCACCACATCGTCGCGCGAGGAAATCCTGTCGGGGAGCCCCGCATTTGGCTCTGCGTAGCTTGCCATCGTCTCGGCTCCATGACCGTTTCTGGCCGGCATTGCCGGGCTTGCCGTGGCAGGCGCCGGGCTGGCAGCGCCATTCGTCGCCGCCGGGGCCGTCGTTTCCACCGCCGTGTTGCGTTCCAACGTCGTCAGCACGCGCTGCAAAAAGCGCTTCAGGTCCGGAACCGCCGCGCCGTGGCCTTCAAGACGGGCATTCAGCGCCGTGTCCACCGCGTCGAGCGCTCCGATCGCGGCGTGAGTATCGGCGATCAGTGCATTCATCTGTTCGCCGGCCTGATCCAGCTGCGCGGCGCATCCGCTGCCCACCCGGTTCAGAAGCTGCCCATGCGCGCTGACCAGCGCTGCCTTTTCGGCGGCATTCAATCCCGACGCCGCTTCCTGAAGCATGACGCGGTCGTCGAGCGCGCCCTGTTCCAGATCGCGTCCAGTGATCGGCCCCATGGGTCGTGGGGCGAAGAAAACCATTTGCCTGAGGTTCGCCAGCAGCCCGTCCTGGTTATTCTGCAGGTCGGCCAGCGCGTTGAGGCGGCGCAAGGCTGCGTCGCGCGGCTGGCCGCCGGGCCGCAGCGCCGGGTGCATCGTCTCCCAATGGGCCTCGAAAGTCCGCGCGATCAGCGTCAGGCCTTGTGCCAGCCCGGCGAGCCCTTCTTCATTGGCGAGCGCCCGGGCGACGATGACAAGCAGGCGCAGGTCGCGGCCATGCGAACGCAATTCCTCGGCCTTGCCAAGAACGGCAGGCCAATCGACGGGAATCGTCGATTGCGCGGCAGGCTTGTTGCGCCCGTCATGGACAACCTTGACCTGCGGCTCGGTGAGGCGCTCGAGCTCGTGAAAGGCCGGATCGTTGCGCAAGTCTCCGCCTGACGGATTTTCACCGTCCAACGGAGCAAGCCAGAGTGCGAGATCGATCACAGCTACCCCCAGCGACCGGCTCTAAAACCGTACGTGACCCAACGTTAGCACACGGTTGCACCCTACCACAATTCGGCAAACCGCTCAAAAGTTAACGGGCGCTAATGCGAGCCAGTGCAACTGCATCTCGAATGGCGCAATCTATGGCGTGCTTGCCCAGCCCCGTATGTGAAGCGCATCGCATAGAATTGGAAAAAATCGTGGTTGTCTGCATTTGGTGGCGCGGGACTTTCCACAACGGGAAGCGGCCGGCTGAATGACGCGCTTTGTCAAGCGGCTGCTTATGTGGCAGGCTGTCGACGGGCAGATTGCAGGAGCACGTTCGATGGAACAGCGCCGGTCATCGCAGGGTTTCAAACGCAAGGAACTGGTGGGCAAGCTCAATCCGGTCTGCCTGCGCGCCTTCAAGGCCGCCGCCGACAGCGCCAAGCTGCGCGGCAATCCTTACGTCGAACTTGTCCATTTCATCGAGCAGCTGGTGCTGTCCGAGCGCTCGGATGTGCAGATGATCCTTGCCGATGCCGGCATCGATGCCAGCCGGCTGACCAGCGACATGACGCGGGCTGTCGACAAACTGCCTTATGGCGCCACCTCGATCGAGGAATTTTCCGACCACATCTTCCACGCCATCCAGGAAGCCTGGAACCTGGCGACGCTGGAATTCGGCATGGAGGAGGTGCGCAGCGGCCATATCGTCCTCGCTTGCCTGAAGACGCCGGTGCTGGAAGGCCTGGTGTCGAAGATCAGCGCCGAGTTCGACAAGATCGACGCCGACGCGGTCATCGCCCGCTTCGCCGAGGTGGTGGGGGGTTCACTCGAAGCCGGCGCTGCGGCTGCGGCTCCTCCCGCCGCCGAGGCGCCACGGCGGGCCCCGGGCGGGGATTCCGCGCTGGCCAAATACGCCACCGACCTCACCCAGCGCGCCCATGACGGCAAGATCGATCCGGTCGTCGGCCGCGACCCGGAGATCCGGCAGATCATCGATATCCTGATGCGGCGCCGGCAGAACAACCCGATCCTGACCGGCGAGGCCGGCGTCGGCAAGACCGCGGTGGTCGAGGGCTTCGCCTTGCGCATCGCCCAGGGTGACGTACCGCCGCCGCTGCAAGGCATCAGCGTGCGCATGCTCGATGTCGGCCTCATGCAGGCCGGCGCCAGCGTCAAGGGCGAGTTCGAAAAGCGCCTGAAGGCGGTCATCGACGAGGTTCAATCCTCCGAAACGCCGGTGATCCTGTTCATCGACGAGGCGCACACGCTGATCGGCGCCGGCGGTGCGGCTGGAACCGGCGACGCCGCCAATCTGCTGAAACCGGCGCTGGCGCGCGGCGAACTGCGCACCATCGCGGCGACCACCTGGGCCGAATACAAGCAGCACATCGAAAAGGACCCGGCGCTGACCCGCCGTTTCCAGGTGGTCAAGATCGACGAGCCGTCGGAAGCGGTCGCCGTTCTCATGCTGCGCGGCGTCGCCGGGGTGCTCGAACAGCACCACGAGGTGCAGATCCTCGACGAGGCGATCGAGGCGGCGGTGGCCTTGTCGCATCGGTATATTCCGGCGCGGCAATTGCCTGACAAGGCGGTGAGCCTGCTCGACACCGCTTGCGCCAGGGTCGCGGTCTCGCAGCACGCCACGCCGGCCGAGGTCGAGGACATTTTGCGCCGCCGCCAGGCGCTGGAAGTCGAGCGCGGCATCATCGGCCGCGAAGCCGCGATCGGCATCGAGGTGGCCGATCGGCAGGCGCGGGTCGAAGCCGGACTTACTGAGACCGAGACGACGCTCGCCGCCGCCGAGGAGCGTTGGGAGCGCGAAAAGGCGCTGGTAGCCGAGATCCTCGAATTGCGCGCGCGGCTGCGCGGCGAGGGCGTGCCGCTCGATGAGGTAGCAACCGCCGAGGCCGACGCCGAAACGGCAGCGCCGGACGCGGAAAAGACCAAGGTGCCGAGGGTCGAGCCGCCCAAGGCTGAAACGGCAAAGGCTGAAACGGCCAAGAGCAAAAAATCCAAGGCCAAGGCTGGAACGGCTGCGGCGGTTGCCGACACCCCTCCAGCCGACCCGGCCGCCGATCTCGTGCGGCTGCGTGAACTCATGGCCGAGCTTGCCACGGCGCAGGGCGAGACACCGCTGATCCTGCCCTCCGTCGACCGCAATGCGGTGGCTGCCGTGGTCCAGGATTGGACCGGCATCCCGACGGGGAGAATGCTGTCCAGCCAGACCGAGAAGGCGCTCAAGCTCGCCGAGACTTTGTCCGAGCGTGTCGTCGGCCAGGACCACGCGATGGAGATGATCGCCAAGCGCGTGCAAACCAGCCGCGCCGGCCTTGGCGCGCCGGAAAAGCCGGTCGGCGTGTTCCTGCTTTGCGGCCCGTCGGGCGTCGGCAAGACCGAGACGGCGCTGGCGCTTGCCGAAACACTTTACGGCGGCGAGCAGAACCTGATCTCGATCAACATGTCCGAATTCCAGGAAGCGCACACCGTCTCGACGCTGAAAGGCGCACCGCCCGGCTATGTCGGCTACGGCAAGGGCGGCATCCTGACCGAGGCCGTGCGCCGAAAACCCTATTCGGTGATCCTGCTCGACGAGGTCGAGAAGGCCCATCCCGATGTCCACGAAATCTTCTTCCAGGTTTTCGACAAGGGCATGATGGATGACAGCGAGGGAAGGCGCATCGACTTCAAGAACACGTTGATCCTGCTGACCTCCAATGTCGGCTCCGAAGTCATCATGGAGCGGACCCAGAACGGCACGGTGAGGGCAGGGCTCGACGGCCTCGACGCAGCCTTGCGCGCCCCGTTGCTGAAGGTATTCCCGGCGGCCTTCCTCGGCCGCGTCGTGACCATTCCCTACTACCCGCTGTCGGATTCGATGATCGAGGCCATCACCCGCCATCAGTTCGGCAAGATCGCGCGGCGGCTGCGCGCCAGCCACGACGCCGAACTGGTGATCGGCGACGGCGTCATGGCGCTGGTCAAGGCGCGCTGCACCGAAATCGAGTCCGGCGGCCGCATGATCGACGCCATCCTCACCAACACGCTGCTGCCGGAACTCAGCCGCGGCGTGCTGAACCGTTCGCTCGACGGCGAGAAGATGACCAAGGTGACGGTCAGCGCTTCCGCGGACGGGTTTGCCTATTCGTTCGAATAGGTGCCACAGCGAGCCTGTGCCGGCTCTATTGTTGCGGTGTCTCCGTCTCGGCGCGGATCAGTTTGATGTCTGCGCCCGCCGCCCAGGCGCCGATATCCTCGCGCCGCAATGCCGCCGCCATCATGTCGGGAAACAGGTCCGGCGTGCAGGCGAAGACCGGTATGCCGAGTGCTGCGACCGAGGCCGACATCGCCGGATCGTAGCCCGGCCGGCCCTGATCGGTCAGCGCCAGCAGAACCACGACATTGACGCCGGATCGCACCAGCGCCGCCAGCCGCCGCAGCAAGTCCTGGCCGTTGCCGCCTTCATAGAGGTCGGTGATCAGCACGAAATGGGACTTGGTCGGCCGCTCGATCCGGTCGGCGCAATAGGCGACCGCCTGGTTGATGTCGGTGCCGCCGCCGAGCTGCACACCAAACAGCACTTCGACGGGGTCGCTGAGCTCTTCGGTCAGATCGACGATTGCCGTGTCGAAACAGACCAGCTTGGTGCGCACCACCGGCAGCGACGCCATGACAGCGGCGAAGATCGAGGCATAGATCACCGAGCTGGCCATCGAGCCGGACTGGTCGACGCACAGCACCACCTCGTCGAGATCGACCAGCCGGCGCTGCTTGCGCATGAAACCGACGAGTTTTTCCGGCACGATGGTTTTGTGCTCGGGCTGGTAGTGGCGAAGATTGGCCGAGATGGTGCGCGGCCAGTCGATGTCGCGTTGGCGCGGGCGGTTGGTGCGCCGCGAGCGGTCGAGCGCGCCGCGGATCGCCTCGGCGGTCTTCTGCTCCAGCCGCTGCATCAGCTTGGCGACGATGTCGGCGATGATGGTACGGGCAATGTCCTTGGTCTTGGCCGGCATCACCGAGCGCAGCGAAATCAGGTCGGCGACGAGATTGACGTCGGCCTCGATGGCCTTGAGGAATTCCGGTTCCATCAGCATCTGCTTCAGGTTCAGCCGTTCGAAGGCGTCCTTCTGGACGATCTGGACCACCTGTGCTGGAAAGAAGGAGCGGATATCGCCCATCCACTGCGCCACGCGCGGCGCCGAGCGGCCGAGCCCGCCACGCCGCTTGCGCGGGTCGGCATCGGCATTGGCGCCATCGCCGTAAAGCGCATCGAGCGCCGACGACAGTTTTTTGTCGTCGCTGGAAAGGGCTGAGGAAGCCTCGTCATCGGCGCCGATCGCCAGCCGCCAGCGGCGCTCGCGCTCGCCATCGACAGATGCGGCGGCGCCATCCGCGTCTTTCTCGTCTTCCATCGTCACGCTCCGCTCGCAAGCAGGGGGCCAAGCCGCTCCAGGTGCCGGCGCCAGCCTTCGCCGCCATCCGGCGCCGGCGTCAGGCCGGCCGGCAGCCTTGCGGTGCGGCCGAGCACTGCCTCGATCAGCCGCCGGCGCTCCATGCTGTCCAGATTGGAGAAGACGCGGCGCAGCAGGGGCAGATGCGCGATGAATGCGTCCTCGTCGAGCGACTTGAGCCACGCATCGACGGCGCCGCGCAGACCTTCGTCATAGATCAGCCGCTGGCCGGCAGTGCTGAAGAAACCTTCGAAGAAACCCGCCGCCTGTGCAACCGGCGTCCCCGGCGACAGCCTGCGCCCGAGCAGTCCGGCGGCGTCCTCGGCCAACAGCTGGCCGGCTTCGTAGAGGAGATGCGCGGCACAGCCGGCGAGCAACGCCGTCGAACGCTGCCCCTCCAGCACGCCTGTCAGCCCGTTGCGCCAGGCATCGAGCACGCCTTCGCCGGGCTCGACCAAGCGGATCGCCGCGTCCGCCTTGCGCACCGCGCCGACCAATGTCGTGGCGGCCTGTTCGTCCAGGTCGCGCACCGCATAAGGCAAGGCGATTGCGCCCTCGACGATCAGCCGTTCCAACAAACCGGACAACCGGTTGGTTTCGGTCTTGCGCGCCTCGCCGTAGCGGATGATGTCGGCAAGCGGCGGCACCGAGGCCAGGATTTCCAGGCACTCGCTGCTGTGCGCGGCGCGTGCCTCCAGCGCCGCAAGACCGGCGCTCGCGGCCTCGGACAGGTCAGCCGTGATGGCGCTTTGAACCAGCGCTGCAAGCGCGTCGAGGCTGGCCGCGGCGCCGAGCATCTGGATCAGGCGGCCATTGGCCGCCTTTTCGATGGTCGGCCCATAGATCAGGTTCTCGACCAGGCGCACGGCATATTCCGGCTCCCAGGCCAGGGTCCACTTTTCGCGGAAGGTGCCGCGGCTGCGGCCGGCGTCGGCCAGCCTGCCCCACTGTACGCCGAGCACGTTCAGCCGGTGCAGCAATGTCGAGCGAAACAGCCCGCTTTCGCTGCGCAAATCGACGGACAGTTCGCGCTCCAGCGCCTCCGGCTTCAGCCGTGCCGCTTTCTGGTTACGCTGCAGATCCTCGATCAGCGGCGCCAGCGGCGTGTCGGGTGGGATCTCGCCGACATCCGCGCCCAAAAGCAGCTCGGCTTCAACGAGGGACCACAGCACCGCTTCGCCGTTGAACAGCGCCGCGATCGCCGCGTCGCGCAATTCCTCGAAGCCGGGTTTCGGCCGGTCGCGAATGGCAGCCAGCGTGCGGGCAAGCCGCTCGGCCTCGATCAGCGACGCCGTCGAGACCAGATGGCCCTTCGCCCGCAGCACCGCCGCGATCATCGCCAGCCAAAGCGTCGCGGCATCGCGCCGCTCGCGCGTGCGCCACAGATGTTTGCACCAGCCCGGCGCAACGACACCGGCGCCATAGCCATAGCCCAGCGCCAGGCGCGGTCCCGTCCATGGCGCCCATGTCATCGTGCTTTTGCGCCGGGCAATTCCCTTGATCAGCGCCTGGTCGTTCTTCTGCGTGTGCGCGGCCTGCAAGGCCGGTACGTGCCATGCGCCGCAGACGACGGCGATTGGTCCGTCGAACTCCTTGCGCGCGGCAGCGATTTCCAACCGCATATGCGCTTCACGCTTGGCCTCGAACGGCGCGATCGTGCCTTCGCCATCGCGCAGCGTCGTCATCGCATCGGCGATGGCCGCGAAGATCGGGCCCGGCTGCGGGTTCTGCTCGATGATGTCGGCCCACCAGCTCTCGCCGTCCTCATAGCCGGCGGCCGCAGCCAGTGTGCCGATCGGATCGCGATGCGAAGCCGCCTCGCCATCCTCGCCGGTTTCCTCCTTGGGCTCGGCCTTGTCGGCCTCATCGGTCTTGTCGGCGCTCTCCGTCGCCGACGCGAAGCGCGCCGATGACGGCAGGTCGATGAACCGCAAAGCCGCCTTGTTCTCCACCGCCCACACCGCCGCCTGGTATTCCGGCGAAAACTCGGCGAATGGCCAGAAGCTTGTCGCGGCCGGATCGTCCTCGGGATAGCAAAGCAGCGCCACCGGCGGCTGCATTTCCGGACGCGCCAGGAACGGCAGCAGGGATGACGCGTCGCTCGGCCCTTCGATCAGCACCGCGACCGGCTGCAACTCCCGGAGCGCCTGCACCAGGCTGGCGGCGGAGCCCGGCCCGTGATGGCGGATGCCGAAATAGGCGACGTCGCTCATGCCTCAGATCGCTGCGTTCAGCGCCGCGTAATAGCCGGCATAGTCCGGCCGCTTCTTGAGCACCGTTTCGAGATATTCCTCCAGCACCACCTTGTCCTGAACCGGGTCCTTGATGATGGCGCCGACGAGGCTGGCGGCAAGGCCTTCGGCGCCGAGCTTGCCGCTGTCGAACCATGCCGCCTGACTGAGGCCGCCGACCATGGTGGCGATTGCCTCGGCGGTCGAGAGCGAGCCCGAAGGCGTCTTCAGCGTCACCTTGCCGTCAGCGGTCGCGCCCGAGCGCAACTCGCGGAAGATGGTCAGCACGCGGGCGATCTCCTCGCCGACATTTTTGGGCACCGGCAGGTCGAGCCCGCCGGCCATCTCGTCGACCCGCTTGGAAACGATCGCCACCTCTTCGGCCATGTCTTCGGGCAGCGGCAGCACCACCACATTGAAGCGGCGCTTGAGCGCCGAGGACAGTTCGTTGACGCCCTTGTCGCGGTTGTTGGCGGTGGCGATGATGTTGAAGCCGCGCTGGGCGTAGATCGAGGTGTTGAGTTCCGGGATCGGCATCATCTTTTCCGACAGCACGGTGATCAGCGTGTCCTGCACGTCCGACCCCATGCGCGTCAGTTCCTCCAGCCGGCAGAGCTTGCCGCTCTCCATGGCGCGGTAAAGCGGCGTCGGCACCAGCGCTTCCTGGCTCGGTCCCTTGGCCAAGAGCTGCGCGTAGTTCCAGCCATAGCGGATCTGGTTCTCATCGGTGCCGGCCGTGCACTGCACGATCAGTGTCGAGTCCCCCATGATGGCGGCGGCGAGATGTTCCGACACCCAGGACTTGGCGGTGCCGGGAACGCCGAGCAGCAGCAGCGCGCGGTCGGTGGCGAGCGTCGCCACCGCGGTTTCCATCAGCCTGCGACGGCCGACATATTTCGGCGAAATCACCGTGCCGTCGCTGGCCTTGCCGCCGAGCAGATAGGTCAGCACGGCCTTTGGCGACAGGCTCCATCCCGCCGGCTTCTGGCGGTCGTCATTGCGCGCCAGCGCCTGCAGTTCGGACGCATAGGCCTGCTCGACGGGGAGGCGGATGGCTGCGTTCATTGTGCTGTTCTCCGATTGCTCATGTGTTTGTTCCCGTCAGGGCTGCATTAAGGCGCAGGAAAGCGAGTGACGCCGCCGCCGGCGGCATGCCTGCCGCGACAATGTCGCCGATCAGTCGTTCCGCTGTCGCCGCAGTGGCAAGAAAGCCTATCGTTTCCAGGGCGTGGTCTGCGCTTCGCTTCGCGGGCTCCTCGTTTCCCGCAACCTTGGAGCGCAGTGCCGACAGCGCCTTGCCATTTGTCAGATCGTCCCATTCTAACCAGCTTGTTTCGGCGCCTTCGACCAGGTTGAGCGCTTCAAGATTCTGCGCGTCCTTCAGGATCTGCCTGATCAGAGTACGCTTCCTGCCGCTGTCCAAACGCAACATGAGGTGGAAGACAAACAATGCCGATTTGCCGCCCTCGGCGGCCAGCGTATCTGCCAACAGTGCCACCGTGGCATCGCTGCCGGATACCGCGACCATCCGAACGAGAGACAGATCGGCTCTGTCGTCGACACCGAATTGCCATGCCCCGATGAAATCGGATTCTGTTTTACCGAAGCGCGCGGCAAGGTCGACCAGGTAGCAGCTCGCAAAAAGGTCGACGCGACGACTTTCTTGGGCCGCCGACTTCAGCTTTGCCGGCGTGTAGGTGGTGCGGCGGCGGATGAAGCCGGACTTGCCTTCTGCAATGAAGGCGGCGAGTTCGGCAACGGGATCGTCGGCTCCGCCGTCGCCGGCGCGGCCGTGCTCACCCAGCCTTGCCAGCAGCCGGCCCGCCAGTTCCTGCACCTTGCCGGAGCGGTCGGCGGCAAGGCTTTTCAGGAACGGCGCATCCGCGGGCGTCAGGCCGAAATGCATGAGTTCGATCAGTGCAAGCCGGACTTCCGCCGGTTCGCCCGGCGCCTTGGTCTCAATCAGCGAACGGGCCGCCGCCGGATCGCGGCGGCGCATCTCGCCCAGCGCGATGCGGCGCGCGGCAGGATAGAAGTCATCCCAGTTCTGCACCGTCAGCTGCTCCTGCGGGGCGATCTTCAGCCACTCCACGCTGGCCTGCCAGTCGATCCACGGCGCATAGACGTCAGGGCTGCTCTGATCCGATGCCGGGGGCATCCAGTCCATCGGATGGAGCACATAGCCTCGGCTGGCGACAAGTGTGGCCACGCGCGCCTTGCGCCGTGCATCGGCGGCGTTCTTCAGGGCTGCCCGCAACAGTGGTCGCAATCGCTCCGGCAGCAGTGGCAGGCCAAGCCTTGGCAGCGGCGGGCGCCGCTTCAATGTCTTCGGCGCGGCGGGCCGCAAGCCGACGTCGAGCGCTTGCGCCGCGATCGCAAGCAGTTGCCGTTCGCGTTCGTCCGGGCTTGCGCCGGCGGCGATTTCCTTCCATGCGGCCGGCGCCAGATCGAATGTGGTCCCGCCGGTGATCCAGCAGTCGCGCATCGTCGCCAGGCCGGTCTGCTCGAGCTCGTTCATGACAGGTCGAGTCTCCCGAAGCCGCTTTGCGCGGCCAGCAGATCGAGCCGCGCACCGTTCCAAAGTGCTGCCGTGGCCGTGAGATCGAGGCCAAGTACGGTCTGATCGACGGTTCCGGCGACAGGCAGGGCAATCCCTTTCGGGTCGTGCGCCGCTTGCCACCAGGCCGCGCCGCGCTCATCGAGGAGGATGGCGCCGGCCGGCAGCATCAGCGGACAGTCGGTGGACCATGGCGCTGCGTCCTGATGCGATGCATGCGCGGCGAGCGGATCCTTGATTGTGTCGAGACCGAAATCCGGCCACGCCCCGGACACGACATCGCCCTTGCGCTCCGCCACCAGCGCCCGCAGCGGCTGGCGCGACGGATAGAACACCAGCCTTGCATCGAACCGGTCGCCGGGCGTGAACGCAGCCGAGCGACGGCCGGCCGAGGCGGGAAAGAAATCGAGCAGCAGCGCAAATTGCGGTGTCGGACACTTGAGGTCGAGCAGCCATGTCGAATGACTGACAAGACCGTCGCGGCGGGTCTCGATCTTCTCGCCGATGACTTCCCAATGGCTGTCGACCTGTTTTGCATCGGGATTGGCCAGAACCTGGTCGCGGGTCTCGGACGCCGACACCATCCGCTTGAGCTCCGGATCATCGGGCGCCGAGCGCCAGGCCTTGGCCAGCAGCACCAGCTTGCCGAGTTCGCGGATCGCTGCATCCGGCCGTTCCTCGCTGCGCAGCGCCATCAGCCGCGCCGGTATCTCGTCGATGCGCCCGGCAAGCGCGGTCGCCTTCATGTCGACCAGCCTGGCGGCGATCCGGCGGCAGCGCTCGCTGCTGGCATCGGCAAAGGCGGAAAGGCCGAGCCGCAACTGGTCGGCGATCCACTGGTCGAGTTCGTCCAGCGCTCCCGCCACCGCTGTCCGCGTGTCTTCCGCCCGCTTGCGCTGTGCCGCCTCGCGGCGCTCCGCTGCGGCAGCGTCCTCGATTGCGGTGACTTCATCCGGCTGCGCGGCCTCACCGATGCTCTTGCCGGACGCGCCGGCCCCCGCGCCCGGCGTTGCAGTGGCCGGCTGGCCCGTCGTCTTCCGGCGCCGGCCAAGCCAGTCATTCACCCACTCCGGCGTCGATTCGGCAGCGGTGAAGCTGGCGGGCGCGGTGGCGGCGATCCACATCAGCGCCAGCGTGTGCTTGCACGGAAATTTTCGCGACGGGCAGGTGCATTTGTAGCCGTGGTCGCCAGTGTCGACCACGGTGCGATAGGGATTGGAGCCGGAGCCCTGGCATTCCCCCCAGATCAGCGCCTGCTGCTCGTTCTTCTCCAGCCTCGGCCAGTTCGAACGCTTGGTGAGTTTCGAGGCGGCGCTCAGCGACGCCTGATCGGGGGCCAGCGCCTCGATGGTTTTCAGGTCGAATTCCAAGCCGCGCCTCTCGTCACCCCAAATCAATGCCTGAAATCAGTATAGGGTGCCGTTTGTGAAGGATTGTTGTGGCTCCGGCAAGACAAAGATGGCCCAGATTAGTACAGCGGCGTTGCCATGTGCCGGGGCGTTGGCCATTCCGTCGTGACGCCCGGCTGCACCGGCCGTTCGAGATAGGTCGACAGCACGACATAGCTTCGCGTCGAGGTGACGCCGGGCGTTTCGTAGAGACGCGCCAACAAGCCCTCAAGCGCCCTGGTGTCCTCGGTGCGGACTTTGAGCAGCATGCAGGTGTCGCCGGCCACCGAATGGATCTCCTCGACCTCAGGATATTGGGAAACCGCCATCAGCTCCGGCGTCTTGCCCCAACCCTTGGTGTCGATATGCACGAAGGTAAGCAGCGGCTTCTTCACCGCCTTGGGGTCGATGATCACGGCTGTGCCACGGATGGCGCCGCTGCGCCGCAGCCGCTTCACCCGTTCATGCGCCGCCGGGGGCGAAAGGCAGACCCGCTCGCCGAGTTCAGCGTAGCTGACCGTGGCGTCGTCGACCAGCACGCCTAATATTTTTCGGTCGATCGCGTCCAGCTCGCGGGCGACAGGCTTGTTCTGCAGAACACCATCTGTTTCTTCATCCATATCGAAATTCCTTGTTGTCGCGGAATTTAATTCGGCCAGTATGCCCCTATGACGAACGCGCATCAAGCAGCAACGCTCCCAACAACAGCGCCGATCCCGGCGCTGGCCTATCTCCTGACCGGCTGCATCGCCGTCATCGGCTCCAACTCACTGGTTCTGGGTCCGATCGCCCCGGCAGTGGCTGCATCCTTCGGCACCAGCGTGCCGGCGGTGATGGCCGCGTCGGCTGCATTCGGTCTCGGCACCTCGGCCAGCGCCCTGTTCCTCGCCCGCTATATCGACGGCGTCGGCGCCCGCCGCATGCTGCAGGGCGCGCTGCTGTTGCTGGCGGTTGCACTTCTAGCCAGTGCGCTGGCGCCGACCGTGATCGCGCTGGTCGCGGCTCAAGCCGTTGCCGGCATTGCCGCCGGCGTTGCCATGCCGGCAATCTATGCCAGTGCGGCGGCGATCGCGCCGCCCGGCCGCGAAAGTGGCACGATCGGCGTCGTGCTGACCGGCTGGACGGTCTCCATGGTCGCCGGCGTTTCGCTGTCGGCCGTGCTTGCCGATCTCGTCCATTGGCGCGCCGTCTTCGCGGTAGTCGCGGTGCTTTCGGCAATTGCGCTCGCCGCTCTGTCGATGACCTCGCTCAGCGACGTCAGGAAGAGCGGCCCGGCGCCGACGCCGTTCGGTGCGCTGGCCATTCCCGGCATCGTGCCGCTGCTGATCGCTTGCACCGCCTTCATGACCGCCTTTTACGGCGTCTACGGCTATCTCGGCGATCATCTGCACCAGGATCTCGGTGAGCCCGTCAGCGCCAATGCGCTCGCCGCTCTCGCCTATGGCGCCGGCTTCGGCACGGCAGCCTTTCTCGACGGCGTCATCGACCGCATCGGCGCGCGACGCGTCATGCCTTTCGCCTATCTGCTGGTCGCCGCCGTCTATGTCGCGATTGCGCTCGCAAGCAGCAATTTCGCGCTGATCCTGGCCATGATCGCCATATGGGGCCTTGCCAATCATTTCGGTCTGAACGTGCTGGTGATGCGCCTGACCGCGCTCGATCCGTCGCGCCGCGGTACCATCATGGGACTGAACAGCTCGGTCACCTATCTCGCGGTCTTTATCGGCACCACGAGCTTCGGGCCGCTTTATTCGACATTCGGCTTTGCCGCCTGCGCGATCGTCGCGGCCTTGCTGATGCTGGTTGCAGCCGCGGCGGGGACCTGGCGTTCGCCCGTCAGGGCATAAGCGGCGGCGGCAAAGCTTGCGTCCCTGTCCTGTCCTTCGCTAGAGGTTCGGCTCACCATGCGAGCCGTATCAGGATGAACACGACGCTTGAGACCACCGCCGATCCCTCGCCAGAGGAACTCACCTTTTTGGCCGAGCGGCTGACGGCGTTCAATGACGGCGATGTCGGCGCCTCCGGCCGCAAAGCGCTTGCCGTCTTCGTGCGCGACGAGGACCGCGCCGTCGTCGCGGGCATTTCAGGCTACACCGCCTGGGGCTGGCTCTATGTGCAATGGCTCTGGGTCGACGAACGCCTGCGCGGCCGGCATATCGCCGGCGACATGCTGGATGCCGCCGAACGCGAAGCAGTCAAGCGCGGCTGTCAGAACGCCTGGATCGACACTTTCAATCCCGTCGCGGCCAAAGCCTATGAGCGGCAGGGCTACCGGCCTTTCGGCGAACTGCCGGACTTTCCCGTCGGCCGCAGCCGCATCTTTCTGCAGAAGAAGCTGGTGGCCTAACCCGCCAGCCTTCCGCCTTGCATAGGCTGCGGCACGCCGGTGGTGCTGGGAAAGCTGATCGGCAGGCCGCGCAGCACGCGCACCGCCAGGAAAGCAAAACATTCGGCTTCGACCGCATCGCCCTTCCAGCCCAGCGTTTCGGCTTGGATGACCTCGACGCCACCGCGGCTCGCCAGCATCGCCATCATCGTCGGGTTGTGTCGGCCGCCGCCGCTGACCGCCAGCCGCTTCGGCCGGCGCGGCAACAGGTCGAGCGCCTTGCCGACGGCCGAGACGGTGAAGGCCGCCAGCGTCGCCGCACCGTCCTCGGCGCTGAGGCCGTCGGCCATATCGGCGGTGAAGTCGAAGCGGTCGAGCGATTTCGGGTAAGGTTTTGTCAGATACGGATGCTGCAGCAATCTGGCCAGCCGCGCTTCGTCGACGGTGCCGGCTGCACCCAGCCTGCCGTCGCGGTCCATCTCGCCGAGACCCTTCACCTTGATGAAATCGTTGAGCGGCGCATTGGCCGGACCGGTGTCGAAGGCGATGATGTTGTCCTTGCCGTCCCACCAGGTGATGTTGCCGACGCCGCCGAGATTGAGCACTGCGGTATCGCCGCTCGCGTCCGCTTCCCTGAGCAGCGCCGCGTGATAGGCAGCCGCCAGCGGCGCGCCCTGGCCGCCGGCGCGCACATCGGCCGAGCGGAAGTCGTATGCGACCTTGGCGCCGAGGATCGAATGCATCAGTTCGCCATCGCCCAGCTGGCGCGTATCGCCGCGCCGTCCCGGCTGCGGGGCGCGGTGCAGCACGGTCTGGCCGTGAAAGCCGACCACGCCGATATCGGTCATGGTCAGGCCGTAGCTCTCGACAAGGTCTTTCACCGCCGCCGACTGCGCCCGCGTCAGCGCCTCTTCGGCCTCGCCGAAGATCGCCGGCTCCGGCCCGTCGAAATTCCACGCCCTGGCCTGGCGCAGCGTCTCCTCCAGCAGGGCGCGAATCTCTGCGGGGTAGGGGGCCAGCGTATAGGTGCCGAAATCGGCGATACGCTCGCCATCGGTCTTGATCAGCGCGACGTCGATATTGCCGTCAAGCACGGTGCCGGTCATCAGGCCGACGGCCCAGATTGGTTCCATGGTCGCTTTCTCGAATCGCCGTTGAACCACGTGTCGGACGGATCGGTCGGGCAGGCAAGTCTTTTGCCTGTATTGATCAAGGCAAGCGTTTCAGGATTTGAATTCCCCCGGCGCTAGCGCTGCCCCTCACCTGCCTGCCGGCATCCTCTCCCCGTATAGTGACGGGGAGAGGGGCGCTCTCATTGATGATTTCGCCAATCTCCAACGTTGCAAAAAGGGCGCCGAGGCTGCGGTCAGCCCTTTCTCCCCGTCACTATACGGGGAGAAATGCCCGGCAGGGCAATGAGGGGCGGCGCTGACATCGGCCACCTGTCCGAGGCGATTGCTTTGGATCCTGATGGTATGCCGGCAGCCTTTTTCGCCGAACAGCGAAAATGGAGCAACACCGTTCTTGTCTCTTGCGGCTCAAGACGCCAGCTATGGGACGAGCGACATCGGCATATGCCGAAGTCCGTACACAATCGCCAGGGAGAAACCACATGCCATCCGAAGTCGCAGTGATCGCCGGCGCGGGCGCGGGCCTGAGCGCCTCGCTGGCCCGCCTTCTGACCAAAGAAGGCTTTCGCGTGGTGCTGGCCGCCCGCAACACGGGCAAGCTCGCAGCGCTGGTCGAGGAGACCGGAGCGCTCGCCGTCGAAACCGATGTCGCCGATCCGGCCTCCGTCGCCAGCCTGTTCGAGGCGGCTGACAAGCAGGGCCCGCTGGCGCTTGCCGTCTTCAATGCCAGCGGCCGCACGCGCGGTCCTATCGCCGAGATCGATGCCGATGCGGTCAAGCAGGCGCTGCTCGTCGGCGCCTATGGCGGCTTCCTGGTCGGCCAGCAGGCGGCGCGGCGGCTGCTTTCGCGCGGCTCGGGCTCGATCCTGTTCACCGGCGCATCCGCCAGCATCAAGGGCTTTGCCAACTCGGCCGGCTTCGCTATGCCGAAATTCGGCCTGCGCGGCCTGGCGCAATCCATGGCGCGTGAACTCGGCCCGAAAAACATCCATGTCGCGCATTTCATCATCGACGGCCAGATCGAGGCGGCCGGGCGGACGTCCGAGCGGCCGGATAGCCACCTGTCGCCCGATGCGATCGCCGAGACCTATTTCGCGGTCCATCGCCAGCATCGCAGCGCATGGAGTTTCGAGGTCGAGCTGCGGCCCTGGGTCGAGACATTCTGATCGACCGGGCGTGGCCGTTCTCGCGAACGTGAAATCTTTGAGAGAATATTCCCAGCTTCGTGTTTGAGAAGAAATGCGGTTCTTTGATCCGGCAGACAGCATTGCCGATGATGTCGTCAAGGCTTGGTATTCCACCAAGCCGCAATGACTTCAGGATTACGAGGGATCGACAATGTCCGAACGCGGAAACGCTTCCAATTCTCTTCTTTTTTCGGCCATCAGCCGGCGAGCTGCCCTTGCGGCACTTTTCGCCTCGGCCGTGACACTTGTCGGCCTGGCCCAGCCGACGCCGTCCTTCGCCGAGGACAAGAAGGCGATCAAGGTCGGCATCATCAGCGGCGAGGATGAGGACGTCTGGCGCGTCGTCGTCGCCCAGGCCGCCGAAAAGGGCCTGGCCATCGAGACCGTGGTGTTCAACGACTACACCCAGCCCAACGAGGCGCTCGAGCGCGGCGAGATTGACGCCAACGCCTTCCAGCACCAGCCCTATCTCGACAACCAGATCAAGACGCAAGGCTATCATATCGTGCGCGTCGGCTATACCGGCGTCTGGCCGATCGGTCTCTACTCCAAGAAGTACACCAAGGTCGCCGACCTGCCCGAAGGCGCCGTCATCGGCCTGCCCAACGACCCTTCCAATGAAGGCCGCGCGCTGCGCGTCCTGCAGAACGAAGGCGTGATCAAGCTGAAGGACGGCACCGGCATCCTGGCGACCACCGCCGACATTGCCGAGAACCCGAAGAAGGTCGTCATCAAGGAGCTCGACGCCGGCATTGTCGGTCGCTCGGTCGAGGATCTCGACGCGGCGGTCGTCAACACCGATTGGGCGCTGAAGAGCGGCCTCGGCCCGGACAGCCGCATCGCCCAGGAGCCGGTGGCCGACAATCCCTACCGCAACTTCATCGCCGTCAAATCCGGCAATGAGAACGAGGCCTGGGTGAAGACGCTGGTCGCGTCCTACCAGAACGAGGCGGTCAAGGCCGAGTTCGACAAGGTCTACAAGGGCACCGGGATCAGCGCCTATTGATCGGCGCCTGGCTTTCAGGAACAGGCGGCCCGCTTTTGAGCGGGCCGCTGTCGCATTTGAGCGCCGTTGAAACGGACAGTGAGATGAACCAGCACGTCACGGCCGCAACGGCCGATCCGGTCCACATATCTGCCGCCGGGCAGGAGGATGTCGTCCGCCTTGTCGACCTGAAGCGCCGCTTCGGCGCGACGCCTGCGCTCGACGGCGTTTCGCTGACGGTGCGCAAGGGAGAGATTCTCGGCATCATCGGCCGCAGCGGCGCCGGCAAGTCGACGCTGATCCGCTGCCTCAACGGGCTGGAGCGGCCGGATTCCGGTGAGGTCTTCATCGAGGGCCGCGAGATCGGTCGGCTTGGCGAGCGTGAGTTGCAGCCGCTGCGGCGGCGCATCGGCATGATCTTCCAGCACTTCAACCTTTTGTCGGCCAAGACGGTCGAGGACAATGTCGCGCTGCCGCTCAAGATCGAGGGCCGTCCCAAGGCAGAGCGCCTGGCGCGTGCTGCCGAACTGCTCGATCTCGTCGGCCTGTCGGAGAAGGCCAAAGCCTACCCGTCCTCGCTGTCGGGTGGCCAGAAGCAGCGCGTCGGCATTGCCAGGGCGCTGGCCGCGCGGCCGGCGCTGCTGCTCTCCGACGAAGCGACGTCGGCCCTCGATCCGGAGACGACACGCGCGATCCTGGCTTTGCTGAAAGACATCAACAGGCAGCTCGGCCTGACCATCCTGCTCATCACACACGAGATGGAGGTGATCCGTTCGATCGCCGACCGCGTCGCCGTGATCGATGCCGGTCGCATCGTCGAGCAGGGCCCAGTGTGGTCGGTCTTTGCCGAGCCGCATTCCGAAATCACCAGGAGCCTGCTCGGCGCCATCCGCCCGCAGCTACCGGTCGAGATTGCCGTTCGGCTTCTTCCGGGCGCCGGCGCCGAGCTCATCCTCAGAATCGATGTATCAGGCGAAGCCGCGCGGGGCCCACTGCTATCAGATCTCGCTGTTGCGGTGCCAGGTCCATTCCGCCTCGTCCATGGCGGCATCGACCATGTCCAGCAGCAGCCTGTCGGCACGCTGTTCGTGGCGGTGGCGGGCAACGATGCCCGCCATCTCGCTGAAGTAATCGCTTTCCTGAAGGCCCGCGAAGCGCGGGTGGAGGTGCTTGGCCATGTCGCCGGTTCTGTTTGAGCTTCTGCTGCGCTCGATCTGGGAGACGGTCCTGATGACCGCCGCCTCCGGTCTCATCTCGCTGGTCTTCGGCCTGCCGCTCGGTCTGGCCTTGATCGCCACAGAGCGCGGCGGCATTGCTGAAAACATATGGGTGAACCGCGCACTCGGCGCCGTCATCAACGGCTTTCGCTCGGTGCCCTTCATCATCCTCTTGGTGGCATTGATCCCGGTGACGCGGCTGATCGTCGGCACCTCGATCGGCACCTGGGCGGCCATCGTGCCGCTGTCGATCGCCGCGACGCCCTATTATGCCCGCATCGCCGAAGTCTCGCTGCGCGAAGTCGATCGTGGACTGATCGAGGCGGCGCGCGCCATGGGCGGCAATCGCTGGACGATCATCCGCGAGGTGCTGGTGCCGGAGGCGCTGCCCGGCATCGTCGCCGGGTTCACAGTGACGCTGGTGACGCTGATCGGCGCCTCGGCCATGGCTGGCGCCATCGGCGCCGGTGGGCTTGGCGATCTCGCCATCCGCTATGGCTACCAGCGTTTCGAGACCAGCGTCATGGTCGCCGTGGTCATCGTGCTGATCATCCTCGTCTGCGGCATCCAGTGGATCGGTGACCGGCTGGTCGCAAAGCTGGATCGCCGCGTATGAGCGGCCGCGAACATTCTTTGCCCGTCGGCTGCAAAAGGCAGCGCCGGCTTTCTTCATTCGCCTCGAGATTGGATTGCGCATTGCTTTGATTGGACCAGCCTGCGTGCCACCGTGAAAGCGGGGCCGGCAAACAAGGAGCTTGACCATGCCCAGGATCGTACCCGTGCTCGATCTCAGCCGCCTCGAACAGGGCGCCTCGGAGCATCGAACGTTTCTGTTCGACCTGCGCACGGCCGCGCGCGACGTCGGCTTCTTCTATTTGACCGGCCACGGCATATCGGCTGCGGATACCGCCGAGGTGCTCGACGCCGCGCGCCGGTTCTTTGCCTTGCCGGAAGCCGACAAGCTGGCGATCGAAATGGTCAAGTCCTCGCAGTTCCGCGGCTATACACGCGCCGGCGGAGAGCTCACCAAAGGCAAGGCCGACTGGCGCGAACAGCTCGACATCGGCGTCGAACGCCCGGCCATCCCGCAAGGCCCCGGCGTGCCCGCCTGGACGCGGTTGCAAGGGCCGAACCAGTGGCCGTCTATACTGCCCGAACTGAAGCCGGCGCTGCTGGGATGGCAGGCCAAGGCCACCGCCGTGGCGATCCGTCTGCTCAGGGCTTTCGCTCTATCGCTCGACCAGGCCGAGGACGCCTTCGATCCGATCTACCGCAATGAGCCCAACCATCGCATGAAGATCGTTCGCTATCCCGGCCGCGACGCCACCGGCGACGACCAGGGCGTCGGCGCGCACAAGGATGGCGGCTTCCTGACGCTTCTGCTGCAGGATGAGAACAAGGGCCTGCAGGTCGAATATGACGGCAGCTGGGTCGATGTCGATCCGCTCCCCCATACGCTGGTGGTCAACATCGGCGAACTGCTCGAACTGGCCTCCAACGGCTATCTCCGCGCGACCGTGCACCGCGTGGTGACGCCGCCGGCTGGCGTCGAGCGGATCTCGGTTCCCTTCTTCTTCAGCGCCCGACTCGACGCGACCATCCCGCTGCTCGACCTGTCCGAGGAGCTGGCGGCTGAGGCGCGCGGGCCGGCCAGCGATCCCGACAATCCGCTGTTTCGCTATGTCGGCACCAACGTGCTGAAGAGCCGCCTGCGCTCCCATCCCGACGTGGCGCGCCGGCACTATGCCGATCTGCTCGAGACTGGCACCTCAGCCGGCTGAATCTTCGACGACGAGAACGAAATTTCTGAATCTCGCGTTGTTTTAGAAAGCCGTTCGTCGTCAACCGCAGCGAATGTGCGCATATAGGAATTATCGTTTGGCGGTCTCCTCCCATTCCGCTGGACGGTGTTCCCCTCTGAAGGTTCTTGGCCTTCTTTTGGCCGGGCCGCTTTCGCGCCCGGCCTTTTTTATCCAAGCGTTTCGCCGATTTTCGACACAGCTGTTCCGCTTTCAGAGGCGATTTAAAACGTTTGCAATTTTCCCAGAGGGCATTACAAACGTTTCAACTACTCTTCCGGGAGGAACAGTTGCCACCCCGCGTCACCACGCTGAAGGAGCTAGCGGCGAGCCTTGACCTGTCGATCACGACGGTGTCGCGGGCACTCGCCGGGCATGAGCAGATCGCCCTGAAGACGCGCGAGCGGGTCGCGCAGGCGGCACGCCAGGCCGGCTATGTCCCCAACACCGCAGCGCGCACGCTTGTCTCCGGCCGCAGCGGCTTCGTCGGACTGGTGCTGCCGGTCAGAGGCCCGAATCTGGTCGATTCCTTCCTCGGCGAGTTTATCACCGGGCTTGGCGAAGGGCTGGTGTCGCATGGCGCCGACCTCATCCTCGCCACCGCGGCGCTTGGCCATTCCGAACTGTCGGTGCTGCGCCATGTCGTCGAATCCGGACGCGCCGACGGCGTCGTCGTCACCCGCATCGCCGAGGTCGACGAGCGCCTCGCCTACCTGCGCCAGCGCGGCTTTCCCTTCGTCGCCCACGGCCGCCTGCTCGACAGCGACTTTGCCTACAACTGGCTCGACACCGATGGCGCGCATGCCTTCGGCGAGGCCTTCGACATGCTCTACGATCTCGGCCATCGGCATTTCGGCCTGGTGACGATTTCCGAGCCGATGACCTTCCGGCATCTGCGGCAAGATGGCCTTGCCGCCGCCATCGGCCGCCGCGGCGATCCATCCGTGCGCCTCCACGTGGCGACGGCGCCGCGCTTCGATCGCGGCGCCCGCATCCAGGCGATCAACCGCATGCTGCAAGGACCGGACCAGCCGACCGCTGTCATTGCCCTTTTCGACGAGTTGGCGCTGACGGTGATGGAGGAGGCGGCCCGCGCCGGTCTCAGCGTGCCGCGCGATATCTCGGTCATCGGCTTCGACAATGTCGTTGCCTCGGCCTATGCGCCGCCCGGCCTCACCACCTTCGACGCCTCGATCCGCCAATGCGCGCGCGAGATCGCCGACATGCTGCTCACCGTCATCGCCGAACGGCCTGCCGCGCCGCTGACGCGGTTGATCCGGCCGACGCTGGTGTCGCGGGCGAGCCATGGCCCAGCACCGCAGGCAAGACGCTGACGCCGCAACGTCGGCGCATATAGGGAGGAAGACCATGATGAAGATGTTGAGGACATTGGCGGGCGCCGCGCTGGCGCTGTCGCTAGCCGCCGGCGCCGCGCAGGCGGAGCAGGTGCTGTTCTGGTCGACGCAGGCGCGCCCGGTCGAGGAAACCCAGAAGATGCGCGACGCGGTGCTGAAAGGCTTTGACGGCGCCGTCGACTATCAGGTCGCCGAGGACGGTCCCTGGCTTACCCGCCTGCAGGCCGAACTGCAGGCCGGCACCGGCACCATCGGCCTGCTTGGCGGCCTGCATGGCGACTTCTCCACCGTCGGTGCCAACCTTGTCGATCTATCCGCTGTCGATGTCGGCGGCGTCAAGGTCAACGAGGCCTACAAGAAGCTCGGCACGCTCGGCACCGGTGAGCAGAAATACATGCCGTGGATGCAGGCCACCTATTTGATGGCGGCCAACAAGCAGGCGCTGCAATATCTGCCGCAAGGCGTCGATCTCAACACCATCACCTACGACCAGTTGATCGAATGGTCGAAGAACATCGCCGAGAAAACCGGCTCGCCGAAATTCGGTTTTCCCGCCGGCCCGAAGGGGCTGAAGCACCGTTTCTTCGAAGGCTTTCTCTATCCGTCCTACACCGGTTCGATGGTGACCAAGTTCCGTTCGCCGGAGGCCGAGACCGCCTGGAACAGGTTCAAGGAGCTTTGGCAGTACACCAATCCGAATTCGACCAACTATGCCTTCATGCAGGAGCCGTTGCTGTCGGGTGAAGTGTGGGTGGCGTTCGACCATGTCGCGCGGCTTGCCGATGCCTTCAACCAGAAGCCGGACGAGTTTGTCGCCTTCCCGGCGCCTGCGGGTCCTGCCGGTCGCGGCTTCATGCCGGTGGTTGCCGGTGTCGCCATCCCCAAGACCTCGCCGGATGTCGACAAGGCGAAGGCGCTGGTCGCCTATATGCTCAAGCCCGAGACGCAGATCGCGACGCTGAAGGCGACCAATTTCTTCCCGGTCATCGACGTCAAGCTGCCCGACGACATGCCGGCCTCGGTCAAGGCCTTCGGCCCGGCGATCGCCACCATGACCGGCGCGCCCGATGCGCTGCCGGCGCTGTTGCCGATGGGCCTTGGCGATCTCGGCGGCAAGTTCAACCAGGTCTACACCGACTCCTTCGAGCGCATCGTGCTCGGCGGCGAGGACGTGCATGGCGTGCTCGAAGAGCAGGCGACAGCGCTCAAGGCGCTGATCGACCAGGCCAAGGCGCCATGCTGGGCGCCCGACAAGCCATCCACGGGCGCTTGCCCGGTGGAGTAACAATCAGATCCTCCCGAGGGGGCGTCCGGAGTTTGTTGCACTCCGGGCGCCCAGACCGCGCTATCCGATCGCAAAGGATCAATACCATGCACGGCAAGGCTCTGCCCTATCTGCTGCTGATGCCGGCGACCTTGTTCCTGTGCGTCTTCTTCCTCTACCCCTTCGTGCTGGTCGCCTTCGAAGCGGTGACCCGCGACGGTGCCTTCACCCTCGACAATTTCCGCGCCATGGCCGGCAGCTGGAAATTCCCGGTCACGGTGCGCAACACGCTGCTGCTCGCAGCCATCGTCGTGCCGATCCAGCTCGTCATGGCGCTGCTGATGGCCTCGGTGGTGTCGCGACTGGAGACGGGGCGCAGTGCAGCGCTCTATATCTTCGCCATTCCGCTCGGCATTTCCGATCTTGCCGCCGGCCTGATCTGGCTCGCCATCTTCGACCAGTCGGGCTTCCTCAACACGCTGCTTTCCCACCTCGGCGTTGTCGACAGGCCGATCATGTTCCTCGGCTACCAAAGCAAGCTCACCATCTTCATCGCCGTGGCGCTGGCCGAGATCTGGCGCGCCACCGCCATCATGATGGTCATCCTCGTCGCCGGCATGGGACTGATCCCCAAGGAATATTACGAAGCCGCGGAAGTATTCGGCGCCGGCCCGTGGAAGCGCTTCGTGCGCATCACGCTGCCGCTGCTGCGACCGAGCCTGCAGACGGCGATCATCCTGCGCGTCATCCTCGCCTTCGAGGTCTTCGCCGTCGTCGCCGCCCTTGGCGGCACCAATCTGCCCGTGCTGATGGGCGAGACCTACAATTGGCAATTCACGCTGCAGGACCGCAATGTCGCCGCCGCTTCGGCGCTGCTCATTCTCGCCATCTCGATCGGCTTCACGCTGTTCTTCCTCAGGGTGCTACGCGTGCCCAAGGAGGCGCGCATATGAGTGCGGTCACGCAAACCCCAGCCGCCGCAAGCGCCGATGCCCGTAAGGCCGGCGACTGGCTGCTGATCGCCACCGTCATCCTGCTTGGCGTCTGGGTGCTGCTGCCGATCTATCTCCTGATCGTCAACGCGCTGTCGTCGCCCGAACAAGTGACCGCCTTCCCCAAGCGCTTCTTCCCGTCCTTCGATACCGGCAGCCTGTCGTTCTTCATCAATTTCGCCGGCGTCGCCAGGGCGCTGTGGAACTCGGTTCTGGTCGCCACGCTGACGATGATCCTGTCGATCGGCTTCGGCGCCCCGGCCGGCTATGCGCTGTCGCGCTTCGATTTCCCGGGCAAGGGCACGTTCCGTTTCCTGGTGCTGATGACGCGGGCTTTCCCGCTTCCGCTCTTGGCGCTGCCGCTGGCGGTGATGTTCATCCGAACCGGCCTCGACGACACCGCGATCGGCCTGGCGCTGGTCCACACCACGCTGGCGCTGCCCTTCGCCGTGCTGATCACCTTCTCACTGTTCTCAGGCATTCCGGTCGAACTGGAGGAGGCCGCCTGGACGCTTGGCTGCACCAGGCTGCAGGCGTTTCGCAAGGTGATCCTGCCGCTGGCGCTGCCCGGCATCGCGGCGTCGGCGGTGTTTGCCTTCACCATCTCCTGGAATGAGGTGTTTGCGGCTGCCGTGCTCACCATCGAGAACCGCACGCTGACCGCTTTCCTTCTGCAAAGCCTCGGCGAGTCGCCGCTCTACCTCAAATTCGCCGGTGGCGCGGCTCTGGTCGTGCCGGCGCTGATCTTCATCTTCGCCGTCCGCAAATATCTGTTCGCCATGTGGGGGATCGCCAACCGATGACACGCGACACGGAGAAGGCTCATGGCTGAAATCGCGATCAAGGGCGTCGCCAAGCGCTTCGGCGGCTTTACCGCGCTGCATCAGGTCGATCTCGCCATCGCCGACCAGGAATTCATGGTGCTGCTCGGCGCCTCCGGCTGCGGCAAGACCACGCTGCTGCGCATCGTCGCCGGGCTGGAGACGCCGAGCCAGGGCGAGGTCTGGATCGGTGGCCGCCGCGTCGACCATCTGCCGCCGCGCGAGCGCGGCATTGCCATGGTGTTCCAGAACTATGCCGTCTTCCCGCATCTGACCGTGTTCGAAAACATCGCCTTCGGCCTGCGCATGAAGAAGCTGCCGCAGGCCGACGTCGAGCGCCGCGTCAACCGCACGGCGGAGCTGATGCATATCGAGCAGCTGCTAAAACGTTATTCGGGTCAGCTGTCCGGGGGCCAGCGCCAGCGCGTCGCCGTCGCCCGCGCGCTTGCCATGGAGCCGGACGTCATCCTGATGGACGAGCCGCTGTCCAATCTCGACGCGCTGCTCAGGCTCGAAATGCGCGCCGAGCTCAAGGGCGTGCTCGCGGCGTCGAAGACCACCACCATCTATGTCACCCACGACCAGGTCGAGGCGATGAGCCTCGCCGACCGCATCGCCGTCATGCATCAGGGCCGCATCGTCCAGGCCGCGTCGCCGGTCGAGGTCTACCGCAACCCGGCCGCCCGTTTTGTCGGCTCCTTCATCGGCAATCCGCCGATGAATTTCATCCCGGCGACCAAGGCGGCAAACGGCAGCTGGAGCGTCGCGGGGCTGACGCTGCCCGGCCCGAAATCCGACAAGCAAAGAATAGAATTCGCCATTCGCCCGGAGGATGTCGATGCCGGCAGCGAAGGGCTGCATGCCACCGTGCGGGTCATCGAGCCGCTTGGGCCGCACACGCTGGTCACCTGCGATGTCGAGGGCGGCCTGTTCCGCGCCATCCTGGAATCGAATGCCAGCGTCAAGGTTGGCGAGCAGCTGCGGCTGGCGCCCAAGCCCGATCGCGTCCGCTGGTTCGATCCCGAAACCACCAACGCCCTTTAAGGAACGAATGCCGTCCATGACTTCTCTAGCCGTCGACGAAACCATCGCCCGCGCCGTCGAGGTGCTGAGGGAAAACGACCAAGGCGCCTACACCATCCCGACCAGGGGTCTCTACCCCTTCCAGTGGAATTGGGATTCCTGCCTGACCGCACTGGGTCTTGCCCACTACGACGAGGCGCGCGCTTGGACCGAGATCGACACTTTGTTCGCCCATCAATGGCCGGACGGCATGGTGCCGCACATTGTCTTCCATGTCTGGAGCGACGGCTATTTTCCCGGGCCTGATGTGTGGCGAACCAATCGCCCGACCGCGACCTCCGGCATCACGCAGCCGGCCGTCGCCGGCTTTGCCGTCCGCCGCCTGTTCGACCGCGCCACGGACAAGAAGCTGGCGGCGGAACGGGCGCATGCGCTGCTGCCGAGGATCGACGCCTGGCATCGCTGGTTCTATGAGAACCGCGACCCCAAAGGCGACGGGCTGGTCGCCATCATCCATCCCTGGGAATCCGGCCGCGACAATTCGATCGACTGGGATGATGCCTTCGAGCGCGTGCCGACCGAAGGCGTCGAGCCCTACACTCGCCGCGACATTCTGCACGCCGATCCGGCGCATCGCCCGACCAAAGAACAGTACGACCGCTATCTCTGGCTGCTGCAGCATTTTCGTGCACTCGGCTGGGACAATGCCCGGCTGCACGACGCCTCGCCATTTCAGGTCGTCGATCCCGGCTTTAACGCCATTCTGATCCGCGCCTCAGCCGATCTAGCCGATCTCGCCGATGCGCTGGGCGAAACGGAGATCGCCGAAGCCAACCGCGCCCGTGCCCGAAAGGGTCTGGCGGCAATGGAGCGGCTGTGGAGCGAGGCGCACGGCCAGTATCTCTGTCTCGACCGCACCACCGGCAAGCTGATCGACAGCGCCTCCGTCGGCGGCATTTTGGCCGCCTTTGCGGCGATTCCAGAACCTCGCGCGGCGGCGCTCGCGGCACGCGTTGAGCGCCTTGCCGGAAAGGCGCGCTATGTCGTGCCCTCGCACGATCCCGACGATCCACGCCTCGACGCCAAGCGCTACTGGCGCGGTCCGGTCTGGCTGGTGGTCAATTACATGATCGCCGACGGGCTCACTGCTGCCGGCCATGGCGACGTCGCGCAACACATCACGCAGTCCAGCCTCGACCTGATCGGCGAAAGCGGCTTTGCCGAATATTACGACCCGCTCACCGGCGAACCACTAGGTGGCGGCCGCTTCACCTGGACAGCGGCAATGGTGATCGAGTTCTTGCGGGGGGCGCCTCTCTTCCCTTCTCCCCTTGTGGGAGAAGGTGGATCGGCGCGATAGCGCCGACACGGATGAGGGGTGTTCCAGGGAACGCCAACGTCTCACTCCGCTGGAACACCCCTCATCCGACCTCGCTTTGCGAGGCCACCTTCCCCCACAAGGGGGGGAAGGGAAGGGGACGTCAGCTCACCCAAACTTCGGATGGAGGCTGCCCGACTTATACCGCTTGGCCATCTCAGCAACCGGCAGCGGCTTGATCTTCTGCGCATTGCCGGCCGTGCCGAACTGCTCGAAGCGCTCCTTGCAGAGCTTGCGCATGGCGGCCATGGCCGGCGTCAGATATTTGCGCGGATCGAACTCGCTCGGATTTTCGGTCAGCACCTTGCGGATGGCGCCGGTCAGCGCCATCCGGTTGTCGGTGTCGATGTTGATCTTGCGCACGCCATGCTTGATGCCGCGCTGGATCTCTTCCACCGGCACGCCCCAGGTCGGCTTCATCTGGCCGCCATATTTGTTGATGATCTCCTGCAGATCCTCCGGCACCGAGGACGAGCCGTGCATCACCAGATGCATGTTGGGCAGGCGACGGTGGATTTCCTCGATCACGTTCATCGCCAGCACCGCGCCGTCCGGCTTGCGTGAGAATTTGTAGGCGCCGTGGCTGGTGCCCATGGCCACCGCCAACGCATCGACATGGGTGTCCTTGACGAACTCGACCGCCTGCTCCGGATCGGTCAGCAGCTGGTCGTGGCTGATCGCGCCTTCGACGCCGTGGCCGTCTTCCTGCTCGCCGCCGCCGCTTTCCAGCGAGCCGAGCACGCCGATCTCGCCTTCGACCGAGACACCGCCCCAATGCGCCATATCGACGACGCGCTTGGTGATGCCGGAATTGTAGGCGTAGTCGGCCGGCGTCTTGCCGTCTTCTTTCAGCGAGCCGTCCATCATGACCGAGGTGAAGCCGTACTGGATGGCGGTGACGCAGGTGGCTTCATTGTTGCCATGGTCGAGATGCATGCAGACCGGAATGTCGGGGTGGATTTCGACCAGCGCGTCGATCAGCTTGGCCAGCACCACGTCATTGGCGTAGGCGCGGGCGCCGCGGCTTGCCTGCAGGATGACCGGCGACTTGGTCTCCTCGGCCGCCTCCATGATGGCGAGGCCCTGTTCCATATTGTTCATGTTGAAGGCGGGTACGCCGTAGCCGTATTCGGCGGCGTGGTCGAGCAATTGTCTCAGTGTTATGCGAGCCACCCAATAGTCTCCCGTATCTGGTTTCAAGCGCAACGTCGCGGGCCGGCTGGTTGCCGGCCCAGATGCTTCTGGCCGGATTTCGCCAGAACCGCAACCGTCAGCGGCCGTGGAGGCCGCAATTCTTGTTGCAGGGCTGAAATCCGGCCATTTTCATTGGATCACGCCGCGATCAGCTCCCGTGCCGCCAGGATCTGCAGGCAGGCATTGGCCGCTTCCTTGCCCTTGACGGTGAAGTGCTCGAAGAAGAAGCGGTGATGCTCGGCGCTGTCATGATAATTGTGCGGCGTCAGCACCGCCGACAGCACCGGCACGCCGGTCGACAGCTGCACATTCATCATGCCGTCAAGTACGGCGCCGGCCACGAAATCATGGCGATAGATGCCGCCATTGACGACGAAGGCGGTGCCGAGGATCGCGGCGTAGCGGCCGGTCGTAGCCAGTGTCTTCGCGTGCAGAGGGATTTCGTAGGCGCCCGGTACGTCGAACACATCGACGGCGAAGCGCCCGCCGCCGAGCACGGCAAGCTCTGCCTCGAAGGCCTGTACGCACTGGTCGACGACATCGGCGTGCCAGCGCGCGCGAATGACGGCGATACGAACAGTTTCTTGGTGTCTTGGGGTATGCTGATTCATGGGTCCATCCTTCCGTTTCGAACCAGAATCAGGACGCACGATACGAAATCCGGCCCGCACGAGCGGTCCGTCTTCCGTTTCGTTCTCTTCCATCCGGACTGTGACCGTCGGCTCCGGAATCACACCGGATCTGCTGACCCTCCTGTTGCCAGGAGGCGCTCGCGGGCTTGAGCCGAAACCCTTACCGCCGGTGGGGACTTTCACCCCGCCCTGAGAACATTAACGGGCGGTTTTATGGAAGGACCCTGCGGCTCTGTCAATCGGCGACGACATTTCGGTCGTCATCCTAGCGCGGAGCAAGGAGCGAAGCGACGCGCGCAGACCTAGGACCGTGACGCTAAGGTGTTGCAACGATTCCAGAATTCCGCACCGTCGCGCTTATGGTGGAGGTCGCGGCATGGATCCTCGGGTCAAGCCCGAGGATGACGAAGCGCTTGGGGGAAGATCAGCTCACCCCCGTTCCGGAAACATCGCCTTCAGTCCCTCGCGCGAGGCTTTGGCCACACCGCGCTCGGTAATCAACCCCGTCACCAGCCGCGCCGGCGTCACATCGAAAGCCGGGTTGGCCGCCGGCGTCGCTTCGGGCGACACGCGCACCTGCGCTATTCTGCCATCCGCTGTCTTGCCCCAGACCAGCGACACCTCGTCGCCGGAGCGCTCCTCGATCGGGATTTCTGCCAGCCCGTTACCCACCGTCCAGTCGATGGTCGGCGAGGGCAGGGCGACGTAGAAGGGAACGTCATTGTCGGCGGCGGCGAGCGCCTTGAGGTAGGTGCCGATCTTGTTGCAGACATCGCCATTGGCCGTCGTGCGGTCGGTGCCGACAATCACCATGTCGACTTCGCCATGCTGCATCAGATGGCCGCCGGCATTGTCGACGATCAGCGTGTGCGGCACGCCATGGCCGGCCATCTCCCAGGCGGTCAGCTGGGCGCCCTGGTTGCGCGGCCGTGTCTCGTCGACATAGACATGGACCGGAATCCCGGCCTCAACGGCAAGATAGATCGGCGAGGTCGCGGTGCCGTAGTCGACCGTCGCCAGCCAGCCGGCATTGCAATGGGTAAGGATGTTGACCGGCTCGCCCGGCTTCTTGCGCGCCGCGATCTCCTTGATGATCTTCAGCCCGTTCTCGCCGATGGCGCGGTTTAAGCCCACATCCTCGTCGGCGATTTCAGCCGCGCGCCTGTAGGCCGCCTCGGCACGCTGTTCGGGCGCGATCGGCATCAAGGAGCGCCGCATCTCGTCCAGCGCCCAGCGCAAATTGATCGCTGTCGGCCTCGTCTTGTGCAGCGTCTCCCACACCGCGCCGAGGGCTGCATCCGACGGATCGTCCGCCATCTGGATGGCGACGCCATAGGCCGCGGTGACCCCGATCAGCGGCGCGCCGCGCACCCACATGTCACGGATCGCCGTAGCGATGCCGTCGACCGTGTCGATTGTCTCGATGCGGAACTCATGCGGTAGCCAGCGCTGGTCGATGATCTCGACCGAACGCTTGTCGTCGCTCAGCCAGATGGTCCGGTAGTGGCGTTCGCCGACGTTCAAATCCTGCTCTCCCGTTCGATCAGCGTGGCCAGAGTGTTGACCTCGTCCATGCTATGGATCTGGCGCCGGTTGACGGCGATGTGGCGGCCGAATTTCAGCGCCTTGGCCTCGCAGGAGGCGCGCAGATCCTCATCCGCAATGGTCTCGAAATCGGCATTGTGGGCGAGGCCCAGGATGCGCCGGTGCACTTCGATGCCGGCAAAGCCGAGCAAGTCGGTCCAGATCTGGTGCAGCACATGGTCGAGCGCCTGCTCGGCGCCGAGCACGTCGCCCTGATCCTCGAACAGGCTTTTTTGGTATAGCATGCCGGTGCGCTCGGTGCGCCACAAATGTGAGAACTCGGCGCGGAACACCGCCCAGGTCTCCGCCGTCACCCCGAGCAGATAGGCGCGCATGGCGTCGCGCTTGCCCTTCTCCTCATGGCCGTGTTGCGAAAAGTAGGACATCCAGAAATTGGCCAGCAGCATGCCGACATCGAAGGCCATCGGCCCGTAGAAAGCGAACTCGGGATCGATCATCCTTGTCTCGGTGTCGGTGACCATGATCGAGCCGGAATGCAGGTCTCCATGCAGCAGCGTTTCGGCATTGGCGGCGAAGATATGCTTCAGCCGCTGCGCCTCGACCTTGAGGTCGCGGTCAGCGCGTAGCTCGGCGACCAGGCCGTCAAGTTGCGGTGAGGTGTGCCGGTTCAGCTTGGCGTTGAAATAGGGGTCGGAAAACACCAGGTCCTCGGTTATGCCGCAGAGCTCGACATTGTCGGCAAACAGCGCCAGGTCGGCCTTGCGGTCCTTGGTCGGCATCGAGAAATCGGAGCCGCGGAACAAGGTGCGAGCCATGAACAGGCCGATATCTCTGGCTATGTTCGGCAACTGGCGGCCGTCGATCAGGGCGCGGCGCAGGATGATGTGCGGCGGCGCCAGATATTCCATGATGATCAGCGCCTGGGCCTCATCGAAATGGTAGATCGCCGGCACCGAGCCCGGCGCGCGCGCCTCTTGGCGGGTCAGCGCGTGATATTCGAAGAAGGAGCGTTTTAAGGGCAGCGGCCAGCTGTCGCCGACGAGGCGGACATAGGGCAGGGCCTGCTTGACCACGGCCGCGCCCGAGGCGCCCTCGACGATGAAGACGAGGTTCAGGTTGCCGTCGCCGACCTCGCGCACCTTCCAGGGGCCTTTGCCAATCCTGGCGCACAGCGCTTCATTCGCGCCGAGGCGCGTTGCAAGCGTCTCCACCGACAGTGCTTCGAACGGCAATTTCCCAGTCATTCCTCACCCTCGCGCTTGGTCGCTCCGATCATAGTGGAGCGATGGCAGCGGGGCCAAGCTAGGAAGCTGTCTGGCAATTGTCAATCGAGTTGACAATTGATGACGTAGCCCATAGCGTCATCGTCAGGGAGGAACGAATGGGCAATGATGCCGTGTTCCGCGTGGACGGGCTGAGGAAGTCCTTCGGCCATATCGAGGTGCTTGGCGGCGTCTCGCTCGAATTGCATGCCGGTGAGATCACCGTGCTGATGGGCGCCAACGGCGCCGGCAAATCCACCCTCGTCAAAATCATCAGCGGCGTCTACGACCATGCCGGCGGCACCATGCACCTTGCCGGCGATAACTTCGCGCCGAACACGCCGGCCGAAGCGATCCGCGCCGGTGTCGTCACCGTGCACCAGAATATCAATGACGGCGTTGTCGCCGATCTCGATGTCGCCACCAATCTGACGCTCGACCGGTTGAGTGGCAAAGGCGCGCCGCTGCTGTTCAACCCTGGCCGCGTGCGCCGGGAGGCGAGGGCGGTCGCCGACCGCATGGGACTCGCCATCGATCTCAAGGCCCGCGTCAGCGATCTGTCGCTGGCCGACCGCCAAATGGTGGCGATCGCGCGCGCCATGGCGCACCAGCCGAAAGTGCTGATCCTCGACGAGCCGACCTCGTCGCTGTCCAGTGCCGAGGCCGATAGGCTGTTTTCGCTGCTCGATCGGCTGCGCGAGCAGGGCGTCGCCATCCTCTACATCTCGCACCGCATGTCGGATATCAGGCGGCTGGCCGACCGCATCGTCTCGATGCGCGATGGCGATATCTCCGGCGTCTTCGATACCAAGCCGCTCGACTATGAAGGCGCGGTCAACGCCATGCTCGGCCGCAAGATCCATCTCGACCGGATCGAAGCGAGGAATTCGGCCAAACCGATCCTGACCATCGAGGGCCTCCGCATCGCGCCGAGCGCCCGGCCGATCTCGCTGACGCTAGGCGATGGCGAGGTCGTTGCCGTCACCGGCCTCGTCGGCGTCGGCAAGACCGCACTGGCCGAGACGCTGTTTGGCCTGCGCAAGCCGCTCGCCGGCACGATGGCTTTGAACGGCAAGCCCTATGCGCCTGACACAACGGGCGAAGCCATTGCCGCCGGCGTGTTCCTGGTCGCCAAGGACCGCGGCGAAAACGGCATTGTCGGTGGCTTCAATATCCAGGAGAACATCAGCCTTCCCTTCCATAAGCGCATGTCGCGCTTTGCCGTTCTCAAGCGCGGCCTCGAGCGTGCCACGGCCCGCCGCCAGATCGAGGACCTCGGCATCGTCTGCCGTTCCGAGAAGGATGAAATGACCACGCTGTCGGGCGGCAACCAGCAGAAGGTGATGGTGGCGCGCTGGATGGCGCAGGACGCGAGACTGTTCATCCTCGACGAGCCGTTCCAGGGTGTCGACATCTCGGCCAGGCGCGACATTGCTGCCAAGCTGCGGGCAAGCGCCAATGGCCGCGCCACGCTGTTGTTTGTCACCGAGCTCGACGAGGCGTTGGAGACCGCCGACCGTATCCTGGTGATGTCGGAGAAGACCATCGTCGGTGAACACCGCAACGCCGATGTCGATCTCGATCGCCTGCTGGCCGAGGTCGCGGGCGGGCCGCTGCACAGCGCGGCCTGAGCAAAGAACTATGGGAATTGGAATGGAGCGCATGGGTTTGAGTTGGGTAAAGACGGCGGGCGCTGAATGACGTTGCGCGACTACGCCATCCGCTATGGGTTCATCGTGCTTTTGTTCGGCCTGATAGCGTATTTCGCCATCGCCGCCGACGGGTTCGTCTCGCCGCAAAGTGCTGTCTTCATTTTCCAGTCGGTCGCCATCACCGGCGTGCTGGCGCTCGGCGTTACAGCCACGCTTGTCGTCGGCGGCTTCGACCTGTCGATCGGGTCGGTCGCCACATCGGCCATGATGGCGGCGGCCTATGTCATGGTCGTGCTGGAGCAGAACGTCGTTGTCGCCGTCGTCGTCTGTCTGCTCATTGGCGCCATTGTCGGCCTGATCAATGGCTGGCTGATCGTCTATATGCGCGTGCCCGATCTGCTGGCGACGCTCGGCATGATGTTCCTGCTCGTCGGCCTGCAGCGCATCCCGACCGAAGGCCGCTCCATTGCCACAGGGATGACCATGCCCGACGGCTCGGTCGCCAACGGCAAATTCGCCGATGCTTTCCTGGCGCTCGGGCGCCACCGCTTCGACTTCTTCATTCCGAACCTCATCCCGGTGTCGGTGGTCGTGCTCATCGTGCTTGCCGTGCTGATCTGGTTCTTCCTCGAATACACGCGTTTCGGCCGCATGATGTATGCCGTCGGCTCTAATGAACGTGCCGCCGAACTCGCCGGCGCGCCTGTCAAGGCATACAAAATCTGGGCCTACGTCATTTCAGGAGTTTTTGCCTCGATCGGCGGTATTTTGCTCGCCGCACGACTTGGACGCGGCGACATAGCCTCGGGTAATAATCTGCTGCTCGATGCGGTTGCCGCGGCGCTGATCGGTTACGCGGTGCTTGGCGCCGCCAAGCCGAACGCCTTTGGCACCGCCGTCGGCGCGCTGTTCGTCGGCATCTTGCTGCAAGGCCTGACGATGATGAACGCGCCTTACTACACGCAGGATTTCGTCAAGGGCGTGGTTCTCGTCGTCGCCCTTGTCTTCACCTTCGCCCTTTCCGGCCGGGGCAGGAGATAGAACGGCTGCCGGAACAGTTTTGGGTTCAACAAGTGGAGGAAACAAAGTGAACATCACAAGAAGACTTCTGGGGAAGGTCGCACTCGGGCTCGCCGGTGCAACAATGCTGATGCAGGTCCCGGCGTTTGCCGCCGACAAGCCGGCGCCGTTCGACAAGCCGGGCGTCAAGATCGCGCTGGTGCGCTATCTCTCGACCGGCGATTTCTTCCAGGCCTATCTCTCGGGCGTCGAGGCGCAGTCTAAGGCGCTCGGCATCGACCTGCGCGTGCTCGACAGCCGCCAGGATGCCGCCCTTCAGTCCGACATGGTCGACCAGGCCATCGCGCTTGGCGTGCAGGGCATCATCATCCAGCACGGCCTGACGGAATCGATGAAGGACGCCGCCCAGCGCGCCGTCGATGCCGGCATCAAGGTTGTCGCCTTCGACGTCAATGTCGAAAACCCGAAAATCCCGCAAGTCGAACAGTCCGACAAGGACCTTGCGAGGCTCGCGCTCGAACAGGCGGTCAAGGACAATAGCGAGAGCTGGAACGCCGGCTACGTCTATGTCGCCGGCATCGCCCCGCTCGACCGCCGCAACGAGACCTGGGTCGACGTCAAGAAGAAGTATGCCGGCATCAAGGAAGTCGCGATGTTCGGCACGCTCGACAATCCGATCGCCAACTCAGTCGCCAACCAGGCGCGCTCGGTGCTGCAGGCGCATCCCGATATCAATGTGATGTTCGCGCCTTATGACGAATTCGCCAAGGGTGTGAAGATCGCCGTCGACGAGGCGGGGCTGAACAAGAAGATCAAGATCTACTCGGCCGACATCTCGACCTCGGACATATCAGCGATGCGCGAGACCGACAGCGCCTGGGCCGCCACCGCCGCCACCAACCCGGCCGTCGTCGGTCAGGTCTCGGTGCGCGCTCTGGCGCAGCTGCTGGCCGGTGAAGACCCCGGCCACAACGTCATCGTGCCGCCGACGCTGATCACGCAGAAGGACCTCATCGACAAGGACATCAAGAACATGGAAGACCTGTCGGCCAAGCTGCCGCAATTCGCCCATGCCGATGTCGCCATGCCGGCCTGGATGCCCAACCCGAACGCGAAGTAGCGTTCGGGTCAGCGAAAGCTTTCGGATCGCAAAGCAAGGCTGTTGACTATCGAAGTCGGCGCCGCCCCTCATCCGCCTGCCGGCACCTTCTCCCCGTATAGTGACGGGGAGAAGGGGAACTGGCCGCGACGCCGGCGCCTTTCTTGCAACGCCGGTGATTGGCGAAACCCGCGATGACAGCGCCCCTCTCCCCGTCACTCTACGGGGAGAGGATGCCGGCAGGCAGGTGAGGGGCAGCGCCGACGTTTGAGAGATTAGCGCGCGCTCGTGGCCGCGCTATCGAGTTGGCGAGGGTGCTTATACCTTCATCATGTCCGCTTGGCGCGCGCCAGGCCGTGGGCCACCAGCCGGTCGATGACTTCGGCATAGCTGACGCCGCTTGCCGCCATCGCCTTGGCGTACATGCTGATGTCGGTGAAGCCGGGGATGGTGTTGAGTTCGTTGATCACGAACGTCATGTCCGGCATCAGGAAAAAGTCGACGCGCGCCATCGCGTCGCAGCCGACGGCCCTGAACGCCTTTGCCGCCATGTCGCGCATGGCGGCCTCGACCTCCGGCGGCAGCTGCGCCGGCACCATCAATGCCGCGCCATTCTCGTCGACGTATTTGGCATTGTAGTTGTAGAAGCCGTGGCTTTCCGCCGGCACGATCTCGCCCGGACGGGAGACGAAGAGCTCGCCTTCAGGGCTCTCCAGAACGCTGAATTCAATCTCTCGGCCGCGAATGAATTCCTCCGCCAGCAGCTTGCGATCATGTTGGAAGGCATCTGCCAGCGCCCGCTCGAATTCCTGACTGCCGTTGACCTTGGCGACGCCGACGGACGAGCCCTGCCGTGCCGGCTTGATGAACAGTGGCAGCCCGAGTTGGTCTTCAAGCGCCGTGAGCGGAGGGACTGCACCGTCCTCGATCGTCACCGAGCGCGCGACAGGCACGCCGGCCGCCTTCAGCAGTCGCTTGGCGACATCCTTGTCGAGCGCGGCGGCCGAGCCGAGGATGCCGCAGCCGGCGAGCGGCACGCGCGCCACCTCGGCCAGCCCCTGCACGGCGCCGTCCTCGCCATGCAGTCCGTGCAGGACGGGAAACAGGATATCGATATCAGGCAGGTCGTGCGGTGCGTCCTTGGCGGGGATCGCCAGCATCCGTCCTTGTCCTCCGGGCACCAGGCAGAGCTGCGTGCCGTCAGACGGTGTCGCCAGTGTGCCGTCCTCGAACCGGCTCAGCAGCCATTGTCCTTCGCGAGTGACGAAGATCGGAATGGCATCGTATTTCGCCGGCTCCAGCGCGCGCATGACATTGGTTGCCGAGAGCAGCGAAACCTCATGCTCGGCGGAGCGCCCGCCGAAGAGCACGCCGATACGAAGTCTTTTCGCTGCCATAGCCAACTCCACCAAGGATCAGGGTTGGGGCCTGCATGCGAAACACCAGGCGCCCCAGAAACTGGTCGAGCAATAAGCGAAGGATTGGAGTGGGATTTTGACCGGTTCGAGCAGTTTTTCAGCACGACATGCGAAAGCGGTTTTCCGCCTGGAGTCCGTCAAGACAGGAGGAGGTGGAGCGGTTCGCCGTTTTGGTGAAACGATGAACCGCTCCAGTTCTATCTTCAGCGCAGCGCTGCCGCGATGTTGCCGCCGTCGACCGTGGTGACATCTGCGGTTGTGCGCTCGGCCAGCGCGTGATGAAGGAAGGCTTGCGCCACGTCGTCGGCCGTCACTTCCTGTCCGAGCAGATTGCCGGACATGTATTCCTTCTCCGACACGCCGCGCGCGCCGGAGCGGCTGGCGATCATGGCGTCGGTCAACAGGCCGGAGCGGATGCGGTCGGCATTGACGGCGTTCGAGCGGATGCCGTGCGCGCCGTAATCCAGCGCATACTGCCTGGACAGGAACAGCGTCGCCGCCTTCGGCACGCCATAAGCGCCGAATTTCGGGCCGGGATTGACCGCCTGCTTGGAGGTGTTGAACAGCAGCACACCGCCGGTGCCTTGTTCCAGCATGATGCGCACCGCGTTCTGCGCCGCCGACTGGTGGGCGAAGAAGTTGAGCTCAAAGCTCTTGCGCAGCAGGGCATCGTCGAGTTCGCCGATGCGGCCTTCCCAGGCGGCGCCGGCGTTGGAGACCAGAATGTCGACGCCGCCATAGACGGCGACCGCTCTGTCGAAGGCCGCGCGCATCTGGGCTGGGTTGGTGATGTCGGCGCCGACGCCGATCGAATTGTTGCCGGCCGCCTTGGCAGCTTCTGCAGCCTTTGCCGCGTCGAGATCGACCACGACCGCATGCGCGCCGTTGGCGGCGAAAAGCTTGGCCGTCGCTGCGCCAATCGCGCCGGCGCCGCCGGTGATCAGCACCACCTGGCCGGTCAGCGGCTTCGGTTTGTTCGAGGCAAGCTTGGCTTGTTCCAGCGACCAGTATTCGAGCGGGAAGAGGTCGGCCTTGGACAGCGGATGGAAGCTGCCTACGGCCTCGGCGCCGCGCACCGCCTCGATCCACATCTCGCCGACATCGGACGCGATCTTCGCATCCTTCAGCGTGCGGCCATGGCCGAACATGCCGAGGCCCGGCACCAGCGTCAGCCGCGGCATCGGGTCGAGCATGGTGCGCTTGACATCGTCCAGCGCGTCATTGGTTTCGAAATAGGCGCGATACTCCTTGGCGAAGGCGTCGACATGGCTCTTGATGACGGCCTTGTAGTCGCCGGCCTTGTCGGCGTCCGGCGCCGGCACCGCCATCGGCCCGGTCTTGATGCGGATCGACAGATCAGGGGTCGACACACCGCGCGCGGCGTAGTCTGCAATGCCGGCCGAGTTGATGAAATCGACGATCGCGTCCGAGGTGCGGAAATCGCTGATCATGCGATCGAAGCGGCCTTCGCCACGCGATACCGCCACTGCGCCGCGCAGCGTCGGTGCGATGGCAGCCGGCGTTGCGAGCTTTGCCGGCAGCGCTGCCTTCGCAGGCTGCGGCTTGCCGTTCTTCGCCACATAATCCTCGGCGACGTTCACATAGTGGATCATGCGGTCATAGGCCTGCTTCGCATCGTCGCCGAAGGTGAAGATGCCGTGCTTGTCGAGGATCAGGCCCTCGACATCAGGGTCGGCGTCGTAGACATCGGCCGCCACCTTGGCGAGGTCGAAGCCCGGCTTGATGTAGGGCACGTAGCCCATTCTGTCGCCGAACACCGTCTTGATCAGCGCCTTGCTGTCTTCCTGGTCGACGATGGCGAGGATCGCGGTCGAATGGGTGTGGTCGACGAATTTGTGTGGCAGGAAGGCGTGCAGCAGCGTCTCGACCGAAGGGTTGGGCGAAGCAGGATCGATCAGGTTAGCCCGCTGCAGCGCCACCATGTCCTCGTCGGCGAGGCTGTCCAGCGCGCGCGCTTTCAGCAGCGCGCCCATCTTCACCGCCGGCAGTCCTTGCGGCTCGATCACGCCCATGTCCCAGCCGCTGCCCTTGACGCACAGCACATCCCACTCGTCGCCGACAAGGTCGATCGCCTTGGTCTTGCAGGAGGTGTTGCCGCCACCATGCAGCACCAGCCGCGGCTCGCCGCCGAGCAGCCGGGTCGTGTAGACGCGCAGCGCGAGGTCGCGGGCAACGCCCTTTTTCGCATAGTCGGCAACGAGCTTTTCCGCCTCGCCATCATTCCAAAGGTTCTTCATGTCGCTATGTCCGCTTTGCTGTCTTTGATGTTGCTGTGAACAGGAATGCCACGACGCCTTGATGACAATGCGCCGGCTGCAGGATTTCGTTTGTCAGGAAGCCTTTTTTGCCCCCGCACTGGCTCCGGCATGGTCGAGAAGCCGCTGCGCCATGCGCGCGCCGACCACCAGATGCGTGCAGAGCCCGCCGGCGAGTGCGGCCAACAGCGGTTCGAACTTGCTGTCCTCCTGCACCACCATCAGGCGCTTTTCGATTTGGCGCAGCGACGACAGCGAGGCTGAGATGACGCGGCGGTTATAGCTGCAATCGAGCGCCTTGCCGGTGGCGTCAATGATCTGGCCGGCGATGACGCCGGCGGCACCCGCCTCGCGCAACACCCCCATCTCGCCGGGGCTTAGCGCGCCGCATTTGACGACATGGCTGTCGGCGTCGACGGTGCCGACCGAATAGAGCGCCAGATCGCAATTGCCGATATCGGCCAATTGCTCGCGGATCACCGGCTCGGCGCGCAGCCCATGCGCCAGCAATTCCGTCGTCAGCACCAGCGGCGCGTAGAAGTTCAGGCCCTTGGCGTTGAGTCGGCGGGCGATCTCCATCGTGCACTGGTCGGGACGGTAGGAATAGGGCGCGCCGAGATTGCCGCAGAGCTGCACCACAGTGACGTCCTGCAGATCGGCATAGGACATGACGTCGGCGATGGTGTAGACGGTGCGGCCCCAGGCGACGCCGATGCGGTCGCCCTTCTTCACCAGTTCGAGAAAGACGCTCGCCGCCAGCACTGCAATGTCCGTCGATGGATCGAGGACATAGTCGTTCTCCGGCGCGATCCACACCGCATCGAGCTTGAGCGCATCCTCGAGCTGGCGCGCCAGCACATCGTCGGTGAACAGCTGCGTCGAGGTCGAGATGTTGACGATGCCGGTCTCGCGCGCCTTGCGCAGATACATGGCGACCGAGGCGCGGGAAATGTTAAGCTGGCTGGCCACCTGGTCCTGGCGCAGGCCATGGGCATAATAGAGCCACGCGGCCTTGTGGATAAGCTGTTCTGCCGGTCGGATCGCCATGCCGTCTCCTCGGCTGACATTATTCACGGCTCTCGACAAAAGTCAAACCGCGTGGGTGCGCGATACCTTTTTGCCCATCGAATCTGGATAATCATTGCGCCAAATGCGTCCGGTCGGGAATCGCTGATGGTGACGTAGCCGGAACCTGTGGTTAGAAGTTCTCAACAAAAGAAAATTCGGGGAGGAGTGGGATGGGCAATCCCTACGATCAAGATCTCGGCAAGAACGCTGCCAACCACCAGCCGCTGACGCCGCTCACCTATCTTGAGCGGGCGGCAAGGACCTATCCCGACCATGTCGCCATCATCCATGGCAGCCAGCGCAGCACCTATCGCACCTTCTGGCGGCGCTCGCTGAAGCTCGCCTCGGCGCTGTCGAAGCGCGGCATCGGCAAGGGAGATACGGTGACCGTCATGCTGTCCAACACGCCGCCGATGCTGGAGGCGCATTTCGGCGTGCCAATGACCAAGGCGGTGCTGCATTCGCTCAACACCCGGCTCGACGCCGCCGTCATCGCCTTCCAGATCGACCATGCCGAGACCAAGGTGCTGATCGTCGACCGTGAATTTGCCGCCGTCGTCAAGCAGGCGCTGGCGCTGGCAAAGGTCAAGCCGCTGGTCATCGACTATGATGATCCCGACTATGCCGCCGACGCGCCCTATCCGAAGGGCGAGCGCATCGGCTCGATCGACTATGAGGATTTCGTCGCCGGCGGCGACGAGAACTATGTCTGGTCGATGCCCGACGACGAATGGGACGCCATCTCGCTCAACTACACGTCAGGCACGACGGGCAATCCGAAGGGCGTCGTCTATCATCATCGCGGCGCTGCCCTGATGGCCTACACCAACACCATCCATGCCGGCATGGCCAAGCACGCCGTCTATCTCTGGACGCTGCCGATGTTCCACTGCAATGGCTGGTGTTTTCCGTGGACGCTCGCCGTCCAGGCCGGCACCCATGTCTGCCTGCGCTGGGTGCGGCCGAAGCCGATCTACGATGCCATCGCCGATCACGGCGTCACCCACCTTTGTGGCGCGCCGGTCGTCATGTCGGTGCTGATCAACGCCAGGGATGAGGACAAGCGGACGTTCCCGCAGACGGTCACCTTCAACACCGCGGCCGCACCACCGCCGGAAGCGGTGCTGTCGGGCATGGCCGATGCCGGCTTTGCCGTCACCCATCTCTATGGCCTGACCGAGACCTATGGCCCGGCGGTCGTCAACGAATGGCATGGCGCGTGGGACGATCTCGACAAGGGAGCGAAGGCGCAGAAGAAGGCCAGGCAAGGCGTGCGCTATGCCGCACTCGAAGGCCTGACGGTCATGGACCCGGAAACAATGCAGGAGACACCGGCCGACGGCGAGACCATCGGCGAGGTCATGTTCCGCGGCAACATCGTCATGAAGGGCTATCTGAAAAACAGGAAGGCAACCGACGAGGCCTTTGCCGGCGGCTGGTTCCATTCCGGCGACCTCGGTGTCATGCACCCTGACGGCTACATCCAGCTCAAGGACCGCTCCAAGGACATCATCATCTCCGGCGGGGAGAATATTTCGTCGATCGAGGTCGAGGATGCGCTCTACAAGCACCCGTCTGTCGCGTCATGCGGTGTCGTTGCCAGGGCCGACGACAAATGGGGCGAGGTTCCGGTCGCCTATGTCGAGCTGAAGCCCGGCAAGGCGGCGAGCGAGGCCGAGATCATCGAGCACTGCCGCGCCTTGCTCGCCCGCTTCAAGGTGCCGAAGGCGGTGATTTTTGCGGAGATCCCGAAGACGTCGACGGGGAAGATCCAGAAGTTTCGGCTGCGGGAAATGGCGAAGATAGCTTGACCAACACCCTTGGGGCTCTCTTCTGGCTACGACATTCGTGGTTAGCCTGAGCCTTCCGCGACTCGTCATCCTAGGGTGGAGCAGTCGCGAAGCGACGTCGCGGAAACCCTAGGATCCATGCCGTGACTTTGCGGCAGTGCTCTGGTGGCCGAGAACGGCTACAGCTCGCTTACCAGTATAAATTATTGATCCGCCTCACTCTTCGACGCGCGTCACGGCATGGATCCTAGGGTCTGCGCCGCGTCGCTTCGCTCCTTGCTTCGCCCTAGGATGACGAACCGACAGGTGCCATTCGCCAATCGCGAGCGCCGGTCATCGCACACCCACTGTCACCATCTGTCACCAAATTATACGCGTACGTCGAATCCGCATTGACACCTCCCTCTTTTCAATTTACGACTGACGAAAATTGAAATTCGTCACTCGTTAATTGACAGAGAGCTAATGTCCGAAGCCGCCAGCATCATGGTCGACGCCGCCCGCCAGGAGAATGTCACGCGCATTCTCGACTGCGCCGAGCGCCTCTTCCGCCACTATGGGTATGGCAAGACCAATGTTGCCGACATCGCCCGCGAACTCGGCATGTCGCCGGCCAACATCTACCGCTTCTTCGCCTCCAAAGTCGAAATCCACCAGGCCGTCTGCGGCCGCATGCTGCTCGCCAGCTACAATATGGCCTACGCGATCTGCCACCTGCCGATCAGCGCCGAGGAGCGGCTGCGTCGCTATGTGAATGCGCAGTACAAGATGACGCTGGAAGTCATGCTCGACGACCAGAAGGTGCACGAGATGGTGATCGTCGCGCTCGAGCGCGACTGGGGTGTCATCGACAAGCATATCGACAGCATTCACGACCTGTTTGCCGAGGTGATCCGCGAAGGCATCGCCGCAGGTGAGTTCAGAGAACAGGATCCGGTCATCGCATCGCGCTGCTTCGGCGCCGCCACCGTCATTCTGTGCCACCCGCAAATGGTGGCGCAGTGCCTTGCCAAGACCAACCGGGCGATGCCCGACGACCTCATCGATTACGCAATCAAAGCCCTGAAATAACCGCCGCCCGCCGGGCGCCGGTGTCGACCGTTCATCTCCAGTCGGGAGTACGAAAGTGTCTTTGTCCAGTTCCATCCTCCGCAAGCTGCCGGTCGCCGGCCTGATCGTCGCCACGCTCGGGCTCGCCGCCTGCAGCCAGGAAAAGGCCGAAGTCCAGGACGTCATCCGTCCGGTCAAGGTGGTCGAGATCGGCCAGGCGCAAAACAGCCGCGAACTCGCCTATTCCGGCTCGGTGCGCGCCCGCACCGAAATGAACCTCGGCTTTCGCATCTCGGGCAAGGTGACCCAGCGCCTTGTCGATATCGGCCAGCATGTGACATCGGGCGATGTGCTCGCCCGCATCGACTCCACCGATTACGAGCTTTCGGTCAAGAGCGCCAAGGCCAGTCTCGATGCCGCCGAGCGGCAGGTCGAGACGGTCGACCTGACCAGAAAGCGCGCCGAGCAGCTCTATGCCAAGAATTTCACCTCCAAGTCGCAGCTCGAGCAGGCGACGCTGAGCTACAACCAGGCGGTGGCGAGCCGCGATGCCGCCCGTTCGACCCTTTCACAGGCGCAGAACCAGGTCGTCTACACCGATCTCAAGGCAAGCGAGAACGGCATCGTCACCGCGGTTTCCGCTGATGTCGGCCAGGTGGTCGGCGCCGGAACGCCGGTCATGACGGTTGCTGTCGATGGCGAAAAGGAAGTGCTAATCGCGGTTCCAGAAATGGACATCGCCGCCTTCAAACCAGGCAAGGAAGTCACGGCCAGCTTCTGGTCCGACGATGCACTGAAACTCTCCGGCAAGGTTCGCGAAGTGGCCGGCAGCGCAGACCAGCAGTCGCGCACCTTTGCCGTGCGTGTCTCGCTGCCCGACGATCCGCGCGTGCTGCTCGGCATGACGGCCAACATCGAGGCTTCGGTGGCCAAGAAGCAGGAGATGGTGTCGATCCCACTCAGCGCGCTGGCGGAAAAGGATGGCCGCAAGATTGTCTGGACCGTCGACCGCGCCGGCGAGACGGTGCACGAGCGCCCGGTCAAGGTTGCAGAGTTTACCGCCGACGGCGTCAGTGTCGCCGACGGGCTCAAGCCGGGTGATGTCGTCGTTGCCGCCGGCACTCAGTTCATGAGCGAGAATCTCAAGGTCAAGCTGACCGGCGACGCGGTGCAGGCCGCCTCTGCGGAAGGCGACGCCGCAAAGGCCCTGCGCTGAAGGCAGACGCATGAAGCCGGCTTGATCGTCGCTTCGGCGAAAAGGCTGGCGAAGCATTCATGGTTTCCGGGCGGCGAGTGCCCGATGGTCGAGACGCCAAGGTCGAGTTCCCCCGCATCGATCCACGCGTCCCACCGCGATGAGAGTCTCTCCCGCTCGGAAAGCCTCGCCGCCCGGAAGCCAGCATCGGAATTCCCTGAAGCCGCATGCCATGGGTATGCGCTCACGATCAACGAATTGGACTGACGCCGATGACCACCACCAACGACAGCAGTGAAAAGCGGCCTTTCAATCTTTCGCGCTGGGCCATTGGCCATCCTTCCATTGCGCGCTTCCTGTTCGGCCTGATCATCATCGCGGGCGGGCTCGGGCTGATGCGCATGGGCCAGAAGGAAGACCCCGATTTCACCTTCCGCGTCATGGTCGTCCAGGCGATCTGGCCGGGCTCCTCGATCCAGGAGATGGAGGACCAGGTCGTCAACAAGATCGAGCGCAAGCTGCAGGAAACGCCGCATCTCGATTTCGTCCGCTCCTACACCCGCGCCGGCAGCGCCATCATCACCGTCCAGATCAAGGGCGACACCAATGCCGAGGAGGTGAAGGATGCCTTCTACCAGGTGCGCAAGAAGGTCGGCGACATCTCAGGCGACCTGCCGCAAGGCCTACTCGGCCCCTATTTCAACGACGAGTTCGGCGACACCTTCATCACGCTGCATTCGATCAGCGGCGATGGCTACTCCTATCCCGAGCTGAAGAAGTTCGCCATCCAGGCGCGCGACATGCTGTTGACGACACCGGGTGTCGAGAAGGCCGTCATCATCGGTGACCAGCCGGAGAAGATCTATATCGACATCTCGTCCAAGGCGCTGGCCGAACGCGGCCTGACGCTGACCGACCTGCAGAACGCCATCAAGGGCCAGAACAATGTCGATCCGGCAGGCTCCGTCGACACCGGCCTGCGCTCGGTGCGCATCTCGGTCGAAGGCGACGTCACCAAGGCAGCCGACATCAGGGAATTGCGTCTGCGCGCCGGCGGCCAGGTGACGCGTCTCGGCGACATCGCCACCGTGTCCTCCGGCCTTGAGGATCCCTATCAGCGCAAATACCGCTTCAACGGCCACGAAAGCGTCCAGGTCGGCGTCGTGATGGCCAAGGGCTTCAACGTCACCGATGTCGGCAAGGATGTCGAAGCAACCTACAAGCGCTTCGAAGAGGCGTTGCCGTACGGTGTTTCGGTCGACCAGATCTCCGACCAGCCGGAGGTCGTGCGCGATGCAGTGAAGGAGTTCATGGAGGCACTGGGCGAAGCGCTGCTGATCGTACTTGCCGTCTCGCTGCTGTCGATCGGCTGGCGCTCCGGCCTGGTCATCGCCATCGCCATTCCGCTGGTGCTCGCCGCTACCTTCGCCATCATGTACGAGCTAGGCATCGACCTGCAGCGCATTTCGCTCGGCGCGCTGATCATTGCGCTCGGTCTCCTCGTCGACGACGCCATGATCGTCGTCGAAATGATGGAGCGCAAGCTGGAGGAGGGGCTGGTCAAGATCGAGGCGGCGAGCTTCGCCTATTCCTCGACCGCCTTCCCGATGCTGACGGGCACGCTGATCACCACCGCCGGCTTCATCCCGGTCGGCTTCGCCGCCTCGACCGCCGGCGAATATGTGCGCACGCTGTTTTACGTCGTCGGAATCGCGCTGGTCGTGTCCTGGTTCGTTGCGGTCTATTTCACGCCGTGGCTCGGCTACATGATCCTCAAGCAGCGCAAGCATGCCGGCAATCATCACGATGCCTTCGACACCGGTTTCTACCGGCGGCTGCGCGCCACGGTCGGCTGGGCGGTGCGCCATCGCATCATCGTTCTGGTGATGACGCTGGTCACCTTCGGCACCAGCCTGTGGGCGTTCCAGTTCATCCCGCAGAACTTCTTCCCGCAGTCGTCGCGTCCCGAAATCCTGGTCGATCTCTGGCTGCCTGAGGGAACCTCGATCAAGGAGGTCGAGACCCAGGCCAAGGCGCTTGAATCGAGGATGATGGACGACAAGGACAAGCGCTTCATCGCCACCTATATTGGCGAGGGCGCGCCGCGCTTCTTCCTGCCGCTCGACCAGCAATTGCGCAATCCGAATTTTGCCCAGCTTCTGGTGATGGCCAATGACGAGCCGGCGCGCGAGCGGCTGATCCTCAAGCTGCGCTCCATCCTGGCGCAGGATTTCCCCTCGATCCGTTCCAAGGTCGATCGCCTGTTCCTCGGGCCGCCGACCGGCTGGCCGGTGCAGATGCGCGTCATGGGTCCGGACCGCCAGGAGGTGCGCCGCATCGCCGACCAGGTGAAGGCCAAGTTCGCTGAAAATCCGCTGCTCGCCGCAGTCCATGACGACTGGCTGGAGCCGGTGCCGGCGATGAAGCTGGTCATCGACCAGGACCGGGCCCGTGCGCTTGGCGTGACCTCGCAGCGCATCCGCCAGATGCTGCAGGCGTCGATGTCCGGCGCGCCACTGGATGACTTCCGCGACGGCGAGGAGACCGTGTCCATCGTCGCCCGCGAACCGGATGCCAGCCGCAACCTGCTTTCGTCGGTCGACTCGGTCTATATCCCGACCGATTTCGGTGGCTTCGTGCCGCTGTCGCAGGTCGCCAAGGTGGTGCCGGTGCTCGAGCAGGGCGTCGAATGGCGGCGTGACCGCCTGCCGACCATCTCGGTGCGCGCCACGCTGCCGGACGGCGTGCAGTCGAACGATGTCGTCACCAAGCTCTACAACGACATGCAGGGCATGCGCGCCGGTCTGGCGCCTGGCTACAAGATCGAGATCCAGGGCGGTGCGGAGGATTCTGCCGAGAGCCAGGCTTCGATCGCCGCCAAGGCGCCGGTCATGCTGGCCGTCATCGTCGTGCTTTTGATGATCCAGCTGCAGCATTTCGGCAAGGCGATGCTGGTGCTGGCCACCGGCCCGCTCGGCATCATCGGTGCGGCGGCAGCATTGCTGATCAGCGGTGCGCCCTTCGGCTTCGTCGCTATCTTGGGCGTCATCGCGCTCCTCGGCATCATCATGCGCAACTCGATCATCCTGGTCGACCAGATCGACCAGGACATCGCCAGAGGCATGGATAGATCGGAGGCCATTATCGGCTCGGCCGTGCGCCGTTTCCGGCCGATCGTGCTGACGGCGATGACGGCGGTGCTGGCGCTGATCCCGATCTCGCGCGCCGTGTTCTGGGGCCCGCTCGCCTATGCCATGATGGGCGGCATCCTGGTCGCCACCGTGCTCACCATCTTGGTGCTGCCGGCCGGCTATGCGCTGTTCTTCGGCCGTGAACCGAAGAAGGCAAAGGAGCCGGCGGGCGAGGCGGTGCAGGACAATGAACAGCCGCAACTGGCCCTGGCCGCCGAGTAACCGTTGCTGGCGCATTAGGATGCGCCCTTGGAAAAATGCTACAACGCCGTACGTTGACGTGCGGCGTTGTGGCGTCCTGATGGCCATGATGCCCCGTCTGTTGCGTGGAGGATGATCATGACCCTGGCCCAGACCTCGATCGCCCTGCGCCTGCCGATCGACGGACGCCATCGGCAGATGTTCATCGACGGCGCCTGGGTCGATGCTGCCTCGGGCCAGACCATGGAGACTCGCAATCCGGCGACCGGCGCGGTCATCGCCACGGTGCCGCGCGGCGACCGTCAGGACATAGACATTGCGGTGGCCGTGGCGCGAAAAGCCTTCGACGGTCCTTGGAGCCGGTTCAAGCCCTATGAGCGGCAGGTGCTGCTGCTGAAGATCGCCGATCTCTTCGAAAAGCACTGGGAAGAGATCAGCCGCTCCGACACCACAGATATGGGCATGCCGATCGTACGCACCCGCGCCAACCGCAATCGCGTCATCGGCATGCTGCGTTACTACGCCGGCATGGCGACGGCGCTGCATGGCGAGACCATCGACAATTCGCTGCCGGGCGAGATCGTTTCGTTCACCCTCAAGGAGCCTGTCGGCGTCGTCGGCGCCATCATCCCGTGGAACGCGCCCACCGCCGCCTCGATCTGGAAGATCGGCCCGGCGCTCGCGACCGGCTGCACCATCGTGCTCAAGCCATCGGAGGAGGCGCCGCTGACGCCGCTGCTGATCGCCGACATCATGAACGAGGCCGGCGTGCCCGCAGGCGTCGTCAACATCGTCACCGGCACCGGCGCCGAGGCGGGTGCCGCCCTTGCCGAGCATATGGGAGTCGACAAGATCGTCTTCACCGGCTCGACCGCGACCGGCCAGTCGATCGTCCGCGCCTCGGCCGGCAATCTGAAGCGCGTCTCGCTGGAGCTTGGCGGCAAGTCGCCGGTCATCGTCTGCGCCGATGCCGACCTCGACAAGGCCGTGCCGGTGGCGGCGATGTCGGTCTTCGCCAATTCCGGCCAGATCTGCATTGCCGGCTCGCGCCTGTTCGTCGAGCGCCCGATCCATGACGAGTTCGTCGCGCGGCTCGCCGCTTACGCGGAGGGGCTGAGGATCGGCGACGGGATCGATCCGGCGACCGAGATCGGCCCGCTGGTTTCGGTGCGGCAGCTCGAACGTGTGACGGGTTATCTCGAAGCCGGAGCAGCCGAGGGTGCCAAGCTGGTCACAGGGGGTACCCGCCTCACGGAAGGCGTGCTCGCCGCCGGCAATTTCGTCGCGCCGACCGTGTTTGCCGGCGTCTCCGACGACATGAAGATCGCGCGCGAGGAAATCTTCGGTCCGGTCATTTCGGCGCTGCCCTTCGACACACTGGACGAAGTCGTCGAGCGCGCCAACAACACGCCCTACGGTCTTGCCGCCGGCGTGTTCACGCAAAACGTCGCCACCGCGCACCAGCTGTCGCGAAAGATCCGCGCCGGCTCGGTCTGGGTCAACACCTATCACGCAATCGATCCGGCGGTGCCCTTCGGTGGCTACAAGATGAGCGGTTACGGCCGCGAAGGCGGCACTGAACATCTCGGCGAGTATCTCAACACCAAGGGCGTGTTCATCAAAATAGATTGAACGGCAGCCCATACAAAAATGCTCCGCGACGCGGGTTTCGCAAAACAGAATTCCTTTCCAGCACGGCAAAGCCGTCCGATCTTGGCGATATATCGGAGCGCGGGCATGATCCCGAAAAGTGGGTACCGGTTTTTGGAAAAGATCATGCTCCAACAAAGGATCGCGCTCGTCCACCTCAGGTGAGAATCCCATGGCAGACAAAGAACAATTGCGGCTCGGCGCCTTCATGCGTCCGGTCAGTCTTCACACCGGCGCCTGGCGCTATCCCGGTTCTTATCCCGATGCCAATTTCAACTTCGCCCATCTGAAGCGCTTCGCGCAGACGCTGGAGGCGGCGAAGTTCGATGCCTTCTTCATGGCCGACCATCTGGCCGTGCTGAACATGCCGATCGAGGCGCTGCGGCGCAGCCACACGGTGACCTCGTTCGAGCCATTCACTTTGCTGTCAGCGCTGGCTGCCGTCACCGAGCATATCGGCCTGATCGCCACGGCATCGACGACCTTCGATGCGCCCTATCACATCGCTCGCCGCTTCGCCTCGCTCGACCATATCAGCGGCGGTCGCGCCGGCTGGAACATCGTCACCACGTCCAACCCCGATGCGGCGCTGAACTTCGGTCTCGACGAGCATGTCGAGCATGATGAGCGCTACCTCAACGCGCGGGAATTCTACGATGTGGTGACCGGCCTGTGGGACAGCTTTGCCGACGACGCCTTCATCCGTGACGCCGAAAGCGGGCTCTATTTCGATCCCGCCAAACTGCATGTGCTCAACCACAAGGGCGAAAACCTCTCGGTGCGCGGCCCGCTCAACATTGCCCGCCCGGTGCAAGGCTGGCCGGTTATCGTCCAGGCCGGCGCCTCGGAGGCGGGACGGCAGCTGGCGGCCGAAACGGCGGAAGTGATTTTCGCCGCGCATTCCGATCTCGCGGCAGGACAGCGTTTCTTTGCCGATGTCAAAGGCAGGGCTGAAAAGCTCGGCCGTTCGCGTGACGACATCAAGATCCTGCCCGGCGCTTTCGTCATCGTCGGTGACAGCATCGAGGAAGCGCAGGCCAAGCGGGCGAAGCTCGACAGCCTGGTCTATTACGAGAGCGGCATCGCCTCGCTGTCGATCGCGCTCGGCCATGACGCGGCCCACTTCGATCCCGATGCGCCCTTGCCTGAAATCCCCGAGACCAACGCCTCGAAGAGCAGTCGCGAGCGCGTTATCGAATTGGCGCGCCGGGAGAATCTGACCGTCCGCCAGCTGGCGCAGCGGCTCGGCGGTTACTCCGGTCTTGCCTTTGTCGGCACGCCGAAGACCATCGCCGACGCGATGGAGGAATGGCTGCTTGCCGAGGGATCCGACGGCTTCAACGTCATGTTCCCCTACCTTCCCGCCGGGCTCGACGACTTCGCCGAGAAGGTGGTGCCGGAACTGCAGCGGCGAGGCCTCTTCCGGCGCGAATATGAGGGCACGACCTTGCGCGAGAATCTCGGCCTGAAGCGGCCGCCGAACCGGTTCTTCGAAGGCTCCGAAGCGGCCATCCGCAAGGCCGGCTGATGCACTCCCGGATGGGCTTGTGCAAAAAAGAAATGGGCGCGCCGAGGCGCGCCCTTTCTGTTCAAGCCGTCATTTTCAGATGACGAAGTACCAGTTGGCGAGCAGCATCACCACCACGCCGGCGACAAGCGTCAGATAGGGCAGCATGCCGGCCTTTTTGACCGACAGGTCGGCTCCCGCCATGCCGAGGTCGGCCAGCATGTGGTCGGGGAACTTGCCCTTGTCCTGGACATAGTGCCGGAAGCAGAACACCGGGATGATCAAGGCAGCCGTGATCAGGCCGGCCCACAGCGCCATCGGGTTCCACACCTTGGCGCCGGCGCCCATGAAGATGGCGTTGACATAGGCGAAGATGGCGCCGACGCCGAGCAGCCAGCTCGGGGCCTTCCAAGGCCGGTTGATGTGGCCGTTGTCGATGCGGTGGATCCAGCCGGCATTGAGGTTGAGGAAGTTGAAGATGATGTAGCCGCAATTCGACACGGCGAGGATGAAGAAGAAGCTCGTCGCGTCGGCCGAAGCGATGGCCAGCACGATCAGGTTGAAGACGAGGTCGGTCCACATCGCCCGCGTCGGCGCGCCATGCTCGTTGACGTGGCTGAGATAGCGCGGCAGCCAGCCGTCGACCGAGCCCTGGTAGAGCGTGCGCGAGGAGCCGGCCATCGCCGTCATGATGCACAGCACCAGCGCCAGGATCATCAGCATCACCAGGAGGCTGTGGATCAGCGCGCCGCCGCCGACCATGCCGGCCAGTGCATCGGCGACGCCGGAGCCGTCGACGATCGGCGTCGCCAGCATGCCGTTGAGGCCCAGTACGCCCTGGAAGGTGAAGGGAACCAGGATGAACAAGAGCATGCAGAGCAGGCCGGAATAAAAGATCGCCTTGAAGGTGTCGGTGCCCGGGTTCTTGAACTCGGAGGTGTAGCAGACAGCCGTTTCGAAGCCGTAGGTCGACCATGCCGCGATGAACATGCCGCCGAGCACCAGCGTCCAGCCGGGAATGTTCCACGAGCCAGGCTCCGGCGCGTAGGCTGCGGCCAGCGGCACCAGCGGCGAGAAATTCGCCCAGTTGATCTGGCCGGTGACGATGGGCACGACGCCGACGATCAGCATCGGGATGATGACCAGCAGGCCGATATACTTCTGCACATTGGCGGTGCCGAGAATACCACGATGCTGGATCGAGAAGATGATCAGCATCAGCACCGCGCCGATGAAGAAGGTTGCGTTGAGAGTGAAGGAGACGGGGCCCAGCGTGTGGCTCCACAGCGTCCAGGTGCGGATCGCCGGCGTGGCCGCCGCGGTCACCGCGGCAATCGCATCGGCAGGCGCCGTCCCGGCATGCGCTGCGATATAGGCGACGACATCGGGCGACGCCTCGGTGACGAGCGGCACCGGCGCCAGGGCGTTGAGGATGTAGGCGGCGGCGATCGAGCAGCCGAGCGACAGCACCGGCGACCAGGCGAACCAGTTGCACCACACCGACAGCGGCGCGATGAACTTGGAGTAGCGCAGCCAGGCGGTGGCGCCGTAGATCGAGGCGCCGCCCGACTTGTTCGGGAACAGGCCGGCGATCTCGGCATAGGTGAAGGATTGCAGGAAGCCCATGATCATGGACACCGTCCAGATCAGGAAGGCCAGCGTTCCGGTCGTGCCGGCAATGCCGCCGATCGAAAACAGGACCAGGGCCGGAACGCCGCTCGCCACCCAGAAGGCGCCGCGCCAGTCGATATGCCTGAGCAGCTTGCTTTCGGCAGGCTGCTCAAGGGCCGTGCTAATGGAGCTCATGTCTGTGAATTCCCCTTTTTCGCTGTTCCCGCCGGCGATGCCTCGACTGCGCGAAGCTTGTTCCCCGGCAAATGACCTTCACGACTCCGGTGTTTCCACTCAGTCGTATTTTTTTCTTAACAGTGAAGATTGATCCGACGCGCTTTCACGTCAAGCGATTTGTGATGTCGTGCACATCACGCTTGCGCGCGTGTGCGGCAGGCCCAGTATCAGCATCACTTTGAGGCCGCCGTCATGAGCCAAGGCATCGCATCAGACGAAGGTGAGATTCCGGCCAGTGTTGGAGGCCACCAATTATCGAAAGTCGGCGCCGCCCCTCATCGCCCTGCCGGGCACTTCTCCCCGTATAGTGACGGGGAGAAGGGGGCTGGCCGCAACGCTGGCACTCTTCTTGCGACGCCGATGGTTGACGAAATCGGCGAGACAGCGCCCCTCTCCCCGTCACTATACGGGGAGAGGATGCCGGCAGGCAGGTGAGGGGCAGCGCAAACGCTTGGAAAATCGAAACCTGGAGCGATTGCCTCTCGTCAGGAACGCGGTTTGGTCTTCTGCGGATCGTAATGGGCGAAGGCCACCACGCGCGCCGGCAGCCGCTTGGCATGGCCGTCCAGCTTGCCGATTTCGACCTCAGTACCGATGGCCGCATGGGTGACGTCGAGTCTCGCCAGCGCGATGTTCTTGTTCAGCACCGGCGAGCGCATGCCCGAGGTAACGACACCGATCTGGGCGCGGCCGACATGCACGCAGTCGCCATGGCCGACCGAGACATTGCTGTCGATATCGAGGCCGACGAGCTTATGCTGCGGGTGCTCCTTGCGCCTTATCAGCGCCTCGCGGCCGATGAAGTCGTCGGTCTTGGTCTTCAAAGGTACGGTGAAACCGATGCCGGCCTCGAACGGGTCGGTCTGGTCGGAGAATTCGTAGCCGGCGAAGATCAGCCCGGCCTCGATGCGCACCATGTCGAGCGCCTGCAGGCCCATCGGTTTCAGCCCATGCGGCTGGCCGGCTTCCCAGATGGCGTCGAACACTTTTTCGGCGTCGCGCGGATGGCACCAGATCTCATAGCCAAGCTCGCCGGTATAGCCGGTGCGCGACACCACGACCGGGATGCCGTTGCCGCCGCCGATGCGGGCGACCGCGAAGCGGAACCATTCGAGTTCGTCGATCGAAGGCTGCAGCGGCGAGGTCCAGATGACTTCCCTGAGGATGTCGCGGCTCTTCGGTCCTTGCACGGCGACATTGTGCATCTGGTCGGTGGAGGAGCGCACCAGCACGTTGAGGCCAAGTTTCTTCGCCGTCTCGCGCAGCCATTCGCCGGACAGGTCGTCGCCGCCGACCCAGCGGAAATTGTCCTTGCCGAGCCGCAGCAGCGTGCCGTCATCGATCATGCCGCCATGCTCGTAGCACATGGCGGAATAGACGACCTGGCCGACGCCGAGCTTCTTCACGTCGCGGGTCAGCGTGTATTGCAGCAGGGCTTCGGAGTCCGGACCGGTGACCTCGAACTTGCGCAACGGTGACAGGTCCATGATCACCGCGTCCTGCCGGCAGGCCCAGTATTCGGCGATCGGCCCTTCCTTGGCGAAGGCGTTGGCCAGCCAATAGCCCCTGTATTCGGCGAAGTTGCGGGTATGCTTGGCGAAGGATGAGTGGAAGGCAGTCTCGCGGGTCATTTTCGGTTCCGAATCGGGCGTCATGCGTCTGGCGATCGCTCGCGAGAATTTGTGCTGGCCGGAATAGGTCCGCACATGGATGTCGGTAAGGTCCCATCCATTGGCCGGCGTGGTGTCGTCGGGGCAGGCGGAGGAAACACAGACGATGTCGGTCAGCGCCCGCAAGAGCACATAGTCGCCGGCCCGCGACCATGGCTCATCGGACACCATGACGCCATGCGCATCGATCGCGGTGTTGAAGAAGAAGTTTATCGCCATCCAGCCCGCGCGCGGCGTCACGCCCTTGTCGGCCAGCGCGCGATTGAAGTTCTCCGAGCAGTTGGTGTGGCCGGGATAGCCGATGTCGTCGTAATATTTGGCGGCACAGGCGAGCGCGAAGGCATCATGCCGGCCGCACGTGTCCTGCACCACCTCGACCAGCGGCTCCATATCCTGGTCATAATATTTCGAATGCAGGCCGGGCATCGGATAGCTCGACCCCATCAGCGTGCGCGTCGTCGTCACGTCGAGCGGATGGTCGTGGCCCTTGTCCAGCTTGCGCGCCGAAAAGCACTGGAAGTCGGTGCATTGGCGGCCGTCGACATCGATGATCTGCAGATAGTCGCCGGCCTTGACGAAGTAGGATTCGGCGGTTGCCGAATGCACCCTGAGATCGAGCACCGGATCCGCAAGCGGATCGGCCAGCTCAGACTTCGACTTCAGGCGCACCGTGGCGCGGCGCACGATGACGGCAAGCGGCGTGGCCGTGTCATGGCCATCGACCAGCATCGGACCGCCGGGGGCGGCGATCAGCATCGCGCCGTCACGCGCGATAGTGAACGCCTGCTCGGTGCCGGCAGGCGTCGCGCCGCCAAACACGCGCACCGCCTTGGCCAGGTCGATCTGCACCTGGCGGCGCTCGAGGCCGCGGCGCACGGAAGCGAGGCTGTCATCGCCCTCGGCCAATAGCGCCTTGATGCCGGCGGCATTGCTGTTGGATTTTTCGCCGAGGATGGAAGGGTCGGTGGCGCCCGACTTGTCCCAGGCCAAAAGCTCGCAAGCCTGTCCGCCCTCGACGTTGCGCACGGTAAATGTATCGCCGGCCTCGACCTCGATCAGCACCGCGCCGTTGCCCTGGATCGTATACCGCTCCATGCCCGGCGGCAGCGCGATCTGGCCAGGCCTCAGGATGAGGCTCGGTCGGGGCGGTCCGGCTGCGATAGTGGGATAGGGCGACTGGCTCATCTCAGCCTTGCGGTTCGAGAAACAAGTTTGCCTGTGTGTGAAATTATTTTAGCTGTAAGAATAGCAGCGCGGTTGCGTTTGGCAAGGCGGGGGAGCGCTTCTTGCCTTCTCCCCTTGTGGGAGAAGGTGGATCGGCGCGGAGCGCGGTGGGTGACGGATCGCCGTCCTTGCCAAGCTGGAGCACCCCTCATCCGACCGAGCTTCGCTCGGCCACCTTCTCCCACAGGGGGAGAAGGGAAGGGCGCGCACAAGCGCTACGCCAGTTCCTCGGAATGGCCAATCGCCACGCCATACTCCGCAGCCGAATCCTGCATCGTGTGCCAAAGGCTCTCGGCAAAAGTCGCAAACACCAGAACGTTGAACACCGCCAGTCCGTCACGATCATTCTCGCGCCAGAGCGTGACGCTGGTGTGGTCAATCGAAGTGGCCGCCGCCGCGCCAATCGGAAACGCATCGGGATGCAAATCGATCGACGACAGTTTCGCCAGCATCGTCCGCGCCTTGACGCCGGAGATGCTGATCAGCACGCGCGCATGCGATTGATCGGAGAGCGACGCCGATTGCGCGAAGGCTGGGGCAAGCGCCCCAATCCCATGCTTGCCACCCTTCGACAGCACGAAGAACTGATCCGGTCCCGACCAGATCAGCGTCGCGTCGGCCGTGCCGACCGCCTTCGGTGTTTGCGGAGCCGCCACACCGAAGCGTGCCTTCGCCGCCTTGGCCATGTCGGCCGCCTTGCCGCGCCGCGCCATCACCTGGACGAGGTCGAAGTTGCGGATCTCGGTCAGTGACACGCCGGCATCGCCCCGTGCACCATAAGCGCCGGCAACAAGCGCCCGGTCGAGCGGGCTTCGAACATCCCAGGAAAACTCAGCCACGCTGGCGCCCTCCATCCGGATCGTAGAAGACGGGATTGCAGAGCTCGACATCGTAGTCCTCGCCGCGCAGCGGGTCGTGCGCATGCACGATCTCGCCGATGCGCTCGCGGCCGCGTTCGACCAGGCCGAGCCCGATCCATTGGTCGAGCGTCGGCGAGAAGCAGACCGAGGTGACATAGCCCTGATCATTGTCGGGGCCGGGTGTCTGCCCTTTCGGAATGATGTGCGCGCCGGAGCGCAGGCGCCGCGCCTTGTCGACCGGCTTGATGCCGACCACGACCTGCCGGTCGGGCGCCACCAGCGCCTCGCGGCCGGCCATGACGCGACCGATAAAATCCTTCCTGGTCGACATCATCTTGCCGAGGCCGAGATCGGCGGCTGTCGTCGTGCCGCTCAGTTCCGGCCCGGCGACATGGCCCTTTTCGACGCGCATGACGCCGAGCGCCTCCGTGCCATAGGGCGTCACGCCGAAGGGTTTTCCCGCAATCATCAGATTGCGCGCCATAGCCTCGCCGTAGCGGGCCGGCACCGAAATCTCGAACGCCATCTCGCCGGAGAAGGAGATGCGGAACAGCCGCGCCTTGATGCCGCCGCGCAGCGCCACTTCCCGCGCGCCCATGAACGGAAAACCTTCGTTAGACAGGTCCTCGGCCGGATCGACGATTTCCTTCAGCAGATCGCGTGTCTTCGGCCCCGCGATGGAGAATTGTGCCCACTGGTCGGAGACCGAGGTCAGCTGCACGTCGCGTTCGGGAAACAGCACTTGCCGGCAGAATTCGAGGTGCTGCATTACCAGCCCGGCTTTCGCTGTAGTGGTGGTGAGGAAATAGTGATCTTCTGCGAGACGCGAGGTCGTGCCGTCATCATAGACCAGGCCATCCTCGCGCAGCATCAGCCCGTAGCGCGCCTTGCCGACGGCGAGGTTGGAAAAGGTGTTGATGTAGACGCGGTCGAGGAACACGCCGGCATCCGGGCCATGCACGTCGATCTTGCCAAGCGTCGAGACATCGCAGAAGCCGACCCCGCTACGCACCGCCTTGACCTCGCGCGTCACGGATTCCAGCCAGTCCTTCTCGCCGGCGCGCGGATACCATTGCGCGCGCTTCCACAGGCCGGTGTCGACAAAGATCGCGCCCTGTTCGGCGGCCCAGTGATGCGAGGGCGTCAGCCGCGTCGCGTGGAAATTTTCGTCGCGATGATGGCCGGCGAAAGCGCCGATGGCGACGGGCACGTAAGGCGGCCGGTAGATCGTCGTGCCGGTCTCGGGGATGGATTTGCCGGTCACAGCCGCCATGATGGCGAGGCCGGCAACGTTGGAGGTCTTGCCCTGGTCGGTCGCCATGCCGAGCGTGGTGTAGCGCTTCAGATGCTCGACCGATTCAAAGCCCTCGCGCTGTGCCAGTTCGATGTCGGACGCGGTGACGTCATGCTGCTGGTCAACGAAGGCCTTGCCCTTGCCGGTGACATGCCAGAGGGGCGTGAGCGAGAAAGCCTCGTCGTCGGCAACAGGCGCCGATCCTGCATTGCCGATCCGGCCCGCATCACGCGCGGCTGCCGCACCGGCTTCAAAACCGTCACGCAGGCAGGCGCCAAGACCGAAATCGCCATTGGCCGCACCTGCGGCAACCATGCCGGGAGGCGCGCCATCCGGCACGAAGGCGGCGATGTTGTCGCGCCATTTCGGCCGGCCGCGATGATAGGAGGTGAGCCCGACCGCCGGGTTCCAGCCGCCGGAAACGGCGAGCCCGTCGGCTTCGACTTCGGCGCGTGCACCGCCGGTCAGCGACACCGAAATCTTGCGCACGCCGTCCTTGCCGCCGTCGACGCCGCTGACGGAGCCATGCAGCACGGTAAAGTCGTTCTTGGAGGCCAGCGAGCGATGGGCAGGCGAGACGTCGGAGCGTGCGTCGATCACCGCCGCGACCTGCAATCCGGCGCCGAGTGCGGTCTCGACTGTGCGCCAGCCATCCTCATTGTTGGTGAACAGTGCGATCCGTCTTGCGGGGGTGGCGGCGTAGCGCGTGACATAGGTCCGCATGGCGGAGGCCATCATCACGCCGGGCGTATCGTTGCCGGCAAAGACGATCGGCCGTTCGATCGCGCCGGCAGCGACGACACAGCGCTTGGCCACGATCCGCCACAGGCGCTGCCGCACCTGGTGTTCAGGCGGCGTCGGCAGATGGTCGTTGACGCGCTCGATCGCGCCATAGGTGCCGCCGTCATAGACGCCGAACAGCGTCGTGCGGGTCATGATGCGGACGTCCGGCATCGAGCTGAGCTCGGCCAGTGTGCGCGCCAGCCACTCCGCTGCCGGCAGCCCGTCGATCGTGCCGCCATCCGACAGCAGTCGGCCGCCGGGGACAAAATCCTCTTCGCACAGGATGACGCGGGCGCCGCTGCGGCCAGCCGCGAGTGCGGCAGCGAGACCTGCCGGGCCGGAGCCGGCAATCACCACATCGCAATGCGCCCAGGCCTTGTCGTAATGATCAGGATCGGGAAGCTGAGCCGCGCGGCCGAGACCCGCGGCGCGGCGGATCGCCGGCTCGTAGATCATCTCCCAGAACTTCGCCGGCCACATGAAGGTCTTGTAGTAGAAGCCGGCGACGAAGATCGGCGCGAACAGCTGGTTGACCGACATCACATCGTGGCGCAGCGACGGCCAGCGGTTCTGGCTTGCCGCTTCGAGCCCCTCATAGAGTTCGGCCGTCGTCGCCTTGGTGTTGGCCTCGCGCCGTGCGCCTGTGCGCAACTCGACCAGCGCGTTGGGTTCTTCCGAGCCTGCGGTGAGAATGCCGCGCGGGCGATGGTATTTGAACGAGCGGCCGACCAGCTTCACGCCGTTGGCGACCAGCGCCGATGCCAGCGTATCGCCCTGGAAGCCGGAGAATGTCTCGCCGTCGAAGCGGAAGTTGAGCGGCGCCGAGCGATCGATGAGACCGCCGGATGCGAGGCGATGGGAGATCATGATGTCCAGCCCCTCATCGATACGGTGTCATGGCGAAGGGTGGTGCTGCCCCTCATCCGCCTGCCGGCACCTTCTCCCCGTATAGTGACGGGGAGAAGGGGGCTGTCGGCTAAGCCGGCTCCCTTCTTGCAACGCTGGCGATTGGCGAAACCGTAGGCGACAGCTTCCCTCTCCCCGTCACTATACGGGGAGAGGATGCCGGCAGGCAGGTGAGGGGCGGCACTGAACTGGGCAAGAGTATTCATTTCGCAACCTGCCTCGCACCGGCGCCCGCCGCTGCTTCCACGGAAGAAATCTCGTGCGTCAGCGTGTTGCGGGTGACTTTCAACCAGGCCCGGCAGCCGCCGCCATGGTACCAGTTCTCACTCATCACGCCGGCGACGTTGTCGCGCAGATAGACATAGTCGTAGACGGCCTCGTCGCCGGCGTCCGCGGCGGGCCGCACCGGCTTGGCGTCGCCGAGATAGCTGAACTCGCCGAGTTCGCGTTCGCCGCAGAAGGGACAGACAATACGCATCGAGCCGTCCTCAGTGCAGGTTCGGTTGGGCGCCCTGGCCCTTTTCGTCGATCATGGCGCCACGCTGGAAGCGATCGAGGCGAAACCGCGCCGCCTCCTTGTGCGATTCATCGCGGGCCAGAAGATGGGCAAAGACGAAGCCTGAGCCCGGCGTCGCCTTGAAGCCGCCATAGCACCAGCCGGCATTGAGGTAGAGGCCGTCGACCGGCGTCTTGTCGATGATCGGCGAACCGTCCATCGACATGTCCATGATGCCGCCCCACTGGCGCAAGAGCCGCACGCGGCCAATCATCGGGATCAGCGCCATGCCGCCTTCGCAGACATCTTCCATCACAGGCATGTTGCCGCGCTGCGCATAGGAATTGTAGCCATCGATGTCGCCGCCGAAGACCAGCCCGCCCTTGTCCGACTGGCTTACATAGAAATGCCCGGCGCCGAAGGTCATGACGCCGGGAATGAGCGGCTTGATCGCCTCGGAAACGAAGGCCTGCAGGACGTGGCTTTCGATCGGCAGGCGCAGGCCGGCCATCGCGGCGACGCGCGAGGAGGAACCGGCAACTGCCATGCCGACCTTGCCGGCGCCGATCATGCCGCGCGAGGTCTCGACGCCGGTGACCTTGCCATTGCCGTCTCTGACAAAGCCGGTGACCTCGCAATTCTGGATGATGTCGACGCCGAGTTTGCTCGCCGCATGGGCGTAGCCCCAGACCACCGCGTCATGCCGCGCCGTACCGCCGCGTCGCTGCAAAAGCCCGCCTTGCACGGGGAAACGCGCATGGTCGAAATTCAGGAACGGCAGCATCTTCTTCAGCGCCGCCTGGTCGAGCAGTTCGGCGTCGATGCCGTTGATGCGCATGGTGTTGCCGCGCCGCGCATAGGCGTCGCGCTGCGCGTCGGAATGGTAGAGGTTGAGAACGCCGCGCTGGCTGACCATCGAATTGTAGTTGAGGTCCTGCTCCATCCGCTCCCACAGCTTCATCGACAATTCGTAGAAGCCGGTATTGCCGGGCAGGCCGTAATTGGAGCGGATGATGGTGGTGTTACGACCGGCATTGCCGGAGCCGATCCAGCCCTTTTCCAGCACCGCGACATTTTTGATGCCGAACTCGCTGGCCAGGAACCAGGCGGTGGCGAGTCCGTGGCCGCCGCCGCCGATGATCACCACATCGTAGTGGTCTTTCGGGCTGGCATCGCGCCAGGTGCGCTGCCAGTTCTTGTGACCGGAAAGAGCGGCGCGGGCGAGCGAGAAGATCGAGTATTTCATCAGGTCATTCCGAGGTCGCTCGCCCCACGCCGGACATCAGATATCCAGCGTGTGGTCGCGCTCCCATTGCGTGAAGTGCGAAGCATAGGAATTCCATTCCTGGTGCTTCAGCTTTAGGTAAGCCGACGAGAATTCCTCACCCAGCGCCGCCTTGAGCGATTTGTCCTTGTCGAATTCGCGCAGCGCATCGAGCAGGTTGAGCGGCAGCTTCGGCGCGCCCTTCACCGTGTGGCCGTTCTGGTACATGTCGATGTCGTAGCGCTTGCCGGGATCGGCCTTGGAGCGGATGCCGTCGAGACCGGCGGCAATGATGACGGCCTGCAACAGATAGGGGTTGGCGGCACCGTCCGGCAGCCGCAATTCGAAGCGGCCGGGGCCGGGCACGCGCACCATGTGGGTGCGGTTGTTGCCGGTCCAGGTCACCGTGTTCGGCGCCCAGGTGGCGCCCGAAATGGTGCGCGGCGCGTTGATGCGCTTGTAGGAATTGACCGTCGGGTTGGTGATCGCGGCCAAGGCCGAGGCATGCTTCATGATGCCGCCGAGGAAATTCTTGCCCTTGGCCGACAGGCCAAGCTCCATCGCATTGTCGGCAAAGACATTGGTCTTGCCTGCTTTGTCCCACACCGAGATATGCGCGTGGCAGCCATTGCCGGTCAGGCCCTGGAAGGGCTTTGGCATGAAGGTGGCGCGCAGGCCGTGCTTTTCGGCCACCGACTTGACCATGAACTTGAAGAAGGAGTGCTTGTCGGCGGTCGCAAGCACATCGTCGAATGCCCAGTTCATCTCGAACTGGCCGTTGGCGTCCTCATGGTCGTTCTGGTAGGGGCTCCAGCCCAGCGCCAGCATATGGTCGCAGATCTCGGCGATGACATCGTAGCGACGCATCACCGCCTGCTGGTCGTAGCAGGGCTTCGAGGCCGTATCGTATTTGTCGGAAATGACGCTGCCGTCCGGCGAGATCAGGAAGAACTCGGCCTCGACGCCGGTCTTGACATGCATGCCGTCGGTGGCGGCTTCCGCAATCAGACGGCGCAGCGTGTTGCGCGGCGCCTGCTCGACTTCCTTGTCGTCCATGATGCAGTTGGCGGCGACCCATGCGACATCGGGTTTCCACGGCAGCTGGATGACCGAATCCGGATCCGGCACCGCCAGCATGTCGGGATGCGCCGGCGTCAGGTCGAGCCATGTGGCGAAACCGGCAAAGCCGGCCCCGTCCTTCTGCATGTCGGCGATCGCCTGCGCCGGCACCAGCTTGGCGCGCTGGCCGCCGAACAGGTCGGTGTAGGAAATCATGAAATATTTGACGCCGTTCTCTTTGGCGAATGCGGCGAGATCGTTCCCCATTATAGTTCCTCGCATATTTTGATGTGATTTTTTAGAAGCCGTTCTTCCCCGGTATCCAGTTGGTGCCGGCCAGCGGCACGCCTGCCATGGCGGCGGCTTCGATGGTGAGGGCGACGAGATCCTCTGGTTCGAGATTGTGCAGGCTGTTCTTGCCGCACGCTCGCGCGATCGTCTGCGCCTCCAGCGTCATCACCTTGAGGTAGTTGGCGAGACGCCGTCCCGCGGCGATCGGATCGACCCGCTTCATCAGCTCAGGGTCCTGCGTGGTGATCCCCGCGGGATCGCGGCCCTCATGCCAGTCGTCATAGGCGCCGGCCGTGGTGCCGAGCGCGTTGTACTCCGCCTCCCAGCGCGGGTCGTTGTCGCCGAGCGCGACCAGCGCCGCCGTGCCGATCGAGACGGCATCGACGCCGAGTGCCAGCGCCTTGGCGACATCGGCGCCGTTGCGGATGCCGCCGGAAACGATCAGCTGCACCTTGCGGTGCATGCCGAGATCCTGCAGCGCCTGCACCGCCGGCCTGATGCAGGCAAGCGTCGGCTGGCCGACATTTTCGATGAACACTTCCTGCGTCGCCGCGGTGCCGCCCTGCATGCCGTCGACGACGACGACATCGGCGCCGGCCTTCACCGCAAGTGCCGTGTCGTAATAGGGGCGGGCGCCGCCGACCTTAACGTAGATTGGCTTTTCCCAGTCGGTGATCTCGCGCAGTTCGAGGATCTTGATCTCGAGATCGTCCGGCCCGGTCCAGTCGGGATGGCGCGAGGCCGAGCGCTGGTCGATGCCTTTCGGCAGCGTGCGCATTTCGGCGACGCGGTCGGAGATTTTCTGCCCGAGCAGCATGCCGCCGCCGCCAGGCTTGGCGCCTTGTCCAACGACCACTTCGATGGCGTCGGCGCGGCGAAGGTCGCGCGGGTTCATGCCATAGCGCGACGGCAGATATTGATAGACCAGCGTCTTGGAATGCCCGCGCTCTTCCTCGGTCATGCCGCCGTCGCCGGTGGTCGTCGAGGTGCCGGAAAGCGAAGCACCTCGGCCCAATGCTTCCTTGGCGGGACCGGAGAGCGATCCAAAGCTCATGCCGGCAATGGTGATCGGGATTTTCAGCTCGATCGGCTTCTTGGCATGGCGTGAGCCGAGCACCACGCTGGTGTCGCAGCGCTCGCGATAGCCTTCCAGCGGATAGCGCGAGATCGAGGCGCCAAGAAACAAGAGGTCGTCGAAATGCGGCAGCTTGCGCTTGGCCCCGGCGCCGCGGATGTCATAGATGCCGGTCGCCGCTGCGCGCCGGATTTCGGAGAGCGTGTAGTCGTCGAAGGTCGCGGATTTGCGCGGCGTCGTCGGCGGGTTCTTGTAGGTCATGCTGCCTCAATACGCGTCGGCGTTGTCGATATTGAAATTGTAGAGCGTGCGCGCCGAGCCGTAGCGCTTGAACTCCGACGGCTTGACGCCGGTCACGCCGGCGCGGTCGAGCAGGCCCTGCAACAGGTCGATGTGCTCGGCCCGCATCTCCTTGGCGATGCAGTCGGCCCCTAAGCTTTCGACCTTGCCGCGCACGAACAGCCGCGCCTCGTAGATGGAATCGCCCAGCGCATCGCCGGCGTCGCCCAGCACCACCAGATTGCCGGATTGCGCCATGAAGGCCGACATGTGGCCGATATTGCCGTGCACGACGATGTCGATGCCCTTCATCGAGATGCCGCAGCGCGACGAGGCATTGCCTTCGATGACCAGCAGCCCGCCTCTGCCGGTGGCGCCGGCATACTGGCTGGCATCGCCCTTGATGACGATCGAGCCCGACATCATGTTCTCGCCGACGCCGGGGCCGGCCGAGCCGTGCACGGTGATCGTGGCGCCGTCATTCATGCCGGCGCAATAGTAGCCGACGCTGCCGCGCACATCGATGGTGACAGGCTGGTCGACGCCGACGGCGACCGAATGGCTGCCCTTCGGGTGCAGCACTTCCCACGCCGTCTCGTTGGAGCCGGGCGTCAGATTGTGCAGCGCCTGGTTGAGCTCGCGCAGCGACGACACATCGAGATCGAAGACCCGGGAGGCGTGGTCTTGCGCCACTTTCGAAAGTTTGGTTGCCGGCATGGGCTCAATGCTCCCAGAAATAGACGGTTGCGGGCTCTGGCTCCCAGACCCTCGCATTGTCTATGCCGGGCAGCTTGGTCAGCGCGCGATATTCCGAGCCGAAGGCGACATACTGGTCGGTCTCGGCCATGACGGCGGGCTTGCAGGCGATCGGGTCGCGCACCACGCCAAAGCCGTTCTTGGTGCCGACGACGAAGGTGAAGAAGCCGTCGAGGTCGGAAAGCGTGCCTTCCAGCGCCTCGCCGAGATTCTTGCCATGCGCCATCTGCGAGGAGAGATAGGCGGCAGCGACCTCGGTGTCGTTCTCGGTCTCGAAGGTCATGCCCTCGCGCCGCAATTCGCGCCGCACATTGTTGTGGTTGGACAGCGAGCCATTGTGCACAAGGCACTGGTCGGCGCCGGTCGAGAACGGATGCGCGCCCATCGTGGTCACGGCCGATTCCGTTGCCATGCGGGTATGGCCGATGCCATGCGTGCCGGTCATCGAGCGGACGTCGAAGCGGTCGACCACCGCCTCCGGCAGGCCGACTTCCTTGTATATCTCCACCGCTTCGCCGGCGCCCATGATGCGCACGTCGGGCCGGATCGACTGCAACGCTTCGCGCGCGGCGTCGACCTTGTAGGGCGCGGTCCTGAGTACGGCGTGCGTCGACTTCACCGCGATGCTTACCGGTGCGCCGATGGCCTTGGCAAGTTCGGCGTCCAGGCCGTGAAAATCGCGCTCGGGCTTGGCCGACTGGATGGTGATCTTGGCTTCGTTTTTGGAAGTGTCGCCATAGATGGCGATGCCGGCGCTGTCGGGGCCGCGATCGCTGAGCGAGATGAGCATCTGCGACAGCATCGAGCCGAGTTGCGGCTCAAGCGACTTGTCCTTCAAAAAAAGTCCGACGATTCCACACATGTCAGCCTCCCGGCGTTTGCAGCTAAGAGATGATGTATCGAATGCGCTGTCCGAATTCAATCATATGAAAAAAATTTTCCTCTAGTTACGTATGCGGCTCAATGTCACTTTGTGCACTATCGCTGCCCGCGCGGGCACTGTGAACCCATGTGGCGGTGCGGACACGGGCGATTTTGTAGGCATCCAGGATCGACAGCGCATAGATCAGGAAGCCGCCGGCATGGCGGCCGACAAAGCTGGCGTCGGCCGGCGCGATCTTGGCCGTCACCCAGGCCAGGACGACCATGAAGAAAAGGAACTGCAGGCCGCGCACAGGGACGCCCAGAATGACATGGCCGCTCGCCGGCAGGACGATTGCGGCGCCAAGCACCAGATAAGGATTTGGCGGTGCGGGTGCGCTCATGCCACCTGCCTTTCCTGTCTGTTGATGGCATCGCGCAGCGTCGACGCCGAGGCGAGCAACCTTTCGACCAGCGCCGGTTCGAGTCTTGTGCCGAAGGCAGCCTGCCGGAACACGCCGTAGCGGGCGCGTTCGGCCTCGGCCAGCAGCCAGACGATGCGCACACCGTTCGGCGTGATCAAAAGTTCCTTGGCGCGGCTTTCGGCAAAGATGTCCAGATGACTGGCGATCAGGTTCTGCGGAAAGCGCGCGCCCCTTAAGTCTGTTCGCAACACGGCTTCGGCCGGAAAACCCGGAGCTTTCGGAAGCGTGTGCTGAAGGTGATCGAAATTGGAGAAGGTGGTCGGCGATCCCGGCCGCATCATCATGTCGAAGGTCGCCGGCACCGCTACCGGTTCGGTGACCGAAACGCTGAGCCAGCGCGCCGGCAGTTTTCGCGTCGCCAGCGTGTCGACGATGGTGCGCACTTGCACGCGCCGTTCGTTCCACGAACCCACCCAGGTGACGACGCCAACCGTGCCATCTGAAATGTCGACGGCATCTGCGATGACGGTTCGGATGCTTGCAACCTCGGCGGCAAGAACAGCCTTGGCCCTGTTGCGGCTGGCGCGCGCAAGCCAGGCGAGGTGCAGGACGAGAGCCAAGGCTATCGCCCCAGCCAGCAATGCTGTCGTCACGTCAGACACTCGTCACGCAATGCCTGCCCAAACCGGCAGGCCCTCTCCTGTCAATAACCCTGTGGCTTCGGCCACGGCATGGTGAACTGGTCGCCGCGCCGCACATAGCGGTAGCGGTAGAAGTGGAACCACAGCGAAATCAGGAAGTAGAAGGCGACCATGGCGATCAGCTGCGAGCCGAAGCCGAGGAAGATCGCGAAGAAGGTCACCACGCACAGGCAAAACAAAACGATCGCCGGCAGCGGATGGAAGGGGTGCGTATAGCCGCGGCGGATCGTGCCCAGCGGCCACTTCTTGCGGAACATCATGATGTTGATGCTCATGAAGGTGTATTGCAGCACGCCAGACAGGATCGAGAAGGTGATCGCCTGGTTGAGGTCGGCGATGAAGGCGAAGGCCAGCGCGATCGGCAGCAGGAACAGGATCGAGCGGTAGGGCGTGCGGTATTTCGGGTGCACGGCCGAAAACCAGGTCGGCAGATAGCGGTCGCGTCCGAGCGAGAACCAGGCGCGGGCCGCATCGTTGATGCAGCCATTGGCCGAGGCGAGTGCGGCAAGTAGCGTGGCGATGAACAAAAGGTTCTCGAGCAGCGCACTGCCGGTCAGCTTGCCGGCGTCCCACAGCGGATAATAGGTGATGCCGAGATATTCCCAGGGCATCAGCGAGGCGCAGACATACCAGGTCATGGCGGCGGCGATCAGCAGCGTGATCATGCCGGCCATGGTGCCGTAGGGCAGCGAGCGCGCCGGTGAGCGGACTTCCTCGGCCGCCTGCGTGGTGCCTTCGATGCCGAGATAATACCAGATGCCGAACTGGAAGGCGGCGATGACGCCGATCCAGCCGTAAGGCAGCGCATTGCCGGGGGTGACCAGCTCGTTGAGCTTCAGCACCGCGCCTTGCGTCCACGGGCTGACCGAGAAGAACAGGATGACGATCGACACATAGGCGATGGCGGTGATGACGAAATTGACGTTGAGCGTCATCAGCACGCCGCGATAGTTCAGCCATGCCAATACGACGATGGTGGCGGCAATGAAGGAATTGTGGGTAAGCCCCTCGACGCCGGCCTTGGCTACGATGGTGTCGCCGAGCAGGATGGCGTCCGAGACCTCCAGCATGGTGTAGGCAAAGACCAGGAACAGCGCGACGTTGAAGGCCATCAGCGGCCCGACAATGTGCTTGGCCTGAGCATACTGGCCGCCGGCGGCGGCGACCGTGGAGGTCACTTCGGAGTCGATCATGGCGACCGAAGTGTACAAGAGCCCGACCACCCAGCAGACGATCAGCGCGGCCAGCGCGCCGCCCTTGTCGGCCGAGAAATTCCAGCCAGTGAATTCGCCGACCAACACGATGCCGACGCCGAGCGCCCAGACATGGGCCGGGCCGAGCACCCTGAGCAGCGAAACCCTGTCGCCGTGGATTGCCGTAATTATCGTTTCAGCCGCGACCGCCATTGTTTTCCCCTAGACCCGATGCTTTTCGGAAACGGCTTCAAGCTCGCCTTCGCGCGAGGAGGTCAGCACCTCCTCGGAGTAGGTCGTGTCGATCTTGAACCAGTCGTAGAGCATCCACAGCGCAAGCACGACCGAGATGCCCCAGCATGCATAAGACAGAGCCGTCCACATGGTGCTTCCCCAAATCTCTGGCGTTATTTGTCGTCGAATTTTTCGTTGATGACGTCGCGGTATTCGCGGTCGGAGGCGCGGAACAGGAAGACGAAATAGCCGATCAGCACCGCCGCCATGATGATCAGCGTCGGCCAGTCGATGATGTAGTGGAAGCGGTTCTGGATGATGTCGTGCGCGGTCTCGGGCGTGTAGCCGAGCTTTTCCCAGATCGAGGCCATGGTCGGGTTCTGCCCGAGGGCCTCCCAGGTCTTGGCATCGAGCGCGTCGATGGACTTCGCAGCACCGGCGAGCCCGAGTTTCAGCGGCAGCCACAGCGCCACAAAAATGGCGACGACGACGACGACGATATCGAAAATCTGCCCGGCCTTGCCTTGTTCCGGCGGCGTGTAGCGCGACATGTCTCTACCCCTCAGGACGTTCTATTTTCAGGACTTGCGGTTGCGGGCCGCGTCGGCGTTCTTGATGTCGAGACCGTAGATAAAATCCTTGTCTTCCTTGTAGTGATTGACCATCGCCAGGATGGCGGCCGTGTTGAAGATCAGCACGGCGGCCGCCGCGATGGCGACGACGATCTTGATCCCGCTGTCGGGGATGTAGGGCCATGTCATGATGAGCACGAAGAGGATCGTCGCCCACAGGCAGACGATCAGGAGCGCGGATCCGCGCACGTCGGAACGGTACAGCGCTTCGATGCGCTGCTGCAGGTCTGACATCGGTTTTCCCCTTTATTCCAACGCCGGCTTCCGAATTGGCCGGTCGCTGCCCTCTTTCAAGAGAGTGAAATTTTTTTCATAAATTCAATCCGATTTGCGGAATTGTCAAGACGAATTTACGTTTGGTTAACCGGTCATTTGGCGTGGCAAATTTTGCCTGACAATGAAATTATTTGCTTACGGGTATTGCGGCGCCCGAACGTTTGCGATCAATATTCGCTCAAAGCTCCCGCCGCAGCGCAGGGGGCAGGGAACACAATTGAATTTTCGAACGGAGGATTAGCGGATGACGGCATCCTGGAGATTTTCGACCCTGGCGGATCGCCATCGCGCGCTCGGCTCGAAGCTCGAAGACTGGAGCGGCATGGGTACCGCCTGGACCTACGACAAGGACGCCGACGAGGAATACACCGCGATCCGCACGAAGGCCGGGCTGATGGATGTGTCGGGCCTGAAGAAGGTCCACATCACCGGCCCGCATGCCTCACACCTCATCGATCTCGCCACGACGCGCGATGTCGAAAAGATCTATCCCGGCAAGTCGGCCTATGCCTGCATGCTGAACGAGGCCGGAAAATTCACCGACGACTGCATCCTCTACCGCACCGGCCCGAACAGCTGGATGGTGGTGCACGGCTCCGGCACCGGCCATGAGGAACTGCAGCGCGCCGCAATGGGCCGCGACGTGTCGCTGCGCTTCGACGACAATCTGCATGATCTGTCGCTGCAAGGGCCGACCGCGGTCGATTACCTCTCAAAGCATGTGCCGGGCATCCGCGATCTCAACTACTTCCATCACATGCAGACGCAGCTCTTCGGTTTCCCGGTGATGATCTCGCGCACCGGCTATACCGGCGAGCGCGGCTACGAAATCTTCTGCCGCGGCCAGGATGCCGGCACGATCTGGGACAGGATCCTCGACGAAGGCAAGAGCGCCGGCATCATTCCGTGCCGCTTCACCACGCTCGATATGCTGCGCGTCGAAAGCTATTTGCTGTTCTACCCCTACGACAATTCGCAGAAATATCCGTTCGAGAACGAAGGCCCCGGCGACACACTGTGGGAGCTCGGCCTCGACTTCACCGTCAGTCCGGGGAAAACCGGCTTCCGCGGCGCGGAGGAGCATTATCGGCTGAAAGGCAAGGAACGCTTCAAGATCTATGGCGTTCTGCTCGACGGCAAGGAGCCAGCGGACGAGGGTGCGCCGGTCTATCGCGACGGCAAAAAGGTCGGCGTGGTGACCTGCGCCATGTATTCGCCGCTGGTCAAAAAATCGATGGGCATCGCTCGCCTCGATGTCGACTGCGCGGTCAAGGACACCAAGCTCGAGATCCGCAACAAGAGCGGTTCGATCAAGGCGACGGCGCAGCCGCTGCCCTTCGACGATCCCAAAAAGACCAAGCGCACCGCCAAGGGTTGAGGCACAATCGACAGCGAGGGATTTAGGGCACACAGAGAGAATGGCAGCCAAGACGATCATCAGCCGGCCCATCTACGGAACCCTGTCTCCGCAGCCCGGCAAGCATCATCTTTTTCTGGCGGATGCGGAAGGCGCGCTGGCGATCGTTGATATGGCAAGGACGGCCCCGCCCGGTTTCTTCGACGGCGCCGAGATCGTCTTCATTCCGGGACCTGACGGCAAGCACATTGCCGCGCTCGAAACCCTGAAGCCGGCGCAGTTTCACGTCGCGCCGTCCTTCGCCAGCCTGCTGCCGCGGCTGAAGCAGACGCTGGCCAACGCCCATATGGGCCTGCGCCTCTATCTCGCCGGCACCGAAGGTCTGATCGGCCAGGCCATGCAGGTGGCGCTCGAAGCCGGTATCGACCACACCTCGATGCAGACCGAGCATCGCGGCTCGCTGGCGCGACGCATGCAATGCGTGCACTGCAAGGGCATCACCGAAAACGTGACGACGCAGCCGGCAACCTGCGCGCATTGCGGCCTGCTGCTTCTGGTGCGCGATCACTATTCCAGGCGCCTCGCCGCCTTCCAGGGCGTCTGCATCAATGCCGAGGATCGCTCGGAGATTCCTCCCAAAGAGGAGGCCTTCCCATGAGCACCGGCACCACCAAGCTCGATGTCGTCGTCAGCGACGTCGTTCCGGTCAACGATCTGGTCACCCGCTTCCATTTCCGCCGCCGCGACGGCGAGCTGTTGCCGACGTTCTCCGGCGGCGCCCACGTCGTGGTCGAGATGCGCGATGGCGACCTCACCAGGCTCAACCCCTATTCGCTGATGGGCTCTCCGCTCGACACGCGCGAATACACCATCTCGGTGCGCCGCGACGATGTCGGCCGCGGCGGCTCTCTGTTCATGCACAGGTCGGTCAAGCCGGGCCAGGAGATGGTGGTCAGCTACCCCGTCAATCTGTTCTCTCTCGATCTCAGGGCGAAGAAGCATCTGATGCTGGCCGGCGGCATCGGCATCACACCGTTCATGGCGCAGACCGCGCAGCTCGCGGGCTCCGGCGGCAATTTCGAGTTACACTATACGTGCCGCACCGCGTCGCTCGGCACCTATGCCGATGTCCTGCAGGAACGCTATGGCCGCCGCATCCGGCTCTACCACGACGATCTGGACCAGCGAATCGAACTCGACCGGCTGTTGTCGTCGCAACCGCTCGGCACCCATCTCTATGTCTGCGGCCCGGCCGGCATGATCAACTGGGTGCGCGAGCGCGCGGCAGAACTGGGCTGGCCGCCGGAGACCGTGCATTACGAACATTTCGCGGCACCCCAACCCGGCCTGCCGTTCGACGTCACACTTGCCGTCAGCGGCAAGACTATCCGCGTCGGCGAGCAGCAGAGCCTGCTCGAAGCGATCGAAGCCGCCAGCGTCGATCCGCCCTATCTCTGCCGTGGCGGCGTCTGCGGCCAATGCGAGACCAATGTCATCTCGTATGACGGCAAGTTCATCCACAACGACCACTGGCTGAGCGAGGAAGACCACCGTTCCGGCTGCAAGATCATGCCGTGCGTGTCGCGCTTCGAAGGCAAGTCTTTGGTCCTGGAAAGATAGGAGGCGAGCTTGGGCATCACCTTTCGCAAGGAAACGTTCCGCGACGATTTCACCTTCAAGAACAGCCCGGAGCACATCAGGCGGTTTCCGTTTCCGTTCCACGAAGACAGCTACATGTATGCGGTCAATATCGAGCCGCATGTCGTCGGTCCCAAAGGCTCAGTGCTGGAAAACCTGATCGACGTCGACGAGCACTATGTCGCCGAGATGCAGGACCGCGCTTTGGTGCTGGCCGAGGATCCGCTGCGCTGTCAGTCGCTGCCGCATATGACGCTGGCCGGCTGGGACCTGCTCGAACTCCTGATGGAGCAGCAGGCGCTGGGCTACCCCGAGCATTTCACGCTTGAGCGCGACGGCGACCGCTGGCGCTGGATCAACCGGCCGCTCGGCATCGACGACACCTTCACCTTCGGCGACACCTCGACGCTGCCTTACGGGCCGATGGAATACATCACCCGCCAGAGCCAGGGCGATTTCTGCATCCTCGACCAGCGCGACGGCAATCTGTGGATGGACGCCGGCATGGTCACCACCCAGGCCGACTGGTCGCTCGATTTCGACATCGGCATGAACTTCTTCGAATGGCACGCGCCGGTGCCGCTGGCCCATGAGAAGGGTATTTTCGTTAGGGCGCTGAAGTTTCTCACCAACATCCAGCAGGGCAAGCCGGCGCGGCGGCTGAACTGGACGATGACCATCAATCCGCGCCTCGACACCAGCCCGGAAAACTATCACAAATGGGGACCGGACCGCGCGACGGTGACGCCAGAGAATGTCGGCGACAAGGTGCATCTGCGCGTCGAATTGCAGAGCTTCTGGCGCCTGCCGCGTTCGAACGGCATCGTCTTCCCGATCCGCTGCTACCTCATCAAGATGGACGAGCTGGTGACGCAGCCGAAATGGGCGCGGCGCCTGCACCGCGTCATCCGCGACCTGCCGGAAGAGCTCGCCACCTACAAGGGCCTGACGCGGTACAGGCCGACGCTGGTGGAATGGCTGTCGAAGCTGGATGATGGCAGCGCGACGAGCCCGGGGTTTGGGCCGGATTGACGGTCAAAGACTTGGGTTCCTCGCCCCCGCCGGAGGCGGGGGAGAGGTGTCCGCGAAGCGGACGGAGAGGGGGCCTTCGTAGGGCGCTCCCCCTCTCCGTCTCGGCTTCGCCGAGCCACCTCTCCCCCACTTTTGTGGGGGCGAGGAACCTGAGCTAAATTCTACCCCGCGCTGTTCTGCGGATAGCAAATAATCGACAAATACCGCATCGGCAGCTTTGTCAGCTGCTCCGGTCCATGCGGCGCGTCGGCGTCGAAGAACAGGCTGTCGCCCGGCTTCATCGGATAGAGGTTGCTGCCGTGGCGGTAAACCACTTCACCCTCCAGCATGTAGAGGAACTCCATGCCTTCATGCTGGAAGGTCGGGAACACGTCCGAATCCTCGGTCAGCGTGATCAGATAGGGCTCGACGACGACGCCGCTGGTGTTGGAGCCGATATGCCCCAAGAGATTGTACTGGTGGCCGGCGCGCGTGCCACGGCGCTCGACATCGAGGCCTTCGCCGGCTTTGACGAAGACGGCGCTGCGCTCTTCCTCGAAGCGGCGGAAGAAGGCGGTGACGGGAACGCCAAGCGCTCTGGACAGCGCCTGCAGCGTCGTCAGCGACGGCGAGGTGATGCCGTTTTCGATCTTCGACAGCATGCCCAGCGAAATGTCGGTGGCAACGGCGAGATCGGCGACAGTGATGCCGAGCTTCTTGCGGAAAGCGCGCACCTCGCGGCCGATCGCCACCTCCAGCACCTTCTCGCGCGTGTCGCGGATGGCGTGCGGGTTCTGCGTCAGCGGCGTGCGGATGGTCTTCCCGTCCCCCGAGACCTTCGGCAACGGCTTGGCCTTGGCCGGACCGGCGCCGGGCTTGAGATCGGATGCTGTCTTCGCCATGTCGCCGCTCCCAAGAATCGCAGATTTATTTCACTCAAGGTGAACATATTCGCTGCCGATACAGAAACGCAACCGCGACAGCAAGCCCTTTAAGTCGCGCTGCCATCGGTTTTTGCCGAAAATCCGCTGGGACGAAACGCGGTTTCGCCACAAGCCCTGTTGACAGCATCGAAGGGGCAATTACTGTCACTGTGAGTGAAATTTGTTTCGTAAGAGCAATCCTGGGAAAAGCGTGAAACGGTTTTCCCACAGGAATTGCGTCAAAGTTGAAATGAGACCGGGAGGCCTGCCATGAACACTCGCGTTGCCGTCATTGGAGCCGGGCCATCCGGCCTGGCCCAGCTCAGGGCCTTCAAATCGGCCGAAGACAAGGGCGCCACCATTCCTGAAATCGTCTGCTTCGAAAAGCAGTCGGACTGGGGCGGCCTGTGGAACTACACCTGGCGCACCGGCCTCGACGAACACGGCGATCCCGTCCACGGCTCGATGTACCGCTACCTCTGGTCGAACGGACCGAAGGAATGCCTGGAATTCGCCGACTACACATTCGAAGAGCATTTCGGCCGCCCGATCGGCTCCTATCCGCCGCGCGCCGTTTTGTGGGACTACATCAAGGGCCGCGTCGAGAAATCGGGCCTGCGCAAATGGGTGCGCTTCAACAGCCCGGTGCGCATGGTGACCTTCTCGGATGTGACGAAGAAATTCACCGTCACCGCGCATGACCGCACCAACGACGTCACCTACTCCGAGGAGTTCGACAATGTCGTCGTCGCGTCCGGCCACTTCTCCGTGCCGAACGTGCCCTATTTCGAGGGCTTCTCGACCTTCAACGGCCGCATCCTGCACAGCCATGATTTCCGCGACGCCATGGAGTTCAAGGGCAAGGATATCCTGATCATCGGCCGCTCTTACTCGGCCGAGGACATCGGCTCGCAATGCTACAAATACGGCGCCAAATCGATCACCTCCAGCTACCGCTCCAAGCCGATGGGCTTCAAATGGCCGGAGAACTGGAAGGAGGTGCCGCTGCTGCAAAAGGTCGTCGGCAAGACCGCCCACTTCAAGGACGGCACCACCAAGGATGTGGACGCCATCATCCTGTGCACCGGCTATCTGCATTCCTTCCCCTTCCTCACCGACGACCTCAAGCTGAAGACCGCCAACCGCATGTGGCCGCTCGACCTCTATGAGGGCGTCGTCTGGGAGAAGAACCCGAAGCTGTCCTATATCGGCATGCAGGACCAGTTCTACACTTTCAACATGTTCGACGCGCAGGCCTGGTTCGCCCGCGACGTCATCATGGGCCGCATTAAGTTGCCGTCGGTGCAGGCGATGGCCGAGCACGGCGCCAAATGGCGTGCGCGCGAGGAGATGCTGGAAGACGCCGAACAGATGATCTGGTTCCAGGGAGACTACACTAAGGAATTGATGGACCAGACCGACTATCCCGGCTTCGACGTCGAGGCTGTCAACCAGACCTTCATGGAATGGGAGCACCACAAGGCGGAAGACATTATGAGCTTCCGCGACCACGCCTACCGCTCGCTGATGACCGGCACCATGGCGCCGCTGCATCATACGCCCTGGCTGCAGGCGCTGGACGATTCCATGGAGAGCTATCTCGAGGTGAAAGGTGTGGCGGCCGAGTAGCCGCGGTATCGTCCTGCCTAGCCCAGCCTCGCCCGCGCCTTCGCCGTCCAGGCGTTGAACAGCCGGTCGGCGACGATGCCGATGAAGGCGATGGCGAGACCGGCGACAATGCCACGGCCGGAATCGGCCTTCGACAGCGCGATGAACACCTCCTGGCCGAGATCGCGCGTGCCGACCATGGCGCAGATGATGATCATCGCCAGTGCCATCAGGATCGTCTGGTTGACGCCGAGCATGATCTCGGGAAGCGCCAGCGGCAGTTGCACGCGAAAGAAGGTCTGGCGCGGCGTGCAGCCCGAAACCTTGGCCGCCTCGATCAATGCCGGCGGCACCTGGCGGATGCCGTGATTGGTGTAGCGGATTGCCGGCACCACGGCGAAGGCGACCGTTGCGATCATGGCGGTGACGTCGCCGACCCGAAACAGCATCACCACCGGAATGATGAAGCAGAAGGACGGCAGCACCTGCAGCGTATCGATGATGGGCGTGGCGATCTTTTCGAAACGGTCGCTGCGCGCCGCCATCAGGCCAATCGGAATGCCGATCAGGCAAGCGATGAAGGCCGAGATGCCGCAGAGATAGACCGTCGCCATGGTCTTTTCCCAGAGACCGGCGATGGCGCAGAAAGCGGTCAGCGCAGCAACCAGTGCCGCCAGCCGCAGGCCGCCGAGCTGATAGCCGGCGAGGCCGAGCAGCGCCACAGCACCCAGCCACGGAAAGCCTTCGCAGAAGGCGCGCAGCGGGTTCAGCACATTGAGGATCAGTGCGACGCGAAACGCTTCGATTACGTCGAAGAAGTTGATCGTCACCCAGTTCACCGCCGCCTTCCACAAAGGCGCGGTGGTGAAGGTGATCGCCTTCGGCACCGCCGCGAAGGCTGGCACATAGAGACTGAGCAGCGTGGTGACGGCAAGGATGGCGAGCGCCAGCGTCAGATGGGGATAGCGCCGCCAGAAGACCGGGCTCACCGCCTGATGCGTCTGGCCTTTCGCCTGCTTGTGGGCGATGGCCTGGCTCAGCCGGTCGAGCGCGATAGCCAAAGCCACGATGGCAAGGCCGGCTTCCATCGCTTCGCCGACCTTCAGCGCGCGCAGCGCGAGCAGCACGTCGTAGCCGAGGCCGCCGGCGCCGATCATCGAGGCGATGATGACCATATTCAGCGCCAGCATGATCACCTGGTTGACGCCGACCATCAGCGTCGGCCGCGCCGAGGGCAGCAGCACCCGCCACAATTTCTGCTGCGCCGTGCAACCGGCCATCTCACTGAAATCATCGATCTCGGACGGCACGCGCGACAGACCCAGCATCGTCGCCCGCACCATCGGCGGCGTGGCAAAAATGGCGGTGGCGATCATCGCCGACACCGGGCTATTGCCGAACAGGAGCAGCATCGGGATGAGGTATGCAAAGGTCGGGATGGTCTGCATCAGATCAAGGGCAGGGGAGACGATCAGCCTCTCGGCCCATGGCTTGCGCCACGCCCAGATGCCGGCAAACAAGCCGGTGACGATGCAGAACGGCACCGCGATGGAAATCAGCGCCAGCGTCAGCATGGCGCTGGTCCACTGGCCGAACAGAGCGATGTAGAGAAAACAGCCGCCGACCAGCAGGCCGAGTTTCCGCCCACCCACGGCATGCCCTGCGATGAAGGCGACAGCGCAGACACCGACCCATGACAGGCGCGGCAGCACATAGGCGTCGGCGCCGTGGCCGATCTTGAAGCTCTTGGCGAGCAGATTGAGCGCGAAATCGAGGGGAACGCCGAGCACCGCGGTGATCGAGCGGGTCAGCCACGACAAGTTCGACTTGATCCAGCGCATCAGCGCGCTGACCCAGTCGGCGACCGGGACAACCGCCTCGGCCGGATAATTGACCGCCCAGGGCAGCCGGTCCTGCTGCAGGACCACCACCAGCACGGCGGCAAGTGCCAGTGCCCAGACCAGCAGCCAGCGCTGAACCGGCGGCCTCGTTTCGCTGGCGCTTGCCGTTACCGTCATGCGCCGGCTCTCGGTTTGTCCAGACCGGCCAGCAGCCCGATCACCGCTTGCGGCGTCACTTCGCCGATTGGCTTGCCGGTGCCGTTGACCACGGCGAACGGTTTTCCCGAGCCAACGATGCTGGCCGAGAAACTGGCGATCTTGGCATCGGGCGAAACCGTGCCGCCATGCTCCGAGCCATCGCAGGCGCGCATCAGGCTGCGCGCCGAAATCACCTTGGCGCGGTCGACGTCGCGGGTGAATTCGGCGACATAGTCGGTCGCCGGATTGACCACGAGCTGTTCAGGCGTGCCGATCTGGATGACCTCGCCATCCTTCATGATGGCTATGCGGTCGGCCAGCCTGATCGCCTCGTCGAAATCATGGGTGATGAAGACGATGGTCTTGTGCAGCATGGTTTGCAGCCGCATCAGCTCATCCTGCATCTCGCGGCGGATCAGCGGGTCGAGCGCCGAGAACGGTTCGTCGAGAAACCAGATCTCCGGCTTGGTCGCGAGACTGCGGGCAATGCCGACGCGCTGCTGTTGGCCGCCGGAAAGCTCGCGCGGATAAAAATGCTCGCGTCCGCGCAGGCCGACAAGCTCGATCACCTCGCGCGCCCGAGCTTCCCGCGTCGGCCTGTCCTGGCCCTGGATGCTCAAGGGGAAAGCGATGTTCTCCAGTACGTTGAGATGCGGCAAGAGCGCAAAATTCTGGAACACCATGCCCATGCGGTGGCGCCGGAGTTCAATCAACGCCGCGTCGGAAATCTTTAGGAGATCGTTGCCTTCGAACTCGACCTTGCCGTGGGTCGGCTCGACCAGCCTGGACATGCAGCGCACCAGCGTCGATTTGCCGGAGCCCGACAGGCCCATGATGATGAAGATCTCGCCCTGGCGTATTTCGAGATCGACGGCGCGGACCGCGCCGACCAGTCCGGCGGCAGCGACGTCGGCCATGCTGGCCTTGCCGTCGCGCTCGCGAATGAAGTTCGCAGCGTTCGATCCGAACAACTTCCAGACATTGCGGCAGGCAAGCTTTATCGGCCGCGCATCCTTTGGCGTGCCAACTGCCTGCGGTTCAGTCGCTTCCGTCATCCAATGGTCCTTCTGGAAAATAGGGAAATAGACCCGGCCGCTACGGCCGGGTCTGGCTTCCAGTCGGAACGATCACTGCGCCCAGGCTTTCCAGTCGGCCTCATGGGCGGCGATCCAGGCGGCGGCGACTTCTTCAGGTGTCTTGCCGCCGAGGTCGATCTCGCCGCTCATCTTGTTGAGCTCGTCGGTGTCGACCGTGTAAGCCTTGGCCACTTTGTAGGCGACCGGCCATTTGTCCTTCATGCCCGACCAGGAGTATTTCCAGATCTCGCCATGCGGCTTGCCGCAATCATATTTGGCGTCGGGGTTGGTGCCCCATTTCGGGTCGGTGTAGCACTCCGGCGTGTGTTCGGGGAATTGCAACCATTCGCCCTTGTACTTGGCCGGCGCCCAGTGCGGCGAATAGATCCACAGCATGATCGGCGCCTTGCGCTGATAGGCCGAGTCCAGTTCGGCGAACATCGCCGCGTCGGTGCCGGCATGGATGACGGTGAAGGGCAGCTTCAGCGCCTCGACGCGCTCGTCGTCAAAGCCTTCCCAGGTCACCGGGCCGCCGAGATAGCGTCCCTTCGGTGCGGTCTCGGCTGTCGAAAAGGCCTCGGCGCATTTCGGGTCCTTCAGCGCTTCCCAATTCGGCAGGCCCGGGCATTTCTCCTTCATGTATTCGGGAAACCACCATTCTTCCTTGGCCTTCGGTCCGAGCTTGCCGAGCCGCTCGGTCTGGCCGGTGGCGTCGGAGGCCTTCATAGCTTCGCCGGCCGTCGTGTCCCAGAATTCCAGGCCGACATCGATATCGCCATTGGTGAGGCCGGTGGTCAGGCTGGAGAGGTAGTCGGCGGTCGGATATTCGACGGTGTAGCCGAGTTTTTCCAAAACGCCGCCAAGGATCTTGGCGTTGAGGTTGACGCTGGTCCAGTCGAACAGCGCGATCTTGATCGGGTCGTTGGATTCAGGCGCGGCCGCTTGCGCCGCCGGTGTCAGTGCACTTGCCGAGGCAAGTGCGAAGGCTCCCATTGATAGTCTCGAAATCACACTGCGAAATGACATGCTTGTTCTCCTGTCAAACCATGTGGAAGTTCTTAGTCGTTCCCTTCTTGCGTCTTTTCTTGATTGTGTTGGAAAGGCGGGTCGTTACGCAAGCTCGTTCGCGCCATACCATCTCCATGGCCGCAACCGGCGCAGGCGAGATGGTGCTCAATCTGGTGGTGGTATGGTGCTGGATAGGCCCGCGTCATGGCATCGCATGGATTGCTGCGCGAGCAATCGTCAACGAATCGATCGCCGCTCCGGCGGCGCTCTGTGACTTCAGAGCCATCAAGGTCCCATGATCTCGGCCGGCGAGCCCCATCCCCACCAAGGCCGTTTCATGGGATGAAATTATATATACCAACGTTCATGCGGCGCAACGGCTGACGGCTCGTGCACTGCGGAATTTCAGACTGGTCGATTGCCAACCGCCAGAGCTGACTTCACGACATGATCAGGCCGCCATCGACATTGATCGTCTGGCCGGTGATGTAGGTGGCGTCGTTGCTGGCGAGGAAGCTGACCAGGCCGGAGACATCCTCGCCGCTGCCGGCGCGGCCCATCGGGATATTCTTCACCCACTCGGCCATCAACTCTCCGGGCTTGTAATCTCCCATAAGCTTGCCCCATGCGGCGTCGTTATAGGCCCACATGTCGGTGTCGATGATGCCGGGGCAGATCGCGTTGACGGTAATCTTTTCCTTGGCCACTTCCTTGGCCAGGCTCTGGGTGATGCCGACGACGCCGAACTTCGACGCCGCATAATGCGGCGTGTAGATGAAGCCTTGCCGTGCCTGGCCTGATGCCGTGTTGATCAGCCGGCCGCCATCGCCATGCTTGCGGATGCGGGCGATCGCTTCCTGGCAGCACAGGAACACGCCCTTGGTGTTGACTGCCATCACCTTGTCCCACTCGGCCTCGGTCATCGCCTCGATCCGGGCGATGGTGATGACCGAGGCATTCTGCACCGAAATGTCGACGCGGCCGAACTCCTTCTCGGCGAGATCGTAGAGCGCGATGACCTCATCCTTCCTGGTCACGTCCATGCGCATCGATGCGACCTTGGCGCCCGCGGCTTTCAGGCTGGCGGCAACCTCTTCGACCCGGGCATCGATGGCGCTGACCACGACCGCAGCACCTTCCTCGGCCAAGCGCTTCGCCATTGCCGCGCCGATGCCGCCGCTGGCCCCGGTGATGACAGCCGTCTTGCCTTCAAAACGCTTCGGCACTTGGTTCTCCTACCAGCAGACAAAACCGCCATCGACGATCAGGTCGATGCCGGTGACAAAACTCGCGGCGCGGCTGGCCAGGAACACGGTCGGGCCGACCATCTCTTCCGGGGTCGCCATGCGCCCCATCGGCGTATCGCGCTTGAAGATCTTGATTTGTTCGGCGACCTCTGGCCGCTTGTTCATCGGCGTCAGCGTGTAGCCTGGGCTCACCACATTGACGCGCAGGCCGCGATCGGCCCACTCCATGGCGAGGCTCTTCGACATGTGGATGACGGCAGCCTTCGACGAATTGTAATGCGCCTGGGTCAGGCCGCGATTGACAATCGAACCCGACATCGAGGCGATGTTGACGATCGAGCCCTTGCGCCGCGCCAGCATGGCGCGCGCCTCGGCCTGGCAGGACAGGAACACGCCGCTGACATTGACGTCGTAGATCTTCTGCCATGTCTGCAGCGGCAGCGTTTCGGCCGGTTCGGCTCCGGCGATGCCGGCATTGTTGACGGCAATGGTCAGCGCGCCGAGTTCTCTCTCCGTGCGCGCGACCGCCAACGCCAGGTCTTCCTCCGACGTCACAGTGCCGGTCAGCACCAGCGCCTTGCGGCCAAGTGCTGAAATCTTGTGTGCCGTCTCGTCGAGTCCGCCCTTGGATGTGTGACCGAAACAGACGACATCGGCGCCGGCTTCGGCCAGACCAATTGCGATCGCTTGCCCGATGCCGCTGCCGGCTCCGGTCACCAGCGCCACGTCCCCGTGAAGATCGAATAGTTTCATTCGTCGGTCCCTCTGCTCCAACCACCGGCCGTCTGAAATGAAGGGGCGCCAGTCCTTGCTGGCGCCCCGCGCGGTCGATCCTTGGGAGGATATCACCTGCTGCGCGTTATTCTAGCTCGTGGCGAGTTCCATCACCGCGACATTGCTGGCGTCGCTGCGGTCGAGAATGCCGCGCTGGCGGCCGCGGCTCAGCACCAGCACGCGGTGCGACAGTCCCAGCACTTCCTCGAGGTCGGAGCTCACCACCACCACCGCCATGCCGGAGCGGGCGAGGTTGGCGATCACGTCGTAGATCGCCGCGCGCGCGCCGACATCTATGCCGCGCGTCGGCTCATCGAGGATGAACACCTTTGGTGGCCGCGACACCCATTTGGCGATGATCACCTTCTGCTGGTTGCCGCCGGAAAGTTTGCTCACCGCCTGGTTCGGCTTGCCCTTCACCCCGAGCCGCGAGATGCCGGCCTCGGCGAATTTCTGCACCGCCTTCGGAAACACCCAACCCTTCGGCGCGACATGGTCGAAATTGCCGAACGCCAGGTTCTCGCCGATCGTCTGGTCGAGCACCACGCCTTGCGCCTTGCGGTCTTCCGGCACCAGCACGACGCCAGCCTTGATCGCCGCCGCCGGCCCGCTGAGATGCACCGGTTTACCGGCAACCCGCACCGCGCCCGACGAGATCGGATCGGCGCCGGCGATCGCCCGCACCAGCTCGGTGCGGCCGGCGCCGATCAGCCCGGCTATGCCGAGGATTTCGCCGGCTTTGACCGAGAAGGAGACATTGTTGAAACTCTTCTCCGGCGAGGACAGGTTCTCGACCTCGAGCAGCGTCTCCTCGCGCGGCGGCGACAGATGCGGAAACATCCGCTCGACCGAGCGGCCGACCATCTGCTCGACCACGGTGCGCACAGGGATGTCGGCGCGTTCGTGGCGGGCGACGATGCGTCCGTCGCGCATCACCACAACGCGGTCGGCAATCTGCGCGATCTCGTCGAGACGGTGGCTGATATAGATGAAGGACATGCCTTCGGCTTTCAACTTGCGGATCTGCTGGAACAACAGTTCCGTCTCTTCGCCGCCAAGCGCTGCCGTCGGCTCGTCGAAGATCAGCAGTTCGGCGTTCAGCGTCAGCGCCTTGGCGATCTCGACCTGCTGCTGGGCGGCGATGCGCAGCGTGCGCACCTTGCGTTCCGGCGAGACATCGAGGCCGAGCCGCTTCAACTGTGCCGAGGCCTTGGCGTTCATCTCAGCACGGTCGATGCGGCCGCCGCGCATCGGCAGGCGCCCGACATAGACGTTTTCCGCCACCGACAGGTCCGGCAGCAGCTTCAGTTCCTGGTGGATCATGCCGACGCCGGCGTCGATTGCCGCGGCAGGCGAGGCGGGGGAGTAGGGCTTCCCCCGCCAGATGATGGTGCCGGCATCGGGTCTGATCGAGCCGGCGATGATATTGGACACCGTCGACTTGCCGGCGCCGTTTTCGCCGAGCAGCGCCACGACCTCGCCCGGCCGCACCTCGAAGCTCGCATCGGCCAGGACCTGGACCGGTCCGTAGCTCTTGCAGAGGCCGTTGACGAAGAGTCCGTTATGCGGGCTTTCGCTGTGGCGAGGCTCTGTGGACATCGTGGCGCTCTCTTACGCGGTGCGAGCTGTTACGGGTGCTTGGCGATGAACTGCTCGACATTGTCCTTGGTGGTCAGCGTCGCGTCCTGCAGCTGTTCGGCCGGAATGCTTTCGCCGGCCACCAGCTTGATCGCCGCATCGACAGCGAGCCTGCCCATGCCTTGCGTCTGCTGCGTCGCGGTGACGTCGAACACGCCGTCCTTAAGCGCCTTCAGCGCCGCCACGTCGCCGTCGAAGCCGGCAACCCAGACCTTGTGGCCGGGATTGGCGACCTTGACCGCCTGTGCCGCGCCCAGCGCCAGCGCATCGGCCTGGCCGATGACGATGGAGACATCGGGATGCGACTGCAGCAGGTCTTGCGTCAGCTTGAAACCTTCGTCCTGGTGCCAGCCTTCGCTCCACAATTCGCCGACCACCTTGATGTCGGGATAGGCCTTGAGCGCTTCGCCGCAGCCCTTCGAGCGGTCGACCTCGGGCGTCGTGCCCTTCTGGCCATGGATGATGATCAGCTCGCCCTTGCCGCCGGCCTGCTTGGCAATGTAGTCGCACACGGCCTGCGCCGAGGCGACGCTGTTGGTGGCAATGAAGGTGTCGCCCGGCGCGCCGTCGGCGTTGCGGTCGACATTGATCACCGGGATGCCGGCGGCCTTGGCGGTCTTGGTCGGCACGGTGGCGGCGGTGGCGCCGGCCGGGATGTAGATCAGCGCGTCGATGTTCTGCGTGATCAAATCCTGCACCTGGCTGACCTGCGTTGCCGAATCGCCCTTGGCGTCGACGGTGACGATCTCGATGCCCTTTTCCTTGCCGTAGGCTTCGACCGATTGTTTGATCTGGTTGAAGAAGTCGGCCTGCAGATTGGCGACAGCGAGGCCGAGTTTCTTGGCCTCTTTGGCCGAGGCCATTTCAGTCAGGCCGAGCAGCGGAATGATTGCGGCCGCGGCAAGCAGCAGTGAACGTTTGGTCAGCATGTGTTTCCTCCGTTGATAGTCAAACTGTCCCGCCAGCGCATCGCGCCCCTTGGAACATCCCAGTTTCGGATCGACCGATCCGTCTATCGCCCGGACGCTCCGGGCGAATTCCTCATTGAGCTCGCCGACGCCAGGTGTCGGTCGCGACCGCCAGCGCGATCACCACGCCGATCACCACCTGCTGGATGAAGGGCGAGACACCGAGCAAATTGAGCCCGTTGCGCAGCACGCCGATGATGAGAACGCCGACCGCGGTGCCGCCGATCGAGCCGACGCCGCCCGACAGGCTGGCGCCGCCGATCACCACCGCCGCGATGGTGTCGAGCTCATAGCCGAGGCCGGAACTGGGCTGCACCGAATCCAGCCGCGCCGCCAGCACGATGCCGGCGAGCCCGGCGAGCACACCGCAGATCGCGTAGACCCAGTTGGTCAGCGACTTCACCGGAATGCCGGAGAGCCGCGCCACCTCGGCGCTGCCGCCGATAGCGTAAAGGCTGCGGCCGGTGGCGCGGTAGTTGAGGAAGATGGCGAAGATGATCGCCAGCACCATCATCAGCCCGACGGTGACGGACAGGAAGCCGAAATGGCGGATGATCGACAGGTTGGTGAACCAGTCGGGAAAGCCGACGATCTGCGAGCCGTCGGTGATCATGTTGGCAAGACCGCGCGCCACCGACATCATCGCCAGTGTGGCGATGAAGGGCGGCAGCCGGGTGACGGTCACCAGCAGGCCCGACACCAGTCCGCAAAGGCCGGCGACGACCAGTCCGGCGATGACGCCGGCCGCAAGGCCGAGATTGAGATAGTCGGGGTGGGCGACGAAGCCCATCACCATGGCGGCCAGCGCCAGCACCGAGCCGACCGAGAGATCGATGCCGCCGATCAGGATGACCAGTGTCATGCCGATCGCCATGATGCCGAGCACGGTGATCTGGTCAAGCACATTGAGGATGTTGCGAACGGTGAGGAATGTGTCGGTGGTTAGCGTCAACGCCAGGCAAAGCAGTGCGAGTCCGATCAACGGTCCCATGGTTCCGGCGAACAGCGCCGAAAGCTTTGTACCCGTCGCGCCTTGAGCGCCGGGCACGGCTTTCAACTCGCCAGCTTTCGAGTCGCTTGCATCATTGCTCACGGCCACTTCGTCTCCTCCGTCAGCGAAACGGCGATGGCCTGCCGTCCGCTCTTGTTCACCAGGCACCTCCCTGTGAACAATTTATCTTTGATATGCAATTTTGTTCAGCTAAACTGTTCGTTAGAAAATTGTCAAGTGCCGTCGCGCCATGCAGACGGTTTGCGCCACCTGGGGGTTTGTCCTAGGGAAGGCCAGGGGCGGCGCTCTGCGGAAAAGATTCCGAATCTGCCGTGGGAGGGCAAAAAGATGGCAACCGTCGAAAACGAGAAGGCCTCGCGCTTCCCCGATGCCGAGCTGAAGGCCCGTGCCGCCTGGCATTACTATGTCGAAGGCCTGACGCAGGAGCGGATATCCGAGATCCTCGGCGTCGGCCGCATCAAGGTGCATCGCATCCTCTCCGCCGCCCGCGAGGAGGGCATTGTCCAGTTCCGCATTCGCGACAGTGTCGTCGAATGCGTGCAGCTTGAGGAAAGCCTGAAGCAGCGTTTCGGGCTCAGCCAGGCCGTCGTGGTGCCGTCGGCCGCCGACCGCAGCAACGCGCCGCTAATGATCGGCCACGCCGCTGCCGCCTATCTCGCCGACAACGTCAATGCCGGCGACGTCATTGCTCTGGGCTGGGGCCGCACGCTAAAATTCGCCATCAACGAGTTGCCGAGGCGACCGATTGCCAGAACCACCGTCGTCTCGATGCTCGGCGGCCTCACCCATGCACAGCCGCTCAACCCGACCGAAAGCGCCTGGGAATTCGCCGAGAAGATCGGCGCTGAATGTTTCCTGCTGCCGGTGCCGGTCTATGCCGACAAGCCCGAGCAGCGCGATGCCTTCATGAGCCAGCGCAGTGTCCAGGATGTCGTCTTCCGGGCGCGCCGGGCCAACATCGCTGTGCTCAGCGTCGGCTCGTTCTCCAACGACAGCCCGATCGCCAATTACGGTTTCATCAAGCCGAGCGAGCTCGAGGAATTGCAGGCGGCGGGTGCTGTCGGTGACATCCTCTGTCACTTCATCGACGCCGAGGGCCGCCCGGTCGACCATGAGGTCAACCGCCGCGTCTGCGCCTATCCGCTGCAGGAACTGTCGGACATCCCGAACATCATCCTGGTCTCGGGGGGGCAGGAAAAGGTGGCCATCATGCGCGCCGCGCTGGCCAACACCAAGATCGCGGTGCTGATCACCGACGAGGACGCCGCCAAGGGCCTGCTCAATCGCTGATCCTCGATGCCCGGAACAGTGGCAGCGATTTTCCGTCAGGAACCTGAGAAAAAAGTCTTTTCAGAATTCGCAAGCCTTGGGGCGCTTCTCGTAGGACCAGTCCTTCAAGGGCACCGGTTTGAACTTGCCCTTGATCGGCCGGCCGGCCTCCAGGTCCTTGGCGACGGTGGCCTTGCCGGTGAGATAGTTGATGTCGCAGCCGCCGAGCGTGGTCTCGACGGTCCCGTCGGCTTTCTGCTCGCCCCAGTCCCAGCTGCGGCTGTAGCCGCCGACCAGGAACTTGCCGCGGCGATAAACGACGGTCAGCGTCTCTTCCGTCGATTTGCTGGCGCCGCAGCCGAAGCAGGAGGTGATGACAAGCGATCCCTTGCCTTTCCTTTCGAGCGCAAGAATCCGGTCCTCCGTCAGCGCCTTCTTGACGAGGCTCGGCTTGCGCGAAGGGTCGAGCCTACCGTCACCGGCGGCAAGATAGATCGAGAGGTCCGCTTGCCCGCTGTTGGTATCTTGCGCGAGGACAGCCCGATCCGTACGGCCGTCATTGTCCAGGTCGACGGAGACCTCAAGAGACAGTTCGTCTTGCGCGCGCGCTGCCGTTGGAGCTGTCGCAACAGCGACGATCCAGGGCAGGGCCGCGAGGTGGAACGCTACTTTCATGAGCCCGCTGAGCTTAGCACTGGCCAGACAAGACGCAAATCCGGTAGCTTCAGGCCGGAAGCGACAGGTCGACCTCAAATCGCGCCAAGCCGCGCATGAATATCGCGCGTCGCGTGATAAAGGTCGCGATAGATCGCCCTGCGCGCCCGGTAAGCCGCCAACAGCGCCATGTCCGGATCGACACGTCTGGCGGGCGCCGCCGCCATCGCCTTGGCCGCGTCTTCCGGTGAGGCAAACCAGCCGATCGCCGAAGCCGCCAGCATGGCCGCGCCAAGTGCGGCCGCCTCGTTGACCGGCGACACGAGAAGCGGCCGCTCGAGCACGCTGGCCATGATTTGCATCAGCAGCCCCGAATTGGTGCCGCCGCCGGCGGCAATCATTTCCGCCGGTGTGCCGCCGCTCTCGCCTTCCATCGCCTCACTTGCGATGGCTTGCTCGAAAGCGATGCCTTCCAACGTCGCGCGGAAGAGATGCCTTGGCTCATGGTTGAGCGACAGGCCGACGACAGCGCCTCGCGCCGCGCCATCCCAATAGGGGCTCATCACGCCGGCCCAATAGGGCATGACCAGCAGCCCGTCGCTGCCGGCCGCGATATCGACCGCAAGCTTCTCCAGTTCTGCCGCGGAAGAAGCGCCTGTGGTGCGCACGATCCAGTCGACCAGTTGCATGCCCGAGCGCAGCACGGTCTCCAGCATGAAGCCGGAGCCGGTCGGCGAGACCAGCGTGCGAAACGCGTCCGATGTGGTGACCGTGCCGGAATAGCAGCCGCTGACGACGCCGGAACCGAGCGAGAGATAGCTCTTGCCGGCGCCATAGACACCCATGCCGAGGCCCATCGCCTGGCCGTCGCCGGCGCCGGCGACGATTGGCGTACCGGCCTTCAGGCCAGTCAGCTGCGCAATGCTTTCGGCGAGTCCGCCGCAAATTTCACCGGGACCAATCAGCGCCGGCAACTGCTCGGGCCTGAGTCCCGCAGCCGCGACGAGGTCAGCGTGCCATTCGCCTGTCGCGACATCGAGCAGGCCGAGCGGATCGGCGCTTGCCGTGCTGGTCACGAGACGGCCGGTGAGACGGTGGACGAAGAAGCCGTGAACATCGACGAGGGCCGCAGCCTCGGCCAGCACCTGCGGCTGGTGCTCGGCAAGCCAGGCGATGGCGTACAGCGCCGGCGTTGGGTCGGGCGGCTTGCCGCTCCAGTCGCGGATCGCTTCGCGGCCGAGTTCGGCAGACAGCCGGGCGACCTGCGGCCGGGCGCGCTCGTCCAGCCACAGGATCGCCGGAATGAGCGGCTTGCCGGCCTGATCGATCAGGGTGAAGCTCTCGCGCTGATGGGCGATGGCGATTGCCGCCACGCGCGCGGCGCCGACCTTGTCGGCAACCTGCTGCAACGCACTGATGAGGGCTGCACACCAATGTTCGGCATCCTGTTCGAAATGGCCGGGCTTCGGATTTGAAAGCGGATAGGTTTCGCGCGCCTGGAAAAGCTCGGCGCCATCGCGGGTGAAAGCAATCGCCTTCACGGCCGTCGTCGAGGCGTCGATCCCGATAACGACATCGTCCATCACAGCTATTCCCGAAGGTTCAGGCAGCGTTGGTCACGAACCGTCCGTCCGACTGGTCGAGACGACGGCGGATCTGCGTTATCACCATCGAATCGTCGGGTACACAATTTTCATAGGTGAGGAAGTCGCCTTTTCTGATCGGCTTGACCACCTTGGCGCGTTCGGCAAGCCCGAGCGGCAGCGCACCCTTGGCGCGCGCGTCCTCCCAGGTCATGGCAAAGCCGCGATAGTCGGTCTCGCCGATCATGCCGAGCGATTGCCCGGCGCCGAGATCGCTCTTGGCCACCGCCACCGCCTCGGCCACCGGATGGTCGAGCGGCTCCATGTCGGCGCGCCTGTAGACCACGGCGCGCGCCGCCGACAGCGGCACTTCCAGGCTGGTCAAATGATAGGGCCGGAAGATCGTGAAATAGGGGCCTTTGCCGACCTTGAGGTCGATCATCCGCTCCATCACGCGCGGATGCCTGGTCTCGATGACGCAGAACACGCCGGGCGCCACGCCCTTGCCGATTGAATAGTCGACGACACCCTTGCGGTGCAGCACGCCGCCATCCTCGCGCGGGCAAAGCACGCTGGCCAGCTCCTCCAGCGTTGCCGTCGGGCCGTGCATGCCCGGCACGTCGGGCACCAGCCCCGTGGCGTTGGCGATCGCCACCATCTCGATCGCCGTCTTGGAGCCGTCGACGAACTCGACCAGCATGCGCGCATTCATGTTGCGCTCGGCTGCTTCCTTGGCGTAGTCGGCCGGCATGGCGTCGAACTTCAGCGGGTTGTTCTTGCCCTTGCCGGCGGCGATGATGTTGAAGCCGAGGCTGCGGGCAAAGCCGATGATCTCCAGCGTGCAGGCGGGCTCATCGCCGGCAGCACCCGTGTAGACGACGCCGGCCTTGCGGGCTTCTTCCTTGAGGAAGCGGCCGATGGTAATGTCGGCCTCGACGTTGAGCATGACGATATGCTTGCCGTTCTTCATCACTTCGAGCGCAAACAGCGTGCCGATGTTGGGATTGCCGGTGGCGTCGATGATGACGTCGATACGGCCGGCCGCGGCCAGCGCATGCAAATCTTCGGTGACAGCGATCTTGCCGGCCTCGATGGCGCGGTCGATGGCCGACGCATTGGCCGCCTGGACGATGTCGGAGCGATCATGGCCGGCAAGCAGGGCGGCATCGATCGCCGCCTGTGGCCGAACCTCGGAAATGGCACCGATCCGCATGCCCGGCATCAACGCCACCTGGACGACGATGTCGGTGCCCATCTGACCGGCGCCGGCGAGACCGATGGTGATTGGCCCTTGGGCTTCAGCGCGCTGCAGAAGTTCCGCTGCAAATTGCGGATGGGCCATATCGCTTCCTCCAGTCATGACGCGCCGCAGCGTCAAATCATCATTTTGAACATTCCTATTTCCATTTGAAAAATATTTCAACCGAGAAAAGGGTTGAGGCGGGAGGATTTCAAGTTGGAGGCGAAGCGATAGTTGTGATGAGAGCCTGCTGATGCTGGTGGGACAGCGCCCCCCTTTGTCCTGCCGGACGTTCGTCGGAGCCATCTGCTTTTTACCCGCTCGTCCCGCGCGCTTGTCACAGCTGCGGGCTTCTCTTGTTGTATCCGTCTCTGTGTGATCACTCCTCGTTGTTTTGACGCAATTGCGAGCGGAAAACCGCCTAGTTCAACGGCAGCCGGCGATAGGTGCCGGGCTTTTCCGGGTCGTGGTATTTGTTGCACGGCCCGTCTTCCACGAAGTCGCGATGGCAGGCGGCAAGCCTGTCCTGAGACAGCGTGACGCCGAGGCCGTGGCCCTCCGGCACCGGCACGACATTGTTCCTGGGCGAAAACGGCCCTTCCTCGATAATGTCCATCGACTGCATGCGAAACAGCGACTGGTTGGGCTCGCGGATCCAGCCGAGTGCGGCGCAGAGATGCAGGTAGCAGGCGCTGCCGACGCCGGTGTCGCCGCTGTAGCACCAGTAGTCGATGCCGGCATGCTCGCAGGCGCCGACGAAGCGCTGCATGCGGCCAATGCCGCCATGCGCCGTCGGGTTGCCGACAAAGGCGTCCGGCACCTTCAACTCCATGGCGCGGGCAATGTCGATGTTGTGGGTCGAGAACGGGATGGAGCAATGACGGCGCAATTCGCGCATCTCTTCGATGCTCGCCACCGGATCCTCCCAGTTGCGCACGCCAAGCTCTTCCAGCGGCCGCGCCAGGTGTCTGGCGGTGGCCAGCGAATAGGCCTGGTTGGAATCGATGCGGATCATCACCTCGTCGCCGAGCTTCTTGCGGATCAGTTCGACCATCTTCAGCGAGATTTTCGGATCGGCGGTCGAGAATTTGCCTTCGAAGAAGGTGGTGCCGAAGCGCTCGTTGAGTTCGACGCAATAGTCGGCGACTTCCTCCGGCGTCTTCTCACCTTTCACATCAGCGCCATCACCGCGCAGCGAAAAATAGTCGGTGAAGGGGATGTCCTTGCGCACGGCGCCGCCGAGCAGTTGGTAGAGCGGCTGCTTCCACGCCTTGCCGCGCAGGTCCCACAGCGCCACCTCGATGGCGCCGAAGGCCATGATGCGGGTGCGGTCGTTGATCGATTGCACGCCGCTCCAGAAGGGCAGACAGACTTCCTCGGCCCCGGCAATATCGAAGGCGTTGCGGCCGACAAGTCGTGGCGCCAGCACATCGTTGATGACGGCCGCGGCGGCCGGCGTCGGCGCCTCGCCGATACCGACCAGCCCATCCTCGGTCTCGACCTCGACGATGGTCGGCGAGAAACCGTCGAGTTCGCCGAACACCCAGACATAAGGGGCTTCGAGCCGGTAATTGATCGGCGTCGCCTTGACGCGCTTGATCTTCATCTCAGCCGATCTCGAAGAATGGTTTGCCAAGCAGGCTCGGGTCGACATCGATGCCGAGGCCGGGTCCGTCGGGAATGCCCATATGACTGCCGGTGACTGGCGGGGCGTTTTTTGCTGTGCGCACCGTCACCCATTCGTGGAAGGCAATGGCGTGCAGCCGCCGTTCTTCCGGCGTCGACAGCGACAGATGTGCCATCGCCGCGGTATCGATCTCGGCGCCGCCCGTATCCTCGACGGTGATCATGAAGCCCAGATCGACGGCGACGTCGCGGATCTGCCGGGTCCTGGTCACGCCGCCCAGCCGCGAGATCTTCAGCGTCAGCCCGTCGGCCGCGCCCAGGCGGTGAATATCCAGCATAGCCTCGAGCGAAATGACGCTCTCGTCGAGCACCATCGGCTTGTCGAGCATGCGGCGCACCGACATGTTCTCCTCGATCGTCGTGCAGGGCTGCTCGAATGTGTAGTCGATGCCGCGCGTGGCATCGGCGAACTGCCGTGCCTGGTAGGGCGTCCAGCCGGCATTGGCGTCGCAGAAAATGACCGTGCCTTTCGGCACGGCAGAAGCGACGGCCGTCACGCGCTCGATGTCGTCATGCACGTTACCGCCGACCTTGACCTGCAGGCGGCGACAGCCCTCGGCGATGATCCTCTTGGCCAGTGCCGCCATCTGATCGAGCGTGCCGTGGGTGACGACGCGGTAGGTCTCCGCCATGTCGCTCTCGCGGCCGCCGAGCATGGTCACCAGCGACACATCGGCGGCGCGGGCGGCCAGGTCCCAGCAGGCCATATCGAGCGCCGACTTGATGTAGGGATGGCCCTTGAACACCGTGTCCATCAGCCGGCCGATGCTGGCCAAGCCACGCGGATCCTGGCCGATCAGATGCGGCGCGATCTCGACCACGCCGGCGCGGGTGCCGGCCGGAAAGGCGGCCGAATAGAAATTGCCAAGCGGCGCCATCTCGCCCCAGCCGGTCACGCCGCTGTCGGAGGTGATGGCGACGATCACCGCGTCGAAGCAGTCGGCGACGCGCCCCTTGGACATGCGGTAAGGCCCGTCCACGAAGGGCTGCACGACTCGATAGGCCTTGATGGTTTTGATCTGCACGTTTGTCTGTCCGTTGTCCCTTGGTGGCGAGGAGGGGTCAGGCGCCCTTCGATATCCGCTGTTCGAGGCCGCGCGCATAGGCAAGCAGCTCTTCGAAATCGAGGTCGATGTGCTCACGGGCATGGCGCTGTGCGGCGCGCATGTCGGCGCCCTTTAACAGCCGCACATAGGTCTCGTGGACATCTTCCGCCGGCACCGGCTCGTTGCGGGCGCGCTGGTGCAGGGCAAAGTACATTTGCAGCCGGCTGGTCAGCCGCTGCCAGGTTTCCAGCAGCACCGAATTGTCGGCCCATTCATAAATCAGCCCGTGCAATTGCAGCGCGGTTTCGATCTGGCGCGTGGTGTCGAGCGCCCGCGTCGCCTGCTTCACCGCCTCGTGGCGGCTGTCGAGCTCGTCGAAGAAGCGCTGGTCGCGCAGCTTCCAGGTGCGTTCGATGGCGAATTCATCGAGCACCTTGTTCAACGAATAGGCGTCATCGATGTCCTTGGCGGTGACATCGATCACAAACGTGCCGGCATAGGGAATGCTGGTGAGAATGCCTTCCTGCACCAACTCGCGCATCGCCTCGCGCAGCGGCGCGCGGCTGACCCGCATCTGTTCGGCGATCCTCAATTCGTTGAGCTTTTGGCCGGGTTCGAGCTGGCCGGTCAGGATCGCGCGCCTGAGCAGCGCGACGATCTCGGCCCGACGTGTCGTATCCGCGATCGGACTGAAATCCAGCTTGGCCATGTCGCCACTCCAGTGAGAGCCGGGAACAAGACAAGCAGATTGTCGACAATCCGACAAGAGGCCTTTTCCGGATTCTTGTAGCGGGTGGCGTGTCAGCCTTTCGGCCTCATGCTGCGCGGCCGTAGAAGCCGACCCGCTCTTCTGGGCTGAACATCACACCCGGCTTCTCATAATAGGAAAACACCGCGATCATCCGCTCGCGCTCGCCCTGGACCGTGGTGACGCGATGTGCGGTGTTCTTGCCGCGGAAGACGTTCAGCGTGCCCGGCTTCAGTCGCAGGATTTTTGCCTCGGAGTCGCGCCCTTCGAGCAGTTTTGCGACGCCGTCATAGTTGGGATTGTCGTCCGACCGCAGATCGGTGCGGTACTCGAAATCGCCGCCGCGTTCAGGTGCCTGCAGCAAAAGCGTGGTGGTGAATTCCGAACGGTCGAAATGCCAGTTCAGCGCCTCGCCGGCGCGGTAGGCCATGACATTGGTGCGCGCCAGCGGGTCCTGCATGACATGCAGCTTGCTCTTGCCCATCGCCGCCGCCAGGAAGCGCAGCAGCGGTTCGTACTCATAGATGGCAAGCACCGTGCTGCCGGGGATCTGGTCGGCGCAGACCGTGTGGCTGATGGTCTCGACCTTGCGCAGCGCCGGATGATCCGGAGCGAGTTCGGGAAGGTCCGGCTTGAAGTAGATGTTGTGCATGCGCTTGTGCACATGCGAGCGCTCCGCCATCACCGGCTGTATCTCGCCGACCGCTTTTTCGGCGACGCCGGAGCGCAGAAACCCTTCGAGATTGAACATGCCGTCGGCTTCCAGCGCCGCGACAGAGGTGTCCACCAGCCGCCTCCATTCGGGGCTGCCTTCACGGTCGAGCGGGTAGCGGTCGAGATCGAGAATGTCTTTCATCGTCAAATGCTCCGGTTTCGAAAGCAGAAGACGACAAAAAAATCTTTCTCTCAACGCGGAAAATACTTAGGCTTGCGCAAGAAAATATTGAGGAAGCGAAATGGAGAAGCTCCCGCCCTTGAACGCCGTGCGAGCTTTCGAGGTTGCCGCGCGGGCCGGCTCCTTCACGCTTGCCGCCACCGAACTTGGCGTCTCCTCGGCTGCGGTCAGCCAGCAGATCCGCAACCTCGAGAACTGGTTCGGCAAGCAGCTTTTCGTGCGCAACGGCAACCGCATCACGCTGACCGATGCCGGCCACGCCATCTACCCGCAGACGGCCCGCGCCCTGGGCGACATCGCGGCGGTCGGCCGGCGCATGCTGGAAGGCGGCGTGCGGCCGCGTCTGGTCGTCAGCGTGCCGTACTCGCTGGCCGAATTGTGGCTGGCGCCGCGACTGGCGGAGCTGCTCTACGGCTTCCCGCAAATGGCGATCGATATCCGCGTCGAGGACGATCCGGTCGATGTCGTGCGCCAGAACATCGACCTGCGCATCTCCTATGGCGACTATCACTATCCGGCGCTGCGGATGGTGCGGCTGGTGCATGATGAGGTGCTGCCGGTCGCGTCGCCCGAATTTCTCAAGCGCCACGGCAACGGAGTTGTCGAACTCGCGGATGCGCATGAAAGCCAGTTCATTCATACCAACTGGGGCCCGAACTATGCCTCGCATCCAAGCTGGGCCGACTGGTTCGCGGCGGCGGGCGGCAATCGCGCTCCCGACCCTTCGCATGGCCGCCGCGTCGGCCTCTCCAGCCTGGCGATATCGGCGGCGAGGCTGGGGCTGGGGATAGCGCTTGGCCAGAGGACAATGGCTGATGCCGATCTCGAAGCCGGCCGCCTGATAGCGCTCTCCTCGGTTTCCGTCCGGCTCGGGCAACCCTATTGCGCCTTCATGCTGCCGGCGAAAGCCGAGCGCGCCGACATTGCCGGCCTCGTCGCGCTGCTCGGAGTAATTCCAGGAAAAGCGCACGGCGCTCCATAAAAAACGGCGCCCTCGGCGTGGGTGCCGAGGGCGCCACAGAACCGGGGCCGATGGGGGTTATCAGCTGGCCGGTTTTTCCTGAGGCAATGGCGAGATCGGCATTCCTGGTCCGATCTTCTGCAGATTGCCCGTTATCACCTGGTCGCCTTCGGCAACGCCGGTCAGCACGGCCACCAGATCGCCGCTGTTCGCGCCAAGCGTGACGATGCGCTGGTCGACCGTGTTGCCCTTGCCGACGACATAGACATATTTGCCGAGCTGGCTCGAACCCAGCGCCACCTGCGGCACCATCAGTGCATCGGGCAGCTGCCTGATGTGCAGCCGCACGCGGACATACTGGCCCGGCAGCAGCGAGAACTTCGCATTGCCGATGGTGGCGCGCGCCGTGATCGTGCCGGTCGAGTGGTCGACCGTGTTGTCGATGAAGGTGAGTTCGCCTTTCTGGCTGGCCTTGGTCTCGCCGGGCAGCAGCACCTCGACCTCGATCGGGCCGGCCGCGCGGGCCTGCTCGATTTCGGCCAGGTCCGTCTCGCTCGGATTGAAGGTGACGTAGATCGGGTCGAGCTGCACCAGCGTGTTCAGCACCGTGCCGGCAACGCTGACCAGCGTGCCGACGGAAGCCTGGTTGCGGCCGACGCGGCCGGCGAACGGGGCGTGGATTTCGGCATAGCTCAAATTGAGCTCGGCGGTCCGCACCGCCGCCTGGTTGACGGCAAGCGACGCCTCGGCCTGGCGCAACGTGCTGGTGCGCTGGTCGAACCCGTCCTTGGCCAGATAACCGCTCTTGGCGAGTTCGGAACCGCGGCCGAGATTGGAGCGCGCATAGTCGAGGCTCGCCTGGTCGCGCTGCACTGCGGCCTTGGCCTGGTCGAGAGCCGCCTGGAAGTCGTCTGGCGAGATCTTGTAGAGCAGGTCGCCCTGGCGCACATCGGCGCCGTCTTCAGCCGTCTGCTCCTCGAGATAGCCGGGCACGCGGGCCTGCAGCGTGACGCTGTGGATCGCCTCGATGCGGGCGGCGTAGTCGAGATAGATCGGGATGGTCTTTTTGACCACGCTCGCCACCGGCACCGGCATGACGAATGCCGCCGGCGCCGGCGTCGCTGCCGCCGTGCCGGCATTGAGGCTGAGATTGGCCATGTCGAGGAAGTGAACGCTTGCCACCGAGATCGCCCCCAGGGCGACGGCCGTTCCCAATGCTATTTTCCATTTACGCATTTTGGTCTCCAATTCTATTCGGCCGCTTCGGCCAGTCGCACGAGCGCTGGGTCGGCAGTCGGTTCATTGTTGTCCTGGTCACTGTGGTCCTGGTCATGTGCGGCGGGTTCGCTGCGCTCGCGGCCTTCGCGCAGCCGTTCGATGACTGCGTAGAAGACCGGCACGAACACCAGCGACAGGATGGTCGCGGCGACCATGCCGCCGAAGACGGTGGTGCCGATCGACTGCCGGCTTGCTGCACCCGCACCCGTCGCAAACATCAGCGGCAGCACGCCGAGGATGAAGGCGAAGGCCGTCATCAGGATCGGCCGCAGCCTGAGCCGCGCGGCTTCCATCGCCGCGTCGACGATGCTCAGGCCTTCCTCACGCCGCCGCCTTGCGAACTCGACGATCAGGATCGCGTTCTTGGCCGCCAGGCCAATCAGCATGACGAAGCCGATCTGCGAGTAGACGTCGATCTGCATGCCGCGCAGGAACAGGGCTGCGAAGGCGCCGAACAGGGCCAGTGGCACCGCCAGCAGCACCATGAACGGCATCGCCCAGCTCTCATACTGCATCGCCAGGATCAGGAAGACGAAGACGATGGCGAGGCCGAACACGACCGACGCGATCGATCCCGCCTTGAGCTCCTGGAAGGTGATGCCGGTCCATTCGAAACCGAAATCCCTGGGCAGCGCGGTGGCAGCGGCCCGCTCCATCGCGGCGACCGCCTGGCCCGACGAGAAGCCGGGGGCTGCGCCGCCATTGATCGTGGCCGAGGCGTTGTTGTTGTAGTGCGGCACGGTTTCCGGGCCGACGAACGGCACCAGCTTGCCCAGTGTCGAGAGCGGCACCATGCCACCGGATGCATTGCGCACATAGAGCCGCGAAATGTCGGCCGCACCCGCACGCGCATCCTTGTCGGCCTGGATGGTCACCCGGAAGGTGCGGCCGAACAGGTTGAAGTCGTTGACGTAGAGCGAGCCGAGATAGATCTGCAGCGTGTTGAAGACGTCGGGCAGGTTGAGGCCGAGTAGTTTGGCCTTGCTGCGGTCGAGGTCGTAGTTGAACTGCGGCGTCGAGGTCGAGAACGGCGAGAACAGCTGTTGCGGATTGATTTCCGGCTGCTTGCGCGCCTCGGCGATCACGGCTTGCGTCGCATCGTTGAGGGCCATGCTGCCACGGCCGGTAAGGTCTTCGACGACGAATTCGAAGCCGCCCGTGGTGCCGATACCCGGGATCGAAGGCGGATCGAAAGACAGCGCGAAGGCTTCCGGAATCTGCATCAGCTTGCCGCGCACGTCGGCGACCAGCTTCGACGCACTCTGGTCGGGGCCGCGCTCTTCCCATGGCTTCAGGATGGCGAACTCGACCGCCGAGTTCGACTGCGCTGCACTGGTGAGGAAGTTCAGGCCGCTGATCGAGCCGACAATGTCGACGCCAGGCGTCGCTTGCAATATGTCGCGCGCCTTTTGCGCCACCGCGTCGGTGCGCTCCAGCGAAGCGCCGTCGGGCAGCTGGATGACGACGAAGAAGTAGCCCTGGTCCTCGACCGGAAGGAAGGTCGAAGGCAGCTTCTGCCAGACGAAGTAGGTGGCGACCAGTCCGGCCGCGAACAGGCCGAGCATGATCCAGCGCAGCCGGATGAGGATGCGCACGCCGTGGGCGTAGAGATGCGAGAGCTTGTCGAAGCCCGTATTGAACCAGCGGAACGGCGCGAACTGCGTCTCGCCGCGATGGCGCAGGAAGGCGGCACTCAGCGCCGGGCTGAGCGTCAGCGAGTTGAAGGCCGAGATGCCGACGGAAATCGCCACCGTCAGCGCGAACTGGTTGTAGAGCTTGCCGGAGACGCCGGGAATGAAGGCCACCGGAACAAAGACCGCCATCAGCACCGCCGTGGTGGCGATGATCGGTCCGGTGACTTCGGCCATCGCGGCCTTCGTCGCCGCCAGCGGTTTGAGGCCCGCCTCCAATTGTCGTTCGACGTTTTCCACCACCACGATGGCGTCGTCGACGACCAGGCCGATGGCCAGCACCATGCCGAGCAGAGAGAGCATGTTGAGCGAGAAGCCCATCATCTCCATGACGACCATCGTCGCCACCAGCGACACCGGAATGGCGATGGTCGGGATGATCGTCGTGCGCCAGCTTTGCAGGAAGATGAAGACAACGGCCACGACAAGCACCAGGGCTTCGCCGAGCGTGATCAGCACGTCATGCATCGAGGCCGACACGAAGCGCGTCGTGTCGTAATGCATGGCGTAGGAGACGCCCTTGGGGAAACGCGCCGACAGCTCCTGCATCTTGTCCTTGACGCGCTGTTGCAGATCGAGCGCGTTGGAACCCGGCATCTGGTAGACGGCGAGCACCACGGTCGGGTCTTTGCCGAAGAAGGCCGACGACGAATATTGCAACGCACCGAGCTCGATGCGGGCGACGTCGCGCAGCCGCACCAGCGAACCGGTGTCCGTGTTGGCGCGCACGACGATGTCGCCGAATTCCTTCGGGTCGCTCAGGCGGCCGACGGCGTTGACCTGCATTTCGAAGGCGGTGCCGGCGGGCGCCGGCGACTGGCCGATCTTGCCGGCTGCCACCTGGACGTTCTGTTCCGAAATGGCATTCTGGACGTCGACTGCGGTGATGCCGAGATTGGCGAGTTTGTCGGGGTCGAGCCAGACGCGCATCGAATAGCGCCGTTCGCCGAAGATCTGCACATCGCCGACGCCGGGCAGGCGCTTCAGCGGGTCGACCACCTGCAAATAGGCAAGGTTGCTCAGCGCCACCGGGTCGACCGAACTGTCGGGCGAGGTCAGGTTGACGATGAGGACGAAATTCGGATTCTGCTTCTTGATCGTCACACCACCCTGGTTGACGATCGCCGGCAGCGACGAGGCGGCTTGCGAGACGCGGTTCTGCACGTCGACGGCCGCGGTGCTCAGCGGATAGCCGACATCGAAGGTGATGGTGATGGTCGAGGAGCCGTCATTGGAGCTCGACGACGACATGTAGGTCATGCCTTCGACGCCGTTGATCTGCTGCTCCAGCGGCGTCGTCACCGTATCGGCGACCACTTGCGCGCTGGCGCCCGGATAATGGGCGCTGACCACCACCTGCGGCGGCGTGATGTCGGGAAACTGCGAGACCGGCAAAAGGAAATAACAAATCGTCCCGGCGAGCACCATGATGATGGCGATCGCCGAGGCGAAGATCGGACGATGGATGAAAAAGTTTACCACGACACGCAAGCCTCTTTAAAAGAATGGGCCTCTTTAAATGAATGGGCAGACCGGGACAGCCGCCGACTGCGCGCCGAACCCGGGGCCTGCAAAAAATACGAAGACGGCGCCGCACCGCTGAGGCCCTGCTCATCGGCCACTGTCCTCAGCATCGCCTCGAAGGCGCGCGGGTTGACGCGGTCGGCCTTCATCACCAGCCGGATCATCGGATCCCGGATGGCTTCATCGATGGTCAAATCCTTGCGCTGCGACATTGGAGCGTCTCCATTCCAGCGATTCGCATCGGATGATCGCGAACCGGTTTTCATCTCTTCACCGGCCGGAGCCGCATGAACCGCAATTTTCACCCTTTGTGATCTGGCAGGACCAGTTCACGGCCTTGTTATTGACGGAAGGCTACATAGGTGTTACCAGTAAGTAACATTCTGATAGTTACAGACCGGTAACACCCTAGTCAAGAGGTGGGCCGAAAATTTAGGGAGACAAGGAGACTGCGATGGCAGACGGCATTACGGATCGCGTGCGTCCCCGGGATCGAATCCTGGAGACGGCGCAGGACATGTTTCACAAACATGGCATCAAGGGCGTCGGCGTCGACGCCATTACGGAAGCCGCCGGCACCAACAAGATGACGCTCTACCGTCATTTCGAGTCCAAGGACGAACTCATCATCCAGTGCCTGCGCGCTTCGGCGGCCAAGGGCGCCGCGATATGGGATGAGTTCGAGGCGGAGCACCCCGGCGACAAGCTGGCGCAATTGCATGCCTGGGTCCGCAAGGTCGCCGACATGCTCGCCGCCGACGGTCGCGGCTGCGACATGGCCAACGCCGCCGTCGAACTGACCGAGCCGAACCATCCGGCGAGGAGCGTGATCAAGGAGCTCAAGAGCGCCCAGCGCGATCGCCTCGTTGCGCTGTGCCGCGATGCTGGCATCGGCCAGGCCGAGCTTCTCGCCGATACGCTGTCGCTGCTGTTCGAAGGCGCGCGCGTCAGCGTGCAGACCATGGGCTGCCAGGGCCCCAGCACACAGTTCGTGCGCATGGCGGAAGGCCTGATCAGCTCTTTCAGGGCACGCTGACAGCCAGCTCACTGAGCTTGGACTAAGAGCCCCTCATCCGGCCGCTCCGCGGCCACCGCCCTTCGGGCGCTCGTTGCTCGAAATGGCTTTTCGTCCGCTACGCGGACCGCGCCTCACCCCCGCTGGGGAAAAGAGGAAGCGTCGGCGCCAACCACCTCCTCTCCCCTCGGGGAGAGGTCGGATTGTCCCGAATTGCCCTTCGCAATTCGGTTGGCATCCGGGTGAGGGGACTTGCCATCCGGCCCGGCTAGCGAGGCCTTGGCCATCCTCTTGGAATCCATGCAAAAAAGAAAAAGCCCGCTGCCGGGAGGAGGTGGCAGCGGGCTTGATTTCGAATACGGCGCGGGAGGAGGTGCACCGCACTCAACGCCGGCATCGCATCTGGGAGGAGTAGATGGCCGACCACCAATACCTACGAGTTGCTTAATGATTCGGCAACCATAAAAGATGCATAGCTGCTGTGCAGATTTGCGGCAGCTACCCCGACTTGTCGGACAAATAGACAAGCCGCCACGGCGCAAAATTCACTGCACCGGCACGTTTTCCTTGAAGATCAGCCGCGGCTCGATGAACTTCTTTGTCAGATAGGGCGCGGAAGACGCGATCGAGCCGAGCAGGCGGATCACCGATTGCTCCGCGATCAGCCGCGCATTCTGGTCGATGACGACATCGGCGAGATCGTCGACGAGATAGCCGCGCGTTTCCCTGGTCAGGTCGTGGCAGATGAACACCGGCTTCTTCTTTGGCCTGACTTCAAGCAGGGCGCGCGCCACGCCCGAGCGTCCGGCGCCGACGCAATAGATGCCGAGCAGGTCCGGCTCGTTGTGCAGCGCCTGCATCGTGGCGGCATAGCTGCCCTCCGGCTCGTCATTGATCTCGACGGCGCTGGTGACGGTCAAATTGGGAAACTCTTCCGACAGCACCGAGCGGAAGCCCATTTCGCGCTCCTCGTGCCCGCGATAGGAGCGCGAGCCGACCACCATCGCCAGATGGCCCTTATGGCCGTTGAGGAAGCGCCCCATCAGCAGCGCCGCGGTACGCCCGGCGACCCGGTTGTCGATGCCGACATAGGCCGAACGTGGCGCTGCCGGAACGTCGGAGACCAGCGTGACGAGGCGGATGCCGGCCTCGACCACATCGCGCAATATGTTGCGCGTGCGCGGATGGTCGACGGCGATGACGCCGACGCCGTTCACCTTCAGCGAGATATTTTCGATGGCCGCCTGGAGCGCGTTGGGCGAGATGCCGGCAAGGTTATGGATGCGGCAGGAGGCGACCAGCGGCAGCCGCGCCGCATAGTCCTCGATGTGGCCGGCAAGGTCGATCATGAAGCCATTGGCGCCAAGCGGCAGGAAGAATTCCAGATGCGCCGGCCGCGACGGCAGCGTCACCTGGTCGACCACCGGCAGATAGCCGAGCTGCTTGGCCGCCTCCATCACCCGTTGCCGGTTGGCCGCACTTGCGCCGGCGCGGTTGTTCAGCACCCGGTCGACGGTCGCGGTCGACAGGCCGCAGCTTCTGGCTATGTCCGAAACGGTGGCTTTCATGGTCACAGTCATAGAGCATGATCCCGAAACGTGGGAACCGGTTTTGTCGGACAAACGGGAACCGTTTTTGTCCAAAGATCATGCTCCACAAAGAGTTAGAGCGGATGCGTTTCCGTGCCAGACGGCGCGAAGACGGTTCAGCCGTGCGATGGCTTGCCTTCGACGATGGCGTCGCGGATTTCCTTGTCCGACATGCCGGTGATGATACGCTCCACCTCGGCGACTGTGGTCTTCTTCGGATCGATGTCGTCGGCCACCACCTTGCCCCGGCGCATAACGACGATACGGTCGACCACCTGGAAGACGTGGTGGATGTTGTGGGCGATGAATATGCAGGAATGCCCGGAATCGCGCGCGTTGCGCACGAAGCTCAGCACGCCTTGCGTCTCGGCGACGCCGAGATTGTTGGTCGGCTCGTCGAGTATGATCAGGTCGCTGTCGAAATGCATGGCGCGGGCGATGGCGACCGCCTGCCGCTCGCCGCCCGACAGCGAGCCGATCGGCGTGGTCGGCGGGATGTTCTTGGAGATGCCGACCTGCTTCAGCAGATCGCGGGCGACCACGTTCATCGCCTCCTGATCCATGCGGTTCAAGAAGCGCGGTGGCTTGATGGGCTCGCGGCCGAGGAACAAGTTTCGGGCGATCGACAGTTGCGTCACCAGCGCCGAGTCCTGGTAGATCGTCTCGATGCCCTGCGCGATGGCGTCGCTGGTCGAGCGCAGATTGACCTTCTTGCCGCGGATGAAGATGTCGCCGCTGGTCAGTGGCACCGCGCCTGACAGCACCTTGATCAGCGTCGACTTCCCCGCGCCATTGTCGCCGAGCAGGCCGACAATCTCCCTTTCGTTGACGTGGAAATTGGCGTCCTCGAGTGCCTGCACGCGCCCGTAGGACTTTTTGATGTTGGTCATGCGGATGAGCGGTTCAGCCATGGTCACGTCCCTGCCTGATGCCGGCGTTCCAGCCATGAATGGAGCGCCATCATGCCGAGGATGATCGCGCCGATGAAGATGTTGTAGGCAAGGCCGGGCACGCCTATCAGCACGATGCCGTTGCGCATGACGCGCAGGATCAGGATGCCGAGCACGGTGCCGATGATGGTGCCGCGTCCGCCGGTCAGCGCCGTGCCGCCGATCACCACCATGGCGATGACTTCGAGCTCGTAGCCGGTGCCGCTGTTGGGGTTGGCGGCCGACGTGCGCAGCGATGAGATGACGCCGGCAAGCGAAGCCATCAGCGACGACAGGATGAACAGGCCGACCTTGACGCCGTTGACGTTGACGCCGCGGGCGCGGGCGGCATTAGGGTTCCCGCCGGCCGCCTGGATCCAGTTGCCGGTGCGGCTCTGCGTCAGCACGTAGCCGAGTATTGCGGCCGCCGCGATGAACCAGAACAGCGACATGTAGATGCGGAACGGCCCGATGAAGAAATCGCCGACCAGGGCTTCGGCAAGCCAGCTGCCTTCCGCGCTCCAGGTGCGCTGAGGAAAGCCGTCGGTGACGAACAGCGCCGTGCCGCGCACCACCAGCAGCATGCCGAGCGTGACCAGGAAGGACGGGATCTTGAGCTGGGTGACGAACCAGCCATTGACCAAGCCGATGAAGGCGGCGACCAGCAAGGCGGCGAGGAAACCGACTTCTAGCGAGGTCAGGCCGCTGTTGAACAGCGTCCACATCAGCACCGGCGAGAAGCCGAACAGCGAGCCGACCGACAGGTCGAATTCGCCCGATGTCATCAGCAGCGTCATCGCCAGCGCGATCAGCCCTAGCTCGACGGTGAAGGCGAGGATGTTGGAGATGTTCTGCGGCGACAGGAAGTCATGGTTGATGCTCCAGAACACGGCGAGCTCGATGATGAGCAGCACCAGGGGGCCGAATTCCGGCCTCGCGATCAGGCGTTGGGGGAGCGAACGGTTTTCCACTGATGACCCGCGACAGGAAGGGAAGGGCTGAACCTCGCACATACTGCGAACAGTTCGGCGAAAGGACGGTCGCGACCGCCGATGCGGCCGCGACTGTTAGGCACCCAGGTTATTTGCCGGACAGGATGTCGTCGTAGACCTGCGCGGTGTCCTTTTCGTAGAGCGCGCCGGTGATGACGTTGAAGCCCGGAGGAATGCCGCTGGCGGCCATGTTGGCCAGCGACAGTGCGACATAGCTGGTCGCCTGCGGGTCCTGCCATTGGCCGGCATTGACGTAGCCGGTCAGCACTTCCTGGGTGGTGTCGAGCGAGTTGCCCCAGCCGACGACCGGGATTTCGCCCGGCTTGATGCCGGCCTGGTCGAAGACGCGCTTGATCGAACCGGTGACCAGGTCACCGAGGCCGATGATCGCCTTGACCTTGGCCTTGTTGGCGGTGAGATAGTCGACCATGCGGTTGATGGCTTCGGCCTGGTCGAGCGTCGCTTCGGTGATCTCATAGGTGATCCCGAGCGGCTCGAAGACGCTCTTGATGCCTTCCTCTTCCTGTACGCCATAGGTGGCGCCGGGGATTTCGACCGGCATCCAGACGAAGTCGCCCTTCTTCACCAGGCCCTTGTCGACCAGATACTGTGCCCAGTGCTTGCCGAAGGTGACGTTGTCGCCGCCGACATAGGCGTTGAAGCTCGCCTTGGGATCGGGCGTGTTGAAATTGATGATCGGGATCTTGGCCGTGTTGGCTTCCTTGGCGATCTCGATCAGGCTGCCCGGATCGGGGCTGGTGGTGACGATGCCGTCGGCCTTGGCCGAGATCGCGGCGCGCACGGCCTCCTGCTGCGAGGCAACATCGCCATTGTGGAACGAGGTGTTGACGGTGTTGCCGGTGTCCTTCGCCCATTGCTTGGCGCCGGCCAGGAAGTAGGTCCAGACCGGGTCGGCCGGGCCGCCATGCGAAATCCAGTAGAACGTCTTGGCCTGTGCCGCCGCCGGAATGGCCAGCGCCACAATCAAGCCAAGCACGAGTACTCGTAGCCTCGTCAGCATTTGCTTTCCTCCCATGTTGAAAAACGACCTCCACGTCCGGCGATGATCCGGGCCATGCCCGATCATTTCCTCCTGCCAGCGCCGCCCGGATGCTCAGAGCATCTTCTTTTCCGGCCGATGGCAAGCCTCCATCCGCCCAATGGATGGTGGCGCGATGCAACACGCCATCAGCGATCCCATCAGATCGCATCAGTTCGAGCAATTCCAGGAAAAGTGTGAAGCGGTTTTCCCGGGAAAAGCGCGCAGCGCTTTCCCTTGGGAATTGGGTCAAATCAAGAGATACAGATATTTCCGGGCAGGCAGGCGGCGCCGGAACTCAGGCGTGCAGATTTTCCGGAATGCGCTCGGCCCGGCGGTTGCGCAACAACCAGGCGGTCGAGCGCGAGCGCCAGCACCATCACGGCGCCGATCACGAGGGGGGCTCCATGTCGCGTCGATGCCGAACAGGGTCGCGCCGCTCAAGATCACCGACGCCATGCTTTTTGGCAATGACTGGACTGTCGATGGCAACGGTCTGGACGCCGATGCGGATGGTGCCGCTATCAGGCTTGACCACGCCGGCAAGCACCTTCACCAGCGTCGACTTGCCGGCGCCGCTTTCACCGATCACGGCAGGAATCGTCCCCTGTCCGACAGACAGGTTCATATCCCTGAGCGCGACAACACCGCCATAACGCAGGGCGAGATTGCGCACCGACATTATCGGCGGACCGAGCATGCGATTCGGCCCCCTCAGACCGCGCCCCGATCTTGGAGCGAATTTCCGAAACAGTCACCGGATTCCGCCAACAAACGGCTTTCGGATCCCGGACAGGAACGTTTGCTGGCAGTCCGCTCGTCCAGACGGTCGTGAAATTAAATCAGATCGGCTTTGGCGAGGTCGCGCATGAGATGGCTGGCGCCGTAGGTCCAGTGCGGGCAATCGGGCGACAGAAGCACGCGATTGACCAGCGCGCCGAATTTCTCCGACGAGATGGTGACGATGTCGCCGACCTTGTGGGTGAAGCCCTTGCCCTTTTCGCCGCGGTCCTTCGACGGCACGAACATGGTGCCGAGATAAAGCGCCAACCCGTCGGGATATTGGTGGTGCGGTCCCATGGCGGCGGCAACCAGCTCTTCCGGCGAACGGCTGATCTCGGCCATCGAACTCGCGCCCTCGAGCGAGAACCCGTCCTCGCCCTCGACTTTCAGCCGCACGATGGCCTGCTTCACGTCGTCGATGGCGAAGGTGTCGTCGAACAGCCGGATGAATGGGCCGAGCGAAGCCGAGGCATTGTTGTCCTTGGCCTTGCCGAGCAGTAGCGCCGAGCGTCCCTCGACATCCCTGAGATTGACGTCGTTGCCGATGGTGGCGCCAACGATCCTGCCGCTGCTCGCCGCGATCATTGCGATCTCCGGCTCGGGGTTGTTCCAGGTCGACACCGGATGCAGGCCGACATCGGCGCCGAAGCCGACCGACGCCATCGGCTGGCACTTGGTGAAGATCTCGGCGTCGGGCCCGATGCCGACTTCCAGATATTGCGACCAGGCGCCGCGCTGGATCAGCTTCGCCTTGATCTCCATCGCTTCGGGCGAACCGGGCTTCAGCTTCGACAGATCATGGCCGATCAGCCCGGCAATGTCGGCACGGATGGCGTCGGCCTTTTCGGCCGAGCCGCGCGCCTGCTCCTCGATGACGCGCTCGAGCAGGCTGACCACGAAGGTGACGCCCGATGCCTTCACCGCCTGCAGGTCGACGGGCGAAAGGAGATATGGCTGCGCCGGATCGCGTGTGGCCTGAAAGCTGTTGGCGGCAATCGCCTCGAGCGCGCCGATCGGCTTGCCCTTGGCGGAGCGCATATATCCCGCCGGATCGGCCATCTCGCAGATATCGCGCACGGTTGGCGCGGCGCTTGAGGTGATGTCGAAGACAGTGCCGTCGCGCACCGTGACCACCAGCGGATGCGAGGCATCGCTCGCTTTGGCGCGGCCGATAAAGAGCCCGTCGGCGGGAAGCTGCGTTGGGTTCGTCATGGCTTACGGTCCTTTGAATGATCGCGAATGTGAGCTGGCCTGAAGGGCGCGGCACTTTCACCGGATTCCTGCCAAAGGTCTATCCCGTGGCGCAGCCAATTGTCAGTGCTGACATGAAGCCATCTCTTTCAAAAAAATGAAACTAGCACTAGGATTTTCATTTTACGCATACTCCAGGTGAAGCCTTGCCCACACCGTTTTCCGTCCCGATCTGGCAAAAGCCGCAGACCGCATCCACCTTTCAGTCACTCGTCCCGGATGGCACGCTGGTGGATGTCGTCATCGTCGGCGGCGGCTTCATGGGCCTGTCGACGGCCTTGCATGCCGCCCGGCTTGGTCTCGGCGTTCAGGTGCTGGAGGCCGGCGAGATCGGCCAGGGCGCCTCGGGCCTCAATGGCGGCCAGGTCATTCCCGGACTGAAATATGATCCCGAATGGCTGCTGGAGCATTTCGGCCCCAAGCGTGGCCAGGCTTTGGTCGATTTCGCCGCCTCGACGGCGGATACGGTGTTCAATCTCATCCGTGACGAAAAACTGGCGGTGCCGTTCACGCGCAATGGCTGGATCCAGGCTGCGCACACCGAAACCGCTTTGACAGCGGCAGCGAACCGGGATCGCCAATGGCGTGCACGTGGCGCCGATGTCCGGCTTCTCAGCCAAAGCGAGATCGCTGCGATGACCGGCGCGCAAGGCTATCTCGGCGGCTGGCTCGACCGCCGCGCCGGCATCATCGATCCGCTCGCTTATACGCTGGAACTGGCGCGCATCGCTGCCGCGGACGGCGCCAGCATTGCCGAGCGGCAGAAGGTGGTGAAGCTGACCAGGGACGCCGGCGTTTGGCGTGTTTCGAGCGCAAACGGCGCCGAAGTGCGGGCCAAGGCGGTTGTCCTGGCGACCAATGCCTATTCCGATGGACTGCTGCCTGGTCTCGCCGAGACGATCGTGCCGTTGCATTCCTTCCAGATCGCGACCGCGCCACTGTCGTCCAACCTTGCAGCGGCGATCTTGCCGGAAGGGCAAGCGGTGTCCGACTCCAGGCGCATCCTCGTCTACTATCGCAAGACAGCCGACGGCCGGCTGGTGCTTGGTGGGCGCGGCCGCATGGCGCTGCCCTCCAGCGAAGCGGACTGGGCGCATCTGCAGCGTGCACTTGTGAGGCTCTATCCGGCATTGGCCGATACCCCGATCGAGAAGCGCTGGTTCGGCCGCGTGGCGATGACGCCGGATCATCTGCCGCACATCCACGAACCTGAAAAAGGCTTGCTCGCCGTGGTCGGTTGCCAGGGCAGGGGCGTCGGCCTGATGAGCGCGTTGGGAAAACGCATGGCGGGCTACCTGGCGAACGGTGATGCAGCACAATTGCCGTTCCCGCTGTCGCCGATCCGGCCGATCCCGTTTCATGCCTTCCGGCAGGTCGGCGTGGCAGCGACCATTGCCTGGTACCGGATGCTGGACGCCTTCGAGCACTGATTGTGCGTCGGTCGTTCAGGCTCCGCGGATTCAGCTTGACAGTTTCAGGAATATGAAAAAAGTTAAGTCGATTTCATATTTCCCTTGAGCAGTCCGATGTCGAGCATCGTTGCGTCTGAAGCGCCAGCAGGGTCCGGGTCGTCCCGAGGCTTCCGCTTTGCCATGTTGCTGCCGGGCGGACTGGTCACCTTCTTCCTGATCCTGTTTGCTCTTGGCCTGGTGCTGTTCCTCGCCTTTCGCGGCAATGACGGTTCGCTGCTCGGCGTCGGTTTTACGGCAGGCAATTTCATCACCGTGCTCTCTGATCCGCTGTACTGGACGGTGACGTTGCGCTCGCTGGTGATTGCCGGCCTGGTGACGCTGGCAACTGTCGTCACCGCCTATCCCGTCGCCTACTATCTCGCGTTCCATGCCGGCCGCCGCCGTGGACTGCTGCTGTTCCTGGTGACCCTGCCGTTCTGGACCAGCTATCTCCTGCGCGTCTTCGCCTGGAAGATCGTGCTGGCCTACAACGGCGTGTTGAACTCGGCGCTGATCGAAAGCGGCATCTGGTCGGAACCGACGCTGGCCTTCCTCAACACGCCGGCCGCTGTGGTCGTCACCCTGGCGCACGCCTACGCGCCCTTTGCCATCCTGCCGATCTATGTGGCGCTCGATACCATTCCGAAATCGCTGCTCGAAGCCGCGTCCGATCTTGGTGCCAGACCCTTCACTACCTTCCGCCGCGTTGTCTTGCCCAATTCCATGCCGGGCGTGCTGGCGGCAGCCCTGGTCGTCTTCGTGCCGACGGTCGGCGACTATGTCACGCCGGCCATGGTCGGCGGCCCGGCCAGCACCATGATCGGCACGCTGATCCAGTCTCAGTTCGGCAAGGCCAATGACTGGCCGTTCGGCGCTGCACTCTCGGTCTGCGTCATGCTGGTCATCCTGTGGGTGGTGCTGGTCGCGCGCGGCGCCGACCGCAGATTCGGCAGCCGCACATGAGCGCGGCGCGCACGGAAGGCGGTCGCTGGCTTGGCGTTTACGTCATCGCCTACTTGGTGTTCCTCTACCTGCCGGTCCTTTTGATCCCGCTGTTTTCCTTCAACAACTCCATCCAGGCAGCGTTTCCGCTGCAGGGCTTCACGCTCGAATGGTATGCCACGCTCTATGGCAATCCGGCGCTGTCCGGCGCGCTTTTGAACAGCCTCGTCATCGGCGTCGTGGCCGCCGCCGGCGCCACGCTCTGCGGCATCACCGTCTCCTACATGGACCTCTATGGCCGCTCGCCGGTGGCCGCCACCATCAGCGCCATCTCTAGGCTGCCGATCCTGATCCCCGGCGTCATCGTCGGCATATCGCTGCTTATCCTCGTCAACCTCATCGGCCTCGGCCCGTCGCGCATCGCCATCGTTCTCGGCCACATACTGGTGGCGCTGCCGACGACGGTGGTGATCATGCGCAGCCGCTTTGCCGCCATCCCGAAAACCATTCGCGAGGCAGCGCTCGATCTCGGCGCGTCCGACTGGACCACGTTCCGGCGGGTGATGCTGCCGCTCAGCCTGCCAGCGATCATTTCGGCCTTCATGCTGGCGTTTCTGATTTCCTTCGACGAATTCATCGTCGTCTTCTTCCTCGCCGGCACCGAGCCGACGCTGCCGCTCTACATCTGGAGCCAGTTGCGCTTCCCGCGTTCACTACCGACCGTCATGGCGCTGGGGACAGCGATCCTGGCGGCGTCCTTCATCATTGCCGGCACAGCCGAATTGCTGCGCCATCGCGAGCTCAGCGCGAAACCATCCTGATGACAACAAAACAAGAGAGGAGAACTGAAATGGCATTCGACCTGACATCTGGCCTGAAATCGATCACCGGAAAGGCAGCTCGTACCGGGCTTGCCGCCCTTGCAATCGTCCTGTCGTCGACCGTCGCGTTCGCCGCCGACAAGCTGCAATATTTCACCTGGTCGGGCTATGAACTGCCCGACTTCAACAAGAGCTTCCTGGCGGCGCATCCCGATGGCGTCGAAGCCTCCATCTTCGGCGACGACGACGATGCCTTCACCAAGGTCAAGGCCGGCTTCCGCCCCGATATCGCGCATCCCTGCTACGACAAGGTGGCGCGATGGAACAAGGAAGGCTTGCTGCAGCCGATCGACACCAAGCGCATCAAGAACTGGGATTCGATCTTCCCGGTGTTCAAGAACCTGCCCGACATCCAGGCCGGCGACGGCAAGGTCTGGATGGTGCCGTGGGACTGGGGCAACACCTCGATCCTTTACCGCACCGATCTGGTCAAGAACCCGGAAGCAAGCTGGAACCTTCTGTGGGACAAGCAGTATGCCGGCCGCATGGCGACGATCGATGCCGTGCATGACACGCCGATCGTTGCCGCGCTGCTCGCCGGGGTCAATCCGTTCGACATGACGCCGGCTGAGATGGACAAGGTGGCGGAAAAGCTGCGAGAGCAGCGCCCGCTGCTCTCCAACTACACCACCGACATGACCTCGGTCGAACAGGCACTAGCCAGCGGCCAGCTGGTCGCCGCCATGACCTGGAATGCGTCGGCCACCTCGTTGAAGAAGCAAGGCGTGCCGGTCGAGTTCATGAAGCCGAAGGAGGGCATGCTGACCTGGGCCTGCGGCTTCGTCATGCTCAAGGACGCCAAGAATGTCGACCTCGCCTACGACTTCATCAACAGCCGGCTGGACGCCGACTCCGGTAAGTACCTGATCCAGTCCTACGGCTATGGCAGCTCGCTGAGCACCGCCTTCGCCGGCGTGGCGAAGGACGAGCTGGACAAGCTGCAACTGCCGGCGGACCCGGAAGTGATGCTGAAGTCGACCATCTTCACCGGCCCGATGAAGCAGAATGACGATGTGGCGAAGATGTTCGAGAAGGTGAAGGCGGGCGGTTGAGGGATTAATTGCCGAAGTTTGCGCTGCCCCTCACCTGCCTGCCGGCATCCTCTCCCCGTATAGGGACGGGGAGAGGGGCACTGTCCTCGATGGGTTCGCCAATCTCCAGCGCAGCAGGAAGTGGCACCTGGACCGAAGCTGCCCCTTCTCCCCTTCACTATACGGGGAGAAATGTCCGGCAGGACAATGAGGGGCGGCGCCGACGGCCGGTAAATTGCGATTAATTTCTTGAAGCCGGCCCATCTCGCCGCGCCCGTAAGACTGCAACAAGGACCCACGCATGGACATGCTTGACGACGCAACCGAGAAGGCCAAGGTCGATGCCGACATCCGCGTCGGCCGCCGTGTGCGGGCGCTGCGGCTGGAGCGCAATCTGTCTCTGGCCGAGCTTGCGGCCAAGGCCGGCGTATCGATCGGGGCGCTGAGCCAGATCGAGCGCGGCCTGTCCTCGCTGCGCGTCAAGGTGATCTGGCCGCTGGCCGCGGCCCTCGACATCGAGCCCTCGGCGCTGATCACCGACGGCAATGATGCCGGCAACGATCTCTATTGCGTGCGTGCCGACAAAAGGCGGCAGCTCCCGGTCAAGTCCGAAGGCATCGCCAAGGCGCTGCTGTCGCCGCCGGGCGCGACGCTGACCGGGCTCCTGGTGACGGTCGAAGCCGATGGTGGCACGGCGGAAGCCTATGCGCATATCGGCCATGAGTTCGGCTACGTCCTGTCGGGCGAGGTCGAACTGGTGGTGGATTCGACAAAATATGTGCTGAAGACCGGCGACTCCTTTGCCTTCAAGAGCACGCTTCTGCACGCCTTCCGCAATCCCGGCACCGAGCGCTGCCAGATCCTCTGGGTCAACACCACCAAGCCGTCCGAGGTGCGCGATGGCGCTTGATGCTCTGGTACGCCTGGACAAGGTCTCAAAGGTGTTTCCCGGCGGCATTGTCGGGCTAGATGCCGTCGATCTCGACATCATCAGCGGCGAGTTCATCACGCTGCTCGGACCGTCGGGCTGCGGCAAGACCACCAGCCTGCGTGTCATCGCCGGCTTCGAGAGTCCGTCCAGCGGCAAGGTTCTGCTCGGCGGCAGCGACATCACCGCGCTCCGGCCCTTCGACCGTCCCGTCAACACCGTGTTCCAGGACTACGCGCTGTTCCCGCATATGAACGTGGCCGAAAATGTCGGCTTCGGCCTGTCGCTGCGCAAGCTTTCAGGCAGCGAACAGGCCAAGCGCGTCCGTGAAGCGCTCGACATGGTCGGCCTTGCCGACAAGCTCGGCGCCCGCGTTTCCGAACTGTCGGGTGGCCAGCGCCAGCGGGTCGCGCTCGCCCGCGCCATTGTCTGCGAGCCGCGCGTGCTGTTGCTCGACGAGCCGCTGTCGGCGCTCGACGCGCATCTGCGCGAACAGATGCAGGTCGAACTGAAACGGCTGCAGTCGCGCCTCGGCACCACCTTCGTCATGGTCACCCACGACCAGACCGAAGCGCTGTCGATCTCCGACCGCATCGTCGTCATGAACAAGGGCCGCATCGAGCAGATCGCGCCGCCGGCCACGCTCTACGACCGGCCGGCGACGAAATTCGTCGCGAGCTTCATCGGCACGATGAACCTGTTGCAGTCGCGCTTTGTCGGCCGCGACGGTGATCGTCTGCGCTTCGCCGCCGGCGGGCTCTCGCTGGAAGCAACATCCGAAACCGGCGATACGCCCACCGAGGGTGCCGAACGCACCATCGGCGTCCGTCCCGAGGATCTGCTGGCCACCACCGACGCCGCCGCCGGCACCGCGCCGGCGCGCGTCAACTCCATCGTCTTCCACGGCCGCACGCTTCGGCTGCACGCCGAACTCCAGCAGGGATTGCCGGTGGTGATCGACGCCCCGCGCCAGGCCGAGGGCTTTCAATTCAGCGTTGGCGACGTGGCGCATATCAGTCTGCGCCGTGGCGCCAACTGCCCTATGCTGCCAAGCTGATCCGCCCCAAGATCCAGCGGCTGATCGAAGCCGGCATCAAGGAAGGCGCGACGCTCGTCACCGGTGGCCCCGGCCGGCCGGAACATCTGAACCGCGGCTACTATGTCAGGCCAACCGTGTTCGGCCATGTCACACCGGGCATGACCATCGAGAAGGAAGAGATCTTTGGGCCGGTGCTGTCGGTCATCTCCTACAAGGATGACGAAGACGCGGTGAAGATCGCCAACGACACCGTTCTATGGTCTCGCCGCCTATGTGCAATCCGGCGACGTCGAGCACGCCCGCAAGGTGGCCAGACAGCTGCGCGCCGGCCAGGTCCCGATCAACTATCCGGAATGGGACACCTTCGCCCCCTTCGACGGCTACAAACAGTCCGGCAACGGCCGCGAATACGCCGACTGGGCGATCCACGACTTCCTCGAGGTCAAGGGCATTATCGGCTACGGGGCGTAGTAGGCCTTAGGTCAGGTTCACCACGGCGGTTGGTCTGCCTTTGCGTCCAACCGCCGGCGGTGAAAAAGGAAGATGGAATTAAGTGTGAATTGACTCGACAAGGAACATATTCCTACCTTGTCTTATGCCCGAACTGAGCACCCGACCGCGCCGAAATGTGCAAACCCTGTGCCTGGCGCACGAGGTCGGGCAGCTAATTCGTATCCGATGCCGGCACTGCAACATCACTCGACACTATCTCCCTGGCGACCTCGCAAAGCTGGTCGGTGATATACCTTTTTGGGATGTGGAACGGCACATGCGGTGTGAGCGCTGCAAAGGTCGCGAGCTTGACGCCAGCATCATCCTGCCTGGCGCAGCCGAGCGTTTGAAAATTCGTGTCAGGCGTCTTGTCGAAATCCGCATGGTTCGCCGGGTGATCTGGCGAGACGACGATTGAGGAGAGCCGATCCCGGCCTAGAACAGAGACCCCTGCGCCGGCGCCAACTGCGTGAACTTGATCTGTGTAGCTGGCTTCTCGACGATCACCAACGCGTCGTCGGTCGCTGTCCGCTGCAAATGCCGTGCTTCTGACCATGGCGCTGTCAGCCAAGCCTCGGTCTCTTCCGGCGTGGTTAGGATCACGGGCATCGCCTTCTCATGAATTGGCGCGATGAGGGCGTTAGGCTTGGTTGTCATGAAGGCGAACAACTCGAAGTCGCCGGGACCGTCCTTGACCTTTCGCACGCCCTGCCAGCGGGTCCAGAAACCAGCGAAGAAGAACAGCGGCCGGCTTTCGTCACGGGCAAACCAATAATTGCGCTGGATGCCTGTGTCTGGGTCCTTGTCGTTCGGTGCAGGGCTGGGTTCGGCAAAGCTGGTCACCGGGACGACGCATCTATGCTCGACGCCGACAAACTGCTGCCAGTGCGAGTATTGCGGATTGCGCACGTTGGTAGTGCCGTAGTCGGCCTTACCCTTCATGCGCTCTGGCGGTGTTGGCAAACCCCAAAGCATTTTCGCCAGCTCACGCTCTCCGTCGGGCGTGTTGCGAACGACCGGACCGGGCTGATTGGGATAGATGTCGACCGAAGGCTCAAGGTTGCCGCTGATATCGCGTAATGTGCGCGTCCATTGGCGGACAGCCTCTTGCGTCGTCGTGATGTTGTAGAGGTTGCACATACACCTAGCATTGCGGAATTGGCTTGTGTCCGCAACCGACGTCGCTGTCGGCGCCGCCCCAAAATCGTCGTCACATAGCCGCGCTATATCAATCGTCTTGACACCAGTTGTCAGCTACCGAGCGTCCTAACGGTGGCATGCCGGCATGCGGCCCCCTACTTGGGATGCGTCTGAACAGGAGGAACATCATGACCACTGCGGAACTTGCCAAGGATTTCACCGAACTCCTCAAGCAGGGCGACAGCCACAGCGCTGCCGCGAAATACAATGCCGACGACATCGTCAGCTATGAGGCGATGGAAGGGCCGATGGCTGTCTGCAACGGCAAGGAAGCCGTTAAGCAAAAGGGCGAATGGTGGGAAGCGAACCATGAGGTCCATGGCGGCTCGATCGATGGCCCCTATGTCAATGGCGATCAGTTCGCGCTGCGCTTCAAGTTTGACATAACGCCCAAGGCTACCGGCGAGCGGGCCACCATGGATGAAGTTGGCCTGTATACGGTCAAGAACGGCAAGATCACCGAAGAGCGCTTCTATTATTAAGTCCGGAATACCGTCGGCTTCCGGCTCACTTGCATGATTCAAGAATGGCGGCCGGGACACTGTCCTGGCCGCCGGGCGAAAAACTCAAATCGTCTTCACATATTGCGCCAGCTGATCGGCCACCGTGCCCCAGCCGTCGAAGAAGCCCATCTCTTCATGGTTGTTGCGGGTGGCCTCATCGCGGTGGATGGCGGTTGCGGTGTAGCGCGTGCCCTTGCCGTCCGGATGCAAGGAAATGACAGCGGTGATGAAGGGCTCGCCCGACGGCCGGTAGCCCGGCAGCAGCGCATCCGTCCACACCAGCCGCTCGTTCTCAACGATGTCGAGATAGCAGCAACGGCGGTCGTTGACCTTTGTGCCGTCCGGCGACTGCATGCGTGTCCGGAACAGCCCGCCTGGCCTAAGATCGATCTCGCAATCGGTGATCAGCCACGGCTTTGGGGTGAACCATTGCTTGACATGCTCCGACACCGTCATGGCGCGCCACAAGAGTTCGCACGGCGCGTCGAGCTTGCGCTCCAGCACGAGGTCCAGTCTGGGGTCGGGCTTGAAAGGATAACTCACTTTTCCTGCTCCTTGAGGCTCATCACATAGGCGTCGAATTGATCGAGGCGGCGCTCCCAGAGCGCGCGCTGTTCGGCCAGCCAGTTTTCGGCAAGCTGCAGCGGCTCGGGCGCTAGCTGATAGGTCCTGGTCCGACCGATCTTTTCCGATCGCACCAGCCCGCAGCCCTCCAGCACCTTGAGGTGTTCGATGAAGGAAGGCAGCGCCATCTCGAAAGGCTGTGCCAGCTCGCTGACCGAGGCCGGGCTGCGATTCAACCGCTCGACCACGCGCCGCCGCGTCGGGTCGGCCAGCGCGCGGAAGATGCCATCGATCGGCGGAGGGGTTGCGGTTTGCAGACCGGCCATCACGACGCGCGCTCCACATGATAGGTGAGCACCACAGCGCCATTGCCGAAGGAACGTGTGTCGACCAGCTTGAGGTCGGTCGCGTCCTCCGTCCTGTCGAAAAGCTGCGCGCCGCTGCCGAGGATGACAGGGAACACCATCAGCCGGTATTCGTCGACGAGATCGTGCTGCTTGAGCGCGTTGACCAGCCTGCGGCTGCCGCCAACCAAGATATCGCCTTTCATCTCCCACTTGAGTTTGCGTATCGCGGCGATCGGATCGCCTTGCAGCAGGGTGGTGTTGTTCCATGCCGGGTTCTCCAGCGTCGAGGAGACGACATATTTCGCCATGCCGTTCATCCGGTCGGCGAATGGCCCCTTGTAGGTCGGCCAGGCGCCGGCGAAGCTTTCATAGGTCACCCGGCCGATGAGTAGCGCTTCGTGGTCGAGCACCTCCTGGAATTTGTATTCGATCATGCCGGCCTCGTGGCGCTTGCCGACCCAGTTGGTGTGTCGGAAACCCGGCTCGCCGCCCGGCGCTTCCGTCACGCCATCGATGGACATCAATTCCGACACAACGATCCTTGCCATGGCTTTTCCTCTGCCGATTTTCGCAACACTTAGGCAATTTCCTTAGTATTGGCAAGCCCCTAAAAATGCGCTGGTAGCGGTCGGGATGCTGGCAAAGCGGGAAGGGCGGTTTTAGGCTGTCTGGCGGATTCGACTGTCAGCCCAAGGGAAGCGCGTTTTGACCATCACCATGTACGGCATCACCACCTGCGACACGATCAGGAAGGCGCGCACCTGGCTGGAGGGCCACGATGTGCCCTATCGGTTCCACGACTACCGGGCCGAGGGGATCGACGCCGGCAAGCTGGACGGCTGGGTCGGCAAGGTCGGCTGGGAAAAGCTGCTCAACAAGGGCAGCACCACCTTCCGCGAACTGCCGGACAAGGACAAGAACGGGCTCGACGAGAAGAAGGCCAAGAAGCTGATGCTGGCCAAGCCGACCCTGATCAAGCGGCCGGTGCTTGAGGTCGGGGATCGGATTTTGGTGGGGTTCAAGCCGGAGGCTTATGAGGCGGCTGTGAAGTAGCGCTCTGCGTATCCCTCACTTCGTCATCCTAGGGCGAAGCAAGGAGCGAAGCGACGCGGCGCAGACCCTAGGATCCATGCCGCGACCTATGAGCGTTGCCACACCATGCAGGTTCTGCTGCCGTTACACCCTGAGCGGAGGTCACGGCATGGATCCTCGGGTCAAGCCCGAGGATGACGAAGTCGTTGTGACCTCAGGCCCACTCACCCTTGCGCATCACCGGCACGCGAGCGCCGTCCTTGTGGACGCCGTCGATGTCGATCTTGTCCGAGCCGATCATCCAGTCGATGTGGATGAAGCTCTTGTTGCCGCCGCGCTGGGCGATCTCGTCCTGGCTGAGCGAGGCGCCGTCGACGAAGCATTTCGAGTAGCACTGCCCGAGCGCGATGTGGCAGGCGGCGTTCTCGTCGAACAGCGTGTTGAAGAACAACAGCCCGCTGGCCGAGATCGGCGAGGAATGCGGCACCAGCGCCACTTCACCGAGCCGGCGCGCGCCTTCGTCGGTGTCGAGCACCTTCTTCAGCACGTCCTCGCCCTTCGAAGCCTTGGCCTCTACGATCCTGCCGTCCTCGAAACGCACCGAAATCTCGTCGATCAGCGTGCCCTGGTAGGACAGCGGCTTGGTCGAGGAGACATGTCCGGAGACGCGCCGTGCATGCGGCGTGGTGAAGACTTCCTCGGTCGGGATGTTGGGGTTGCAGGTGACGCCGTTCTTGGCCGTCGAGGCGCCGCCCATCCATTCGTGGCCGTCAGCCAGCCCGACGGTGAGGTCGGTGCCCGGCCCGGTGAAATGCAGCGCATGGAAATTGTGGCCGTTCAGCCACTCGGTGCGGCCGCGCAGCGCTGCATTGTGCGCCGTCCAGTTTGCGATTGGGTCTTCCACATCGACCCGCGACGCGGCAAAGATCGCGTCGGCGAGCTTGACCACCGCGACGTCGTCGGCATCGCCGGGGAAAACCTGCTTGGCCCAGGCGAGATCGGGATAGGCGACGATGTTCCAGTTGATGTCGAAGCCGGTGATCTTCTCCAGCGCCGGCTGGTAGGCCATCGAGTTCGCCTTGTTGGCGCGCGCCACCTTGGCCGGGTCCTGCGCCGACAACAGCGACGGGTCTTCGCCGCGCACGGCCAGCCGTGCCGCATTGTTGGAAAAGGCTTTCGCCATTCCTTCATACATCCAGCCGGCGGCGCGGTCGAAGCCGGCATCCGCGCCGTAGCGGAAGCGCGCCAGCGTGATCTCGTCATCGTTGAAGATCGGCGTCACCAGCCCGGCGCCGGCCTTGTAGGCGTGTTCGACGATTCGCCTGGTCAACGGCAGCGCCGCAATCGACGAGGTCAGCACCAGATCCTGGCCCGGCTGCAACTGCAGCCCGACCTTGATGGCGACTTCCGCCAGCCTGTCGAGCTTCACCGGGTCGATGGTTGCGGAAACGCCGCGCGAATGTGTGGTCATGATCCTGCCTGCCTTGGTCTTGGGGTGAAGCTTCCAACATAGATCGGCGCGGCTGTCCTTTCCAGCGCCGTCGCGGCAGCTAGCTTTACGCCGCACTCTCCAGCGCACTGAACTGCGCCATGGTCTGCGCGATCTCCTCGCGGATCCAGACCTTGAAATCCCGCACCTTGCGGCTTTCGGCCTTGCTAGTCGAGGTGACCATCCAGTAGCCGAGCCCGCTGTCCACGCGAACGCCGAAAGGCGCGACCAGCCGGCCATCGGCCAACGCGTCAGCGGCCAGCAACTGCCACGCAAGCATCACGCCATGGCCGGCGATCGCCGATTCCAGGCACAGCATCGGGTCGGTAAAACGCGCGCCCTTGCGGAAGGTGACCGGTTCGACGCCGGCAGCTTCAAACCAGCTCTCCCAGTTGATCATCGTCCGCTCGTCGGTGATGGCGCAGGTGTTCGCCAGATCCTCGATCGCGTGAAGCTTGCTGGCGATCGACGGCGCGCACACCGGGAACACTTCCTGCGCCAGCAGAAGTTCGGCCCTTCCGGCCGGCCAGGTGCCATCACCCATCCGGATGGCGATGTCGACGTCGGAATGGTCAAGATCAGCCAGCTGAGCCAAGGCGTCGATGCGCAGCAGCACGTTGGGATGCCGATCGAAATGCCGCGACAGCCGCGGCAGCAGCCATTTCGAGGCGAAGGCCGGCGCTACCGAAACCACCAGCGTGCACTGGTTTGCCTCGTCGGCAAGCGCCACCGCCTGCGCAAGTTCGCGAAAACCGGCGCCCAGCCTGGCGGAAAACACCCTGCCGAATTCGGTCAGCACCAGACCGCTTGCCGTGCGTTCGAACAGCGCCTGTCCGAGCTGCTTTTCGGTGCGGTTGATCTGCTGGCTGACGGCGCTGACAGAGACGTTGAGTTCGCCGGCGGCCGCCGCGAGCGAGCCGAGGCGGGCAACGGTTTCGACGGCGCGCAAGCCGTTGAGATGGACGCGGTTCAGCACAGCCATTTCAGTTTTTCTAAACCGCTACGGCTGAAATCTCAATTGAAAGACGAGTCGATAGGGCAGATTTTAGCGGGACAGTCAGATCGAGGAGGCGAGGATGGTGACGCTCCTATCATTGCTCAAGATCTTTGCGGCCGTGGGCGCGCGGCGAGCCCCGCGCCAAAATGGCGATGCCGTCAATTGGGCGACCGATCCGCTGTCTCATCCGGTGCTCGACACCATGTCGGAGCGCGAACTCGGCGACATTCCGTTTCGGCTGACGGCGCGGCGCACCGCCTACGAGACCGGTGCTGTCGGCTGCCACTGAAAATCGCGAACGCGGCAAGAGAGAAAGAGGCGTGCTGTCGACGCTGGCGCTGCCCCTCATTGCCCTGCCGGGCATTTCTCCCCGTACAGTGACGGGGAGAAAAAAGCGTTCGCTGAAGGTTTCGCCAACCACCAGCGCTGCAGGAAAGGGCGCCGAGGCGCACGATTAGCCCCCTTCTCCCCGTTCTACGGGGAGAAGGTGCCGGCAGGCGGATGAGGGGCGGCGCGACGTCAGATGGCCTTCACCCCGGCACATTGACGCCAATCGCACTATCGTCGCCACCAACAGATCTGGCCCAATTCAAGCGCATTGTCTCCCCACCGGGCACCCTTATTGTGCGCTGCAATGAATGCCGCGCCGTCACCCCTTCGCCTCGCTCTCGCCGGCATGATTGCCATGGCCGTTGCCATGGGCATCGGCCGCTTCGTCTACACGCCGATCCTGCCCGGCATGATGGAAGAGCTGCATCTGTCGCCGGCCGATGCCGGCTGGATCGCGTCGGCCAATTATCTCGGCTACCTCGTCGGCGCGCTTGCCGCGGCCGGCGGTTGGGCACATGGACGCGAGCGTTTGCTGATGTTTGGCGGCCTTGCCGCGAGTGCTGCGCTCGCCGCCCTGATGGGGCTGACCGAGACGATGACCGCCTTCATCGTCATCCGTTTCCTCGCCGGTCTCGCCAGCGCCTTCGTCATGGTGTTCATGGCCAGCATCGTCTTTGGTCATCTGGCTGCCGCCAACAGAAGCGATCTGCAGGCGCTGCATTTCGGTGGCGTTGGCCTCGGCATCGCGGCATCCTCGGCGCTGATGGCGGTTCTGGTCACCGAACATGCCGGCTGGGCCTCGGGCTGGCTGTGGTCCGCGGCAATCTCGGCTTGCGGCCTTCTGCTCGTCGCCTGGCTTGCCGGCGGCACCACGTCCGCCGGCGGCGTGGCCGGCCGCGAACCGGCGCTGCCCAAGGACCGATCGCTGATGAAGCTCATCGTCGCGTACGGCTTGTTCGGCTTCGGCTATGTGGTGACGGCGACGTTCCTGGTCGCCATTGTGCGCCAAGGCGGCGGCGGCCGCGTCGTCGAGGCAACCGTGTGGATGGTCACCGGCCTTGCCGGCTTTCCCTCCGTCTGGCTCTGGCAGAAGATTGCGGCACGGATCGGGCTGTACGCAGCCTATGCCGTGGGCTGCCTGGTCGAAGTGGTCGGCGTCACCGCCAGCGTCGCCGTGGGCGGCACCGTCGGACCATTGCTGGCGGGCGTCCTGCTCGGCGGCACCTTCATCGCCATCACCGCGCTCGGCCTGCAGACGGCAAGGCTGCTCGTGCCACAGGCGCTGCGCCGCATCTTCGCGCTGATGACTGCGTCCTTCGGCATCGGCCAGATTGTCGGCCCGATCGTCGCCGGCCTGCTGGCGCAGGCGTCGGGCAACTTCTTCCTCGCCTCGATCGTAGCTGCTGCCGTATTGCTGGTATCTGCTGGGATCACCTGGTCGGCTGCGCCAAAATCGCCATGATTGTGGTCTTGCTCGATGCCGGGCATCGGGCACGGGCATTTGCTTTCCACCTAATGTGTGACTTTATGCCCGCTGAAACGCAGCGCCGCTGATTTGCGCATCGACCGAGGATTTCACCACAGTGTTCGTATCCTTCTTCCCGCAGCCGAAGCTGTTCTTCTCTTCGGCCGCCATCTGGAGCCTTGCCGCAATCCTGTTCTGGTTCTTTGGAGGTGAGCAGTTGGGGGCCTTGTTCGGTATGCCACCGGCCGCCGCCGACGCGCCGCCCATCATCGGCATCGCCATCCTCATGTCGAAGCCATTCCTTTGGTTCTATCTCTATTTCGCGTTCTGCGTGCTCGTGTTCTACGCGTTCTGGAGCTGGTATTCACCGCATCCCTGGCAGCGCTGGTCCATCCTGATGACGGCGGTCATCCTGTTCTTCATCTATTTCAATGTGCAGGTCAGCGTCGCCGTCAACGCCTGGTACGGCCCCTTCTTTGATTATGTGCAGGGGCTGATGTCCGGGACGGGAAAGTCAACCAATGGCGAATTCTACATCGGATTGGCCGACTTTTCATGGCTCGCGCTGGTTGGCATGAATGTGCAGGTGGTCAATGCCTTCATCGTCAGCCACTGGATCTTCCGCTGGCGCACGGCGATGAACAACTATTTCGTCGAGAACTGGGGCAGACTTCGCCATATCGAGGGCGCCTCGCAGCGTATCCAGGAAGATACAATGCGCTTCTCGCAGATCATGGAGGATCTCGGCGCTACCTTCGTCCAGTCGATCATGACCTTGATTGCATTCCTGCCGGTGATGATCCAATTGCAGTCCCACATCAGTGAGTTGCCGATTGTCGGTGCGATCCCTCAGCCATTGGTGGTCGCGGCACTGGCCTGGTGTCTGTTCGGAACGATCTCGGTCATGGTCGCCGGTCTGAAGCTTCCGGGACTACAATTCCGTAACCAGCGCGTTGAAGCTGCTTACCGCAAGGAACTGGTCTACGGCGAGGACCATGCGGACAGAGCCCAGCCAGCCACCACTGCCGAGCTGTTCGCGAATGTTCGTCACAACTATTTCAGGCTCTATTTCCACTACATCTATTTCAACGTTGTCCGTTACACCTACCTGCAGGCCGACAACATTTTCTCACTGCTGATCCTGGGGCCGTCACTGGTTGCGCACAAGATCACCTTTGGCGCGCTGAACCAGATCTCGAACGCCTTCGGCAAGGTTACCGGGTCTCTGCAGTTCCTGCTCACCTCCTGGTCGACCATCGTTGAACTTCAGTCGGTTCACAAACGCCTGCGCGCCTTCGAAGCGACACTGCAAGGCGAGCCGCTGCCGGATATTGATCGGCGCTACCTGGAGCGGCAGAGCGCCGAAGATCCTGCCTGAGTAAAGACTGAAATTGTGATGCAAACGGTGGGCGGCTCAGCCGCCCACCGCCGCCTGCCTCTCGACGCTGCGCCGCCGCGCGACATAATCGCGAAAACTGATGCACTCGACATCGGCTTTGACGCAGGTCTCGCCGGCAAAGCGTTCCAGCGCGTTCCAGTAGGCGCCGTCATTCATCAGCGTGAAGTGGAAGCTGAGCGCCAGCGGAATGCGCTTGCCCTGATATTGTTTGTCGAAGGCGGCGCGGAAGGCCTGATAGGTCCGATCGCTGAACTCGGCTGCCTGGCTCGGCCGCTCGAAGCCGCCGGAATGCCGGACATAGAGATTGTAATCCATGGCGATCACCGGCCTCGCACTCGGGCCTTCCGGGATCTGCGGCAATGAAAAGCGGGTCAGGCCGCCGCCGGTTGGCGGCTCGACCGGGCCTTTTGAAACACCGCTGGCATCATAGTGGTAGCCGGCTTCAGGCAGGGCCTCATAGAGTCCTTTGCTGGTCGACAAATAGGGCGCGCGAAAGCCGACAACGGCATGGGCAATATCGTGCCAGCCCTTGGGTTCGGGCGTAATGCCGTTGATCGAATAGGCGTTCTCCAGAATGCGCTCGAACGCCGCGAATTCCTTCAGCCAGTCGGCCTTGCTCCAGTCCTTGCCGTCGAAATGGCCGCAGCCATGGCTGGCGATGTCGTGGCCTTCCGACACGGCGAACCCGATCTGCTCGAGGCGGTCCGCGACTTCCTGTTTCGAGGCGGCAAAGCCGATGTTGGATTTGCCCGCGGATTTGCCCGGCGGCGTGTATTCGGCGCGCGTCTGCTGCGACAAGAGGAAGACGCAGGACAGAAAGTAGGTGAAATGCGCGCCGGTCCGTTTCGCCAGCGCCCGGCTGCGCTGCCATTGCGAGATCTCGCGGGCGCTGTCGAACGAGATGATGACCACTTGCTTCGGCTTGGCCGGGACGGGCGCGGCCGGCGGGTCGGCGAAAACAGCGCCCGCCGTGGCAAGCATGGCTGTGGAAAACGCAACAACGCGCGACAGAAGAGGCATCGACAATCTGGGCTTGATCCGGAGGCAGTCAAAGCCGGCTATCGGCAAAATGTGGCGTGGGTGCGGTCGGCGCCCTAAGCATGATCCCGAAAGTGGAGACCGGTTTTCGGAAAAGATCATGCTGAAAAAAAGGAAATGGAGCCCCTCCCGACCCCGTCGGGATGGAACAGGCTCCAGCCGCCTGCCAGGCGATTAGCCGATTTTCCTGCCCAGCCCCTTCCATGCCGACAAAATTTCGCTAAAACGCGGGCTCAAGAAGCGCCCCTGCCGGGGCAGCAATGGTTTTGATTGATGTCCGACGACAGTTTTATCCGCGAAGTCAACGACGAGATCCGTCGCGAGCAGGCGCAGGCGCTGTGGGACCGTTTCGGTCCGGCGATCCTCGGCCTTGCCATCCTGGTGGTGCTCGGCACGGCTGCCTTCGTCGGCTACCGCTATTGGGACGAGAGCCGCGCCAACCGCTCGGGCGACGCCTTTTCGCAGGCGCTGAAGCTTGCCAATGACGGCAAGAGCGACGATGCGCTGACAGCGCTTCAGCAGCTGGAAAAGGATGGCTACGGCGCCTATCCGCTGCTCGCCCGCATGCGCGCGGCAACCGTCAAGGCCGACAAGGGCGACTTTGCCGCCGCCGTCGCGGATTTCGATGGCGTCGCCGCCGACACCGCCATTCCCCAGGGTATTCGCGACATGGCGCGCCTGCGGGCAGCTCTGCTGCTGGTCGATCACGGCTCCTTCGCCGACGTCTCCAGCCGCGTCGAGGCGCTGACCGCCGACAACAACACGCTGCGCCACACGGCGCGCGAAGCGCTCGGCCTTGCCGCCTGGAAGGAAGGCAAGACCCAGGATGCGCTGAAACTGTTCGACCAGATCGCCGCCGATGACGGCGCCCCGCGCAATGCGCGCCAGCGGGCGACCCTGATGTCCGAACTGATCCGCGGCTCGGGCGCGTCATGATACGCGTCGCCCAGAATGCGCTGCGGTTTTGGGCGATGGATGACGGATTGTAGGGCCGGATGAGCTTCAAAGTCGCCATTATCGGCCGGCCTAATGTCGGCAAATCGACGCTTTTCAACCGGCTGGTGGGAAGGAAGCTGGCGCTTGTCGACGACACGCCGGGCGTCACCCGCGACCGTCGCGTCCACGCGGCAAAACTCTACGACTTGCATTTCGATGTCATCGACACAGCCGGTTTCGAGGACGCGGCCGCCTCGACGCTGCCCGGCCGCATGCGCGCGCAGACCGAGATCGCCATCCGCGAAGCCGACCTGATCTTCTTCACCATCGACGCCAAGTCCGGCCTGCTGCCCGACGACCGCACCTTTGCCGAGATTGTCCGCAAGTCCGGCAAGCCGGTCGTGCTGGTCGCCAACAAAGCCGAGGCCAAGGGCGCCCAGGGTGGCATGCTGGAGGCTTGGGAACTTGGCCTCGGTGAGCCGATCCCGGTCTCCGCCGAGCACGGCCAGGGCATGCCCGATTTGCGCGACGCCGTCATCGAAGCCCTTGGCGAGAAGCGCGCATTCGACGAGGAAGAGGACGACGCCGAGGAAGAGGTCGCCGCCAGCGAGGTGCTGATCGGCGAGGACATCACAGATCCCGATGCTGAAGCGACCTATGACGACACCAAGCCGATGCGCATCGCCGTCGTCGGCCGCCCCAATGCCGGCAAGTCGACGCTGATCAACGCGCTGATCGGCGAGGAGCGGCTGCTGACCGGCCCGGAAGCCGGCATCACCCGCGATTCCATCTCCGTCGACTGGGACTGGCATGGCCGCAGGCTAAAACTGTTCGATACCGCCGGCATGCGCCGCAAGGCGAGGATCCATGAAAAGCTGGAAGTGATGTCGGTGCAGGATGGCCTGCGCGCCATCCGCTTTGCCGAGATCGTCATCATCGTGCTCGACGCCACCATTCCCTTCGAGAAGCAGGACCTGCAGATCGCCGACCTGATCATCCGCGAGGGCAGGGCGCCGGTCATCGCCTTCAACAAATGGGACCTGATCGACAATCCGCAGGAACTGCTGGCGGAATTGCGCGAAAAGACCACACGGCTTTTGCCGCAAGTTCGCGGCATCCAGGCGGTGACGGTTTCGGCCGAGACCGGCCGCGGCCTGGACAAGCTGATGGATGCCGTCATCAAGACGCACAAGGTGTGGAACAGCCGCGTTTCCACCGGCAAGCTCAATCGCTGGCTGGAAAGCATACTGGCGCATCATCCGCCACCCGCCGTCGCGGGCCGCCGGCTCAAGGTCAAATATGTCACCCAGGCCAAGACCCGGCCGCCGGGATTTGTCGTCCAGTGCTCGCGGCCCGATGCGATGCCGCAATCCTACGTCCGCTATCTCTCCAACAGCCTGCGCGAGGCCTTCGACATGCCGGGCGTGCCGATCAGGATAGCGCTGCGCACTTCGGACAATCCGTTCGCCGGCAGGGCGAACAAGCGCAAGTGAGGCAGCCGGCCTTTGGGCACGCCTTCGCTTCTGGGAATCCTCTGCAATGTTTGCGGGACAGCACCCCCTCTGGCCTGCCGGCCATCTCCCCCGCAAGGAGGGAGATCAGCAGTTCGTTCCAACGGCGCCTTTCTTGCAGGATTGAAGATTCGCGAGAGCACTCGCGCCATCCAATCTCCCCCCTTGCGGGGGAGATGTCCGGCAGGACAGAGGGGGGTGCGGGAACTCGACGCCGGATCGCGTCTAAGCAACCGCCCTCAGCCTCTCATCCATCCGCGCACGCTCCGGCAGCGCCTCTATCGCCGCCTGCAACAATATGTCCGCCAGCCGCGCCGCCACCGGATCCAGTTCGGCGTCCTTCTGGTGCAGCACCAGCGCCATTGTCGGCAGCGCAGGCAAACCGAGCAGCTGCGGCGCCATCGCCCTGACATTGGCCGGCAGGCCGATATCGGTGCGGATGGTCAAGCCGAGCCCGGCGGCGACCGCCGCCCATATGCCGCCAAGGCTGGGGCTGGAGAAGGCCATCCGCCACGGCAGACCGGCGCGGTCCAGCGTTTCCGTCGTCACCGTGCGCAACAGGCAGGGCGCTTCCAGCGCCACCAGCGGCAGCGCCTCACCCTCGCGCAGGCTGGTCTCGATCAGCTTTGCCGGGCCGATCCAGCGCAACTGCGCATCGCCGACGTGCCGGCTGTAGGGCAGCGCCTGGCCGCTGTCCCAGGCCAGCGCAATGTCGAGATTGCCTGATGTGATCCTCTCGGCAAGTTCATAGCTGCGTCCGATCCTGGCCTCGATCTTGACCTTGGGGTGCGCGCGGGCGAAGCGCCCGAGCACCTCCGGCAACACCGCCTCGCCGAAATCTTCCTGCAGGCCAAGCCTCACCCAGCCCTCCAGTTCGACGTCGTGGATGGCTGAGGCCGCCTCGTCATTCAACTCGAGCAGCCGCCTAGCATAGCCGAGCATGGTCTCGCCGGCTTCGGTCAGCGCCAGGCCGCGGCCTGACTTGCGGAAGATCGGCGTCGCCGCCTGCTCCTCCAGCTTCTTCAGTTGCGCGCTGACCGCCGAGGTCGAGCGTCCGAGCCGGTCGGCGGCCTTGGCGAAGCTGCCGAGTTCCATGCCAGTGACGAAGCTTCTGAGGACATCAAGGTCGAAGGTTACGCGCCGCATGGAAACAATCCTGATTTCCGGGAATAATAGTCAAAAACTTCCCGATATTCGGGATGAAGTTATGGCGGTAGAGACAAGGCGTCAAGGGTCCGGAAGGGCCATTACAGGAGTTCCGCCATGTCAATTGCCGACGCAAATTGTGAGCAACGCCGGGTTGGTCGAGCAGCCGCCGTCACCGCCATTTCGAAGGCCGAACGATTTCGCGCCAATCATCGCTGGAAGGTGCTCGGCATCGGCGTTGCCGCCAATGCCAGTTTCTCCGCCACCTTCGCCGGCATACCGGCGGCAGCGGTGTTTCTGCGCTCGGGCTATCAGCTCTCCAACGGCAATCTCGGCCTCGTCCTCGGTCTCCTCGGCCTGGGCGTCGCCTTGAGCGAACTGCCCTGGGGCCTGCTCACCGACCGCTGGGGCGATCGCGGCGTGCTGTTGACCGGTCTCGGCGCGACGGCGGCCTGGCTTGCGCTGATGGCATTGTTCATCGTGCCGTCGGCGACTTATGTGCCTGGCGTTGCCATGCTGGCGGCATGCCTTCTCGCCACCGGCCTGCTCGGCGGCAGCGTCAACGGTTCCAGCGGCCGCGCCATCATGGCCTGGTTCCATGAGGGCGAGCGTGGTTTTGCGATGAGCATCAGGCAGACGGCGGTGCCGCTCGGCGGCGGGCTCGGCGCGCTGGTCCTGCCGTCGCTGGCCTCAGCCCATGGCTTCGCGGCGGTCTTCGGGCTGCTGGCCGCCGTGAACGCAGTCTCGGCGCTGTTTGCCTGGCGCTGGCTGCATCAGCCGCCGGAGGTCGACCCGGAGATCGACAATGCCGGAGGCATTGCGACGACAAAGCCGGCCGGTCCGGCGCCGCTGCGCAATGTCGAGGTCTGGCGCATCGCCACCGCCATCGGCCTGCTTTGCTTTCCGCAGGTGGCGGTGCTGACCTTCGCCTCCGTCTTCCTGCACGACTTCGCCGGCATGGGCACGCTGACGATCAGCGCCAGCCTTGCCGCGGTGCAGACCGGCGCCATGATCATGCGCGTCTGGAGCGGCCGCTTCACCGACCGCCATGGCAACCGCCGCTGGTTCCTTCGCCTCTGCAGCATGACGAGCGCGCTTGGCTTTGCGGCTCTCGGCCTGCTGGTCCTGGCGGCAGGAGCCACGCCGGGCGCGCACGCCGCGCTGATGCCGGCGATCGCGGTGCTGCTGGTCGTTGCCGGCATCTCGGTCTCGGCCTGGCATGGCGTCGCCTACACCGAGCTCGCCACGCTGGCCGGCGCCAGCCGCGCCGGAACCGCGCTCGGGCTTGCCAACAGCTTCGTCTTCATAGCCTTCTTCGTGGTGCCGACAGCCATTCCGGCATTGCTGCACATCTGGTCGTGGCCAGGCGTCTGGCTGGTCGGGGCGCTCTGCGCACTCATCGCCTGGCCGATCTTGCTGCGGCCGAACTGACCACTTTGACGGACCCGCGAACGGCGTTCCATTCCGGAGCAGTTTGAAGAAACACCATCGTTAACGTTAACCCCGCATCAAGGTTAATGCTTCATTTTGGCTCTCCAGTGGCTCAGTGGCGTTTCTGGAGAGTTCCCCGTGCATCGACGTGTCTTGAAGCGGCTGGCTGCCGTCGCCGGTGAGAAAAAACGTTCCTTCGTATCGCCATTGGTCATCGGGCTCGGCATCTGGATCGGCTTTCCGACCGTCGTCGCCTACCAGGACATGGGCAGCCTGATTTCCGGCCTCGAAGCGTCGGGCAGTCGCTGGAATTCCTATGTCGAGCGCTCCGTCGCCGGTTCGGTCCATGCCGCTGAAATGCCTTTCATCGATTCCGTCACCACCGGTTCGCTTTCGGGCTCGGGCGTGCGCCTGCCCGGCGTTGGCAAGGTCTCGTTTCGCGGCAAGGGCAATGTCGCCGGCGTCACGCCCGACGAGGACCGCATCATGCGCGCCGACAAGAAGGGCCGCATCATCCAGATCTCGCCGGTGGCGCCGCCGAAGAACTTCAATGCCGGCTCGATCTTCCAGCGCACCTCTTCGCTGCTGCGGCCGAGCATGGACAGCGGCCTGAAGCTGGCCTTCGCCAAGCCCGGCATCAAGGGCAAGGAAATCCAGATCGCCCAGGCCTTCCACACGAGGGAGGACAAGAAGCCGGATCCCGGCGTGCCGGCCATGCTTGCCGCTCTCGTCAACAATGACAGGCCGGACGTGCTGGCCACCGCCTATGCCCAGGCCGAACCCGACTACGCCAAGGCCTCGCCCTTCGAGGCGTTGCTGCAGGACGAGGAGCCGAACAGCGGGCGCTTCATTCCGCCGATGGCCAAGGGCGATCACTCGTGGATCCAGAACCCGCTGCCGGCCAGCGTCTTCTCCAAGAAAGAGCAGGCCTGCCTTGCCAACGGCATCTATTTCGAGGCGCGCGGCGAATCCGTGCGCGGCCAGGCCGCCGTCGCGCAGGTCATCCTCAACCGCGTCCGCAATCCGGCCTATCCGAACTCGATCTGCGGCGTCGTCTACCAGAACGACAACTGGCTGAACCGCTGCCAGTTCTCCTTCGCCTGCGACGGCCGCAAGAAGCGCATCGAGAGCCCCGCCAACTACAAGGTGGCGCAGGATGTCGCCATGGCGGTCACCGCCGGCAAGATCTTCATTCCGGAAGTCGGCTCATCGACCCATTATTACGCCAACTATGTCCATCCGGGTTGGGCCCGCACGATGCAGAAGATGACCAAGATCGGCCTGCATATCTTCTACCGCACCTATGGCGGCGGCTGGAGCTGAGCCCTTCGGGCTGCCGTCTGTTACGAGCCGCAAAAGCCCCCGGGCGCCGAAATCGGACGCCGGTCGCCGGACGGATTCGGGGCATGTGCCGACCCCATAGTGCCGGGCACGATGTCGCACCTCGGCAAGAGATTGATTTCATTAGAAAAAATACATGACTTTGAAGTCCCGCCCGTGGCTTGACGGGCGCGGACCCTCTAACTATGTTGCCGGCGACTTTAGAAGCGGACGGACGGTAACGGTCTGACCGGGCAGGGGGGTTCGATGGCCGACAAGAATGGGCCACACGGAACCGGAGAAACCGGCCGCGGCAGCAAGCATGAAGCCGACATCCGCGACGAAGAACTCGAGCGCCGCCGGCGCGAGCTTGGAGCATCGCTTGCGACAAGACGGCCGGATCGGCTAGAGGGGAATGACGGCGCGAAGGCGACGGCCGGATATGGCCAGGCGCTCAAGCTGTCCAGCGAGTTCATCGCCGGGATAGTGGTGGGTGTGGGCCTTGGCTGGTTTCTGGATCGTGTGGCGGGAACCTCGCCATGGGGTCTGGTCGTCGGCTTGTTGCTGGGCTTTGGCGCCGGCGTGCTCAATGTCCTGCGTTCGGCAGGTGTTGTGGCGGAATTCGGAAAAAGCGAGAAATCGCGCGATCCGAAAGAATGAACTGGCGCCGTTGATGGCGCACAAGAACACTTAAGGCCGTTCGCGGCTTTGACGGGGATGTAAATGGCTGCTGACAAGGTCGATCCGATCCACCAGTTCCATATCGTCAAGCTGATTCCGATCAACATCGGCGGCTATGACCTGTCCTTCACCAATTCGTCCCTGTTCATGGTCGCGACCGTGCTCGTCGCGTCGGCGTTTCTTTACCTGTCGACTTCAAGCCGCAGCCTGATTCCCGGGCGCCTGCAGTCGGTTTCCGAAATGGGCTACGAGTTCGTTTCCAACATGCTGCGCGACGCTGCCGGAACTCAAGGCATGAAGTTCTTCCCCTTCGTGTTCTCGCTGTTCATGTTTGTCCTTGTCGCCAACCTGCTTGGTCTTTTCCCCTACTTCTTCACCGTCACCAGCCACATCATCGTCACCTTTGGTCTCGCCGCGCTTGTGATCGGAACCGTCGTTGTCTACGGCTTCACGAAACACGGCCTGGGCTTCCTCAAGCTGTTCGTGCCGCATGGCGTTCCGGTCTTCCTGCTGCCGCTGGTGGTGCTGATCGAAGTGATTTCCTTCGTCTCGCGCCCGGTCAGCCTTTCGGTTCGTCTGTTCGCCAACATGCTGGCCGGCCACATCACGCTGAAGGTGTTTTCGGGCTTCGTCGTCAGCCTGAGCGCGCTGGGCGCCGTCGGCGTCGCCGGTTCGGTGCTGCCGCTGGCCATGGCAGTCGCGCTGACCGCCCTGGAATTGCTGGTCGCCTTCCTGCAGGCCTACGTCTTTGCCGTGCTGACCTGCATGTATCTGAACGACGCCCTGCATCCCGGGCACTAATCGAGAGTTTCCGGCATCGGTCGCCGGATGGAATTGCAACGAATTACAGATCCAAAGGAGTTTTAAAATGGACGCAGAAGCAGCAAAGTACATCGGCGCCGGTATCGCTTGCCTGGGCATGGGCGGCGCGGGCATTGGCCTCGGCAACATCTTCGGCAGCTACCTGGCGGGCGCCCTGCGCAATCCGTCGGCCGCCGATGGCCAGTTCGGCCGCCTGATTTTCGGCTTCGCCGTGACCGAAGCTCTGGGCATTTTCTCGCTTCTGATCGCGCTTCTCGCCCTGTTCGGCTGAGCACTCGAGAAGATTGGACAGGCCGGCCGCTACCCTGCGGCCATGCCTGATATCAGGGGATAGTCCATGTTCGTGACATCTGCCTTTGCGCAAGAGTCCGCACCCGCCGCCGAAGGCGCTCATACCGGCACGGAAGGCGAAACGCATTCCGGCACCGGCGTGCCCGCCGAGGCGCACGGCACGTTCCCGCCATTCGATCCGGCGACGTTCCCGTCGCAGCTTCTGTGGCTGGCGATCACGTTTGGGCTGTTCTACCTGTTCTTGAAGAAGGTGGTGATGCCGCGCCTCGGCGGCATCCTCGACGTGCGCAGCGATCGCATCACCCAGGACCTCGACCAGGCCGCCAGGCTGAAGGGCGAGGCCGACGCCGCCGTTGCCGCCTACGAGCAGGAATTGACGGAAGCCAAGGCCAAGGCCAACGCGATCGGCCAGCAGGCCAACGACGCGGCCAAGGCCGAAGCCGAAGCTGCCCGCAAGAAGGTCGAGGCCGCGCTCGACAAGAAGCTCGGCGAGGCCGAGGCCAGCATTGCTTCCATCAAGGCCAACGCCATGAAGGAAGTCGGCACGATCGCCGAGGACACCGCTTCGGCCATCGTAGAAGCGCTTGTCGGCGGCAAGACCGGCAAGGCCGAGATCGCGGCGGCCGTCAAATCCGTGGCCCGCTGAGGAGCACATCATGGACGCCACATCGCTCGCGACGCTCTGGGCCACCGTCGCCCTTATCATTTTCCTCGGCATCGCCGTCTACATCAAGGTACCGGGGCTGATGGCCAAGGCGCTCGACGCCCGTGCCGCCAAGATCAGCAACGAGCTTGATGAAGCCCGCAAGCTGCGCGAAGAGGCCCAGCAGCTGCTCGGCCAGTACCAGAAGAAGCGTAAGGAAGCCGAGCAGGAGGCCGCGGCAATCGTCGCCGCCGCCAAGCGCGAGGCAGACATGCTTGCCGCCGAAGCGCACAAGAAGACCGAGGACTATGTTGTCAGGCGCACCGCGCTTGCCGAGCAAAAGATCGGCCAGGCCGAGCGCGAGGCAGTCGCCGAGGTGCGCGCCAGCGCCGTCGACATCGCCGTCGAGGCAGCCCGCACGCTGCTTGCGGCCAAGGTCGATGCCAAGGCCGGCGCCGACCTGTTCAAGTCCGCGCTGCAGGACGTGAAGGCCAAGTTGAACTGAGCGGGGTTGAAGCCGCAAGCATGAAGCCGCCCGGGCAACCTGGCGGCTTTTTTATTGAGCGCGGATAATCTCCCCCCTCGAGGGGGAGATGTCGCCGAAGGCGACAGAGGGGGTCGGTTCGACCGGGCGCGACGCTCTTTCTGCGGCCAAGAAAGGTCAGCGCTTCATGCGCGGCGACCGCCCTCTGGCCTGCCGGACGTTCGTCGCTCGGAAAGCCAAGCAATTGGCTTTCCGTCCGCTTCGCGGACCGCTCCTCAACCCCCTCAAGGCGGGAGATTAGCCATCCAACCCGGCAAAACCCTCTTCTTCCGCCACCTCAGCCCCGCCCAGCCGGAACGGCGCGAACGACGCGCGGTGCAGCCTTGCCACCGGCCCATGCGCTTCGATCGCGGTGCGATGGCGGACCGTGGCGTAGCCCATATGGACTTCGAACCCGTAGCGCTCGTGGTGGCTGCCGCAGCCGCACATCATGCGGTCGCGCATCACCTTGGCGACGATCGAGGCGGCGGCGATCGACTGCGAGCGCTGGTCGCCCTTGATCAGCGCGCGGCCCTCGCAAATGAGACCCGGCGGTACGTCGCGGCCGTCGGCCAGCGCCAGCTTCGCCTGTATCGGCAGGCCGGCAAGCGCCCGGCGCATCGCCTCCAGGCTCGCCTTGAGGATGTTGCTGCCGTCGATGCCTTCGGCGCTCACCGAGGCCATCGACACGCCGAGCGCGGAGCCGAGGATTTTCAGGAACAGCGCCTCGCGCTGCAAATGATTGAGGCGTTTGGAATCGTCGAGGCCGTCGGGAATGTTGGCCGGATCGAGGATCACGGCTGCCGCCACCACCGGTCCGGCCAGCGGCCCGCGGCCGGCTTCATCCATGCCTGCGACAGGCCACAGACCTTCGGCCATCGCCTTCGTCTCGAAGGAGAAGTCGGGCTTCTCGACGATTTCGAAAAGAAGCGGAGAATCGGAACGCGCGCGAGCCATGTTGCGGCGAGGTTCGCATCGGCTCCGATTCTCCGCAAGTCCCTCCAGGGTCGAGTGGGGCAAGACCGGGAGGGCACCGTCTGCAGGCCGGGGGACAGGCCGGACGGGATTTCTTCGCCTGCCCAGCCAACGATGGCGGGGCAGGGATGGTCTTCAGAGCAGCATCAGCTGCTCGGTCGCATTGGCGGCGGCGACGAACTGGTCGGTCCTCAGCGTCCGCCGCTCGGCATTGAGGCCGAGCCGCTTGGCCGTAATCTCGAAGCGTCGGCCGATCTGCCAGGCATAGGGTCCGGCGCCTTTCATGCGCTTGCCCCACTCCGAATCGTAATCCTTGCCGTCGCGCATCGAACGGATCAGCGACATCACGTGCCGGTAGCGGTCGGGATAGTGGCGCAGCAGCCAGTCCTTGAAGATCGGCGCCACCTCCAGCGGCAGGCGCAGGATGACATAGCCGGCCTCGCGTGCGCCGGCTGCGCGTGCCGAATCGAGGATGCGTTCCATCTCCTGGTCGGTCAGGCCGGGGATGATCGGCGCCACCATGACCGAGGCCGGAATGCCTGCATCCGAAAGCTGCCTTATCGCCTCCAGCCGCTTGGTCGGCGTCGACGCGCGCGGTTCCATGGTGCGCGCCAGCATGCGGTCCATCGTCGTCACCGACAGCGCCACCTTGGCCAGCCCGCGTTCGGCCATGCGTGACAATATGTCGATGTCGCGCGTCACCAGATGGGATTTGGTGACGATGCCGACCGGATGGCCGCGCGCCTCCAGCACTTCGAGGATCTCGCGCATGATCCGGTATTGCTTCTCGATCGGCTGGTAGGGATCGGTGTTGGTGCCGATGGCTATGGTGCGCGGCTGGTAGCCGTCCTTCGACAGTTCCTTGTCGAGCAGCCGCGCCGCATCCGGCTTGGCAAACAGCTTCGATTCGAAGTCCAGCCCCGGCGACAGGCCCATGAAGGAATGGGTCGGCCGCGCAAAGCAATAGACGCAGCCATGCTCGCAGCCGCGATAGGGGTTGATCGAACGGTCGAAGGAAATGTCGGGCGATTCGTTGCGGGTGATGATCGTGCGCGGCTTCTCGACCTGCACCTCGGTCTTGAACGGCGGCAGTTCCTCCAGCGAATTCCAGCCATCGTCGAACACATGCCGGCTGACGGGCTCGAAGCGACCGGATGGATTGATGCCGGCCGAACGGCCGCGGTTGCGGTCCGGACGGACGCGCATGCCGCTCTGTTCGATCATCGCATTGGCCATCTCGGCTCTTCCTGCCCCGAAGGCTGCAATGTCCGCACGCACGATATGTTCCATTTTCGCCCTCTCCCAGGGACTGTCGGCCGGCTGTCGATTCGGTCTGTTCATGAAAATAATCCTATTTTGCCGATGAGAACAAAGCAAGAACTTTTTTGTTGTGCAATGCAAAACTGGCGCTGCGCCAGGCTTTCCGCTATTCGGCTAAATATGCTCAGCGTTCTTATCGAAACCCGGGATGACGAAGAGGGCCTTGCCCGCACGCTCGCCTCGCTGATCGGCGGTGCGGTCGAGGGCGTGGTGCGCGATGTCATCGTCTGCGACACCGGCTCGACCGACCAGACGCATCGTGTCGCCGATCACGCCGGCTGTCACTTCGTCGCCGGCGGCATTGCAGCCGGGATCCGGCAGGCGAAAGGCGACTGGCTGCTGTTTCTGGAACCTGGCGCGCGGCTTTCGGAAGGCTGGATCGATGACGTTGTCGCCCACACGGCGCGGCAAACCATGCCGGCGCGCTTTTCCCGTTCGCGCGGCAGCCGCGCACCGTTCCTGGCGCGGGTGCTCCGGGGAAACCGGGCGCTGGCCGAAGGGCTGGTCATCAGCAAGCGCCAAGCTTCGTCCCTGGCTAAAAGCGCCCGTAGCGCCGAGGCCATCGCTCGCGGCCTGGCGACGAAGAGGCTCAATGCCGAGATCTGGGTGGCGCCGCCGAAGTAAGGTGCTTTTGCTCGGCCGTTCGCGGGCGCCCGAAGCTTTGCCCATTCATTAGCCCGCGTGAATTTTGCGGGTGCGTTGTCTGTTGTGCATTGCACAAAATATGACACGGGGGTAGCATTCCCCTCAGTACGGGACAATTGGGTTTGGGTATTGCCGGAGCGGTGAGCAACCGACGCTGTGTCGGCTGCCGTTCATACCTGAGGACCCCGATGAACCTTTCGACCCCTGACAAATCCGGCGCCGCCAGCCTGGAAGCCATCGCTCGCAATGGCAGCCTGCTCCGCCGCATCGCTGTGCGCATCCCGACATATCTCAAGGATATGCGCGAGAACCCGGCCTGGCTGCCAATGTTCATGCTTGCCCGCACCATGCCGGCGCGCAAGCTGCACTGGCTGGGCGCCAAAGCCGCGCGCCCGGCGCAGAGTGTCGGAGCTACGATGTTCAAGGGCGTCGAGCTCAACTCGATCGTCGAAACGCTGCGCAGCGATGGGTTGTTCTCTGGTCTGGTGCTGCCGCAGGCGATCCATGAGGAGATCGCCAGCTTCGCGCAAAGCACGCCATGCTTCGGCAATTTCGATCGCCGGCTCGAATTCATGCCTGGGGATCATGCCGAGGCCGAGAAGCGTTTCGGCCGGTCCTTGCTCAGCGGCCACTATTTCGAGCGCATCCTCGGCTGCAAGGCGGCGCTCGCCATCCAGAACGATCCGCTTCTGCTCGACATCGCCCAGCACTATCTCGGCGGGCAGGCAAAGCTGATCACCACGCGCGTCTGGTGGAGCTTTCCGACCGGCGAGGCCTCCGATGCCGACAAGAACCTTGCCTCCCTCGGCAAATACCATTTCGATCTCGACGACTGGCGGATGCTGAAATTCTTCTTCTACCTGAAGCCTTGCGATGCCGGCACCGGCCCGCATGTGTACGTCAGGGGCAGCCACAACAGGCGTAGCCTCAAGCACCAGCTGACGCTGCTGGTCGGCCATCCGGCGGAAGAGGTGCTCAAGGTCTATGGCGACGACAGCCCGGTCACGCTGACCGGCGAGGCAGGTCTCGGCTTTGTCGAGGACCCGTTCGGCTTCCACATGGGCACCGTGCCGTCGCGCACGCCACGGCTGATGATGGAGGTCGGCTTCGGTGTGTCGCCGCCCTCGCGCCGCCGCTTCCACGGCGAACCGGTCATCCGCTGACCTTGATCTCCACCGGCATCCAGCGCGACTGCCGCCGGGCCATGCGGCCGTCGCGGCTCTCGGCATCATAGTCCATTGGAACCGGCTCGCGGCCGAACCGCAGTCGGTCGTCCAGCGCATTGACGATGACGATCGCTTTGGGGTCGCCGCCGTCGGTGGTCACAGCCGCGACATAGACGCCGCAGTCGCGGCAGACGAGATAGTCGGCGGTGCGCAATCCGAACCGGTATCGGTGCAGTCGGGCTTCATCCTCGACGGAGACGATCAATCGTCCCTGCGGGTCAGCGGCAGCGCGCGAGCCATGCCGGACACAGAAAGCGCATTGGCAGGCGCGGATCTCCATCTCGGATGGTTCGATGCCAGTTTCGAATGTCAGGTGGATGGCGCCGCAATGGCAGCCGCCGCGATACGTTCTCATCGGATCATTCCGCCTTGAGTGACTTGGCTGCAGACTACGCCTTAGGCAACTCGCAGGAAATGACCTCTCGAAGGCGTAGCTGCCTTTCCGCCTGACAAAGGCAGCGCTGAACCGCTAACCGCCTTGCTTTACGAGCCGGCCTTGCCGCGGCGCAAATGCTCGTCCAGGCGCGGCATGATCTCGACGAAGTTGCAGGGCATGTGGCGGTAGTCGAGCTGCGGCTTCAAAATGCCATCCCAGGCGTCCTTGCAGGCGCCGGGCGAGCCCGGCAGCACGAAGACGAAGGTGGCGTTGACGACGCCGCCTGTCGCCCGGCTCTGGACGGTGGAGGTGCCGATCTTGTCGTAGGAAATGCGGTGGAACACTTCGGAAAAGCCGTCCATGCGCTTTTCGAAGATCGGCTCCAGCGCCTCCGGCGTCACGTCGCGGCCGGTGAAGCCGGTGCCGCCGGTGGTGATGACGACATCGATCTCCTTGTCCCGGGACCATGCCAGGACCGTATCGCGGATCTTTTCACGATCGTCGGTGACGATGTCGCGGGCGGCCAGCACATGGCCGGCCTCGGTGATGCGATCGGCCAGCGTCTGGCCGGATTTGTCGTCGGCGAGGCTGCGCGTATCGGAAACCGTCAGCACCGCGATGCGCACCGGGATGAAGGGGCGGCTCTCGTCAATTTTGGCCATCGGCCCCCTCCGATGCGATGCTGCGCGTCGCTGCGACAAACCAGTCCGGTTCGCGGCTGCGGATCTCGGCCGCGGCGCGCTTGGCGACATTGCCGGTCTCGAACAGCCCGAAGCATGTCGCGCCGGACCCCGACATACGCGAGAATCCTGACCCGGCCCTGTTCAGCAGGGAAAGCGCCCTGCCGATGGGCGGCTGTATCGCCTGCGCCGGGGCCTCGAGATCGTTGCGGGTGATCTCCAGCCAGTTGCGCATACTGTGGAAGTCGAAGCTGCGCGGCAACGGCGGCAATCCTTCATTGTCGCGTTTCTCGAGCGCGTTGAAGACATCAAGCGTGGAGACGGCGACGGCGGGATTGACCAGCACCAAAGCGAGCGCGGGAAAATCCGGCACCTGTGACAGCTCGTCGCCGACACCGCGCGCGACAAGCGGTTTTGCGGAAAGACACATCGGCACATCGGCACCGAGCGTGAGACCAATCCGCATCAGTTCGGCCTCGTCGATGTCGAGTTCCCAGGTCCGGACGAGACCGCGCAGCACCGCCGCGGCGTCACTCGAACCGCCGCCGACGCCGGAGGCGGCCGGCAGGTTCTTTTCCAGCCGGATGGCAACCGGCGGCGTGCTCTGCTGGCCTGCCCGGCTGCGCAGCGCCTCGCGCGCCTTCACCACCAGATTGCTGTTGTCTATCGGCACACAAGTCGCGTAGCGGCCCGCTACGGAGAACCGGTCGCTTTCGGCAGGCTCGATCTCGACCCTGTCGCCGAAGCGGGTGAAAACGACCAGGCTCTCAAGCAGATGATAGCCGTCGGCACGCCTGCCGGTGACATGCAGCGCCAGATTTATCTTGGCGGGTGCCAGCCATGTCCGGGCTGCGGCATCCACAGTGTCGGCTGTTGACGGGATGATGCTCAGTCCTTGGCCAGGCGGTATTCGCCGGTCTTGGGATCCTTGACCAGTGTGCCGTTGGCGCCGTTGGCCGCCTGCTTTTCGGTGCGCCGCACCTTGGCCGTCACGCGCTCGGCTTCGCGGATGAAGGTGCGGTAGCCGAAATAGGCGGCGGCGCCGACAATCGCGAAGAAAATGATCTGCGGCATCTCAAAACTCCTCCCTCGCAAGGCGGCAAAGGCGGCCGATCGGGTCGGTCAGCTTGTTATGCTAGACGGTTTCCCTGCTTTTTCAAAGCCCGAAGCGCGCCCACAATGCGCGCTCTTCCGCCGCATCGATCACGCCGCTGGCGGCAGCGGCGGCGATATCGGGCGCCGAAAAGTTCGAGCCGAACAGGCCGATGCGGCCGAACAGGCCGCGCGGGGCCGTGATCAGCCGAAGCTGGGTTTTCGCCCCGAAACGGGTCTTGAGCACGGTTCGCATATCGTTCAACGCATCGACAAGGCCAAGCTCCAGCCCCTTCTTGCCGGTCCAGAACAGGCCGGTGAACAGGTCCGGATCATCCTTCAGCTTGGTGCCGCGGCGCTCCTTGACCAGGTCGATGAAGGTCTCGTGCACTTCGAGCTGCAGCGCCTTCAGGCGCTCGATATCTTCCTTCTTCTCCGGCTTGAACGGATCGAGCACCGCCTTGTTCTGGCCGGCGGTGTGGACGCGGCGTTCAACGCCGATCTTCTTCATCAGCTCGGGAAAACCGAACGAGGCCGAGACCACGCCGATCGATCCGACGATGGAGGACGGATCGGCAAAGATCTCGTCGCCGGCGACCGCGATCATATAGCCGCCCGAGGCCGCCACATCCTCGACGAAGACCAGCACCTTTTTGTTCTTCTCGACGGCGAGATCACGGATGCGCTTGAAGATCAGCCGCGACTGCACCGGCGAGCCGCCGGGCGAATTGATCGAGATGGCGACGGCCGGCGCGTCGAACAGGAACGCCTTTTCGATAAGGGCGGCCGTGGAGGCGAGCGACAGGCTCGGCCGGAACTGGCCGCCGCCGGGCATGATGGTGCCGTGCAGCCTGATGACGGGAATGGTGACGACGCTGGATCGCCAGGATTTCGGCAGCAGGCGGTTGAAAAGGCGTTTCACGAGGTGGCTGTCTCCAGTGGCAAAAGAGCAAGATAGATCAGTTTTGGAAGAAATTCCTCGGGCGGCGCGGATCTTGCTCTGGGCATGTAGGGATTTGCTGGCCAACGGCAATGCCGCGGTTTTGGGGCGAATGCATGTCGCGCTGCCGCTTTGCGGCAACGGCATGCTCAGCCCTAAATCAATCGCTGAACAGCGATGCCAGTCCGTTGTTGATCATCTCGGTCTGTTCCGACGGGCCGTCGCCCGTCTCGGCATGCAGCATCAAAGGCGGGCGGATCGACAGTTTTCCACGCGCGCCGAGTGCTGCCCGCACGACAATGCGGATTGCCGCTGCTTCGGGGCGAGGGTGGACGGCCAGCATCTCGGCGTCGCCGAAGCGGCCCGACAAGGCATCGAGGAGATCGCGGAGCTGTTCAGGCCGCGCGATGACGGCCAGGCCACCGCGGGGTTTTGCGACGGCGGCCGCACTTCTGATCCAGCTTTCGAACAGTCCGTCTTCCATGACATGCGCCTGCCTGCGCAGCGGGTCAGGTGTGGCGCGGTCCTCGGAGGCGTTGAAGGGCGGGTTCATGATGATGAAATCGAAGGAATTGTCGGCAAGGCCGGCCTGCGTTCGCGCCCGGCCCGACAGCGTGACATCGGCTGTCAGCACCGAGGCGCGGTTGCCGAGATGCGCATTGCCGGGATGGGCGAGTGTCGTCGCGGCGAACCCCGCCATCTCGGTCGAGCGTTCGACAAGCACGACCTCAGCCGCTGGGCAGCGAGACAGCACGGCCAGGCCCGCCGCACCCGCGCCGGCGCCGAAATCGGCCAACCGTCCGGCAAAGGCGGACGGCACCGCCGCCGCCAGCATCATGGCATCCATGCCGGCGCGATGCCCGGTCGTGGGCTGCACCAGCCAGAAGCGCCCGCGATGGAAGGCATCGACCGTGTGTGCCGGCGTGTCACCGGCGAGGGCGCTCGCTTCAGCCATTATTTCTGGCGGATTTCGTTCTCGATGCCGGCGTCTTTCAGGATACGCCGCGCCTGATCGGCCTGGTCGGCGTCGACCATGACGCGCTTCTGCAAAAGACCGATCGACCCTTCGAGAATGCTCATATTCTGATCGGCGACGAAGCAGGCAATGCCGGCATCGCGCATCAGCGATTCGACAAAGGAGATGATCACGGCATCGTTGGTGCGGACGAGTTCTATCATCGGACGAAGTTCGCAGGTTGCATCGTTGATGTAAACGCTGGAGCATGGTGCCGAAAAGTGTGAAGCGGTTTTCTGGCAGCGCCATGCTCTATCTCGAATGTTGACACGTCGTCACCGCGGCCGCGCCAATTCGCCTCTTGCCGTGCCGGTATGTGCCGCCCTAGAGTCCGGGGTGGGACCAGGGTGCCGTCGCACACGTGATCAAGACGGGAGTGTTTGTTGGTGGGTGTCGTTCTCAACATCGAAAACGGGAAGCGGGAACCCGCTTCCATCAAGGATCTCATCGAGCTGACATCAGCCGATATGGGCCGCGTCAACGAATTGATCCTGTCCAAGGCTGGCTCCGACGTCGAGATGATCCCGGAGGTCGCCAACCATCTGATCTCGTCGGGTGGCAAAAGGCTGCGTCCCATGCTCACGCTCGCCGCCGCCCAGATGTTCGGCTATTCCGGCGAGGGCCACGTCAAGCTCGCCACCTCGGTCGAGTTCATGCACACCGCCACGCTGCTCCATGACGATGTCGTCGACGAGAGCGGCATGCGCCGCGGCAAGAAGACCGCCCGCATGATCTGGGGCAACCAGGCCAGCGTGCTGGTCGGCGATTTCCTGCTCGGCCAGGCTTTCCGCATGATGGTCGATGTCGGCTCGCTCGAAGCGCTCGACATCCTGTCCAGCGCCGCCTCCATCATCGCCGAGGGCGAGGTGATGCAGCTGGCCGCCGCCAAGAACCTCGACACCACCGAGGACGAGCATTTCGCCGTCATCAAAGCCAAGACCGCCGCACTGTTCTCGGCCGCCGCCGAGGTTGGCCCAGTCATCGCGCTGGCGACGCGCAACGATCGCGCGGCATTACGCTCCTACGGCATGAATCTCGGCCTTGCCTTCCAGCTTATCGACGATGCGCTGGATTATGGCGGCTCCAGCCAGGAGCTGGGCAAGAATGTCGGCGACGATTTCCGCGAGGGCAAGGTGACGCTGCCGGTGATCCTCGCCTACCGGCGTGGCACCAAGGCCGAACGTACCTTCTGGAAGCGCGCCATCGAGGACAATGTCACCGACGATGCCGGGCTGGAAAAGGCGATCGGCCTGATGACCCGCCATGGCGCGATTGCCGACACGATCGGGCGAGCCCGCCATTTCGGCGAGATCGCCCGCGACGCGCTGGCGCCGCTGGAAGCGACGCCGCAGAAATCGGCGCTGATCGACGTCATCGACTTCTGCATCAGCCGGGTGAACTGACCGGCGCCTGGCGCGCCGAGCGATTTTGCCGCGAAATCGCACAGCGGCCGGCTCGACAAAGCGGCACGGCGCAAATTATCTATAAAACATGGCAAAGACCGCAGACGACACCATAGCCGTGCGCATCAGCAAGGTGCTCGCCGATCGCATCATATCGGGCGCGATCGAGCCGGGGGCCTGGCTGCGGCAGGATCACATCGCCGAGGAGTTCCAGACCAGCCATGTGCCGGTGCGCGAGGCCTTCCGGCGCCTGGAGGCGCAAGGGCTGGCGATCGGCGAGCCCAGGCGAGGCGTGCGCGTTGCCGCTTTCGATCTCGGCGAGGTCAGGGAAGTCGCCGAAATGCGGGCGGCGCTCGAAGTTCTGGCGCTGCGCAACGCCGCGCCGCACCTGACGGCGGCCATTCTCAACCTTGCCGAAGAAGCCACAAAGGCCGGCGACAAATCCCGCGATGTCCGCTCCTGGGAGGAGGCCAACCGCACTTTCCACCGGCTGATCCTGGCGCCCTGCGGCATGCCGCGGCTCATCGCCACCATCGACGATTTGCATGCGGCAAGCGCGCGCTTCCTGTTCGCCGCCTGGCGCTCGGAATGGGAAATCCGCACCGACCAGGATCACCGCGCAATTCTCAGCGCACTCAGGCAAGGCAACATCGAATCGGCCGCTGCCACCCTTGGCCGGCACGTGCAGTGGATCGGCCAGAAACCGGTCAAGACCGCCTCCGGCAAGATGCGCGAAGCCTTCGCCATCGTCGGCTAGCCGCGCGAGACGCGATCTACGATCATCGCTATTTCGGATGGGCCAGCCTTTTTCAGGGCGAGGGGTTGCCATCCCCGTGCAAATATGGATTCGATAATAGATCGAACAACAAAATTATCTATAATTTGAAACCAGCCAGGGAAACCGCCATGACCGACATCGCTTTTTCGCCCGCCAAGCCCTCCTTCAGCCCGTTGCGCCTGCAGACCCGCTCGCTTGGCTGGCGGGTCGGAGCCGTCGTCCTCGGCACGCTGTTTCTGGCGCTGTCGTCCTACATCGAAGTGCCGATGGTGCCGGTCCCGGTAACCATGCAGACCTTCGCCGTGACCCTGATCGGCGCACTTTATGGCTGGCGGCTTGGCGCCATCACCATTGCGGCCTGGCTCGTCGAGGGCGCCGTAGGCTTTCCGGTTCTGGCCGGAGGGGCAGCGGGTGCGTCGCATTTCGTCGGGCCGACCGGTGGCTATCTCTTCGCTTTCCCGCTTGTTGGCGCGCTTGTCGGTTGGCTGGCCGAACGCGGCTGGAATGGCAGCCGCGTGCTGCTCGCCTTCGCCGCCATGGTCCTCGGCAACCTCGCCTGTCTGGTTCTTGGCACCGCCTGGCTCGCCGTCATGATCGGCCTCGAACAGGCCATCACCTTCGGCTTCCTGCCCTTCCTGGTCGGCGGCTTGCTGAAATCGGCGCTCGGCGCCGCGACACTCAAGCTCTTCTCCGGCAACAAGACCGAACCGGCTGGGAAGGCATCATAAAGACCGATGACCGTCAGACTGCGCTCCCATCATCTGCTTTGCCTGCTGACCTATGTCGGCAAAGGGTACAGCGCAGCTTTCATCGCCAATTATGACGCGATCGCGAAACGTCTTGGCCGGGGCGAGGATGTTCTGATCGTCTCCGGCCCAGACGACATCTGCCAGCCGATGCTCGGCGAGGCCGAATCCCACTGTTCGGGGGAAAGCGCCGCCGGCCGGGACGAGCTGGCGGCACGCGACGTCGGCAAACTGCTGGCCCGGCCGATCCAGGCCGGCGCCCGCTTCAGCCTCGACGCGGCAACGCTCGCCAGCCTGCGCTCGGCCTTTTCAACCGGCGTGACGCGTGAGGCCTGCCAGGGTTGCGAGTGGGCCGGCCTGTGCAGCACTGTCGCGGCAGGCGGATATCGCGATGTCAGGCTGTAGCTCCCAACCCCGATCTGCTATTATCCCGAACCGACAGTGTGTGCGTCGCCATGGTTTGTTAATCGGGTGACCCGATTGTGAATTCGGCCCGGATTGAAGCCTGACCCCAAAAAGGCCATGCTTTTTCCGGAAACATCGAGTCTATGGCGGTCCCGCCTGTGTGCGGGTCGCGTCTGGCTGAAAGGGATACGATGCAGCAAGGACGTGCGCGCTGGCTCGCGGGGCTGGCAATTGTGGCAGGCATGGCGATTTCTCCGCTTCCCGCCTACGCCAAGGAATCGACCGACCCGGTCAAGATCACATCCTTCTCGGGCGCCTATCTCGCCGCCCGCATCGCCGAAGGCGACAACGACCTCGACAATGCCATCGCCTATTACAAGCAGGCGCTGGCTTTCAATCCCGGCGACACCTCGCTGCAGCAGAGCCTGATGCTGTCGCTGATCGCGCAGGGGCGCTTCGAGGAATCGCTTGTCTATGCCGACAAGCTCAAGGAAGTTCCCGATGTCGAGCGCTTCTCGCGGCTGGCGCTGGCGATCGACTCCTTCCACAAGAAGGATTTCACCAAGGCGCAGTACTGGCTCAAGCTGTCGCTCGAATCCGATCTCGATCGCCTGATTTCGGGCGTCATGTCCGGCTGGGCACAAGAGGGTGCCGGCGATGCCACCGAGGCGATGGCCTCCATCGACAAGCTGCAGGGGCCGGACTGGTTCGGCCTGTTCAAGTCCTTCCACCGTGCGCTGATCGCCGATGCCTCAGGCATGTCGGAGAAGGCCGATGCGCTCTATGACGCGACCCTGACCGACACCACGGCCGGCGGTGCTGCGCCCGAGACATGGATGCGCAACGCCCAGGCCTATGCGTCTTTCCTGGCGCGCAAGGGCGACAAGAACAAGGCGCTCTACGTGCTCGACAAGGCCGAGGCGTTCGCGCCCGGCAAGCTGGACATCCAGGCGCTTCGCGACAGGATCAGCAAGGGCGACAAGATCGAGCCCTTCGTCTCCAGCCCGTCGGAAGGCGCCTCCGAAATCCTGCTTGACCTCGCCATCGCGCTCAATCGCGGCGGCGGCGAGCCGTTCGTGCGCCTTTATCTGCAATATGCGCTGGCGCTGAAGCCCGACAGCGACGCCGCTTTGGTACAGCTTGCCGCCGTTGCGGAGCAGCTGAAAGACGGCGAAGGCGCCATTGCGCTCTACCGCCGTATTCCGGCCTCCTCGCCGCTGAAGGAGCTCTCCGACCTGCAGCTCGGCCTCAACCTTGCCGATCTCAACCGTCACGATGAGGCGATCGCCCATCTGAAGGCCTTCGTCGACGCCCACCCCGACGACATGCGTGCCTATCTCGCGCTGGGCGGAGTCTATGCCTCGAAGGAGGATTTCCGCTCCGCGGCCACCCTCTACGACAAGGCGGTTGAGGTGCTGAAGACGCCGACCAATGCCAACTGGAACATCTATTACCAGCGCGGCATCGCCTATGAGCGGCTGAAGGAATGGCCGAAGGCCGAACCGAATTTCCGCAAGGCGCTGGAACTGTTCCCCGACCAGCCGCAGGTGTTGAACTATCTCGGCTATTCCTGGGTCGACATGAACATGAACCTCAAGGAAGGCCTGGCGATGATCCAGAAGGCCGTCGACCTCAGGCCGAGCGATGGCTACATCGTCGATTCGCTGGGCTGGGCCTATTTCCGCATGGGCCGGTTCGACGACGCCGTGCGCGAAATGGAGCGCGCCGTGTCGCTGAAGCCGGAAGATCCGGTGCTCAACGACCATCTCGGCGATGCCTACTGGCGCGTCGGCCGCAAGCTCGAAGCCACCTTCCAGTGGAACCAGGCGCGTGATCTGAAGCCGGATCCCGATGTGCTTGCCACCTTGCAGCAGAAGCTGATGAAGGGGCTGCCGCCGATCGAATCCAACACCGCGCAGGAAACCCCGAAGGTCAAGCCGGTCGCACCGGCGCCTGCACCGAAGGGATGAGGCAAGTCATACGTCTGATTAAACGGGGCTCGCTAGGCCGCGTTTTTATTTTCAGAACATTTTTCGATAGACGACAAACCCCGAGAGCTCCCCGATCTTGTCGTAAAGCTTCATCGCCGTGTGATTGGTCTCGTGCGTCAGCCAGTAGACGCGGCCCGAGGTTGCGGCTTGCGCCCGCTCGTACACGCCTTCGATCAGCGCCCGGCCAACGCCTTTGCCGCGCGACGCTTCGGTGGTGAAAAGGTCCTGCAGATAGCAGTTCGGCGAAATCGCCGTGGTGGTGCGGTGGTAGAGATAGTGCACAAGGCCGAGAAGCTTGCCTTCGCTCTCGGCCACCAGCGCATGCATTGGCTCATAGGCATCGAAGAAGCGCGACCAGGTCATTGCGGTGATGTCGCCGGGCAGGGCGGTTTCTCCCGAGCGGCCGTAAAAAGCGTTGTATCCGTCCCACAGCGGCAGCCATTGCTCGTAATCCTGCCGCGTGACGGGGCGCACGATGGACTGGCCTTGCATGGCTGAACCTTTGTCGGTGGAACTGAGCTCAGCAGACTGCCGCCGGCGCCGTCCGGCAATGGGCCAGCGAGAAGCAAAGCGTTCAACCTCTCTGGCAAGGCGGCGCAAGGCGCTGCCTTGACGCTTGCCGGCCCGGCAACTAGGGAATGTCTTCTTTTTCGCGCTTTGCGAGGCCGCCGTGACGTCAGACCATATGCATCCCAGCCGCTCGTTCCAGGGGCTGATCCTGACCCTGCACAATTACTGGGCCGCCTATGGTTGCGTCATCCTGCAGCCCTACGACATGGAAGTCGGCGCCGGCACCTTTCATCCGGCAACCACGTTGCGCGCGCTCGGACCCCGCGGCTGGAACGCCGCTTATGTCCAGCCCTCGCGCCGGCCCAAGGACGGCCGCTATGGTGAAAACCCCAACCGGCTGCAGCATTATTACCAGTATCAGGTGATCCTGAAGCCTAACCCGCCGAATCTGCAGGAACTCTATCTCGGCTCGCTCGAGGCGATCGGCGTCGATCCGCTCCTGCACGACATCCGCTTCGTCGAGGACGACTGGGCAAGCCCTACGCTGGGCGCCTGGGGGCTCGGCTGGGAGTGCTGGTGCGACGGCATGGAAGTGTCGCAGTTCACCTATTTCCAGCAGGTCTGCGGCATCGAATGCGCGCCGGTGGCGGGAGAACTGACCTACGGCCTGGAGCGGCTGGCCATGTATGTGCAGGGCGTCGACAATGTCTACGACCTCAATTTCAACGGTCGCGAAGGTGCTGAAAAAGTCACCTACGGCGAGGTCTTCCTGCAGGCCGAACAGGAATATTCCAGGCACAATTTCGAATATGCCAACACCGCCATGCTGCTCAGGCACTTCGAGGACGCCGAAGCCGAATGCAAGGCGCTGCTGGCGGCCGGCGCTCCGGCCTCGAACGACAATCTGCCGATGCACCGCATGGTCTTCCCGGCCTACGACCAGTGCATCAAGGCCAGCCATGTCTTCAACCTGCTCGATGCGCGCGGCGTGATTTCGGTGACCGAGCGGCAGAGCTACATCCTGCGCGTACGCAATCTGGCGAAAGCCTGCGGCGAGGCGTTTTTGCTGACTCAAGCCGGCGGACTGGCGGCCTAGCTCAAGGCTGCGATTTGGATGGTGGCGGCGCTCGGCTTTGCGCCTTGAGCGCTTGCGCTATCGATCGTCCGCATGGCCTGTCGCACGCCCGGCATCGAGAAGGCGCCGTGGGCCTGCGCGGTGAAACAGGCGCTGAGCGCGATGATCTGAAGAAGTCTCGATGCCGTTTTCATGGTCGTTCAGCCAATAGGTCCCTGCCTGAGCGTTGGTCGCTTCAGCGCTGCGTTTGGTTCATGGAAATCTTTGATCCAAGGACGGGTGGGGTCGGGTTGCCCCGACAGGGCGGTCAGAATTTCTGGATGGTAGTGGCGCCGATTGCGGGCAGGGCTATCGCATATGGCGCTCCCCCTCTCCGTCTCGGGCTTCGCCCGAGCCACCTTGTATCTACACGAGAGAGATTTCGTGGGATTGAAGCGATTGAGCCAAGGTCCGGGCGGCCGCCCGGACCTTGGCTTGGCGAAGTCGCCCGTACCACCTGAGGTTACAGCCGCGGGAGAGCTTGGGATCTTCGCCTTCGTCACGCACGACCGAACAGTCGCTTGGTTCCAACCGTACGCACAAGGCAGGTTACCGTGAACAGGATCATTTGTGGAGTTGATGTTTCTAAGGATTGGCTGGACGCACATATCTGGCCGAGTGGGGCAGCAGAGCGCTTCGCCAACGACGCGACGGGATTGCAGCTCTTTGCCTGTTCTGCCGCAGCCATGGCGCAGACCACGCGGTGATGGAAGCGTCGGGCGGCTACGAGCGGCTGAGCTTCATGCTTTTGTGGGCGCACGGCATGGCGTGCGCTCTGGTCAATGCCAGAAGCGTGCGCCGCTTCGCCGAAGCGATGGGCTATCTGGAGAAGACCGACCGGATCGACGCTGCCGTCATCGCCCATTACGGCGCAGTCAAGAAGACGGTCCCGACGCCACCACCCAGCACTGCCCAGCAGCGCCTTTCTGCGCTGGTTGGGCGGCTTTGCCAGGTTGTCGGCGATGCCATCATCAACAAGCAGCGCAAAAGTGCCGCACGCGATGCCGAGGCATGCGCCAGCATCGAGGCCATGCTGGCTTTCCTCAAGCGCGAGGAGCGGCGCCTGGAAGGCGAGATCGCCTCGATGATCGACGACGATCCGCTGTGGGCCAGGCTGGGATCGACCTTCTGCTCGCTCAAGGGCGTGGCCGGCCGCACCGTCGCACGCCTGATGGCCGAACTGCCCGAGATCGGCCTCATCTCCAACAAGGCCATCGCCAAGCTGGCAGGCCTCGCCCCCATCGCCAACGACAGTGGCAGGCGCGCCGGCAACAGGCATGTGCGCGGCGGGCGCGCCGGGCCGCGTGGCATCCTCTTCATCGTCGCAGCCATCGTGGCCAAGTTCGATCCCCACCTCAAAGCGTTCGCTCAACGGTTGCAGCAGGCGGGAAAGCCCAAAATGCTCATACGCATCGCGCTCGCGAGAAAACTTCTCGTCATCCTCAATGCAAAAGCACGCGACGCGAGAAGCGAGTTCGCAAATGCAACTTGACACCCCAGACAGTCGCTCTCCCCCACTCCGTGGGGGCGAGGAAAAGCTAATCTCGGAGGTCTGCGATCTTGAAAAGCTCCGGTTCCTCGCCCCCACAAAGTGGGGGAGAGGTGGCTCGGCGATGCCGAGACGGAGAGGGGGCTTGGCGCTGCCATGTGTGATTGGCCTGCGATTGTGGGGTAGAGGGTGACAGCGGCCAGCCGAGTTGCTATGCCCCGCGCGGACCATTGTCGCGTGAGCCCCATCCATGCCTGACCTGCTTCTAGAACTCCGCTCGGAAGAGATTCCCGCCCAGCCGCGCAACCGCAGCGCCGAAGGCGCGAGGACGCGCAAACAGGAAAACGGCATGCGGGTGGAGAAACTCTGATGCCGGATTTGTTGCTGGAACTTCGCTCCGAGGAGATACCAGCCCGCATGCAGCGCAAGGCGGCGGGCGATCTCAGGAAGATGCTGACCGACGGCCTGGTCGAGGCGGGTCTGACTTATGACGCCGCGCGCGAATACTGGACGCCACGGCGCCTCACGCTCGACATCAGGGGCCTGACCGCGCGTTCGAAGGATATTCACGAGGAGATCAAGGGGCCGTCGACGACGGCGCCGGAACAGGCGGTGCAGGGCTTTCTGCGCAAGGCAGGCCTGGCCTCGGTTACCGAGGCCCATGTCCATTCCGACCCGAAGAAGGGCGATTTCTACGTCGCCCATATCTCCAAGCCGGGCAGGGCGGCGGAAGCGATCATCGCCGAACTGGTGCCGGCCATCATCCGCAGCTTCCCCTGGCCGACATCGATGCGCTGGGGGCCGGCTTCGGCCAAGCCCGGCTCGCTGCGCTGGGTGCGGCCGCTGCAGACGATCCTGTGCACCTTCGGCCCCGAGACCGAGGAGCCGGTCGTGGTCGATTTCGAGATCGACGGCATCCGCTCCGGCAACGTCACCTATGGCCACCGCTTCATGGCGCCGGGTGAGATCACCGTGCGCCGCTTTGATGATTACGTGATCAAGCTGGAAGCGGCCAAGGTCGTGCTCGATGGCGATCGCCGCAAGGAGATCATCCTGGCCGACGCCCGCAATCTCGCCTTCGCCAACGGGCTCGACCTGGTCGAGGACGAAGGGCTGCTGGAAGAAGTGTCGGGCCTTGTCGAATGGCCGGTGGTGCTGATGGGCGAATTCGAGCAGGCCTTTCTCGCCATTCCGCCTGAAGTTGTCCGGCTGACCATCCGCGCCAACCAGAAATGCTTTGTCACCCGCCCGCAAGGCGATGGCGAAAACCTCTCCAACCGCTTCATTCTCACCGCCAACATCGAGGCGAAGGATGGCGGCAAGGAGATTGCCCACGGCAACGGCAAGGTGGTGCGCGCGCGCCTGTCGGACGCGCTCTATTTCTGGAAGACGGACCAGGGCGACCTGCCCGATCTGGAGCAGCTCGAGGCATCGGCGAAAAAGTTCGGGCTCGATCTGAAAAAGCCGCTCGATCAGCGCATGGCCCGCCTCGACCATCTCAATGTCACCTTCCACGCCAAGCTCGGTACGCAAGGCGAGCGGGTGGAGCGCATCAAGCGGCTGGCCGAAGAGCTGGCGCCAACAGTGGCGCAGTCGATCTCCCCCCTTGAGGGGGAGATGGCCGGCAGGCCAGAGGGGGTCGCTTCGGCTGCCGCGACGCTATCTGGCCTCTCGAAGAAAGAGGGAGTCGGCACTCCACGCGCGGCGACCCCCTCTGTCGCCTTCGGCGACATCTCCCCCTCGAGGGGGGAGATTACCGCGCGCGCCGGGCGTGCCTCCGTGCTGGCCAAGGCTGATCTCACCACCGAAGCAGTGGGCGAGTTTCCCGAACTGCAAGGCGCGATGGGCCGCAAATATGCATTGCTGCAGGGCGAGCATCCTTCGGTCGCATCCGCCATTGAGGAGCACTACAAGCCGCAAGGTCCGTCAGACCGCGTGCCGACCGATCCCGTGTCGATTGCCGTCGCGCTGGCCGACAAAATCGATACGCTGGTGGGCTTCTGGGCGATCGACGAAAAGCCGACGGGGTCGAAGGATCCTTATGCGCTACGGAGAGCGGCTTTGGGTGTGGTGAGGATGCTGGTCGAGAACGGCATCCGTCTGGCCCTGTCGTCCATTTTCGATCGCGCTGCCGCCAATTTCAACGACAGCGGTGCAGGCCAGTCGACCGATCTCCTCGCTTTCTTCCACGACCGCCTGAAGGTCTATCTGCGCGATCAGGGCGCCCGCCACGATCTTATCGACGCGGTCATCACGCCACAGTCGGACGATCTGCTGCAGATCGTGCGCCGGGTCGAAGCACTCGGCTCCTTCCTCGACACCGAGGACGGCAAGAACCTGCTTGCCGGCACCAAGCGCGCGGCCAACATTCTGGCCGCCGAGGAGAAGAAGAAAACGGCCATCGCCGAGACTGTTGAGCCGGCGCTGTTTCGCGAGGAGGCCGAGAAATCGTTGTTTGCGGCGGTGAATCAGGCTGAGAAGCAAGCCGGTGAAGCGATTCAAAACGAAGACTTTTCCGCCGCCATGCTGGCGCTTAGCGTGTTGCGTGAACCGGTTGATTCATTCTTTGAACGCGTTCTCGTAAATGATGAGGACCAGGCCGTGCGCGCCAACCGCCTGGCGCTGCTCGCCCGCATCCGCGCGGCCACCGACCAGGTCGCGGACTTCTCCAGAATAGCTGGCTAAGGGGCGGGAAAAAGCTCAGAAAATTTTCTTCCCGGCCGGCCGTTCGAGCCGGCTTACAGTCATATGACGATGATCTCTCCGTGGCAAAAAGGACATGTTCCCAACCCCCACGGAGGCTTCCATGAATTCCGCTCACGACATCGAAGTGACAGAAGAAACCTCGGGCACTCCCGAGGCGCTTGAATCCGCTTCCGAAAACATTCTCGACCATGCCGCCGCCACGGCGGTCGAGGCCGCCGACCTGTCGGATGACGAAGAAGGCGACGACGAAGACAGCGACGAATCGGACGAGGAAGAAGGTGACGAAACCACCGCTTCTTCCGACGACGATGAGGACGAGGAAGACGACGACGACAGCGTGAAGGCTGAAGCCGGCGGCGCTGACGAGACCGAGGAATCCGACGACGAGGACGACGACAAGGAAGAGTCCGAAGACGGCGACGACAAGGAAGAAGCGGCCTGAGCTTTCAGGCGACTGACATCAAACGAGAAGGGCGGCGTCCACAGGCCGCCCCCTTCCTGTTTCTAGGCCTCCCGGAAACTGACTTTGTCAATCCTCCCGAGGCTGACTTTGTCAGTCCTCCAAAATGCTGACATGCACGCTGTCTGAATAGACGTCGACCTGGATCAGCGGCTCGCCGTTGACGATGGCGCGCCGTGTCGAGGAACTCATGGCGCCGCCGCGCTTCAGCATGCGCTCCAGATACGCGCGGTCTTCATTGCTCCCGAACCAGTCGTCGCCCTGGTCGTCGGCATCGCGCCGGTGGAACTTGTGCCAGTTGGCGCGGTCCTGCCGCACCATCTGCGCCGCGCTGCTCAGCTCGTAGCCGTCGCTGGCATGGTGGTCGCGATCGGAAATGCGCGCGACATAGGACCCCAGCATGTCGTCACCGGCCTGCGCGCTGCCAATGCCCAGAAATGACGCCAGCAACAGGCCGGCCACGGTCAATGATTTCGCCTTGTTCATGATACCCCCTTGCTCACTTGAAACCCGGCACGCACATGCCAAAACCGATGGGCGAAATTGGGGCCGCCGCCGCCAGGCCGATCGTGCGCCAGGGCGTCGATCGGCGTCAAGCGGGATGGACTGGCCGACTGCCTTTGGCTGAATGGCCTACTCGGCTTTGCCGACGCCCTGGATCGGCTGCTGCGGCGTTGCCGCCGGCTGCGGCGTTGCCGCAGGCTGCGAGTCGGGCTTGCCGTTCGACGCCGTCGCAGTTCCTGCTGGTGCGGTCTCTGCCGCGGGCTTCGTATCCGCCTCTGGTGCTGCGGCAGGACTTGCTTTGGCGGGAGCCGGCGCGGCGAAGGCGCTGCCGACAACGCCGCCGCGAATGATCATCGGGTTCTGGCTGCCGTGCCTGGGCTTCTCGGGAATCGCCGCGACCTTTTCATAGGTGACGTCGGGTTGGGCATCGCCGAGCGCGACGATCGATGGCGACGAGGCGATCTTCATCGGTTCGGGGCCGCCGACCTTGATGACCGATGGCGTGGATTTCGAGACACCGAGGAAAACGATCGACGAGGCCTGTGCCCCACCGGTCATCGCCGCCAGGGTGAAACCAAGCGCTCCAAGCACACGCATCGACATCGAAACCATCCCCTTGCCCAACAAGCCGCCAGCCTTGACCCAGAAAGCCTTACCCCCAGTGGATTGATGCCGGCTTGCAGGGAAACATAGCATTTTAGGCATTGATAATTCACCAACGCCGGCTTGCCCGAAAATCACTGCCGTACTAGGTCCGGCCCCTGTGAGGTGATGCAAGTGGCTGAGATATTACCCGTCGGCGAAGCGATGGAGCGGGCGCTGGCGCTGCTCGAGGGCGGCGACGTCGTCGCCATCCCGACGGAAACCGTCTACGGACTGGCCGGCGATGCGACCAATGGCGTCGGCGTCGCCCGCATCTTCGAAGCCAAGGGCCGGCCGCGTTTCAACCCGCTGATTGCCCATGTCGCCGATCTCGCGATGGCCGAGCGCATTGCGATCTTCGATCCGATGTCGAAACGCCTGGCCGAGATGTTCTGGCCGGGGCCGCTGACGCTGGTGTTGCCGCAGCAAGCCGGTAACGGCATCCATCCGCTGGTCACCGCCGGCCTGGATACGATCGCGCTGCGCATGCCCAGGGGATTCGGCGGCGAGCTGATCGCAAGACTCGGCCGGCCGCTGGCGGCGCCCAGCGCGAACTCTTCGGGCAAGATCAGCGCAACGACGGCGCAAGCCGTAGCGGCCGATCTCGGTGCGAAAATCCAGCTTGTCGTCGATGGCGGCGCCACTCCGGTCGGGCTGGAATCGACCATCGTCAAGGTCGAAGGCGGGACAGTGCGGCTGCTGAGGCCGGGCGGCATTGCCGCCGCCGACATCGAGGCGGCCGTCGGTACCAAGTTGCTGCGCGGCGCCATATCAGGCATCGAGGCGCCAGGCATGCTGGCGTCGCACTATGCGCCGGGCGCATCGGTGCGCCTCAATGCGCAAAGCGTGGCCGAAGGCGAGGCCTTGCTGGCCTTTGGTGGTGACCGCGCCGACGGCTGGCAAGCGGCCGTCGCCTTGCTCAACCTGTCCGCGTCAGGCGACCTGCGCGAAGCCGCAAGCAACCTGTTCGCCCATCTGCAGGAGCTCGACCGCAGTGGTGCGGCGACGATCGCCGTCGAGCCGATCCCGGTCGATGGGCTGGGCGAGGCGATCAACGATCGGCTGTTTCGTGCCGCTGCCCCACGTGACAAGGTCGGCAGAGCGCCATAGTTTCTGCCCATGAACGACGCACCCTTCGATCTCGACCCCGCCCTCATCGACCGCTTCGCTGCAATCGTCGGCGACAAATATGCGCTCCGCGACCAGGCCGATATCGCGCCCTACCTTACCGAGCGTCGCGGGCTGTGGCACGGCAGGACAGGGCTGGTGCTGCGGCCCGGCAGCGTCGACGAGGTCAGCCAGATCATGCGGCTGGCGAGCGAGACGGGAACGCCTGTCGTGCCGCAGAGCGGCAACACCGGGCTGGTCGGCGCCCAGGTGCCCGACGCGTCCGGCCGCGAGATCGTGCTGTCGCTGTCGCGGCTGAACCGCATCCGCGAGATCGACGTGTTCTCCAACACGGTGACCGTCGAGGCCGGCGTCATCCTGCAGGCGCTGCAGGAAGCGGCCGACGCCGCCGATCGTCTGTTTCCGCTGTCGCTTGCCGCGCAAGGGTCCTGCCAGATCGGCGGCAATCTGTCCTCCAACGCCGGCGGCACCGGGGTGCTTGCCTATGGCAATGCGCGCGAACTTTGCCTCGGCGTTGAAGTGGTGCTGCCGACCGGCGAGGTGTTCGACGATCTGCGCAAATTGAAGAAGGACAACACCGGCTACGATCTGAAGAACCTGTTCGTCGGCGCCGAAGGCACGCTCGGCATCATCACAGCGGCGGTGCTGAAACTGTTTCCCAAGCCGAAAGGCCGCGAGGTGGCTTTTGCCGGCCTGTCGTCGCCGGAGGCGGCGCTTTCATTGTTCAGCCTGGCCATGGACCGGGCAGGGGCCGCACTCACCGCCTTCGAACTGATCGGCCAGCGCCCTTATGATTTCACGCTGCGCCACGCGCAGGGCGTCACCCGGCCGCTGGCCGAGGACTGGCCCTGGTACGTGCTGATGCAGGTCTCATCGGGCCGCTCGGCCGAGGACGCCAGGGGGCTGATCGAGGAGGTGCTGTCGGAAGGCCTCGAGCAAGGCATTGTCGGCGACGCGGTGATCGCCGCAAGCCTGGCGCAGGGCGACGCCTTCTGGAATTTCCGCGAAGTGCTGCCGGACTCGCAGAAACCCGAAGGCGCCTCGATCAAGCACGATATTTCGGTGCCGGTGGCATCCATACCGGCGTTCATCGCCAAGGCTGCCGGCGCTGTCGCCTCGGTCAGCCCGCAGGCGCGCGTCGTCTGCTTCGGCCACATGGGCGACGGCAATCTCCACTACAACATTTCCCGGCCGGAGGGAGGTGACGATGAAGCGTTTCTCGGCCTCTATCACGCCATGAACCATGCCGTGCACGATGTCGTGCGTTCCTTCCACGGCTCGATCTCGGCCGAGCACGGCATCGGCCAGTTGAAGCGCGACGAACTGATCGCCACCGCGCCGCCAATGGCGATCGAACTGATGCGCCGGGTGAAGAAAGCCTTCGACCCGGCCGGGATCATGAATCCCGGTAAGGTTATCTGATCCTTTCAGCATCTTGTGGCTGGTCTCATTCCGATAACCATCCCCTGAGATCAGCAAAATTTAACCGACTTTCTTAAGCGCAGCGGTAAGGAGCCGGCGCTACTGTTTCGCATAACGAGGCCGGGAAAACTGGCCCGGTGGGATCCGTGAAAACGGGCTCTCAGGAGAAACACAGGAAGGCAGTAGATGAACAGTGTACTGAAGCCCGTCTGGGCCGGGCGCAACATGCGTCTTGACCCATTCCGCCTGCCGCAAGTGGTGAGTTATGCCACGCGCGACGACTATGGCGACGTTACCTTCACCATCGACCAACGAGGCGCCGTCATTCGCCGCACGCTCGAGATGAGCGGCGTGCCGGCGATCATCGCGCTGCCCGCCAATGCGTTTCGCGGCGTCGCCGCCCGCGCGATGGAGGATCCGGAAGGCAATGTCACGGTAACCCTGGAACTCCTGCACAACGACCCGATGCTGTCGGTGCCACTGCTGGTGGCCGACGATCTCGACGACGTCGCCGCCGACTGGCGCGCCTGGGCCGATGCCTATCGGCTGCAGATGCTGCTGATCGAATCCGACGGCATTGCCCGCACACTGGAAGAATCGCTCGGCGCCGCCATCAAGGCGTTGCCGGCTAAGGATCGCCGCAAGGGCCGGGTCTCGACCACGCGCCGTCCGCGCTTCCTCGCCCGCCGCAGGGCCGGCGATCTCGGCCTGCGACTGGTCATCGACGGCGAAGAGATCATTTCGCGGGAGTAGTTTCTCTTCACACGCGCCGGCGATTGGCGAAACCGCCAATGACAGCCTTCTTCTCCCCCGTCACTATACGGGGAGAAGTGCCCGGCAGGGCGATGAGGGGCGGCGCTGACCAAGCTGGTTTTCTACTTCAACGAATTTCACCTTGCCTCGAAGGTTGGCGCTGCCCCTCATCCGGCTGCCGCCACCTTCTCCCCGTATAGTGACGGGGAGAAGGGAGTCTACACCAGCGGCTTCAGCGCCACCCACAGCGATCCGCCGATCAGGCCCAGGAAGATCAGCCAGCCGACCTGGTTGTTCGATTTGAACAGTCGCAGGCACTGGTCGGGATCGTTGATATCCAGAACCGCGATCTGCCGCGCCATATGGGCGCCGGCGGCGATCAGCCCGGCCAGTGCCACCACCGGCGCTTGCGCCGCGGCAAAGGCGATGGCAAAGCAGACCAGCGTGCCGCCATAAAGCCCGACCAGCCAGGTCTTGGTGTTGTCGCCGAACAGCCGCGCCGTCGAGCGTACGCCGACAATGGCGTCGTCTTCCTTGTCCTGGTGCGCATAGATCGTGTCATAGCCGATCACCCACAGGATCGAGCCGATATAGAGCATGATGGCCGGGCCATCGAGATCGCCGAACTCGACCGCCCAGCCCATCAGCGCGCCCCAGGAGAAGGCCAGCCCAAGCACGAATTGCGGCCAGTTGGTGAAGCGCTTCATGAAAGGATAGACGGCGACGATCACCAGCGAGACGATGCCGAGCGGAATGGCGAAGTCGTTGAACTGCAACAGCACGACAAGGCCCAGCAAGGCCTGGATGACCAGGAATACCCAGGCCTGGCGGCGGGTCACCTTGCCGGCCGGCAGCGGCCGCGAGCGCGTGCGCTCGACCTTGTTGTCGATGTCCTGGTCGACAATGTCGTTGTAGGTGCAGCCGGCGCCGCGCATGGCGACGGCGCCGACAAAGAACAGGAACAGGAACCACGGCGACGGCAGCAGCGTCAGCAGCGGGTCGCTGGGGCGCGGATAGGCGCTGGCCGCAAGCGCTGCCGACCACCAGCAGGGCCACAGCAACAATTGCCAGCCGATCGGCCGGTCCCAGCGGGCAAGCTGCGCATAGGGCCATAGCCAGCGCGGCAATATCTTGTAGACCCAATGGCCGCTCGGCGCGTCGGCGACGCGGCCCTGGGCCGCTTTCGACTGGATGGTTTCCATCGTGCTGGAGTGGCAGCAGCAGCAGGCGCCGTCAAGCGGCCGCATTGTCGCTCAGGCGGTGAAAACATCGTGGCTGGCAAACCATTCCTTCGCCACTTCGATGAAGGCCAGTGCCGCCTTCGACAGCCTTTGCCTTGTGTCATGGGTGAGGATGATGCGCTGCATCGGCAGCGGATCCGACAGCGGCTTGCACACCAGCGGCAGGCCGTCATAACTCCTGTCGCCATATGGCCTTGTGTAGCTCACTGCGACGCCGAAGCCGTTGGCGACCATGCTGCGCTGCAGTTCGAACGAACTCGTCGTCGATTGCGAGACCGGCGACAGGCCGCGGCTGAGAAACAGGTCCAGCATATGCTGCCAGCTGTGCGGCTGGTCGGTGGTAACAAGTGGATGGGTCGCCAGTTCCGCCAGGCTGACGCTGGCCTGGCTGGCCAGCGCGTGGCCTTGCGGCAAAAGCGCATGCGGCCGCAGCTCATGCAGCAGGATGCGGGCGAAGTGCGAGGGCAGGCCGAGATCGTAGGTCAGGCCGAGATCGATGGCGGAATCGCCGAGCCGCCGGCCCAGCGTCTCGAAGGTCTCGTCGCGCACGATGACAGCGACCGCCGGGCAGCGTTGCGAAAACGCGCGGATCAGCGCCGGCGCGAAATAGGGCGCGAGGTCCTCGAAACAGCCGAGCACCAGCTCGCCGCCGACATCGGCGTCGCGCGTCCCCAGCCCAACCAGTTCGTCCGCCTCGGCCAGCACCTGCTTCGCCTTCGCCACCGCGCCGCGGCCGAACGAGGTCAGCGCGATGCCGCTGCCGCGCTGGCGCACGAACAGTTTCTGGCCGAGCGTGGCCTCGACATTGTCGATCGCCACCGAAATCGAAGGCTGTGAGACGTTCAGCATCCGGGCGGCAGCGGTGACGCTGCCGTGGCGGGCGACGGCAACGAGATAGCGCAGCTGAGTGAGAGTTAGGTTCATAGGTCAGAACTATAAGTGAGATGAGAAGTTATTATTTTACGCGATGTGCGGCGGCTGCGATAGTCGGTCATCCAAACAGGGGAGACATGAGATGGCCGCCAGATATATCGATGCCGCAGCGATTGCCGATTACCAGCGCGATGGCGCGGTCTGCATACGCGGCGCCTTCAAGGACTGGGTCGGCACCATCGCCGCCGGCATCGAGCGCAACATGCAAAATCGCAGTGCCACGGCGTCCGACATCGCCAATGGCAAGGGCAGCTTCTTCGACGATTATTGCAACTGGGAGCGCATTCCGGAATTCGTCGATGTCGTGCGCAATTCGCCGGCCGCCGAACTGGCGGCAGCCGCGATGCAGTCGCGCAGCGCGCAGTTCTTCCACGACCATGTGCTGGTCAAAGAACCCGGCACGCAAAAGCCGACGCCCTGGCACCAGGACATCCCGTACTATTTCGTCGATGGCAGCCAGACCGTCAGCTTCTGGATCCCGATCGATCCGGTGAAGGAAGCGACGCTGCGGCTGATCGCCGGCTCGCACAAATGGGACAAGATGATCCTGCCGGTGCGTTGGCTCGACGACAGCAATTTCTATGCCGGCGAAGGCGACTATCTGCCGGTGCCGGATCCCGACAAGGACCCGTCGCTGAAGGTGCTGGAATGGCAGATGGAGCCGGGCGACGCCATTCTGTTCGACTTCCGCACCGCGCATGGCGCGCGCGGCAATCCGACCACAGCGCGGCGCCGGGCGCTGTCGCTGCGCTGGGTCGGCGATGACGCGCGCTATGTCGAGCGCCCCGGCCGCACCTCGCCGCCCTATCCCGGCCATGACATGAAGCCCGGCCAGAAACTGCGCGAGGACTGGTTCCCCATCGTCTTCCAGAGCTGAGTCTAACCGGGAACGTTGTGCCCTCCGCGCGACGTTCCCGTGCGCAACCGGCATCGCGCAAGGTAAAACTCTTGACCCGCTGCGCTTGGCGCAATAGCGCAGTCCCTGTCGTGAAATGACAAGGGACATTGGCATGCGCGTTTTGTTGATCGGCTCCGGCGGCCGCGAACATGCCCTGGCCTGGAAGCTCGCGGCCTCGCCGCTGTTGACCAAGCTCTATGCCGCGCCCGGCAATCCGGGCATCGCCCGCGATGCCGAATTGGTCAAGCTCGACATTGGCGACCATGCCGCTGTCACCGTCTTCTGCAAGGACAACGCGATCGACCTCGTCGTCGTCGGGCCGGAAGGCCCGCTGGTGGCCGGCATTGCCGACGATCTGCGCGATCAGGGCATCCGCGTCTTCGGCCCGTCGAAGCGGGCGGCAAGGCTCGAAGGCTCGAAAGGTTTCACCAAGGACCTCTGCGCCAAATACGACATCCCGACCGCCGCCTATGGCCGCTTTACGGATCTCACTGCTGCCAAGGCCTATGTCGAAAGGGTCGGTGCGCCGATCGTCATCAAGGCCGACGGGCTCGCCGCCGGCAAGGGCGTCACCATCGCCATGACGCTGGACGAGGCACGAGCCGCATTGGACGCCTGTTTCGATGGCGCCTTTGGCGATGCCGGCGCCGAAGTGGTGGTCGAGGAATTCATGACCGGCGAAGAGGCGAGTTTCTTCTGCCTGTGCGACGGCACGACAGCACTTCCCTTCGGCACAGCGCAGGATCACAAGCGCGTCGGCGACGGCGACATCGGCCCCAACACCGGCGGCATGGGCGCCTATTCGCCGGCGCCGGTGATGGCGCCTGAGATGGTCGAGCGCACCATGCGCGAGATCGTCGAGCCGACCATGCGTGGCATGGCCGAGCTTGGCGCGCCGTTCGCCGGCATTCTGTTCGCCGGGCTGATGATCACCGACAAGGGGCCGAAGCTGATCGAATACAACACCCGCTTCGGCGATCCCGAATGCCAGGTGCTGATGATGCGGCTGAAGGACGACCTTCTGGTGCTGCTCAACGCCGCCGTCGACGGCCAGCTTGCACACAGCTCGGTGCGCTGGCGCGACGAGGCGGCGCTGACCGTGGTGATGGCGGCGCGGGGTTATCCCGGCACGCCGGAAAAAGGTTCGGTCATCCGCGGCCTCGAAGAAGCCGCCGGCGACGGCGTCCAGATATTCCACGCCGGAACCGCCATCAATGGCGGCGCGCTGGTCGCCAATGGCGGCCGCGTGCTCAACGTCACCGCATCAGGCAAGACGGTCGGTGAAGCGCAGAGCCGCGCCTACGCCGCGCTCGACCGCATCGACTGGCCGCAAGGCTTTTGCCGCCGCGACATAGGCTGGCAGGCAGTGGCGCGTGAAAAGGCAAGCGCTGCCGGTTAATGTCGGGAGGCATCAGCGCTCGCGAACGAGTTCCGTCGAAGCGGTGCTGACCGGGTCGGCAGCCTGGGAGAAGGCGGCCTCGAGCAGAGCCTCCGAACGATACGCGGTCCGCTTCCAGGCGACATACTCGGCAATGCCGAAGCGCGCGCGGCGCGGCACCGTCTTCACCACCGGCATGCGGAAGGCGGCGCGGAATGTCTGCCAGCGCGCGCCGAGCACCGTCACCATCTCCTCGACTGTCGGTGGCGTCGCCACATCGGCGTAGGTGATGGTGACTTTACCGGCCAGCCCCGCCGCGCGCGAAACCGGCACCGGGATCGAGGCGAGATAGTCGGGCGGCACGTTGATCAGGCCGCCGAACGGCCATTGCTGGCGCAGCGTGGCTGCATCCATCGGCGCGACGTTGACATCGATGTCGTTGGGCGTGCCGGCGACCCGGTAGGGACAGCGCAGGCGGCCGCAATTGGCCTGCGCCGAAAACTGCCACAGCGCATAGCCCTGCCAATTGCCCATCGGAAAATGCACGTCGATGTCGGGCTTGTAGCGCGCATACCAGAGCGGCAGCCGCGACAAGAGCCGATATTGATAGCGGTTGTCGGCGATGTATTGGGCGGTCTTGCCATTGGAGTAGAGTATCGGGAACCGGCCGAGCCGCCGGTGCACCTGGCGCACGAATTCCTCTGCATCGTCCAGCGACATCCACTGTGTCGGATCATTGCCTTCGAGGTCGAGGGCCATGAGATCGTCCGGCGCCGGTTCGGCAAAATCGATGAAATTGTTCGCCTGCTCGACCGGATTGCCGGGGCGGGCAAGATGATAGGCGCCCCATTTCAGGCCGAGCGCCTTGGCCACCACCTTGCGCGTCTGGAACAACTCGCGCGTCACCGCATAGCGTTTCCACAACGTCTTGCAGAGTTTGACCGTAGTTTCGTCGCCATAGCAGAAATAGGGCGGCGGCAGCCCGTCCGAGGCCTTGTTGATGAAGCCGACGATGCGCTTGTCGGTGGCAAGCTGCGCCCAGTCGATGGAATTATATTCATAGGCGTCGACGACAAGCGCGCGATCGCCATCCCGCCAAGGCTCCGAGAAGTCGGAAGCTTGTGCCGCAGATATCAGCGCCATCATCGCCGCGAGAGCGATCGCTGAGCGGCGAAGAAGATGCGCCGGCGTTTTCAAACAGGGAGTCCCCGCTGACCAAACACCGATGGTGAACTGCTATGGTTAAGGAAATGCTTTCGGGATTGTATTGGCGAAAACGGACGTGACATCCGATCTCCCCCACGAGGGGGGAGATTGCCACTCCGCAGTTCAGCGACGCGTGATCGGCTGCACCTCGAACGGATCCGGCGCGGGCTCCTGCTGCAGTGTGCCTTCGGCGGCGCGCTTGCGGTGATGGGCAAGCGAGCATTCGGGCGAGCACAATATGCCGCGATCGGTCCAGTAGGCGGGGCCTCGTTCGAGCTCGCCGTGATAATACGAGAAGCCGTTTGCCTGATACGGCAGGCCGCATTCGATGCAACGGTATGTCTCGGGTCTGGCAAGCATGTTGCCCGGTCCAATCTGTCTATGGTCTGCCCGGAAAGATCATAACAGCAGGATGTCATTCCTTGCTGCAGAAATTTTGATGCGTAATACCGGTCTTGAAAATTGGCCGAAGCTTTCGCGCGTTTCGTCATTCTATGGCGAAGCAAGGAGCGAAGCGACGCGGCGCAGACCATAGAATCCATGCCGCGACTTCGAAGCGTTGCCACGGTCCAGAATTCTGTACCGTTGCACCCTGCGCGCGAGGTCGCGGCATGGATCCTCGGGTCTGCGCGTCCGCTTCGCCCGTGGATGACGAAGTCGGTACGGTTATGCAAAATCCGCGTGACAAAGTTTGACGTTTACGTAAAAAGAAGATCGGAGGCCGCCCAAAGGTGGATGGTTTTGCGTCGTCCCGGGTCCTAGGATTGAGGAGGGCGAGCAGCGGAGGAGAAAGCGGCATGTACAAGGCGCCGGTCGAGGATATTTCGTTCACGCTGAAGCATGTTGCCGGCCTCAAACCGGCGCTTGATGGCGGCGCGTTCGGCGATCTCGGCGAAGACCTTGTCGATGCCATCCTGTCCGAGGCCGGCCGCTTCGCCAGCGAAGAGGTCGCGCCGCTCTACAAGATCGGCGACGAGCACGGCGCGGTGCTGAAGGATGCAGCCGTCACCACGCCGCCCGGCTGGAAGGCGCTCTACCGCAGCTGGACCGACGGCGGCTGGAACGCGCTGGCGGGACCGGAAGAGTTCGGCGGCCAGGGCCTGCCGACCATGCTCGGCGTCGCGGCGCTCGAAATGTGGAACTCCGCCGCCATGGCCTTCGGCATCGGCCCCACGCTGACAATGGGCGCCGTCGAGGCACTCGACAAGCACGCCTCCCAGACGCTCAAGGCCAAATATCTGGCAAAGCTCGTCTCCGGCGAATGGATGGGGACGATGAACCTCACCGAACCGCAGGCCGGTTCCGATCTCGCAGCACTGCGCACCCGCGCCGAACCTGCCGGCGACGGTACCTATCGCATTTTTGGCCAGAAAATCTTCATCACCTATGGCGAGCACGATTTCACCGACAACATCGTCCATCTTGTGCTGGCGCGGCTGCCCGACGCACCGGCCGGCACCCGGGGCATCTCGCTGTTCCTGGTGCCGAAATTCCTGGTCAATGATGACGGGTCGCTCGGCGCTCGCAACGACGTCTTCTGTTCCGGCCTCGAGCACAAGCTCGGCATCCATGCCTCGCCGACCTGCACCATGATCTATGGCGACGGTTTTGGCGGCACGACGCCGGGCGCCATCGGCTGGCTGATCGGCGAGGAGAACAAGGGGCTCGCCTGCATGTTCACCATGATGAACAACGCCCGGCTTTGCGTCGGCATGCAGGGCGTGGCAGTGGCCGAAGCCGCGACGCAGAAAGCGGTCGCCTATGCCAATGAGCGCCGCCAGGGCAAGGCGTCGGGCTATGCCGGCGCCGGCATGGCGCTGATCGTCCATCACCCGGACGTGCAGCGCAATCTCTTGACCATGAAGGCGCTGACCCAGATCGCCCGCGCCATCTCCTATTCCTGCGCCCACGCCATCGACCTGGCGCGGGTCTCGGCCGGCGATCAGACCGCGCATTGGCGCGACCGCGCCAATCTGCTGACGCCGTTGGCCAAGGCGTTCTCCACCGATGTCGGCGTCGACGTCGCTTCGCTCGGCGTCCAGGTGCATGGCGGCATGGGCTTCATCGAGGAGACGGGGGCGGCAGCGCTCTATCGTGATGCCCGCATCGCGCCGATCTATGAGGGCACCAACGGCATCCAGGCGATTGACCTCGTGGTACGCAAATTGCCGCTTGGCGGCGGCGAGCATGTGCATGGCTACATCGGCGAACTGAAGATCATCGCCGATGAGGTGCGGACCTCGAACCTGCAAGGGTTCGGCCGCACCGCCGAGACCCTCGACCGCGCTCTCGACGATCTGACCGAAGCAACGCGCTTCCTGCAGAATCTGCTGGCCGACGGCCGTCTGGACGAAGCGCAGGCCGGCGCGACGCCCTATCTCAGGCTGATCTCGCTTGCCGCCGGCGGCGCCTATCTGGCGCGTGGCGGACTTGCCGAGCAAAACCGCGTCGCCCTTTGCCGCTTCTTTGCCGAAAACCTGCTTGGCGAAGTCAGCGCCTTGAAGGAACGCGTCATCGGTGGCGCCGAAAGCCTCGCCGCCGCCGGCAAGACGCTGATATCAGCCTGAATACTTAAGGCGCTCACCAGGGAAAGATGACCGTGACAGACCATATTCTCGTCGAGCGCCAGGGCGCCATTCAGATTATCCGCATGAACCGCCCGGACAAGAAGAACGCGCTGACGCGCGCCATGTACGCGACGATGTCCAGGGCTCTGGCAGAAGGCGACGCCGATCCGGCGGTCCGCGTCCACGTCTTCCTCGGCGTGCCCGGCGCCTTCTCGGCCGGCAACGACCTCGCCGACTTCCTGGTCATCGCCACCGGCGGCGAGGGCGGCAACGAAGTCTGGGACTTCCTGATGGCGCTGGCCAAAACCGAGAAACCCATCGTCTCGGGCGTCGACGGCATTGCGGTCGGCATCGGCACTACGCTCAATTTGCATTGCGACCTGACCTTTGCCACGCCGCGCACCGTCTTCCGCACGCCCTTCGTCGATCTCGGCCTGGTGCCGGAGGCGGGCTCCAGCCTGCTGGCGCCGCTCATCCTCGGCCGTCAGGGCGCCTTCGCGCTGCTTGGCCTCGGCGAAGGCTTTTCCGCCGAGCGCGCCAAGACTGCCGGCCTGATCTACGAGGTGGTCGAGGAGGACGGGCTGGAAACCGCGGTGCTGGCTGCTGCCGGCGCGATCGCGGCGAAGCCGCCGCAGGCGCTGAAGATCGCCCGTGACCTGATGCGCGGCTCGCGTGAGGACTTGGTCGCCCGCATCGGCGAGGAAAGCGCGCATTTCCGCGACCGGCTGAAGTCCGATGAAGCGCGCGCCGCGCTCACCGCGTTCATGACGCGCAAGAAGGCGAGCTGATCTCACGGCACTGTCAGCTTGTGGCAGCTTCGAGCGAAACGCGCGTCAGACGCGATTTTTTTGATCTGTACACTGCGGTTTTCACGCCCTATCTCACAAATCCGGCGGGCGGGGCCTAGTCAGTGGAGAGGACATGGCCCGCAACGTCGCTGCAAGCAAGCAACCCTACGAGATGCCAAGAGGCCTGCATTGACGGGTTGAGCGTCCGATGCTTGCCGATGTTGTGAAGCCGCTCGGCCTGACGTTCAGGCTCTGGTGGCCCTTCTGGCCGCAACTGGTCGCCATGGCGCTTTTGGGCATTGTCGGCAGCGATCTGTTCATGCAGATCGCCGCGCGCACCGCCTTGCTCAACCACATGGCCGGGCTGGCGCTGCTGACGCTGGTGGCGCTGACGCAGCTCATCGTCACCGTCGCCATGTTCCAGACGCTGCTTCCCGGCCTGCCGGCGATCCGTGCCGCGCAGCAGGCGGCGCGTGGGCAGGCGCCCGGCGAGACAGATGCCCAAACGAGCAGCGGTGCTTCGCGGCTGGCGCGCATGGTCACCGTCGCGCTGCTGCCGTTCTTCGCCTACTACGCCGCCTGGGGCTTTCTCGGCGACACGGTGCGGCAATATTCGCGCGTCACCCTCGACATGGCGCCGTTCGGCGAAGGCGCCGGCAATGTGCTGGATGTGCTCGATTCGCACTGGCTGGTGTTTTCCGTTGTCATCTCCTGGCTGGTCCGGCGTTTGGCCCAGGCGATGCAGAAGCGCGGCGGCGCCCGGTCCTTCTGGCAGATCGTCGTGGTGATCTGCGAAACCAACTGGATCTTCGTCGGTCTCTACGTCATCTCGCGCTGGAAGGACGACATCGTCGGCTGGATCATGAGCCGCAACATTTTTTCCGTCCTGCAGGCTGCGGCCGACGGCGTGGCCAACCCTGTCGCAAAAGCCTTTGCCGATCCGATGGTCCCGGTCGAGGTCACCTCCATCGACACGACAACGAAGCTCGTCGCGCTGTTCTTCTTCATGCTGCTGCCGGTGATCTGGCTGGTCATGACCGCACTGATCTATGGCTACGACGTGCGCGACGATAAGGAGCTCTTGCGCGTGCACGAACGGGTCGAACGCCTTGGCGCCCGCTATCGCACCATTCCGAAGTTCATGCGCGACTTCGTCGAGCACTTCATCTCGGGCTATCGCTCGCGCTATCTGCCGATCGCCAATGGCGTGCGCTTGACGCTGAACTCCGGCCTCGTGCTCATCGTCACACTGATCGTCGGGTATCGGCTGATCGATTGGCTGGCGGCCTGGGCGTGGCTGGGCATGACCCGCATCATCGGCCCGCACGACCTCGACACCTGGCAGGTGCTGTCCGAAGGTGTCTCGCTGCTGTTCGGCAGTGCTTTCCAGGACTCTTCGACCGGCATTCTGGTCGAGCCGCTGCGGATCTGCTTCCTCGCCGCGATCCTCGAAACAGCCTTCGCGCTGCCCAAGCGCCAGTCCATCGAAAGTGCGCAACAGGCCGGTCCGGCGGGGGCGGCGCAGGATGCTTGAGACCGCCCGCTCGCGGCTGAAAGCATGGCTCGCCGCCGGCATCGGCACGGCGGCGGCGATTGCCGTTGCCGGCGTGCTGGGTGCCTTCGAGGCAAGGCATGCGCAAGTGCCGGTTCTGACTCCTGCCAATCCGATCGAAACCGGGCAATGGCTGCTGCGGCCGGTGAAGGCCTATGTCAGCGCAGAAAAATATGTCTATGGCACCTTGCGAAAGCCGGGGACGAAGGCGCTGGTCTTCGAGGTCGACATGACCAACCGCACGGCCCAATCGACGAAGGATTATTTCGAGCTCCTCCAGGCGACCCGGCCGCTGCTCGACCCGGCAACAAAACCGTACATCGTGTTGACGCGCGACGAGACACTGTCGCCGGAACTGCACCCCGGCATGACGGAACGCATGGCCTATATCTGGGAGCTGCCGGATGGTGCGGCAGCCCCGGCAAGCCTCGGCCTGACGGTCATCCGCAAGACCTACAAACAGCGCGACAACCTTTACGGCCTGCCCGGCTGGTTCAATCCGAGCCCGGTCGGCACGCTGACGATTCCTGTCGCGTCCGACACTGGAGGCCAGCCATGATGCGCAGACTGGCCGATCTGGTTTTGCTGCTTGTCGCCGTGGCGTTCTGCTACGGCTTGCAGATATCGAAGCCGCACTATGCCGACCTGATCGGCCCCATTCCCGTACGGGGCAAGGTGGGAGATACAATCGTTGGCCGCAGCTTCGAGGTTCGCGCCGAAAAGCTGGAGTTTGCGCGCAAGCTCAAGACGGACCGGTTCGGCGAGACGAAGGTGCTGACCACCGGCGGCGTCTGGGCGGTGGTGACGGTCGAATTCGCGGCCAGGGCTGCGTCGACAACTGTCGCGATCGCGTCCTGGCGCGGATCGACGGGATTGATCTATGACCACACCGAGCGGCTGTCCTTCATCAACAACGGCCTTCTCCCGATAACTGTCGATCCCGGCCTGCCGAGGAAGGCAAGGCTGGTCTTCGAGGTGAGGCCGGAGGAGGTCGGCAACGCGACGGTACTCATCTCGAGCAAGCTGATGGCGGCCCTCGATTCGCAGGCCGAGATTTCGATTGGGCCGGTCGCTGCCTTGTCCGACGGCATGGCTGCCGGCACCATCGACACGCTCGATCTGACCCAGGCGATTGGCGGGCTTCCGAAATGACGGCGCGGGATCTGGCTCAGGACAATGGCCTCGGCGAGCGGAAATGGCGCCGCCGCAGCCTTTGGGCGCTGCTTGTGCTCATCCCTCTGACCTTGGCTGTCGAAGCCTATGACAGCGTCAAGCAGTTGCTCGCTGACAATGACTTGTTTGAGCGCCGCGTCGCCTGGGGCCAGAGCGCGCATTTCGGCGGCAGCGACTGGAAATTGACCGATCTGCGCGGCGCCTTCGGCATGAAGAATCTGCCGACCGATTCCGTACCGGTGCTGGCTGATTTTTCGGTGACCGTCGGCGATCCCGACCTGCAGAAGCTATGGCTTGGCTGCAAGGTCATGCTGATCGATGCCGAGGGACGGCGCTGGTCGCCGACGTCCATTGTCTCGCTGAGAACGCCGGACAATGTGCAGACCTGCATTTCGGCGATCTTCTCCGGCGCCAAGACCGGCGACACGCTCAATCTGCGCGAGACGTTCCTGGTGCCGAAGGAGGCGACCAAGTCGATCAGGCCGGCGCTCGGCGTTGCCAGCGAGCGGCCGCATTTCCTGCTGTTCCAGCTGGAAAAGGACTGATCCCAGCGCTGTCGCCGCAAGATCATCACACCATTCAACCCACCGCAGATGGCGGCATGGTCATTGGCGTCTGATGCCGCCTGGAAGGATGAGCCGCTACCGGTGTTCGGCCGCGATGCGGATGCCCAAGCCGATCAGCACAATTCCGGTCACGCCTTCGATGGTACGGCGGATCGATGGCCGGCGCAGGAAATCCCCCGCTTTGGCGACGACCGTGGCGTAGAGCGCCAGCCACGCGAAGGTCATGACGGCGAAAACCACGCCGAGACCGAGCAGCGCCGCGAAGCTTTCCCCGCCGGGCGGTACGAATTGCGGCAGTAGGCTGGCGAAGAACACTGCCATTTTGGGATTGCCGAGATCGCTGATCAGTCCCTGGCGGTAGGCGGTCGCCGCCGTCAGCCGCCGTGCCGGCCTCGTGACTTCAGCCATGTCCTGCTGACGGGAGGGCCAAAGCGCCTCCTGCAGCGCCTTGAAGCCGAGATAGACGAGATAGGCGGCACCCGCATATTTGACCGCAAGGAATAGCGGCTCCGAAGCGACCAGCAGGGCGACGATACCGGCGCTGGTGGCCAGCGCCCAGATCGTTTGGCCGCTGGAGATGCCGAGCGCGGTGAAGACGCCGGCCGCACGCCCGCCAAGCAGCGTGTTGCGGATGGTGATGGCGGTGTCGGGACCGGGCGTCGCAAGCACAATGAAAGAGACACCGAGAAAGGCCATGAACAGGCTCATTGGATTCTCCCTTTGCAGCCAGATCAGCTTAGGATCGCTGCGCCATTTCACAAGCGTCAGGGGTAAAGCCGCGTCTTGTCCCAGCCGCCTTCGGCATTGCGCGAAAAGAGCAGGCGGTCGTGCAGCCGGAACGGCCGGTCGTGCCAGAACTCGATCGCCTGTGGCACGATGCGGAAGCCCGACCAGTGCTTTGGCCGTGGAATTTCGCCGATCGGGTAGCGCGCCGTGTATTCGGCCACCGCTTTCTCGAGCGCGAAGCGGCTTTCCAGCGGCCGCGACTGTTTCGAAGCCCAGGCGCCGATGCGGCTGCCGCGCGGCCGCGTCGCGTAGTAGGCGTCCGCTTCGGCGTCGCTGACGATCTCCACCGGCCCGCGGATGCGCACCTGGCGCCGCAGCGATTTCCAGTGAAAGCACATCGCCGCCTTCATGCTGCCAAGAATCTCGCGGCCCTTGGCGCTCTCGAAATTCGTGTAGAAGACAAAACCGCTTTCATCGAACCCCTTGAGCAGCACCATACGCACATCCGGCATGCCGTCGGCATCGACGGTTGCCAGCGCGACACCGTTGGCATCGTTGATTTCGCTTTTTTTGGCGTCCTCCAGCCAGGCGGCAAAGAGCCGGAACGGCTCGGCGGCCTCGGTAAAGTCACCAGTTGTTAACTCGGTGTCACTCATAGTTTTTCTCAAATTGTCTCGAATCTCAGGAGGTTGCCGATTGTCGCGTATCGCGCAAGCTTTTGACAGCGGGCAATGGAGCGCTATCGCTTCGGCCAGTTCGAAAGCCGTGATCGTGATCGTCGCCTTGCCGCTTGCCGCCTGCGGCGCCGGCGGCTTCAGCCTGGAAAAAGCCGAGGTCGACCGTTCCATCGTCACCTCGAGCGCGCCGGCGCAGGCGACATCGACGGACGCCGATGACGCTTCCGACCAGACCACGATCGGCAATGCGGTCTCTTCTGCCGACATCGAGGAGCTTCGCGGCCAGGCTGTGCCGTGGGCGAATGCCGGCACCGGTTCACGCGGCTCCATCACGGAACTCGCCGAGCTGCAGGACAATGGCCAGACCTGCCGCAGCTTCACCGCCTCGCGCGAAAGCTTCGACGGCGTCGCTTTGTTCAAGGGTGAATTGTGCATGGCCGGCGCCGGCGGCTGGCACATGCAGGATTTCAAGGCGCTTTAAGTGTTCCAGACTGCATGTTTGGCCCACATCGATAGGCGACTATGCGCCAAGAGCCGACCTCAAGTAGCCTCGACATCAATGTCTGCTTTCCGAAGGCCTGAGCGAGTCATTGGCTGTCCGTTCGGCTCGCCCAAATCCCAGTAAAGTCCTGCCATCAGCCCCAACCCTTCTCGGGCAATGGCAACCGGCAGATGCTCATTGGGCGCGTGCTGCGAACACCCGGGATAAGAATGCGGGACCCAAATGGTAGGCATTTCAAGAATTTCGGAGAAGATGTCGTTCGGAAGTGACCCGCCGAGGCTCGGCAGAATAGCGGGTTTCTTTCCCGTCGTGCGGGCGATCGAATCCACCACCCAACTGACCCATGGGTGCCTCGTATCCAGTCGCGTCGCGTGAAAAACTTCGTCGCGTGCTTTGGCAATCTGCACGGTCGAAAATCCGTTGCGGTCCAGATGGCGGCGCAAGGCAGGGAGGACGTCCTGCACGTCCACCCCGATGACGAAGCGAAGCTGGCAACGCGCCCAGGCTCGGGGCGGGATGGCACCAACAGGCATCCTCGGATTCCCCGCCTCCAAGGCCAGCACCGAAAATGAGCTCCACGCAAAAACCTTCTCCGCGGAGGTCAGGCCAGGCTCGCCCCAATCGGGATCGATCTTGGGCTCGTCCGTGCCGCTTTCCACCTCACAGTCAGCAAGAACGTGTCGCACATCCTCGGGAATGCTTGTCGGAAGCCACTCCGGAATCCGAATTTTTCCGGTCGGTTCGGTGATGCTCGCAATAGCATGGGCAAGTTGAATGGCTGGATCCGAGAGCAGACCGCCCCAGTTTCCCGAATGATGGCCGCCCTTGCGCGCATCAATCCAGATGTCGAAGGAGATAGAGCCGCGCGAACCCAAAAACACGGTCGGCCTTTCGACGGAGAGGCGAGGGCCGTCCGAGGCGATCAGCACATCCGATCGGAATAGTTCCTTGTGGGTCTTGGCCAGTTCCCGCAGGCCGGGCGAGACCCGTTCTTCCCCCATTTCGATCAGATACTTGGCATTGAAGCCGAGCTTTCCGCGTGTCTCGATCACGGCTCGAAGAGCGCCGACATTTATCGAATGCTGGCCCTTGTTGTCGGCGACGCCGCGACCGTACCATCTGTCGTCACGTTCGGTCAGACGCCACGGTGAAAGACCCTCATCCCACTCGTCATCCAACCCGCGGATCACGTCGCCGTGGCCATAGCCAAGTACCGTCGGACGTGCCGCGTCCTCTGTGCGTTCGGCGAAAAAGAATGGCCAGCCGTCCTGGTTAAGCGTTCGGCAGGCAAAGCCAAGCACTTCGAATGCCGGCCTTATCTCAGCCTCGATGTACTCGACCAGCACATGTTCGCGATCAGGGTTCTGGCTCTCTGTCGGCATGCTGATCCGACGGGCCAAATCCTCCCGAAAGGCGCCGGAATCGAAGTATGCCTCCGACCGGGCTATCGCAGCCTCACGCGTCATGCCTTCAGCCTAGCATCGATGGTTTTGGACGGCCAGTGTCCATCCCGCCGCGCCATACGTCCGTCGCCAAATCCCACTTGTCTCAAACCATCGCCCGCTCAATGATCTCATCGGGCTCTAATTCCGCCGTCAATATGGCTGTGCAGCACTGGAATTTCTTCCTATGCGAGCGCATATAGAAGGCAACTGTAGATTCACCCCTTCTTGCAGGCAGGAAGCATGCGCGACCCCTATGAGGTGCTGGGCGTTGCCAAGAACGCATCGGCCAAGGACATAAAATCGGCGTACCGCAAACTCGCCAAGAAGCATCATCCGGACCAGAATCCGAATGATCCCAAGGCGAAGGACCGGTTTGCCGCGGCCAACCAGGCCTATGAGGTGATCGGCGACGAGAAGAATCGTGCGGCGTTCGACCGCGGCGAGATCGACGCCGACGGCAAGCCGAAATTCCAGGGTTTTGAGGGCGCAGCCGGTGGCGGCGATCCGTTTGGCGGCTTTCGCCGCCAGCAGGGCGCCGGCGGCTCGCGCTTCGAATTCCGCTCGGGCCGTCCGGGTGGCGATCCGTTCGACGGCAACAGCGACATTTTCAGCCAGATCTTTGGCGACGCTTTTTCCGGCGCGCGCGGCGCCGGCGACCGCCGCCAGCCGGTGCAGGCAGCGGACCTCAACGTGACGCTCGACGTCACCATCGAGGAGATGGCGACCGCCGAGAAGGTGACGGCGATGTTCCCAGACGGCCGCAAGATCGCGGTCAAGCTGCCGGCCTATGTCGAGGAGGGCCAGACCATCCGGCTGAAGGGCCAGGGCGAGCAAGGACCGGGACAGCCGGGCGATGCACTGGTCAAGATCCACATCCGCAGGCATCCGCGCTACCGCATCGAGGGTCGCGACCTGCATGCCGATCTGGAGGTAGCGTTGGCCGATGCGGTGCTGGGCGCCAAGGTACCGGTCGACACGCCGACCGGCAGGCTGGCGGTCAATGTTCCGGCCTGGTCGAGTTCGGACAAGGTTCTGCGGCTGAAGGGCAGGGGCTTGCCGGAAAAGGCCGGCGGCCATGGCGATCTCTATGCCCATGTCCGCATCATGCTGCCGGAAGGTGGCGACAGCGAGCTCGAAGCGCTGATGCGCGGCCGCAAGGGCTGACGCGGCTGCATTTCGCCTGCTAGAGCATTCCAGGAAAAGTGTGAGCGGTTTTCCCGGGAAAAGCGCAGCGCTTTCCCTTGGGAATTGCGTAAAAACAAAGAGATAGAGCGGTTCGCCGGTTCCGTGAAACGGTGAAATGCTCTAGGAGTCGGGCGCCGCTTCCTCCATGCGCCGGATGGTTTCGCCGAATCGGCGCAACGCCTGCCGCACCGGGACATGCGGGCTCTCGATCCGATGCCGACCGGCCGATTCGGCTGGTCGGTCGCGGGCCTGGGCCGTCAAGACGCGCTGGCCTGAGCCATTTGAAGCTCACAAACACGTTACACACCCCTAATCGCTGTTTGCCGAGTGTCTGAATTGAACGCGCACCCCGTCTGCGCTTGATGCGCCTTTCTGCCTGTGCGATAGGCACTCCAAAGCAGAAAATCTTTCGGAGAGCGCTGACATGGCGGGTGGACAGGGCCTTATGGCCGGCAAGCGCGGGCTTATACTGGGCATCGCCAACAACAGATCGATCGCCTACGGCATCGCCAAGGCCTGCGTCGACCACGGCGCCGAGATCGCGCTGACCTATCAGGGCGAAGCGTTCAAGAAGCGCGTCGAGCCGCTGGCGGCGGAACTGGGCGCCTTTGTCGCCGGCCATTGCGATGTCACCGACCCGGCGAGCCTCGACGAGGTTTTTGCCAATGTCGCCAAGCATTGGGGTGGCAAGCTCGACTTCCTCGTCCATGCCATCGCCTTTTCCGACAAGGACGAGCTGACCGGCCGCTATGTCGAGACGACTCGCGACAACTTTCTGCGCACCATGGACATTTCGGTCTATTCCTTCACCACCATCGCCAAGCGTGCCGAGGCGCTGATGACCGATGGCGGCTCGCTGCTGACGCTGACCTATTACGGCGCCGAAAAAGTGATGCCGCACTACAACGTCATGGGTGTCGCCAAGGCCGCGCTCGAAGCCAGCGTGCGCTATCTCGCCGTCGATCTCGGCGGCAAGAAGATCCGCGTCAATGCCATCTCGGCCGGGCCGATCAAGACCTTGGCTGCTTCGGGTATTGGCGATTTCCGCTACATCCTGAAGTGGAACGAGTACAATTCGCCGCTGAAGCAGACGGTCACCCAGGAAGAAGTCGGCGATTCCGGTGTCTATTTCCTGTCGGATCTGTCGCGTGGCGTCACCGGCGAAGTCCACCATGTCGATTCTGGCTACCACGTCGTCGGCATGAAAGCGGTCGACGCGCCGGATATTTCGACCGTCAAGGAATAGTCCTGCCACAATCTCTGCCCGTCTGTCCTGCTTTCCGGAAGACCTGATGGTTCCGCTCGTCTACATCGTGCGCCACGGCCAGACGCAGTGGAATGCCGAGTTCCGGCTGCAAGGGCAGGCCGACACCGATCTCAATGAACTCGGCCGCGAGCAGGCGACCCGCAACGGACGACGCCTGGCCGAACTGATCCAGAAGCCCGAAGATTTCGACTTTGTCGCCAGCCCGATGAAGCGGACGCGCGAGACGATGCAGCGGGTACGCTTGGCAATGCGGCTCGATCCCGACGCCTTTCGTACCGACCCGCGCCTGGTCGAGGTGCATTTCGGCGACTGGCAGGGGTACACCTTTGCCGAACTCGAGGCGCGCAGCCCAGGCTCGGTCAAGCCGCGCCGGCGCAACAAATGGAATTTTCAGCCGCCGGGCGAGGGCGCCGAAAGCTACCAGATGCTGCTCGAACGGGTGAAGCCGTGGTTCGACGCGCTGGACCGCCAGACGGTCTGCGTCACGCATGGCGGCGTGGTGCGGACCCTGTTTCGGATGGTGGAAGGCGTTTCCGAAGACGAAGCGGCGAGGCTGGACGTGCCGCAGGACCGCGTGCTCAGGCTGCAGGACGGGCGCCTAGAGTGGCTTTAGACTAAGCAATTCCAGGAAAAGTGTGAAACGGTTTTCCGTCCGGAATTGCGTGAATCAAAGAGATAGCCGGAGCATCGAGCGGCGAACAAACAGGACGTCCGTCCTGTTTGTCCGCAGGGCGAAAAACCCTGTTCGATGCTGGTCCTATTCGGTGTCGGCCTTACTCGGTGCCGGCCTTACTCGGTATCAGGCAGTTCGCCTTACTCGGTATCAGGCAGTTCCATGTCGGTGACGACGTTCTCGCCATTCGTCACGTCATAGGCGATCACGATATCCATGCCGGGCTTCAGCGAGTCGAGATCGGTCTCGGCGTTGAGCTTGTAGGACTTTCCGTCCTCCAGCGTCAGCGTCAGCGCGTCCTTGTCGACGTTCTTGATCAGGCCTTCGGTCTGGCCGGCATAGGCGGCGGTGGAAATCAGCAATATGGCGGCAGCAGCGCCGATCAGGGTACGCATCGTCGTCCTCTTTGTCATTGCGCCTGCACAGGTGGCGGCGAGCTTTCAACGGGCGGATGGAAGAGAGCAGAAACCAACCGAATGTGTCAAAACTAAAACCGCCGGATCACAGTTTGACCGCTGTGGAAAACGCCAATAGAAGGCACCCTTGATCCGGTTCCGCTGCCGGGCAGGGCAAAATTCCATGTCTCACAACACGTTCGGCCATCTGTTCCGCGTCACCACCTGGGGCGAAAGCCATGGCCCGTCGCTCGGCTGCGTCGTCGACGGCTGCCCGCCCGGCATCCGCTTCACGCGGGCCGAAATCCAGGCCGAACTCGACAAGCGCCGCCCCGGCCAGTCACGTTTTGTGACGCAACGCCGCGAACCGGATGAAGTCAAGGTGCTGTCCGGCTTCATCCTCGACGACGACGGCGAGACGATGATCACCACCGGCACGCCGGTCTCGATGCTGATCGAGAATGTCGACCAGCGCTCCAAGGACTATGGCGAGATCGCCCGCCAGTACCGGCCGGGCCATGCCGACTACACCTATGACGTCAAATACGGCGTGCGCGACCATCGCGGCGGCGGCCGCTCCTCGGCGCGCGAGACGGCAGCGCGCGTGGCTGCCGGCGCGCTTGCCCGCAAAGTGGTGCCCGGCATGGTGGTGCGTGGCGCGCTGGTTTCGATGGGCGAAAAATCGATCGACCGCGCCAACTGGAACTGGAATTTCATCGGTGACGCCGAAAACCCGTTCTTCACTCCGGACCCAGCGTCCGTTCCGGTCTTCACCCGCTATCTCGACGGCATCCGCAAATCCGGCTCCTCGGTCGGAGCGGTGATCGAAATCGTCGCCGACGGCGTGCCGGCCGGCCTCGGCGCGCCGATCTACGCCAAGCTCGACCAGGACATTGCGTCGGGCCTGATGTCGATCAACGCCGTCAAGGGTGTCGAGATCGGCAATGGTTTCGAGGCTGCCCGCATCACGGGCGAACAGAACGCCGACGAGATGCGCATGGGCAATGACGGCAAGCCTGTCTTCCTGTCCAACAATGCCGGCGGCATTTTGGGCGGCATCTCGACCGGTCAGGCGATTATCGCCCGTTTCGCCGTCAAGCCGACCTCGTCGATCCTGACGCCGCGCAAATCCATCGACAAGGACGGCAACGACGTCGATGTCATGACCAAGGGCCGCCACGACCCCTGCGTCGGCATCCGCGCGGTGCCGATCGGCGAGGCCATGGTTGCCTGCGCGATCGCCGATCATTATCTGCGGCATCGAGGACAGACGGGAAAGGGAGGGGAATAGGGCAGTACGGCAGTAGGGCAATATGTTACGCAGCCCGCCGAACACAGCCAGATTTTCCTTTTCCCTACTGCCTTACTGCCCTATTCCCCTCCTGCCCCGTGAGTGACGCGAGCCAATGCCTTACGACCAGAAGAAAATCGTCGAAGCCCTCCGCGCTTTCGAGCGCGGTGAGATCGTTGTCGTCATGGACGATGACGGACGCGAGAATGAGGGTGACCTGATCGTTGCCGCCGTGCATTGCACGCCGGAGAAGATGGCCTTCATCATCCGCCACACCTCCGGCATCGTCTGCACGCCGATGCCGCGCGAGGAGGCGAAGCGCCTGAACCTGTCGCCGATGGTCGCCGACAATGATTCCGCCCACACCACCGCCTTTACCGTCAGCGTCGATTTCAAACATGGCACCACGACCGGCATTTCGGCCGACGACCGCACGCTGACCGTGCGCAACCTCGCCAACGGCAATGTCGGCGGTTCGGATTTCGTCCGTCCCGGCCACATCTTTCCGCTGATCGCCCGCGAAGGCGGCGTGCTGATGCGCTCGGGCCATACCGAAGCCGCGGTCGACCTGTGCAAGCTCGCCGGCCTGCCGCCGGTCGGCGTGATTTCGGAACTGGTCAACGACGACGGCACCGTCAAGCGCGGCCCGCAGGTGGCAAGCTTTGCCGAAGAACATGGCCTTAAGCAGGTTTCGGTTGCCGACCTCATCGCCTACCGGCAGCGCAAGGAAACGCTGGTCGAGCGCGTCGCCTGCTCCGAAATCGACACGCTCGGCGGCAAGGCGCAGGTCTTCACCTACACATTGCCCTGGGATTCCATGCACCATGTCGCGATCGTCTTCGGCGATATCCGCGACGGCGAGGACGTCCCGGTGCGGCTGCATTCCGAGGATGTGGTGACCGACGTCTTCGGCACCAGCCATCGGCTCGACGGCATCATGAAGGCGATGGGCGAGCGCAAGCGCGGCGTCATCGTCTACCTCAGAGAAGGCTCCGTCGGCGTCGCCCATCAGGAGCGCAAGCGGCCGCAGAGCGGCGACCGCGAGGACCATGAAGAGGCGCGCCGCCGCGAGAACGAATGGCGCGAAATCGGCCTCGGCGCCCAGATCCTGAAGGATCTCGGCATTTCCTCGATCAATCTGATCGCCTCGCGCGAACGCCACTATGTCGGTCTCGAAGGATTTGGCATACACATCGCAAAGACGGAGATTATCTAATCCCAAGCTTCGGGTTGGCGGATCGGAACCAGCCGCACCTAGCAATCGCATGCTTTGGAGATTGGCGTAAAACACCCTCTCTTCGTCATCCACGGGCGAAGCAAGGAGCGTAGCGACGCGGCGCAGACCCGAGGATCCATGCCGCGACTTCCACGTGCCGCCACGGTGCAGGATACTGTTCCGTTGTACCCTTCGCCTTTGGTCGCGGCATGGATCCCAGGGTCTCCGCGACGGAGCTTCGCTCCTGCTTCGCCCTGGGATGACGACCGCGTAGAGGCTTCAGCCAATCGCGAACGTCGTCACTATCGAAAACAAACGGCTGGATGCTTGTCCACGTCACTCCGCGGGAACGGCGGCAGCCTCGCATCCATCCAGGTCGCATTCATGGGTGGCCAGGCTGCGCTGGCCGGCGAGCACCGTGACCAGAGCGATAGTGCCAGCCGCCACCGAAACCCAGAACCCGTTCCGGGCGCCGAACTCGTCCACCACCGCGCCGGCGGCAAACGAGCCCAGCGCCATGCCGATGCCGATCCCGGTCATCACCCAGGTGATCCCCTCGGTCAGCATCGCTTCGGGCACATGCCGCTCGATCAGGCCAAAGGCGGTGATGAAGGTCGGCGAGATCGCCACGCCGCTGATGAACACGGCCAGCGCCAAGAGCGGCACGGTGCCGGCGGTGAGCGGCAGCAGCGTGCCGAGCGCGACGAGGGCGACCGCGATGGCCAGTTGGCGCTGCAGCGGTGCTTTCAGGTTGAGCGCGCCGACGACGAGGCCGAGCACGAACGATCCCAGCGCATAGACGCCGATGACGAGGCTGGCGGCGCCTGGCTGGCCGAGCTCCTTGGTAATCGCCACCGTGCTCACTTCCGTCGTGGCGAAGGTCGCGCCGATGAAGATCAGGGCAAAAGTGATGATCTGCACCGGCCGCAGGCGGATTGCCGAGCCGCTCGTGACATGATCCACCGGCCGCACTTGCGGCTCGGTCGAGCGCTGCAGGATGAAGGCTGTCGAACCGATAGCGAGGAACAGCGTGCTCACCAGAACACCAGCTTCGGGGAAGAGCGCGGCGCTCAAGCCCACCGACAGCGATGCGCCTGCGATGTAGACGAGTTCGTCCGCAGCCGACTCGAAGGCGAAAGCGGTGTTCATCTGCGGCCGGCCGCGAAAAATCTCGGTCCAGCGCGCGCGCACCATTGCCGGCATGCTGGGCATGGCGGCCGCCGCCAGCGCCGACACGAACAGCGTCCATACCGGCCAGTCCTGATTGGCTGCTGCGATCAGCACCGCAAAGGCGATCACGGTGACGATGGTGGTGGGAACAACGATGCGCGTCTGGCCGAGCCGGTCGACCAGCCGTGAGATTTGCGGTGCAACGAAAGCATTGCTCAGCGCGAAGGCCGCCGCGACGGCGCCGGCCAGCCAGTATTCGCCATGCGTTTGCGACAGCATCGCCACGATTCCGATCGGCGCCATGGCGATCGGCAGGCGCGCCAGGAAGCCGGCGCTGGCAAAGCCCTTGGCTCCGGGGGCACGAAAGATTTCGGCGTAGGGGTTTTGCATTGCGGGCTCCTCGACAAAGGCCAATTCAACAATTACATACGATGCGTATGATTGTAAGATAGTGCATACGCGACGTATGTCAATTGGCATACGATGCGTATGTGAGTAAGGCCAGAACCATGCACAGACCCCGCAAGGAGATGATCGCCGAGACGCGCGCCAAGCTGATCACGGCGGCCCGCCATGCCTTCGGCACGATCGGCTATGCCGAGGCGTCGATGGACGACTTCACCGCCTCGGCCGGGCTGACGCGCGGCGCGCTCTACCATCATTTCGGCGACAAGAGGGGACTGCTGCAGGCGGTCATCGCCGAAATCGACGGCGAGATGGCGGTTCGCATAAATGAGATCGCGTCGAAAGCGCCGACCCGCTGGCAGCATTTCGTCGACGAATGCACGACCTATATCGAAATGGCGCTGGAGCCCGAAATCCAGCGCATCATGTTCAGGGATGGCCCGGCCGTGCTGGGGGATCCGGCGCAATGGCCGAATGCCAATGCCTGCGTCGGTTCAATGACCGATCATCTGACCAGTCTGCAGCAGGAGGGGGTGGTCGTCCCCGGCGTCGACCCCGAAACCGCCGCGCGCCTGATCAACGGCGCCAGCAGCCAGGCAGCGCAGCGGATCGCTAATTCGAACGACCCCGAAGCGACGTCGAAGACCGTGGTGGCGGCCTTCAAACAGCTGCTAGAAGGGCTGCTGAAAAAGCAGGATTCGCAGCCGGTCTGAAATCTCACCGGCCGATACCCGGCATTTGCCGAGATTGACAATTTTCGGCGCAGGCTCATCCTCCCCAGCCATCTCTGAGGGGAGATTCGGGCGCATGTGGGACTTTGATATCGGCAGGTCGGTGTCCATCATGATCAGGACATGGCCGTTCATCGTCTTTCGCATGATCGTCTATTTCGGCATCACACTGGCCTATATCGTGGCGACCGGCAGCGGCGCCTCCGTCGGCTACGGCGTCGGCCATATCTCCACCGATCCCGACGGCCCGCTTTCCTTTGCGCTCTGGGGCGGCATCGTCGGCATTGGCGTCGTTTCGATCGCGCTCTACTGGATCCGCGAATACATCCTCTATGTCGTCAAGGCCGGGCATATCGCCGTCATGGTCCATTTGATCGACGGTCGCGACGTTCCCAATGGCCAGGACCAGATCGCCTACGCCAGGGATGTGGTGGAGGAGCGTTTCGCCGAGGCCAACATCCTTTTCGTGCTCGACCAGCTGGTCAAGGGCGCCATCCGCGCCATCACCGGCCTGATCGGCGGCATCGCCGCTTTCCTGCCCATTCCGGGCCTCGGCGGCCTGGTCGCTTTCATCAACACGGTCATCCGCCTGTCGCTGACCTATGTCGACGAGATCATCCTCGGCTACAACATCCGCATCAACTCGTCCTCGCCCTTCGAGACGGCGCGGCAAGGCGTCGTGCTCTATGCCCAGAACGGCAAGACCATGGTCAAGAACGCCGTCTGGCTGGCGGTGATCATGTGGAGCGTGTCCTTCGTCATCTTCCTGCTGATGCTGGCGCCGGCCGCCGCCATCATGTGGTTCATTCCGGGGCAGCTCGGCGGCTGGGCCTTCGTGCTGGCGATCCTGCTGGCCTGGGCCTTCAAGGCGGCATTCATCGAACCCTTCGCCATCGCCTGCCTGATGCAGGTCTATTTCAAGACCATTGAAGGCCAGGTGCCGAACGCCGAATGGGACCAGCGGCTGGCCGAGGCGTCGTCCAAGTTCCGGGAGCTCAGGGACAAGGCGCTGGCCTCCTTCGGCGGCTCGCGCTGGACGCAGCCGAGCACCTAAACCCTGTTGAACGTCGGGGCGGCGCGGCGTCAAACCATGGTCAAAGCGGCCGGGCGCGCCTATATCGGGTCATGGTCACAAGGCTCTACACCCATCCGATCTTCCTCGAACATCTGACGCCGCCCGGTCATCCGGAGCGACCCGACCGCTTGCGCGCCATCGAGCGCGTGCTCGACGACGAGGCCTTTGCGGCGCTCGACCGGGTCACGGCGCCGCAAGGCGACGAGGCCACCATTCTCTATGCCCACCCCGAGGATTTCGTCGCCCGCGTCCGCGCCGCGATCCCCGAGAGTGGCATTGCCCCGATCGACGCCGACACCAGCGCCAGCCCGAAAAGTTGGCAAGCGGTGGTCACCGCCATCGGTGCGGCCAATGCCGCCGTCGACGACGTCTTCGAGGGTCGTGTCGCCAACGCCTTCGTCGCCGCCCGACCGCCCGGCCACCACGCCGAAAAGACCACCGCCATGGGCTTTTGCCTGTTCAACACCGCGGCGATCGCGGCGCGCTATGCGCAGAAGAAACATGGCGCCGAACGCGTCGCCATCGTCGACTGGGATGTGCACCACGGCAACGGCACGCAGGACATTTTCTGGGACGATCCGTCGGTGCTTTACTGCTCGACGCACCAGATGCCGCTCTATCCTGGCACGGGCGCCAAGACCGAAACCGGCGCCGGCAACATCGTCAACGCGCCGCTGGCGCCACAGACCGGCTCAGACATGTTCCGCGATGCCTTGCTGTCGCGCGTCCTGCCGGCGCTCGACAATTTCGCGCCCGATTTGATCATCATTTCCGCCGGTTTCGACGCCCACCATCGCGACCCGCTGGCCGAGATCAACCTCAGCGAGGACGATTTCGACTGGGCGACCGGCCAGTTGCTGGAACGCGCGGGGCGCCACAGCGGCAACCGGCTCGTCAGCCTGCTCGAGGGCGGCTACGATCTGCAGGGATTGGCATTTTCGGTCGCCGCCCATGTCGGGCGGCTGATGAAGGGATAGAGTATGGCTGGCGAAGCAAACGAAGACGTCAAGGCGATGAGCTTCGAGCAGGCACTCGACGCGCTCGAAAAGATCGTCGATGATCTCGAACGCGGCGACGTGCCGCTCGATCAGTCGATCAGGATCTATGAACGCGGCGAGGCGCTGAAGGCCCATTGCGACCGGCTGCTGAAGTCGGCCGAAGACAAGGTCGAGAAGATCAGGCTGTCGCGTGACGGCAAGCCGGTGGGAACCGAGCCGCTCGACGCGGAGTAATTTGTCAAGCGGGGCGGGCAGAGAAAGCAGGTAAGGAGTTCAAGCATGTGCAGAAACATCAAGACCCTGTTCAATTTCGATCCGCCGGCAACCCATGACGAGATCCGCGACGCCGCCCTTCAGTTCGTGCGCAAATTGAGCGGAACGACGCGCCCTTCGCAGCGCAATCAGGCCGCCTTCGACCGCGCCGTCGAGGCGATCGCTGAATCGGCGCATGAATTGCTGCATTCGCTCGAAACCAACCATCACCCGCGCAATCGCGAAGAGGTGGCGGCCAAGGCAAAAGCCAAATCGGCGCTGCGCTTCGCCTGAGGATATCCAGATGAGTTTTTTCCCCGGCCGGGACCCTGAGCCTGGTGACGCCTTCGCCAGCGACCAGATTGAGCTGATGGTCATTCCGAACGCCAAGGACATTGACGGTTTTCAGGTTCGCCGCGCTCTGCCGACGGCAAGGCGGCGCCTGGTCGGTCCCTTCATCTTCTTCGATCGCATGGGTCCGGCCATATTGCGCGCCGGCCAGGCGCTCGATGTCCGGCCGCACCCGCATATCGGGCTTTCCACCGTCACCTATCTGTTCGACGGCAAGATCAGGCACCGCGACTCGCTCGGCACCGAGATGGTCATCCAGCCCGGCGACGTGAATTTGATGACGGCCGGCCGCGGCATCGTTCATTCCGAGCGCACGCCCGAAGAACTGCGCGGCGCGCCGATGTCGGTCTCCGGCCTGCAGACCTGGCTGGCGCTGCCCGACGGCAAGGAGGAGGTGGCGCCGGTGTTCGAGAACACCGCGGCGCTGCATCTGCCCGAAATCGACGCCGAAGGCGTCAGCGGTCGCGTGGTGATCGGCGATTTCCAGGGTTTGCGCTCGCCGGTAAGAGCCGACACCGAGACGCTCTACGCCGATCTGCGCCTGGCGCCCGGCGCCAGTGTGAAAATTCCCGCCGACGCCGAGGAACGCGCCATCTACACGCTGGACGGCGATGTCTCGATATCGGGGGACCGCTTTCCGGCCGAGCGTCTGCTGGTGTTCCGGCCCGGCGACGAACTGGTCGTCTCATCCGAACGCGGCGCTCATTTCATGCTCTTCGGCGGCGCCTCGCTCGGCTCCCCGCGCCATATCTGGTGGAACTTCGTCTCGTCGTCGAAGGAGCGTATCGAACAGGCCAAACAGGAATGGAAGACGGGCCGCTTCGATATCGTTCCTGGAGATGAGGAAGAGTTCATTCCGTTACCGGACAATTAACGCCAGCTTCACCCGCGTCACTGACACGCATTTACATTCTGCGGGCGGAGGCATATTTCGCCCATGATCAACGCGCATGAACGAAAATAGCTGGGCAGGCTCCTAAACAGTGAACGCAACGCTGCACACGCCGCTTCTCGACAAGGTCCGCATTCCAGCCGACCTGAAGAAGCTTGACGAAAGCGAGCTGCCGCAGCTGGCCTTGGAGCTGCGTGCCGAGCTGATCGATGCCGTCTCGCATACGGGCGGGCATCTCGGCGCCGGCCTCGGTGTCGTCGAACTGACCGTGGCGCTGCACTATGTTTTCAACACGCCGGAAGACCGGGTGATCTGGGATGTCGGCCACCAGGCCTACCCGCACAAGATCCTGACCGGCCGCCGCGACCGCATCCGCACGCTGCGCCAGGAGGGCGGCCTGTCCGGCTTCACCCGGCGCACTGAGAGCGAATACGACCCGTTCGGCGCCGCGCATTCCTCGACCTCGATTTCCGCCGGCCTCGGCATGGCCATGGCGCGCGACCTCTCGGGCGGCCACAACAATGTCATTGCCGTCATCGGCGATGGCGCCATGTCGGCCGGCATGGCATTTGAAGCGTTGAACAATGCCGGCGCGCTCGATGCCCGCCTGATCGTCATCCTCAACGACAACGACATGTCGATCGCCCCGCCGACCGGCGCCATGAGCGCCTATCTGGCGCGGCTCGCCTCAGGGAAGACCTATCTCGGCCTGCGCGATTTCGGCAAGAAACTGACCTCCTATCTCGGCAAGCGCGCCGATCGCGCCATCACGCGGGCGGTCGAACATGCGCGCGGCTACGTCACCGGCGGCACGCTGTTCGAGGAGCTTGGCTTCTACCATATCGGGCCGATCGACGGGCACAATCTCGAACATCTGATCCCGGTCTTGAAGAATGTCCGCGACAATGCCGACGGCCCGGTGCTGATCCATGTCGTGACTCAGAAGGGCAAGGGTTACGGCCCGGCCGAGGCCGCGCCCGACAAATATCATGGCGTCAACAAGTTCGACGTCATCACCGGCGCGCAGACCAAGGCGCCGGCCAACGCGCCGGCCTACACCAAGGTGTTCGCCGAAAGCCTGATCCAGGAAGCGCACGCCGACGACCGCATCGTCGCCGTCACCGCCGCCATGCCGAGCGGCACCGGCCTCGACCTGTTCGGCGAGGCGTTTCCCGCCCGGACCTTCGATGTCGGCATCGCCGAGCAACATGCGGTGACCTTTGCCGCCGGCCTCGCCACCGAAGGCTACAAACCCTTCGCCGCCATCTATTCGACCTTCCTGCAGCGCGCCTATGACCAAGTCGTCCACGACGTGGCGATCCAGAAACTGCCGGTGCGTTTCCCGATCGACCGCGCCGGTTTCGTCGGCGCCGACGGCGCCACCCATTGCGGCGCCTTCGACACCACCTTCCTGGCGACGCTGCCGGGCTTTGTGGTGATGGCGGCCGCCGATGAGGCGGAGCTTCGCCACATGGTGCGCACCGCCGCCTATTACGACGAAGGCCCCATTGCCTTCCGTTATCCGCGTGGCAACGGTGTCGGCGTCGACATGCCGGAGCGTGGCTCGGTGCTCGAAATCGGCAAGGGCCGCATCGTCAGGGAAGGCACCAAGGTGGCGCTCCTGTCCTTCGGCACCAGGCTGCAGGATTGCCTGCTGGCGGCCGAGGAACTAGGTGCTGCCGGACTTTCGACGACGGTTGTGGACGCCCGTTTCGCCAAGCCGCTCGATGAGGATCTGATCCGCCGTCTCGCCCGTTCGCACGAAGTGCTGGTGACGGTGGAAGAGGGCGCTGTCGGCGGGTTCGCCAGCCATGTGCTGCAGTTCCTCGCCCATGAAGGCCTGCTGGAAAGCGGCCTGAAAGTGCGGCCGCTGGTGCTGCCGGACGAGTTCACCGACCATGCCAAGCCGGAGAAAATGTATGCAGACGCCGGGCTAGACGCCGCCGGCATCGTGCGCACCGTGTTCGTTGCGCTTGGCCATTCCGCTCGCGCGCAACGCGCCTGAATCAAAATCTCACGCCTTTGAAGCGGTTTGCCGGCTTCTAAAGCAATTCCAGGAAAAGTGTGAAGCGGTTTTCCGTCCGGAATTGCGTCAAGCGCTCTAGCCGTAACGCTCTGTTAACGCTTCTGTTTGGCGTTTCGCTTACCGTGTCTTTTGGCCGTTTTTCAACGCCGCCCTGCTAAAACTCGACCAAGGCAGGGAGTTAAAAAACAATGCGAACGCTTCTGTGCGGCGCGGCCCTTTTGGCTGTCATCGCCGCGCCGGCCGTGGCCGAAACCCGCTACGACCGCAAGCTCGAACAGGCGGTGGTCGAGATCGTCGCCGGCAAGATGGGCAACATCAGGGGCGGCTTTTCCTACAAGCAGGTGCCGCAGCTCGTCGTCGTGCCGGACGTACCGGCTGCGCCCGTCGAGAGCTCGCCCAAGCAGGCTTCCGGCGACGCCGGTGACGGGCTGACGCCCGCCGTCGAGCGTGAGGTTTCGCGCACCATTTTCTAGAACCACATGTCGCGCACGCAGCGCCCATCGCGCGGCAGATCGTCAAAGTGTCCAGCCCGACGAAATGACCGATCGGCAGGTCGGCGACCGCCTCCGGCGGCGCCAGCCTGACATTGACGGCGATCCGCGTGCGCCCCCTGGAACCGGTGCGCAGGCCGCGCCACGCAAGCACGCAGGCACAGGTCGGGCAGAACAGGATTTCGAGCGAGGGTTCGTTTTCCCAGCGCGCGCATAGGAACGCAGAGGTCCCGCAACGCGGATGCGCTCGTCAACAAAATCATAGGCCCACAGCGTGCCGTAGCGGCGGCAAGGCGTGCAGTTGCAAGCGGTGATCGGGCCGGGGTCGCCCTCGAGCGTCCAGTGAGCGGCGCCGCAATGGCAGGTTCCCTTCAGCATTCGGCCTCCTCGGCATTGCCTCGTCCATCCGCCTGGGCATCCTTCAGCTGGGCATGTTCTCGAACTGGGGGAGGTCAAGTGGCTTTACCCATCCGAGACGACGCCTGGTGAACATCTCGAGTTTCGGGGCGATCAACTCGGGGCGGTCGAGACTTCCGAGCTGGACGAACACCGTGCCGGGGAAGCCGTCGAGATTGTCCGTGAATACCCGCGCCGCGCATTCCGGGCAGTAATTCCGGTCGAGCCCGTTGCCCGAATTGGCGATATAGTGAAACGCTTTCGGTTTGCCGCTGATCAGCGTGAAATCATCCTCTGGCACTGCGAAAAACGTCGCAGCTTCGCCGCCGGAAGCCTTCTTGCAGTCGAGGCAGTGACAAACTGCAATGAAAGTGGGATCGGTATCAAACTCGAACTTGACGGCGCCGCAGGCGCACTTCGCAGTGTACTTCTTGGCCATGGCTTAGTCTCCTTGTATTACAATGACGGTGGTTTTAAACGTGCCCACAGGGCATTGTATGAAGCGTCGTTAGGGGTCGCCTTCAAACGTCCAGCGGGCGGAGCCGCAAATGCCAGGTTCCCGTCAGCATTGGTGTTCCTCAGCATTGCGTGAGCGCCCCGGCCATCTTGCCGGACTTGCTGCGATATTCAACCGGTGGACTGATCTGCGTCTCCGGTTCCAGTGTCCCGCTCACCCAATGTCCTTGCCTTCGTGACCGGCTTTCGCCATGAAGGCCGATGAACTCCCCTCTGCCAGCCAGCACACGCCAGCGGCTCGACGAATTGCTCGTCCAGCGCGGCCTGTTTGCAAGCCGCTCGCGCGCCCGCGACGCGGTCGAGCGCGGAACCGTGACGGTCGACGGCGTGGTCGCCCGCAAGCCCGGCCAGACCGTCCTGCCGCAATGCCTCATCGTCATCGACGATCCCGCGCAAGGCTATGTCTCGCGCGCGGCGCTGAAGCTGATTGCCGGGCTCGACCATTTCATTCTTGATCCCTCGGGCTCGGAAGCCCTTGATATCGGCGCCTCGACCGGCGGCTTCACCCAAGTGCTGCTCGAGCGCGGTGCGGTCCACGTTACGGCAATCGATGTCGGCCACGGCCAGATGCATCCCGATGTCTCGTCCGACCCGCGCGTCACCGTGATCGAGGGCTTGAACGCCCGCGAGCTCACGGCCGCTGATCTCGGCGGCCGTATCCCGGATTTCATCGTTTCCGACGTCAGCTTCATTTCGCTGAAACTGGCGATGCCGCCGGCGCTTGCCATCGCCAGGCCGGGAGCGCGTGCGGTGTTTCTGGTCAAGCCGCAATTCGAGGCCGGCCGCGAGGCGATCGGCAAGGGTGGCCTGCTGAAAGACCCCTATGACGCCGCCCGCGTTGCCGGCCTGCTGCAGGAATGGCTCGAAGGCGTCCCTGGCTGGCGTACATTGGGTCTGCACATGTCGCCGATTGAAGGCGGCGACGGCAACCGCGAATTCCTGCTCGGTGGGATCAAGGACCGATGAGCACGCGCTTCACCATCAAGAGATTGGGCTCGCAAGGCGATGGCGTCGCCGAGACGGAAACCGGCGAGCTGTTCATTCCCTTCACGCTGCCGGGCGAAACTGTCACCGCGGCGCGCGAAAGGGATCGCGCCACCCTGATGGCGGTGCTGGAAGCCTCGCCGCTGCGTATCGACCCGGCCTGCCGGCATTTCACAGAATGCGGCGGCTGCGCCGTCCAGCATCTGCAAGCCGACGCCTACCACCAGTGGAAACGCGACAAGGTAGTGCATGCCTTGAAGGGCATTGCTGGCGACATCGGCGCCTTGGTGCCGTGTGCACCACACACACGCCGCCGCGTCGTGCTTGCCGCCCGGCGCGCCGACACCGGTATGCTGCTTGGCTTCCATCGCCATCTGTCGCCGGAAATCATCCCCATCGAGGAATGCCCGATCTCGCTGCCGGAGATCGTCGCGGCACTCGATCGCTTGCGATCGGTTGCCGACCTGGTTTGCGCCACCACCAAGTCGTTCCGCATGGCGGTCACGGTGACGGGTTCGGGCCTCGACGTCGCGGTCTATGAGTCAGGCAAGCTGGGGGAGAACCAGCGCCGGGTTGCCTCCAACTTCATCATGGCCAATGGATTTGCCCGGCTTTCGATCGACGACGAGATCGTCATCGAGCCGAAAAAGCCGGTGATCATGTTCGGCACCGTCGCTGTCGCCGTGCCGCCCGGCGCCTTCCTGCAGGCAACCGGAGCCGCCGAACAGGCGATGGCCGATATCGTTGGCGGACATCTGAAACGCGCCAAGAAAGTCGCGGATCTCTTCGCCGGCTGCGGCAGCTTTGCGCTTCGGCTGGCGGCGAAATCCGAGGTCCATGCGGTCGAAGGCGACGCAGCCGCCCTTTCGGCGCTCGACCGCGGCTCACGCTTCGCCACGGGCCTGAAGCGGGTAACCGGCGAGCGCCGCGACCTGTTCCGGCGCCCGCTGACGTTCAAGGAACTGAACGCCTTCGACGGTGTCGTCTTCGACCCGCCGCGCGCCGGCGCCGAAGACCAGTCGAAGCAGATCGCTCGCTCCGACGTGCCGTTCGTCGCCGCCGTCTCCTGCAACCCGGTGACGCTGGCCCGGGATTTACGCATCCTCATGGATGGCGGCTACATGCTGAAAAGCGTCACGCCGATCGACCAGTTCCTCTGGTCGCCGCATGTCGAGGCGGTGGCGCTGCTGGAGAAGCCAAAGAGACGGCGGTAGCCGCAGCCTAGCTTGGCGACATCCGTTTCGGCGTGCCGCCGCGTTGGTTGATCGACACCCATGTATTTGGGTTCTGCTGCGACTGGCGTTTCAGGAAGTAATAGCCGGTCGCGTTCCAGGGCCTGATCTCATCGACCAGATTGTCCAGGACAAGATCGCCCTTGTCGGTCTTCACCGTCAGGATGGTGTGGCCTTCATTGTTGAGGTCGCGCACCACCGTCATCAGCAGCGCCTGCCGGGGGAAACCTGCCTGCAGAAGAAGCTTGCGCTTGTAGAGCGCGTAGATCTTGCAGTCGCCCTTGCCGTCCACAGGATAGTCCCAGTGGTCCTCCATCGTGCCCCAGTGATCGAAATTGCTGATGGGCTTGATGGACCTGTTCGCCTTCTGATTGACCCGCTTGAGGATGCTCAGCTTCTGCGCGGTCAGCTTGACGTCGGCGGCCGGCAAAGCGGGGACCTTGCACTCCTTTGGCCGGCGATGGCAGAAATCGACCCAACCGTAGGGGACGCTGGTGCTTCCGCCCACGGCGGCGGCAGGTTGCGTCGACCGCGCCTTGAACCATGTCGATTGTGCCGCCGCCGGACCGGCTTGCAGCGCTGTCGCGCCAATCAACGAAACGAAGCCAAGGAGGAGAGCTAGGACGCCGGGCCGCATTGCCATCACCAACACCGCAATGAGAAGCTGGGTACGGCGTTTGTGCGCAAACGGCCGCCCAGGCAGTTCAACAGTTACTAATTTCCTAATGTGAATTGTGTTCGCTTCAAGGTGCCGACTGAGATTTGAAGTTGGGAAACAGCCGGCGCATTCAGGGTGACGTCGAGCGGCAGGCCGCTACCGGCGCGCCTCTTTGCTATGCTTCCTGCACGCCATCATGTCCGGCCGCCTTTGCAGCCTTCAGGAAACTGCGGTCAAAGGTTGCAAAGCCAGCACAATGAGCTGCTTTCCCCAGATGCAGCGCATCTGCAAAATCCATTCCCGCTTCGGACAGATCGAGCGCAGAGGAGACAATCGCAGCGTCTTCCAGTTCAACCGTGGGCAACCCGCCGAACCGTCGCAGCGCGCCCACGATCGCGGCTTGGCCATAGCCATAGGCACTGCGCAGCACCCATTCGGCCTCCAGGACTACCGTGACGGCGACAAAGACGGGTTGACCATCGATCAGCCGCCGGGCTCGCGGGGACTGCTCCGGATCGTCGTTCGTCAAATACCTGATGATAACGTTGGTATCAATCGCGAGCATTGCGCCGCCGCGCTTCCGCAAGGACGGCCGCGTCCATCTCCTCCAGAGTCTTCGGCCTGCCACTGTGCGGTAGGACACCGAAGACATCTTCTGGTCGCGTCGGGGCAAAGGCCGGCGCCAATTTCAAAAGCACTCCGTCCGGCGTATCTTCGACCTGCAGGCGTGTGCCCGCACCCCAATCTTTGCGCTTCCGGATCGCGCTGGGCAGGATTACCTGTCCCTTGGTGGAGACGGTCGTTGTAAGTTTTTCTGTAGCAGCCATCGCGCACGCCTTTGTGTAAGACAAAGGTAAGATATTCTTATTGCGTCAGCTATTCAAGCCTGGCGGATTGGCACCTCAAACCCTGGTGCCGCCCACCGTCATCTGGTTCATCCTGAGATGCGGCTGGCCGACGCCGACCGGCACGCCCTGGCCGGCCTTGCCGCACATGCCGATGCCGTTGTCGAGCTTCATGTCGTTGCCGATCATCGACACGCGGTGCATGGCGTCCGGCCCGTTGCCGATCAGCATGGCGCCCTTGATCGGCTGCGTCACCTTGCCGTTCTCGATCATGTAGGCCTCGGTGCAGCCGAACACGAACTTGCCCGAGGTGATGTCGACCTGGCCGCCGCCGAAGGAGACGGCGTAGATGCCGTTCTTGACCGAGGCGATGATCTCGTCCGGCTCCATGTCGCCCGACGTCATGTAGGTGTTGGTCATGCGCGGCATCGGCTGGTGCGCATAGCCTTCGCGCCGGCCGTTGCCGGTCGCCTTCATGCCCATCAGCCGGGCGTTCTGGCGGTCCTGCATGTACCCGACCAGTCTGCCGTCCTCGATCAGCACGTTGCGGGCCGACGGCGTGCCTTCATCATCGACGGTGAGCGAGCCGCGCCGCTCGGGCATGGTGCCGTCATCGACGACGGTGACGCCCTTGGCCGCCACCTGCTGGCCGAGCAGGCCGGCGAAGGCCGACGTCTTCTTGCGGTTGAAATCGCCTTCCAGCCCGTGGCCGACTGCCTCGTGCAGCATGACGCCCGGCCAGCCGCTGGACAATACGATGTCGAACGTGCCGGCCGGCGCCGGGATGGCTTCGAGATTGACCAGCGCCTGCCTGAGCGCCTCTCGTGCCGCATGCTTCCAACTGTCCTCGACCAGGAACTCGCCGAACGCCTTGCGCCCGCCCATGCCGTAAGAGCCGCTTTCCTGGCGGTCGCCATCGCCGACCACGACGGAGACGTTGATACGGACCAGCGGGCGGATATCGCGCACCATCTGGCCGTCGGCGCGGACGATCTCGACATGCTGCCAGGACGCGGCGAGCGAGGCCGTCACCTGGCGCACGCGCGGATCCTCGGCCCGCAGCCAGGCGTCGATCTCCTGCAACAGCTTGGCCTTGACCTCGAAGGAAGGCGAGGGGATCGGGTTCTCGTCGCCGTAGAGATGGCGGTTGGTGCGCGCGGGTGCGGCGGCAAGCGTGCCGGAATAGCCGCCCTTGACGGTTGAGACGGCGTCCGCCGCGCGCAGCAGCGAGGCTTCGGAAAGATCGCTGGAATGGGCGTAGCCGCTGGCCTCGCCGGCCACCGCGCGCAGGCCAAAACCCTGGTCGGTGTTGAAATTGGCGGTCTTCAGTCTGCCGTTGTCGAACATCAGCGCTTCGCTCTCGCTGTATTCGAGGAATAGCTCGCCGTCATCGGCGCCGTTAAGGGTGTCGGCAACGATCCGCTTGATGCGATCGTCTGAAATGTCGAATTGGCCGATCAGGCTGTTCATGGCAGGTCCGTTCACAGGAGGAATGGTTGTTGCCACGATGTAGGCGCGAAGACGCGCCTGCACAATCCGCAATGACGATCCGCAGCCGGACCGTGGAGCGCTCAGGCCCTACTTCTCGTTCACGAACTCTTTGATGTCGCTGGTCATGGAATCCCAGTTCGAGAACTGCTCCTCAAGGTAGGAGCGGGTAACCCCGCCCCTGAACATGACATCCATCTTGAAGTTCGACCCGTCACCGGAAAAGGCCTTCACCCAGCGATATTTCTTGTTCCATTCATTGGCCTGGTCGATCGTGAAGGCATCCGTATAGCCCGACGAGAACTGGATCGACTTGCACCTCTCATGGTTTTCGCAACCGTAGAAATAGATCACATATTTCATGCCCTGAAGCCGGCCGGAGACCATCGGATCGCCGCCGTCGTCCTTGTCCATCTTGGCCGAGCCATAGCCCTTCGCAATCTCGAGAATGACCGCCGGATCGGGCGCCGTGATGATTTCGGCATCCTCGGCAAAGGCGACGGAAACGGCGCCGGTCAGGATCAGACCGGTCGACAGAAGCAGAGAAAAAGAGCGCATGATCAGGGCAGGGCGGCAAAACCGTCGGCGAAGCCTTTGAGGTCGACGGGGATGCCGATCCCCTCTTCCGGCGTCTGGAAGACGATGAAGGTGGCCGACGTCCCGGTCTTCAGCGTGTCGAGCAGCGGCTTTTCAAGAATGACCTCGGCATAGCAGCCATCCTGGAAGCAGCGCACGAAATAGGCGCGGCCGATATCCTTGCCGTCGACATTGAGGCCGAGCCCGTTGGGCAGCAGCACGCCGAGCGGCGCCAGCACGCGCAGGATCTCGGCCTTGTTGTCGGCGGTGCGCAGCACCACGACCGAAAGTCCCATTTCCGGGCGATCCTCGGCGACGACGTTTTGCATCATCACGCACTGTTCCGAGGTGGCGCCGGCCGGCGTGTCGCAGATGATCGACCATGCACCATGCGTCGACTTGACCGTGCCGCTCGGCTGCGCTGCATTGGCAGTGCCGGTTGCGGACGAGCCGATACCGATCAGGGCGGCGAGAACGATGACCTTCGCCCCGCTTCTCGAAAGCCAGGAGTTTCTCGAAAGCCAAGAGGTCATGACGGCTCCATTAGCGAATCACGGCACTTTAAGCCGCGCCAAGGCCAAGTAAAGGATAGGGCGACTGCCGGTCAGCCCCGGCAAGCGCAATAATGCGCTTTTCCCTAGCAAATTCGCCCGAATTGCGACCGTCGGGCGCATTCCGGCCACAAGCCCGCATAGCCCATCTGTCGACGATCCGCGCAAGCCGCGAGGCCGTTGAAACGGTGCGCTCGCGCTTGCGCGCAAAAATGCCGCACGGTTTTGCCCGCTCCTTTCTTGCGGAGGGAAATAGAGTATGGTTTGAACCAGCCTTGGGACTGTCCGGGATTCCCATCCCGGCGATGTACGATATTCCTGCGCCACGACGGCAGGGAACCGGGAGATGAAGACGGCGATGAGAAAATTCCCAACAAGCGCCAAATTGATGGCAACAGCAGCTGCTGCCACCGCATTTTTCGCCGGTGCCTCCGCTCATGCGGCTCAGCCGCAGCCATGGGAGATGAGTTTTCAGCCGCCGGCGACCGACATGATGCGGCAGATCGAGTGGTTCGGGAACTACACGATGTGGTTCGTCGTCCCGATCACCGTGCTGGTTCTGGCTCTGCTTGCCTGGTGCATCTTCAGGTTCCGCGCCAGCGCGAACCCGGTTCCGTCCAGGACCAGCCACAACACGCTGATCGAGATTATCTGGACTGTCGGGCCGGTCGTCGTCCTGCTGTTCATCGCCATTCCCTCGTTCCAACTCCTGACCGCGCAGTACACGCCGCCGGAAGAGGCCAAGCTGACCGTCAAGGCGACGGGCAATCAGTGGAACTGGGACTATGAGTATCAGACCGAGAACACGCTCTCCTTCAACTCGGCCATCCTTCAGGATGCCGATCGCGCCGCGATCGGCAAGGAAGACCGCAAGGTCTATCCGCGTCTCCTGGCGGTCGATAATGAGCTGGTGGTGCCGGTCAACACCATGACCCGTGTCCTGGTCACCGCGACCGACGTCATCCACTCCTTCGCCATGCCGGCCTTCGGCATCAAGATGGACGCGGTTCCCGGCCGCACCAACGAGACCTGGTTCAAGGCGGAGAAGGAAGGCCTCTATTACGGCCAGTGCTCGCAGCTCTGCGGCAAGGACCACGCCTTCATGCCGATTGCCATCCGCGTCGTCTCCGACGCGCAGTACAAGACCTGGCTGGCAGCAGCCAAGACCGACCTTCCCGGCGCCAACAAGGCGCTGATGGCCGAGGTCGACGGTACCAACAAGGTAGCGGCCGCCGGCAATTGATGCCGCGGGTTAGCAAGAATTAGGGAACGGAGCCGACCATGGCAGAAGCTGCAGCTCACGACGACCACGACCACAAGCCCTATCATGGCTGGGTCCGGTGGGTGTACTCCACCAACCACAAGGATATCGGCACGCTCTATCTGATCTTCGCGATCTTCGCGGGCATCGTCGGCGGGGCGCTTTCGGTCGTCATCCGCATGGAGCTGCAAGAGCCGGGCATCCAGATCTTCACCGGCCTGGCGCAGATGGTCTACGGCATGAACGGCGATGCCGCCATCGACGGCGGCAAGACCATGTACAACGCCTTCGGCACCGCGCACGCGCTGATCATGATCTTCTTCATGGTCATGCCGGCGCTGATCGGCGGCTTCGCCAACTGGATGGTGCCGATTATGATCGGCGCGCCGGACATGGCCTTCCCGCGCATGAACAACATCTCGTTCTGGCTGCTGCCGCCGGCCTTCATCCTGCTCATCGCCTCGGCCTTCATGCCGAGCGCGCCCGGCGCCTACGGCGTTGGCGGCGGCTGGACGCTCTATCCGCCGCTGTCGACCTCCGGCCAGCCCGGACCGGCCATGGATCTGGCGATCCTGTCGATCCATATTGCCGGCGCCTCGTCGATCCTCGGCGCCATCAACTTCATCACCACCATCTTCAACATGCGCGCGCCGGGCATGACGCTGCACAAGATGCCGCTGTTTGCCTGGTCGGTGCTGGTCACCGCCTTCCTGCTGCTGTTGTCGCTTCCGGTTCTGGCCGGCGGCATCACCATGTTGCTCACCGACCGCAATTTCGGCACCACCTTCTTCACCCCGGATGGCGGCGGCGACCCGCTGCTGTTCCAGCACCTGTTCTGGTTCTTCGGCCATCCTGAAGTCTACATCCTGATCCTGCCGGGCTTCGGCATCATCAGCCACATCGTCTCGACCTTCTCGAAGAAGCCGGTGTTCGGTTATCTCGGCATGGCCTACGCCATGGTCGCGATCGGCGCCGTCGGCTTCATCGTCTGGGCGCACCACATGTACACGACCGGCCTGTCGCTCGACACGCAGCGCTACTTCGTCTTCGCCACCATGGTCATCGCGGTGCCGACAGGCGTGAAGATCTTCTCCTGGATCGCGACGATGTGGGGTGGGTCGATCTCGTTCAAGACGCCGATGCTGTGGGCGCTCGGCTTCATCTTCCTGTTCACGGTCGGCGGCGTCACCGGCGTCCAGCTCGCCAATGCCGGCCTCGACCGCTCGCTGCATGACACCTATTTCGTCATCGCTCACTTCCACTACGTGCTTTCGCTGGGCGCGGTGTTCGCCATCTTCGCCGGCTGGTACTACTGGTTCCCGAAGATGACCGGTTACATGTACTCGCCGGTGATCGCCAACACCCACTTCTGGGTCACCTTCGTCGGCGTCAACCTGATCTTCTTCCCGCAGCATTTCCTCGGCCTCGCCGGCATGCCGCGCCGCACCATCGACTATCCCGACGCGTTTGCCGGCTGGAACATGGTGTCGTCCTACGGTTCCTATATCTCGGCCGTCGGCGTGGTGATCTTCCTCTATGGCGTCTTCGAAGCGTTCCAGAAGAAGCGGGTGGCCGGCGCCAATCCATGGGGCGAGGGTGCAACGACGCTCGAATGGCAGCTGCCTTCGCCGCCGCCCTTCCACCAGTGGGAACAGCTGCCGAAGATCAAGTAAGGCAGCCCGAATACGAAACCGCCGGCCCGCCGGCGGTTTCGGCCAACGGAATGATTGGACTCAACTACGCATGGCCCTGGTCGACGACCCATTGATTGACGAAGCGGGCTTTCGAATTTCGGAAGCCACGGCGGGTGACTTTTTCGCCCTCTTGAAGCCGCGCGTCATGTCGCTGGTGGTGTTCACGGCCTTTGTCGGCATGGTGGCGGCGCCCGTGACCGTCAACCCGCTGATAGCGATGGTCGCAATCCTGGCGATCGCCATTGGCGCCGGCGCCTCGGGCGCGCTCAACATGTGGTACGACGCCGACATCGATGCCGTGATGAGCCGGACCGCCGGCCGCCCGGTCCCGTCCGGCCGCATCCTCCCTGGTGAAGCCCTGAGTTTCGGCCTTGTGCTGTCGGCGCTGTCGGTGATGACGCTTGGCGTGCTGGTCAACTGGCTGTCGGCGGCGCTGCTCGCTTTCACCATCTTCTTCTACGCCGTCGTCTATACGATGTGGCTGAAGCGCTCGACGCCGCAGAACATCGTCATTGGCGGTGCCGCCGGCGCCATTCCGCCGGTGATCGGCTGGGCGGCGGTAACCGGAACGGTCAGCTTCGAAAGCCTCGTCCTGTTCCTGATCATCTTCCTGTGGACGCCGCCGCATTTCTGGGCGCTGGCGCTGTTCAAGTCCGATGACTACGCCAAGGCCGGCATCCCGATGATGCCCAATGTCGCTGGCCAGGCCTCGACCCGCCGCCAGATTTTTGCCTATGCCCTGATCCTCGCACCGATCGGCGTGCTGCCCTGGGTGCTCGGTTTCACCACCGCGGGCTACGGCATCGCTTCGCTGGCGCTCGGCGCCGGCTTTGTCTGGTATGCCTGGAAAGTGCTGCGTATGACCGATGACGACCGCGTCATGAAGCCGGCCAAGGCGCTGTTTGCCTATTCGCTGCTCTATTTGTTTGCGATCTTCGCCATCTATCTGGCCGACTGTGTCGTCGGTCGCGCTCTGGCCATCGGTGGAGCATGACCATGATCGACAAGAAGCTTGAACTGGTCACGCTGACCGACCGCCAGCAGAAAGCGCGCCGCAACCGTTCGGCCGCGATCGGCCTGGCGCTGGCGGCGCTGGTCGTCGTTTTCTACGTCATCACCATCGTCAAATTCGGCCATACCGGATCGATGTGAGGCCGACGATGACCCGCCAGACCATGACCGATCCCAAAAAGAAAAACACCAACCGCGTTGTCGCCGCCGTCTGCGTCGCCTTCTTCGGCGGTATGATCGGCATGGCCTACGCCGCGGTGCCGCTCTACAAGATGTTCTGCCAGGCCACCGGCTATGGCGGCACCACGCAGCGCGCCGAGAAGCAATATGCCGGCCGTATCCTCGACCGCGACATCACCGTGCGCTTCGACGCCAACACCAATGGCATTCCCTGGCAGTTCCAGCCGGTCGCCCGCTCGGTCACCATCAAGATCGGCGAGACCACGCAGGCACATTACAGCGCCACCAACAAGTTCGACCGCGCCGTCACCGGCCGCGCCACCTTCAACGTGCAGCCGGAGCTGGCAGGCCCTTACTTCAACAAGGTCGAGTGTTTCTGCTTCACCGACACGACACTGAAGCCCGGCGAGGCGCTGGACATGCCGGTCGTGTTCTATGTGGATCCAGACATCGTCAACGTGCCGGAACTGAAGGACTTGAAGACGATCACCCTGTCCTACACCATGTTCCCGGTCGAAAAGAACAAACCGGTCGCTTCATCGGCGCCGGACAGCACCACCAAAGTTTCAGATACCGAAGCAAATCTCGGGGGTTGATATGGCAGACGCGCACGCAAAACCACAACACGACTACCATCTCGTCAACCCGAGCCCGTGGCCCTTCCTGGGCTCCATCGGCGCGCTGGTCACCGCCGTTGGCGGCGTTGCCCTGATGCAGTATCTCAAGAATGGCGATTTCCCGGTCTTCGGCCACAACATCGCCAATCCGTGGCTGTTCTTCATCGGCTTGGTCATCGTCCTCTACACCATGTTCGCCTGGTGGTCGGACACGATCAAGGAAGCGCATGAAGGGCATCACACGCGTGTCGTGTCGCTGCATCTGCGCTACGGCATGATCATGTTCATCGCTTCGGAAGTGATGTTCTTCGTCGCCTGGTTCTGGGCTTATTTCGATGCCAGCCTGTTTCCGGGCGAGGTGCAGCAATATGCCCGCACCGCCTTTACCGGCGGCGTCTGGCCGCCGAAGGGTCTCGAGGTCCTCGATCCCTTCCATCTGCCGCTTTACAACACCATCATCCTGCTTTTGTCAGGCACGACGGTGACCTGGGCGCACCACTCGCTGATCCATGGCGACCGCAAAGGCCTGATCAACGGCCTGGTGCTGACCGTCGGCCTCGGCATGCTGTTCACCATGGTGCAGGCTTACGAGTACATTCACGCGCCGTTCGGCTTCAAGGATTCCATCTATGGCGCCACCTTCTTCATGGCGACCGGCTTCCACGGCTTCCATGTGATCATCGGCACCATCTTCCTGCTGGTCTGCCTGATCCGTGCCATGAAGGGTGACTTCACGCCGAAGCAGCATTTCGGCTTCGAGGCGGCTGCCTGGTACTGGCACTTCGTCGACGTGGTCTGGCTGTTCCTGTTCAGCGCGATCTATGTCTGGGGATCGGCCGGCGCGCTGATCGAAGGCCACTGACGGCTTTCATCGGGGAATCAACCCCAAGGAATCAGAAAGGCGGCCGCGGCAATGCGGCCGCCTTTCTTCTTTTTGGCGCCCATCATGGCCTACGGCTTCGGCTGGCTGGGCTGGCTGCTTCAATTGGTCGACTGGACCGATGGCGGCATTGGGGTTACCGACTCCGACATGGATGAAATCTGGGCTATGGTGCCGGATGGAACGCCGATCGAAATTGAGCCGTAGAACATGAGCGAAGACACTATCCATGAGTGAAGATAGGGCGATCTGGCCACCCATCGAGCCGATTTCGGCCGGCCTGCACGGCCGGTGTCCGCGTTGCGGCGAAGGGCGGCTGTTCTCCGGCTTCCTGACCGTCGGCAAGCGCTGCATGAATTGCGGCCTCGATTATTCCTATGCCGATGCCGGCGATGGCCCGGCCGTGTTCGTCATCCTGATCATGGGCTTCATCATCGTTGGGCTGGCGCTGTGGGTGGAAGTGACGCTGAGCCCGCCGCTCTGGCTGCATTTCATCATCTGGATACCGCTGGCGGTGGCGCTGTGTCTGACGGCGCTGAGGCTGATCAAGGGCGTGCTACTGACGCTACAATACACCAACAAGGCTGCTGAAGGCCGGCTGGACCACGAGCAATGAGCGAGGCGCTGGCCAAAACCACCGGCCGTTCGCGGCCGAAGACGGCGTTGCTGCTCGGCCTCGGCCTGGTGCTGTTCGTCATCCTGCTGGGGCTAGGCACCTGGCAGGTGCAGCGCCTGCACTGGAAGGAAGGGCTGCTGGCGACCATCGACCAGCGCACCCACTCGGCGGCGCGGTCACTGGCGGACGTCGAGAAGGAATTCGCCGCCACCGGCGATGTCGACTACACGCCGGTCACCGTCAGCGGGACCTTCCTGCATTCCGGCGAGCGGCATTTCTACGCCACCTGGGACGGTGACGCCGGCTTCAATGTCTACACGCCGCTGGCGCTCGACGATGGCCGCTTCGTGCTGATCAACCGCGGCTTTGTGCCCTACGATCTCAAGGACGCCGCCAGACGCCCGCAAGGGCAGGTGACGGGCAAGGTGACGGTCACCGGCTTGGCGCGCAATCCGCTGCCGGCAAAGCCGTCGATGATGCTGCCCGACAATGATGTGGCCAAGAACACCTTCTACTGGAAGGACCGCGACGTCATGGCGGCAAGCGCCGGCCTGCCCGCGAGTGCCGTGCTGGTGCCGATCTTCATCGACGCCGACAAGACGCCGAACCCCGGTGGGCTGCCGGTCGGCGGCATCACCATCATCGATCTGCCGAACTCGCATTTGCAATATGCGTTCACCTGGTATGGCCTTGCCGCCGCCCTTGCCGCGGTTCTGATCATCAGGTTGCGCCGCCCGGCAAAGCCGGAATGATCCCTATCACCCTTGACAGGGCAGGGGTGCACACCTCATTTCGCCTCTGAACAACCGGCCCGGATTAGATGCTTCACACCAAGACCAAGCCTCCTCTGACGATCCGGCTCTGCCAGCCGCGCGGCTTTTGCGCCGGCGTCGACCGCGCCATCCAGATCGTCGTGCTGGCGCTGAAGAAATACGGCGCGCCGGTCTATGTCCGCCACGAGATCGTGCATAACCGCTATGTCGTCGAAGGCCTGCAAAGCCTCGGCGCGGTATTCATCGAGGAACTGTCGGAGATCCCGCCCGAGCATCGCAAGTCGCCTGTGGTGTTTTCGGCCCATGGCGTGCCGAAATCGGTGCCGGCCGACGCCCAGGCGCGCGAACTCTTCTATCTCGACGCCACCTGTCCGCTGGTGTCGAAGGTGCACAAGCAGGCGATGCGCCACCAGCGGCTCGGCCGCCATGTGCTTCTGATCGGCCATGCCGGGCACCCGGAGGTGATCGGCACGATGGGCCAGCTGGCGGAAGGCGCCGTGACGCTGATCGAGACAGAAGCCGACGCCGCTACCTTTGCGCCGGCCAACCCTGAGGCGCTCGGCTTCGTCACCCAGACGACGCTGTCGGTCGAAGACACCGCCGGCATCATCCGGGCGCTGCAGGAGCGCTTCCCGCAATTGCATGCGCCGGCCGCCGAATCGATTTGCTACGCCACCACCAACCGCCAGGAAGCGGTCAAGGACACCGCCGCCGGCGCCGATCTCTATCTGATTGTCGGCGCGCCGAATTCTTCCAATTCGCGCCGACTTGTCGAAGTGGCGGAGCGCGCCGGCGCCACCATGTCGCTTCTCGTACAGCGCGCTTCCGAAATTCCGTGGAATGACATCACTGACATTTCGACGCTCGGCCTGTCGGCCGGCGCGTCGGCGCCGGAGATCATCGTCGACGAGATCATCGACGCTTTCCGCCAGCGCTTCGAGGTGACCATTGATCTTGCGATCACCGCGACCGAAACGGAGGATTTTCCAGTCATGCGGGTTCTGCGCGATGTCGAACTGACGCGGGCCGATATGGCCTTCGTCAACGGAGCCGCGTGAACAGCCCATGGCGGTCTACACCGATGTCAACGAGGGCGATCTTGGCGCGTTCCTCAGGGCTTATCCGGTCGGCGAACTCTTGTCCTACAAGGGCATTGCCGAAGGCACCGAGAATTCGAATTTTCTGCTGCACACCTCGAGCGGCTCCTACATCCTCACGCTCTACGAAAAGCGCGTCGACAAGGCCGACCTGCCGTTCTTCCTCGGTCTGATGGGGCATCTCGCCCGCAAAGGCATTTCCTGCCCGCTGCCGGTAACCGCGCATGACGGCACTGTCATCGGCACGCTGGCCGGCCGCCCGGCGGTCATCATCACCTTCCTCGAAGGCCTGTCGCTGCGGCGGCCGACAGCGGCGCATTGCGGCGAAGTCGGCAAGGCACTGGCCGCGCTCCATCTCGCCGGCCAGGATTTTGCGATGACCCGCGACAACGCGCTGGCCATCGACGGCTGGCGCAAGCTCTGGAACGCCTCACGCGAGCGCGCCGATGAGGTCGAGCCGGGACTGGCCGCCGAGGTCGACGCCGATTTCACCGATCTCGAACGCCATTGGCCGCAGGGCCTGCCGGCGGGCATCATCCATGCCGACCTGTTCCCGGACAATGTCTTCTTCCTCGGCGAAAAACTGTCGGGCCTGATCGACTTCTATTTCGCCTGCAACGACCTCTACGCCTATGACGTCGCCACCTGCCTCAACGCCTGGTGTTTCGAGAAGGATTTCTCCTTCAATCTGACCAAGGGCACGGCGCTGCTGGCCGGCTATCAGAGCGTGCGGCCCTTGAGCGACGGTGAGAAGGCGGCGCTGCCGATGCTGGCGCGCGGCTCGGCGCTGCGCTTCATGCTGACCCGGCTCTATGACTGGCTGACCGTTCCCGATGGCGGGCTGGTCATGAAGCGCGATCCGACCGAATATATCCGCCGCATGCGCTTCCACCGCGCCATCAGGTCACCTTCGGAATATGGACTGACATGACCAAGCAGGTTGAAATCTTCACCGACGGCGCCTGCTCGGGCAATCCCGGTCCCGGCGGCTGGGGCGCCATCCTGCGCTTCAACGGCAAGACCAAGGAATTGTCGGGCGGCGAGGCTGAGACCACCAACAACCGCATGGAACTGCTGGCCGCCATTTCGGCGCTGAATGCGCTGAAGGAGCCGTGCGCCGTCGAGCTTCACACCGACAGCAAATATGTCATGGACGGCATCTCGAAGTGGATCCATGGCTGGAAGAAGAACGGCTGGAAGACCGCCGACAAGAAGCCGGTCAAGAACGGTGAGCTCTGGCAGGCGCTGGACGAGGCCAACCGGCGTCACAAGGTGACCTGGAACTGGGTCAAGGGCCATGCCGGCCACACCGAGAACGAACGCGCCGACGAACTCGCGAGGGAAGGCATGGCGCCGTTCAAGAAGGGCTCGGCCGCATCTGCAACCCCGAAGCCTGCAGCCGCGCTGAAGCCGGCCGCGCCGGCCAAGCAGCCGGCGACCCCAAGAGCGCGGCGCTCGACCCAGAGCTATTGAGTTTAGGCTTCCCGGCAGGAAACCTCACCCGTGCCGATTGCATACTACATCACCCATCCCCAGGTTCAGATCGATGCCAACGTTCCCGTGCCGGAATGGGGACTGTCCGAGATCGGACGGGCGAGGGCGTTGGCCATGCTCGAGCAGCCATGGGTCGGCTCGATCCGGCGTGTCGTCTCGTCGGCGGAGCGCAAGGCGATAGAAACCGCTAAGATACTGGCCAGGCAACTTGGCCTCACGGTCGAGGTGCGCGAACGCATGCACGAGAACGACCGCTCGGCAACCGGCTTCCTGCCGCCGCCAGAGTTTGAGGCAGTCGCCGACCAGTTCTTCGCCAATCCGCACAAAAGCATTCGCGGCTGGGAGCGCGCCATCGATGCCCAGCAGCGCATTGTGAGCGAGGTCGAGGCTGTACTACACGCCGCCGTTGGCGGCGACATTGCTTTCGTCGGCCATGGTGGCGTCGGAACGCTGCTGCTGCTTTCTCTCAGCAATCGCGAGATCAGCCGCGAGGCGGATCAGCCGGCCGGCGGCGGCAACTATTTCGCTTATGATATCGGCGCGCGCAGCATCCTCCACGGATGGCGACCGATCGACGGCCGCTGATACGGCCAGAAGCGGCAGTCCGCAGTGCAGCAGTCGGATTGTTGGAGAGGAGCGACACCGTCGCCGCGATGAAGCCGCGCGCGATCAGCGAATAGGGTTAGCGGATCAGCAGGGCCGTGCCGTAAAGGCCGAGCGCGAACACCGTGTGCGAGATCACGTTGAAGGCGCGGATTTGCATCGGATTGGGGCGCTTTGAGGCGGCCCAACCGGCGCCCATGCCCGGCGCCAGCAGGAACCAGCCGGCGCCGATGGTGACCATGCCGAGGATGAAGGCCGGCAGGAAGGTCGGTGCGTCCAGCCACGCCTTGCCCGCCAGTGCCACCAGGATGACGCCGTAGACGATGCCGGTGAAATAGTGGAAGGCCCAGCCCAGCGCCTTCTCAGGCGCATAGGGCGCGGCATCGGCGATGTCGTCGTGGAAGACCTTGCCGTCTTTGAGGTGCCAGACCCAGCGGCCGACCGGCCCCCAGTTCGGCCGCGGCTGACTGAGCGCCAGATGCAGGAACAGCGCCCAGAGATCCATCAGCACCGTGGCGCCGATGCCGATCGCAACACTGCGCCAGATGATGTCAAACATCGTCGAGGTCCCCCAAAGCAGACCATCGCGCCAGGCAGGCGCGATCGCCAGGTTATGGCAATCCGGGATTACAGCTGGCTCAGAATGTGAGCCGCACCCGACGTGTCGACACCGGGCTTGGTCTCGACATTGAGCGCGGTGACCTTGCCATTGTCGACGATCATCGAAAAGCGTCTCGCTCGCAGCCCCATATCGTTGCTTACGAAATCGAGGCCGACCGACTTGGCGAAGTCGCCAGTCCCATCGGCCAGATAAAGGATCTTGCCTTCACCACCGGTGAAATTGGCCCAGGCGCCCATCACATGGACGTCGTTGACCGAGACGACGGCGATGGTGTCGACGCCGCGCGCCAGGATGGCGTCGTGGTTCTCGAGATAGCCCGGCAGATGGTTGTTGCTGCAGGTCGGCGTGAAGGCGCCGGGAACGCCGAACAGCACCACCTTCTTGCCCGCAAAAATCTCGGCCGAGGTGATCACCTTGGCGCCGTCGGCGGTCATTTCCTTGAAGGTCGCATCGGGCAGTTTGTCGCCAACGGCAATGGTCATGATGGTCCTCGTGTGAAAGCAGGGAAGGTTTCTTGCGATAGCGAAATCAGGCATCTCCCGCAACCGCCGACAAGGCCTGGATCAAGGGAAAGCCTGGATCGGGACTTGTATCAGGGGAACGGCAGAACGCCCTCGACCGCGCCTTCCGCACTTGTCAGGGTGTAATACAACCCGCCATCGGTCGGTGTCGCCGACGGTCGGTCGAGGATCGGTATGGTAAACACCAGCCGGCCGTCCTTTTCGCTGCGCGCAGGCGCCCCGAACATGTAGTCGCGCTCGCCGGCGACGAAGAAATCCGCCGCCTCCGGATCGCCGGGAAAGGTCGCCTCGACGACCAGCGTCTCGTGGTCGCCGGGCAGGATCCTGATGCCGAAATCGGCTTTGGCAGGGGCGGGCAAGGTGGCAAGGGCCGCCTTCACCAGAGCCGCATCCTCGGCATTGTCGGGATCGGCGGCGGGGTCAACGCTCAGCCGCGTCTGCACCGGAATGCAGATCGTCTCGCAAATGCCGAGAAAGATGTCGGCATCGATGACGGCCGCATCCCCAGGCGATGACAGGGTGAAAGTCACCGGCAGCGAAACCGGATGGTTGTAGCCGGCCCATTTGCCGTAGCCGTCGTCATGGCGCTGCGGCGGCGGGAAGGAAAACGCCGCATCGGTGATGTTGGTGCTGGCCGAAACATCGATCTGCGGTGGCACGCCAGCATCGCCCGGGTCGCGCCAATAGGTCTTCCAGCCGGGCTTGAGCGCAATGTCGAGCACGCCATGGATGCGGCCTGCGTCGTCGGCCTTGCCTGATGTCACCAGCCGCACCTTGCCGCCTTCGCTGTTGTACCAGTCCGAAGAGGAAGCCGCGGCGGGAAGGGCTGCTCCGCATCCGATGGCGGCACCGAGCAGCAGGATTTTCAAGCTTTGCATGGTGGTGATTTGATCGTCAGTTCATGGCCGCGCAATGTTTTCATGGCGCTCTGCGTATCATATTTGCGTGACTTTTGGGCGAGGAACAGTCGAGTTCAAGCATTCCGTCGGGGGAAATTGGTAGTCAGGAATCCGTTGTTCCAGCTATTGGGCTTTGGGCGAATCGCGCGCGACGCACCTTTTCGGCGCTCCGGAAACGCGTTACGCTCCGCTCCATGGACTTGTTGCGCCACAAAAAGACGGCCGGCGGACGCGGCTTTCTCGACGACCAGTTCCTGATTGCCATGCCCGGCATGAAGGACGACCGCTTCACGCGCTCGGTCATCTATATCTGCGCGCACAGCGACGAAGGCGCGATGGGCCTGATCATCAACCAGACGCAGCAGATGCTGTTTCCCGACCTCCTGGTGCAGCTCGGCATCATGAACGAGCAGGAGGCGATCCGGCTGCCGGCGCAGGCGCGCGACTTCGTCGTGCGCAATGGCGGCCCGGTCGACCGCAGCCGCGGCTTCGTGCTGCATTCGGGCGACTACCGGGTGGAATCCTCGCTCACAGTCTCCGACGACATCTGCCTCACCGCCACCGTCGACATCTTGCGCGCCATCTCGTCCGGCCGCGGCCCGCGCCGCGCGCTGATGGCGCTCGGCTATTCCGGCTGGGGCGCGGGCCAGCTGGAAACCGAGATCGCCGAGAATGGCTGGCTGACCTGCCCGGCCACGCCGGAGCTTCTGTTCGACGCCGACATCGAACGCAAATACGACCGCATCCTCGCCTCGATCGGCATTGATCTGGCGCATTTGAGCCTGGCGGCCGGGCACGCCTGACCTAGCAGCCACCCAGAGACCAAACGGCCTCTAAGCCTGCGTCATCGGATACTGCTCTTTCAGCGCCTTCAGCACCTGGTCGCCGGGCATCGGTGCGCCGAACATGAAGCTCTGGACGTATTCGCAGCCCATCTGGCGCAGTTCCAGCGCATCGCTTTCGTCAGAAATGCCCTCGGCCACCACTGACAGGCCGAGCTCGTGCGCCATATTGACCATCGATTTGAGCAGCACAGCGCGCTTCGGCGTCGCGTCGTCGACAAAACTCTTGTCGATCTTGATGGTGTCGAAGGGGAAGCGCGTCAGATAGGCGAGCGACGAATAGCCGGTGCCGAAATCGTCGAGCGACAGGCCGATGCCGAGCTGCTTCAGCTTGTTCAGCACATGCGAGGTCTGCTCGGGATTGTCCATCACCAGCGATTCGGTCAGTTCGAGCCGGAAGCAGCGCGGCTTGAGATTGGCGCGCGCGATGACCGAGCGGACATCGCTGACCAAGTCGCGGCGGATCAACTGGCGGCTGGACAGATTGACCGACACCGACAGCGGCGTGTCGCCGATCTGCTTTTGCCAGCCGGCGAGGTCCTCGGCCGCCTGCTGCATGGCAAACAGGCCAAGCTGCACGATCAGGCCGCAGCTTTCGGCGACCGGAATGAAATCACCGGGCGGGATCATGCCGCGGCGCGGGTGGTCCCACCTGAGCAGCGCTTCGAAGCCGGCAATGCTGCCGTCCTCGAGCCGCACGATCGGCTGGTAGGCAAGGGTGAATTCGCGCCGCTCGATGGCGCGGCGCAGATCGGATTCGAACTGCAGACGGTCTGTGCCGACGGTGCGGAAGGCCGGCCGGAACGGCTCGATCCTGTCGCCGCCGAAGCGCTTGGCCTGGTGCATGGCAAGCTCGGCGTCCTTGACCATGTCCTCGGCCGAAGTCTGCGCCGAAGTCCAGGTGATCAGGCCGATCGAGGCGGTCAGCACGATCTCGCGCTTGGCGAAGGTGATCGGATTGTTGATCGCGTGCTTGATGGCGTCCGCCACCGCCGCGATGCGGGACGGGTCCTGTTCGGACAGCAGCATCAGCGCGAACTGGTCGCCGGCGAAGCGCGACAGCGAATCCTTCGGCTTCAGCAGCCGGTGCAGCCGGCGCGCTATGGTGAGCAGGATGGTGTCGCCGGCCGAGATGCCAAGCCCGTCATTGACCTGTTTGAACCGGTCGATGTCGATGACGAAGACAGTCGGTCGCACCTTCTCTTCGGTGCGCGCGATCGAGATGATGGCTTCAAGCCGGTTCATCAGAAGTTCGCGGTTGGGCAGGCCGGTCAGATTGTCGTGAACGGCGTCGTGCAGCAGCCTTTCCTCGGACTTTTTCTGCTCGGTGACGTCGACCATGGTGCCGACGCAGCGAATCACTTCGCCGTCCGAGCCGATCACCGGCCGCGCCCTGAGCGAGAACCAGTGATAGTGGCCGTCGGCCCCGCGCAGGCGGAAATTCTGCGACACCCGGCCACGCCGGTGTTCCAGCACCACGTCGAGCGTGGTGCGAAACGTGTCGCGGTCGTCGGCATGCAGCACCGGCAGCCAGTTGCGGGCCGCACCCCCCAGGCTATTGGGCGCAAGGCCAAGCTGGATGCTGACGTCGGGCTTGGTGACGACGCGGTCGCGCAGCACGTCCCAGTCCCACACCGTGTCCCCGGAGCCGGCCACCGCCAGCGCCTGGCGCTCGAGGTCGGAGAACAGGCCCTGATGCAGCGCGCCGCCGGCAAAGGCATGCTGCATGACGGTGAAGCCGATCAAAAGGATGATCAGGATCAGCCCGCCGCCCAGTGCCGGCTGGGCGATGTCGTTGTCGAGCATGCCGGTGATCGCCATCCACGATCCGCATAGCCAGAGCAGCACCATCACCCAACTCGGCACCAGCATGATCGCACGATCGTAACCACGAATACCGAGCAGGATGATCAGGCCGAGCCCGGTCAGTGCCGTGGCGGCGAAGGACAGCCTGGCAATGCCGGCGGCGACGGCCGGATCGATGATGGCGACACCGGCGATCAGCACCAGGCCGAGGATCCAGACCACCGCGCCATAGCTGAAATGGCCGTGCCATCGGTTAAGGTTGAGATAGGCGAACAGGAACACCACAAAGGTCGCTGCAAGCGCCACCTCCGTTCCCGCCCGCCACATCTGCTCATTGCCGGGCGATATCTCTATGATCTTGTTTAAAAAGCCGAAATCGACACAGATATAGGCAAGTACCGCCCAGGCTAAGGCAGCTGTCGCCGGGAACATCGAGGTTCCCTTGACGACGAACAGGATGGTCAGGAACAACGCCAAAAGGCCGGCAATGCCGATGACGATGCCGCGAAACAGGGTGTAGGAATTGACCGAGTCCTTGTAGGCTTCCGGCTCCCAGAGATAGACCTGCGGCAGCTTGGGCGAGGCGAGTTCGGCGATGAAGGTGATCACCGTTCCCGGGTTCAGCGTCACCCGAAACACGTCGGCGTCGGGGCTTGACTGGCGGTCGAGCGCGAAGCCCTCGCTGGGTGTGATCGCGGCGATGCGGGTGGCGCCGAGATCGGGCCAGAAGATGCCCGAATTCACCAGCCGGAAATGCGGCGCCACGATCAGGCGGTCGAGCTGCTGGTCGGTGGTGTTGGCGAGCGCAAACACCGCCCAGTCACCGCTCGAGCGCGCGTCATTGGCCTCGACCTCGATGCGCCGCACGATGCCGTCGGGGCCGGGCGCGGTCGACACCTGGAAGTTTTCGCCCTGATTGACGTAGATCTCGACGGCGCGCGACAGGTCGAGCGCGATATCGTCGCGGGCAATCTTGATCGGTTCGACGGCGAAGGCCGGGAGCGCCGCGCAGAGCGTGACGACAGCCGCCAGAACAAAGGCCAACAGCGACCCGTTTCGCAGGAAATTCGTCAAAATCAGTCCTTCGTTCCAGCGCCCGGCGGATCGTCCGCGATCCGGGCGTAGAGGTAGTGGTCCTGCCAGATGCCGTTGATCCTGAGGTAGGATCGCAAAAGTCCTTCGCGCCGGAATCCGGCTTTTTCAAGCACGCGGATCGACCGGGCATTGTCGGGAATACAGGCAGCTTCGATCCGGTGCAACCTCAGCGTATCGAAGGCAAAGCGGCAGACCACCTTGACTGCGTCGGTCATCAGGCCGCGACCGCCGAAACGCTCGCCGATCCAGTAGCCGACATGGCCGCTCTGCGAGACGCCGTGGCGGATGTTGCCCAGCGTAATGCCGCCGGCGAGCTTGCCGCTCGACTTCTCGAAGATGAAGAAGGCGATGGCGGTGCCCTGCGCATAATCTTCGCGGTAGCGGCCGATGCGCAGCCGCCAGGCCGTGCGGTCGAGCTCATCGGGCGCCCAGCGCGGCTCCCACGGTTCGAGGAAGCCGCGGCTTTCGCCGCGCAACGCCGACCATTCGCGATAGTCGTTGGTGTAGGGCACGCGCAGCGTGACCCGGTCGCCCTTCAGTGCCGGCAGGTCACGGCGAAAGAAAGGGAGCGCGAACACGGGGCGCGCCTTGAGGGGACTTAGACGGCGAGCTTGCGGGCCGTGGTGTGCGTGCCCGCAAGCGAATCGAGGATCGCCTCATAGGGCGCGAGCGTACCCACGGGGCCGACGGCAGTCAGCGTCGGCTTGGTCGAAAACAGCCGTGACGACAGGTCGGTCAGCCGCTCGACGGTCAGCGCCGACAGTCGTTCCATCAACTCCTCCTTGGCGATCGGCCGGCCGAACAAAAGCAACTGCCTGGCGATCTGCGAGGCGCGGCTGGCCGGGCTTTCCGCAGACATGATCAGTCCGGCGCGGTATTGCGCGCGCGCCCGGTCGAGTTCTTCCTGCAGGATGTTTTCGCCGGCCTTCTGCAGTTCGTCGATGATGACGGGCACCAGTTCGGCAATGTCGCTCTGTCCGGTCGCGGCATGCACGCCGAAAATGCCGGTGTCGGAAAAGCCCCAGTGGAAGGCATAGACCGAATAGCACAGGCCGCGCTTTTCGCGGACCTCCTGGAACAGCCGGGACGACATGCCGCCGCCGAGGATCATCGACAGCACCTGCGAGGCGTAGAAGTCGCGCACATGATAGGCGCGGCCTTCGAAGCCGAGCACGATCTGCGCGTCCATCAGGTCGCGATCCTCACGGAAATCGCCGCCCACATACTGCGCATATTGCGGCATGGTGCTGTCGGCCTTGCTGCGGAAGCCGCCGAGCTGCTTTTCCACCTCGCGCACGAAATTGTCGTGCTTGATGTCGCCGGCAGCAACGACCACCATCCGCTCGGCGCCATATTGGCGCTCGATGAAATCGTGCAGCTGTTTGGAGGTGAAGGATTTGACGGTTTCCGGCGTGCCGAGGATCGAGCGGCCGATCGTCTGATGGCGGAACGCCGTCTCGGTGAAACGGTCGAAGACGATGTCGTCGGGCGTGTCGTGCGCGGCGCCGATCTCTTGCAGGATCACATGCTGCTCGCGCTCCAGCTCCTGCGGGTCGAACTCCGATTCCTGCAAGATATCGGCGAGGATATCGACGGCCAGCGGCACGTCGTCGGACAGCACCCTGGCATAGTAGGACGTCGTTTCGACGCTGGTGGCGGCGTTGATTTCGCCGCCGACATCCTCGATTTCCGAGGCGATTTCGAAGGCGCTACGCCTTTTCGTGCCCTTGAAGGCCATATGCTCGAGCAAATGGGCCATTCCGTGTTCTTCGTCACGCTCATTGCGAGCGCCCGACTTGACCCAGGCACCAAGGGCAACGGATTCGAGGCTTGGAAGGGTTTCGGTGGCGACTGTCAGGCCGTTCGACAGACGGCTTACCTCAACACCCATATGGCAAGTACTCCCTAACGCGCTGCCCTTGAGTGGCGGCTCACGTAATCTTCCACCATTTTCAGGTCGGATGGAAGTACCGTGTATTTTTCGTCGGCTGACATCAAGGACCCCAGCCATGCGGGCAGGGCCGGCGACACGCCGCAGGCGGCTTCGACGGCGGCCGGGAATTTGGCCGGATGGGCCGTGCCCAGCACCACCATTGGCACGGCGCCGTCAGCCTTGCCGGCGGCGACATGCACGGCTGCGGCGGTGTGCGGGTCGAGCAGATAGCTGCTGGTTTCCAGCGTCGAACGGATGGTGGCGGCAACCTCATCCATATCAGCGCGGCCGGCGTCGAATTCCAAGCGCATCCTGGCCATTTCGGCCGTTTCTATGGTGAAGGCGCCGGACTGTTTCAGCCCGGCCATATAGCGCCGCACCGTTTCGGCATTGCGGTCGGAGGCCTCGAACAACAACCGCTCGAAATTCGACGACACCTGGATGTCCATCGACGGCGACGTCGTCGCAAACACACCTTTGGTGCGGTATTCGCCGGTCGCGAAAGTGCGCGCCAATATGTCGTTGTCGTTGGTGGCGACGATAAGTCGCTCTATCGGCAGGCCCATCTTCTTTGCGGCATAACCGGCGAAAATGTCGCCGAAGTTGCCTGTCGGCACGGTGAAGGAAACAGGCCTGTCTGGCGCGCCGAGCGAAAGCGCCGAGGAAAAATAATAGACGATCTGGGCCATGATGCGGGCCCAGTTGATCGAATTAACGCCCGACAGCGAGACACTATCGCGAAAGGCGTGGTCGTTGAACATGTCCTTCAGCAACCCTTGGCAATCGTCGAAATTGCCTTCGATGGCCAGCGCCTGGACGTTGGCCGCCGTCGATGTCGTCATCTGCCGCTGCTGCACCGGCGAGACGCGGCCATGCGGGAACAGCACGAAGATATCGGTGCGGTCGCGGCCGGCGAAGGCGTCGATGGCTGCACCGCCGGTGTCGCCCGAGGTGGCGCCGACGATCGTGGCGCGCTGGCCGCGCTCAGCCAGCACATGGTCCATCAGCCGGGCAAGCAGCTGCATGGCGACGTCCTTGAAAGCCAGCGTCGGGCCGTGGAAGAGCTCGAGGATGAAAGTGTTCGGACCGGTCTGCACCAGAGGGCAGACCGCCTGGTGGCGAAAGGTGGCATAGGCTTCGCGCACCAGGCGCTCAAAGACGGGGGCTGCGATCTCGCCGCCGAGGAACGGCGTCAGCACGCGGATGGCGAGGTCGGCATAGGGCAGACCGCGCATGGCGCGGATATCGGCTGCCGAAAACTGCGGCCACACGCGCGGCACGTAAAGCCCGCCGTCGCGCGCCAGCCCGGCCAGCACCGCGTCGGAAAATCCAAGCGCGGGCGCTTCCCCGCGAGTACTCACATATTGCATGTCACAGACCTGTTGCCGCTTGGCGTTTCCGTTCACCACAGAGTGGTTAATTTCTGCGCTGGTTCAGTCGCATTTTTGCCGCGCCGTTGCTATACGTCACCAGCTTTGCGAGAGGGAAGTGCAGTTTCATGGCGTTTTACAAGTTCGACCGTCGCTTTGTCGCGGGTCTGGCGCTCACCGGCTTTATGCTTGCCGCCGCCGGCTGCCAATCGAGCGACAATGGCATCCTCAACCTCGGATTAGGCAAGAAGACCGACCCGAATGCGCCGATACCGCCGCAGGACCCCAAGGTGCTCGCCAGCCAGTTGCAGGCCTACTGCCCGAAAGTGACGTTGCGTGACGGCACCGCCTATTTCAACACCTACGCCAAGGGCGCGTCGCAACCGAAAAAGAAAAAGGTCGACGCCGCGCAGGATGCCGAGGCCGCCGCCGCGCAGACGGCGCCGGATGGCACCATCGTCGACCCGAACAAGGATCCGACCAAGATCATCTACCAGGCCTCGATCAGCGATGTGAGCCGCGATTGCAGCCGTGCCAACGGTCAGCTGACGATGAAGGTTGGCGTTGCCGGCAAGGTCGTGCCGGGACCGTTGTTCACTCCCGGCACCATCACCATGCCTATCCGCATCGCCGTCATGCATGGCACCGACGTGCTTTATTCGCAGATCCACCCGTATCAGATCCAGGTCAGCGATCCCTCGACCGCCACCCAGTTCGTCTTCACCGATTCCAACGTCGTCGTGCCCGAGCCCTCTGCCAAGGACTACCAGGTATATGCCGGCTATGACGAAACCGCGCCGGCGGCGGCGGACAAGAAGTCCGGCAAGAAGAAGCGAGCTCCCGCCACGAACTAAGCCGCACTTGGCCGTCGTCGCTGTTGCGGCGGTGGCTGTCAACTCTTTGAAAGATCAAACGATCTGACCATGACCCTGCAGGAATGCGTCTGCAGGGGGCTGGCGTGTGCGCCTTGGATCCTGGTCCATTGCGCCGGCGCACTTGACTCATTCATATCTCGGCGGTTATACGTCAATCAATAGCTCGCAGGTTATTGATCCCGATGCCAGACGCCCACGACACTCTGTTCAGAACGCTTGCCGACCCGACCCGGCGGGCTATCTTCGAGCGCCTGTGCCGCCAGGGTGAGCAGACAGTGGGAGCGCTGACGGCGCAGTCCGGAGTCTCGCAGCCGGCCGTATCGAAGCATCTGGGCGTCCTGAAGCAGGCCGGACTGGTGCTCGACCGCCACGCCGGACGGCAGACCCATTACAGCGCGCAGCCCGGCGCACTCGCTCCGTTGACCGACTGGACAGTTCAGATGACCGGGTTTTGGGAGAGCCGCTTCGACCATCTCGAGGATCTGCTGAAAAGGATGGACCAGTGAGCAAGCCGGAACTGCGCACCGTCGTCGTCGAACGCGAAATACCCTGGCCGGCGGAAAAGATCTGGCGCGCGTTGACGCAGCCGCATCTGATGGAGGAGTGGCTCATGAAGAACGATTTCAAGCCTGTCATCGGCCACAGCTTCAATCTTCGCGGCGACTGGGGCGGCGTGCTCGATTGCGAGGTGCTGGCCATCGAACCAAACAGGACGCTGTCCTACAGCTGGGATTTTGCGCATGAGGATGCGGCCTACAATCTGAAGAGCGTGGTGACGTTCACACTCACGCCCACGAGCACCGGGACCCATCTGCGCGTCGAGCAGTCCGGCTTCCGTCCCGATCAGAAACAGGCCTATGGCGGCGCCAGGGCAGGGTGGCAGCAATTCCTCACCAAGCTGGAGCAGCTTCTGGCGAAGCCAGATTGAGGCCTGCCGGTACAAGTCAGCGCCATGCCCTGATCGCGGGGCCACCGAACGCATAAAGGAGAAAATCGATGAAGATCAAGCTGACCAGCGTCTATGTGGACAACCAGGACAACGCCCTGCGTTTTTACACCGACGTGCTGGGCTTTGCCGTGAAGGCCGACTTCAGCAATGGGCCTTTTCGCTGGCTGACCGTAACCTCACCCGATGAGCCCGAGGGAACCGAATTGCAACTCGCGCTCAACGACAATCCGGCCGCCAAAACCTACCAGCAGGCCATCTTCAAGCAGGGTCAGCCCGCGCTCATGCTGTTCACCGACGACATCAAGGGCGACTATGAGCGCATCAAGGGGCGCGGCGGTGCGTTCGCCATGGCGCCGACCGAAGTGACCGGCTCGACCATCGCCCAGCTCAACGACAGCTGCGGCAATCTCATCCAGATCACCCAGCTGGCACGCTGGTAAGCGCTCGTTTTCAAGAGGAGGTGGCAATGAACTGGAGCAAATGGATAAGGCAAACCCACCGTTGGCTGTCGATCATCTTCACGCTGACCGTGGCAGCCAATTTCGTCACCATGGCATTCGGGCAGCCTCCGGCATGGGTGGTCTATTCGCCACTCCTGCCGCTCTTCCTGCTGCTGTTCAGCGGGCTTTATATGTTCGTGCTGCCTTACGTCGCCAGGTCGCGCGGCGAGCAGCGCGCGCAAGGGTAGGGACGATGGCCAAGGCGCCCGGAAAATCGAAGGCCGCAAAGCCGGTCACGGCCAAGCCAGCGCCCGCCAAGCCGGTCCTGCTTTCAGGCGGCAACCCGCAGATCGCCAAGGCCTATGGGGATGCTCCCGTGCAGGCCTATATCGCGGCCATGCCGGGCTGGAAAAGCGATGTCGGGCGCCGCCTCGACGCGCTCATCGTCGGCGCCGTTCCCAGCGTCTACAAGGCGGTGAAGTGGAACTCACCGTTCTATGGCATCGAGGGCGAGGGCTGGTTCCTCAGCCTGCATTGCTTCACCAGATACGTCAAAGTCGCCTTCTTCCGTGGCATGTCGCTGGATCCCATTCCTCCCGGCGGCTCCAGGCAGAAGGACGTGCGCTATCTCGACATTCATGAAGGCGAAGAGATCGACGAGGCCAGGTTTGCCAGCTGGGTGAAGCAGGCCAGTAAATTGCCCGGCGAGAAGATGTGAACGGAGGAGACCATGAAGACCAGCGGTGCGAACAAGTCAGAGGCAGGACCCTCTGCCTCCGAGCGGATAGATGCCAGGATCCGCGAGCTGGATGACTGGCGCGGCAAGACGCTCGCCAGCCTGCGCCAGACCATCCTCGACGCCGATCCTGAGATCACCGAGGAGTGGAAGTGGATGGGAAGCCCGGTATGGTCGCGCGACGGCATGATCGCTGTCGGCAACGCCCACAAGGACAAGGTGAAGCTCACCTTTTCGCACGGCGCCAGCCTGCCGGACCCCGGCAAGCTGTTCAACAACGGCTTTGGCGGCAAGGTGTGGCGGGCGATCGACGTTTCCGAGGGCGACGAGATCGATGCGGATGCGCTGAAAGCGCTCGTCCGCGCCGCCATTGCCTATAACAGGGCAAAGAAGAAACCGGCGCGAGCCAAGTCGGTCAAAGCCAAGGACTGAGTTCAGGCGTCCGACCACTCCGACAGCGCGGCAATCACGCTTTTCAATTCGGCCCAGCGGCGGATGACCGTTTCAGCGCCGGCCTCGGTCAGCGCGTCGGCATGGCCGGGGTAGCTATGCGCGGCGCCGGTGAAGCCGATCACGCGCATGCCGGCGGCCCTGGCGCCGGCGACGCCATGCACCGAATCCTCGATGACGAAGGTGTTTGCCGGATCGGCGTTGAGTTTCTCGGCCGCGACGAGGAACACGTCAGGCGCGGGCTTGGTCTTCTTGCTCGGTATCTCCAGCGCTGAAAAAATCCGGCCGGCGAAGAACGGCAGCAGGCCTACCTTCTCCAGCATGAATTCGATCCGCTCCGAGCGCGAATTCGAGCAGACGCAGCGCGGCGCGGTCACCGCGGCCACCGCCTCGCGCGCACCGTCGATGGCGCGCACATCGCTGCGCAATTTGCGGTCGACCAATTCTTCGGCGCGGTCGATCATCGAGGCCTGGAACGGGATCGCGGATTTCTCCTCGACCCGCATCATGATGTCCTTGAAGGTCAGCCCGGCATAGGTTTCGGCGATCTCCTCGGCCGATATTTCGAAGCCGGCGAGTGTCAGCAGCTCGGCCTCGACACGCGCGGCGATGATTTCGGAATCGACGAGCACGCCGTCGCAATCGAAGATGACAAGATCTGGCTGGGGCATGGCAATCCGGAACGCGGGAGGGGACAAAGGCCTGGAGGCGGCTCAGGCGGCGCGGCATACACCAACAGGCCGGGCTGCGCAAATTAACGACGTCAGGGCGGCTGGGTCGGTTGCGTCCTTCACCGAATATTTACGCTGATCGGTAACCATAACGGGGAGTAAACAGTAACGCGTGCTTTGGGTGTAAACATGTCTGCCGTGCGTCTTCTCGACGACCTTTCTCACGCTCCCCAGCAATCCGAGTGGCTGGACACCATCCTCAAGGGCGATTGCGTTGCCGCGCTCGACCGGCTGCCGGAAAAATCCATCGACGTCATCTTCGCTGATCCGCCCTACAATCTGCAGCTCGACGGCGACCTGCACCGGCCCGACCAGTCCAAGGTCGACGCCGTCGACGATGACTGGGACCAGTTCGAGAGTTTCGAGGCCTATGACGCCTTCACCCGTGCCTGGCTGCTGGCGGCCCGCCGTGTGCTCAAGCCCAATGGCACCATCTGGGTCATCGGCTCCTATCACAACATCTTCCGCGTCGGCGCCAAGATGCAGGATCTCGGCTTCTGGATCCTCAACGATGTCGTCTGGCGCAAGACCAACCCGATGCCGAATTTCCGCGGCCGCCGCTTCCAGAATGCGCATGAGACCATGATCTGGGCTTCGCGCGACCAGAAGGGCAAGGGCTACACCTTCAACTACGAAGCCATGAAGGCCTCCAACGACGACATCCAGATGCGCTCCGACTGGCTGTTTCCGATCTGCACCGGCGGCGAGCGGCTGAAGAACGACAATGGCGACAAGCTGCATCCGACGCAGAAGCCGGAAGCGTTGCTTGCCCGCATCATGATGGCCTCGACCAAGCCGGGCGACATCGTGCTCGACCCGTTCTTCGGCTCCGGCACCACCGGCGCGGTCGCCAAGCGCCTTGGGCGCCACTTCGTCGGCATCGAGCGCGAGCAGGCCTATATCGACGCCGCCAATGAGCGCATCGATGCCGTGCGGCCGCTGGAGGGCGCCGATCTCACCGTGCTCACCGGCAAGCGCGCAGAGCCGCGCGTCGCCTTTGTCAGCCTTCTCGACACCGGACTGATGCAGCCCGGCGCCACGCTTTATGATTCCAAGAAGCGCTGGGCCGCCAAGGTGCGCGCCGACGGCACGGTGGCGATCGGCGACAGCGCCGGCTCGATCCACAAGATCGGCGCCGAAGTGCAGGGACTGGACGCCTGCAACGGCTGGACCTTCTGGCACTATGAACGCAGCGGCGGCCTGACCCCGATCGACGAATTGCGCCGCATCGCCAGGCTCGGCATGGAGCGGGCAGGGGCCTGATCGGCCCCTCCGCAACCGCCTGAGATCAGACTTCAATCCCAAAACGCTCAAGGTCCGCCTTGAGCGTTTTTGCATCCGTGAACAGCACAGCCTGCCAGCCGGCCGCCTTGGCGCCGTCGACATTTTTCGGGCTGTCATCGATGAACAATGTGGCTGACGGTTCAAGGCCGAACGCGGCGACATGGTGATCGTAGATGGCGCGGTCGGGTTTGATCTCACGGATGTCGGCCGATACGGTGACGCCGCGCGGGCGGCTGAGGAAGTCGAAGCGCTGGCGAGCCTCGGCAAGCGTGTCGGCGGCGAAATTGGTCAGCATGGTCACGTCGTGGCCGCTCTCAATCAGGCCCAGCATGATGGCGACGCTGTCCTCATAGGCATGCGGCACCATCTCGTGCCAGTTGCGGCGGAAATTGCGGATGTTTTCAGCATGATTTGGGTGTTCGGCAATCAGCAGCGCTTCCGCCTCTTCCCACGTCCGGCCACGATCCTGCTCGATGTTCCAGTCATGCGTGCAGACATTTTCGAAGAACCACTTGCGCTCCTGCGCGTCGGGGATGAGGCGGCTGAACGGAATGCTCGGATCGTAATGGATCAGCACGCGGCCGATATCGAACACGATGTGACGGATTTCAGTCATGTGGGGCCTTTCATGCAAACGCTATTCAACGCGGACGCTTCTTGGTCGCGCCCGGCATCGCCGCTTCGATTACCTTTTTCATGACGGTCGGCAGCGCTTCCCCGGAAATGTCATGGGCCAGCGACCAGAAATGTCCTTCTGGAGCATCACTTTTCACCTGCGCGTGAAAAACTTCAAGTTCGAGCGCGAAATGGGTGAAGACATGCGCGATCTCACCGGCGCGCCGCCAGTCCGCGGGGAAGGGCGCGGCGTCCGTCGTGGTCGCGCCGTCTACCCGCGCGGTCCAGCCGGTGGTCGGCACTTCGGTCATGCCGCCGAGCAGGCCTTTATCCGGCCGTTTGCGCAACAGAATGGCGCCGTCGCCGCGCTCGGCCACAAAGGCGGCGCCGCGCCTGAGCGGCTTGTCGGATTTCGGCAGGCGAACCGGAAAACGCTCGGGGTCGCCCGACAGGATGGCGGTGCAATCCTCGCGCAGCGGGCACAGCATGCAGCGCGGCCGCTTCGGCGTGCAGATCGTGGCTCCGAGGTCCATCATCGCCTGCGCGAAGTCGCCCGGCCTTGTCTGCGGAACCAGTCTTTCGACCAGCGCGCGAATTTCAGGCTTCGCCTCGCTGAGCGGCGTTTCGATCGAATAGAGCCGCGAGATGACGCGTTCGACATTGCCGTCGACGACCGCCGCCGGCCGGTCGAAGGCAATCGCGGCGATCGCCGCCGCCGTATAGGCGCCAATCCCCGGCAATTCCCTCAATCCCGTTTCATTATCCGGAAAGTGGCCGCCGCGCTGCGCGACGAGATCGGCGCAGGCCTTGAGATTGCGCGCCCGCGAATAATAGCCGAGCCCGGCCCAGGCCTTCATCACATCCTCGGTCGGCGCCGCGGCCAGCGCCTCGACATCGGGCCATTTCTCGACGAAAGCGCGAAAATAGGATTTTACCGCTTCGACCGTGGTCTGCTGCAGCATCACTTCCGACAGCCAGATGCGATAGGGATCCGCCCGGGCGCCGCCGGCCGCCGCACGCGGCGTGACCCGCCACGGCAACTCGCGATGGTGTGCGTCGTACCAAGCGAGCAGGCGCGAAGCGACTTCTCCGTCCTCGGATGCGGCCTTGCGGGTCTGTTCGTGCAGTGCCATTGATCGCGGGCTGGCTCTAGGCTGGTGAGGAGCGTGGTTGGAGAACGTACATGGCAGGGAGAACGCCTTACGGCAATCCCGTTCCGGTGAGTGATCTCGCCACCCAGATTCTCGATCCCGTGCTGCGCAAGCGCGCCGGCATTTCGATCGGGCTGGTGCAGTCGTGGGAAGAGATCGCGGGCCCCAGGCTTGCCGGCCATTCGCGCCCTGAAAAAATTCAGTGGCCGCGCCGCATGCACGAAGACGATCCGTTCGAGCCGGCGACGCTGGTTATCGCCTGCGAAGGCATGGCGGCACTGCATCTGCAGCACGAGACCGGCGAAATAATCAACCGGGTCAACGGCTTCCTCGGCTTCAACGCAATCGGCCGCATCAGGATCGTGCAGAAACCGGTGCTATCGGAGAAAGCCCGGCCGAAACCGGCTCCGAGGCCTCTGACATCGGTCGAAAAGGCCAAATTGTCCGATACGGTCGGCAAGATCGAGGATGACGGACTGCGCGCCTCGCTGGAGCGGCTGGGCGCCACCATTCTCGGCGAGAGGAAGCGGCCAGGGTAATCAGCCGGTCATGAACCCGTCACCAATCTCGCGCATTCGTGATGATGCATGTAGAGTTAGGCGATTGGAATGGGGACAGCGATGCCTTAATTCCCGCCAACTCTCGCCTTTTCTAGCCTTTGCATTGCAAAATCCAACCATAGTCAGGTGATTCGCATGAACCGTAGCTTGTCCCGCAGAAACCTCCTGTCTTCGCTGGCCGTTATTCCGGCAGTGGCACTGCTCGCCGCATGCAGCGACTCCGGCGAGGACGCCAAGGCAGCGGACGTCAAGCCTGCAACGCCTGCCGTGCCAGCCGCGACGCCTGCCACGCCGGCCGCCGCCAAGGCACCGGACTCGACGGGCGACGTCAACATGGCCGAGCTGCTGAAGCCCGGCGCTCTGCCCGACAAGCAGCTCGGCAAGGACGACGCCAAGGTCACCATCGTCGAATATGCCTCGATGACTTGCCCGCATTGCGCGCATTTCGCTGCGACCACCTTCCCTGAGTTGAAGACCAAGTACATCGACACCGGCAAGGCCCGCTACATCCTGCGCGAATTCCCGTTCGACCCGAGCGCCGAGGCCGGTTTCATGCTGGCGCGCTGTTCAAAGGACAATTATTTCCCCATGGTGGACGTGCTGTTCAAGCAGCAGGCCAACTGGGTCGGCGTCAACAACACCAAGGATGCCCTGCTGCAGATCTCCAAGCTCGCCGGTTTTACACAGGAGTCCTTCGAGGCCTGCTTGACGGACCAGAAACTTCTGGACGATGTGAGATCGGTCCAGAAGCGCGGCGCCGATGAATTCAAGGTCGACTCGACGCCGACCTTCTTCATCAACGGAAAGACCTACAAAGGTGCGATGTCGATTGAGGAAATATCGGCCATCATCGACCCTCTGCTCTGACGTCCAGGCGGCGCCGGAGCGACTGCGCTTTGGCGTCTGCGCACCTCTGCGACCTGTAGGCAGGCGCGAATGAAGTTTTCGCGCCTTCGCCTCCTCGGCTTCAAGTCCTTCGTCGAACCCGGCGAGTTCGTCATCGAACGCGGCCTGACCGGTATTGTCGGGCCGAATGGCTGCGGCAAGTCGAACCTTGTCGAGGCGATGCGCTGGGTGATGGGCGAAAGCTCCTACAAGAACATGCGCGCGTCCGGCATGGACGACGTGATCTTTTCAGGTTCGGGAACGCGCCCCGCGCGCAACACCGCCGAAGTCACGCTGTTCCTCGACAACAGCGACCGCACCGCGCCCGCCGCTTTCAACGACGCCGATGAGTTGCAGGTGTCGCGCCGCATCGAGCGAGAGGCCGGCTCGCTCTACCGCATCAACGGCAAGGAAGCCCGCGCCAAGGACGTCCAGCTTCTGTTCGCCGACCAGTCGACCGGCGCGCGCTCGCCCTCGATGGTCGGCCAGGGCCGCATCGGCGAGCTGATCCAGGCCAAGCCCCAGGCGCGCCGCGCGTTGCTCGAAGAAGCCGCCGGCATTTCCGGCCTGCACACCCGCCGCCACGAAGCCGAGCTTCGGCTGAAGGCTGCCGAGCAGAATCTCGAACGGCTGGACGACGTCGTCGGCGAACTGGAAAGCCAGATCGAAAGCCTGAAGCGCCAGGCGCGCCAGGCCTCGCGCTTCAAGAACCTGTCGGCCGATATCCGCAAGGCGGAAGCCACGCTTTTGCATTTGCGCTGGACGCTGGCCAAGACCCAGGAAGGCGAGGCGCGCTCGGCGCTGGCCGTTGCCACCGCACTGGTCGGCGACCGCGCTTCGGCGCAGATGAGCGCCGCCAGGGAGCAAGGCATCGGCGCGCATCGGCTGCCCGATCTGCGCGATGCCGAAGCCGCCGCTGCCGCCGCCTTCCAGCGTCTGTCGATTGCCAAGGCGCAGATCGAGGAGGAAGCCGGCCGCATCCGCGCCCGCCAGGCCGAGCTCGAGCGCCGCCTGCAGCAACTCGACGGCGACATCGCCCGCGAAGAGCGCATGGTGCGCGACAATGCGGATATCCTCGAGCGCCTGCGCGAGGAAGAAGCCACGCTCAATTCCGAAAATGCCGGGGCCGCCGAACGCGAAGCCACCACGCGGGCCGCTTTCGAACAGGCCGGCGCGACACTCTCGCAGAGCGAAGCCAGGCTTGCCGCGCTGACCGCCGAACGGGCCGAGGCGGCCGCCTCGCGCAACCAGATCGAGCGCACGCTGCGCGAAACCGCCGAACGCCGTGACCGTTTTGCCCGGCAGCTCGCCGACGTCGACCGCGAATTGTCCGAGATACTGTCCAAGGTCGCGGGCTTGCCCGACCCTGCCGAGAAGCGTGCTCTGGTCGAGGATGCGCTCGCCCGGCTGGAGGAGACCGAGGCCGGCGCCATATTAGCCGAACAGGCGGTCGCCGAGGCGCGCGCCGCTGAGAGTGCCGCCCGTCCGCCACTGCAGGACGCCAGGTCAGAACTGGCCGGGATCGAAACCGAAGCGCGCACGCTGGCCAAGATCCTGAATGCCGCCAGCGGCGATCTTTTCCCATCGGTGCTCGAACAGCTCAGCGTCGAGCGCGGCTATGAGACGGCCCTAGGTGCTGCCCTTGGCGAAGACCTCGGCGTGCCGCTCGACCGCAGCGCGCCGGTGCATTGGGGCGAAAGCCAGGTCCAGCCAAGCGATGCGGCTTTGCCGGAAGGCATCAAGAGCCTCGCCAGCGTGGTGCGCGCGCCTTCGCAGCTTGCACGCCGGCTGGCGCAGATCGGCATCGTCGACGCCACTGACGGCCGCCGGCTGCAGGCCCTGCTTGCGCCCGGCCAGCGGCTGGTCAGCCGCGACGGCGCGCTGTGGCGCTGGGACGGCTTGACGGCAAGTGCCGATGCTCCGACGGCGGCAGCACAGCGGCTGGCACAGAAGAACCGGCTGGCCGAACTCGATGCCGAGGCGGTGCAGGCGACGCAGATCGTGCGCGAGGCCGAAGCCGCCCTTGCCCAGGCCGAACAGGCGCTGCGCCAGGCAAGCGAGGCCGAGCGCAACGCCCGCCAGGCCGGACGCGATGCCCAGCACGGGCTGGACGCCGCGCGCAACGCGCTGGCCGAGGCCGAAAAGGCCGGCGGCGAACTGGCAAGCCGTCGCGCCGCCCTGGACGAAGCGCGCGCGCGCATCGTCGACAGCCATGAAGAGACGGCCGCTGCCTTTGCCGAGGCCGAAATGCTGCTGCAGGACGCGCCCGATCTCGGCGACCTGCAATTGCAGCTCGAACAATCCGCCGCCAATGTCGGCAGGGATCGCGCAACCCTTGCCGACGCGCGCGCTGTCCACGAGGGCTTGCGCCGCGAAGCCGAGGCGCGCACGCGCCGGCTTGATGCCATCGGCGCCGAGCGCAGCAGCTGGCTGCAGCGGGCCGAAAACGCCTCGACGCAGATCGCCTCGCTCGGCGAGCGCAGGGCCGAAGCCGAGGCAGAGCGCGAGACGCTGGCCGATGCTCCCGACGAGATCGACGCCAGGCGCCGCGCACTGCTGTCGCAACTGACCGAGGCCGAGACTTTGCGCAAGGCCGCTGCCGACCGTCTGCAGGAGGCCGAGAACAAGCAGGCGGAGTTGGACAAGGCCGCCACCGCGGCGATCCAGTCGCTGGCCGACGCCCGCGAAACTCGCGTCCGCGCCGAGGAGCGGCTGACCGCTGCCGACGAACGCCGGCTCGAGGTCGAGGCGCGTATCCAGGAAACGCTGAACACGCCGCCGCATCTGGTCATCCGCCACACCGGTCTGGAAGTCGATAGCCCGATGCCGGAAATGGCCGACATCGAGCGCCAGCTCGACCGGCTGAAGGTCGAGCGCGAGCGGCTTGGCGCTGTCAATCTGCGCGCCGAGGAAGAGCAGAAGGAACTGTCGGACCGGCTGGAGACCATCGTTTCCGAGCGCGAGGACATCATCGAGGCGATCCGCAAGCTGAGGCAAGCGATCCAGAGCCTGAACCGCGAGGGCCGCGAGCGGCTGCTCGCCGCCTTCGACGTCGTCAACGGCCATTTCCAGCGGCTGTTCTCGCATCTGTTCGGCGGTGGCACGGCGGAACTGCAGCTGATCGAATCCGACGATCCGCTCGAAGCCGGGCTCGAAATCCTGGCGCGTCCGCCTGGCAAGAAGCCGCAGACCATGACGCTGCTCTCCGGCGGCGAGCAGGCGCTGACAGCGATGTCGCTGATCTTTGCGGTGTTCCTGACCAATCCGGCGCCGATCTGCGTGCTCGACGAAGTCGACGCGCCGCTCGACGATCACAATGTCGAGCGTTTCTGCAATCTCATGGATGAAATGGCCGCGACCACCGAGACGCGTTTCGTCATCATCACCCACAATCCGATCACCATGGCGCGCATGAACCGCCTGTTCGGCGTGACCATGGCCGAGCAGGGCGTCAGCCAACTGGTGTCGGTCGATCTGCAGGCCGCCGAGGCGATGCGCGAGGCGAGCTGACGCGTCGGCTTGGACAGTGGCCTCAATCCCGGCTTTCGACTATAGCACCAATGGAATGCAGCCAATCACCCCCGATGGCTGGCTTGGTCATGTGTCTGGAGAACGTTGTTGCCTGTACTCGTCACCGGAGCCGCGGGGTTCATTGGAAGCCATGTCTGCCATCATCTGCTGAACCGTGGCGAAGCCGTCGTCGGCGTCGACAATATGAACGACTACTACGACCTGGCGCTGAAGGAAGGCCGGCTCGCCCGCCTCAAGCCACACAACGGCTTTTCCTTTCACCAGCTCGACATCGCCGAGCCGGGCGCTCTCGCCGATGCGCTGGCCGGGCAAGGCATCGTCAAGGTCGTGCATCTGGCAGCACAGGCGGGCGTGCGCCATTCGCTGGATAATCCCAGGCTCTATGTCCGTTCCAACGTGGTCGGCCATCTCGAAGTGCTCGAATTCTGCCGCGCAACGGTCGGCTTCGAGCATCTGGTCTATGCCTCGTCGAGTTCGGTCTATGGCGGCAACCGCAAGGTGCCGTTTGCCGAGACCGACCAGGTCGACAGGCCCGTCTCGCTCTACGCGGCCACCAAGAAGGCTGACGAGCTGATGAGCCACACCTACGCCCATCTCTTCGGCCTGCCGCAGACCGGCCTGCGCTTCTTCACCGTCTACGGTCCGTGGGGCCGGCCCGACATGGCCTATTGGCTGTTCACCCAGGCGATGCTCGAGGGCAAGCCGATCCGCGTCTTCAACGATGGCGAGATGTGGCGCGATTTCACCTATATCGACGATGTCGTGCGCGCCATCGTCGCCGTGCTCGACAAGCCGCCGGCGGAAGTGCCGCCATGCCGGATCTACAATGTCGGCAACAACCGGCCCGAGCGGCTGGACGATTTCATCGCCACGCTGGAGCGGCTGCTCGGCGTAACCGCGATGCGCAACAACGAGCCGATGCAGACCAGCGACGTCGAGCAGACCTATGCCGACATGACGGCCCTGGAACGCGATTTCGGCTTCCGGCCGAGTGTCTCGATAGAGGACGGGCTGAAGAAATTCGTCGACTGGTACCGGTCGGAATGGATGACGAGGTCGGCAGACCGCTGACTGCCGAAAGCCGGCCATGATGGCCATGGCCTCCGACCCCAGAAATCATCCCGCGCGCGAGACGACGACGGTGCAAGCATCGCCAGCCAAACCGACTGAAGCGGGTCCCGGCCTGTTCGGCCGCGCAGCACGCATCTTTGGCCGCAAGACGAACTGATTGTCTTGTCGAATCAACGCGCACCTTCGGTCGCCGGAAAACGATGGGACGCATAGCGCCTCAACTCAACTCATTCTGCCAAAAACGTTGCGCGAACGAATTCGTGTTTTCGCCAATTCGGCAGGCGCCCGTTTATCGGAGGCCAAAGAAGCTCAGTATCGCAATCACGATGACCACTGCTCCGACGAGCCAAATTATGTTGTTCACAATATCTCTCCCGAAAATTTGTTGCTGAGAGTGAACTCGTCAGAGCCTACTAATGTTCCCGCATTTCTCTGCGTCGAAACGAATGGCCGCCATCCATTTCGTCTGCCGTCAGACTAAGGTCCGAACTGGGTATGACTGAAGTCCTGGCGTCAGAGCCATAGGTCGAAGGTGAGCAACCTATGCCCTCCCAATACATTGCAACCAGGCTGCCGAGTATGAGTCCCTTCATCGGCGGTCAATCGGGTGCCCGCCATTCTCCAGAGACTAGCGGGCGCCCGATTGTCGTGGGACCGCCAATCGGCGTGACGTTTCAACAACGAGGCTAATAGTGACCTTTGTCCAGAGATCCGTGCGTGAACGCGCAACCACCCGACCCGCAAACGACAACGACAGTCCTACGGAAGTTTCTTCGGTCCTTGATCTCATACCGTGGGCTGACGACGACAAGGTCGCTGACCTTGTCAGGCGAACAGAGCGCCTGGCAATCGCCGTGCTTATCGCGATGGCGATTTTGCTGATCTTGGCACCGGTGGCCTACTTTGCACTTTCTTACGGGATCTGAGACAGCCTGATTGGTTCGTCCTTTCGGAAATCCTGAAAGGCCGAGGGTCTTCCTCGCAAGACAGATGCTTCACACCACAGATCAGGTGATCGAACGCGACTACATAGAGGGTCGTGCGCTGCTTTGTTGAGCTGCGCAACTCCTCGTGGCGGCTTTGAAAGAGCGTCCTGCCAACAAGACCTGGTGTCGAAACTGCCTCTTTCGACATGCGGTGTTGCGCGGGAGCATCCGTCACTGATCGCGTAGCGTGACCCAAAGACACCACCCGGAACCAAAGGGATGGGAGGCGGTTATCCCCGCGAAGGGATGATTGGCAGATGGATATATTGCAATGAAAACAATGATCGTGAGCGCTTTGGCGCTGTTCATCGCGATGCCGGCGGTAGCTTCGGCAGCCGAAGCTGACGTAATCATCACAACCCACCATCGACATCACCACAAGACCGTCAAGATCATCAATGACCAGGGTCAACGCCTTCATCACCGTAAACACGGCACGGTTGCCTTCTACGACCACGGCCGCAGACATCATCGTCCGGATACTGTTATCGTGACCGGCTCGATCGAGCGTCGCCATCATCGGCATCGTCATCCCGTCATCATCCAGGACGACAGCGACTACTGATCCTCTTCGTACGGCCCGGCTCTGTGGATGGAGTCGGGTCGCGTGGGGAGCCAGATAGCCACTGACGGCAGCCATTCATGGCGTCTGTAAAATCATTGATTTCAAAAGGCGTGTGAATTGGCTGGGGTTCCTGGAAGCTTTTCGAACTTTCTGGGTCGCGCCTCAGCCCGAATTGCGTGTGCTTATAGGTCGGCGGGAGCTTAACGATCGGCCCGTTCCCAAAGATGCGACTCGTCCGTTTGGATAAGATCGGTTTCAGGCATTGCTATTCGCGTTCACATTTGGTTGCAGTGCAACAAGTCGACGCCTGTTGGTCTTGACAAACCAAGCGAACAATTGTCCCAAGGGGTCCAATGAAGAATCTTGGCCGAATGTCGATTGCAGGAATTGCGCCACTCCGCGCGGTGCTTGCGGTCATGTTTCTGGTCATGTCTTCTCTCCAGCCTGGCCTTTTCGCTAGCGCGAACGCCACCGGTTTTCACAGCGACTCCGGTGTGACGCTCCAGGTCGAGAAATCTCCGCACGACGCTGGCGGCCACGTTGGCCACCACGAAGATGCGGCCGGGGCGGCCGAAACGGATGTGGACAAGAAACATCCCGATAGTGAGAAATCTGCAGACGACAGCTGCGAGGTCCACTGCGCGCCGGCGCATGCCGTGCCGGTCGACTGTCCTGGCCTGGACCGCGCTGTCTCCCGCTGCTTTGTCGCCGACCTTGCTGAAGCGTTGGTAGGCGGCGAGTATACAGCGCTTATAAGGCCTCCCAGACACCTGAACTGACGCCGCCCATCGAGGGCGTTCGCGCGCAGCGTGCGGATCCGTTCCGGCGCGGCCTAACGCACACGTTCAGCTTCAGGTCTACAATGAAATTCGCAAGTCTCGCGATGCTCGCATCGCTGTTGGTTGCCGGATGCGCGGTAACCACCCCACCGACCGTCCTTCCAGCTTTCGATCCGTCCGATCCCGTGATGGGCATACGTGATGCGCACTATCACCCGGTCGTCACCAATTACCACCAGCGGGAGCCCGTCGATCCGCAGAACTGGCGGCGTCTCAATGAAGAACGCTCCCCTGCAACAACCGGAGCCGGATCATGATGCGACGGTTCCTGAACATAGCTGCGGCCATGACCATTCCGCTGATTGCAGCCGGATGTACGGCCACCGCTGGCCCTGACGGCGTCTCCGACCCCGTCGCTGGCTTCACGACAGTCGCGGCACGCACCGGAGCTGTGACGGGCAAGAGAACGGCTTGGGTGCAGTCTCGCGAGAACGCGCAGGCTCTCTCCGCGCAAGTGAAGAGCCTGGTTCAGAACAAGACCATTGGTCCGGACGTCGCGGTGCAGGTAGCCCTGCTCAACAACAAGGGCTTGCAGGCCGCCTACGCCGAGATCGGTCTGTCGGCGGCCGATGTCTGGCAGGAAGGGATGCTCGTCAATCCGACAATCTCGGTCGGTATGATCGGCATCGATCCCGTACGCACGATCGAGGGGGCTGTTGCCAGCAACATCCTTGCGCTGATGACCCGTCAGCGACGCGTCGCGGTCGCGGATACGCGCTTCCGCCAGGCCCAGCTGCGTGCCGCCGAAGAAACGCTACGGCTCGCCGCAGACACGCGGCGGGCCTGGATCAATGCTGTCTCGGCCTGGGAGAGCGTTTCCTATTTGAACAAGGCGCAAGCCGCCGCCGACGCTGCCTCGGAACTCGCTCAAAAACTTGGGGAGACCGGCGCCTTCACAAAGACTGGCCAAGCCCGCGAACACGTCTTTTATGCCGAGATCACTGGTCAGGCTGCGGAGGCGCGGCTCGCCGCCCGGACCGCCAAGGAAGAGCTCACCCGGCTGATGGGTCTATGGGGACCGGACGTCGATTACTCAGTTCCCAACACGCTTCCAGCCCTGCCAAAGGGCGCCAAGGCCAAACGCGCGATCGAGGCGGAGGCGCTAAAAAACCGCGTCGACCTCGAGATCGCGAAGCTTGAGCTGGAAGCGTTGGCGAAATCCTACGGCCTGATTGAGGCAACGCGCTACGTCACCGATCTCGAACTTCTCTCCGGCGTGGAAGTGGAACGCGAGGAGTCGGAGGAGGGCGGAACGGAGACGAGTGTCTCACCTACTCTCGAGCTTGAGTTCGTCATTCCGATTTTCGATACCGGCCAGGCCCGCATGCGCAAGGCCGAGCTTGCCTACGTGCAAGCCGCAAACCGGATGGCGGAAAAGGCGGTCAACATCCGCTCCGAGGCCAGGTCCGCCTATGACGCCTACCGCTCGACCTATGACATTGCTCGGCACTATCGCAACAGTGTTGTGCCGCTGCGAACAAAGATAGAGGCGGAGTCGGTCCTCACCTACAACGGTATGATCACCAACACGTTCGAGCTTCTGGCGGACACCCGCGCGAAGATCAGCTCGATCATGCTCTCCCTCAACGCCAAGCGCAATTTCTGGCTGGCCGACGTCAATCTCGGAACCGCCATCCATGGCGGCGGAAGCTTGTCGGGGCCCGGCGAGGCACCGGCCGCTGCCGAAGCGGGCGCCGAAGGCCACTGAACCCAAGGAGAAGAAAATGCTTTCAAGACGTCAACTACTCGGCGCGGGAGCCTTGCTCGCCGGCGCCACGGCGTGGACCAAGACCTCTGCGATGGGCTTGCCGGATGCCGCTGTCATGGAATCGCCGGACATGCAGCCACCGATATTTCCGACGAGCGGCCCGGACTACCAGCCGGTCGTGACACTCAACGGTTGGACACTGCCCCACCGCATGAACAACGGTGTGAAGGAATTCCACCTTGTCGCCGAGGCGGTTGAGCGGGAACTGGCGCCCGGCATGACCGCCTATCTCTGGGGTTACAACGGCCAGTCTCCAGGTCCCACCATCGAGGCAGTCGAGGGCGATCGGGTCCGTATCTTCGTGACCAACAAGCTGCCGGAGCACACGACGGTCCATTGGCACGGCATGATCCTGCCCAGCGGCATGGACGGCGTGACCGGCCTAACCCAACCCGGCATCCCCTCCGGCAAGACGTTCGTCTACGAGTTCGATCTCGTGAAGAGCGGCACCTTCATGTACCACCCGCACGCCGACGAAATGGTACAGATGGCCATGGGGATGATGGGCTTCTTCGTTATCCATCCTAAGGACCCGAAGTTCATGCGGGTGGACCGCGACTTCGTGTTTCTGCTGAATGCCTACGACATCGAGCCCGGATCGTACGTTCCGAAAATCATGACTATGACCGATTTCAACCTGTGGTGTTGGAACAGTCGCCTATTCCCCGGCATCAGTCACCTTGTCGTGTCCAAGAACGACAAAGTGCGGGTCCGGGTCGGCAACCTGACCATGACCAATCATCCGATCCACATGCATGGGTACGACTTCGAGGTGACCTGCACCGACGGGGGCTGGACACGCCCAGAGGCTCGCTGGCCGGAAGTATCGATCGACATTCCCGTCGGCGCCATGCGTGCCTACGAGTTCGAAGCCAAGTATTTGGGCGACTGGGCGATCCACTGCCACAAGTCGCACCATACCATGAACGCCATGGGCCATGACGTACCTACGCTAATCGGTGTCGACAACTCGAAGGTCACCGACAAGATCCGCCGTGTCCAGCCCGAATACATGGCGATGGGTGACCGCGGCATGGCTGACATGGGCGAGATGGAAATGCCGCTTCCCGACAATACAATCCCAATGATGACGGGTTGGGGTCAGTTCGGCGCCATCGAAATGGGAAGCATGTTCTCGGTCGTGAAGGTTCGCGAGGGCCTGTCCGCGAACGATTACGCCGATCCCGGATGGTACCAACATCCAGAAGGAACCGTCGCCTACGAGTGGACCGGTGATGTTCCAACTCCCACAAAATCAGGCGACGCAAAAACGATGGCCCCGGCAGTGCACGGCGGTCACGGCAAACAGGGATGAGAAACCGAAACCCCTCAACCTCAACAATGAGAGAGTGTGCAGCATGAAACATATAATCGCAGCGGCCGTTTTGATGGCGGTCAGTTCCGGAGCAGCTCTTGCCAGTGGAACTCACGCCGGAGGCCATGGAGACAAAGCCGCCACGATGCCGATCGGCAACCCTGGCGAGGCCGGCAAGGCCAAGCGGACTGTCAACATCTCCATGTCGGAGAAGGACGACGGGACGATGTTGTTCCAACCGGCTGTGCTCAAGGTGAAGAAGGGCGAGACCGTTCGCCTGAAGTTCGTCAACAAAGGCAAAATCGACCACGAATTCGTCATGGACGTCCATGAGGGGATCGTGGAGCACAAGGCGCTGATGGAGAAGTTCCCCGAGATGGAGCACGCCGATCCCAACTCGATCCGGCTGGCGCCCGGCGCCAGAGGCGAGATCATCTGGACGTTCGCCAATGCCGGTGAATTCGGTTTCGCCTGCCTGGTCCCGGGTCACTACGATTCCGGCATGAAGGGCGATATCAGCGTCGCCAACTGATCCACCAAAACGCAAAGGAAGCAACAATGACATTATTGGTAAAAGTACTCTCGATGCTCGCGCTCTTGTTCGCCATCGGTGGGAGCGCGCTTGCGCAGGAATACGTGAAGGGCGAAGTCATCAAGGTCGACGCCAAACAGAAAAAGCTGACGATCAAACATGAACCGCTGACAAATCTCGATATGCCCGCGATGACGATGGTGTTCGTCGTCGCGGAGCCGAGCCTGCTCGAGAAGGTCAAATCGGGTCAGGCGATCGAGTTTACAGCCGACCGCGTCAACGGACGCATCACGGTCACGGAAATCAAGTAGGCGAGGTGCGTGGGTGGCGGGCCCTCGGAAAACGTCGGCCCGCCACCGCGAGTTCCGCTAAGAAGCCATGCCGCACTGTCGACTGCGGCACGATCGTTCCGTCGGGACAATCGATGACCTTGTGGTTCTCGGAACCGAGAACGCGGTCCCGCCGATAGCTTCACCTAGGGAATCGAGTTGAGTTCTGATGAGATTCAGCAATCGCGCTCTTACGGAGATCGATGTTCTCATTTCGGACGTCGAGCAGCGCAATGAGCTGCGCACCGCTCTTTGGCGGTTCGTGGCCCTGTTCGTGTTCGCGCTCTCTGTCGCGCTCGAACCGGATGTCGTCAATCACGAGATTCATCTTACGCTACTGAGCGCCTATGCCGCGATCACCCTTGTAGCTGTAGGTCTGGTGGTAACTAGGTTGTTCCGCCCATGGCTGAATTGGGTCTATGTCGCGGTAGACGCCTCGCTCGTCATTTATCTGACCGCCGAGCACCTCCTTGACCCCGCTTCTTCCTTGGTCGATGCGCTGGCAACGCCAAGCCTCGTGATCGCCTTCGTGCTTCTTTCACACGCGAGCATGCGCATGCGCGCGGGGCCGGTTGCCGCTTTTGCACTCATCGTCACTCTTGGCTCCTCGGCAGTCGCCCTGATGCCGGTCTGGGAGCATGGTTTTGGGGCCGTCTTCCGCCTCTCTTCAGAAGAAGTTCAGGCAGCGGGCGTTCGGCTTGCGGCTTTCACCGTCGTCGCGGCGATCCAGATCGTTCTGGTATTGGACATCCGGCGGTTGGTGCAGGAAGCGGTCGCAAGTTCGAGCGAGCGGGCTAACTTGGCCCGCTTCTTTGCTCCTGAAACGGCTGAGCGCTTGGCGACCGAGGGTGCGAGTCTCGGTCTTCGCCGTCAGGAGGCGGCAATACTGTTCGTCGATATCCGAGGCTTCACTGGACTCGCCGAGACGATGCCGCTGGAGGAGATTGCGACCCTCCTCACCGAATACAGGCGGCGGGTGACGCAAGCCATATCGGAATGTGACGGGGTCGTGGACAAATTCATCGGCGATGGTGTCATGGCTGTATTCGGCTTTCCTCTGCCGCTCTCGACCGCCGCGCTCCGAGCGTTTGAATGCGCGGTCGAGTTGTCCAACTTTCTCGATGTGTGGAGCGAGATCAGGATGCGCGACGGCGAGGAACCCCTCAATTTCGCGATCGGCGTTCATTATGGCCATGTGATCGGAGGCGTCATATCTGGAGAACATCATAGCGAATATACTGTGATCGGCGATTCGGTGAATCTGGCCGCTAGGCTTCAGGCGATGTGCAAGCTGACGGGCGCTCGCATCGTCATCTCGGACGAACTCGCCTGCAAACTGCCGCGGCATTGGAGGACGCCTGAGTGGCAAACGCTCAGGGCTGCAACCGTTCCGGGCCGAGCTGAAACCGTCGACGTCCATCTGCTACCGATGCAGGTGTCAAAGGATACAAAGTTACCATCCACGGGATCCCGATCGGAACGCTTTACGTCCGACCCATGCGCCGCAGGCCGTGCGGCCGGTCACGACGGCGATCAGGCCAGAACCTGGTCGGCCGCATCAAGGGCATAAGCCGCTGTCGTTGGTTGGAGATCAGACGATCCGGTGATCTCACGTCACGGGTTAAGACGAGGGGACCGCGCAGAATGTCATCCAGAGGCTTTCTTTCCAATCATCGTGTGTGGAACGGCTCAGAGGAAGAGCCATGGGATACTTCCGCGCGCCCACACTCACATATGCGGGATAGTTGCAGCGAACGCGTGCACGATGCTTTCCGGTGTCTTCATACCTTACAGCGCCCGTCGCGTCCGTCTCGGCCAAGCCAATGGCGACTTCAAAGTCATAGTCGCTATCATGCGAGACACTATTGTTCAGGACGCTGAGCTGGACCGACGTGGCATCTGGAAAATGGGCAGTGTAAAAAACCACTTGCTCCGCCATTGAGGGCGTAGCCACCATCACGCCGGCAAGAAATGCAATGGCGCGCATCTCCTCCTCCCGAGGATCGAAGAAGAGACTATCATCTATCGCACCGATATTCGAATCGAATCTCTGTTTCGGCAGGGGGGGCGCGCCGTGCGCGGTTTCACAAGAAGGTCATAAATCCCGGAAACACTATCGCGCGATGGCTGCCTATGCCAAAGTGCGACCAATGACGAATTGGTTCGGCTTCGGAAGGATGTTGTTGCTGCTGGTCGTATTCGGCCTGGCCTTTGCACCTTTGGGAGCTTCGCCTTCGAGTGCTGCTGTCGCCGGGTCGGCTTTTTCCATGCAGGACGACATGCCATGCTGCCCCGACGGCAAGCCAATGGTGCCGGACTGCGGCAAGGATTGCCCGCTGGCCGTTTTGTGCGTGTTGGGGGTGGTCCCGCCCCGCTTCCCGAAACGCTCTCTTTCCTTCTCCCCGGGCCGGTCGGAGACGATTTCCTGAACGGCAGAGACGTAATCCTGCCCTCGCTCGTCGGGGAACCGCCCCCGAGACCTCCCAGAGTCTGACTGGCAAATAGGCGCGTTTAGCGCCGGAACCCGTGCGGACGAATGCTGCGCGGGCCGTTCGCATGGCGTTTGTCATGCCCGCCGTGCGCAAGCGCGGAACACTGTCAGTCGGAAACATTGATCATGAAATCGAAATTTTTCCCACGCGCCGCGATGCTGGTGCTCGCGTCCTTCATCGTAGCTTTCCAGGCAGCCAAAGCAGCGCAAGAAGACTACGAATTCCAGCTCGTTAAGAACGAGATCAAAGAAGGGAACGGTGCCGTCGTCGCCGTCAGGCTCCTCGACAAGAGGACAGGCGCTCCGGTGAACAACGCCGTCGTATTCGCCACCAGAATGGACATGGCTCCGGACGGAATGGAGGCGATGACCGCGCCCGTCGAGGGGCTACCATCCGAGGAGCCCGGCATCTATCGCTTCAAGACCAACCTCATGATGGCTGGAGGCTGGCGCTTTTCCATCGCGGCGAAGGTCCAGGGCGAGACCGAAACGGTCGAGCGCCGCCTGGAATTCAAGGTCGTCCAATGAATAAGCTCGGCTCATTCCTGACCCTCGCCGTGTTGGCGGCCGGGGCGGGCGCGGGCGGATACTGGGCCGGACAGCATGATCTGTCCGTCTCGGGCGTCATGCAAATGATCGAGACGAACATCGGGCGCCCGCTCAGCGCGGAATCGATGCCGACGACTGCCGGCCCAGCTCCCTCTGGTCCCGTCATTTACTACCGCCATCCCGATGGAGATCCCGCCTATTCGTCGACGCCGAAGCGCACCGAGGACGGCCTGGATTTCGTCGCGGTCCTGGCGAGCGAAGACGTGAGCTTCGAGGGTCGCCCTGAGATGAAAGCAGGCGGCGGTGAAGCGACGGGGCCGAGCCGCCGGAAGATTCTCTACTACCGCAATCCCATGGGTCTGCCGGACACGTCTCCTGTGCCGAAGAAGGATTCCATGGGGATGGACTACATTCCCGTCTTCGAAGGCGAAGCGGATGACGGGTCGACCGTCAAGGTCTCGGCAGGAAAGCTGCAACGGACAGGTGTGAAGACAGCGCTGGCCACCAGAGGCGCGATCAAACGTCCGGTCCGGGTTCCCGGCACAGTCACGCTGGACGAGCGTCGCGTCAGCGTCGTCTCGACTCGCACAGAGGCTTTCCTTGAGGAAGTGGCTGATGTGACGACTGGAACGGCGATTGAAAAAGGCCAGCCGCTGGTGCGGTTCTACGCCAAGGAGCTCGCCGCGGCAGGCGCGCTTTATGCCGCCGACCTTAAGGGCGGCGCGCGTGGAGGCGCGGCCGCAGGCAGCCTACAGCGTCTGGAAAATCTCGGCGTTCCCGCCGAGGCTATCGCCGAGATCGAAAAGACGAGGAAGGTGCCGATCTCGGTTACGCTGATGGCACCCCGCAACGGCGTCGTCCTGGAGCGCATGGCGGTCGACGGCATGATGGCAGAGGCGGGCCAGACCCTGTTCCGGATCGCCGATGTCTCGACCCTCTGGGTGATGGCCGATGTGCCGGAATACGAGTTGAGTTCGGTTCGTATCGGGGACAAGGCGACCGTCCGCATCCGCAGCCTTCCGGGCAAGGTGTTCGAAGGCAAGGTCGGTCTGATCTACCCTGAAATCCAGGGGCAGACCCGGACCGCGAGAATTCGCATCGAACTCCCCAATCCCGACGGGCTGCTGCTTGCCAATATGTATGCCGAGGTGGAGATCGCGACGGGCGGCACTGATCCGGTCGTGACCGTGCCCGACAGCGCCGTCATCGACACGGGGGACCGCCAGGTTGTGATCGTCGACAAGGGCGAAGGCAGCTTCGAGCCGCGCAACGTGAAGATCGGCATGCGAGGCGACGGTATGGCCGAGATCATGGAGGGCCTTGCCGAAGGCGAAAAGGTCGTCGTCTCGGCCAACTTCCTGATCGATGCCGAAAGCAACCTGAAGGCCGCGCTCAGCGCGCTGACGCCTGCGGAGGCGCAGCCATGATTGCCAAGCTCATTGCCTGGTCGGCACGCAACCTCGTCCTCATCTTCGTCGGCACGGTCTTCGCGGTGGCCGCCGGAGCCTACGCGCTTAAGACGCTTCCGCTGGATGCGATTCCGGACCTCTCAGACGTCCAGGTCATCGTGTACACCGAGTATCCCGGCCAGGCGCCGCAGGTGGTCGAGGACCAGGTCACCTATCCCCTGACGACGGCAATGCTGACTGTACCGAAGTCCAAGGTTGTGCGTGGGTTCTCCTTCTTCGGCGTGTCCTTCGTCTACGTAATCTTCGAGGACGGTACGGATCCTTATTGGGCGCGCAGCCGCGTACTAGAATATCTCAACGCCGCCGCGCAGCGCCTGCCGGCTGGCGTCACGCCGGGCCTCGGTCCCGATGCGACCGGTGTCGGTTGGGTCTACCAATATGCCGTCGTCGCCAAGGACATGACCCTGGCCGAGCTGCGGTCGCTGCAGGACTGGGTGGTGCGGTATGCCGCCTCCAAGGCGGAAGGGGTCGCCGAGGTTGCGAGCGTCGGCGGCTTCGTCAAACAATACAATATCGTCGTCGATCCGTTGCGGCTTCGTGACCAGGGCATATCGCTGTCGATGGTTCGCGACGCGGTTCGCGCCAGCAATCGGGATGTCGGGGGGCGCACGCTGGAGCTTTCTGAATTCGAGTTCATGGTGCGCGGCCGCGGCTACATCAAGTCGACTGCCGATATCGAAGACATCGTCCTGAAGACGGATCAGGGTGTGCCTCTGCGCCTCAAGGACGTCGCCAAGGTCGAGATCGGCCCCGACGAACGGCGCGGCATCACCGAACTCAATGGCGAGGGCGAGGTCGCGAGCGGCATCGTCCTGCAGAGGTTCGGGGCCAATGCCCTGACCGTGATCGAGAACGTCAAGCAACGCCTGGACGACATCGCCACTAGCCTGCCAAAGGGTGCCGAGATCGTACCCGTGTATGACCGTTCGCATCTCATCGAAGCGGCGATCGAGACTTTGAAGCACACGCTCGCCGAGGAGAGCATCATCGTCGCACTGGTCTGCGTGGTGTTCCTGCTTCACCTGCGCAGCGCGCTCGTTGCCATCCTGATGCTGCCCGTCGGCATCCTGATGGCGTTCGGCGCGATGAAGGCGATCGGGCTCGGCTCCAACATCATGAGCCTCGGTGGCATCGCCATCGCCGTCGGCGCGATGATCGACGCCGCTATCGTCATGATCGAGAATGCCCATAAGCATCTGGAGCGTGCTCCGCCCGGCAAGCCGCGAGTCCAGATCCTGATCGACGCGGCAAGTGAGGTCGGCCCGGCGCTGTTCTTCAGCCTTCTCGTCATAACGGTATCATTCCTGCCCATCTTTACGCTCGAGTCACAGGAAGGCCGAATGTTCGGTCCGCTCGCCTTCACCAAGACCTTCTCCATGGCGGCCGCAGCGATCCTGTCGATCACGCTGGTGCCGGCTTTGATGGTGGTCTTCGTGCGCGGCCGGATCATCCCGGAACACAAGAACCCGATCAACCGCTTCCTGATCTGGGTCTACCGTCCCGTCATTCGCGGCGTGCTGAAGGCGAAGACGCTCACAATCGCGCTCGCGCTTGTCGTGCTTGGCGTCTCCGTCTGGCCGGTGACCCAGATCGGCTCGGAATTCATGCCGACCCTGAACGAAGGCACGCTGATGTACATGCCGACGACCCTGCCCGGGATCTCAGTCACCAAGGCGGCGGAGCTCCTGCAGATGCAGGACCGGATCATCAAGTCCTTTCCGGAGGTGGATTCGGTCTATGGCAAAGCGGGGAGGGCGATGACCGCGACCGACCCTGCTCCTACGGAGATGTTCGAAACCATCATCAATTTGAAACCAAAGGATCAGTGGCGGACTGGTGTCACCATCGACAGCCTGAAGGCCGAGATGGACAAGGCTCTGCAGTTCCCCGGTGTCTCCAACGCCTGGACCATGCCGATCCGCGCCCGCATCGACATGCTTTCGACGGGCATCCGGACGCCGGTCGGCGTCAAGGTGTTCGGCACCGATCTGACGCAGATGGAACAGATCGCCCGCAAGATCGAAGCGGCCCTCAAAACGGTTCCGGGCACATCGAGTGCCTATGCCGAGCGGGTGATCGGCGGCTACTATCTAGATATCGTCCCGGATCGCGAGGCACTCGGCCGGTACGGCCTAGCCGTCGGCGACGTCCAGGACGTCATTGCGACCGCGCTCGGTGGCGAGACCGTGACGACAACCGTCGAGGGGCGCGAGCGGTATGGCGTCAACATCCGCTACCCCCGTGATCTGCGCTCGAATCCGCAGTCGATCGCTACCGACGTAGAAGTGCCGTTGCCTGGCGGCGGCGCCATCCCGCTCGGCGAGGTGGCGAAGGTCCACCTCACGCGCGGCGCGACCTCGATCCGAACCGAGAATGGCCAACTTGCGACCTACATCTTCGTCGACATCAACGGGCGGGATCTCGGCGGCTATGTCGCCGACGCCCAGAAGGCCGTCGCGGAGACGGTGAAGCTGCCACCCGGCTATTCGGTCGCCTGGAGCGGGCAGTTCGAGTATCTGGAGCGAGCTGCGGCGCGGATGAAGATCGTCGTGCCCGTCACGCTGCTGATCATCTTCCTGCTGCTCTATCTCAACTTCCGGGCGCTCACCGAGACGTTGATCGTCATGCTGTCCTTGCCGTTTGCCCTTGTCGGCGGGATCTGGCTGATGTGGTGGCTTGGCTTCAACATGTCGGTGGCGGTGGCGGTTGGCTTCATCGCGCTCGCCGGCGTCGCTGCGGAGACTGGTGTCGTCATGCTGATCTATCTGGAGCAGGCCATGGCCGAAGTGAAGGCAGAGCGTGCCGCGTGCAAGCAGCCGTTCAACCGGGCAGATCTCTATGCGGCGATCATGCTCGGCGCGGTGGAGCGCGTCCGGCCGAAGATGATGACCGTCGTTGCCATCATGGCCGGTCTGATCCCAATCCTCTGGAGCACTGGCGCCGGTTCGGAAGTGATGCAGCGGATCGCCGTACCGATGATCGGTGGTATGATCTCATCTACGATCCTGACGCTGGTAGTCATCCCGGCGATCTACGGGTTGGTCAAGGGATGGCGGTTGCCCAGGGGCGCTGCGTCGACGACAACCGACGAGGTTGCGCTCACGGAACTCGTGAGGTTTGGACTCGCTGCCGAATGAGGGGCGCAAATCGCGTGGCGATTGCCGCACCGAGCGCTGCCATGTACTATCGGAGTGCCGGTCGTCGATGCAACGCACTCTGGGCCGGCAGGGAGGAACTACAATGTCACGTTCAATTTTTCTTGCGCTTTTCTTGTCGGTCATCCCAGCAACCGCTTTCGCGAATTCATGCCCGACCATCATGGCCGCGATCGACGCTGCGTTGCCGAGCGCGACCCTGGCGGAAGCCGATATGACCAAGGTCAAAGAACTGCGCGCCCAGGGCGAGAAATTGCACGCCGCCGGCGATCATGCAGGATCAGAGGCTGCGCTCAACGAAGCCAAGAAGATGCTCGGAATATAGTCGCGACGCACGCGGCTCTCGTGGCTGCGTGCGGCCTTCTCTGCTCGTCTCGACTTCACGCAGCACGGCGTCACCGTGGACGACATCGTAGTCATCTAGCGTTGGGGTCCGCGCCTGGCGGCCGCTAGTTAACATCGATGATCATTGTCAGCCCGCCGCCGCCCTGCTCCTCAACATTGTTGTTCGTCGTGTGATGCGGGATGTGGCAATGCAGCAGCCACTTGCCAGGCCTAAGCGCCCGCCACAGCACGTCGAACCTCTGCCAGGCCCGACATTGAGCAGTCCGAAGGGATTGTCACATCCAAAGGACATACAGTTTGGCTGGGGCGCCAGGATTCGAACCTGGGAATGTCGGTACCAAAAACCGATGCCTTACCACTTGGCGACGCCCCAGCAGGCGGGCTTTGCCCGCTGCGCGCGGCCTTATAGGACGAGCGGCACGAAAGCTCAATGCCGAGTTGGCCCTGTGCAAAACTGATCCACCGCTTGGCACGGGCGCTCGCTATTCGCCCCAGACCGCCAACTCATTGCCGGCCGGATCAGTGAAATGGAACCGCCTGCCGCCCGGAAACGAGAAGATCGGCTTGACGATCGTGCCACCGGCATTCTCGACCGCGTCGAGGGTTGCCTCCAGATCCTGCGAATAAAGCACCGGCAACGGTTTGGCCGGCGCCTCCGCGCCATCGGCCTGAAAACCGCCGTCGAGCCCTTCGCCAAAGGCCGAATAGGTCGGCCCGTAATCGGTGAACGACCACGAGAAGGCCGCGCTGTAGAACGCCTTGACGCTGTCCAGCGTTCCGCCGGTCGCAGGCAATTCCAGATAGTCGAGTTTTCCGTTGAGTTTCATCACGCTACTCCCAACTTGTTCATGATATGTTCTATATCGCGGGCGGCTGACCGGCAAGTCTTTTTGACGCAGCTTTTGCTTAATCGATTGTAGTGGCCGGGCTTGGCTGACCACGCCTTGCCTTTCGCACTGCAGCATAATAACGCTCGGGTCGGAATGCGGGGGGAACCGGGCCTTGGCCCCGGTGTTGTCTATCTTCCAAGGACTTGGAGGGCGAGCATGACCAAATGGGTCTATACCTTCGGCGATGGCGCCGCGGAGGGACGTGCGGGCGACCGCAATCTTCTCGGCGGCAAGGGCGCCAATCTGGCTGAGATGTGCAGCCTTGGCCTGCCGGTGCCGCCGGGCTTCACCCTCACCACAGAAGTCTGCAACGCCTATTACGCCAATGGCAACAGCTATCCGGCCGCGTTGAAGGCCGATGTCGTCAAAGCGCTGGACCATATCGGCACGCTGACCGGGCGCCGTTTCGGCGATCCGTCGAAATTGCTGCTGGTCTCGGTCCGCTCCGGCGCTCGCGCCTCGATGCCGGGCATGATGGATACCGTGCTCAATCTCGGCCTCAACGACGAGACGGTCGAGGCGCTGGCCACCGATTCCGGCGATGCCCGTTTTGCCTATGACAGCTATCGCCGCTTCATCCAGATGTATTCCGATGTCGTCATGGGTCTCGACCACGAAGTGTTCGAGGAAATCCTCGAGGACCAGAAGGCGAGCCTTGGCCACGAACTCGACACCGAACTGACCGCTGAGGAATGGCAGGGCGTCATTGCGCTCTACAAGGCCAAGGTCGAGGAGGAACTCGATAAGCCGTTTCCGCAGGACCCGCACGAGCAGCTTTGGGGCGCGATCGGCGCGGTGTTTTCAAGCTGGATGAACAACCGCGCCATCACCTACCGGCGCCTGCATGACATTCCGGAAAGCTGGGGCACGGCGGTCAACGTCCAGGCCATGGTGTTCGGCAACATGGGCGAGACCTCGGCCACCGGCGTCGCCTTCACCCGCAATCCCTCGACCGGCGAAAAGATGCTCTATGGCGAGTTCCTGGTGAACGCGCAGGGCGAGGATGTCGTGGCCGGCATCCGCACGCCGCAGAACATCACCGAGGCGGCGCGCATTGCCGCCGGCTCCGACAAGCCGTCGCTGCAGAAGCTGATGCCGGACGCGTTCCGCTCTTTCGTCGACATCTCCGACCGGCTGGAGCAGCACTACCGCGACATGCAGGATCTCGAATTCACCATCGAGCGTGGCAAATTGTGGATGCTGCAGACGCGCTCCGGCAAGCGCACCGCCAAGGCGGCGCTCAAGATCGCTGTCGAAATGGCGCGCGACAGGCTGATCACCACCGAAGAGGCGGTCGCTCGCATCGATCCGGCCTCGCTCGACCAGCTGTTGCATCCGACCATCGATCCGAAGGCGCCGCGCGATGTCATCGGCGTCGGCCTGCCGGCTTCTCCGGGCGCGGCGACCGGCGAGATCGTTTTCTCGTCCGCCGATGCAGAAGAACTGAACACGCAAGGGCGCAAGGCGATCCTGGTGCGCATCGAAACCAGCCCCGAAGACATTCACGGCATGCATGCTTCGGAAGGCATCCTGACCACGCGCGGCGGTATGACCAGCCACGCCGCCGTGGTGGCGCGCGGCATGGGCAAGCCTTGCGTGTCGGGCGCCGGCTCGTTGCGCGTCGACTACAAGGCCGGCACGCTGATGTCGATGGGCCAGACCTTCCGCAAGGGCGACATCATCACCATCGACGGCAGCAACGGCCAGGTGCTGAAGGGCGCGGTGTCGATGCTGCAGCCGGAACTCTCCGGCGATTTCGCCGCCATCATGGAATGGGCCGATGCGACGCGCCGCATGAAGGTGCGCACCAACGCCGAGACGCCGCTCGATGCGCGCATGGCGCGCTCCTTCGGCGCCGAAGGCATTGGTCTGTGCCGCACCGAGCACATGTTCTTCGACGGCGAGCGCATCGTCGCCATGCGCGAGATGATCCTGGCCGATACCGAGAAGGACCGCCGCACCGCCTTGGCCAAACTTTTGCCGATGCAGCGCTCGGATTTCCTCGAACTGTTCGAGATCATGGCCGGCCTGCCGGTGACGATCCGATTGCTCGATCCGCCGCTGCATGAATTCCTGCCAAAGACGGAAGCCGAAGTGGCCGAAGTCGCCGCTGCCATGAATGTCTCGCCGGACAAGCTCAGGCAGCGCACCGAGGCCTTGCACGAGTTCAACCCGATGCTCGGCCATCGCGGCTGCCGTCTCGCGGTCTCCTATCCCGAGATCGCCGAGATGCAGGCGCGCGCCATTTTCGAGGCCGCCGTCGAGGCCGGCAAGAAAGCCGGCGCGCTGGTCGTTCCCGAGATTATGGTGCCGCTGGTCGGCCTGGTGAAGGAGCTCGATTACGTCAAGGCGCGCATCGACGCCGTCGCCAAGAGCGTCATGGAAGAAACCGGCGTCAAGATCGACTATCTCACCGGCACGATGATCGAGCTTCCGCGCGCGGCGATCCGCGCCCATGTCATTGCCGAGTCGGCCGAGTTCTTCTCCTTCGGCACCAACGATCTCACCCAGACCACCTTCGGCATCTCGCGCGACGATGCGGCCTCCTTTCTCGAGACCTACCGCCAGAAGGGCATCATCGAGCAGGATCCATTCGTCTCGCTCGACATCGAGGGTGTCGGCGAACTGGTGCGCATGGCGGCCGAAAAGGGCAGGGCGACGCGGCCCGACATCAAGCTCGGCATTTGCGGCGAGCATGGCGGCGATCCGGCCTCGATCCGCTTTTGCGAAGAGGTCGGCCTCGACTATGTCTCGTGCTCGCCGTACCGCGTGCCGATTGCGAGATTGGCCGCCGCGCAGGCCGCGGTGCAGATTGCCAAGATGGTCGCGCCGCGCCCCAAAAAGAGCGCTGCGGCATCCTGATTTCGACATAGTTCTTTCCGCGTCGCGCAAATGGCCACCCCTGGGTGGCCATTTGGCGCTAAGCTTACGATTTTGTAAGCAAATTCACGCTGATGTGCGCGGCTCAGCACGCAATCCCGACATCGTTTCTGCCCAATTTCACGGTCCCCCAACCCGCCCGGTGCCGAGAAACAGATGTTGCAGATTTCGCCCAAACCCTTCCGTTCGATCCTGATCCTCCAGACCAAGTTCATCGGCGATATTGTTCTCTCCTCCACGCTCGCCAGGAACCTGCAGCTCGAATATCCCGGCGTCAGGATCGTTTTTCTCTGTGAGGCCCGCCTCGCCAGCTTCGTGACCGCGCACGGCATCGCCTCGGAGGTCGTGACCTTCCGCCGCGCGGCTATGCGCGGCACCCCGCTGGAGCGGGGGCGCGAACTCTATTCGATGATCAGCAAGCTGCGCCAATTTCGCTTCGACCTGACCATCGATCTCACCGATTCAAAGACCTCGCGCATCATCGTCAGGTTCCTCAATGCCAGGACCCGCATCGGCTACAATCCCTCGGAAAGGCCGCTGCGTTGGCACGAGCGTCAGCCCGCCAATCTGTTTGCCAGGCCGTTCGGCTTTGGCGAGCAGCACTATCTCTACCGCTATCTTTCGCCGCTCGAGCCGATTGACGTCCCTCTGCGCGTGCGCGCGCCGTCGATCCGGCCCTTGCCGCTGGAAACGGCGAGAGCCCAGGCATTGCTGGACAGACATCGTTTGCGCCCGAACGGTTTCATCGCCGTGCATGCCGGCGCGAGCTTTCACGGCCGGCGCTGGCAGCCGGAACGCTTTGCCGCGGTGATCGACACGATTGCGCGCGAGACCGGACTGGACTTTGTGCTGGTCGGCGGACCGGACGAGCGCAAGCCCGCCGAGCAGATCCTCGCTCACGCCGCGTCGCCGATCGTCAACCTCGTCGGCGCGCTGTCGCTGGAAACGCTGCTGGCGGTGTTGCAACAGGCGCGACTGTTTGTCGGCAATGAGAGCGGCCCTATGCACATGGCAGCAGCCGCCGGAACGCCGGTTGTCGGCCTGTATGGCCTGACCAGCCCGGCCGTTTGGGGGCCGGTCGGCGTGCCCAGCCTCGCTTTGCAGCCGTCCATGCCGTGCAATTGCGTCGCGGGCAGCCTGTGCAATCCGCTCGATCCCAGCAAGGCGTGCTGCGTCTGGCGCCTGGAGGTCGAACCGGTCGTCGCCGCGGTGCGCCAAGTCCTGTCGCGGACGCAAGTGGAGCTGGAACACGCCGTCTGATGGTGCGCGGCGGTCACATTGTCGGGATATCAGCTTTCTGCATGGCCGATGTCCCGATTTCCGCCTTGTTGCGGGTCTTGGGATGCGGCTATGACAGCGCCGATTCTGAAACAAAACAGGCATCCCTTGCAAAAACTGCTTTGCGCCATCGCTCTTTCGGTCTGGGCCGCGTCTGCGGCCCACGCGGCGCCGCTTGTCGAGCCGACGCTGCGCCTCAAGGCGGACGCGGGCGGCAATGTGGGCCGCGTCGCGCTCACGCTCGACGCCTGCGGCGGGCAGACCGATACGAGGATACTTTCGGCCCTGGTGGAGAACCGGATTCCGGCGACGATCTTCGTCACCGGCATCTGGCTGAAGCGCAATGCCGCCGCCGTCGAGATCATGCGCTCGCATCCCGATCTGTTCGAACTGGAAAACCATGGCGGTCATCACATCCCGGCCGTCGACACGCCGCAAAAAATCTACGGCATTCGCAGCGCCGGCAGCCCTGAAGCGGTGCAGGCCGAAGTCGAGTCGGGCGCGGCGGCACTCGCGCAGACCGGCGAGCCGGCGCCGAAATGGTTCCGCGGCGCGACCGCCGAATACAGCCCGTCGACCATCGCCATGATCCGCAAGCTCGGCTTCAAGATCGCCGGCTTTTCGATAAACGGCGATGGCGGCTCGTTGCTCGGCGCGAAGGAAACCGCCCGCCGCATTGGCGCCGCCAAGGATGGCGATGTCATCATCGCCCACATCAACCAGCCGACCCACGCGGCCGGCGAGGGCGTGGTGCAAGGCCTGCTGGCGTTGAAGGCCAAGGGGCTGACGTTCGTGCGGCTCGACGACGCCGATGGCGTCGGCAACGACGGGACCACGGATTAGATTGCGGCGGAAGGCGGTTTTCATCGCCGCCTGAGAGCCATCGCCAACATTCGGGACTCGGCCGAGGCCTATAAGCTTCGTCATATGATGACGACGCGACGAGCGTTCTGGCTAACCTTCAGGGCATGCAGCCCTCAGGCCGGCGTGGCTTCGATCGTGACCCTGTTGGCGTAAAACGCGCCGTGGTCGCGAATCTCGACCATTTCGTCGAAGGGTCGCTCATAGGCCCACATCGCGTCCTTGCCGGTTTCGCCGGCCGGCAGCACGCTCCAATAGCTGGCGTCGCCCTTGTAGGGGCAATGCGTCGACAGGACGGTTTTGCCGAGCTGCGTGAAATCGATGTCTTCGAAGGGGATGTAGAAATGCTGAGGGTAGGGCGGTTCGGACAGAAGCTTCGCCCGCGTCGATGAGGCAATCACCGTATCGCCGGCACGCACGACCACCGCGCCGCGATAAGGCTCGACGGTGATGACCTTGCCGGGATTGCTCTGGAAGCCGGGGGCGGGGTTGGCGATCTGGTCCATGCGGGGGGTCTCCTTGTCCGATTGGGAGCACGAGGGGGATTGCTTCCCATGCCCTAAAAGTGTGTGCGGAGAACCAGTTGCGCAAGGCCATCGTGACAGCCAGGCGTGCCTGGTCGGTCGTTGAAACGATCACATATATGCGAACGTCAGGCCGCGGTCTTGAACACGTCCATGAGGCCGGCATAGGCAGCGGCAATGCCGGCCACCGGATTGGTGCTTCTTGACGTGGTCTCGACCTTCAGCGCGCCGCCGCCGGTCGGCAAAGTGAGCAGCAGGAACTGGCGATTGCCGCCATCGCCGATCGATGCGGCGGCGACATGCTGGCCTTCGCCTTCGTTCTGGACGCACATTTTGAACAGCAGCGTGCCGCCGACCGCCTCAAGGGCGCCGCCGACCACCTCGACAAATTCGTCTTCGGAAACCTTTTTGGCCTCCGGCACCAGATCGGCCAGACTTGCGGCCAGTGTATCTTCAAGCTCTTTGTCGTCGAGCTGAATGTCATCCAACTGCACGTCGTCCAACTGCACGTCTTCGGCCTGGCTGTCGTCCAACGGCCTGTCGTCGAGCTGCGCGTCCATGCGAACCTCTTTCAGTCGCCTATCGCACCCCTTGCCCCGTTAACGAACGTTAACACCGACGATGGCCGGATTGTGGCGGTTTCCCTAGGGATTCGATCACTGCTTGCTTCAGCCGTTAACGGTTGGAGACTTGATGACTGGACAATCTGTCCGTTCGTCTCACAATGGAACAAAAACGGAAGAACGAGGAACCAATGGGAGGAACCAGATGCTCGGACTGATGCAGGAATGGCCGCTGCTCTGCCACAAGCTGATCGACAATGCCGAGCGGCAGCACGGGACACGAGAGATCGTGTCGCGCTCGGTCGAAGGTCCGATCGTTCGCACCACCTATGCCGAGATCCATCGCCGCGCCCTCAAGGTTGCCCAAAGGCTCGAACGCGACGGCTTTGTGCTCGGCGACCGCATCGCGACCCTGGCCTGGAACACGGCGCGCCATATCGAGGCCTGGTACGGCATCATGGGCATCGGCGCCATCTATCACACACTGAACCCGCGGCTGTTTCCCGAGCAGATCGTCTGGATCATGAACAATGCCGAGGACAAGGCGATCTTCGTCGACCTGACCTTCATGCCGCTGCTTGAAAAGATCGCCGGCGCCGTCAAATCGCTGAAAAAGGTGATCGTGCTGACCGACAAGGCGCATCTGCCTGAGACGACGCTGCCGAATGTGGTCGCCTATGAGGACTGGCTGAACGAGGCCGATGGCGACTTCGCCTGGAAGACGTTCCCTGAAAACACCGCCGCCGGCATGTGCTACACCTCCGGCACGACGGGCGACCCCAAGGGCGTGCTCTACAGCCACCGTTCGAACGTGCTGCACGCCATGATCGCCGCCATGCCCGACGCCATGGGCATCTCCGCGCGGGACACGATTCTCCCCGTCGTGCCGATGTTCCATGCCAATGCCTGGGGCCTTGGCCAGAGCGCGCCGATGATCGGCGCCAAGCTGGTCATGCCTGGCTGCAAGATGGATGGCGCCTCGATCTACGAGCTGCTCGACACCGAGAAGGTGACTTTCAGCGCCGCCGTGCCGACCGTGTGGATGATGCTGCTGCAGCATCTGGAAGAGACCGGCAAGAAGCTTCCCCATCTCAAGAAGGTCGTCATCGGTGGCTCGTCCTGTCCGCGCGCCATCACCAGGAAATTCCAAGACAATTACGGCGTCGAGGTCATCCATGCCTGGGGCATGACCGAAATGTCGCCGCTCGGCACGCTGTGCACCATGAAGCCGCAATATCAGGAGCTCGAGGGCGAGGCCCGGCTCGATGTCCAGGGCAAGCAAGGCTACCCGCCCTTCGGCGTCGAGATGAAGGTGACGGACGATGACGACAAGGAACTGCCCTGGGACGGCAAGACCTTCGGCCGGCTGAAGGTGCGCGGCCCGGCCATCGCCCGCGGCTATTATGGCGGCGTCGGCTCCGAGCAGTTCGACAAGGACGGCTGGTTCGATACCGGCGACGTCGCCCATATCGATCCGGGCGGCTATATGCAGATCACCGATAGGGCCAAGGATGTGATCAAGTCGGGCGGCGAGTGGATCTCGACCATCGACCTGGAAAACCTCGCCGTCGGCCATCCCGATGTCGCCGAGGCAGCCGCTATCGGCGTCCATCACTCGAAATGGGGTGAGCGGCCCTTGCTGGTCGTGGTCGCCAAGCCGGGCAAGGAGCCGAGCAAGGCCGACATCCTGGCCTTCATGGACGGCAAGGTGGCGAAGTGGTGGATGCCCGACGACGTCGCCTTTGTCGGCGAAATCCCGCACACCGCCACCGGCAAGATCCAGAAGATCACCTTGCGCAAGCAGTTCAGCGACTACCGCCTGCCGACGGATTGATCGGAACCGTGCGATTCCTTGACCTTCAAAAACGTTAGAGCAGGGGATGTTCAATTTGAGCATCCTTTGCTCTAAGCCTCTGTGCGGGTTGTGGCGGTGCTGAAGACAATGGACGTTAACGAGCGGCAGACATCGAAGGCGGCCGGCTGGTCGCGGCGCACGGGCGCTTTTGCCCTGGTGCTGCTGCTGACCGTGCTGGCCGGCAATCATTTCGAACTGGTCGAAACGCCGGCCTTCCTGTGGGTGCTGGCGATCGTCGCCCTGCTTGCCGCGTTCGCTTTGCTGTTTGCCGGCCTCGCTCTGTCCAGGTTGTGGCATTTCGGCGGCCGTGGCGGCCGCGACCTCTCGGTCGGCGCCTTGCTGGCGCTGCTGGTGCTGACGCCCTACGGCATCGCCGCCTATTGGGCGGCGACCACGCCGCCGCTCAGGGACATCTCGACCGATCTCGACAACCCGCCGGTGCTCGACACCAGCGACCGCACCAAGGATATGAACCTGCTCGCACTGCCAACGCCGGGCGAGGCGCGCCTTCAGGCCGACGCCTATCCGCTGGTCACCGGGCGCAGCTACGATCTGCCGTTCGAAACCGTCGTCGACGCTGTCGAAACCGTGCTCGACCGCCGCGACTGGCAGCTTACCGCGCCGTATCCGGTGACGGACGGTCAGGACGAGGTGACGATATCAGCCGTGGCCCGGAGCTTCGTGGTCGGCCTGCCCGCCGACGTCGCGATCCGGGTGAGCAATGATGGCGACACCATCGTCGTCGACATGCGCTCGGCCTCCCGCTACGGCCGCTATGACCTCGGCGACAACGCAGCGCGCATCGTCGGGTTCCTCGCCGAGCTTGATCAGGAGGTGGCGGGCCAGGTGGGGGCCGCGCCGGCTGAGTGACATCCAGAGCACCTGACGGCCAATCGGAATCGCCTGGCGCCGCAAAAATGCGGATTGAGACGGCAGGCAGACTACTCGGCCGGGTCGAATTTGCCTTGCAACAAGACTGTCACGACCGGCCCAAGCGGATTGGCGATCCGGCTTTCCAGGACTTCGATGAGTTTGTGCCCGACGTCTGCCATGTCTACGGAATGAACGCCGATCTTCGCCGGCAGGAAGCGCGCCAGACGCGTGTTGTCCCGGGTGACGATGTGGACGTCGCGGCCGGGCTCAAGACCCCGCCTGCCGAGAGCGTGCAACGCTCCCAGAAGGCCCAGTTCGTTGGCGCATGCCAGGCCCGTCGGCGGATCTGATGACGCCAGCAGGCGATCGAACCAGGCTACGCTCGATTCCATCGTGAACGTGCCGTGACCGATCAGCGATTGGTCGATCGGAATACCGGCCTCGGCCATCGCCCTGCCATAGCCGGCAAGACGCATGGCGCTCGCCTGATCCTTCGCCACGAGGAGTTGAAGGGCAATACGCCGGCAGCCCTTGTCCATGAGCCGTTGCGTCGCATCGTAGGCAATCTGCTCATTGTCGATATCGACATAGGGATACGCGATGTCCAGGTCGGTTCTTCCAAACGCCACGAACGGGATGCGTTGATCCAGCAGCAGCTTGACGCGCGGATCACCCGAGACCATGCGCGTGATGATCAGGCCGTCCGCGCTGCGCGCGTCGAGCAGGCGCTGTACGCTTTCGACGGGATCGTCATCGGGCGTGGTCGAATAGATGGACAGACTGTAGCCTGCTTGCCGCGCCGCCAGCGTCATGCCTTCGATCAAGGGAAGCTTCGCCAGATCGGACAGGTAGTCGCGTGTCTCCATCGGCAGCACTGCCGTCAGCATCAGGGTTCGTCCGGTTTTGAGCGCGCGACCGTGATGATTGGGAACATACCCGACCCGCTTCGCCACTTCCTTGACGCGGGCTATGGTCGACGGCTGCACTTCCGGCCCATCCTTCAGAGCGCGCGACACCGTGGTCACCGAAAGGGAAAGTTCTGCCGCAATCTGTTTCAAATTGGCCATATCGCCCGACTTCATTTGCGAAAGCGCCGGCTGATCCTGCTGGGCATCGCAACGTTACCGGATTCGACCTGAGGGTCAAATCCAGGCCTCCAGCCTGAACGGACCTGCCGCCGTCAGCTTGACTATAGGGCGGTTTTCGGTAATCGTAACGTTACGATTAGTAAAAAAGCCTATCTTGTCGGCATTTTGATAAATCCGGAGGAGGAGAAATCATGTCCCGGTTACTACGCATTTCCCTGGCAGCGATCGCAGTCTCGGCGGCCTTGCCCGTCTATGCCCAAACAGTCACCATCACCACGGCGGGCGGCGACTATGGCAACGCCATAAAGGAGGCCATGTGGGCTCCCGCTGCAAAAGAGCTCGGCTATGATGTCCGCGAGGAGACGCAAAGCGACGGCCTGGCTGCCGTCAAGATGCAGGTAACCTCGGGTGCGGTTACGACCGACATCATCCACCTCGGCTCACCGGAAGGCGCGCAGGCGGCCGCACAGTCGCTGCTGGAGCCGCTCGACTACAAGATCATCGATCCCAACTCCGTGCCGGCCGGCGCAAAGTCCGACTACTGCTATCCGTTCGACTCCTATGGCACCGTCATGTCGTGGAACACCAAGACCTATGGCGACAATCCACCAAAGACCTGGGCGGAGTTCTGGGACGTCGCCAAATTCCCGGGCCGTCGCGCGCTGCGTGCCAATGCGCAGGACTTGATCGAGATCGCGCTGCTCTCGGATGGCGTGGCACCGGCGGACGTCTATCCCGTGCTCAGCACGCCGGAGGGTTTGGAGCGCGCCATCAAGCGGCTTGACGCGATCAAACCAAATGTCTCGGTGTGGTGGACCTCCGGAGCGCAGTCGGCGCAATTGCTGAAAGACGGCGAGGCGGATCTGGTCGTCACCTGGAATGGGCGAGCCCAGACGGTGAAGACGGATGGCGGCGCGATCGACTATACGTTCAAGGGTTCCGTCATCGGCACGGACTGCCTTGCGGTGCCGAAGGGGGCGCCGAAAAAGGAAGCTGCCATGAAGCTCATCGCGGCGATGACGCAGCCCGCACGGGTGGCGAAGCTGACCGACTTCATCGCCTATGGTCCGGTCAATCCTGCCGGCTATGAGGGTGGTCTTATCCCCAAAGATCGCCTCAAGACCCTGGCGACGGCGCCTGAAAATGCCGGCACTTCGGTGTTTTCGAACGCCGACTGGTGGGTCAAGAGCGGCGAGGCCGCCCAAAAAGCCTTCGATGAGATGATGGCCCGCTGAGTCTCAGCTCTAAGGCTGAAGCACATGATGAAGTCGCTCCCGATCACCATCGACAGCGTGCGCAAGACCTATGGATCTTACGTCGCGCTGGACGATGTCTCGCTCGACATTCAGGCTGGCGAATTCCTCACGCTGCTCGGGCCCTCCGGGTCGGGCAAGACCACGCTGCTCATGGCTCTGGCCGGTTTTGTCCGGCCCGATTCCGGTAAACTCCTGTTGGATGGTCGCGACATTACCCGCCTGGCCCCCAACAAGCGGGACATCGGCATAGTGTTCCAGAACTACGCCCTGTTTCCCCACATGAACGTTCTGGCAAATGTCGAGTATCCGTTGGTGCTGCGCAAGACGCCGAGAGCGGAGGCGCGTCAGCGGGCGCTTGACACCTTGGCCCGCGTGAAGCTGGAGGGTTTGGCGGAGCGCAACATTGCCGCATTGTCCGGCGGCCAGCGCCAGCGCGTAGCGCTGGCACGGGCAATCGTCTTCGAGCCACGCGTGATGCTGATGGACGAGCCGTTGTCGGCGCTCGACAAAAACCTGCGCGAGACCATGCAGTACGAGATCCGGCGTCTGCACGACGATCTGGGGATCACCACGATCTATGTGACGCATGACCAGCGCGAAGCACTGATCATGTCAGACCGGGTTGCGGTGATGAATTCCGGCCGCATTCAGCAGATCGACACGCCACAGCGGATCTATGATCGTCCGTCGACCCGCTTCGTCGCGGAGTTCATGGGTGAGGCCAACATTGTGGCTCCGGGCGCGGTGCGCAGAATAGACGGCACCGATGCGTCAAGCGAAGCTGTGATGATCCGCGCAGAAAGCTTCCATCTTGATGCGAAGCTCGTTGGGCGGGACGGGGTGGCGCTTGAGGGAACGCTACGCGCCAAGGCGTTTCGCGGCGAGAACTGGCTTTTGACGCTGGCGCTTGACGGCGGGCAAGAGATTCTTGTCTGCATTCCGGCGGCGCTGGCCAGTGGCTGCGCCGAGCTTGCCACCGGTCAGCGGGTGACCGCCTATGCACCAGCGGCGAAAGTTCACGCGATACCGGGAGCGAGAGCGTGACCGTCATCGCCGATCCTGCGCTCGCGGCAGACGCTCGACGCGAGCGGCGGTTCTTCCTCTCGCTTTCGCTGCCGGCGCTTTTCATCGTTGGACTGGCGGCGATACTGCCCATCCTCTGGATCATCCGGCAATCCTTCCTGACCACGGGGGGCGAATACACCGTCGGCAATTACGAGAAGGTGCTGTCGAGCGGACTGACATGGTCGGCGCTCGTCACAACCCTTGAGCTATCCCTGGGCACGCTGGCGATCTGCATTCTTCTCGGCACCCCCCTGGCGCTCGCCCTGGCCAGCGCCAGACCGAAGGTGGCCAATTTGCTGATGGCCTTCGTCATGCTGCCGTTGTGGACCTCCATTCTGGTGCGGACCTATGGTTGGCTCGTGCTCTTGCGGCGCGATGGCCTGATCAACGCGGCATTGACCGGTTCAGGCCTGACAGCGGAGCCATTGCCGCTGGTCTACAACTTCACGGGAACGCTCATCGGCATGGTTCACTACATGCTGCCGCTCTTCCTGCTGCCCGTTTATGCAGCGATGCGCGATATCGACGCAAACCTCATTCGCGCGTCGGCGAGCATGGGCGCTACCCTCGGGCAAGCGATCCGCAGGGTCATTCTGCCGCTTTCTGCCGGCGGCATCTTCTCGGGTTCGATGATCGTCTTCATCTACACCATAGGTTTCTTCATAACGCCGGCGGTGCTTGGCGGCGGCAAGGTAAATCCGCTCTCCATCCGGATCGAGCGCACGCTATCGACCTTTCAGGATTGGGGGTCGGCGAGCGTCTTGGGTATTCTGTTGCTCGTTCTCATGGCGCTGATCGGCATGATGTTCCTGGCGGCGCGGCGACTGATGGCGCGCAACAATGTCGGCGCGACCGATGCTTGAAGCCTATCCGGACAACAGGCTGGCCCGTATCCTTCTGTGGAGCTTCTGCGCGCTCGTAATGATTTTCCTGATGCTGCCGACGCTCGTCGTCGTCCCGCTCTCCTTTTCGGCATCCAATCTTCTCGAGTTCCCGCCGCACGCATACTCGTTGCGCTGGTACGAGACGTTCTTCGGCTCGGCGACATGGATGGCCGCGCTCAGGACGAGCCTGATCCTGGGGACATTGACGGCGACGGTCGCGGTGCCGCTGGGGCTGCTGGCCTGCATCTCGATGAACAGGCTCGGCGGAAAGGCCGCCCTGACCATTCAGGGCGTTCTGCTCACCCCGTCCATCGTGCCGGGCATCCTGCTGGCGATCGGTCTGTTCTTTGTTCTGGCGGCGCAACGTCTGGTCGGAACGCTGTTCGGCGTGCTGGTTGGACACGTGGTGCTGGCCATCCCGGTCGCGTGCATTGTGTTGCTGCCGGCACTGATCCGCTTTGACTGGAACCAGGTTCAGGCGGCGCGCAGCCTGGGCGCAAACTGGGCAAAAGCCATTGGCGGCATAATTGTCCCGCAACTCCGGATCAGTCTGTTGTCGGCCACGCTGATGGCCTTCCTGACCTCGCTCGACGAGTCAGTCATTTCGATCTTCGTCGCCAGCGGTCAAAACAGCACGCTGCCGAAGCTCATGTTCCTGTCGCTGCGCGATCAGATCGATCCAACGATTGCGGCGATCTCGACATTGTGGACGGCCATCGTCGTGGTCGCCGTCCTGATCGTGACCCTTCGCGAAAAATCCTGACCGAGACTGGAAACATGCCCACAAATCATCGCGCAGCCGGTGCTCCGGCGGATCAATCATCCGACATACCCCAAGTCGGGTTGGCGATCATCACCGGGTCGGCAAACTGGGGGCTTGCCTTCCCGGAAGATGTCGAATTCGAGGGCGTGCGGACCTTGGGGCGGGACATGAGTTTTGAAACGCCTTTCGGTCGCACCGACAACTGGAAGCTGCTCGAGTTCGATGCGTCGATTACTGCCGAAGGCAAAGCGAAACGTGCCTTGTGCATGTATTCGCACGGCAATCCCCGCGACCATATCGACCATTCCTGCCATCGCCGCGCGTTCTGGGTATTGATGAACGCGGGTGTACGGCAAGTGCTGTCCTGCTCGACCATCGGCGCCGTCAACAAGGCGATCAAGCCCGGCGACATGGTGGTGAATGCCGATATCATCGAACTGACGCAGACACCGTTTTCGCTGCTTCCCGGCCGCCAGAGCTTCGATTGCTCGGGCAAGCAGATTGTCTGCCCAAGATGTGCGGCAGTTCTGGTCGAAACCGCCCGCCGTCATTGGCCGGCCGAATGCCGCGTTCATGGCATCGAACAGCAGCTGGTCGCTGCCCACTGTTACGGGCCGCGGCTGACCACACCGGCCGAAGCCCTGGCGTTTCGAAACATGGGGGCGGATGTGCTCAACCATTCGATCGCGCCAGAGGCGACCTTGTCGCGCGAGATCGGTGCATGCTTCGTGCCCTTGGCATTCGTAACCGCTGGATTCAACGACTATATGGACCGCAATCGCCAGAAATTGCTGCAGGATGACGTGTTGCCGAGCCTCTCCATGACAGCCTCGCGGGTCGCGCTGGAGACCGCGGCACGACTTCCGGTCAATCCGGAATGCTCTTGCCACGGTTTGAAATCGCCTCAACCGGAAGAACGTTCCAGCCGGTTTTAGCCAACCGGCGTAAAAATACCATCGATGGCCGCATCACCCTCCGTGCTGACCAGGCCGCGCGCCACCAGATCCTCGAGATGGGCAAGCACCGACAGGCCGGCGGCGCCGTGCAGGCGCGGGTCGGTGTCCCTGTAGATCGCCTTGACCATGTCTGGAATCGTTCGGTCACCGCCGCGGATCCGCTCCAGGATCGCCCGTTCGCGCATCTTGCGGTGGGTCTTCAGCCCGCGCATGAAGCTGCGCGGCGCGGTCACCGGGCCGCCATGGCCGGGCAGCAGCAGCCCGTCGCCGCGGGCGATCAATCTGCCGAGCGAGGCCATGTAGTCGGCCATCGCGCCGTCGGGCGGCGCCACGATCGAGGTCGCCCACGCCATCACATGGTCGGCTGGAAAAAGGATGCCGGTGCCTTCGAGCGCAAATGCCGCGTGATTGGCGGTGTGGCCCGGCGTCAGCACGGTTCGGATCGCCCAGCCGTCGCCCTCGATCAGCGCATCGTCGGGCAGCGCGATGTCCGGGACGAAAGCCGTGTCGGCGCTGGCGTCGAGCGGGTTGATCTCGCCGATCCGCAACGGCCGTGCCGGGCGATGCGACCCTTCGGCCAGCACCGGTGCACCAGTGTGCGCTTTCAGCCGCGCGGCCAGCGGAGAATGGTCGCGATGCGTGTGGCTGACGAAAATGTGGCTGACCGGCCGGTTTGCGATCACCTCGAGCAGCGTCTGGAAATGCGCATCGTCGTCCGGACCCGGGTCGATCACTGCCAGCGTGTCGCGGCCGATGACGTAGCTGTTGGTGCCGTGAAAGGTGAACGGACCGGGGTTTTTGGCGGTGACGCGCAGAACGTCCGGCGCCACGGTGACGCCCTGGCCATAGGCCGGATCGAACCTGGTGTCGAATTTGAGCGCCATGGCGGTGTCGTTGAGCTCCGGTCAAGGGGACGGCAAAAGCGATTGCCGCATAGCACGGAAGCCAATATAGGAAAAAGCGAGGCCGCCATCTGCGGCAATCCGGATTGGGGAAGACCATGGCACTTGCAACGACGATGCGCCCGCTTGTTTCTCTCGCTTTGCCTCAGGAGGGCGCGCTGCGCCTGGCAACCCAGCTTTTGCTGGCGATCGCCGGAACGCTGCTTTTGACCCTGTCGGCCAAGACGAAAGTCGTGCTCGGGCCGGTCGACATCTCGATGCAGACGCTGGCCGTCCTGCTGATCGCCACCGCATTTGGCCTGCGGCTTGGCGTCGCTACCTTGCTTCTCTACATGGCCGAAGGCGCCATGGGCTTCCCGGTCTTCCAGAGCACGCCTGAAAAGGGCATCGGCATCGCCTACATGATTGGCGGCACCGGTGGTTATCTCGCCGGCTTCGTCGTCATGGCTGCCATTGTCGGCTGGGCCGCCGATCGCGGCTGGGATCGCAACCCGATCAAGCTGTTCAACGCCATGCTGGTCGCCGAAATCGTCATGATGGCCATGGGCTTTGCCTGGCTGGCCACCCTGATCGGCGTTGAAAAGTCGTGGCAGTTCGGCGTCGTGCCGTTCATCGTCGGCGACCTGATCAAGGTTGCGCTCGCCGCCAGCCTGGTGCCGGCGGTATGGTCGCTGCTGCCGAAGCAGCCCTGACATCGCTTGAACGCAAATGAGCCGGCGGGCGCGAGCCCGCCGGCTTTTTGTTTTCATGCGTCCACCATGATGGCGGGAAGTCGGCTGCCAAATCGCCGTGCCGATTGCATCGCCAGCCTGTGGCCGGTCGGTCAACAGCTTGTGGTCGGTCGGTCAAATTACCACGAGGCGGCAGATGTAGGTCAATTCTGGTGCTGATCCACGGCCGAGTTTGAATTGACAAGCCTCCGCACGAAACCTAAGCACGGTCAACTTGATTTCGGGCGGGGGCCTGGCAATTCAAGGAGAGCTTGTTGAAAGGAATCATCCTTGCAGGAGGCAGCGGGACGCGTCTTTATCCCCTAACATTAGCGATCTCTAAGCAGATCCTGCCGATATACGACAAGCCGATGATTTTTTACCCGCTGAGCGTCTTGATGCTCGCGGGGATCCAACAGATTCTGATCATTTCGACACCACGCGACTTGCCGATCTTTCGCGAGTTGCTGGGGGACGGTTCGGAATTCGGGCTCGAATTGTCCTATGCCGAACAGCCGCAGCCCAACGGGCTTGCCGAGGCCTTCATCATCGGCCGCGACTTCATCGGCAAGGACAATGTTTCGATGATCCTCGGCGACAACATCTATTTCGGCGAGGGCCTGTCGCAGCTCTGCCGTGCGGCTGCGCAGCGTGAAAGCGGCGCTTCGGTGTTCGCCTACCATGTCGAGGATCCGCAGCGCTATGGCGTGGTGTCGTTCGACAAGCTCAGCGGCACCGCTTTGACGATCGAGGAAAAGCCAGAGAAGCCGAAGTCCAACTGGGCGGTCACCGGCCTCTATTTCTACGACAACGAGGTCGTTGACATCGCTTCGACAATCAAGCCCTCGGCGCGCGGCGAGCTCGAGATTACGGCGGTCAACAACGTCTATCTCGAGCGCGGGCAGCTGCATGTGCATCAGCTTGGCCGCGGCTATGCCTGGCTCGACACCGGCACGCATGACAGCCTGCATGAGGCCTCGTCCTTCGTGCGCACCATCGAGCACCGCCAGGGCATCAAGGTTGCCTGTCCTGAAGAAATCGCTTTCGAGCAGGGCTGGCTGACCGCCGACAAGGTGCTTGAGCGCGCCACGCGCCTGGGCAAGAATGAATACGCCGCCTATTTGCGCCGGCGTGTCACCGAGCTGACGGAGAACTAGAGTGGACGTCAGGCAGCTTGGTCTCGATGGCGTGCTCGAGATCGTGCCGAAGCGGCGCGGCGATGCGCGCGGCTATTTTATCGAGACCTGGAATGCCGAGCGCTTTTTTGAAGCCGGCATCGATTTGCGTTTCGTCCAGGACAACCACTCCTATTCGGCGGCCGCGGGTGTCGTGCGGGGACTTCACTATCAGCTGCCTCCACGCGCGCAGGACAAATTGCTGCGTGTGATCAGAGGCAAGATCCTCGACGTCGCGGTCGACATTCGCCGCAGCTCGAAAACCTTCGGAAAATGGGTCGCGCTCGAAATATCGGCCGAGAAAGGCAACCAGATCCTGGTGCCGAAGGGTTTCGCGCACGGCTTCGTCACGCTCGTGCCGGACACCGAGGTCCTGTATAAGGTCACCGACACCTATTCGCCGGCGCACGACCGATCGATCCGTTTCGACGACCCCGACATCGGCATCGATTGGCCATCGCCAGCCGGCGCCTTCGAGCTCTCGGCCAAGGACCTCAAGGCGCCGACGCTCGCCAATGCCGAGGTGTTCGCATGACGCGCGACGATGTGAGGAGAGCGCCATGAATTTTCTGGTGACAGGCGGTGCCGGCTTCATCGGCTCGGCGGTGTGCCGGCATTTGTGCGCCAATCCGGCCTACCATGTGACCAATCTCGACAAGCTTACCTATGCCGGCAATCTCGCCTCGCTGCGCACGATCGAGAATGCGCATAACTACAAATTTGAGCAGGCCGACATTTGTGACGAGCGGGCGGTCCTCGACATCCTCCACCGCGACGAGATCGACGTCGTCATGAATCTCGCCGCCGAAAGCCATGTCGACCGCTCGATCGACGGACCCGGCGCCTTCATCGAGACCAACATCGTCGGCACCTACCGGGTGCTGAATTCGGCGCTCGAATATTGGCGCGGCCTTGGCGAGGACAGGAAAGCCCGCTTCCGCTTCCACCATGTCTCGACCGATGAAGTGTTCGGCGATCTGCCCTTCGACGGCGGCATGTTCGTCGAGGAAACGCCTTACGCGCCGTCCTCGCCCTATTCCGCTTCGAAGGCGGCGTCCGACCATCTGGTGCGGGCCTGGCACGAGACGTACGGCCTGCCGGTCGTGCTCTCCAACTGCTCGAACAATTACGGGCCATATCACTTTCCCGAAAAGCTGATACCGCTGGTGATCCTCAACGCGCTCGACGAAAAGCCGCTGCCGGTCTACGGCGCCGGCGCCAATGTGCGCGACTGGCTGTTCGTCGAGGATCATGCGCGCGCCCTGGAACTGGTCGCCACCAAGGGTCAGCCGGGCGAGAGCTACAATGTCGGCGGCAATTCCGAACGGACCAACTTGAGCGTCGTCGAGACGATCTGCGACCTTCTCGACGCCAGACGGCCACGCGCAGGCGGCAAACGCTATCGCGACCTGATCAGCTTCGTCACCGATCGCCCGGGTCACGACCGCCGCTATGCCATCGACGCCTCCAAGATCGGCAGGGATCTCGGCTGGGCGCCGTCGGAGAGTTTCGACAGCGGCCTGGCAAGGACGGTCGACTGGTTCCTCGACAACAAATGGTGGTGGGGGCCGATCCGCGAGCAGCGCTATGCCGGCGAGCGGCTGGGGCAAGTCCAGTCCCGGGGCCAGATTGAAGGCAGGAAGGGCGCGGCGTGAGGCTGGTTGTCACCGGACGCGACGGTCAGGTCGCCACCAGCCTGCTGGAGGCCGGGCAGGGGCGCGATGACGTTGAGGTCGTCGCGGTCGGCCGGCCGGCCCTCGACCTGGCGCAACCCGACACGGTGTTCGACGCCATCGCAGCAGCGCGGCCGGACGTCGTGGCGTCGGCTGCCGCCTACACCGCGGTCGACCAGGCCGAGGACGAGCCTGATCTTGCCTTCGCGGTAAACGCCGTCGGCGCCGGCAAGGTCGCCGAGGCGGCGGCTCGGCTCGGCGTGCCCGTTATCCATCTATCGACCGACTACGTCTTCGATGGCACCAAGGACGGCGCCTATGTCGAGACCGACGCCACCGCGCCGCTCGGCGTCTACGGCGCCTCCAAGCTCGCCGGCGAACAGGCGGTGGCAGCGCTCAATCCGCGCCACCTGGTCCTGCGCACCGCCTGGGTCTACAGCCCGTTCGGCAGGAATTTCGTCAAGACCATGCTAAGGCTGGCCGGCGACCGCGACGAGATCGCTGTCGTCGCCGACCAATGGGGAAATCCGACCTCCGCATTTGATATTGCCGATGCGATCCTGCATGCGGCGGCGGTGTTGCGCGACGACGAGGCGTTTGACGGTTACGGCATCTATCATCTGGCCGGCACCGGCGAGACCAACTGGAGCGGCTTTGCCCGTCATATACTCGACACAAGCGCGCGATACGGCGGGCCGACAGCGCGGGTGCGCGATATCGCCACCAGCGACTATCCGACCAAGGCAAAGCGGCCCGCTAATTCACGGCTGTCGACGGCGAGGTTCGCAGCCGTGTTCGAGTGGGCCGTGCCGGAATGGCGGCAATCGGCGGAGACCGTGGTGCACCGACTTCGCGTCGGTGACACGAGACAGGCTTTGACTTGATGAACAAGCACCCTTCACCGAAGAACAGGCGCGATGCGATGCCTGAAGTGACGCCGAAAGCGCGGGGCAAGGCGAAAGCTGGACGGCCTGGACAACGCGACGTTTCACTTCGTGATCTGTACGACGCGCATAGCGGCAAAGTGTCGGACAAATGGTCTATCTATCTGGACACATATGACCGCATTTTTGCGGAATATCGAAACAAGCCGGTTCGAATTCTGGAAATAGGAGTTCAGAACGGCGGTTCGCTCGAAATCTGGCGGCAATATTTTCCGAATGCGGAGCTTATTCTCGGCTGCGATATCAACCCGGCCTGCAGCAATCTGATTTTCGACGATGAGAAGATCGCCGTTATCATTGGTGATGCCAATACCGAGGAAGTCGAACGCATTATTGTCGAAAGATCCGAAAAATTCGACATTATCATTGATGACGGATCTCACAGTTCTTCGGACATAATACGTTCATTCACCCGCTACTACCCTCATGTTTCCGAAGGGGGGGTATACATAGTTGAGGATTTGCACTGCAGTTATTGGCAGGAATTCGAGGGTGGTCTTTACGATCCCTTTTCATCGATGTCATTCTTCAAACGTCTGGTTGACGTGGCCAACTATGAGCATTGGGGGCAGGACCGACGTCGACTGGATGCCTTGGCCGCTTTCGCCGAAAGGCACAAGCTCGCATTCGAGGGCGCCTCCGTTGAGTCGATCCATGCCATTGAGTTCCTGAACTCCCTTTGCGTTGTAACGAAACGTCCAATTCAGGAAAATGTCCTGGGGAACCGACGTGTGGCAGGCACCATTGCGCTCGTTGACGAACGTGTGATGTCCCTGGATGGCGAGGTGAACAAGCCAGCAGATCAAACGGGAAACCCATGGTCGTTGCATTCGGTGACGGTGGAAGACCAGCTTGGAAACAACCGGGAGTTGATCAAACGTTACGAGTCGCGCATAGAGGCGATCTCCCATGAGGCAGTTGAAATGCGCGAACGGATTCGGAGCGGTAAAGATGAGTTTGATGCCCAGGCCGCTGCGCTGACCGCCGAGCGCGTGCAAGTCCGCGCCGTCACGCAAGCGCTGAAGGTAGCCAACACGAATCTCGCCGCAAGGGACCAGGACAACGTGGTGCTTGAGCGTAAGGTGCAGGAACGCGATCAGCAGGTGGCCGCGTTACGTCGCGAAATCGAATTGATTCACAGCAGCCGGACCTGGCGTTATGGATCGTTCCTGCGAAGACTTGCATCACTTCCGACCACGGCAGCTTTTTATGCCGGACGAACCGTCGCGTTGCGCGCGCTCCATCATTTGGAAGGCGTGCCATTGGGCAAGCGGGCCACGGAGTGGACTGTAACCGGCGATGATCCGCAGTTCGAGCTCCTTTGGCCGGGCTTCGGCCCCTTGGTTCCCGGGCACTACCAGATCAGCGCGCGTGTGCCAGCCGAATCGGATGCGTTGAGCGACGTGCGCCTCTATGTCGACAGTGGCAGAGGGTACAACGAAATCGAACGGATTGATCTGCGTTTTCGGTCGAATGGCAAAGGCCTGACCTTGGCCGTATTTTCGCTTCATGCAGGCGCAGAAAAACTGCGTATCGATCCGAGTGACGGTTCCGTCAAGATCGCTATCGGCCGCGTGCGGCTACGCAAGCTCGACCGGATTGAATACTACGCTCGTCTCATCGGGAGAATCGCCGCCCGCCACCTGAAAAGCCCCGGTTCCCTCGTACGGTCTGCCGCGCGTGGCGTAAAACTGTTGAGGCAAAGCGGCCTCCGGGGATTTGCGGCCACCCTCCGATCGGCGGAGGCACGGGGCGCTCTGGGCAGCGTTACTTATGAAGGATGGATTGCGCTCAATGACACGCCGACGGAACACGACGTTGCGGACTTAGGCCGGCGGTTGGCTGAGTTGGAGAAGAAGCCGCTCATTTCGATACTGATGCCAGTCTACAATACGCCAGAGAGGCTCCTGCGGGAAGCGATCGAGAGCGTCCGCGCACAGATCTACGAGAACTGGGAGTTATGTATAGCGGACGATTGTTCGACGAAGCCGCACGTGCGGAGCGTTCTGGACGAATATGCGAAACGCGATCCACGCATCAAAGTCGTCTTTCGCAGCAAGAACGGTCATATTTCGCTGGCATCCAATTCTGCCCTGGAGCTTGTCGCTGGCGAATGGGTTGCGTTGCTCGACCACGACGATATTCTGCGCCCGCACGCACTGGCTGAGATCGCGCTGGAAGTCGATCGTCATCCTGATGCCGAACTGATCTATAGCGACGAGGATAAGATCGATTCGGAAGGCAGGCGTTATGACCCCTGCTTCAAGCCGGATTTCTCGCGGGAGCTTTTCCGGTCACAGAACTATCTGAACCATCTCACCGCACATCGGGCGCAAAATATTCGCGCCGTCGGCGGCTGGCGCCCCGGCTTCGAAGGCAGCCAGGACTACGACCTCAATCTGCGCATCTTCGAGCGCATCGCTCCTGACAGAATTCGGCACATCCCGAAGGTGCTCTACCATTGGCGCGCGGTGGAAGGCTCGACGGCGCTTGACGGGTCGCAAAAGGGCTACGCCTATATGGCCGGGTTGCGTGCCCTGGAAGAGCATGTCGAACGCATGGCTATTCCGGCGAAAGCTGAGGAAGCTCCCGGTACACCCTGCTACCGTCTCCGCTTTCTAGTCCCCGAACCGCAGCCGCTTGTGAGCCTCATCATTCCAACGCGCGACAAGGTCGATCTCCTCCGTGGCTGTGTGACGTCCATCCGAGAAAAGACCACTTATGGGAACTACGAGATCCTGGTGGTCGACAACGGCTCGGTGGAAGAGGAAACGCTTGCCTATTTCAGCGAGCTAAAGAAAGCGAAGAATGTTCGTGTGCTCCGCTACGACAAGCCGTTCAATTACTCTGCGATCAACAATTTCGCTGTAGGGAAAGCGAAGGGCTCGATCATCGGCCTCGTCAACAACGATATCGAAGTGATATCGCCGGACTGGTTGACGGAAATGGTCTCCTGGGCCGTTCAGCCGGATGTGGGCTGCGTCGGCGCGAAGCTCTATTATGCCAATGACACGATTCAGCATGGCGGCGTGATTGTTGGATTGGGCGGTGTCGCATGTCATTCGCACAAGGACTTCCCGCGCCATCATCCAGGGTATTTTTACAGGCTGCAGGTCCTGCAGAATCTCTCCGCTGTTACGGCAGCTTGTCTCCTGATCCGCAAGAACCTGTTTGAAGAAGTCGGCGGTCTCAATGAGGTCGACCTGACGGTCGCCTTCAACGACGTTGACCTTTGTCTGAAGGTACAGGAAGCCGGCTACTCAAACGTCTGGACGCCTTATGCCGAACTCTACCACCTCGAAAGCGTCTCTCGCGGCGTTGAGGATGCGCCGGAAAAAATGGCGCGTTTCAACAGTGAAATTGCGTATATGCAAAGACGATGGAAAAAGATCATCGAGCGTGATCCTTTCTATTCACCGAATCTGACAAGAGGGCGTGAAGACTTCTCGCTGAGTTGATATCGGAAAAAATAGCAATGGCTGAATTCCATTTCGTCGAAGACTACGAAAAGCACGTCGCGACGCTCATGCGCAATCATCCGATTGACGAAGCAATGTCGCTCGCCGTCGGCGGCGCCTATGACATTGTCGGCCGTATTGAAGCCGAAATCCTCATAAGGAACGGTCTGCGCGACGGGATGCGTCTAGCCGATATCGGTTGCGGTTCCGGGCGTGGGGCGGTTGCACTCGCAAGACGCTTGCGCATCGACTATGACGGTTATGATATCATTCAGGCCTTGCTCGAGTATGCCAGGAGCAAGACGCCCGACAACTACAAATTCCACATGAACAGGGGGGTGAAAATCCCGGCGCCGGACGCGACGTTCGATTACATTTGCGCTTTCAGCCTGTTTACCCACCTTCTGCATGAAGAGACGTTCATCTATATGCGCGACTGCCACCGTGTGCTGAAGAAGGGCGGCAAGCTGCTTTTTTCGTTCCTGGAGTTTCGCATGGCCGCCCTCTGGCCCATTTTTGAGGCAACTGTGAAGCAATACGAGGCCAGTACTCGCCCGCATCTCAACATGTTCCTGGAGCGTGAAGTCATTGAGGTTTTCGCCGCCCGGATAGGCTTCAAGGTGGAGAAATTTATCGACGCCGACGCCCCCGTTCTCGATGAACACAAACTCGGCCAGTCGATGTGCGTGATGGTGAAATAGGGTCAGATGCGACTATTCCAGAACTCTCCCCCCGCGCTAGAACAACGGACGAGGAAGATCACTTCGGCGTTGAATCTTGCCGGAAAGGGCATCGAATACGGTCCCTTGCACGCAGCACTCTTACGGAAGCCGCATTACGATGTTTCTTACGTGGACCATGCCGATCGTGCTTCCTTGGCACAACATTATGCCAACGATCCCAACGTCGATGTCAGCCTGATCCCCGAGATCGACATCGTCACCGGCGGCAAGCTGATTTCTGAATTTCTCCCAAAGGAGTCGATCGACTACATCGTCGCGTCGCATGTCATGGAGCATGTGCCCGATCTGTTGGGTTGGCTCGAGGCGAATCTAAAGGTGCTCAAGCCCGGCGGTCGGATCGCCGTCGCGTTTCCGGATAAACGTTACTGCTTGGACCTGAAACGAAAAAGCAGCATGGTTTCTGACCTCGTTGCCGCCTATCTTGAGAAGCGGACCATGCCAAGTTTCCAGCAGGTTTGCGACCACTTCTGGAATGTCAGCAAAGCTAACGCGGTAGATTGTTGGAGCAAAACTATTACTTCTGAAAATGCTGAATATATAATTGATAGAAACGATATATTAGACATACTCCGAGATATGAAACTTACGGGAGGGTACATCGATTCTCATTGCTGGGTGTTTGCTGATTTTGAGTTTCTTGATTGCATTAATTTCATACCAAATATAATAAAAGGTTCTTTTGAGGTTGTGTCATTCTCTCAAACGCAGCCAAACGAGCTGGAATTCTATGTGACACTCAGGCGGCTTTAATATCTTAGCCATTCTCATTAAATGACGAAGAGTAAGTGTGAAGAAGACAAAGTTTCACGCTTTGTGCGCCACCAGAGCCAATGCCGGGCCGTTCGGATGTCCGGGGTGGTCGAATTCGATTGTTTCCACTCTGAAGCCGAAATCAGCGATCGCGCGCATCAGGGAATCGCGGGTAAGCCAAAACGCCCATGGCTTTGCACCGCCGCAGAAGCCGGCCCATTTGAGCGCCTCCTGATAGTTGCGCCTGGATACCGTATATGACTTACCGCTGACCTCGATCTCGTACGGCTTCTCAAACTGCTTGGCCAGATTTCCTCGAGTACGCAACGAGTCGTCGTAGTAGTGCGTCCAGAGGAAGAGCGTATCGGACACACGCCCAATGTTGCGGAGAAGTTCGATAGGGTGGGTCATATGATATAGTATGCCTGACGCTAGGCATACATCGAAGCGTTCGCCGGTTTCCGACAAATACGTCATCGCGTCGCCGTAGAGAAACCGTGCACGATTGAGGTCGAAGATTTCCTTCACACAGAGACATTTCAGATAGGATCGCGAATTGGATTCGACGGCGAGTATCGATTCCGCTCCTGCTTGATGCATCATATAAGTGTGTCCCGCCTCCAGCGGTCCTAGCTCCAGGATGCGCTTACCAGAAAATCCCCCAATGATTTTCGAAAGCCATTCGATGCGCGCATCCTCAAATAGGGCGGCGCTCCCAGGAGTCGTTGTCGCGCCGGCAGACGCCGGAAATTTGGACGACCATTCGTCTTTGAAAATATCAACTGCATTTTGGGCGCTTGGCGCAGTCGCGACGTATGCGTCTAGAATGTCCATCATGTCCTCTAACATCCTATGCTGGAAGGACCCTAGCAGCCTGCGAGGCCCCGGTCACGCCGGCTCTCTCGCTGGCACAGGGTTTGCTCGGATTTTCAAAATCTCAACTCACGCCGCGGCACATTCGTCGGCCTGAATCACCTTCAATCGCCCCCGCCCCAACTCCCTGTTCGTGGCCTGGAAGTTCTGCCATTCACCATGATTAGGAGAATGACTGAGGCTGCAAAGCCGGCCATGCAAAATTCCAGCGTTTTCTGCAAGTGATTGCTATCGTAATAGAAGCGAATCTTGCTTTGTCCGCTCACCTCAACGGCGGGAAAGAAATCTAGAAACTTTTTTAGTTCTACGGGCTTTCCATCTAGCGTGGCTCGCCAATACTTATTGGTGCGAATGGGGAACACGACCCAACCATGGGTTGCGCCAAAATATTCCACTGTCACGTCGTCCGGTTGATACGTCGCAAGGCGAACAGGCCCAAAATCCGCTTCCGGTTGCCCGTTCAACGCAGTCACATAATAGCCGGAACCTGAAACTGCACGATTTTCGATAACGTCAATGCCCAGTTCTACCGGCGTGATCGTAAAATTCGGGGGAAGGCGAGTTTTCTCAATAAGCCGCATTTTTGGAATGCCCGGAAATACACTCGAACCAATTTGATAGGTTGCCCCTCCTGCGGTTTCGAAGGCCCATGCACTGAGCATCTTCTCGCTATCGGGTTTGGTCATTGAAATGACGTACCGATAGGTTCCGGCCACAAGAGGAACGTCTCGATTGAAACCAAAGGTGGCGAATTGGTTGTTTCGTATCGCCTCCGGCTGTAATTCAGCGTGAGCCACGAGGAGTTCACCTTGGTAAAGGTCAAATATCAATGCTGACGGGGCGAAGTTCTGGTCATAGGTTCCGAATAACACCTGCACTTTCGTAACCATGATGGGCTTGTCGATTAACAAGTTTCCTTTGAGGGCGCCACTATTAAGGGGAACAGTCGGTCGATGGCCAATGCCGGCAGTCTCATGAGCTACATCAGTGCAACCTTCTTTGACGAGAAAGAAACGGACAGCGGCGTAGATAATCCCCCGGCTGGAGAAATTAATGTCGGAGCATTGAATGATAGAAGCCGTATATGTTGTCTGATAGGAAGCGACGATGTCTGAGGCTATCTGTTTCTGAGCATCGGTACGAAACCCGTGAGCAAACAATTCTGGCAATCGATAGTTTGACAAAACCCCTGAGACAACGAAGCTGCCGTCTGCAATAACACTTTGACCTGGGATGATCTTAGATAAGACATAAGTTAGCGACGGTGTTTCTGGGAAAAAAGTTTCGATGTCGGGTCGAGAATTAAATTGCTTGAAGGAGTACCCAAGATTAATTGCTTGCAATAGGCATATAAATAGTACGAAATGTGTTCGATAGGACCATACGTCCTTTGGCGATGATGAAAGTATAGAGCTGATCGAATACGAAGATAATATAGATACTGACAATCCAAATAATATGGAGGCTCTGCTCCACGTGTTGACGTCAAAGCTAGGAATTAGTTTCACGAGTTTGGCGGGTGCTACGCCAAATGCAGTCGCTAACGTGAAAATTGCCACCAGAAACCCAAAGACAGCAAATCGATTAGGTGACTTGAAAAGGAAATATAGCGCAAAGATAGCAAGGATAGCGGCGAGTATTCCAGCTGAGAAGGTACGCTCGACGCCTAGATGATTCACAAAATCAGAACCAAACATGTAGATTATGTCGTAGGGTGTAAAGATCGTTCCACCTGATCGAATCGACAAATCAGTTGAATCGAGAATGTCTTTAACTTGCAAAAGGCCGGGGAGGGCGAGGAATGCACCTGCAATGCCTGCGCATCCTAGCCCAATAATTCGCCTGACTGGAATCTGTTTGATGCCGGCGATCCAGAACTCGGCAACAAGGACTACGGCTCCTAGCATCAGGGACGAGATGACTCCTAGGACGGCCACAAACGGAAAGCCGCCCAGGCCTATCAAGGCTACACTGAGAGTGAACCCCAAGGCCCAACTCAGGCGGCCTGTCTGCCAATATCGAAGCTGAGTGGCGAGAACCCAGGGGATAAGTGCGCTCGTTGTCAGGTGCGGCCAATGTGCCCAAGCGACGTTAAAACCGCAAAATGCAAATACCATGGCGCCGAAAACTGCGGATACTCGATTCCTGAACATGAAAAACAGCAGAAAGTAGGTGCCGAAAGCAGCCAGCAGATAATTCGCCAGAATTGCGAACGTGTAACCCATAGCCTCGTTCGGCGTGAGGGCATAAATTAGAAAGGGTATCGAAAGACCTTCATAAATAGGCGATTGGATACCCGCTGCACCCAGTTGATGGAGGGGATTCCATAGAGGGATATGCCCTTCCCATAGCTCTCGCCTAAACTCCCGCCAATTTGGAAGGCGGTGATCCAATGCGTCAGAACGCTCCGGATTGACAAGTGGGGTATCGATCCCGGCGTTATCCCATCCTGGATAGGCTAACAGCAGATCCATTGGTGCCAGCGTTTGCCGAAAAGGATTTACGCCCACGATACTCAGCACGAAAACGAGAAGAAGCACCATCGAAGTGACGTGTCGCAAAAATGGGGCCTGTTCCAGCAAATGGCTGCCTTGCACGGGTGTTCCCCTCATTTGCGTATTCATACACTCTTCCCCTTTTGCAATATCAACTCTGCCAGGGCGACCAGGCAGTCTCCAAGAACGGTGACAAGTCGGTTGCCGAGCGCAACCGCCGTAGCCGCTGGAGGCGGCAGACCCGCAGCAGTAAGGCCCATAATGAGAGCGGCCTCCCGCACGCCAAGCCCTCCCGGCGCTCCCGGAACGATAAAGCCAATGAGCCAGGCGGCCGCTCCTATGCCGATCAACTCAGCCATGTGGCCCGCATCGTTTAGAGTCCTGGACAGCGCAACGATCAGCAACCCATTGCCAATGAAAAACAGGGCATAGAGAAAAAAAGCTTCGGCAGATGCGAGAAGTGCTCTGCCGCCGCGCTCCGCCATCCTGATGCGGAAAGAAAATACCATCCCGATCGCAAGCGCCAAAAGACCGGCGACGATCAATCCCACAATCAATGTAGGGTTATCGGGGCCATACCGCGCATATGCGTCTTGGAAAACCGGCCACGCCAGCAATGCGCCCAGCGCCCCGGCGGCAAGAACTATGACGGACAATTCTCCTATCTGTGCAAAGGCAAGCGCCTTGCTCGATGCCCCGGCATTGCGGGTAAGGGTAAAGCGACCAACCATATGCATCACGTTGCTCGGCAGGTATTTGTAGATCTGCGTCCTTCCAAAAATGGCAAGCGCGCGACTCAATCCAAGCGATGGTCCGTCGACGACAACCAGGAACCGATACCAAGCGATACCGACCAGTTGCAGAATAACGGCATAAGCGATTGCACAACCTAATATGGCGATCAAAAAAAGTGGCGAGATGAGCTGTCGTTGCAGATCACCGAAGGAGCGGTGGATCGCCAGCCCCACGAAGACAAGCGCTGCAAGGCTGACGGCCAGCCCCCCAAAGCGAACTATGGACTTTAACTTGCTGCCTTTGGCCGGCGGTGCCGTCTGCATTATCCTAGTCACAACGACAGAGGACCATGGTCCAGGGGAGCGGCTTGCGCGCCTCCACGATCTTCAGCGATTTGCTTAGCAGCTTGATGAAGGACGCAGATGACCAGTGCTGGATATGCCCCGGCGTATTTCCAAAGCTCGTGATGTATTTACCTCTGGCGACATTAAGTGCCCGCCAGATAGGCTCCCGTGGCACGCTGACGAGAAGGTACGGTTTGGCAAGAGATTTGAGCACTGAAAGTGCCTGTTCAGTATCGGGGATATGCTCGAGAACTTCGCAACATATCACCAATTCGGCCGAAGCGACTTCTGGTGTCAGGTCGAAAAGCGAGCGGGTTTCGAATATTGGCTCCAGTCCGCGCTGGGCGCATTGCTCATTGGCCTCCGAAACACTGACAGCTTCCAGGTCGCTACCGCGGACATTCCAGCCTTGATCATGAAGGCGAATGGATAGATTTCCCTCGCCACAGCCGACCTCGTACGCGTTGCGAACGCCTGTCTTTGCTGTCAGCGTATCGAAACTGCTCAGAAAGCCATCCATGAGATATCGTGCGATCGGATTTCGGGTATTGTACTTGTCATAATAATTGCCCGGAACGTTGTCGTATGCTGTCGGCGCTTCGCTCATTATAGTATTCCGCTTATTTTACCTGCGTCTCGACTTTAAGGTCTTCACGATTTACTGAAGATGAGCGGGCCAATGCAGCGCCTCGATGCTCTTGCTGCAATTGCCTGATCCTGATTTCTTCGAGAATTTGTCGATTAACCGCGATTAGTTCGGCGAGGATCCCACTCATGACAAGGATGCCAGCAAGGGCAAGCAAGGCGCTGGAAAGGACGAGCGACTGGATGTTGCCACTGCCTTCGCCCCTCAAGTAATTGAAAAGGAACCGGACGATCATGATTAAGCCCGGTGTGGCGACTATAGCCGCACACACCGTGAAGAAGCGCAGCGGGCTATAGACGACAAAGATCCTCACAACCGTTATCAGGGAACGCCGCACATAGCTTGGTATGCTCTTGACCAGCCGCGAGGGCCGAAGATCGCCGTTCACGCGGATCGGCACGGAGGTAATCGGAATGTTCCTGCGTCCTGCCTGGATGATCGTTTCCAGCGTATAGGTATAGCGGTTGAAGACGTTGAGCTGTATCGCCGCGTCGCGGTGAATGGCGCGGAAACCGCTCGGCGCATCGGGGATCGTCGTGCCGCTGGCAAGCGTGACGACTAGGCTTCCCAGCTTCTGCAGGAATTTCTTGATGGGAGAAAAATGCTCTATCTCACTGATCGGCCTTGCGCCGACGACGATCTGAGCCTTTTTTTCTAGTATAGGCCGGACGAGATCGGGAATGCAGGAGGCATCGTACTGGTTGTCTGCATCGGTGTTCACGATAACATCAGCGCCGAGTTGCAGCGCTGTTTCAATACCGGCCATGAAGGCTTTGGCAAGTCCCTGATTGTGGTGCAATGAGACCACGTGATCCACGCCGTTTTCCTGGGCAACCTCCACTGTGCGGTCAGTGGAGCCATCGTCTATTACGAGCCACTCCACCGTGTCGAAACCCGCGACCTGACGTGGGAGATCAGCAAGCGTAATGGCGAGTGTTCCCTCCTCATTCAAGCATGGGATCTGAATAATAAGCTTTGACAATCCACTCTTCTCTTCTTCTCTCGACACCCGTCGGCTACCGTTCTCAGCATGGGCCTAAAGAACTTTGCTCCCGCGCGCTACCCGCTTTCTGCAGCCGTTAAGGACGGCGCCAGGATTTCGCACCTCTACGGAACTTCTCACCGAGTGAAGCGCGGTATCGGGGCGCTTGATTTGGCCTGCACACGATCGACGGCAATGTGCCGTTCATATGCGTCCAGCCCAGCGCAATCGTCGAACGGCTGGACCTGCTTGCCAAAGCTCGGATTTGATCGCAATGGTGCTTGGTGCGACAGCTAAGCCCAGCGCAGCAGTTTTGATGAGGCCTGTCGTCAAGAATTTATCTTGGTCGCGACAAAGCAGTTTTTCCAACTTGTGAGGTTTTGACCGGCTTCGTCGTAAGTGATTCCACCCGGCCACTTTTGAGCGTCAGCTTTTTTGTGCATACGCTTTCGATCAGGCTCTCATTGTGGCTTGCCAGAACGATGATGCCTGCCTTTTCCGCGAGTTCGTCCATACGCCTTTTGGCCTTGTCCTGAAAAGAGGCGTCGCCCGCTCCGATCCATTCATCCATCAGCAGGATCTCCGGATCGAGCGACGTTGCCATTGAAAACGCAAGCCGCGCGGCCATGCCTTGACTGTACGCCTTGAACGGCAGGTCAATGAAGTCGCCAAGCTCGCTGAAGGCAATGATGTCCTCCATTTTTTCCTCGATCTCGGCTTCCGTCCAGCCGTTGATCAATCCACGCAGGACGATGTTCCGGCGCCCGGTGGCTTCGCGGCGAAAGCCTATGTTGATGTTGAACAGGGCGTCGACCTTGCCTTCAATGGCTATGCTTCCTCCGGATGGCTCGTAGATGCCATATAGCACCTTGAGAAGTGTTGTCTTGCCGGCTCCGTTTGGGCCGACCAGGCCCAGTCGGTCGCCAGCCTTGAGCTCGAAACTGATGCCGTCGAGAGCTTGCACAAACTGCTTTCTGCCTGAGCCTTCAATTCTGCCGCCTGGCCCGCCCACACGCCGATCGGGCGCGGAAAGCGTCAGCTTCTCATGCAGTTTGTAGACCAAGCTAATATTGTGCAGTTTTATGGAAACCATCGAAAACTCAGATGATGAAGACGACCTGCTTGCGATACCGGCCAAGCAGCAGCAATGCAATCGCCCATACAGTCAGACAGATGATGCCGGTTACAGCGAAAGCGTGCATTGGCAATTCGTCACTGATGATCGGAACTCGAACAATCTCCAGAAAATAGGTGAACGGGTTCCAGTGATAGGCATATTTTTGAATGCCCTCTTGCCCATCATATACCCAGAAAACGGGCGTAAAAAACATTCCAACCCGCATCATGTTGCCGACGATGAACTCGCTGTCCGGGAAGAAAGCGCCAAGGAAGGCGAAGACGGTGATAACGGCTGGGGTGGCAATCAGGATCATGAGCAGTCCCACGAACGACCACAGCCAACCAGCACTGAGCCCGGACCCGCTCAGGAACAGAATGACAACGCAACCCACGATCGCATAGCCCGCGCGTATAATTGATTGCAGCGCCAAGCGCATCACATACACAAACAACGGCAGCGTGGTACCTTCTATGAAGCTCTCTTCGCGTTTGAAGAGCGACACGCTCAAGCTGATGACCTCCATCAGGTAGAACCACACCAGAAGCCCGATGGCGACATAGGCAGCATAGCCCGCAGCATCGTTGCCGGCGGGCTGGAACACGAAAACGAAGGTGCCCACGAACGCGACGTAGTTGACCAGCAGCCAAAGCGGGCCGAGCGTCGTGCGCCTATGCTGGTCGCCGATATCTTCGTGAGCAAGCGCAATCCAGACCCGGTGCAGCTTCATGGCCTTGCTGATATCGTCGACAGCGCCGTTCAGTGCCAAAATCATTGTTGGTGTCGCAATCCGTTCTTGGTCGCTTCGTATGTCCGATGGCCACATGAGGCGAGGGACATTTCATAGCCATTGCGACGAGCGTATGGCAAATGATTGCGGCTTAGTGAAGCCCGGCAATTTCTTGAGACCAACCATTAGCAATGTCTTTTGGACCTGTACAATTGTCGTGAAAGGCCACAGTTCAGCCAATTGCGATTGGTCCGGAACAGCCGCATTCACCTTTGATCACATATTCGTCAAAAACATCTGGCGATCCCCCCGACTCCGCGCTATTGCGATAGCTGGGCAAGGGACTTGGAATTTGCAATCTGGAGTGGTGACGGATGATGTTCCATCCGGCGCCTGTCTGGTATTGATATACCCGCGCCTGGAGTTCAGTACTACCCAATGACATCATACGTACAAGCCGTATCGGGACTTCGGCCGAAGATGCGGCGCGCCATTATAATGATCCAGGACCTGGTCATGGTCTTGGTCGCGGTGGCGCTGAGTCTCGGGCTTTCGCAGTCGAGACTTTCATTCGATGCGCTCTCCTGGCCAGGCCTGGCGTGCTGGGTGAGCATTGTTCTTCTCAGCCATCTCTTGTTTCGCTATTGCGGTCTCTACAACACCGTGTGGCGTTTCGCCTCCACGCCCGACTTCTTCAACATTCTGAAGAGCTGCGCGATCCTGACCGTCACGCTCTATGTCGTCTCGCTGGCGGTCCGATGGTTTCAGCCGGTGACGGGCCTCAACGAGCGCCAGTTTATCGTCTTTTTCCTCGTCTCCTTCACCATCATCTCGGCGCCTCGGCTCTACTACCGCTTCCTGCGCGACGGGGCGAGCTGGCGAATCCTGAGCCGCAACGCGAGCAATGCGGCGATCAAGCAGGCGCTGTTCGTCGGCAGGCTGGGCGAAGCAGACGTCATCATTAGGTTCACGCGCACGACAGAGCCGGCCGAGTATTCCATCGCCGGCATCATGGCCATCGAGAACGGCGCGCCGTTGGGCACGCAGATCCAGGGCGTCCCCGTGGTGGCCGTGCGACCCCACCTGGTCGAGGTGCTGGAAGAATATGCAAGAGGCACCAAAAGCCTCGACATGCTGATTTTCGGCAATGGCACCGAGCGCGAGATCGAGGAATACTCGGAGCTGGTCCGTGTCGCCCGTCACAGCGGCATCGCCGTCGTCCAGTTCTCCGGCGTCTCGGAGCTCGGGCAGGGCGGAAAGCTGGTTCTCGACGCTGTCGAGATGGAAACCATCCTGCGCCGTTCCACGGTTCCGTCGGACGTTGAGCGCATTGGCGGCTTCGTCGGCGGCAAGCGCGTGCTGGTGACCGGCGGCGCCGGCTCCATCGGCCGCATCCTGGTCAAGCGGGCGCTGGAACTCGGCGCCGAGGCGGTTCTGGTTGCCGACATCTCGGAGTTCGGGATTTTCCAGCTCGACCAGCAGCTCGACGAGAAAGATCATGCCCGGCTCAAGAGCCGCATCGTCGATGTCACCGACCGGCGCCAGATCACCCGCGTCGTCAGCGACTTCAAGCCCGACATCATCTTCCACGCCGCCGCGCTCAAACATGTGCCGCTGCTTGAGGAAAACTGGGAATCGGCGATCCAGACCAACATTTTGGGTACTCTCGTCTGCGCCGAGGTTGCCGCCAAATGCGGCGTGCCGCAGTTCCTGCTGATTTCCAGCGACAAGGCGGTCGATCCGACCTCGGTGCTCGGCATGACAAAACGCGCCGCCGAGCAGATCGTCTCTTCGCTGCACGAAACGCACGCCACCGAACCCAATGGCCGTCGCTCCGGCACCAAGTTCATCGCCGTGCGGTTCGGCAATGTCTTCGGCTCCAACGGTTCGGTCGCCACCATCTTCCAGGCGCAGATCGAGGCCGGCGGTCCGGTCACCATCACCGATCGCCGCATGACCCGCTACTTCATGACGGTGGCCGAAGCCGTCGACCTCGTCATCATGTCGGCGGCCGATGCCGAGCGGCGCCAGGGCAAGGACGATTACGCCATCTACATGCTTGACATGGGCAAGCCGGTGCCGATCCTCGAAGTCGCCGAAACCATGATCCGTATGGCCGGCAAAAGCCCCTACACCGACATTCCGATCCGTTTCACCGGGATCAGGCCGGGCGAGAAGCTTCACGAGGTCCTGCACGGCGGCAATGAGGAGATTGTCGCGCTCGATATCCCCAAGATCTTCGGCCTGCGAACCGATGTCGTGGGGTGGCCCAGGGTCCAGGCGGCGCTGACGTCGCTGCAGGCGGCCATGCGCGACCAGGACAAGGCCGCCGCGCTCGCCGTCATGGCCGGGCTTCATCAGGCGGAAGAGCCTCAAGCCGACGCACACCGCGAAATCATTGCGAAAACAGTCGGGCAAGCGGGTTAAGCCTGTCCTGATCGACCGGGATTGGCTATTGAAACCAATCCGATGGCCGTTCCCAGGCGTTTGCAGATGATTCTGAACCCGTGACCAGACAAGATCAGCGCGTGGCCGTGCTGCTGGGCACGAAAGATGGCGCGGCTTTCCTTGACGAGCAGCTCGCATCGCTGCTTGCGCAGTCGCATCCTCTTGTCGACCTCTGGGTCTCCGACGACGGGTCGACGGATGGCACTTCTGCCATCATCGGCGCCTGGCAGAGCCGCTGGCCCAAGGGCCGGCTGACCCTGTCGAACGGTCCTCGCCAGGGCTTTGCCGCCAACTTCCGCTCGATGATCATCGATCCGCGCATCGATGCCGACTACTACGCCTTCTGCGACCAGGACGACATCTGGGAGCCGGACAGGCTGGAGAGCGCTATTGCCTGGATGCAGGGGCACGATGCCGAAACACCGCTGCTGTTTTGCTCGAGGACCGCGACCATGTCCGAAACCGGAGCAGCGCAAGGCTATTCGCCGCTGTTCCTAAAGCCGCCGTCGTTTCGCAATGCGCTCGTGCAGAGCATTGCCGGCGGCAACACCATGATGATCAACCGCGCGGCGCGAAAGTTGCTGGCAACGGCATCGGCAAGAACCGAGTTCGTCAGCCATGACTGGTGGACCTATCTGATCGTCACTGCTGCCGGCGGCATTATCCGCTATGATCCGCGGCCGCTGGTGCGCTACCGCCAGCATGAGGCAAACCTGGTTGGCGCCAACGTGTCGTGGAAGGCGCGGCTGTCGCGGCTGGGGCGCCTGTTCAAGGGCGAGTTCGCCGTCTGGACCGATCACAATCTGAGCGGCCTGGCGGTCAATCGCGACATCCTCAGCAGGGATGCCGCCGTTTGCCTCGGCCTGTTCATCAGGGCGCGCAAGGGCGGTGTCTTGCGACGCCTGCGTCTTCTCAGGAAAAGCGGCGTCTACCGGCAGACGCTGGGTGGTACGCTTGGGCTCTATCTGGCCTTCATCTGGCGGCGGATCTAGAGCATGCAGGGACGGCCATGAGGGGACCCAAGCGAGCTTTCGACCTCGTCGTGGCGGCGGTTCTCTTGCCGCTGACCTCGCCCGTCATCCTGCTTGCCATGCTGGCAATCAGGCTGTCGTCGCCTGGACCCGCCTTGTTTTCGCAAATCCGGGTCGGACAGAATGGCATGCTGTTTCGCTGCCATAAGCTGCGGACGATGGTTGTCGGAACGCCGTCTTTGCCCTCGCATCAGGCGCCGGCAAACTCCGTCACTTCCGTCGGCGCGGTGCTGCGAAAATTCAAGATCGACGAGCTGCCGCAGCTGTGGAATGTGCTGAAGGGAGAGATGAGCCTGGTCGGGCCGCGTCCTTGCCTGCCCACGCAAACGGAGCTGATCGAACGCCGCAGGCAATTAGGTGTGCTTGCGGCGCTTCCGGGCATTACCGGGCTGGCGCAGATGAAAGGCATCGACATGTCCGACCCGAAACTTTGCGCCGAGACCGATGCCGACTATCTCAGGATGGCCGCGATCGGCCTCGATGTCCGCATTCTCGTCGGTACGATCTTCTACCGCGGTTGAGCAACGCCGGATTTATAGCGGCGCGCAAGCTCGGTCAGTTGTTCGAGCGTGTCGGTCCGCGGCGCCCAGCCTTCGGAGACCAGCAGGGATGGATCGCAAATCTGTGTCGCTGTGATCGCGTCCCATGCTTTGCGTTTGCCCAGTAAGGTCAACACTGCCCGCATCAGGCTGGCAGGCACTCTAGATAGCCGCAATGAGTAGCCAAAACCGTTCCGGAACGCCCCGATGATTGCCGAGACCGGGAGAGGAGGGAGATCGCAGGCGACATAGACGGGGCGAAGCGGCTGCGGACGGCTCAACAGATACACCGCGGTCCGCGCCGCCGCCTCGTATGACATCAGCGATCGTACGCCGCTGAAGGCCGCCGCCGGCAGCGACAAGGCCATAGGCATGCCGCCCAGGCGCATCAGCGTCGCCAGGTTTCCCTTCATGCCTTCGCCATAGATCGACGGCAGGCGCAGCGCCGTGGCATCGGTAGGTCTGGACGCATAGGCTTCCAGCATCCTGATCTCGCCTTCGCGTTTCGAGCGCCCATAGGCACATTGCGGGGCTGGCGGCGTCGCCTCGCTGATCGTCCCACTGAAACCGGGACCGACTACTGCCCGGATCGAAGACAAATAGATGAAGCGCCCGCTGGCCTGCGCGGCGGCCGCGCGCGCCAACTGGGCGGTCAGTGTCGCGTTGGCGGCCAGGAAGTCGGCCTCGCTCGCTTTGCGGTCATTGTTGAGAGCCGCACAGTGAACGACATGGGTGATATCTGGCATCAGCGCCTTGAACGCGCTGGCGGGCTCGTCGAACTCCGGCAACTTGACGGCATCGCTCGCGGGGTCGAGCCGCTCCGGGTGACGCGACGCCATGCGCACCTCGAACCCGGCTTCGCCAAGCTGGTTGACGACCTGCCGGCCGATGAAGCCCGTCGCGCCTGTGACCAGCACTTTCACGGCTGGCCTGCCTGCGGCGTTGAGGCTGGTTCCGGCAACGCCTGTTGCCGGCCCGAAGCAAGATAAGTCCCGGATACCAGGAACACCATCAGTGTCGAATCGAGGATGTCGTGGCCGATCAGGATGCCGGTCAGGCCAGCGATCAGATAGGTGATCACGGTAGCGACGATCATCGTGGCACCGAACCGCTCGATGGTGTCGGTGCTGGTGCGCAGAACGATTGCTGCGTTTCTGGCGGCAACGACGAACACAGCCGCAAGCGTGATGGCGCCGATGAGCCCGGCCTCCACCAATGCGGTCAGAAAGCCGTTGTGGAAATGGCTGAAGCCCGTATATGGCATGTTGAACTGATTGTTGAATCCATCCTTTATCAGCTCGCGGCTTGCAGCAATGCCGTGACCGAAAATCGGCATGTCGTGGAAAGCGCCGAGGCCGATCTGCCAAAGCGCGGCGCGGAAGCCGAGCGCCGTGGCATGGTCACCTTTCGTGGCCAGCGCATCCCAGTCGCTGAACAGGAAAGCTGCGCGCTCGTAAATGATCGGGAATCCGATGGCGGCGATAACCACGCCGATCGCGGCAGCAATCAGCAGCAGACGAATGGCGTTTCGGCTGGTGAGCCTGCGCCGGTTGATCAGCAGGACGGCGATGCTGGCCACCGGCAGTGCCAGCCATATGATCCGCGACCCCGAGTAGAGGATGGCGACCGCCCCGGCCAGCGCTGCGCAGGCAAGCAGGACCTTGTTCTTTTCGACGTTTGAAAGGGCGCCCACCAGGCACATCAGAACACTGAGGCAGGCGACCGTCGCGAATACGATTGGATTGCCGGCACCGCCTTCGGATCGTACGCCCAGCCAGTAATGTTGCACGATCGCCAGCAGCAGGGCGCCAAAACATGTGGCAGCGCTCGCCAGCACGACGATGCGCGCCAGCGTGGTTTTCTCGGTGATGCTCCAGGTTGCGTATGAGACGGGGAAAAACAGGAAGGTGATCAGCCCTGCCAGATGAGGCGCATCTTTGGCGATCGAATTGTTGACGATGGAGGCGAGCACGAAGGCTGCACAATAGGCATAGATGGCCACCGTCATCGCGACCATTGGCCGGTCGATGTTGAAACGCCGTCTTTTCAGGGCAAGCAGAAACACCGACCACAGGCCGCCGCCATTGAACACAAAGCTGACCGCCGACCCCAGCACAGGCGGGCAAAAGAAGCAGAGGATGGAGAAGGTGATGTTGATCCGTGACGGCGAGAGGTGCTGCTTGATGGTGGAAATCGGGGTCAATGCTCTGGTTCACAATGCGCTGGGGTCGCTTGGCGACGGACGGTGTTTGGTGGCGACTTTTTTGCAGCATCCCGCCCGGCGCGGGTTCAGGAGCCGGTATAGCGGCTGGGTCCGGTTTTCGATAGTGCGGCGAGGATCTTGCAACCATCGAAATCCGTGGCATGACCGCATCGCATAGCGAAAGCATCCACCGGCCCGACCGTTTTCCCGAGGGTTCCGCCAAGATTTTTCACGGCCTTTGAGGGCTATCAATCTGCCGGGTAGAAATTTCCGGATTCCGGGCTTTTCATGGAAAATTCGTTCCTTATCGGCTTGGCCGCCGGCCTTTCCAGCGTTGTTATATCAGGTGGCGATCTGCTAGAACGCCGGCACGAACCGATAGTGTCCAGCAGTGAAGCTTGAACCGGGCGGCTGAAAAAGACGCCCGATCCATCTGATGCAAGGTCTGGATGGCACGAGAGAACGCTCACAGTCCATGAACATCGCGCTTACGCATTTGCAGCGGCTCGAGGCCGAATCCATCCACATCTTCCGTGAGGTTGCTGCCTCCTTCTCCAAGCCGGTGATGCTCTATTCCGTCGGCAAGGATTCCTCCGTGCTGATGCATCTGGCGATGAAGGCCTTCTATCCGGCCAAGCCGCCTTTCCCCTTCCTGCATGTCGACACCACCTGGAAGTTCCGCGAGATGATCGCCTTTCGCGATCAGATGGCGCAGAAGCTCGGCTTCGACCTGCTCGTCCACGTCAATGAAGACGGCGTGCGCGACGGCATCAATCCCTTCGACCATGGCTCCAACACCCACACCCATGTGATGAAGACTGTGGCGTTGCGGCAGGCGCTCGACAAATACGGTTTCGACGCCGCCTTCGGCGGAGCGCGGCGCGACGAGGAGAAGTCGCGCGCCAAGGAGCGCATCTTTTCCTTCCGCAACGCCCAGCATGTCTGGGACCCGAAGAACCAGCGGCCGGAAATGTGGAAGATCTTCAACACTCGCATCGCGCCGGGCGAATCGATCCGCGTCTTTCCGCTGTCGAACTGGACCGAACTCGACATCTGGCAGTACATTCTGCAGGAGAACATTCCGATCGTGCCGCTCTATTTCGCCAAGGAGCGGCCGGTGGTCGAACGCGACGGCATGCTGATCCTCAAGGACGATGACCGCATGGCGCTGCGACCCGGCGAGACGGTCGAGAACCGGCTGGTGCGCTTCCGCACGCTCGGCTGCTATCCGCTGACCGGCGCTATCGAATCCGACGCCGACACGCTGGAGGCCATTGTCGGCGAGATGCTGACGGCGCGCACCTCCGAGCGCCAGGGCCGCCTCATCGATCGCGATGAAGCCGGCTCGATGGAAAAGAAGAAGCGCGAGGGGTATTTCTGAGTATGCGCCACATCCTGGCCAAGAGCCTCGCCCCCACCGATGGCATCCGCGAATATATGGCGACACAGGAGAAGAAGTCGCTGCTGCGCTTCCTCACCTGCGGCTCGGTCGACGACGGCAAGTCGACGCTGATCGGCCGCCTTCTGTCCGACACCAAGCAGATCTTCGAGGATCAACTCGCAGCACTCGAGCGCGATTCCCGCAAGCACGGCACCACCGGCGACGACATCGACTTCGCACTTCTGGTCGACGGCCTAGAGGCCGAGCGCGAGCAAGGCATCACCATCGACGTCGCCTACCGCTTCTTCGCCACGCCGAAGCGCAAGTTCATCGTCGCCGACACGCCCGGCCACGAACAATACACCCGCAACATGGCGACCGGCGCTTCGACCGCGGATCTCGCCATCGTGTTGATCGATGCGCGCCAGGGCGTGCTGCGCCAGACCCGGCGCCACTCGATCATAGCCTCGCTGCTCGGCATCCGCCACATCGTGCTGGCCGTCAACAAGATCGATCTCGTCGCTTTCGACCAGGCCGTGTTCGACCGCATCGTCGAGGATTACCGGCAGTTCTCGCATGAACTCGGCTTCCAGACGATCGTGCCGATCCCGATGTCGGCCCGCTACGGCGACAATGTCACCAGCCGCTCGGACAAGACGGCGTGGTATTCCGGCCCGTCGCTGATTGAGCATCTCGAGACCGTGTCGGTCGACGAAGCCGCGGTCGAACTGCCGTTCCGGTTCCCGGTGCAGTATGTCAACCGGCCCAATCTCGACTTCCGCGGCTTTGCCGGCACCATCGCGTCCGGCCAGGTCGCGCCGGGGGACGAGGTGATCGTCGCAAAATCCGGCAAGGCCTCGCGGGTCAAGCGCATCGTCGCGCACGGCGGCGATCTCGCCCAGGCCGTCGCCGGCCAGGCCATCACCCTTGTGCTCGACGACGAGGTCGAGGTCTCCAGAGGCAACTTGCTGGTGTCACCCGCGGCACGGCCTCAGGTCGCCGACCAGTTCGCCGCCAACATCGTCTGGTTCGACGAGGCAGCGCTGTTGCCGGGCCGCTCCTACATTCTGCGCACCGAGACCGACCAGACCAGCGCTACCGTCACCGACCTGAAATACCGCGTCAACGTCAACGACTTCGCCCGTGAGGCGGCAAAGTCGCTTGACATGAACGAAGTCGGCATCTGCAACATCTCGACCCGCGCGCCGATCGCCTTCGACACCTTCGCCGACAACCGCACCACCGGCGCTTTCATCCTGATCGATCGCATCACCAACGCCACGGTCGGCGCCGGCATGATCCTGCATACGTTGCGCCGCGCCGAAAACATCCACTGGCAGTCGCTCGATGTCGGCAAGCGCGGCCGCTCGGACCTGAAAGGCCAGCGCCCCGCCGTGTTCTGGTTCACCGGGCTTTCGGGTTCAGGCAAGTCGACCATCGCCAACCTGCTTGAGAAGAAACTGTTCGCCTCGGGACGCCACACCTACATTCTCGACGGCGACAATGTCCGCCACGGCCTCAACCGTGATCTCGGCTTCACCGATGCCGACCGCGTCGAAAACATCCGCCGCGTCGCCGAAGTGGCCAAGCTGATGGCCGATGCCGGGCTGATCGTCATCGTCTCCTTCATCTCGCCCTTCAGCGCCGAGCGCCGCATGGCGCGCGAGCTGATGGCCGACGGCGAATTCGTCGAGGTGTTCGTCGATACGCCGTTCGAGGAATGCGCCCGGCGCGACCCGAAGGGCCTTTACGCGCGGGCGCTGAATGGCGAGATCAAGAACTTCACCGGCGTCGATTCACCGTATGAAGCCCCGGAAAAACCGGAAATCCATCTTAAGACACTCGGCAAGACGGCCGAGGAGATGGTAGAGGCTCTGGAACACTGGCTGAACGAGCGCGACATTGCTGAAGACCAATACGAAGCCGGCGGCGGCATCTGACGACGAGGTGATGCTGGCCGTATTCGAGCGCCTGGCGCTCGATGCAGGACGCGAGGTGATGCGGGTCTTCAAGGCCGGCTGCGCGGTCGACAAAAAGTCCGACTCCTCGCCGGTGACGGAAGCCGACCGCGAGAGCGAGACGATCATCCTTGCCGGCCTGCGTGCGGCTTATCCCGATATTCCCTGCGTGGCCGAGGAAGAGGTCGCCGCCGGCATCGTGCCGCCTGATCTCGATGGCGCCTTCTTCCTGATCGATCCGCTCGACGGCACCAAGGAATTCGTCAACCGCAGGACCGATTTCACCGTCAACATTGCGCTCATCCGCGACGGGGTGCCGGAAGTCGGCGTCGTCTTCGCGCCCTGTAGCGGGCGGTTCTTCTCCGGACGGCCGGGCAGGGCCGAAGCAATCGAGGTCGATGGCGACTTCCGGATCGTCGGCCGGCGACGGATTTCGGTCAGGACGGCGGTGACGCCGCTCGCCGTAGTGGCCAGCCGCTCGCACAACACACCGGAGACCGAAGCCTTCATCAGGGACCTCGGCGCCGCCGAGATCGTCTCGGTCGGCTCATCGCTGAAATTCTGCCTGCTCGCCGCCGCCGAAGCCGACATCTATCCGCGCTTCGGCCGCACCATGGAATGGGACACCGCGGCCGGCGACGCCGTGCTGCGCGCCGCCGGCGGCATGACACGCACGCTGGACGGCGAGCCGCTCACCTATGGCAAGCGCGAGCAGAGCGACGACGCGGATTTCGCCAACCCGCATTTTATTGCGAGCGGGAAGGCAGCGGAAGCAAACGCGTAATCTCCCCCCTTGAGGGGGAGATGGCCGGCAGGCCAGAGGGGGTCGCCACGCGTGAAGCGCCAACCTCTTTCTGTAGTAAGGAGGCCGAGCCCGGTCGAACCGACCCCCTCTGTCGCCTTCGGCGACATCTCCCCCTCAAGGGGGGAGATCATCTAGTCCTACGCCGCCGCTACATGCGCCGAGTTCGACCCAATATAATTGCGGATCGTCTCGATGATGCGGTCCTGATCGGCTTCGCTGAGATAGGGGTGCATCGGCAGGCACAGGATACGCTTCGGCAGGTCCTCCGACACGGCGAGGCCGGTCGGCGTGCGCGGATAATTCTTGTAGGCGATCTGCTGGTGCAGCGGCTTCACATAATAGATCACCGACGGGATGCCCTTGTCGCCGAGATGCGCGCGCAAGCCGTCGCGCTTCGGCGTCTCGATGGCATATTGCGCCCAGGCTGAGCGGCCGCCACCCAGATTGCGTGACGCCTTGACGATGTCGCCGAGACCTTCGGCATAGCGCTTGGCCACCACCTGGCGGGCGACCATCTCGTCTTCGAGGATGGCAAGCTTCTCGATCAGGATCGCCGCCTGGATCGTGTCGAGGCGTGAATTGATGCCGACGCGTACATTGTCGTACTGCGTTTCGCCCTTGCCGTGGAAGGCAAACGATCTGAGCTGGTCGGCCAGCGCATCGTCATTGGTGAACATCGCGCCGCCATCGCCGTAGCAGCCGAGCGGCTTTGCCGGATAGAAGCTGGTCGAACCGACATGGCCGAAGGCGCCGCACATTGTGCCGTCTGACGAGCCGCCGATCGACTGCGCCGCATCTTCGATCACCAGCAACCCTTCGCGCTTGGCAATCGCCATGATCGCCTCGTAGTCGGCGGCAAGCCCAAACAGGTCGACCGGAATGATCGCCTTCGGCTTCAGCCGGCCTTCCTTCTTGATCATCATGATCGCCGCCTCGAGGCTGGCGATGTCGATGTTGTAGGTCTCGGCGTCGACATCGACAAACACCGGTTCGGCCTTGGCCAAAGCCACCACTTCCGCCGTCGCGGCGAAGGTGAAGCTCGGCACGAACACCGCGTCGCCCGGGCCGATGCCGGCGGCAAACAGCGGCAGCAGCAGCGCGTCGGTGCCATTGGCGCAGGCCACGACATGCTTGGTGCCGACATAGGCGGCGAGCTTGTTTTCGAATTCGGTGACCTGCGGCCCGAGGATATAGCGGCCTTCCTCGACGACATTGTCGATCGCGGCCTTCAGCCGGTCGCGGATACGTTCGCGCTGCGCGCCAAGATCGATGAACTGCATGTCGGCCTCAAAACGGTAATGCGCGCGGTCCAGGGAACAACGATACGCGCAGAAACAACAACTTAACCGGCCCGCTGGTACCAGAGTTGGGCCGGTCGAGAAAGCCGGACCGGCCAGGCGGCCGGCAGCCGAGGTGTCGCAGCCCGTTACCTCAGGTTTTTGCCGCGCTGCAGCAAGATGCCGGAAATCCGGGCTTTCCAGGACGTGACGTGGCTAATTTATCGCGTCTTTCCGGCTCGCGGAAACATAAAGTGATCGGCTCTCATGGGCGGCTAGCGGCCGGATGAAGCATGGATCAGGCGATTTCATGCCGCCAAGGCGGATTGGCGCCGGCTCGTGACACCGTCACCGCCGCCGCCTTGGAACCGAGCGTCAGCGCTTGGCGGATGGCGTCCTCGGAAAGGCCGCCCATCTCAGCCTTGGTGAGCAGGCCTTGCTCGTGCAGCGAGGCCAGAATGCCGGCATTGAAAGTGTCGCCGGCGCCGACCGTGTCGACCACCTCCACCTTCTGCGGCATCACGGTGACCTTGTGCTCGCGGCTGTAGCCGACGGCGCCTTCGCTGCCGTGGGTGACGACGATCAGCTTCGGCCCCCGGTCCAGCCAGTTGCGGATGACGTCCTCATGCGAGCCGGCCTCACCGAACCAGTGCAAATCCTCATCCGACAGTTTCACGATGTCGGCCATCGCCATCATCGAGCGGATGCGGCGGAGATGCCTGGCCTTGTCGGGGATGAAGTTCGGCCGGATGTTGGGATCGAGCATCATGACGCGGCGCTGATGCTCGCGCTTCATGAATTCCTCGTAGGCAGCACCCGCCGGGTCTGAGATCAGGCTGATGGCGCCAAACAGCATGGCTTCGATCTCGGCGCCGAGTTCCGGCAGATCCTCTGTCGTCAGCATGCGCCCGGCGGTGTTCTCGTCATAGAAAGTGTAGGTCGCCTGGCCGTTGGTGAGCCGCACGAAGGCCAGCGTGGTGGGGCGAGGGGAGGTGTGCGCATAGGTGGAGCTGACCTTGCTTGCCCCCAGCGCCTCGCGGAACTGGCCGCCGAACAGATCCGACGACAGGCCGGAAAAGAAGCCCGCGGGGGCGCCGAGGCGGCCAAGCGCGATCGCAGTGTTGAACACCGCACCGCCGACATAGGGCGCAAAGGCCGGCTCGCCCAGCGTCGTGGTGCGCGGCAGCATGTCGATCAGGGCTTCGCCGCAGCAGAGGATCATGTCTCAGGACTTTCCGGCGGATAGATCACGCCTTTGCGGATGATGATGTTGGCGTAGAGCCTGGGCTCACCGGTCGCGACGATCGCATACGCCGACCGGACGCGTGCATAGAAGTCGGCGCCGGCCAGCGCAACCACCTTGCGGCCCGGCGCACGCTTGGTGCAGATCGCCTCGATCTCGCGGTGGACCGGATCGGCAACGGAGGGATCGCCTTTGACCGAGGCGCGAAAAAGCGCTTCCGGCACGAAGTCGTCCACCGGCAGCACGCTCAATATGGCGTCGAGCACCGGTATCAGGTGATGACCGTCGGCTCGTACCAGCCGGTTTGCCTGTTCTTCCGCCGGGTAGTTGCCGTCGACGAGCGCAATTTCGTCGCCATGGCCCATGGCGCGCAAGGTCGCCAGAAGCTCCGGACCGAGCAGCGACGGAATACCGATCAGCATTCAGGTGCTCCTGGAAATCGTGGTCGAACCGATGAGGAAGCGTTCGGACAGCGGCAGGCTGGCGCCACCCAGCGCGCGGGCATGGATGCCGACGGTGCCTTCGCGCACGTCCGGCAGCTTCAGGCCTTCACCGTCGATCGTGCCGATCGTCTGCCTGACGGCATCGACGAGGCGACGCCGTACTGCGAGCGGCATCCAACCATCGATCACCGCGGCCTCGAAATCGATCACCGAGGACGCTGCGACAATGGCGTAGGCAAGCGCTCGCGAGGCGCTGGCGATCCAGTCGTCCAAATCGGCGCCGATGTCGCCCCATTCCTGCGGTGAGGTCCAGAGATAGGAGCCGTCGATGCCGCGCGCGCTGAGCGCCTTTTCCAGCATGGCGATCGAGGCGACGTCGATGAGCTGTGTCGGCTTGCCGTCCGGCCCCGGCACCGGCATCGAGCCCAGCGCCCCGGCATTGCCGGTCGGTCCACCAAAAAGCCGGCCGTTGAGCACGATGCCGCCGCCGGCAAAGGCGCCGATGTAGAAATAGACGAAGTCGCGCACGCCGCCGGTTTGGCCGAACACCAGTTCGGCGCCACAGGCCGACGTCGCGTCGTTCTGCAGATAGACCGGGAATTCGCATTGCGACTGGATGTCGGCGCGGATGTCGCGATGGCGCCATTCGTCCATGATGTCGCGTGGCGCACCCGCCGTATCGGCCCAGTTCCACAGTTCGAACGGCATGGCGATGCCTAGCCCGGCAATGCGCTTATCCTGCGCCGGTGTCAGTTCGGCGCGCATCGTCTTCATGCCAGATGTAACGAACTCCACCGTCTCGCGTGGCGCCGGATAGCGGTAGGAGTGCTGCAGCATCGAGCGCACATGCCCAAGGAAATCGATCAGCACCAGTTCGGCGCTGCGACGGCCGATTTTGAGGCCGATGAAGAATGCGCCTTCGGGGTTCAGCGCCATCGGGATGGAAGGCTGGCCGATCTTGCCGCGCAACGGCGCCTGGCGCACCAGCAGGCTGTCTTCCTCCAGCTCGCGCATGATGACCGACACGGTCTGCGCCGAAAGCCCGGTCATGCGCGCAATGTCTGATTTGGCCAGGCTGCCATGCTGGCGCACCAACGACAGCACCAGCCGCTCATTGTGGTCGCGCATGCCGCTCTGGTTGGTGCCGCGGTGCAGGCGGCTGTCAGCCGCCTCGGGCGAACCGTGCCTTGCAGTGCCGGTTTCCACCCTTATTCCTCCCGTTGTTTCCCCTCACTGCTTTTGGGTTAGAATGAGTGAACGGTGCAACTGTGTCAATAATAAATAAGAGTGATTTAATTATTGACAGCCCCGGCCGACTGGTGTCTTTTGAGGGCGCGTCCACACTGGGAGAACTTCAGTGGATGCGCCCGAGATGCCGGTTGGCGGCATCCGCATGGTTCCATGGGAGGAAGATCGTGACCAAAGCATTATTGAAGTCCACCGTGTTCGCCGCGGCGGGCCTCGGCCTGATGGCCTTTGCCTCTACGGCATCTGCCGCCGGCGTCGGCGCTTGCCTGATTACCAAGACCGACACCAACCCCTTCTTCGTCAAGATGAAGGAGGGCGCGACCGCTAAAGCCAAGGAGATCGGCGTCGACCTCAAGTCCTATGCCGGCAAAGCGGAAGGCGACAACGAAGGCCAGGTTGCGGCAATCGAATCCTGCATCGCCGATGGCGCCAAGGGCATTCTGATCACCGCGACCGATACGGCGGCTATCGTGCCGGCGGTGAAGAAGGCACGTGACGCAGGAGTGCTTGTGATTGCTCTGGATACGCAGCTTGAGCCTGCCGACGCCGCCGATGCGACCTTTGCCACCGACAATTTCAAGGCCGGCGAGCTTATCGGCTCTTGGGCCAAGGCGACGCTGGGCGACAAGGCCAAGGATGCCCATATCGCCTATATGGATCTGATCGCCAGCCAGCCCTCAGTCGACGTGCAACGCGATCAGGGCTTCATGAAGGGCTTCGGCATCGACCTTGGCGACCCCAAGAAAATCGGCGACGAAACGGATGCACGCAATGTCTGCCACGATCTGTCGAGCGGCAACGAGGATGGCGGCCACACCGCCATGGAGAACTGCCTGCAGAAGGATCCGGATATCAACGTGGTCTACACCATCAATGAACCGGCGGCCGCCGGTGCCTATCAGGCGCTGAAGGCAGTCGGCAAGGAGAAGGACGTGCTGATCGTCTCGGTCGACGGCGGCTGCCCCGGCGTCAAGAACGTTGCCGAGGGTGTGATCGGAGCCACCTCCCAGCAATATCCGCTGCTGATGGCCTCCCTCGGCATTGAGGCGATCAAAGCATTTGCCGATAGTGGCAAAAAGCCCGAACCGTCGCCGGGCCTGAATTTCTACAACACCGGCGTGACGCTGATCACCGACAAGCCTGCAGCCGGCATCGAGTCCATCGACACCAAGGCAGGGCTCGCCAAGTGCTGGGGTTGATTTGAACCTCCGATCGGCTCAATCTTGAGACAACGATAAGAAGAGAATTGCGCGAGGTGGCCACAGCCGCCTCGCGCAAAAGGCGGGGAGGCCGTTTTGAGCGTTGAAACCACCAAGGCCAGCGGACCACAGGAGTTCGAAAAGACTTTGGCCGCAAGCGACACCAGCGTCGCTTCCTTCGACACCCATTCGCGCACGCCGCTGGAGAGTATCCAGCACCGGCTGCACAAAAGCCCGGCCATGGTGCCGTTGATCATCCTGTTGCTTTCGGTGATCCTGTTTGCCATCGTCGTCGGCGGGCGTTTCTTTTCTCCGTTCACGCTGACGCTGATCCTGCAACAGGTGGCGATCACCGGCATGGTGGGCATCGCCCAGACGCTCGTGGTGCTCACAGCCGGCATCGACCTGTCCGTCGGCGCCATCATGGTGCTAAGTTCGGTCGTGATGGGTCAGTTCGCCATGCACTACGGCGTCCCGGCCCCGGTCGCCGTCGCAGTCGGGCTTCTCGTCGGCGCGCTGTGCGGCTTCATCAACGGCGTCCTCATCGCCAGGGTGAAGTTGCCGCCCTTCATCGTGACGCTCGGCACATGGTCGATCTATGCGGCCATCAATTTCATCTACTCCGGAAACGAGACCATCCGCAGCCAGGATCTCGAAACGACTGCGCCGCTCCTGCAGTTCTTCGGCGGCTCGTTCAAGGTTGGCGGCGCGGTGTTCACCTATGGCGTGCTGCTGATGCTGATCATGGCGGCGATCGCCTGGTACGTGCTCAACCATACCGCCTGGGGACGGCATGTCTATGCAGTAGGCGACGATCCGGAGGCGGCCGAACTGTCGGGTGTTCGGGTCGACCGGATGCTGCTCGCGGTCTATACGCTCACGGGCATCATCTGCGCCATTGCCGGCTGGGCCTTGATTGGGCGCATCGGATCGGTTTCGCCACAAGCAGGTCAGTTCGAGAACATCAACTCGATCACCGCCGTGGTGATCGGCGGCACCTCGCTATTCGGTGGGCGCGGTTCCATTCTCGGGACCATCTTCGGCGCACTTATCGTCGGCGTGTTTGCGCTCGGCCTGAGGCTCTGGGGCACGGATCCGCAATGGACGCAATTGTCCGTCGGCGCCCTTATCATCGTGGCGGTTGGCATCGACCAGTGGATCAGGAAGATATCGGCATGACCCAGGCTCAGGACCCTATTCTCACCGCCCGCGGGCTCGTCAAACGCTATGGCCGCGTCACCGCCTTGGACAACGCCGACTTCGACCTCTATCCGGGCGAAATCCTTGCCGTCATCGGCGACAACGGCGCCGGCAAGTCGTCGCTGATCAAGGCGATTTCCGGTGCGGTCACGCCCGACGAGGGCGAGATCCGCCTCGATGGCAAACCTATCGCTTTTAAGTCGCCGATGGAGGCTCGCGAAGCAGGCATCGAGACCGTCTATCAGAATCTGGCGCTTTCGCCGGCGCTGTCCATCGCCGACAACATGTTCCTCGGCCGCGAAATCCGCAAACAGGGCTTCCTGGGACAATGGATGCGCATGCTCGACCGTCCGGCAATGGAAAAGCGCGCCCGCGACAAGCTCACCGAACTGGGCCTGATGACCATCCAGAACATCAGCCAGGCGGTGGAGACGCTCTCGGGCGGTCAGCGCCAGGGCGTGGCGGTGGCACGCGCCGCCGCCTTCGGCTCGAAGATGGTGATCATGGACGAGCCGACCGCAGCCCTTGGCGTCAAGGAGAGCCGTCGCGTGCTCGAGCTGATCCTGGACGTCAAGAAACGCGGGCTGCCGATCGTGCTGATCTCGCACAACATGCCGCATGTCTTCGAAGTCGCCGACCGCATCCACATCCATCGGCTGGGACGTCGCCTCTGCGTCATCGATCCCAAGCAATATACGATGTCGGATGCCGTGGCTTTCATGACGGGAGCCAAGGTTCCGCCGGAGGCGGCGCTCGCGGCCTGATCCGCTCGACGGATAAATTGCCGCAGGGGCAACCGGCGGCATATCGATCTAAATCGATTGAATGTATGTTGCAATGCACTAGGATGGGCTGGGACTGACAGCGAAAGCCGGTATGATCGCAGCACGATCACGAGAGGCAGTATGACGCGAACAATGACAGCCAAAGCCCCTGTTCTCGAAATCCCCGATCCCAAGACGCTCGCCGACGAGGTGCTGTCGGCACTCAAATACCGGGTCGGCAAGGGCACCTCCGTCGCCACCCAATATGACTGGCTGACAGCCTCGATCAAGGTCGTGCGCGACCGCATCGTCGATCACTGGATGCAGGCGACGCAGGAGGCCTACGCCCAGCAGGAAAAGCGCGTCTACTATCTGTCGCTCGAATTCCTCATCGGCCGGCTGATGCGCGATGCCTTCTCCAATCTCGGCCTGATGGACAATATGCGCGAAGCGCTGAAGTCGCTGGGCGTCGACCTCGACCTCATCGCCGGGCTCGAGCCGGACGCCGCGCTCGGCAATGGCGGTCTCGGCCGGCTCGCCGCCTGCTTCATGGAAAGCATGGCGACTGTCGACATTCCCGCGCATGGCTACGGCATCCGCTACGCCAACGGCATGTTCCGCCAGGAAATCCATGACGGCTGGCAGGTCGAACTGCCCGAGACCTGGCTCGACCACGGCAACCCCTGGGAGTTCGAACGCCGCGAGCGCGCCTTCGAGGTCGGCTTCGGCGGTTCGGTGGAATCGATCACCTCCAAGGATGGAAGGCTCGAACGCCACGTCTGGAAGCCGACCGAACATGTCCAGGCCGTCGCTTACGACACGCCGGTGGTCGGCTGGCGCGCCAACCGGGTCAACACGCTGCGGCTGTGGTCCGGCATGCCGATCGATCCGATCCTGCTCGACAAGTTCAACGCCGGCGACCACATCGGCGCGCTTGCCGAAAGCAACAAGGCCGATGCGCTGTCGCGCGTGCTTTACCCCGCCGATTCCCACAAGGCCGGGCAGGAACTGCGGCTGCGCCAGGAATATTTCTTCTCCACCGCCTCGCTCCAGGACATCGTCCAGCGCCATCTCAGCCAGTATGGCGATCTCGTGTCGCTGCCCGACAAGGCGGCGATTCATCTCAACGACACCCATCCGGCGATTGCCGTGCCGGAGCTGATGCGCCTGCTGATGGACGTCCACGGCATGGACTTCGACCAGGCCTGGGACATCACCAAGCGCACCTTCGGCTACACCAACCACACGCTGCTGCCCGAGGCGCTGGAAAGCTGGCCGGTGCCGCTGTTCGAGCGGCTTTTGCCGCGCCACATGCAGATCGTCTACGCCATCAATGCGCAGGTGCTGCTCGAAGCGCGCGCCACCAACCAGTTCTCGGGTGAGCAGATCAGCCGCATCTCACTGATCCAGGAAGCCGGCGACCGCCGCGTGCGCATGGGCAACCTCGCCTTTGTCGGCTCGCACTCGATCAACGGCGTGTCGGCCCTGCATACCGAGCTGATGAAGGAGACGGTGTTTGCCGATCTCCACAAGCTCTATCCCGACCGCATCAACAACAAGACCAACGGCATTACGCCGCGGCGCTGGCTGATCCAGTGCAATCCAGGCCTCACCGCGCTTACCCGCGAGGCGATCGGCGACCGCTTCCTCGACAATATCGACGCCATCAAGGGGCTCGATGCCTTTGCCGACGACGCGGCCTTCCGCGACAAGTTCGCCGCCGTCAAGCGCTCCAACAAGGTCAAGCTCGCCAATCTCGTCGCCGATCGGCTCGGCATCAAGCTCGATCCGTCGGCGCTGTTCGACATCCAGGTCAAGCGCATCCACGAATACAAGCGCCAGCTGCTCAACATCCTGGAGGCGATCGCGCTCTACGACCAGATCCGCTCGCATCCCGAACGCGACTGGATGCCACGCGTGAAATTCTTCGGCGGCAAGGCGGCGCCGAGCTACCACAACGCCAAGCTGATCATCAAACTCGCCAACGACGTCGCCAAGGTCATCAACAGCGACCCGTCGGTACGCGGCCTGCTGAAAGTGGTGTTCGTGCCGAACTACAATGTCAGCCTGGCCGAAGTGCTGATGCCGGCCGCGGACCTATCCGAACAGATCTCGACCGCCGGCATGGAAGCGTCGGGCACCGGCAACATGAAGTTCGCGCTGAACGGCGCCTTGACCATCGGCACGCTCGACGGCGCCAATGTCGAGATCAAGGAGTGCGTCGGCGACGACAACATCTTCATCTTCGGCCTGACCACGGCCGAAGTCGCCGAGCGGCGCGGCAATGGCTACAACCCGCGCGCCGTGATCGAAGGATCGCCGGAACTGGCCCAGGCTGTCTCCGCCGTCTCGTCGGGCGTGTTCTCGCCCGACCAGCCGGACCGCTACCGCGAGCTGATCGACGGTCTCTACAACACCGACTGGTTCATGGTGGCGGCCGATTTCGATGCCTATGCCGCCACCCAGCGCGATGTCGACGCCGTCTGGCGCAACAGTCCCGACTGGTATGCACGTGCCATCCGCAACGTTGCCCGCGTCGGCTGGTTCTCTTCCGATCGCACGATCCGTCAATATGCGAAAGAAATCTGGAACGTACCCGCCTGATATGATTGCATGAGGCCACGAACCATGGGTCTTGTGCACAAGAACAAGTACTGGCTCCCCGGGAGGGAAATCGGCTGATGAGGAAACCGCGCGTGACCGCTGCGACAAGCGGGCCGGACGGGCTGGCACCAGCCGGCGATGTCGCGGCGATTGTTGCCGGCACGCATGGCGATCCTTTTGCAATCCTGGGCGTGCATGAAGCCGGCAAGGGCTTCGCCGCCCGCTGCTTCGTGCCCAATGCCGAGTTCGTCACCGCCTATACGTTGACCGGCAAGGAGGTTGGCGAACTCTCACGCCGCGACGATGCCGGTTTCTTCGAGGGCAAGGTTTCGATCCGCAAACGCCAGCCGCTGCGCTATCACGCCAAAAATGCCGGCGGCGACTGGTGGCTGACCGATCCCTATTCCTTCGGCCCGGTGCTCGGCCCGATGGATGACTATTATATCGCCCAAGGATCCCATCTCAGGCTGTTCGACAAGCTCGGCGCCCATCTCATCGACCATGAAGGCGCGTCGGGCGTGCATTTCGCCGTCTGGGCGCCCAATGCGCGCCGCGTCTCCGTGGTCGGCGATTTCAACGAATGGGATGGCCGCCGGCACACGATGCGCGACCGCCGCGACACCGGCATCTGGGAGCTGTTCATTCCCGATATCGGCGCTGGACGGCCCTACAAATACGAGATCATCGCCCCCGACGGCGTGCGCCTGCCGCTCAAGGCCGATCCATTCGCCTTCAAATCCGAACTGCGCCCGGCCACCGCTTCGGTGACGGCGGTGCCGCCGGCGCATGAATGGGGCGACGATGCGCATCGCAGCTACTGGCGCAAGGCCGATCCCCGGCGCGAAGCCATATCGATCTACGAGGTCCATGCCGGTTCGTGGCAGCAGCACGATGACGGCAGCTTCCTGTCATGGGACGAACTCGCCGACCAGCTGATTCCCTATGCCGTCGAAACCGGCTTCACCCACATCGAATTCCTGCCGATCTCCGAACATCCCTATGACCCGTCCTGGGGTTATCAGACAACCGGACTTTATGCCCCGTCGGCGCGCTTCGGCGACCCGGACGGCTTTGCCCGTTTCGTCGACGGTGCGCACCGCGCTGGCGTCGGCGTCATCCTCGACTGGGTGCCGGCGCATTTCCCGGTCGACGCGCATGGCCTGGCCAATTTCGACGGTACTGCGCTCTACGAGCATGCCGACCCGCGCAAGGGTTTTCATCCCGACTGGAACACCGCGATCTACAATTTCGGCCGCCGCGAAGTGGTGTCGTTCCTCGTCAACAATGCGCTGTTCTGGGCCGAGAAATACCATGTCGACGGTTTGCGCGTCGACGCGGTGGCGTCGATGCTCTACCTCGACTACTCGCGCAAAGCCGGCGAATGGATCCCCAACGAGAAAGGCGGCCGCGAAAACCTCGAAGCGGTCTCCTTCCTGCAGAAGATGAACAAGGAGCTCTACGGCCACCATCCCGGCGTGATGACGATCGCCGAGGAATCGACCTCATGGCCGAAAGTCTCGGCGCCGGTGCATGAAGGCGGGCTGGGCTTTGGCTTCAAGTGGAACATGGGCTTCATGCACGACACGCTGGAGTATTTCGCCAAGGAGCCGATCTTCCGCAAGCACCATCACAACGACCTGACCTTCGGCCTGACCTACGCCTTTTCAGAGAATTTCGTGCTGCCGCTCTCCCATGACGAGGTCGTGCACGGCAAAGGCACGCTGCTTGGCAAGATGGCCGGTGACGACTGGCAGAAATTCGCGACTTTGCGCGCCTTTTACGCCTTCATGTGGGGCTATCCCGGCAAGAAGCTGTTGTTCATGGGCCAGGAATTCGCCCAGCGCCGCGAATGGAGCGAGGCGCGCGCGCTCGACTGGAACCTGCTCGACTTCCGCCCGCATCGCGGTGTCTGGCAGACGGTGCGCGACCTCAACTACCTCTACCGCTCGCGCCCGGCGCTGCATGCGCGCGACTGCGAGCCGGACGGCTTCTCCTGGCTGATCGTCGACGACAAGGAAAACTCGGTCTTCGCCTGGCTGCGCAGTGCGCCGGATGGCAATCCTATCGCCGTCATTTCCAACTTCACGCCGGTGCCGCGCGACAATTATCGCGTGCCGTTGCCCAACGTCGGCAAATGGCGCGAAATCATCAACACCGACGCTTCGGACTATGGTGGTTCAGGCAAGGGCAATGGGGGCGTGGTCGAAGCCAGGGCGGAGGGAGGAGGCATATCGGCAACGATGCTTTTGCCGCCGCTGTCGACGATCATGCTTGAACTCGTTGCGGACTAAATCCGTCAGCGCGTTGCGACTGAGCGATGCTCCAGACCGGTAATTTGGGAGGGTAAAAAATGGCAGACTTGAAGAGAACCCAGCCGCTGGCGCGCGATGCCATGGCCTATGTGCTGGCCGGCGGCCGCGGCAGCCGGCTCAAGGAATTGACCGACCGGCGCGCCAAGCCCGCTGTCTATTTCGGCGGCAAGACGCGCATCATCGATTTCGCGCTGTCCAATGCGCTGAATTCCGGCATTCGCCGCCTCGGTGTCGCCACCCAATACAAGGCGCATTCGCTGATCCGCCACCTGCAGCGCGGCTGGAACTTCCTGCGCCCGGAGCGAAACGAAAGCTTCGACATCCTGCCGGCCAGCCAGCGTGTCTCGGAAACCCAGTGGTATGAAGGCACGGCCGACGCCGTCTACCAGAACATCGACATCATCGAGGCCTACGGCCCCGAATACATGGTCATCCTGGCCGGCGACCACATCTACAAGATGGACTACGAACTGATGCTGCGCCAGCACGTCGACGCCAACGCTGACGTTACCGTCGGCTGCCTCGAAGTGCCGCGCATGGAAGCGACCGGCTTCGGCGTCATGCACGTCGACGGCAAGGATAACATCATCGCCTTCGTCGAAAAGCCCGCCGATCCGCCCGGCATTCCCGACAAGCCGGAATTCGCGCTGGCCTCGATGGGCATCTATGTCTTCAAGACCAAGTTCCTGATGGAGCAACTGCGCCGCGATGCCGCCGAGCCGGGTTCGAGCCGCGACTTCGGCAAGGACATCATCCCCTATATCGTCCAGCACGGTAAGGCGATCGCGCATCGCTTCGCCAAATCCTGCGTGCGCTCGACCGCCGAGAACGAGGCCTATTGGCGTGACGTCGGCACGGTCGACGCCTATTGGGAAGCCAATATCGACTTGACCGATATTACCCCTGAACTCGATCTCTACGACCGCGACTGGCCGATCTGGACCTATGCCGAATTGAAGCCGCCGGCAAAGTTCGTGCATGACGAGGACGGCCGGCGCGGTTCGGCCGTCTCCTCGCTGGTATCAGGCGATTGCATCGTCTCGGGTGCTTCGCTGAAGCGCAGCCTGATCTTCACCGGCGCGCGCATCAACTCCTATTCGACGCTGGAAGAAGTCGTCATGCTGCCCGACGTTCATGTCGGCCGGAACGCAAAGTTGAAGCGCGTCGTCATCGACCACGGTGTAAGGATACCGGAAGGCTTGGTGGTCGGCGAAGACCCCGCTCTCGACGCCAAGCGCTTCCGCGTTTCGGAAAAGGGCATCTGCCTGGTCACGCAGGACATGATCGACAAGCTGAAGCTTTGAAGCAATTCCAGGAAAAGTGTGAAACGGTTTTCCGTCCGGAATTGCGCAAAACAAAGAGTTAGACAGGATACCATAAACGCATGCAGGTTCTGTCGGTCACGCCCGAAATTTTCCCGCTGATCAAGACCGGCGGACTTGCCGACGTGACCGGCGCACTGCCGATCGCCCTTGCCGCCAAGGGCGTGACGATGCGCACGCTCATTCCCGGCTTTCCGCAGGTGATGGACGCCTTCAAGAAAAGGAAGGCCGTCTACCAGTACCCGCTGCTGCAGGGCGGCAAGGCTTCGGTCCATGCCGTCAAGATTGCCGGGCTCGATCTGTTCGTGCTTGACGCGCCGCATCTCTACGACCGTCCGGGCGGCCCTTACGGCAATGCGGCCGGCGCCGACTGGCCCGACAACTGGCGGCGCTTCGCGGCGTTGAGCCAGGTCGGCGGCGACATCGCCAGTGGCGCCATCTCCGGTTACCAGCCCGATCTCGTCCATGCCCATGACTGGCAGTCGGCGATGACGCTGGCCTATATGCGATACGGCAAGGCGGTCGGCGTGCCGTCGCTGATCACCGTGCACAACCTTGCCTTCCAGGGCCAGTTCGGCGCCGGCATCTTCGGTGAGCTCGGCCTGCCGGCGGTGGCGATGGCGCTTGACGGCGTTGAGTATTATGGCGGCGTCGGCTTCCTCAAGGCCGGCCTGCAGGCCGCCTGGGCGATCACCACGGTCAGCCCGACCTACGCGCAGGAAATCCGCTCGCCCGAATTCGGCATGGGCCTCGACGGCCTGATCAACATGCGATCCTCGGACCTCTACGGCATCGTCAACGGCATCGACACCGACATCTGGAACCCCGAGACCGACAAGCATCTGGTGTCGGCCTATTCCGCGCAGACGCTCAAGGCTCGCCTTCCCAACCGGGCGGTTGTCGAGGACCGTTTCAATCTGGAGCACGACGACAGCCCGATTGTCTGCGTGATCAGCCGGCTGACCTGGCAAAAGGGCATGGACATACTGGCAGCGGTGGTCGACGGCGTCGTCGCCACCGGTGCGCGGCTGGCGATCCTCGGCTCGGGTGACGCCGGCCTCGAAGGCGCGCTGCTTGCCGCCGCCGCCCGCCATCGCGGCCGCGTCGGCGTTGTCGTCGGTTACGACGAGGGCTTGTCCCACATTATGCAAGGCGGCTGCGACGCCATCGTCATCCCGTCGCGCTTCGAGCCCTGCGGGCTGACCCAGCTTTACGGCCTGCGCTATGGCTGCGTGCCGGTCGTTGCCCGTACCGGCGGCCTTGCCGACACCATCATAGACGCCAACGAAGCCGCGATCTCGGCAGGTGTAGCCACCGGTTTCCAGTTCGCGCCCAACAATGGCGGCGCCATGCTGCACGCCATCCGCCGGCTGGTCGACGCGCATGCGAGCCCGGCGGTGTGGGAACAGATCCAGCGCCAGGGCATGAAAGCCGATGTTTCCTGGGACAAGAGCGCCGACAAATACGTTGAACTCTACCGCCTGTTGCTTTCGAAAAGGGTTGCCTGAAGCATGATCCGAACCGTTCCAACCAAACCCTATCTTGACCAGAAACCCGGCACGTCCGGCCTGCGCAAGAAGGTGCCCGTCTTCCAGCAGGAGCACTACGCCGAGAACTTCATTCAGTCGATCTTCGATGCGCTCGATGGCTTCAAGGGCAAGACGCTGGTGATCGGCGGCGACGGCCGCTTCTACAACCGCGAGGTCATCCAGAAAGCCATCGCCATGGCGGCGGCCAACGGCTTCGGTAAGGTGATGGTCGGGCAGGGCGGCATATTGTCGACGCCGGCCGCCTCGCATGTCATCCGCAAATACAAGACCTTCGGCGGCATCATTYTGTCGGCCAGCCACAATCCAGGCGGCCCGCATGAGGATTTCGGCATCAAGTACAATGCCGGCAATGGCGGCCCGGCGCCGGAAAAGCTCACCGACGCGATCTTCGAAAAGACCAAGACGATTTCGAGTTTCAAGATCGCCGATATCGACCAGATCGACATCGACAAGATCGGCACCGTCGAGGCCGGCGGCATGACGGTGGAGGTGATCGATCCGGTCACCGACTATGCCGAGCTGATGGAAAGCCTGTTCGATTTCGACGCCATCCGCGCCAATTTCAAATACGGCTTTCGCATGCGCTTCGACGCCATGCATGCGGTCACCGGTCCCTATGCCAAGGAAATCCTCGAACGCCGGCTTGGCGCGGAGAACGGCACCTGCCGCAACTACAAGCCGCTGCCGGATTTCGGCGGCCATCACCCCGACCCCAATCTGGTCCATGCCAAGCATCTCTATGACGAGATGATGGGACCGGACGCGCCAGATTTCGGCGCCGCCTCCGATGGTGACGGCGACCGCAATTTGATCATCGGCAAGGGCATCTTCGTCACCCCCTCGGATTCGGTGGCGATGCTTGCCGCCAATGCGCAACTGGCGCCGGGCTACAAGGACGGCCTCAAAGGCATCGCCCGCTCGATGCCGACCAGCGGCGCTGCCGACCGCGTTGCCGAAAAGCTCGGCATTGGCATCTACGAAACGCCCACCGGCTGGAAGTTCTTCGGCAATCTGCTCGATGCCGGCATGGCCACGATCTGCGGCGAGGAAAGTGCCGGCACCGGCTCCAACCATGTCCGCGAGAAGGACGGGCTGTGGGCAGTGCTCTTGTGGCTCAACATCCTGGCGGTGCGCGGCGAAAGCGCCAAGCAGGTGGTCACAGAGCACTGGGCGACCTATGGCCGCAACTATTATTCGCGCCACGACTATGAAGAGGTCGAGACCGAACGCGCCAATGCCCTGGTCGACGAGTTGCGCGCCAAGCTGACCTCGCTGCCTGGCACCAGCGTGCGCGGCCTGAAGATCGCCAATGCCGACGACTTCGCCTATCACGATCCGGTCGACGGTTCGGTGAGCAAGAACCAGGGCATAAGGATTCTGTTCGAAGGCGGCTCGCGCGTCGTCTTCCGCCTCTCGGGCACCGGCACTTCAGGCGCGACGCTGCGCGTCTATATCGAGCGCTACGAGCCGGACGGAGCGAGGCACGATCTCGACACGCAAGAGGCGCTCGCCGACCTGATTGCGGCGGCGGATGATATTGCCGGGATCAAGAGCCACACCGGCCGCAACAAGCCGAGCGTGATTACTTGAGAGTGGTGCGGCGCGCCTCTCCTTCTCCCCTTGTGGGAGAAGGTGGCCGAGCGAGGCTCGGCCGGAGGAGGGGTGCTCCAGCTTGGCGCACACCATCGTTTCAAGCACCAATGCCTCATTCCTTCCAGCACCCCTCATCCGTCTCGGCGCTGCGCGCCGATCCACCTTCTCCCACAAGGGGAGAAGGAGAGCCGCGCCCATGACCCATCTCGGCGCAACCATCACCCGCGATGGCATCCGCTTCGCCGCCTGGTCGTCGTCGGCACGGCGTCTTTGGGTGTCGATCTTCGACGACACCGGCACCCGCGAAACCGACCGGCTTGAGCTTCAGCCGGAAGGCGAGGGCGTTTTTGCCTTGTCAGTCGCCGGCCTTGCCGGCGGCACCCGCTATGGCTTTCGCGCCGATGGCGACTATGCGCCCGAACGCGGCCTGTGGTTCGATCCTGACAAGCTGCTCACCGATCCCTACGCCATCGAAATCGACCGGCCGTACCAGTATCACTGGCGGCTCACGGCCAAACGCAACGAAGGCGCCGACACCGCGCAGCTCATGCCCAAGGCAATTGCCGTGGCTTCGCCCAAGGTCGTGCCGGCCAAGCGGCCGCTGTTCAAGCCCGGCGGCCTGATCTACGAACTCAATGTCCGTTCCTTCACCAGGTTGCATCCCAACGTGCCGGAAGTGCAGCGCGGCACCATCGCGGCACTTGCTCATCCCGCCATCATCGAACACCTCAAGAAGATAGGCGTCTCCGCCGTCGAACTGATGCCGGTGACGGCATGGATCGACGAGCGGCATCTGCCGCCGCTCGGCTTGAGCAACGCCTGGGGCTACAACCCGGTTACCTTCATGGCCCTCGACCCGCGCCTGGCGCCGGGCGGCCTGACCGAATTGCGCGACACGGTAGCTGCGCTGCGCAAGGCCGGCATCGGCACCATCCTCGATCTCGTCTTCAACCACACCGGTGAGAGCGATCGGCTCGGCCCGACGCTATCGCTGCGCGGCCTCGACAACCGTGCCTACTATAGGCATGAGGCCGACAACCGCCTGGTCAATGACACCGGCACCGGCAACACGGTCGCCTGTGACCATCCTATCGTTCGGGAGATGGTGTTCGATACGCTCCGTCATTTCGTCCGCTACGCCGGCGTCGACGGTTTCCGCTTCGATTTGGCGCCGATCCTCGGGCGCGTCGATGGCATTTTCGATCCGGAAGCACCCTTGCTTCAAGCGATTGCTGCCGACCCGATCCTTGCCGATAGGGTGCTGATCGCCGAGCCCTGGGATATTGGCCCGAACGGCTATCAGCTGGGCGATTTCCGCCCGCCATATCTGGAATGGAACGACCGCTACCGCGACGACGTCAGGCGCTTCTGGCGTGGCGATGCAGGCGCCGTCGGTGCGTTGGCGACAAGGCTTGCCGGCTCGTCCGATGTCTTCGCCAAAGAAGGGCGCAGCGCCAGCCGCACGGTGAATTTCATCGCCGCGCATGACGGCATGACGCTCGCCGACATCGTCGCCTATGAGGCCAAGCACAACCAGGCCAATGGCGAGAAGAACCGCGACGGCCACAATGAGAACCTGTCGTGGAACAATGGCGTCGAGGGCGAGACCCCTGACAAGGCGGTTGCCGAGGCCCGTTCCGGTGACTGCCGGGCGCTGCTCGCCACCTTGTTTGCCTCGCGCGGTACGATCATGCTGACGGCGGGCGACGAATTCGGCCGCACGCAAAAGGGCAACAACAACGCCTACGCACAGGACAACGCCATCACCTGGCTCGACTGGGCCGGGCGCGACCTCGTGCTGGAAGCCCATGTGTCGGCGCTCGCCGCACTGCGCCGCGCTGCGCCAGCGCTTTCTGACACGCGCTTCCTGACCGGGGAGCCGCCGACTGGTTCTGATGTGCCCGATGTCGCCTGGCTGACCGAGACCGGCGCGCTGCTCAGTGAGGCCGACTGGAACGATGCCTCGCGCCACCGTCTCGTCATGCTGCTTGGCAATACGGCGGAAGGCCGCCTTGCCGTCATCGTCAATGGCGACCGCCGCCAATGCGTCTTCACGCTGCCCGTGCGGGAAGGGTTCCAATGGCAGCCGGCTGTTGAAACGCAGGCGGTCGACCTTGCGCGCCCGCTGCCCGGCCGCAGTGTCAGTTTCATGATCGAGCGCCGGACCGCAAAGGTCCGCGCCAGGAAGGGTTCGTGATGGCCGACGACAACGCCCAGTCGGGACCTGAAGAGAGCGCCGACTGGTGGCGCGGCTGCGTCATCTACCAGATCTACCCGCGCTCGTTCCAGGATACGACAGGCGACGGCAGCGGCGACCTCTTAGGCGTCACATCGCGGCTGGCGCACGTCGCCTCGCTCGGCGTCGACGCCGTCTGGCTGTCGCCCTTCTTCAAGTCGCCAATGGCCGACATGGGCTACGACGTATCGGACTATCAGGCGGTCGATCCGATGTTCGGCTCCCTGGAGGATTTCGACGCGCTGGTGGCCGAGGCGCACCGGCTCGGCCTGAAGGTGATCATCGACCAGGTGCTGTCGCATTCCTCCGACAAGCACGAATGGTTCGTCGAAAGCCGATCGAGTCGCGACAACCCCAAGGCCGACTGGTACGTCTGGGCCGACACCAAACCCGATGGCAACGCCCCCAACAACTGGCTGTCGGTCTTCGGCGGCCCGGCCTGGGAGTGGGACGCGACCCGCCGGCAATACTACATGCACAATTTCCTGGCTTCACAGCCCGACCTCAATTTCCACAATACGGAGGTCCAGGACGCGCTGCTCGACACGGTGCGGTTCTGGCTCGACCGCGGCGTCGACGGCTTCCGCCTGGACACGGTAAACTACTATGTCCATGACCGCTGGCTGCGTAGCAATCCGCCTTTGGCGTCGAGCGTCGCCGGCACCAATGGCGAAACCAACACCTATCTCTTCCAGGAGCATCTGTTCGACAAGTCGCAGCCGGAGAACCTCGGTTTCCTCCGGCGCTTTCGCGCTCTGCTCGACGAGTATGACGGCCGCGCCAGTGTCGGCGAGGTCGGCGACGAAAGCCGTTCGCTGCAGACGCTGGCCGCCTACACCTCCGGCGGCGACAAGCTCAACATGTGCTACACATTCGACCTGCTCGGCGCGCAATTCTCGTCTGCCCATGTGCGCGGCTGCGTCGAGGCGTTTGAAACAGCGGTTGCCGATGGCTGGGTCTGCTGGGCGTTTTCCAACCACGATGTCGTGCGCCATGTCAGCCGCTGGACGCGGCCGGGCGGCGATCCGGATGCGGTGGCGAAATTCTCGATCGCTCTGCTCGCCTGCCTGCGCGGATCGATCTGTCTCTATCAAGGCGAGGAGCTTGGGCTGCAGGAGGCGGAACTGGCCTTCGAGGATCTGCGTGATCCCTTCGGCATCCGCTTCTGGCCGACGGTCAAGGGCAGGGACGGCTGCCGCACGCCGATGGTCTGGGAAGCGGGCGCGGACAATGCCGGTTTTTCCTCGGCCAAGCCCTGGCTGCCGGTGCCGGCAAGTCAGCGCGCCCGGGCGGTCGACGTCCAGAATGGCGACGAAAATTCGGTGCTCGCCGGCTACCGGACGATGCTGGCCTTGCGCAAGGCGCATCCGGCTCTGGTCAAGGGTTCGATCCGTTTTCTCGACACCGAGGGCGATGTGCTTGCCTTCATCAGGCAGGGCGAGGGCGAGACATTGCTCTGCGTCTTCAATTTCGCCGACGAGCCGGCCGACTGGCCACTGCCGCCGGATTTCGGGCCCGTCGTGGCGATAGCTCCGGGTGGCGGTGCGGTCCTACAGGAGGAGGGGCTGTCGCTACAGGCGCTGGGCTGGTTTGTCGGACGAACCGGCTAGAGCGTTTCACCGTTTCACGGAAACGGCGAACCGCTCTATCTCTTTGTTTTCACGCAATTCCCAAGGGAAAGCGCTCCGCGCTTTTCCCGGGAAAACCGCACACACTTTTCCTAGAATTGCTCTAACCTATAGATCGGGCCTATTGCACCAGAACGGAGCGGCCGCAGGTCGCGCCGGTGACCCGGACATCGGCCTGGCCGACGCTCACACCGAGCGCTGCGAGCACATTGTAGACCAGCGCGTCGACAGGCGCCGTCACGCTGTTCAGCAGCGCCACCACAGCCGGCTTGACCGTTCCAAGCAGGGCGCTGAGGTTGATCGGCAGGCCCAGCACGTTGGCCGTCAGCGACAGATTGTTGACCAGCGAGGTGGTCAGCGACTGCGTCAGGTTCTGCGTTGAGACGGTCTTGATCGTCTTGGCGGTGATGTCGCTATAATTGAAGACGAGGTCCGTCGAGTTCATGTTGGTCATCGCAAACGCCGCAGAGCCCTTCACCGACAAGAGGTGGACGAGCGGCAGCCTCACCGTAGCGATTTCGGTGTTGTAGAAGGATTGCGGTTTGGTGAAATCGGCGAAGGCGCCGGGATTGCCGTCGGCACTGCTGGCCGCGAGATGCGCTTCGACGACACCGGGGCGCGTGGCGATGGTGACCTTGATGCTCTCGGGAAGGCCCGTCGGACAGCTTATGTCCGTCAGCTTGGCCTCCGCATAGGCGATTTCGATATGCAGCGGCAGGGTGACGGAGAGCAGGCTGGCGCCGCCGCCGATTTTGCTGTTGCCGACGGTGACCGATGCCAGAAGCTTGATGCGTGTCTGCGCGGTGCGCACCACGGTGCCGGCCTCGCCGACAGCCAGCCATGGCGAGGATTGCATCGGCTCTCCAATGCCGACGTTGAGCGTCGTGGCGGTGAGGCCAGGCACGGTGACGCCAAGGTCGAGCTGGGCCTGGTTGGTGCCGTTGGCAAGGGAGGCTGCGGCCGTCAGCATCCCCATGGCGCTGGTATCGACACCCAGACCCGAGGGCTTTTGCCCGAGACCCAGGCGGCCGACCGAGCCGAGGTCGACAAGGTGGCTGAGCGGAATCTGGACCGTGCTGGTGGCCTTCGAGGCCACCGACTGCAAGGCCAGCTTGGCCGTGTTGCCAAGCCCCGGGACATTGGCCATGGCGGTTGCGATCTGGCCGATGCTGGCCTTTGAAGCCAGCACATCCGAATAGGATACGCCGGTCATGTTCAACTGAACCGCGAGCGCGTCGACAAAGGAAAGCACGTTGATGTCGGCCGCGATCAGGGAATTATAGTCCATCACGCTGAGCGAGATGTTGCCGCCCACCAGTCCCTTGAGGAGCGCATTGAGCAGGCCGTCATTGACGCTGACCAGCCTCGAGCCGACCGAAAATGTCGCCTGCGCCTGGGCGTTTGCGGTGGCCGTCGTGCCGATGACCGGTGGGGCCATGAGCGAGGCGCCGAAATAGAGCGTGCCCTGCTTCTTCAGGAACACGCGCACGGCGTTGTAGGGCAGCTTGCCCGCTTCGAACCGGCTGCCGGCGGCGATCGAACTCAAGCCGGTGTAGCGCCCCTGCACAATCTGGACCACCGCCTTGGTGGCTGTTGGCGCGACGGTTGTCTCGTCTTTCTGCACGGCAACCGAGCTGATGCCATTGTCCTTCAGCGTCGTCAACACCGCCGTTTCAACGTTGGCGAGATTGGCCGCAGCGGTGATCGCCGCCAGGTCGACGATCGACTGCGCTGCGCGGCGCTCGTTGAATAGCGCACCTTGGTCGACGGCGAACGCCGTCAGGACCAGCGCGACGGGCGCGCAGAGCGCCGTCATGACAGCGAAATTGGCCCGCTTCTCGCGCAGCAGCCGCCGGCATATCTGCCACATTCCAGCAACGGCACTACGCATCAGATGCCCCCGACCCGGATCGTCGATTGGCGTCGAATGGTCATGCCCGGCATCGCCAGATTGGGGAACAGATTCCAGATCGGCAAATTCCGTGCGTCGTAGCTGACCGAGACCACGAACTGACTGCCATCGGCGACGCTGTCCTTGGCGTCGACCGTCAGTTTCGTGGCATCGACGAAGGGATAACCATTGACATCGTTGTTGATGAAGTTGGTCACCAGCGTCTTGCGTTCAGTGGCGTTCAGCCCCGCAATCGCCGTTCGCGCCGCATCCGCCGCGATTTGCTGGACCGAATGGCTGGCGCCGAAATAGATGCCATATGCAACCATTCCGAGTAGAAGCAGGATGAACAAAGGCGCCAGCATGGCGAATTCGATCGCCGAGGTCCCCGAGGCGTTCGCCCGGAAACGACACCACAAAGCGGGGAGTTTTGGGTTCTGCAGCATACTGCCGAGTATGCCAAACTTCGCTTGCAAAAACAGAAAACCGATAAAGCAACCGCAAGGTGCAGCCAGTTGAATGGCATTTGAATTTTAGCTGGAACTATTTTAGCGCAGGACTACTCACTCTACGTCAAGCAGCGGGCGGTTGAAATAATATTTCCGTCTGTCTAGTGTCCTGCCACCAGCTGCCGGAAAGGGAACCGGCGGCGCGCTCAAAGGGGCCAGAAATCGGTTCCGGGGCGTTAACACTCGAAAGGCGCGAGCCGCTGGGCCGCGCCGCAGGGAGAGACTTCATGCTGAAAAATATGCTGAAGGCGACGCTGGTCGCTACAACCATGACCTTTGCTGCAGGCACGTTCCTGACACCGGCCCTTGCCGAGACCGTCTATAACAGAGGCAGCGCCGCCGAAGCGGAGACGGTCGATCCGCACAAGACCTCGACCGTCTACGAAGCCGATATCATACGCGACCTGTTCCAGGGACTGGTCATGCACGATCAGAAGACGAACCTCATTCCGGGCGCCGCCGAAAGCTGGACCGTATCGGATGACGGCACCGTCTACACCTTCAAGCTGCGCAAGGACGGCTTGTGGTCGGATGGCAGCCCGGTGACGGCGGACGACTTCGTCTATTCCTTCCGTCGGCTGGAGGATCCGGCGACCGCCGCCGAATACGCTTCCATGCTCTATCCCGTGAAGAACGCCGAGGAAGTCAACACCAAGAAGGGCAAGCCCGAGGATCTGGGCGTCAAGGCGATCGACGCCAACACCTTGGAAGTGACGCTGAAGGCGCCGACGCCATACTTCCTCGAGATGCTGACCCACCAGGCCACCTATCCGGTCAACAAGGCCTCAATCGACAAGCTCGGCGCCGACTGGATCAAGGCGGGCAATCTCGTTTCGAACGGCGCCTATACACTGGCCGAGTGGATTCCCAACGACCACATGAAGCTGGTCAAGAATCCGAAATTCTGGGACGCCGCGACCGTCAAGATGGACGTGGTCAACTACATCCCGACCGAAGACCGCTCGTCGGCGATGAAGCGCTTCGAGGCCGGCGAACTCGACAGCTACGGCGACCTGCCGACCGAACAGCTCGCTGACCTCAAGACCAAGTTCGGCGATCAGGTCCGTGTCGGACCGTATCTCGGCACCTACTACTATGCGATCAAGACCGACAAGGCGCCGTGGGACAATGTCGAGCTGCGCAACGCCATCTCGATGGCGATCGACCGGGACTTCCTCGCCGAGAAGGTCTGGCAGAACTCCATGCTGCCTGGCTATTCGATGGTGCCTCCAGGCATCGCGGGCTACACCCCGGCAATGGCCAAATACGCCGACATGTCGCAGATCGACCGCGAGGACGCCGCCAAGAAGATCCTCGAGAAACTCGGCTATACGCCCGAGCATCCGCTGAAGATGGAGATCCGCTACAACACCTCGGAAAACCACAAGAACACCGCGGTTGCCATCCAGGAACAGCTGAAGCCGCTTGGCGTCGAGATCACGCTGCTCAACACCGATACCAAGACCCACTATTCCTTCCTTGAGCAGAAGGGTAACTACGACGTGGCGCGTGCCGCCTGGATCGCCGACTACAAGGATCCGGAAACCTTCCTCGGCATCACACGCAAGGCAAGCGGCAACAACTATTCGAACTACAACAGCCCTGCATACGAGGCGGCCATGGACAAGGCCGCTGCCGCTGGCGGCAAGCCGGAAGAGCGCATGAAGGACCTCACTGAGGCCGAGCGCATCCTTGTCGATGACGTCGGTAACATTCCGCTTCTCTACTACAGCTTCCACGACATCGTTTCCTCGAAGCTGCATGGCTTCGACGACAATGTGATGGACATCCATCCGTCCCGCTTCGTCTCCAAGGACTGAATCATCCTTGACTGGACCGCCGCGCCTCATCCGGGCGCGGCGGGCTGGTCGGTCATCGCATCGGTCCGAAAGTCGTGGTCGATTTTCGGCAAGCCTGGTGCGAAGATTTGGCGCCGGAGCGTGGCAACGCGTCCGCATGGACGTAATGTCGCTCTGGCCGAAGCGGGGCGCCGATGCTGCGATATATTCTCCGGCGGCTTCTGACCGCCATACCGACGCTATTCGTCATCGTGACGATGGCGTTCTTCTTGATACGCGTCGCACCAGGCGGTCCGTTTAATCAGGAGCGGGGCTTGAGCCCCGAGATCAGGGCCAATCTGGAAGCTCAGTTCGGCCTCGACGATCCGCTCTGGCTGCAATATGCCCACTATCTCGGCAATCTTTTGCGCGGCAATTTCGGGCCGAGCTACAATTTGCCTGACTTCACAGTCACCGAACTCTTCGCCAAGGGCTTGCCGATTTCGGTCCAGCTCGGCACCTCCGCGCTGATCCTGGCGCTTCTGCTCGGCTCGGTGCTCGGCACCATTGCCGCGCTCAACCAGAACAAGCTTGGCGACTACACGGTCATCGCACTGGCGACAGCCGGCAGCACCATCCCCACCTTCGTCATCGCGCCGGTGATCCAGTTGGTGTTCGGATTGACCTGGAAGCTGTTGCCGATCGGCGGCTGGGGCGACGGCGCACTGATCAACAAGATCGGCCCGGTGCTGACGCTCGCTTTGCCGCAGATCGCCATTGTCGCCCGCCTGATGCGCGGTTCGATGATCGAGAGCTTGCGTTCGCATCATATCCGAACGGCGCGGGCGCTCGGCCTGTCGGACTGGTCGGTGGTGGTCAAGCACGCGCTGCGCGGCGCCATCCTGCCGATCGTGTCTTTCACCGGTCCGGCGGCCGCGGCGCTGCTCACCGGTTCGGTCATCGTCGAGACCATCTTCTCCATTCCCGGCGTCGGCCGCTATTTCGTCGATGCCGCGCTCAACCGCGACTACACGCTGGTGATGGGAACCGTGGTGGTGATCGCGCTCTTCACCATCGTCTTCAACCTGATCGTCGACGTCATGTATGCGGTCGTCGATCCGAGGGTGCGCTATGACTGATATCGCAGCCACCGCCGCTCCGCCGGCCGTCGTCGGCCGCTCGCTCTGGGGCGATGCATGGGCGCGGCTCAAGGCCAACCGCGCCGCCATGTTCAGCCTCTATTACCTTGCCTTCATCGGCGTCATCAGCGTGTTCGGCCCCTGGCTCGTACCGCATCAATACACCACCATCTATGCCGACTATGTGCGCACGCCGCCGAGCTTCAGCCCCTATCCACGGGCCGACATGATCGAGACGGCGCTTGACGAAGCGATCAAGCGCATGCGCGTCGACATCAAGGAATGGAAACAGGACGGCGATCGCGTCACCGTCACCGTCACCTCGACCAAACCGATCGATGAGCGCAACATCCGCTATCTCGACCGCTCCGATGCCTTCGATAACACCAAGATAGAGAGCAAATCGGCCGACGGGCTCGAATTGACGATGACCGCGTCGGTCAAACAGCAGTATTTCCTGTTCGGCACCGACAACACTGGCCGCGATCTGTTGTCACGCACGCTGATGGCAGGGCGCATTTCGCTGGCCATCGGCCTGCTTGCCGGCGTAGTCGCTGTGGTCATCGGCGTCCTTTACGGGGCGGCGGCCGGCTTTTCCGGCGGCAAGATCGACGAGGTGATGATGCGCATCGTCGACGTGCTCTATTCGCTGCCGTTCATCTTCTTCGTCATCATGCTGGTGGTGTTCTTTGGCCGCAACTTCGTGCTGATGTTCCTAGCGGTGGGTGCGGTGCTGTGGCTCGACATGGCGCGCATCGTGCGCGGCCAGGCGTTGTCGATCCGCCGTCAGGAATATGTCCAGGCCGCCGAGGCCATGGGCGTTGGCCAGCGCGGCATCCTGCTCCGCCATGTCATTCCCAACCTGCTCGGACCCGTGGTGATCTACATGACGCTCTTGGTGCCGCAGGTTATCATCCTGGAAAGCTTCCTGTCTTTCCTCGGCCTTGGCGTGCAGGAGCCGATGACCAGCTGGGGCGTGCTGATCTCGGTCGGCGCCAAGAACATCGGCACCGCCAACTGGCTGCTTTTGTTCCCCGCCTTCTTCCTCGTCTCGACGCTGTTTGCGCTGAATTTCGTCGGTGACGGCTTGCGCGACGCGCTCGACCCGAGAGACCGATAATATGGGGACCGCCGAGATGAAAACTCCCGAAACGATCCTCAGCGTCAAGGACCTGCGCGTCCGCTTTCGCACGCTCGACGGCGCGGTCGAAGCCGTCAAAGGCATCAACATCCACGTCAATGCCGGCGAAACCGTCGCCGTGGTCGGCGAATCCGGCTCCGGCAAGAGCCAGACGATGATGGCGGCGATGAGCCTGCTGGCGTCCAACGGCGAGGCGACGGGTCACGTCGACTATCGCGGCCGCAACCTGTTGACGCTGAGCAAGTCCGACCTCAACAAGGTGCGCGGCGCCAAGATCAGCATGATCTTCCAGGAGCCGATGACCTCGCTCGATCCGCTCTATTCGATCGGCAACCAGCTGATTGAACCGATCCGCAAGCACCGCGGGCTGAACGCGGCCGAGGCGCGCGAGGAGGCGCTCAAGTTGCTCAGGCTGGTGCATATTCCCGATCCCGAGCGGCGGATGAAATCCTATCCGCACGAAATGTCGGGCGGCCAGCGCCAGCGCGTCATGATCGCCATGGCGCTCGCCAACGACCCCGATATTCTGATCGCCGACGAGCCAACGACGGCGCTCGACGTCACCATCCAGGCGCAGATCCTGGTGCTGCTCGCCGAACTGCAGCGCAAGCTCGGCATGGCCATCGTCTTCATCACCCACGACCTCGGCATTGTCCGGCGCTTTGCCGACCGCGTCTATGTCATGCGCTATGGCGAGGTGGTCGAGGAGGGCGAGGCCGAAGCGCTATTTGCCAACCCGCAGCATGCCTATACGAAAATGCTTCTGGCCGCCGAACCGACCGGCACCAAGGCACCGCCGCCGGCCAACGCGCCGGTGCTGCTCGAAGGCCGCAATGTCGAAGTGACGTTCAAGATCGGCGGCGGCTTCCTCGCCGGCGAGCCGTTGATGCTACGCGCTGTCGACCACATTTCGATCCGGCTAAAGCGCAACCAGACGATCGGCATCGTCGGCGAATCCGGTTCGGGAAAATCGACGCTCGGCCGCGCTTTGCTCAGGCTGTTGCCGAGCGACGGCGTCATCCGCTTCGGCGACCGGGATATTTCCACCGCCGACCGCCAGGCGATGCGGCCGCTGCGGCGTGAGATGCAACTCGTCTTCCAGGATCCGTTCGGCTCGCTGTCACCGCGCATGACTGTCGGCCAGGTCATCACCGAAGGGCTTTTGGTGCATGAGCCGAACCTGTCAGGTAAGCAACGCGACCAGCGCGCCGTCGAGGCCTTGCTGGAGGTCGGCCTCGACCCCAATGCCCGCAACCGCTACCCGCACGAATTCTCAGGCGGCCAGCGCCAGCGCATTGCCATCGCGCGCGCCATGATCCTGAAGCCCAAACTGGTGGTGCTTGACGAGCCGACCTCGGCGCTCGACCGCTCGGTGCAGAAACAGATCGTCGAGCTCTTGCGCAAGCTGCAGGCCGACCACGAACTGTCCTACCTCTTCATCAGCCACGATCTCGCCGTGGTGCGCGCCATGGCCGACTACATCATCGTCATGAAGCAAGGCAAGATCGTCGAGGAAGGCCCGACGGAAGAGATATTCAGCAACCCGCAAGCAGCCTACACACAGACGCTGATGAGCGCGGCGATCGATGTGACGCGGTTCCGGTTGAGTGCTTGAGGCGTGAAGTGAAGCAGATCTTCAGGGTAGGGCCAGTTCGCTTAGCCCGCTGACTTGGGGCATCTGCCGGCTCTTGTCGTGACAATCACCTCTTCCCGCTGCTTCAGCTTTTCGATCCTGGCCGTCTCACGGTTGGCGACGGCGGTCTTGACGCGTGCGCCGCCGAGCAGCCAGTTCGGCACGCTGGTGTTGGCGACCTTGCCGCGGGTGATGGCGGTTTGCGAGATTTCACGCGCGATATCGCCCACGGCATTGTTGAGCTCGGCGCATGTCATGCTGTCGTATTTCGCCGGGTTGACCGTATTGCCCAGCGATGAGCAGCCTGTCGCCAGCGACAGAGCAAGCAGCGCTGCCAGCCGGCCTGCGATCGAAATCAACAAATTCATCTTCCGCACACCTCGTTTCGGGCCGCTGTTTCGGCGGTTGTCCCATTATCGAGGTAGCGCGGATGGTTGTCTCGTCAAAACACCATGCCGACGCCAGACGCCGATGCGGCCGGTTTGCCTTTAAGGTGTCTTGTGGGGATGTCGGGAGAAACGGACACCTAAGTGTCTGTTTTTTCTGGTCGGAGTGGCAGGATTTGAACCTGCGACCCCCTCGTCCCGAACGAGAGGGTGGGCCAGCAAAAGCCCGGATTTCCGGCATTCCTCATCACGACTGGCCCCCTTTGTTCATGTTTGTTTCTGACATATCTGTGGGGTTTCTGTGGGGAGCTGTGGGGGAGTTCATCTTCCGTGCCATCGGCATGCGGACGACATTTGTCGGCAGGTTCCTGGTCCCCGACTTGGAAACGATCGCCTCGGCCGCATCTGCTTGGAAATCTGGATGATGATGGCCGTATGTCTGGATCAGCATCTCAACCGTCATGCCGAGGAAGCCGGCAGCGGCCCACGGGTCAGATCCTTGTTGCATCAGCCAGGTGGCAGCGGTGTGGCGAAAGATGTGCGGGGTAATGTCGGTACGAAACACAGACCTGACGGTTCCGTCAGGGGCTCTCACGTCGTCGTACCAGCCAAGGCCCGCTGCCTCGACCACAGAACGGAAGGCCTTCTTGATCGACTGTACCGGTTTGCCATTCCACTCAACAACATAATCTTGGGCGATCATTCGGCCAATGTTCTCACTTTTGCCTCGACGCCTGGTCTTGATTTCAAGAGGTGTGATCGCCCACCGCCGAACATGAGCAAGAAGGCGATTGGGCAGGCGCACCGGTGGCTGGCGTTTTTTTGTCTCGAGACGACCGGCTGCGCGGCGATAGAACACACCGCGCTCAAGGTCGACATGGCCCGCGCCCTCCGTTGGACGGACAGCGGCGCCGCAGATCGCCGCCGAGCGTGTTCCGGTGTAGAGAGCGACTAGGATAAAGCGGGCAACGTGTCTTCCAGTCCGACGGTCACTAGGCTTTCCCTTCCAAGACTGGCGCATGCGCCACGCAGAACGGACCAACGCGGCGGCCTCATCACGGGTTAGCCAGCGGTCACGTGGCGCCGACTTCGACGGCAACACGATCGCTGGTGTTGAGGTTACATAGCCTTCTTTGTGATAGTGGTTTAGCGCCGCTCGCAAGTCTTCGAGCTGCCGTCGAGCGGCCGCACCGCCGCCATGCGCTTTGGCATAGTCACGGCAGATTTTACCGTTAATGTCGCCAACCATCATATTGCCAAACCAGTTTAGGATAACCACCAGTCGGCCCGCAGTTTCCTTCGGTTGGGCGTGATTGGGCGCGACGTCAGTCAGGTAGATGGTAACGGCGTCGGCTATCGCGACGGTAGCGGGATCACGACCGCGCTCTCGGACCGGTTCATACTTTTCGGTGATGTAACTGGCGAGCCGTTTTTCAGCGCGTTTGCGGTCGCCAGTGCCGCCGCAAGCGCTGATGAAGGTCGCGCCGTCGCGGATGAACCAGCCGGCGCGGCTTCGGAGTGATCCGTCCTGCTTCCTGCTTTCATCGCGCCAGACGAGGCGTGTCCCTTTCGAAGTCCTCGACATCTATTCCTCATCTCGCCGATCGCGGCCAGGGTGACATATTCTTTGCCAGCGATCATTTCGGTGACAAGTCGTCCTGCGTCCCGTTCCTTACGGAGCCCGGCGGCGCCCATCGTTCCATCTGGGAACGCGATGCGGGCTGCTATATCCAACCGGAGCGGTGCAGTTTCGTCCGGGTGATTGCCCTTCTCAAGAATGCAGGTGTTCATAGATCAGCAGACGTCCTGGCTTTCGAAATACGGAGCGTGCTTGCTAGTTTGGTCGAAGCCGGAGTTCTATGGCTCCAATAGACGTTACTATAGGAAGAGCGGTTTTTCACGCAGAGACCCGTGAGGCCGGCGAGTGCTATTACTCGAAAAGGCGTTTTTTTTTACGGGGCATGAGCGGGACTATTCCCGCCGCCATCGGGACCCTTTCCTGAGAAAATCATCCACCCCTTCCGCCGCCCGCCCCAGGTGCGCGGGCGATCGATAAATCCGGCCGCCGAGCCAATTCGAAAACGCTCCGGCCAACGGCCGAGTTGCGAAACGGAAATGCCTTCTGAAAATCCACCGGGCCCCGGCCGCTGCTCGTCGCCTGCAGTGGGATCGCTGTCCGAGCAGACGCCCTTAGGCGCCCGGAGGGACGCCGCGGTCGACCAGATGCAAAAAACGCGGCGAGAGCAGTGGGACTAATGTGGGCGTTGAGGAAGGTCATTGAGCGATCGGAGGCTTGCATGAGAAAAAGGGGCGCAGTGCGCGGGATGCTCATTCAGGATCATCCTTCGGCACCATACGCGCGACGGCCTCCCGAAGCCTCACGGCCGTCCGCTGGCCGCGCTCCTTGATCATCTCCTGCAGGCGGTCAGCTGGAATGGTTGGAACGAAGTCAGCGGCGGTTAACTGGCCTTCTTGATAGGTGAAGTTGAGCGCCACAGATCCGACCAATGTTACGTGCTGAGCTAGGAAGGACGACAGTTCGGCAAGGCGCGCTGCATGCGCGTACAACAGAGCGGCAGCTGCTGGGGATTTCCGAATGATGACGTTGCTGACGAGCAACTCATATCCCTTCCACCACATCAGCTCCCCAAGGCCCCGCCACGGGACCGAGTCATAGGACCGGGCCGAGGCCGCATATCTGGCGACAAAGTCTTCGTCGAACAGAATTTCGTGGTCCCCGCGGGCCGAGTTGATCTCTGCATTACCCTTCTGGTTGACCCGGGCGTCAAGGAAGACCCGAGGCCGCCTGTTCTCGTTGCGCACAGCTGCGCTCCAGTTTAGCGGGTCGAGCAGGATGGCGACATGCTTCTTATCGAGACCGCAATCGTAGGCGTCGTAGTCAAGCATCCATGAAAGTTCCTCGATCAGTTTGGATGTTCCGGCGAGGTGGCGCTCCCGCGCCAGCGCCAGATAGTCGGAGGACGAAATGGACGGGTCGAATGGCTCAGTCATCGTGAAAAGTCCTGTGGAAGGTGGTGGTTGGGTGCCGTGGAATTTTCGCTGTCGGATCGTTATGTTAGGAGCGAGTCATCCGTTCGAAGCGGCCCAACATGTGGTGGTAAACCTCGGGGGCCTCGTAGCCGGCCTCGGTCATCATATTGGCGGCCCGTTGCATCGTTGTAATCGTTGACCCGAGGGCGTGCAGGTCCTCGTCGTCATAATGGAGGTCCAGCTCCGAGGAGAGCTCGCGAAGGAGGGCGGTCAGCACGTTTGCCGTTGTCTGGTTGAGGGTCATGTAGAGGGGTTTCCTGTCTAAGTTGAGTGATCGCTAATATATCCTATTCAGTATAAAACTGAATGTTTGAGATAGATAAATATGAAACTAGGCCGCGCAATAGTTCGAGCAACATTTTTTTCGCGGAGAATGTCCCGATGACCGAGACCGAATGGCAGCGGCTGCTCAGCGGGCTCGTGAAGGCTGAGCTGAAACTGCGGGGGCTCAGCTACGCCGATCTGGTCGAAAAGCTGGCCGACATCGGCGTTCACGAAAAGGAAGTGAACATAGCCAACAAGCTTTCACGAGGAACCTTCACGGCCGTTTTCTTTGCGCAGTGTCTCAAGGCCATCGGATCTCAGAGGCTGAAGCTCGACTGACGCTGTAGGAGCGCCGGCGCCCCGTCCACGCTGTGCTCAGTAGAGTAACCGCAGCTTTGGTTACTTAGACAGAGTTCGGCCATTGGACCTGGCTCAGGTTTTTGCGCAGGCGCGGCGGGTGGAGGAGTGCGCTTGTTGGATTCTGCTCAGCGCAACGCCCTGTAGTGCAGAATATTATTATTTCAATCCCCCAGAAGAATAACAGTGATGCACGGGGCATCATCGTGATGCACCTCGGCATCTGCCAGTCCTTGCGAGGCATGTTCACCGTAAACAATTAGGGCATATCCACCAAACACTTGAAAAAGGATATGTCCTATGGAACGAACACGATCGATTGATCTATATCAGTATTTGGCAAAATGCCGTGACTTGCTCGTCGACATCAAAGTCGCACAACGTCTTCATATCCCCAGGGACGCACTTGTCGAAATGGCGAAGGAAGGGCTGTGCCCGGAGCCGCGTCCGGCATTTGTCTCCAACCGCTATTGGTTTTACCGGTGGCAGGCCACGAACTATAAGTCTTGGGCTCGCACCGCCAGTGACGACGATATCAGGCAAGCGGCCGATATTATCCTGAAGGATGATCGCACTCGACGCATTCGTGAGTTCCAGGCCCACGACAATGACGACCCGCGGAGGTTTCTGACGACCTTGTTTTCTCGGAAGGCATGGTAAGTGCCCATGCAGACTGACAGGAAGCAGATCAAGGAGTATGTCGAACGGATGTTCGGGCTGGAGAGCCGGGGCAACCTTGTTGTGTTCGAACGCGATCAATCGAACACACGGCGGAGGCATGCGGTTTTCCCGTACAGCAATCGGGAAGTTGCCTTCGACTTTCTGGCAACACAGCCCGAAGGCATTCATCGGTACCTCGCGGTAGCGCTTCACGATCACCACGCCGTCGACGAGCAGACGCGACGACAGGACACCGCCTGTGTCGTCGCCTTCCTGGCTCTCGACATTGATCTTGCCACTGGGGTGCACTCTGCCAAGAACCTGCCCGAGAACGAGGAGCAGGCGCTCAAGCTGCTGGAAGAGGCGGGTCTGCCTCAGCCCACCCTGACCATACATTCAGGTGGTGGGATCTATCCGGTCTGGCAGTTCCAGGAGCCACTACACCTGGAGACGAAAGAAGATCGGAGCCGCGTTGAGCGGCTCTGGTCGGCCTGGAACGAGCACGCCCGGCTGGCCTGGGTACAACGCGGGCTCAAGCTGGACACGATCGCAGAGCTCGCACGTGTTCTTCGGGTGCCGGGAACGTTCAACCCGAAGACAAAACCGGCCAAGCCCGTCCACATCTTGGACGGGGCAAGTGGTCGGACCTGGACTCTCGAACAACTGGAAGGCGTCGTCGCAGCACGAATGGCCGCAAGTTCCAACGGTCCGCCTCGTTCTGGCGAGCATTCGCTGGCGGACGCGCTCCGCCAGGAAATGATGTCGGGCGACGAAGAGGCCGCTGAGAGTGCTGCAGGTGCGCTGGCGATGGTCACGGCCTGCAGTTTCCTTCGTTCATGCGATGAGAGCAGCGAGCGCCTGACGGAGCCGCAGTGGAAGGACGCCGCGGACATTCTGGCGCACATCCCGCAAGGACGGCGGTATTTTCACCTGATGTCCTCCCGCGATGATCGCTACTCGTATCAGCAGGCGGAGGACAAGCTGGATCATGCCAGCAAGTATCGCCCGAAGCTCTGCGAGACGATCGCCAAAACAAACTCCGAGTGTGAGGGCTGCCTATTCCGGGAAGGAAAGGTCATTCGCACACCGGTCGCGCTGGCAAAGACCGATCCCGGACTTGCGCCGCTGCAGGCGAAGTACGTGCTCGACACTAAATCGGGTTTGTTCTTCGACGTCCTGAACGGGCGAGACAAGACGAGGGAGGATTTCGACCGCTCCTACACGCGGGACATTCAGAAAAACCGAACGGCAAGCATCGCTTTCCGAAACTCGCGGGTGTCGTGCCTGGCCGATGAGCATGACTTCCTTGTTGGAAATGAAGAGCTCATTGTAGAGGAGAACGGCATCCGCAAGTTGAATACGTGGAAGGATGGAGGTGTGGCTGCCGCGGAAGGCGACGCTTCTCTTTGGCTTGACCATCTGCGCTATCTTCTACCGGGTGACGGCGAGAGGCGTTGGCTGCTTCAATACCTTGCCCACCTCGTTCAGCGGCCGGCCGACAAGATCAAGTCGGCGATCTTGCTTCAATCCAAGCAGGGCGTCGGTAAGAACATCTTGGTGCGCGCCATTAAGCGTATGTTTCATGAGAACGATGTCCGGGAGGTGTACGGTGGCGTCCTTGGGGAACGTTGGCAGGCGGAGCTGGGAAATGTTCGCCTGCTGGCTCTCGACGAATTGCAGATCGATGAGCTGAAGACCGCCTACAACCGACTAAAGCGATGGGCCACTGAGGAGACGCAGTCGGTCGAGCGCAAGGGGGTTGATGCGTTCAACGTGAGGACGCCTCGCGGCATCATAATCATGACCAACAGCGATAAGCCGATGGCCATCGAGCATGACGACCGTCGGCTCTTCGTGTGCAAGGTTGAGGCACCGAAACGGGAAGACGCCTACTACCGCCATCTCAGGGAGGTCGGCCACTCCGACGAGAGCGTCGCCGCCTTCAAACACTACCTTCTGAACTTCGATCTCTCCGACTTCGACGCAAATGCCGAGCCGCCGCGAACCGGTGCGAAGGAAGAGTTGATCCGTGCCAGCGCGCCCGTGTTGGAACAGGTCATCGTTGACCTGCGGGAAACCGGCTCTGCCCCGTTCAATCGTCCCGTGTACCTCGCCGAGGACGTGGCCGAGGCGGTTGAAGCGCGAATGAGGAAGACAATCACGGTGCAGCAAATCACCCCGATCCTTAAGAGGCTCGGCGACTGCAAGCGGAGCACGAAGACGTCCGTTCCGCGCCTCGGAAGGTCGCCGCGTGGCTATGTCTGGGCGTGGCAGGAAGTCGAAAGGTGGATGAACGCTTCGAACGATGCGGTCCGGGTTGCCCTGACGGGCAGAGACTCGGATGTCATGTCATCTGGCCTGACGCCTGCTATCGCGGCCGCTGTCCAGCTGGCCAACTGACCAGGTGCGCGGAGCAAAGGACCATGCAGACCTATATCTCTACCAACTATCACTTTGAAGAAAAAGAGGTTGGACAGTTGGACAGCTGGACACCCAAGGGAATCGCCAAGCACGTCGACGCAAAGCACTTCTACTCGATCGCCATGACGACAAGCCTTCCTCCATGGCGCCCGATACCGTCTCGCCTTGCAGCACGGTTTCTTGGCGCCAGCCTCCAGAGCTTAGCGAATTGGAGGATGCGCGATTTGGGGCCCGCAACCGAAACGATGCGGAGGGGGCAGGGTAACCGCATATACTATCGCCCGGACAAGATCGCCGAATGGCTCTCGGGTGGTAAGTGTTCCGATTGGCAGTTCTCGGCGCTTTGGCTCCAGCAGATGGGCATGCCGCTCGATGTGATCAGCGAGGATGCGGTACGCGATCGTATCGCCCAGCTGGAGGGCGTGAACAACCTATTTCCCGCAGTGAACCAGCTGTGGCGAAATTTTCGTGAGGTCGAGGCCGTCTAGCCAGATGAAATAGTTGTACAGAACGCGAGGAGCGCTCACGTTTGACTGTGCATCTCACCGCGGCCGACCGGCTTGGGCGGGTCCTGAGTAGGAACAGGAGGATGCTGCCACACCCAGCTCACCGCACCTCGGCACGCCCGAGGAGGCGCGGCGGGGTGAAGAACTCTTGCTTTCAAGATCATTCGCACGCCACGGCTTCGCTCGCGGTGCGTTCGGGGTGGCAGCGCTCAGGGCCCGAACTCACGGGCTGGCCTTTTTGGACGATACTATAGGACAAGCACATTTCGCCCATCGCAGGGCCTAGTCGCCCCTCCTAAATCACGCAGCGACCCCGACACGAAGGGCGTGCCGGGCACGTAACGATAAGTAACGGATGCATCGAAAAATGGATGTTTTTGAACGGGTTGAGAAAGTTGCCAATGACCTCGCGGACGACTGGAACGCGGATTTCCTCTACATCAATTCTGACATTGATGAGGAGGCTTTCGAATGTGTGTTTGCTGAAACAGAGCCCCGCCGTAGTAAGGGAGAGTACCTGTTCATCGTGCTCAACACGGAAGCAGGCTCCACCAAGTCAGCCCTCAAGATCATGAAATACTTCCGGTATAAGTACTACGGCACTTGCATTGTTGCGGTAGGGCAGTGCAAGGAGGTTGCCATGGTCATGTGCCGACACGCCCTTGAGACCTGGGCGGGAGCGGCTAGTCGGTTGGACCCCGTCGATCTTAGGAACATCGCAAAAAGCACGGGGTGCGGGGCCAACGATGGGCCGATCTGGGATGGGAGCATCGAAACGTTCCGGCGCCTCAGTAGTGACAGTGATTTCGTCGCTCTCCACACTGTGATCAACGCGTCTCAGGCTTGCGATTTCGTGACATTCCGGGAAGGTGGCGTCAGTGTTTTCAGTAGGGCGATCGACATTGAGGCGAAGCGCAACGGCAAGCTGACCGCTATCGTGGAGATGTTGCCGAAAAAGGGCGAGAAGAATGTCCCCGGCGAGGAGCGCGACATTTTCTACCTGAATGGTGAGTACCACTGGTAGGAAGGCTCAAAGACCGTCCTTCCTGAGGGCTCACGACCGCGCGGATGAGGACCGGTCGTTATCTTGAAGCTAATCCAGATCGAAACACTGGCGCAGGTTTTGATCTGGGCTAGCGCCGTGTTGCCGTTTGTCAGCGGTGGGCTTCCATCCGCGCTCGATCCCTCACTAATTCGCCGGGACGAACTGCTGTAGTTCGATTGCAGGGTGGTGCGGCTAGGCTGGCGACCTGCGCGGCAAGCTTCGAGAGGTCCGCGCCTTCACCTCGCAACATGATCAGGTCTTTCTGGTCAAGAGATGAACCGAATGACCGTCAGGGCGTTGAATCGCGCATTGCGTGATCAGTCGGGGCACTTTCATGACTAAGGGCGAGCTTTCCACCTATCGGGCCAAACGGGATTTCACGAAGACCAAGGAACCCAGCGGCGAGAGGTCGATCGCGAAATCGGACCGGCTTCGGTTTGTGATCCAGAAGCACGATGCCACCCGTCTGCACTACGACCTGCGTCTGGAACTCGGCGGTGTCTTCAAGTCGTGGGCCGTCACCAAAGGTCCGTCGCTGGATCCTCAAGACAAGCGCCTGGCGGTCGAGGTCGAGGACCATCCCCTTGACTATGGCGACTTCGAAGGCACGATCCCCAAGGGCCAGTATGGCGGCGGGACCGTCCAGCTGTGGGATCGCGGATATTGGGAGCCGGAAGGCGCCATGTCACCCGAACAGGCTCTGGAGAAAGGCGACCTAAAGTTCACGCTCGACGGCAAGCGCCTGCACGGCAGCTTCGTCTTGGTGCGGATGAAGCATGACCGCAATGGCGGGAAGCGAACGAACTGGCTGCTGATTAAACACCGCGACAAATACGCGACAGATGGCAATGGCGACGCGGTGCTGGCGCAGGATCGATCTATCGCCTCTGGACGGAGCATGGAGAAGATTGCCGCGGGCAAAGGCGCTGGACCGAAGCCCTTCATGCTGCAGGGCTCCTCGGTGGCCGATGCAGATGCCGTGAGGGACAGCAGTCGCGGCCATGCTGCCGACGAGCGTGCCGCCAAAGCGTCAAAGCCGTCTCCGCGTCCAAAGAGAGCCGTTCGGGCATCGGCAGTGACGATGCCCGACTTCATCCCGCCACAGCTCTGCGCGACGCTTTCCCGGCCGCCGGCCAGCTCGAACTGGGTCCACGAAATCAAGTTCGATGGCTATCGCGTCCAGATGCGTGTCGAAGATGGCGCCGCCACGCTGAGGACGCGGAAGGGTCTGGACTGGACGGAGAAATTCGGCGCTATCGCGAACGAGGCCGCAAGCCTTCCCAATGTCATCGTCGACGGTGAGATCGTGGCGCTCGGCGAAAACGGAGCGCCCGATTTTGCCGCAATGCAAGCCGCACTGTCGGAGCGCCGGACAAAGGATCTGATTTTCTTCGCTTTTGATTTGCTGTTCGCAAATGGCGTCGATCTGCGAAAACTGCCTCTCACTGAGCGCAAGGAGCGGCTGAGGGAGATGCTCGGCGAGGTCGACCGCGGCGGGGAAAATCTCATCCGCTATGTCGAGCATTTCACCAACGGCGGCGACGCGGTGCTGCAGTCCGCCTGTCGACTTGCACTCGAAGGCATTATCTCCAAAAAGGCTGATGCAACCTATGTCTCGGGAAGGACCGACACTTGGGCAAAATCGAAATGCCGCGCTGGGCATGAGGTGGTCATAGGTGGGTGGTCGACCACCAATGGCAAGTTCAGGTCCTTGCTGGTCGGCGTCAATCGCGGCGAGCATTTCGCCTATATCGGCCGTGTCGGGACCGGCTACAGCGAGGCGAAGGTCAAGCAGCTGCTGCCAAGGCTAAAGGAGATGAAGGCTGCGAAGTCGCCATTCACCGGCGATGGCGCACCGAAAAAAGATGCGACCGTGTTCTGGGCCAAGCCGGAGCTGGTTGCTGAAATCGAGTTCGCCGGCTGGACCGGCGGCGGCAATATCAGGCAGGCGGCCTTCAAAGGTCTACGCGAGGACAAGCCGGCGAAAGATGTCGAGGCCGAGCGCCCGGCCGATCCTCAGGAGACTCAGATTGCCGACCCTGCCAAGGTGACTGGCAGGACGGGAAAAAGCCCGGTCGTCATGGGCGTCATCATTTCCAAGCCGGACAAGCCGCTCTGGCCGAATGCCGGCGATATCACCGCTGTCACCAAGCTCGATCTTGCAGAATACTTTGCGGCCGTGGGGCCTTGGATGATCAAACATCTCAGAGGGCGCCCCTGTTCGCTTGTGCGAGCCCCAGACGGCTACGCAGGCGAGCAGTTTTTCCAGCGCCACGCGATGCCCGGCACGTCCAATCTGCTGGAACTGGTGAAAGTCTTCGGCGACCACAAGCCATATCTGCAGATCGACCGCGTTGAGGGTTTGGCAGCGATCGCCCAGATAGGCGGCCTTGAGTTGCATCCCTGGAATTGCCAGCCCGGTCATCCGGAAGTACCCGGCCGGCTCGTCTTCGATCTGGATCCTGGTCCGGAAGTCTCCTTTGCGCAGGTGGTCGCGGCCGCCAAGGAAATGCGCGATCGCCTCGAAGATCTGGGCCTGGTGAGTTTTTGCAAGACGACGGGTGGCAAAGGGTTGCATGTCGTCACGCCACTGGCCAGCCAGCGCAGCAAGACGACATGGCCCGAGGCCAAGGCCTTCGCGAAAGCTGTCTGTATGCAGATGGCGGCGGAGCGCCCGGATCTCTACCTCGTCAACATGGCCAAGAAGCTGCGGACGGCTCGCATATTTCTCGACTACCTCCGAAACGACCGAATGGCGACTGCCGTTGCTCCGCTGTCACCGCGGGCAAGGGAAGGCGCGACCGTCTCCATGCCGCTGACATGGGGGCAGGTGAAGGCGGATCTCGATCCGAAGAAATACACGGTCCGAACCGTGCCGGGCCTCCTGAAAAAGACCGTCGCCTGGGCCGACTATGACGATGGCGAACGGTCGATCGCCACCGCCATCAAGCGGCTGGGTTCAGCAAAGCTGGCCGCATGACATCGAAGCTTGTGAAACCGTCCTTTGGCCTTCCGTTGGACACTGAACCCATGGAGGCAAACTCGGCGGACGCGCTGCCTGATGACAGCAGCCAATGGCAGTACGAACCCAAATGGGACGGGTTTCGCTGCCTGGCGTTCAAAGCCGGCGACGAGGTGGAATTAAGGGCGAAATCCGGCAAGCCACTTGGCCGATACTTTCCTGAGGTAGTTGCGATGTTGCGCGACCTGAATGCGCAGGAGTTTGTGGTCGATGGTGAGATCGTCATTGAAGTTGAAGGCTCCCTTTCGTTTGACGCGCTGCAGATGCGGCTGCACCCAGCGGAAAGCAGGATTCGGAAACTGTCGGCCGAGACCCCAGCCAAATTGATCCTCTTCGACATGCTGGCCAGTGCCGATGCCAGCTTGATCGATCAACCGCTGTCGGCACGACGCGCGGCGCTGGAAGCCCTAATCAGGGCAGAACCGGAAAGCGGACTTGAGCTGTCGCGCTGTACTAAGAGTTTGGCGACTGCAATGAAGTGGCTCAGGGAATCCGGTCAGGGTTCAACGGATGGCGTTGTCGCCAAGCTTCTCAACGACGAATATCGGCCCGGCGAGCGCGCCATGGTCAAGGTCAAGCGGCTGCGCACCGCCGATTGTGTGGTCGGCGGGTTCCGCTATCTGGCGAACTCGCGCGAGGTCGGCTCCTTGCTGCTTGGCCTCTACAACGACCAAGGCAAACTCGACCACGTGGGATTTACATCGACGATCGCCCGGGAAGATCGTTCAAAGCTGACACGGGAACTCGAAGCGCTGCGATCGCCTCCGGGATTTACTGGCAAAGCCCCCGGCGGTCCGAGCCGGTGGAGCACGGAAAGGAGCGGACAGTGGGAGCCCGTTCGTCCCGAACTCGTAGTGGAAGTCCGCTTCGATCACATCACCGGCGATCGATTTCGGCATGGCACAAAACTTATGCGATGGCGCCCTGACAAGAGCCCAAAGCAGTGCACGTTCGACCAGATATTGAAAACATGACGGCTCTCCGGGTCGCCCCTCGAAAACGGGTCCCAGCTCAGGACACCGCCACAACTGCCTAGGGACGACACTAAGTCTCAGGCTGTTGCGCCGGCGCGGGAATGTCAGATTCGATCGGCGGAGCATCGATGGTGCGCGGCTCGCGATCGTGTTGATACTGTTCGGCCCATGCCGATTCATCAGCCACGGCTCCCACCGCCCGAGCCAGAGTTCGTAGCCCGGGATGATATCGCTGGGAGCAAGGTCGAGAGCACCGAGCATGGTCTCCGCCTCGTCATCGCGAAGCGATGCGACACGGGAACCGCAAACGGAGCAGAAACTTCGGCCTTCAAATGTCGTGAGGGTTCCCGTTCCTTCATAAACCGATCGCGACCAAACGCCAAAGAAGTTGAACGCGCTGCCGCTCACGCGCCGACAATCCTGGCAGTGACAGAGGCCGACGCGAAGCGGAGCGCCTTTGACTGAGAAGCGAACCGCCCCACAAAGGCAACCACCAGTGTAGACGTCGCCGCCGCGCTGTCAGAGCTCGCTTTGGCGGGTCACGGTTTCGTCGGGATTGGGGACGGGTAGCTCATCTGGAAGAAGATCGGGATCAGGTTCACGTACGTCCGGCGTCCAGGTTGGTGCGTCTACCGGCGGGTCGTCAGTCGGCTCTGGTCTGGGCGGCATGACTATTCTCCGGGCTTCTCGGTTGGGCGCGGTGTCTTGCCGCTTACCGGCCGTGCATCGCTCCGCCGGTTTGAGAACGGATCGGTAGAAGGGCTTGCCTTCCCGTTCGCGGCTCCCGCAGTTTTGGGGGCTCCGCCGGCATCCTTGTCGCTCGGATTCTTGCGTTCGATTTTGGCGCCGGCGCTTTCAGGGTCCTTGATGATCGCCTTGTTGAGGTTTTTGATGCTGCCCATTCTAACGATCTCCTTTGCTGGCCAACGACCTGCCGGGAGGAATGTTCCATGAGGCGCGGAACTCCTTGGCGTCTGGCGTGGTTATCGATCCATCAGCCAGGAGGATCAAAATGCCCGACGAAAACCATCGCGAAACCGGAGCGACGAAATATCCGGCCCGGACCGGCCCGGACCCTTCGGACGCGTTCTCGCAAGACGCGGCTGGCAATAAGAAGCCGAAAGACGGGATCGGGCTGACGCGTCCTGTAAACGACGTCGATGACAAGACACACCAGTCAGATGGTCAGAACCCACCTCGGGCAATGCCTAGGGGCGCAAAGAAGATGCAGCCAGGAATGTCGCCATCTTCAGCTTGAACGGGCTGACTATGGCGGCCGCGTCTCAGAGCACTCCTACATTTCGCTGTTGTCGATGATGCCGGCTTCACCATCTCGAATGACCGGGCGCGAGGCAGGTGGTTTCTTGAGCCGAACTCCTGGCCCGCCCTCCGCTGTCTCGCCATCACCCAGAAAGGCGACACCTGCCGCTTCCAACGCCGATTGAATTGCGATCAGCTTGTCGACAGTGGGGACGCGCTTGCCGTTTTCGAAATCACGGACCGTTCCCTCACTTACATTCGACTTCGCACCCAGCCTGACCTGTGGCCACCCCAGCAACCCTCTCGCCGCACGGCATTGTGCGCCGGTCAGCCGTACCACAGACTCCTCCTCATCCTGTCGGGGCTCGACGAGTTTTAGGGGCGTTCGGAGGGGTCAACCGCTGGTCCAGATCGCGGCGTCTTGGTCTCTTCGGCAATGACCAGCACGGCATCGAGCGTCAATGCAATGCCCGACATCAGTGCGGAGATATCGCTGTTGCCTTCAGGCAGCGCCAACTCGGCCGCCCTGCCTCGCATGCGGGTGCTATGGTCGATCAATCGCTGTCTTAAATCGTCGTCCATGCTGTCCTCCGTGGTCAGGGTTTGCGACGCGATGACAGCTCCCTGAAAACAGCCTCTCGGTCGCCCATATGTTTGTGCAGAAGAGCAACAGCCTCCTCTCGATTGAGGCGGCCCCCTTTGCTGATGAATTCAAGCTCGTGACGGGGCACGGACACGCGGGTCATGCGCCCGAGGAATGTCTTGGGAGTTCTATCCGCCGGTGCTGTGTTACCCGCCATCTGTCGTCACTCACTGAATGCTACGCATCAATAGGTGAGACTGTGTTTTGTTCCGGAAGGCCGCCGGGTTGATGTTAAAATTTCATATGACGCCTGTACCTCCGTTCGCGCCAAAATGCTTCGATCGGTGTAAGCGAAGCTGATGAGCAGGGCGTACTGCTGTAGGCAACATTCCTCTTTGCTACAGTGCTACCCTGCCGTGGACAGTCGAGCGATTCGCGTACTGATTGCCCGGACCGGCTCGCATAAGCTCAAACTCGCGCCTTTGACCATCAATCATCAGGTCCAGAATTGCCTTCGCCACCGCGATTGTGGAACGCGCAGGATCGCTTTGCAGCAAGGTTGCCACCGGCGGAAATCGACAACACACTCGGATCGAGGTAGGCACGGCGATGCGTCTGGGACCGTCGTCTCGGGCCCGTACTCGAACCGGGAGAGCCTGGCGAAAACGGGCATTCGACGGTGATGATCGAGGGCGCCAGCTTTTGTTATTTTATCAGTGCTGGCGCGCCGCGACGAAGTACCGCTTGCGCTACGGAGTGGCCAAGTGCGACCTGGATCGGAAGATCCTGGGCCCAGGTGGCCTCCCGAAGGTTAGTTGTCCGATTTCTTCTTTGCCGCCGCCGGGTTCTGTCCCGTGGCCGCCGAGCTCCTGGCGTCCTTTGAATGCGCTGCGATAGCGGGGCCAGCACCTGTAGCCTTGCGCATGTCGCCGCTCTGTTGCTTGTCGTCAGACTTCTTGCGGCCGAAGCCGAAAAAGTATTTGCCAAAGAATCCCATTTTTTCCTCCTTGCCGTATCCGCGATGCCGGTTAACTGCTGCCTTGGGATCTCGTTCCCCGGCAAAGCGGATTCATCTCGCGAACGCCGACAGCCCTTTTTTATTTGACCGGAACGCCCGACCTCATTTCCGTCGAGGCACAAGCGGTAGGCCTATACAATCTGGCCGGCCCGCGCCCCTTAAGGTTTATGACGAACGACACTCCAGAAAACAAAGCTCGCTGGGGCAAATTGGCCGCCTGTTCTGGGCGTCTTGTTGGGTGTGCTCGGATAGCCATCGCTTGGGGTATCGCCGAGATGTATGGCGAACCTTCCGACGGCAGCCACACCTTCAGAAGATAGGACACCGTTGTCAGAACGGAACTAAGGGTTAGAGCTAGCGTTTCTCGCTGTTACGGGAGCAGGAACTTTGCAAAAATTGTCAATCGAGCAGCCGACCTCATCGCTTCCTGTTGAGGACCGCTATCGCGTGCTCATCGATTCTATTACCGATTATGCGGTGTAAGGGCCGAGCGCCCCCATCTTCCTGCGATTCTAGCCACGGGCTATGCCGAACTTCCATCCGACACACAGACAAATGCCACCCGCTTGGCCAAGCCCTTTTTTGAGGAGGACTTGGAAAAGGCGATGGATAGCGCCCTTCGGCGGTGAAGCCTCCCCCTTCAAGGTGGGCGCGCCTGATGAATATCCCGCATGACCAGCCCAGCCGCTTCTGCCATCTTGTCAGCAGACAATGCGCTCGCTCCGCGGACATCTCCGCGAGCTGTTACGCTGGTGCTATAATGTGCCGGAAACTGTCAGACAGAAAGGGGATGTCGCATGCCCGGAGTCACTCGCCGCACGCTTCTTGCGTTCGCCGCCGTCGCGTCTGTCGTTGAACCATCTTTAGCGCGGAGTGAGGCTACCGCACCGGAGTTGCAGGCCCTCATCGACGCCCATGAGGTCGCCTACGAGGCGCTCCATCAGGTTGTTCATAGCGCCGGCAGCACCTGGAACGACCGCGAGATTGCAGACCGAATAGAACAGCAAGCGCTGCTGGCCATATGTGCCCATCCCGCGACCGGCTCGGGCGAGCGTCGGGTCAAGGCAGAGTACCTATTGAAAATTGAAGCGCGTGGCGAGCTCGACCTTGAAGAGCATGTGCAGGCTCTTTTGCACTCCATGCAGAGTTGATTGGGGACACAATCCGAGGCGGGCCTTCATGCGAGGCGAAGCCTATTTTCGGCACGCCTTTCTGCGAAAAGTACAGGCAGTGGCTTGACTGGCTCCGTGCCTGCGACAGCACTAGGCTGCCTTAGTTCCAGCCGCAGGCTGGCCCGCAAGCGCTGCCATATCGCAGTCTTCGACAAACTCTAACAGAAGGCCATCGTTAACCGCTGACACCGGCCTTCGCTTACGCCAGGCACACCCCGTGCTGTCAAACTCAATGGGTGCGCAATACAGGGCTGCGAAGCCTAACACTAAGTGCTCTGCATCTAGCGCGGTGAAACCTTCATCCGGTTGCTGGGCTCGAATGCGCTCCGCGATTACCGGTATGTTCACGATCCCGTACTTTCGAATCGCGTCCACAACCATCTGGTTGAGATCGTCTCGCAGGCTTGTGGAATATTGCATGGTCAACTCCTGTCCCAAGGACTGGGTTTTCCCTCGGACGTGAACATGCAGCCGAAATAAACTGAAAGCAAGTAAAATCGAAAATAATATCTAGCTAAATCAATAAGTTAGTAGGTTACGCCTTTGGATGAATTTCATGATGGTGAGTAGGGCATGCATCAAATGTATTTGACGCCTTTGGAACCTACGCACCCTTTGAGGTCTTATGAGGCACACGGGTAAGTTACTCATTTCACTCAACGACCGATGGAGGCAGCTGTGGCGGATAATCTTGAGCGACCAGAACGTCTTCAAGTCATGCTCAACGCTAAGGAATTCACGGCGCTCGATACCTGGCGCTTTCAGAAACGCATGCCTAGCAGGGCTGCTGCAGTCCGGGAATTGCTCAGGCGCGGCTTGGCTGCGGAAGGATTTCTGGAAGCTGAAAGCGGGGCCCATTCCGCAGATTTCGGAATATTGGACAGGCGTGCCACCAACCCAGACGATTGACCGAGATACCTGAATGGCCGTGGCGAAAAAGGATCAGGAGCGCGCCGAGGCTGCGCTCAGCAAGCCGCCGAGCGACCCGTGACCGTATCGCAATGCTTGCAATTCCAATCAGACGTCCGGAGCGTAGCGTGACAAGTCGGCCGGCCGCCAGAGGCATTGCTGCATCGACTAGAGCGCCGATATAGCTCCGGAGGTCTCGCTTCCTACTCATAGCTTGTTCCGTTTGGTGAGGCCGGTTCGCTGGTTGGGGATGTTCCGCCATTCTCCGGCGACGGTGGCAAGATCGGGTTATTCGTGTGCTTGTGGAACCAAACCCCAGGTTGAACCGTAGTGGTGCGAAATTGGGGACATTAACAAATGAGTATCGGTGCGGTTTTGGTCGTTGAGGATGAGCCGCTAATCCTGCTTGACGTTGAGACGGCGCTGCAGGAAGCAGGTTTCGAAGTTATAGCCGTTAATGACGCCGAACAGGCTTTGGCGGCGTTCGACGCGGATCCAACCAAGGTCAAGGGCCTCGTTACGGACATCCGCCTGGGAATTGGTAAATCCGGCTGGGAAATAGCCAGGCATTTTCGCCAGGCTAACTCGAGCATCCCCGTCATCTACGTGAGCGGCGATAGTGCTATCAATTGGGGCGCCGAGGGCGTCCCTGAAAGCGTTATGATCACCAAGCCATTCTTCCTCCCCCAGATCATCACTGCCCTATCTACGCTGATGAATGCGCAGCCTGCCCCTAGCACCAACGATCCTGATGACTAGGTTTGCCAGTTCAATGGCCGCATTTCACGACCAGCGGATTGCCCCTTCGCTTGGATCTGAGGGTTTCAACTTGTTCAGGCTGACGCTCGCCTCGCATAGCCGAGTGCTGCCCTCTGCCGTCCTTTCGAAAAGCGGGGACACCGGGTTTCGACCAAACTTCACGAAAGGCATCCAATAACGCGTTGAAACGTTGAGACTGACGTCAGCGGGCAATCAACCGGATTCGCCACCGGCTGGCGCAATCTCGGAGATCAATAAAAATGGATATCCCCAAGGGAGCGACCGTAGCCGTAGCTGATGGCGAGAAGCTCAATTTGTTTCGCAATTCGGGAGACGAAGCCAATCCCAGTCTGATTGCCTCGGCAGTTGAGGATGTGACAAACGAGAACAAGGGATCCGGCGCCCGGCATCAGAGCAGCTCCGCCAACCCGGACAACAGCCGGATCGAGGAAGATAGCTTCGCAGCCGGAACTGCCGAACTGCTCAACCGCCAGGTTCTTGGCGGGCAGATCGACAATCTGATCATCATCGCCGCGCCCCGAACGCTTGGCGAACTGCGCAAACACTACCATCAGAAACTGTCAGCCGTGCTCATCGGCGAAATCGCCAAGGATCTCACGGGCCATTCGGCTCAGGAGATAGAGAAGGCAGTTGCCGCCGCCTAGACGGATCGCACGTGCCGCCCCGGTGTTGCTACGGCTATGGTGAAAATAAGGATACCTATTATGAAAAAATCCCTTGGATGGTTCGCAGCAGCAATGCTCTGCGTGGCATGGCCCGCACAGGCCGATGACGGTGCCTTTTTGAAATCGTTTGCCGGAAGTTGGGTTGGCAAGGGAACGGTGAAAACCGACGCCGATTCCAAGCCCATCAAGATCAATTGCAAATTTGCGTCCAGCGCTACAGTGAGCTCGCTGTCACTTGATGGCAAATGTACAGGCTACGTCGTGTTCTCGCGAGCCATCGGCGCCGACGTCAAGACAGATGGCGAGACATACACGGGCACCTATACCGGATCGAGCACCGGCCCGGCTGGACTCAATGGCAATCGTTCAGGCGACGCCTTGGTGCTGGGCATTCATTGGGCGAAAGAAGTCAATGGTGACCGGGCTGCGCAGTTGAAGCTGGAGAAGGTTGGCGACAACGGGATGCGTCTGACGACAACCGACAAAAATCCATCCACCGGGAAGAACATTGTCATCAGCGAGATCAACCTGAACCGGCCGTAGGATTTAGGTGGTCCACCGCCGGTTCGCCGTCATTTGACGGGCGGCTCCAGGCTATTAAACGGCTGGATATGCAACCAGAATGGCAGTGAAGGGTTCTTGCTATGATTTTGAGCAGGGCCGGCTGCGACCGCCGTCCGAAGATGGCCAATTTACATGGACGTATCGGTTTCTCAAACCGCAGACGACAACATCAAGGCCGGCAAGAGCGGCTTGCTGCTTGTTTCGGACAATTATGATGCTTTCGCTGTGCGCGTGCTGGCGGCACGGAGCGCAGTGCGCACGCTCGACCTCATGTACTACCTTTGGCACGATGACCACACTGGCCGTTTGTTACTGCAGGAGGTTTTTCGAGCCGCTGACCGCGGCGTGCGAGTGCGCATGCTCCTTGACGACGTCAATCCGCGCAAAAACGATGCTGCCTATTGGGCGCTTAGCAATCATCCAAACATCGAATTGAAGTTGTTCAATCCGAGTGGCATCAGGAGCGGCCGGATCATGCGTGGCATGGAAGTGCTGTTGCGGCTTTTTGCACTGACACGACGGATGCACAACAAGGCTTGGATCGCCGACGACAAGTTTGCCATTGTCGGCGGGCGCAATGTTGGCGATGCCTATTTCGATGCGGCAGAAACTAATTTCCGGGACCTCGACATGCTGCTCCTTGGCCCAGCCGTACAGCAAACCACAGCGATATTCGATGCCTTCTGGGCGTGCGAGGAAGCCAAGCCAATCAAATCTCTTAGTTCGGCGACGGAGCATGAGCACGTCAGACTTTTCGAAGTAAGAGATTCCGACACCGACTCCAAATTCTTGAACGGGATCGGCGACCGGAGCTCGATCTCAGTGTTTATTGAGGCCGGTAACGACGTTCATTGGGTGGATGGAGTGCGGATCATTTCCGATCCACCAGAGAAGGTTCGTGGTTGGAGACGCCGCAGCTGGCTTATGAAAGAGCTGCGTCCCATCATTCAATCGACGCGCGAGTGTCTGGAAATTGTCTCCCCCTATTTCATCCCCGGCAAAAGGGGCACAGCGATGTTGCTGGACCTTGTCAGTGCCGGTGTTGAAGTCTCGGTTCTGACCAATTCCCTGGCCGCCACAGACGTCGCCGCGGTCCACGGCGCTTACGCAAACTACCGCAAGCGGCTGCTGAGGAAGGGCGTCAAACTTTTCGAGCTTCAACCCTTCAGCCGTCAGCCGTCAATCTCGGTGTTTGGTTCAAAGGGCGCCAGTCTGCACACGAAAGCATTCACCGTTGACGACAGGACCGGCTTCGTCGGCTCCTTCAATTTCGATCCGCGGTCGGTGTCTTTGAATTCGGAAATGGGCGTCCTCTTTGAGGATGCGAGATTGGTTGCTGAGCTGCGGGATCGATTCCAATCAGAGATATCTCCGGAAGCGAGTTACCGTCTCGAACTGAAGCACAATGTTCTGCACTGGCACGGCTGCGACGAAGGCAAAATGCAGGACTTCACGCATGAACCAGAAGCCGGGTTCTATCGCCGTATCCTGGCGGGATTGGTCCGTTGCCTTCCGATTGAATCTCAGCTCTAGCCAGCCCCACGACCCGGATCTACTTGGATGCAATGACGGCCAGACGATGTACAGCGCGCCTGACGAGAAGGTTCAAACGGAGGAACCTCGTACCCGACGGCGTTCTGAAAGAGTTGATCCAAATCCTCAAGGAGCGCGTATTCTCATGGGGAAGCACAAGCGACAAAGCGGCCGGACTTGCAAGCTAGGCAGCCGGCAATGTGAAGCAAGGCGTCGGCAAGGTTGTCGGAAATGACAGGCTGAGGGCAGAGGGCGCTGCCCAGGAAGCCAAGGGCAAAGTCTAGACGGCTGTCGGTGGCGTGAAATCGGCAGTGAAGGACGCGACGAACAAAACGGCGGCCGCAATCAATAAGAAGCTGTGACTTTAGAAGTGGGCTGGCGTCATTGCGCCGGCCTTTTCTTTGGCCTGGCGGATTCCAAGGGCGAGCCTTTTTAGCTCCAGTTCTGCCCTGTAAGTCTTCTGCAATCTCTTCGAGGACCTTGCGGGGTTCATCGATGATAGCATCGCCATGGCTTACGACGATCCGCAGTAGAGCCGGTTCGTTCGCCATTTGCGGAAAGCCGCAGCGAGCGCTTTTCGATCCTTCACAAAAATCCACTTGCCAACCCGTGGCATTCTTGGACGATCGACACCGAAGTCCAGCGCGCAGGCCATAATGTGTGCGCCGATCCCGTGCGGATGGCGCACATTGGCCAGGATGTCATTGATCACAGGCGTTGCCGCCTTGCGGCGGACGATGAGTGAGGCTTCTTTCTCGGCAACGCCTGGCACCGGCTCAAAGCGAACGGAGGCATCATCGAGAATGTCTGCTGTACTATCCATAGGACGGCTAGGCCTATCTTCATCTGACCTGTGGGTAAGGTCTGCCATCTGCCGGTCCGCGGTAGGTTTCGCTACACCCTGTCGTGCGACTCAGCTAGCGCAACATAATGGAACGGCGATACACCATACGAAGGGCCGGAGACGACCGTTGGGATGTCTATGACATCGATGACGGAGAAGCTGTCGTCGTAGAGGGCGTGGCCTTGACAGACCTTTTAGGTGAAGACGCGCTCGATGCGCTTGGATTGCTGAAGGAAGGGTTTCTGAGGCCTGGCAGGCGAACAGCTTCGGCTGGCAGACGTCGAATTGGGCATCGACGCAGCGTCGGAAGACGTAGTGGATAGCCTACTCTTGATAGGCTAGGCGTGGCAACGACTTCGAACACGGTCGCCGACCCCACGGCATGAAGCCACGGGCGGGGTCGCCCACCGCCTCACGAAGGGCAGGCTATGTTGGCAAAGGGGGCGTCGGCGTCATCTAAAGTCAACTGTTTGTCGTCCCACAAGAAGCGTTGGCCGAAACGGGTACCGGTGGGACCCGCTGCGGCCAATCACGGACCGGCGACTCCCGCCAGCCCGCAGCCACGGGCTGTGTATCCATATTTGGAAACGCTACCGCAGGTTACGTGCAATCCATCAGATACGTGCGTCGAACATGTATTCTTGCATGAGTGATCGCGGCAGCCACTTCCTGGACGAATGGATGGCAGAACACCTTCTGCATGCGATCAACGATGATCCAGCCACAGCCGTCGAACTAGCTGGCCAGGTGATTGAAGCAGCAAAGGAGCTGGGTATAAGCGCCGACGAGATCAGCGAGGAAGTTGGCAGCGTGGTCGACGTCATCCTTGAGGTGATGCAGCGCCGCGGGAGCATTTGGTCCGAATAGTCCCTTCATGCAGTAAGAGACGACTGGTACTTATAGATCTCACACATCTGAGTTAGATGGCGCCAACGACTTTACATCGGCGCTGGGTCCGGCTTGCGCGCCGCTCTGTTCGCCGAGACCGTCAAGCCTCGCCTGTCGCCATGAGACGAGCTTGAGCTGCACGCACAAAATGTGGGATAATTTGTTTGGTAGAGGTTCTCGGCCACACCGCCAAGGCTTCCTTCGGGGAGCCTTTTTCGTGCCACGGTGCCGAGCGGCTGAACCGCACTTTTCCGCGGCACTCAGATCGCCTGGCACCTTCCTTAGGCAGACGGTCATCGGCATCCACTTTGATCAATGCCGCGAGGACCTTGACATCGTCGCGTTGAAAGACATCGCGTCATTGAACGATCCTCTCCTCAAAATACCGGAGGACGTTCTTTGCCGGCGGTGCATCGGACTGACGGCTTCGCGCTTCGTTCCCGATGGGAGGGTCTTGCGTTACAGCATGGTTATGCGCAGACCCTAATAGCGCGCTCAGCTCGTCCTATGATGGGAAGTCTGTCGAGTCCTGTGCGCGGGCTGTGCAAGGTGGAACGAGAGATCGGGCGAAAGTCACACCTCGCGCTGAGCTCAGGACGCGTTATCGAGTCCCGCGGATTCTCCCAGGTCAACCTCAAAAACGCAAACGAGCCCGGTCGGCTCGAACGTAATGGTAACGTTCCCTACAGATTGTGGCCCGAGAAGCCCTTCAAGCATTCGCGTACCGAATCCTTTGCGCTCGACAGCTACCACAGGGGGGCCGTCCAGCTCGCGCCATTCAATTCGAACGTGCTTGCTCTCCCCTCGCCGACTCACCGCCCAGGAGATGGAGACGGTTCCTTCCTTGCACGAGAGTGCTCCGTATTTGATTGCATTGGTGGTCAGCTCATGGAAACCCAATGACAGGGACAGTGCCAGGGCAGGGGAAAGCCAGACCGCATCCCCTGAGATTTCCAAGCGCTCCGTATTGGCATGCGGTGAAAGTGCCGCTGTGACGACTTCCTTCAGATCGGCACCGCTCCAATTCTCTTGCGTCAGGATATCGTGTGCCTTGGCGAGCGAGACGAGCCTGCTTGTGAGCGAGCGTCCCGCCTCGGGCAAACTGGTGGCATTGCGCAGGGTTTGGCTCGCGATGGACTGAACAACCGCCAAGGTGTTTTTGACACGGTGATTGAGCTCGTTAACAAGGAGCCTGCGCTGTTCTTCGCCCTGCTTGCGTGCGGTTATGTCGAGGCTGACCTGCACGGCGCCGATGACCTTGCCAGAAGTGCCGCGGATCGGGCGGGCACTCGACAGAAGTGTGCGCTGAACGCCATTCGGAAGGATGTAAGCAAATTCCTGATTGTCTGTCTGCTCGCCGCGCATCGCCTTGCTCAGCGGCCGATCTTCGCGGCTCACGGTATGGCCATCCTGCAGGGCAATCGTGTCGATAACCAAATCGGTCGTACCGAAGGACTTCCGAGTGTCGGTCGGCAAACCCATGAGTTCCGCCGCAAAGCGATTGCGTATCACCCGGCGTGCTTGGGGATCGTAGGTGAACCAGACCGCCGCAGGCGCCGTTTCCAGCACAGCTTCCAGTTCGAATTCGCGTTCAGCAAGCGCGCGTTCGGCGGCGACAAGCGCGTCAGCGATCACTGCAAACTCTGAGATCGCGGTGGACATGGCCTTGACCGGTCGGCCTTGTCCCAAGGCATCAGCGCGGCTAGCCAGATCGCGGGCCGCCTTGGCGAACCCCTTGCCGACCACGTAGGTGAGTGCGGAAGAGATCAACATTGCCACAAGGGCAAGGGCGGCGATCGCTGCCAGGGATCGCCAAAGGGGTGCCTGAACGATCGAGAGCGGCACGTTTGCGGTGTAGAACCAGTTGGAGGCGCCGGAGCGGTAGTAGCCGGCCAGCAGCGTCATGCCCTGAAAGTTGCGGGAGGTGAACGTCCCCGAGCGGCCGGCTACTTTCTCCAGATACTCGGGCAAGCCCGGCTTACCGGTCATTTCCTCGTGAAGCGAGGACCTTGCCACATAGGCGCCCTCCCGGTCACCAACTCCAATAGTCCAACCCTCCGGCACAGCCGGCATCATGATGTCGCGAATGTGGTCGGTGCGGACCGAAATGGCGAGGAGCCAGTCTTCGCCGTTCGGGCCATGTACAGGAATAGAGACTGCAATTCGATATGTGCCCGAAACCGCATAGACGCCACTGACGATCGGCAGATTGGACCTTAGCTTGGCTATCTCCGATGTTGACAGCGCAGAGACTGGCGGCAAGGCGGTGCCGAAGGGCGCCTGAGTGCTGAGCAACTGGTTGCGGCCTACGTCACGCAAGAAGATGATGCGATCTGTACCCAGCACCAAGCGGGCCGCTTCCTTGTGCAGCGTCATCAGGTCGCCTCGAGACATAGCGGAGGATTTAGACAGACCGCCTACCACCGTGGCGAGGTTGGTAATCTCGCCTTCGACCACGAGTGACATCTGGTGCGCGACCTGCAGCGCCTCACTCTCGAAACGCGACCGCTCGTTCAACGCGTATTGCGCGAGGAGGTAAGCAGCAAAGAGCCAAACCGGTACAACCGCGGCTGTTATCAGACCCAGGAGATACAATCGAGCTGACAGACGAGGCAATTTCATCCCCACACTTGTTCGGCGCGCCAATCAACATGCTGAGACTAATCAAGTGCGATCTAGAAAATGAAACTATTTATCCCCGCCTAGGTAAGGCCGAGGAAATTGCATCTGCGAGTTGGTGCGGTTCGAACGGCTTTTGAAGTGTCATGACTTCTTTGAAGCGCTCGTCCAGTCCACGCAGACCGTAGCCTGTGGCGAAAAAGAAAGGGATACCTCGCTCCTGGAGCAACTGGGCTACGGGAAAGGACTGTTCATTCGCCAAATTGACGTCCAGAACCGCGAGATCAAACGTTTCTTCCCTCGCCATCTTTAGCGCAGTGTCAAGGCGCATTGCGGGGCCGAGAACCTCAAATCCCAAGTCCGCCAACATGTCTTCGATGAGCATGGCGACAAGCACTTCGTCCTCAACAACGAGCACTCTAGGGCGCCTTTGGTCAGCCAAGTGGCACCTGGCGCGCGAAAAGCATGACGAGAATGATCATCAGAATCGGAATTCCAGCACGGCAAAGCAATCTCGACGACCCATTATATCCCTCCCACAAATTTGTTAGCGCCCGCTAACAATTCGCAGAAGAATCATTCGTTCCCTGACGTTCGCACATAGCCGCTCGGCGCGATCGAACCTCAGCCGCGACGCGCCGCCTCGATCACCGCGACATCGATTTTCTTCATGTCCATCATCGCATCAAACGCGCGCTTGGCTTGGTCGCCGCCGGCCGCCATCGCCTCGGTCAGTATGCGCGGTGTAATTTGCCAAGAAACGCCCCACTTGTCTTTACACCAACCGCAAGCGCTTTCCTGGCCGCCATTCCCGATGATTGCATTCCAGAAGCGGTCCGTCTCTTTCTGATCGTCGGTGGCGATCTGGAACGAGAAGGCTTCGCTCTGTTTGAACGCTGGGCCGCCATTGAGACCGATACAGGCAACGCCAGCGACGGTAAATTCGACCGTCAAGACGTCGCCCTTCTTTCCGGACGGAAAGTCACTTGGTGCGCGATGGACGGCACCCACTTCGCTATCGGGAAAGGTCTCGGCGTAAAACCGAGCCGCAGCCTCCGCGTCTTTGTCGTACCAGAGGCAAATCGTATTTTTTGGCATTGCGTGTTCCTTTCGATCTGAAGCCAGACACAGCGCTTCCCGTCATGGCACTCTGGGATTTGATACTCGTCGCTGGCGGCTTGGCTCTCACCTCCCTCAAACGCTTAAAGCGAAGATAGGCTGCAGCCGCGCAATCGCACCGCGGCCGGGATGGCCCGTCGCTGCGCGAAATGACCTCCGCCATCTTCAGAGACAGGACGTGCTTGTCGGCGAAAAAATTCAGCTCGTAGGAGCAGGTGTCCGAATCCGGTTCGGTGCTGGTCGTTGGCTTTGCCATCGCACCTCCTTTGCTGCCAGCTCGTCATTTGAAAGTCGGCAGTTGCTGCCCTTGGTCCAGACTGGATTGGCCCGGCGACGGGTTGTCCATCGGCGATACGAAGTCAGGGGTAGCTGAGGCCACTTGCGGCGGCCCGGCCTGGGCGGCAAATTTGGCGGCAGGAATATTCGTTTGCGGCAGGAACTGGTTGCTGTTGGCCGAGTTCAATTCACGACAACAGGAGTGAAAAATCGTGAACACACCAACCAACGACCTCAGCGAAACTTCAAGCGACCTGGAATGGCTTCACACTACCGAGAAGGCCGGCACCAGCAAGGAAGCACTCGGCAAGTTGAAGTCGAGCGCGGCTGAAACCGCAACGCACCTCAAAACCGCAGCCGCGTCAGTTTCGACTGACGCGAAAAATTATGCCGGCTCGGTGGCATCGGATGCTGCTGGAGCATTCAAGGAAGCGGTCGAGTCGAACAAGACCGCGGGCGCCGACGCGATTGCCAATATCGCCCATTCCGTCAAAGAAGCAGCCGACGGCATCGAGAAACAATCCCCACAGGTTGCTGGCATGGTCCGCAGCGCCGCCGAAGGCGTGGAACGGATTTCGTCGGATATCAGGGATCGCAACGTTGGCGAATTGCTGGATTCGGTGACGAAATTCGCCCAGCGCCAACCGGCTGCCTTTTTCGGCGTCGGCATCCTGGCCGGCGTGGTTCTCACGCGCATCATGCGAAGCTCCGATCGGTCCTGAGAGGAAGAGTACTCCAAATGGATGATGGTTTCGATCGCCGACCCTTGGGGAGCGTGTTCAGCGAAGGGCTGAGCCATTTCGCTTCGCTGATGCGCCTCGATCTTCGGCTTCTCCAGGCGGAGATGAAGGTCAAGACGTCGACGATCGTCTCATCGGGTGCATGCGGCATCGCCGCATTAGCACTCTTTGTCCTGGCAGCGTTCGCGATGGTCCAGTTCCTGATCCTCGCGATGATCCATGTCGGCGTAAATCCGATGGTCGCTTGTCTGGCGGTCGGTGTTTTGCTGGGGGTCGGCGGAGTGCTGTTGCTCTATCTTGCCAAGCGAGCGCTGGTGGGATGGACCATCACACCGGTCGAGACCGTCAACCAGGTGCGCACCGATATCGCAGCACTAAAACAGGGGATGCGTTTTGGCTCAACCCAGTGAAGAGATGCGAGAGATCATGCTGCAAAGCCGAGCAGAACGGCAGGCCTTGTTTGAGCCTGTCAGCGAAACAAGCCGGCGGCTGCAGCCCCGAAATCTGGTCGATGCGTCGACCCGATACGCGAAGCGGAAGGTTGCGATGGCGCTTGGCGGTGTGTCCGACGCGGTGAAGGATAATGGCGGCGCCGCCGCAGCAGTCGCGTTGGGCGCCGTTGCGGTGTTTGACGCCGGCAGGCGAAGTGCCCGCGGCCCAGCAAGCGCCGATGGCGACGGTGTCGACCTGGTTGCCAGCACCACGCATTCGGACGCAGCGTCAATTCGATACGAAGCCCATACGCCCAAGGCGATCACAAACTCAATGCGTACGAAGGTGCTTGCTGGATCTGCAGGAGGCCTGTTGCTTGGCCACATTATCGGCAAGGCGTTCGAGCCCACAGCAAAAGAGCGCGCCCTGTTCGGCAAGGCTGGAGCTGAAGTTCAGGATGCCGCGGACAAGTTTATCGCCGAACACGCGCGCGGTGCGAAATTGGCCGCCGCACAGGCCTTCGGATTTGCCAGATACGCCGCTGCATTCCTGTCTGTATTGACGGCAGCCAGCGACTATCTCGGCCGCGCGGATGAAGACGACGATCAGCCAAATCGCTGATCGGCAGTGGCGAGAGGCTGTTCATAGAATTCCCATGCAGATTGTTGGCATCAACATTGGGCCTACGGCCGCGCCCTCCGGCCTGCCTCTGGTTCGAGTGGTGTTTGAAGGTGAGGGCGGGAAGCTGTCGCCGTCGAAATGGCGCGAGGCGAAGACGCCGACAGCGCGCTGGGCGCAATCGACCGTGCAAAAGCCCTGCTTGTCCAGACCGCGACGTTCGAGATGCCAGTCACGGGAACGACGTGTCGGATGGTTCTGCGGAACGCGACGATGTCCATTCGGGGGAGAGCACGTTCGAATATCGCGATGGGGGACAAGGCCTGCCAGGTTCCCCCTGCCGAAATGCCAAGTTTTGAGGCCGCTCGTGCCGAAGCGATCCGTTGCGCAATCGACATGCTGGTCGATCTGCAGCCCGGCGCTGACGATCTGACCGGATGGCTGGTACGCGTGCGCGACCAGGGCGGCCACGAGCTTTGCGCGATCGACGTTGCCGAGGCTCAAGCCGCCCGGCAGGCCAATGACAACACGCCGCGTTGACCTGGCAGTTGCGGGCCGGGACTGAGGCTCTGGCCATGCGCCCGATCGGTTGGCTGGTGGCGCGTAATGGCGGCGGCGATTGTCTGGGTCTGCGTCTGACTGCCCGTGGCCGACAACAGGTTGACAGCGAACAACCCGCATCTTGTTCGCCCGTCACCTCCTTGGGAGGCGACGGGCTGACGTAGCAACGTGCTCAGTCGTAGACCTTCACGATTTTGCGGGTGCCCGGATCCACGAGAACCGTGCGGTTGTCGATCACGACGTAACGGTATTGGACGTTCGGCACTTCGTGAAGCTCGACCGTATCAGGCAGAGCCGTGCCGACGTTGAGTTCCACACCGGGAAGCTTCACCGAAGCGAGAGGCTGTTTCTTCACATATTCACGGATAACCGTGTCTTGCTCGGGCTGGATGATGATGTCTTCTGCAGCAGCGGCCCCGATGCCTGCGAGAAGCAGAAGCGCCGCTGCGGTGCCGGTAAGATAGATTTTCATGATTTTCTCCCTTGTTAGGTCAGCACGGACCGACCCTCGTCGTCGGCCTGGCCAATCCAACTTTGTCGTATTGCAAATGTTCCCAGGCACAGACTTCGGTCGGGCTGACGCAGGACCAAGGTCTGACTGCAAGGCGCAATGGTCTTGCGGATTATGCTGCCCGGAACAGCCACTCCCTGCGCTCGTTGTTTGATGAGATTGCAGGAGGAACCTATGGATAGAAATGTTGGCCAAGCGCGTTGGCTGCTCGCGCCGATTTTTGCGGTGGCCGTCACGTTCCTGATGATTGGAATATCCCTTGGCTGACGATCCCAACATCTGCTTGGCCCATTGCTGCGCTGAGACGATTCTACTGCAGCAGAAAATGGCGATCGATACCCTCTGTTCTGACTGGTTAGCGTGGGTGAACTAATGTTTCGCGACAAAGAAGTCCTGGAGGCAGGCTTACTCGCGGCAGTGCCAATTTGCGTCGCCCTCGCTGCCCTGATCGCCTTGTTGACCGTGGCAAGGACATGAACCGCATCCTTTTCGTGGCGGCCGATTTCCTATCGCGGCCACCGGGTTTCTACGTCTTGATGATAGCCATGGTGGCGTGCACCGCTCTGGTGCCCTTTGGCATGACAAATGCAGTTACCTATGCGCTTTCAGTAGCGGCTATCGTGATCACGGGGATCGTCCTCATTCAGGGCTACCGAGACACAGCCGCCATCCACGCCAAACTCGATGAGATCATCGTTTCACTGGATGAAACCAGAAACGATGTCGTCGGATTGGAGCACGCCGAGCCGGAGGAGATCCGGGAAAAGCTTATCGTGCTCGAAGAAGAAGCGGCAGATCGAGGACAGCGATAATGAGCGTTTCTGGCCCAGCAGACGGCGTGGCCATGTCCGTCGACCCGCTCACGGCATCTGATCAGAGGAAGCGCACACCGCGGAAGCGTACCAAGCGTCTGGCTGAAGATGGGGGCGGGTATGTTGCGCCTGTTCCATCTGAAGAGAAGTCCTTCCGTGTCTTCTTCCTATCAAGGGAAACCGGCATCGACCCCGATCAAGCTCGCGAACTCGTCGATAGCATTGAAGGAGACGGTGCCGCGTTGGTGGACGCCGCACGCCGAATGAAAATCAGGCCCAATGACTGACGAATGCGACATGCCTGGTCTGATTTTCGCTTGCTGGCAGCGGGTGTCGGTGGATCAAAAAACCCGATCGCGCATTTAAGTTATGGCTAATAATGGCCTAAGGAGGAATCAATGAAAAAGACGCTTCTTATTTTGAGTCTACTTATCCCGCTCGCAGCATGTTCGCGCACCGAACAGGGCGCTGCCGTCGGCGGATTGGGCGGCGCAGCAGTCGGCGCCGCCGTGGCAGGCGACCCCGTCAAAGGCGCGGTTGTTGGCGGCGCAGTTGGCGCGATAGCCGGGGCGGTCATTGGGCACGCCAGCGAAGCCGGCCAGTGCAGATACCGCGATAGGTATGGAAGAGTTTACGTGGCTCGGTGCCCGGACGGCTACTGATTTTAGGCGCGTGATCCTCTACGATCACGCACCTTCTGATTTCGGTCCATGCCTTGGCTGCTCTCTTCCATCAGTTTTGGCTTCGCGATGGGACATTGAAGCGGATGCTGGCGTCAAATCGATGAAGCCAATAGCTCTTTGCGGCAGCCCGCGATCCACCTAAGCGTAACTTCGTACCGGCCCTCACACCTCAGTCGGATAGCTTGGTCGCGCTCGGACAGCGCCGCAACGATACCCAACATTAGATCGCCGCTCGCGGAACTTTTGTGAAGCTGAGCCCTTCCTCCATTTGAACCGTGGAGGAGACCAAAATGGCAAATCTGGGAAGATTGGCGATAGCGATGCTTGGCGTCCTGGCATACCAGAATCGCGACAAGATCGGCGACATGATCCGTAGGGCGGGAGATCGTAATCCAAGCGACCCGCAAGGCGGGATTCTGGATCAGATATCGAAAGGCGTGTCGGGAACAGCCCTAGGTGACATCCTCGACCGATTCAGAGGGGCAGGGGCAGGATCGAAGGTCGACTCTTGGGTTGGCACCGGGCCGAACCAGCCTCTCCAGCCAAGCGACGTAGAGGCGGCCATAGACGAAGACACACTCACTTCGCTCTCGATGCAGACGGGTCTTTCACGCGAGGACCTCATCAGCAGGATCACGCGAGATTTGCCCGAAGCAGTCAACAAGATGACGCCAGATGGTAAATTGCCCGCTGAGCCGACGCGAGACTCGGGTGAAACGACCCTGCTTGATGACGTGCCCACGCGTAGGCCACAAGCTAAGAATTCAACCGGCCAGGACGATGTCTAGGGCCACAGCTCTAGACCGGGTCGATTTGATAAATCGCACACGCCCGGCCGCTGAGACGAGCCGGGATGGCGATTCTGAGGTGGCAAGAGCAATTGTCGAGTTGGATTTGTTGGCCGCGTTGCTTGATTCCCGATGGCGCATTCCAGGAACATCAATTCGTTTTGGGTTGGATGCCCTGGTGGGTCTGGTGCCCGTACTCGGAGATGTGGCGACGGGCCTAGTCTCGGCATATATCGTGGTGCGAGCCCGAAACTGCGGTGCTGGAAATGGCTTGGTCGCCCGCATGTTAGGGAACGTGCTGCTTGATACGGTAGGGGGAAGCGTTCCTATTCTCGGTTCAATCTTCGATATCTATTTTAAAGCCAACAACCGCAACATCCGACTGCTTCGTCGTCACCTCCAGAGGTAGGCGGAAGCTGGCAGCTGGGGTGACGCGACCTGCCTGAGTGTAGCTCAGTATTCCCCCGAGGAACTTTATTGGCGTATGGCACGTTTTCCCGCCGAACCAATTTAGGTTCAAGGAAAGGGGAAAATATGGAAAATCCAGGTGTCGGTTGGATAGCTGCTATCGTCATCGGCGGTATCGCCGGCTGGCTCGCCGAGATGTTCATGAAAAGCAATATGGGCGTGCTCATGAACATCATTTTGGGGATCGTTGGCGCCATCGTTGCCAACGTCCTTCTCGGGCTGCTGGGCGTATCGTTGAGCGGCTGGCTTGGCTATCTTGTCGCCGGCTTCATCGGTGCATGCATTTTGATTGCCGTGGCTCGAATGATTAGACGCTGATCCAATAATCGAGCTTGCACGTTCTTACTCGTGACTGAGGCGCGTGGTCCTAGGGATCACGCGTTTTTTCACAGCCCCTCTTGCGACGCTTAGCCCTCGGATTTGAGAGGAGTGCGAAACTCCTGCTGTGGTCCCAACCGGAACATCGGAAGTGTTGGTGCATTGCTAGTGAACGGCAATTCGACTGGGACTCAAAATGAGTCGCGCGTTGACAACTGCATGGGGCATGCTGCGAGAAAGTGTCGTTGGGTTTGTCAACGACAACGCTCTTAGCCACGGCGCGGCAATCGCTTTCTACGCCACGACATCGTTGGCGCCAATTCTGCTTATCGTCGTGGCAATCGCGGGTCTCGCATTCGGCCATGAAGCCGCGCAATTGGCTTTGTCTGCCCAGATTACAGGCCTGATGGGTCCAGAAAGCGCAAGTCTCCTTCAAACTGCACTAGAGAGCGCATCCGGAAAATCATCCGGCACCTGGGCGGCGGTCATTGGCATCATCACCTTGCTTGTGACCGCTTCCGGTGTCTTTGGCGAAATGCAGCAGTCGTTGAACGCGATATGGAAGGTCGAAGCGCAGGGCAGTTCGTTGTCGCGCCTGGTGCGCGCACGTGCAGCAAGTCTGGGACTGGTCGCTGCACTTGGCTTCATGTTGCTCGTCTCTCTCGTAGCGAGCGCGGCGATTTCGGCCCTAGGCAACGTCATCAACGCACAGTTGCCGTTCGGCACAATCGTCCTAGGCGTGATCAACGCAGTCGTTTCGTTCGTCCTGATCGCAGCCATGTTCGCCGCTATCTTCAAGATCTTGCCTGATCGAACCCTTGAATGGCGCGATGTCGGGATTGGCGCCGTTGTGACCGCTGCCCTGTTCACGCTCGGGAAATCGCTTATCGGTTGGTATATCGGCTCCAGCGCGATCGCGTCCTCATATGGGGCTGCCGGTGGTCTGCTCGTCATCCTGCTGTGGGTTTACTACTCGGCGGAAATTTTTCTTTTTGGTGCGGAAATCACTCGCGCCTATTCCGTTCGACACGGCAGCAGGTCCAATCTGCACGCGGTGGTTCACAGTGCTTTGCCTGCAAGACAGGTCGTCGGATTGCGCGCAGAGCAAAAGTCTAACCCTGCTGGAGTTGTCGTGCTGTTTGCGGTGGCCTGCGCGAGCGCAACACTGACCACCTTGATGTTGGGTCTTCGCCGCTGACCACGCGGTAAGCCATCGCAATTCTATAAGCCATCGCGACTTCCGGCAGGATGTAGCGCGCCCGCGTGAAGGGCACGGAACCTTTCGCCTCGCCCGCTCTTTCACTCGAAGCCAATTCGGGCAAGGAGCATTGTAATGAAAACTCTAGCCGATATTTTCGAGCATACCCTCCAAGACATGTATTACGCGGAGAACGCGATTACCAAGGCCTTGCCCAAGGTGGCTGCGGCCGTGAAGGACGCCAAGTTAAAGAAAGCGGCCGAGGACCATCTCGAGGAGACGAAGGGACAGATCAAGAAACTCGAGCAGGTGTTCAAGTCGATAGGCAAGAAGGCGTCTGGCGAGAAGTGCGACGCGATAGAGGGCCTCATCAAGGAAGCTGACGGACTGATGGAGGAAGCGTCAGGAACGGCCCTCGATTCCGGCCTGCTGGCGGCTTGTCAGGCAGTCGAGCACTATGAGATATCCCGGTACGGCTCGCTGAGGGAATGGGCAAAGGATCTTGGGCATGATGAGGCGCACAAGTTGCTCAGCGAGATCCTCGACCAGGAAAAAGCCACCAACAACAAGCTGACGAACCTCGCGGTTACGTCGATTAACAGGACAAATTGATCCTCGGCGTTGGTGCGAGCAGTTCCTGGCCTTCGGAGTGACAGTCGCCCCTAGGCTGTGAGGCGCACAGCAGGGGAGGAGGCGCCCCGGTGCATCCGACGAACTGCACAGCGAGCTCAGCTCTGTATGTTAATGGATGCAGGAGGCGGCCGCCACTTCGTCGGAGGCATGGCCGCGCGACGCGACTGCGAGCTTAGGTAGGCATGAGGTAGAGCACAGCGCAACGCGAAAGAGAGGGATGGCGGGGTTTCCCCTTATGCCTTTCTCTGCCGGCGGCGCCACATTCTATTGTCGGTGACGAGACCATTATCATCTTCAGGGCGGGCGAGCGATGGAGTGCCTCCGACGGTGAAGACAATTCCGGCGTCCTCAAACGCCTGGCGCATGGCCGCGATGTTATGGGGACGCGGTTTCCTAACGCCGTTCTCAAAATCGCTGATCGTCATTTCGCTAAGATTGGCCTTTGCGGCAAGTCGAACTCGCGACCAGTTCAGGAGGGATCGTGCTGCTCTTAATTGATCTGCTGAGAGTAGGTTGCGGCTGTCCATAAGCATTCAAACATTTAATATGGCTAATATGTTCCCTTGACCTTTCTGCAGCAATCTGAGGCCTGTAAGCCGCGACTAGTGCCAGATCTGCCGCACCTTCGACGATGCGTGCAGCTTGCAGGACCACGAGCTTATCGAGCGGCCTGACAAAGGCTGGGGCGCCGTGGGCAAAGGGTGCAAAGTCCATCTATTCCAAAACGCGGTGCATGTAAGGGTCGCTATCAGATGGCTAAGAAACTCAAAGTCTATCAAACCTCCATCGGTTTCTTCGACCTTGCCGTCGCCGCACCATCGATGAAGGCTGCCGCAGAAGCATGGGGATCGGACCCCGACATCTTCAAGCGCGGGTTCGCGAAACAGACGGAAGACCCCAAAGTGGTTGAAGCAGCGATAGCCACGCCAGGCGTGGTTTTACGGCGGCCGGTCGGATCGCGCGAGAAATTCACTCAAAAGGCTGCGTTTCCGAGAGCACCCGACGTGGGTCAGCGAGCTGCGCACGATCGTGTGCAACGCCCGCACGTTGGCAAGAAAGCCGACACGAAATCTGCAGAGAAAGCGGAACTGAAGGCGGCTGCGGCTCTCGAAAAAGAAAACAAACGTCAGGCCCTCGATCGCGCAAAAGCAGAGGCCGAGCGCGAGCGTGCGAAAAGGCGACGCGAACGAGCGATTGCCAAGGCCAATGCCGTTTTCGAACGGGCTCGTAGCCGCCATGAGGACGCCATGAACGCCATCAGGCAGCGACGGCAGGAACTGGACAAAGAGGAAGCTGACGAGGACGAAAGATGGGAGCGCGAGCAGCAGGCGCACGACGCCTCGTTGAACGAGGCAAAGGCGTAGGCGGCAGGCAACGGCGTTGTCCGACCGACCGCATCAGTTCGCGTCGGCGCAATTGGCTGGCGAGGCAAATTTGCATTGTGCCCGCTGCCTCCCGCTGACCGGCCATCGCTTGCGTTCGGCCGCAGGAACCAAAGCGGTTGACGGGGGTTGGTTTATCGAAGGGACCTCGAACCGTAAGGATTCGGAACGATGGTCGAAATCTATGACTTTGAAGCGGCGAAGGCCCGGCTGCGCGTGAAGCGTGCGGAGCGTTCGCTTGATCAAGCAAATCAGGCTTTGGACGACGATACCGGCGTTTGTCTCAGCCTTGCGATGCTCTGTAGTCGCATCGGATCCGACCAGCTGCGCCTTAAGGATGATCCCCTTAAGGATGATCCAAAGTAGCGCCTGGTGACGCCACAATACTGACGTGGCACTTGGTCCCAACTTGGACCTTGCGGTCGCAAGGAGGAACAAAAGTCCGGCAGCTATGTTTACCCAGCGAAGGGCAAATTAATTCGGAGAACTGAACGTGAAAACCACCCTGATTCTGGGCGCTATGGCCCTTTGCCTGGTCGCGCCAACGGTTGCTTCGGCGGCTTCGGTCGTCGTGACAACGAAGCATCACCGCCACCACCACAAGCCGGCGATTGTCATAAATGAGGACGGCCAGCGGCTCCATTATCGCAAGCACGGCCGGGAAGCTTTTTACGATCACGGCAAGCGCCATTGGCACGGCAAAAGCTATTGGAAGCGGAAGCACCGCTCTGACGACGTTGTGGTCATCAAGCGCGATGATCGCCCCCATCGCCATCGTCACGTCATCATCCAGAACTGATTTCCGTCCACTGCAGGCCCGGCTCTGTGAATGAGCCGGGCCGACGGGACAAAGGAGTCTAGTCCATGACACCGACCTTTCCTCTCAACCCTGAAATCGCCAAGAGCGGGCCGATCTATCGCCAAGCCCGGCTCGCATTGCTGGAGCACGTACTCGAGCGGAGCATGGACGAAACCGACGCGGCCGCCCAACAGGTCGAGCGAGATATCGCAAGGCTGACTGAAGCAACTGCGCCCTCGCGCCATTAGCCGCGACGCTCTGTGATGCTTTACCTCAAATCGGTACTCAGGGAACTTCTGCCCGCCTGGCTCGTGCGAAAGACGGCCGATGTGGATGTGCGTCCCATTGAGCAGCAGCCGCCAATCCGCGACCTTGTAGGCGCTGCGCCACCGCAGCGGTATCGAGGCCCCGTGCCACAAGAGGGGCGGCGCTTCTCACGCTGATACCGTTCTGGCTTGGTTTTCCCGCTTATCAAAGCTCATCTAGAGCGCGCCAGGATGTTTCGGACGTTCGAGTACCTGCCACTGTCCGCCGCGGGCTGTTCGAACGCCTCGGTTTCCTGGCGACGCAAAGAGCATCTTTCATCTTGCCGACCAAGCCGTGTGTCGAAACGCACGGTCGGCCAATATCGGAGCGGCCCGTCGACCAACTGGTTGAAGGCAAAATGCTATGCAATCGGCGAATTCGATCTTCTCGGCATAGAGCGCGAGCCCGGAAAACCTGCCTTTGCGCTGATGGCTGATCGCAAGACCGGCCGCTATGTCGGCAGCGCTTTCATCCACTCGAGCCGTGCTATCCGCTAACGGAAACGCGTCCAGGGGCATGCGGGACGGCGCCGAAGGGCATGAACCGGCCGACTACGGTTTGCGGCAATTACCGACCTTGCCGATCAGGCTATTAAGGCGGCCGAAAAAGAGGGCATCAGCCTGGAAGAGATGACCGAAGAAGTCGGCAGCGTGTTCGACGTCATCTTCGATGCGATGCAGAACCGCTCCAGATGATTTCGAAAGGACTCGCAGTCAGCGGTTGCCGGCGCCTGCCAGGCCTACATTCGGCAGCTACGCTCAGCCGCAACCAACCGCTCCGGCGCTCGTTAACTTATGCCGGTTTAACCGGCACACTTCGCCTCCCTTGCCCGCCCGTTTCCGCATTCGGGCGGGCCTTTTTAAGCGTACCTTTTTTAGCGTTGCCTTTATGGTCCGCTTACCGTGAACGCGCATCCTTTTATGGCGCGGCGATGTTTCAGTACGGCGCAGCTCAGACAACAACTTGTCGCTCTTTGGACCCCTGGGAGCGACGAGAACGAGGTTGCAACCAACATCTTCAACGTTCGTTGACTCGCGCCGGTTGATTCCGGCTACTCCATACCAAACTGCCCGCTGCCGCATCGCGGTGGCGGGCTCTTTTTGTTCTATTAGCGGAACGGCATATAGGACCGTAGGTTGTGTACGCGGCAGCACTGCTGCTGGCCAAGGGCCGCAAGACTTGGCCGGGCCCGCGTCCCGCCTTGGTCGCGGGCCTGCATCTCGGCCTGCGCGTGTGGCTCTTGCGCATGTGTTGGCATGGCTATTCAAGAGGATCCGCGAGGAACGAAGCGGCAATCAGATCGTCGCCGTCGATGCGGCCCCGACCGCCATCCATAATGGCAGCGACCTTCTTAAAACTATGAATTTCGCTATCTGTGATTTTAGCTTCCAGCATGCGCGCCTTGAGATTAGCGACGCGCGTGCCCAAAGCGTCGGATTTTCTAGAGTCATGATTCGACATGCTGATACTCATCCTTGATGGTCTGCCCGTCGCCATTGAAGGCGACGGGCGTTTACTTGATGAGGCGAAGGTCAGTTATAGACCTTGATGATCTTCCGGGTGCCCGGATCGACAAGAACCGTTCGGTTGTCGACCACTACGTAGCGATATTTGACGTTGGGAACTTCATGGAGTTCGACTGTATCGGGCAGAGCTGTGCCGACATTGAGTTCCACCCCGGGAAGCTTCACCGACGCCAGCGGCTGTTTCTTTACATACTCTTGGATGACCGTGTCCTGTTCGGGCTGGATGATGATGTCCTCGGCGGCAGCAACGCCTACACCGGCCAAGAGAACAAATGCCGCAGCGGCGGCAGAAAGGTACATTCTCATGGTTTCACTCCTCGTTGAGATCGGCGCCGACCGGACTGGCCGGCGTCCGGGGAACCAAACCTTGGGCCGGGGCGAACGTTCCATCGCCGGGCTTCAGTCGGACATGCCGGTCCGACTTTGGTCCTGCAGGCAAAAGCAATAGTCCAAGCATGAATTCCCGACGGAACGGCCCCCAATCCTGATTGTTGTCCCTTCGAAAAGTGGGAGAAAACAAATGGATAAGAGTGTTGGCCAAGCGTGGTGGTTGCTCGCGCCAATTTTCGCCACAGCCGTCAGCTTCCTGGTGATGGGCATGGTGCTTGGCTGACATGTCGTGGGGCGCTTCGCTCATGCAACCTTGGGAGGTTTACTATGGATCGGCGATCCTTCTTGACTGCAATGTTCGGCATCGCCGGGGTAGCGGCCCTTGCAAGTACTGTCCGACCCATCAACGCGATGGCCGGTGTTCCAGTCGCCGGAAATGGCATTCTCGATGAACTCGAGACGCCAAAGGCCGATGCTTTTGACGAAGATGCACAGGCAGAAGTGCAGCAAGTCTACCATCGCTACTGGCATCGCCGCCGACACTATCGCCGGCGCGGCTGGAGACGGGTTTGCCGGAGTTACTGGCGGCATGGCCGGCGTCGCGTCCGGTGCTATCGTAGACGGCGTCCTGCGGTCGTGCTGCGATTCTAGCTAGTGCCTGTTGCCACGTGGCCCGTTCCGGTCCGGCTAAAGCCTCAGGAACGGGCCCAGTTTTGGTAGTCGGAACGCGGAACGTTTGCTGAAGCGCTACGTTCGGCAGTGTCATTCGCGTCGTTGTATGGGGACGTGGCTTAATGCCAATTTCGAATGAGTTGAAGGACGAGTACCTGGAATTTGAGTGCCCACTGTGCCCATGTAATGGTGAAAAAGGGCTCGTGGTTCAAGGTTATATCGAGCTTCAACTGCGACCAATGCGACGCGAGGATAAGGCTTGGCTATCCGGACAAGCTCACACTTTTTGAACAAAAAAAGCGAAGCAGGAACCTGTGTGTACGGTGAGAGTAGCGGGCCGGCAGTGCGTTGGGGTGGCGGGATGAACGTCCGGCCCTGACCGGCCCGGGGGGCCAGGCCGGTTGGTGGAATCGTTCATTAGGCGATGCTTATAGAGCCTGAAGATGGCCGACGCGATCTTGGCCGGTGAGAACAGTGAAATCCGCGCCGGCCACCGCGGAATACGGGACCCGCCCACGGAAATTAGCGCTCTCCGAACGATCGGCAACGATTGGTTAAGGACGTACGGTGAGTCCTGGTTGAAGCCACCTCTGAGCGCATTAAATCCCCCAAGGTCACCGGCGACGTATGGACATCGGTGCTTGGAGTTCGTTGCGCTTTCGCCCCGGGATTAGAGGTTGGCATCATGACCCAGCCAAGGATATCGGCTTCCGACTGCAATGTCTTGCGCGGTGCCTTCGTAAAATGCGTCATTGAAAAGAACATCCCGGAGAACCGATGGCGTGATGAGGCTGCGCTGTTGATCCGAAACTATACGGATAGCGATGACGTAGATTCCAACTTGCTGGAATGGATCATACGGACTGGCACTATCTAGCCGATGCGGCTGCCGGTCAAAAGAGCTTGGCCGGCTTTTTGATACATAAGCGGAACCCGATATTTTGCGGCTGGTTTCAGATGCGGCAGCGGCCCGCTGCTGGCCGAGGGCCGCCCCAACCCTTGGCCGGGCCCGCATCGCCCCCAGAGGGGCGGGCCCACACTCTGGAAAGTTACAATGGTCTTTGCCTTCGTCTGCAGGGCCGTCTTGCAGCGATGCGAGCCGTTTTTCATGCCCGCGGCGCGAGCCAGGAGGTCGAGCTTTCTCTTGCCGCTTATGTCAATCGCCCGATGAGCTTCCTGCCTTTCCCTCCGCGAGCCGGAATGCGTAGTTGTTACGGATGTGGTTGTTGAAATAGCGGCCCTTAGCAAACGCCGATTTAAACGCGGCAAAGGCCTCAACTGGTACGTCCAAGAACTCGTAGTGCTTCCCGCTGGCTACAAACCAGACCGAGAGAACCCGGGTGTTTGGATCATAGTCGAACTTGCTGATCGAGGTCGACGGCATGGTTGAGGGTCTTCGGCAACCGCCCCGCGCCTAGTTGTTCAATTCAAGCGGCTCGTGGTCCGGCTGCTGGTGCCACTCACCTGGCGAAAGTCGCGCGGGTCGACCTGCTGGCCGCAGATCGGGCATGTGTGAAAACGGTCGTGGCCGTCTGCCTTCGGCTCGTGGGGCTTGCCGGGCCTGGGTGGTCCAGGGTCCGCAATTCTCGTCATTTGGCAAAGTCCCCGGGCACGCCATCCTCAAGACTGAATTCGTGCGTGCTTCTCGCATCCTCATCGACCACACGAAACCAGTGTTCCTGAAGAGCTCGAGGCGACACTCGTTGCCCAGCGACTTTCTCTACAGCTGATATCGGATCATCCGCGTTTGTGGCTTGAGTTGAGACACACTCCGCTCCATGCCACTCTTCCACCTGATACTCTGGCATGCTGGCTTACCTATCGCTTCCCCATTGCCTTCGCTTCCCGCTCCAGCGTCGCGCGATTGTTCCCGTGCTTGGCGATCAGTTCCTTCACCTGCTGGGGCGTGATCCCGGCCTTCTTGGCGAAATACTGAACCTCATAATCGTCGTCGGCTGAAACACGGTCCCGATCGCGAGAATCCCGCTTGCTCTTATCGTCGGCCATATCGATTCCTCCTTCGCCCACCGCAACGTCCAGTTGACATGTTTGTTGCACCAAAAAGCCGATTTCCGAGTTCCGGAACTATTTTAGCTCAACCTTATTTAATGGCGGCGGGTGGGAGTGTGCGTGTATGCGAAGCGATGGTAAGCGGCTGAGGTTCATCAAGCCGCAGGAACCGATCCTGGTCGAGGTTGCCCCGATCGCTCATCCTCGACGGCGAGATGATCGCGCCCGAGCCGGACGGTCGGCCGAACTTCCATGAGATCCACTCGCGCGTGGCCTGGAACGCCGAACTGCTCGCGTTCGTAGCGTTCGACATCCTGCACAGGGACGGCCAGGATCTGCGCCCGCTGCCGGCGATCGATCGCAAGGCAATCCTGTGGGAACTGGTCAAGCCGGCCGAGGGTATCATCCAGTACAGCCAGCACGTCGAGGGCGGCGGCGCTGCGTTCTATAAGGCAGCCGAGCAGATAGGCCTCGAGGGCATTGTTTCGAAGCGCCGGGGAAGCCCATACCGAAGCGGCGGCAAGGACGAGGCTTGGGTGAAAATCAAATGCTGGGACATCGGCGAATTCGAACTGCTCGGCGTCCACCGCCAGCCCGGCAAGCGAAGCGAAGCGCTGCTCGCAAGGGACGGCAAATATGTCGGCAAAGCCGTGATCGCCACAAGCAACGCGATCAAGGAACGGCTCTGGAAGCGCGTCCAGCAGGGCAGGGGCCAGGGGCCGGCC
>NZ_JBFUDJ010000003.1:0-572303 GCF_056404775.1 Mesorhizobium sp. P2_B5 | reverse complement strand
TTCAAATACTGGGTGGAGTTCGCGCTCCAGACCGCATCGAACGTGCCGGTCTCATACGGCAGCGAAGTCATGTCGCCCGTTCTGGTGCTTATCGGACAGGCAAACTGTTGGCTTGCAATCAAGCTTTCGATTGCTTCGACATTTTCCTCCGCCAGATCCAGAGCCTCGATATGTCCGTCGGCACCCAGCAGATCCGCCATCAAAGGCAGGAAGACACCATTCCCTGCACCCGCGTCCAGCACTGACCAGCCGGGTCGGATGCCGGCAGCACGAAGGGTGGCATCATACTCGTCCTTCAGCGCAAGGTAATGGACGTCAAGATGTCGGCCGGCGCTGAGCTTGTGCCCAGCTGATGTAATTAGTTCGGAATTTGAGGCGTTGCTCATTTGTCCCCCAGGTCTTTGATCCGAATGGCGCATCTATCTGACGCGTAGTTGCCCCTCTCAGGCAAGATCCTAGTCAGTTGGGACGGGGGATTCGGCGTAGTGCGTTTGCACCGCCTCGCAAACCTGCTCGAACATCCATGTCAGACCGGCGTCGACCATGACCGCCTTCTGGGCGATAACGCAGATCGGGACGTGGCCAGTGTCGAGCGGAAGGTCGACGCTGACCAGGCCGAGGCGCGGACCCTGCCTCGCCGCCAGCACGGCCGGCACGGCGGCGATGAGGTCGGACTCGGCGACCGCTGCCAGCGCCATGGTGTAATTGGGCACCGTCAGCACAACACGTCTCGCTAGGCCGCAGGCTTCCAGAGTTTCGTCGATCAGCCCCTTCCTTTCGCCGGTGAACGAGACCACCAAATGGCGCATAGTGCAGTAGCGTTCTAGCGTCGGTTGCTCGGCAAAGGGATGACCGGCGTGCATCACGATCACGAAACGCTCCTTGAGCATAGCGCGCCGGGTGAAGCGCGCCGGCACGTCGTCCAGAGGCGCGACGGCGATATCCACCAGGCCGGCGTCGATCTCGGCAAGCACCGGCCGCCAGGTCCGCTCGATAGGCCCGCCCTTGCGATAGGGCAGCATTTGCAGCACCGTGAGGTCGATATTGGGCGCGGCCGTGGCTAGCTTCTCGACAAGTGGCGGCAGGAACACCGCTGAAATCGCGTCGGCGGCGCTGATGGTGAAGCGCCGGTTCGACGTCTCCGGACGGAAAGGCTCCACCGCCACAACCATTCGTCGGATCTGCGCCAAAATATTGGCGATAGGCTCGGCCACTTCCAGCGCGCGCGGCGTCGGCACGACGCCCTTCGGTGTCTTCAGGAACAGCGGATCGTCGAGCAGTTTGCGCAGCCTGCGCAGGCCGTGGCTGATCGCCGAGGGAGAAAGCCGGAGACGGTCGCCAGCCCGTCCGACATGGCGCTCCTGGAGCACCACCTCGAACAGTTTCAGCAAATTGAGATCGGCGCGGGATAGGTCGATTTCATTCAGCATGATGCTGAATTGATATCATTGGATTCATCAGAGCCCAAGCACGATACTGGCGGAACAAGGTTTCCAGACCCGTGGGGGCATCCATGCAAGAATCGGGTGGCGGGGCGCGACGCACTCTGATGAGCTGGCTGATCGGCCGGGAACCGGGCTTAGGGCTCGTCCGGCACCTCGGCGAGCGCTGGCTGGCGGAGCAACCTTTTTCGGGTGAATTGTGCGGTGTCTCACTCGAAACGGAGGAGGGAACAAGCGGCATGGCAAGATCATCCGCCTACAAGCTCGATGTCGATCAGGGCGAGAAGTTGCGCTTCGGCGGTGCCGATTTCTTGGTCAAGGCCGCAGCCGACACCACGGGCGGCGCCTTCTCGATCGTCGAGGAGATCGATCCGCTCGACACGCCCTTGCACAAGCACGCCAACGAGGACGAGCTCTTCTACGTCATCGCGGGCGAGCATGTCTTCCACTGCGGTGACCAGGAATTCCGCGTCGGGCCAGGCGGAATGATGTTCGCGCCGCGAGATGTGCCGCATGCGCATAAGCGCGTCGTGCCGCGCATCGGCCGGTTTCTCACTATGACCTCGCCGGCCGGTTTCGAAGGCTTCTTCCGTGAGCTATCTGCCGCCGAGGCGAGCGGTGCCGCGATGCCCGAGGCATATGCGGCCGCGTCGCGCAAATACGGGATCGAATGGCTATAGGAGATATCGTCATGACACTGGACGCGCTGATCCTCGACCCGATGCTGCAGGCCTTGGAGAGCCAGCGGCCTTCCGCAACGGAGGATGCCGGTCTGGGCGAGGCTTCCACAAGCGAACTCTTCCAGCGGGCAGCCGATCACGCCACGCGTTTTCGCGACGCCATTGCCTCAGGGCCGCAGCGTCCGCTGATGTCGTATCGGCAGGCGTTGGACAGTTTCCGCGAGCCACTTCCCGAACGAGGCAGCGCTGGGCTCGGTGTGGTTGACGAGCTTGCCGCGAAGGCTGAGCCCGGCCTGCACAGGATGACAGGTCCGCGCTTCTTCGCCTGGGTCTGCGGCAATTCCCATTCAGTCGGCGTTTGTGCCGATTGGCTGACCAGCACCTGGGGTCAGAACACGGGCAACCATCACGCCACGCCGTCGGCCTCGGCCGTCGAGACGATCGCCGGCGGCTGGCTGCTCGAGCTTCTCGACCTGCCGCGCGAAAGTTCCATCGGCTTCGTCACTGGGGCGACCATGGCCAATTTCGTCTGCCTGGCAGCGGCCCGCGGCGCGGTCCTGCGGCAGGCCGGCTGGGATGTCGAGGCGCAAGGCCTGTTCGGCGCGCCGCCGATCACGGTGCTGATTGGCGACGACGCCCATGCCACGGTTTTCTCGGCACTGCAGTTCCTCGGCCTTGGCCACGACCGCGTCCGGCGTGTGAAGACGGACGACAATGGTCGCATTGCGGTGGCCGATTTTGCCGTGGCCGCCGCTCAGGTTTCCGGCCCTTGCATCGTTATCCTGCAGGCGGGGCAGATCAACACCGGCGCCTTCGACGACTTTGCCGGCATCGTTCCCATCGCCCGGCGCATCGGTGCTTGGGTGCATGTCGATGGTGCCTTTGGTCTTTGGGCGCGTGCCTGCCCCGAACGCAGCCATCTAGCCGAGGGCGCCGATGCCGCCGACTCTTGGGCAACGGACGGCCACAAATGGCTGCAGACGCCCTATGATTGCGGCTACGCCATCGTGCGCGACGAACAGGCCCATCGCCGTGCCATGACGATCGCCGCGAGCTATCTGCCGCCAACCTTCGAGGACGAGCGCGACCCGAGCCACTATGTGCCCGAACTGTCGCGACGGGCGCGGGGCTTCGCCACCTGGGCGATGATCAAGCATCTAGGCCGCGACGGCATCGCCGCGATGGTCGAGCGACATTGCAAGGTGGCGGAAGCGATGGCCGAGAGGCTGCGCGCCGACAACGCCGTTGCCGTGCCCAACGACGTCGTGCTGAACCAGTTCGTCGTGCGTTTCGGCGCCGACCGCCCAGACGAGGAGGCCGACCGGCTAACGCTGCAGACGATCGCCCGCCTGCAGGCCGACGGTGTCTGCTTCGCGGGCGGTGCCAGATGGCACGGCCGCCAGGTCATGCGGGTGTCGGTGATTTCCTGGTCGACCGACGACAGGCAGGGCGAAATTGCCGCCGACGCCATGATCGCGGCGTGGCGGGCAGTAAGGTAGGCGAGGGCTCGTCGTGATCGGATTGCCGTCGGACGTCTACCCTGTCGGCTGGCCTTGTATTCAAGGAAATGCTAATGTTGGTCGGGCCGGCGAATGCCATTCCATCTTCGCGCGGCTATGGCGGCAGCTGGCGTCGAGGGGACGGCATGCGGATCGCAATGATAGGGGCGGGCGGCATCGGCGGCTATCTCGGCGCAAGGCTCGCCGAGGCGGGGGGCGACGTCAGCTTCATTGCTCGCGGTTCCCATTTGCAGGCAATGCGCCAGGGCGGCTTGCGAATTCAAAGCGATCTCGGCAACGTCTTTCTCCCCAGTGTGTCCGCGAGCGACGCGCCGGCCGACATCGGTCCCGTCGATCTCGCGATTTTTGCGGTCAAGCTCTACGACAGTGAGAAGGCCGCCGCAGCGCTAGGACCGCTGATCAGCAGGAATACGCGTATCGTGACGTTGCAAAATGGCATCGACAGCGTCGAAACGCTCGGTCGTCATGTTCCTGGCGACCAGGTGATTGGCGGAGCCACCTACTTGTCTGCATTCATCAAACAGCCGGGAGAAGTCGTCCACGCTGGCGGGCTGCGTGACATCCTGGTCGGCGGGCACCGCGACCCTCTCATCAAGGACCTTCAGGCGCTCTGCGATCGTGCTGTCGGGCTCGAGCTGAAGCCGGTTGCCGACATCGACAATGTGTTGTGGGAGAAGTTCGTGACACTCGCGGCCTTTTCCGGAGGGACGTCGCTCATGCGCTCCGGAATCGGTCCGATCCTCGACGACCCCGAGGCACGTATCTTCATCGAGCAACTGCGCGACGAGGGGATGGCGGTCGCGGCGGCGGCCGGCCATCCGATGGCCGAGGGGTTCGAAGGGCGCGTCACGACCAGATGGACCGCACTCCCCCCGCACGTAAAATCGTCGATGGCCAACGACCTCGAAAGGGGCAAGCCAATCGAGGTCGCCTGGCTGTCCGGGCGGATGCATGAGTTGGGCATGAAGTTCGGTATCGCGACCCCTGGCCACACGGCGGTCTTCCGCGCCTTGCATCTCTACGCAGCGGGTGCCGCGCCCTAGCGGTGTCCCATCAATGTTCCTTGGGAGGATACATGGCAAGTTCGTCGAGCGAGAGCATGCCGGTGACGACAGCTGACGAGGCAACCGGCACCCAGGACATATTCAACAAGGAGCTGGAGACGTATCGCAGAGTCGTGGCCACCAACCTCATGTTCCACCGCGAGGTCTACGGGCTCCTGCGCGATCTGCTCGTCGAGCATGCTCCAGGGTCGTTTCGGTTCCTCGACGTGGCGTGCGGCGATGCCGCTGCCTCGGCCGCGATGCTGAAGACGACCGCGATCGGCGGCTACGTCGGCATCGACCTGTCGGAAGCGTCACTGAGGCTGGCCGATCGCGCGCTCGAAGGGCTCCCGTGCCCGGTCGAGCTGCGCCGCGGCGATTTCGCGGAAGCGATGGCGAACTGGTCGGAACCCGTCGACGTGATCTGGATCGGCATGTCGCTGCACCACCTGGCGACCGAAGGCAAGGCGAGGCTGATGCGGCACGCCCGCAGGGCCTTGGGCGGCCTGGGCCTATTCGTCATCTGGGAGCCGACCCTGTTCGAGGGAGAGGATCGCGCTGCCTGGCTCGCCCGCTTCTCCTTGCAGCGCGATAGATGGTCAACCCTTTCCGACGAGGAGTTCGCTGCCATGAAACGGCATATGCTTGCGGCCGATTTCCCCGAAACCGCCGACACATGGCTCGGCATGGGGCGGGATGCCGGGTTTCGCCGCGCCGAGGAGATTTTCATGATGCCCAACAGAATGGGCAGAGTGTTTCGCTACTGGAACTAGCCAGCGCGTCGCGGGGCGACCATGTCATCAAATCCGAAACCGGGCGAGATCCCGCCGGGCGACGCTCCGGTTCCCTCCGCCGTCGTGCTGGTCGGTCGCTGGGGAAGCCTGCGCCCGCTCGACGCCGAGTGCGACGCATCCTGTCTCTACCCGCTCTCGCATGACGAGCACACGAATGCCACATGGGTCGACATGAAGGTCGGCCCGTTCGACAGTGAGCAAGCTTTCGCTGACCATGTCGCCGAACTGGTGGCTGACAAGAAACGGGCCTTCTTCGCCGTAGCCGGCGTCGACGACAAGCCGCTGGGATGGCTCTGTCTCATGGAGGCAAGACCAGCCCATCATGTCGTCGAACTCGGCTATGTGCTCTACACGCCGCCGCTGCAGCGCACACAACTGGCCACCGAGGCGCTCTACCTGATCCTGCGCCATGTCTTCGACGATCTCGGCTACCGGCGCCTTGAATGGACATGCACCTCGACCAACCAGCGCTCGCGCAAGGCGGCCGACCGGCTCGGCTTCGTCTATGAGGGCACGCAGCGCCAAGGCCTGTTCCTGAAGGGCAAACCTTGTGACATCTGTGTCTATTCGATGCTTTCCAGCGAGTGGCCGGTCCATCGCTCAGCTCTTGAGGCCTGGCTCGATCTTGGCAATTTCGCGGACGGGCGGCAGCTTCGCTCGGTTGCCGAGATCAGGGCTGGCGTCGGCGCCATTTGAGGAAGGGGTGTTCCTACCTAGTAGGAAGTGTGTTTCATCGGCGGGAGATTTTCCTATGATCGCAGTTATTTCGGAATTGTGGCCTTACCCGGACCGCCAAACTGACTACGTCACCTTGGCAGCAGAGTTGCGCCCGCTACTGGAGTCGATCGACGGCTTCATCTCGGCGGAGCGGTTCGAAAGCTGCCAAGAACCCGGAAAGTTCCTCTCTTTTTCACTCTGGCGCGACGAAGTTGCGCTGGCACACTGGCGCAATCTTGAAAAGCATCGCTTGATTATGGCCAAGGGGCGTGACGGCATATTGCGCGATTATCATATACGGGCCTCTAATGTCCTCTGGGACTACAGTTTGAAGGGGCGTTCCGAAGCGCCCGCTGATTCTCGCGCATTGTTCGGCTAGCGCTACCCGGCCGTCACTTCGACTTCATGGCCACGCGCGCTCATTTCGACGGTCGTCACAGCGTTACAAAATTGTTCGTAAGTTATTGATTTTATTAATTGTGCCTAGAGTTCAATCCTCGCGCAGTTCCAGCCATATCCAATGGACAGCTTCTGACCTCGACGGGCGCCCTAGTTCCGGTTCTAGGCAGTGCGAAATTGTGGCACGTCAATGTGTCTATTCCCCCATAATGCGATAGACAGTTGCATCTCCCTCCACACCCCGAAGAGGCGCATCAAAAGCCTCGACGCGATGGCCGGCAAGCATTTCGCTTACCCCGGGGGCCGAATAGAGCGCCTCGGAAATGCAGAGCTGTCCGGCTTCTGCCAGTGACTGCACGCGCGCGGCGACATTCACGGTCTGGCCGAAATAGTCGAGGTTGTCGTTGAGCGTCACGGCAATCGACGGTCCACAGTGGGCGCCGATCTTGAGAATGATCCCCGGCCCGTCATGGTCGCCATTGAAGCGATCGATCTCTTCAAAGATGTGGAGTGCAGCCGAAATCGCATCCAACGGCTGCGAGAAAACAGCCATCACCGCATCTCCAATTGTCTTGACCACCGCACCGCAATGTTGCTGAACCGCAGCGTTGACCAGAGCGAAATGCTCGCGGACCAAAGCGTAGGCGTTGAGGTCACCCAGCCGCTCATACATGGCGGTCGAGCCCTTGAGGTCCGTGAATAGGAAGGTGATCTGCCGGATGCCGAGCCCCTCCTTCTCGTCGACGCGTTCGGACCGGAAGAGCTGGCGGAAGGTTTGCCGCGCAAGCAGCGCTCCACCAGAAACATAAGGGTCGAAATCGAGGGCCGGCTTGGTGGTCAACCCGACCAGCTCGGGCGGCCAGTTGATGACGAGCAACGAACCGCGCACTAGGCCCCTATTCGCCACCTGAATGACAATGGGACCAGGTGGCACAGCGGGTAACGCCGGCAAGAAGCGTTTGCCGTCATAATCGACCTTCAGAAGTGTCGGCGCCAACACCGGATCGCCTGATATTGGCACGGCGAATGCGGCCTGCGTCTGGACGTTGACGCCAGAAAGGGCGCCCGGTCCCACGTCGGCGCGGAGCACTGTGGTGGTGCCGGGTGGCAGAAAAGTCATGCCCCTGACGAAGCCGCGCAGAACGTCAAGAAAGCGAACGTTTTGCCCCGGTAGACGCCCGTCATGTCCGAAGTGGAGCTTCCAGTGAAAATCCTCGACCGGGAGCGTCTCTGGATCGTGGTGCGGCAGGCGCCGTAACTTCGACGATACCGAGAAGGTGACCTCGATGAAGTCGTCCAGGTCGGTGTCGCCCGATAGATCGCACAAGCCGCAGACATAGTGGGTCTTCAGCGTGCGCAGGGCGCCGAAACTATCGAGCACCATCCCGGACTGGGGACACAGCACATCCCAACTCATGTCGAACAGGCCACAGCGGGTGGCATGAAGGAAGAGGTCGATAGCTTCAGGCTCGGCGATTGCGCGGTCGCGAGCAAAGCTCAGCGGATTAACGCGATAGAGTGCGTGGTCGTCGGCGCTCCTGATCAGCGTCTCGAATTTCGAGATGACGCGAGGGCTCCAGGCCCGCGCCTGCTCCACCTTGGTCATCCTGCTTTCGAGAAGACGATCGTCGACTACCGTCACGCCGGATCCTCAACCTTGCCGCCTTACCAGCGACAGCCTACTAAAAAACCAGCGCGATGCGAATGGATTGCCGTCGAAAGAGTCTGCCGGCACAGCAGAGATGCTTATGCTCCTGCTCGTCTAGCCGGCCATTCAAGGCATATCGATCGCCCCGAGCGATACAACGATCCCGAGGGCCACTAAAGCAATGCCCAAACTACCTTCGAACAAGCGGCCACGGGGCAGCAGCTTCTCGACGAAGACGAGCAGAGTCAAAAGCAGCATCCAGGCGACGCTCATGACGCCGGCCGCGACCAGGACGGCAAACAGCGCCCAGCAGCAGCCAAAGCAATAGAGACCGTGGCGCAGCCCCATCTTGAGCGCGCCAACACGCCCGTCGCGCCAGTGCTGCGCAACGAAGGCGAGCGGCGAACGGCAATGGCTGAGGCAAATGTGCTTCAAGGTCGTGAATTGGTAGAGGCCGGCGACGCCAAGTGTGGCACCAAGCGCGAGTGGGGCCCATTTCGAACGCTGGGGCGGATCGAGGTTCGTTGCAACGTCGCTACCGAGCTGGACCAGGACATATACGATAAGGCCCGCCGCCGCCCAGACGAGCAGATAGCCCGCGACGAAGGTCCACGTCGGGATGGCCACACGTGGTTCGCGCCTAGCCTGCGCCGCCGCGAACATAAATATCATGGGCGCCGCAGCTGGCAGCATCATGGCCGCCATCATCACGGTCCACACAGCCAGAAAAGCGGCGGCGCCGGCAACTGACCAGCTGTCGGCGGCAATTCCGGCCATCGCCATGCCGGCCATGCCTTCCATACCCTCCATACCGCCGCGCACGGCAATTCCCATGGGCATATCCATGCTGAAGGTCTGGTAGAGGGTGAGCGCCCACGCCGCTGCTGTCAGCCCGACGAGCGACGCGAGTAGACCGAGCGGTATGCCACGCAGATTCCGGGTGAACCGCCGCGATTTCCTGGGGAGCGCGTCAGCCATTGTCATGCCCTAGTTCGGGCCGTTCCAGTCGAACGGAATGTGCTTGCTCGAGCGGGCCGTGCCAGTCCAGTCAAGCCCGAAGCCTTTGGTGCTCACCTCGACAGAACGCCCCCAGGTGGCAACCTGGCCCGGGCCGACTTCCGAACCCGGCGGATTGATCGTCTGCACCCGCTTGCCAGGTGGTGTGGTGGGACCGGAAAGTGCCTCTGCGCGCCCAACGACCAGGCCAGGAATTTCGACCCGCCAAGTGGCCAGGTCGCCCGCCACCTCAAAAGTGATCGGAACGAACTCCATGCCACGCATCTCGCCGACATTAGCGGCAAAGCCCGCCGGCCAGCCACCGGCGTGGCCGCCGAAGATCGCCTGCAGGGCTTCGCGCTGCTGCTCATCCGCCTTCTCGTCGAGATACATACCCATCACGGCCTTTGCCTCGCCGGCCCATAGATTGCCTTCGAACTCGCCGAGCGCCACCAGCGTCAGGCCGTCGAGCTTCACGCTGCCATACTGACCCTCGCGCACGTGCCAGGCTAGCACGCCCTGGCAGTGATTGCCGGTTGGCCGCTGGGCGAACTCGCAAGGGCAAGGGATGTCGCAGCTGCAGATATCGAACCAGTCGCCTGCGAGCCGCCATTGAGGCACTGCATTCATGGCTCATCCTCCGGAGGCCTAGTTATACGTCGAAGACTGGTCGCGCTTCAGCAGTTCGTGCGTCGCTCGCTGACTTTGATGGATTGGCCTCACACTGATGGTCGAGCGGTGCACACCAAAACCTACAGTTGGGCGACTTCAGGTGCTGATCTCGACGACGGACGTGCCGGAGACGGGATCGGTCACGCCGAGGTCGCCGCCGAGATCCTCCAGCATATCACGCATCGTATCGAGAAGGCCGATCATCTGCGGCCGCGCAGCTGCGAGGCTGTCCATGTCGTTCCATTCACCGACGACGCAGAAGGTTCGGTCGCCGGTCCTGACCAGCGCGGCCTTGCGGAAGCCGCTGACGTTGAGCGTCGCCTTCTTGTGGGCATCGATGAAGGCCTGTTCCTTGCCGGGCTTAGTGCGAAACCGGACGACATTGTAAGATGCCTTCCTCCAATTGTTGCACAACGAACCTTAGTGGCGAGCCTCGAGAACCATGTTGAACGGTGTCTCGGTCGCGCGGCGGAACCGCTTGAACCCGCCGCCGGTAACCACCTTGCGCAGCCTGGCCTCGCCCGCCTGGGCGCCGAGGCCCAGCCCAACCTCCTGCGACAGCGAGGCAGGGGTGCAGATGAAGGTCGAGGCGGCGTAATAGATGCGGCCGACCGGATTGAGGTTCGCTGAAAGCCTGTCATGAGCGAAGGGTTCGACGATCATCCAAGTGCCGTCCGGCTTCAACGCCTTGTGCACGTGCTTGGCCGCGCCTTCGGGATCGCCCATGTCGTGCAGGCAGTCGAAGAAGGCGACGAGATCGTAGATGCCTGGAAAGTCCTTGGCCGCCGCCACTTGGAAGCGTGTGTTGCCGGCGACGCCGGCCTCCTTGGCGGCGGCGCGTGCCCGTTCGATCGAGGGGGCATGATAGTCGAAGCCGGTGAAACGCGAATTCGGAAATGCCTTGGCCATGAGCACGGTCGATGCGCCGTGGCCGCAGCCGACGTCGGCAACGTCTATGCCGCGCTCCAGCTTTTCGGCCACGCCATCGAGCGCTGGCAGCCAGGAGCCGATCAGATTGGCGTTGTAGCCCGGGCGGAAGAACCGTTCCGTGCCGCGGAACAGGCAGGCGCTGTGATCGTGCCAGCCCAGGCCCTTGCCCGTGCGAAACGCCTGCCGCACCTTTTCTTCGTCAAGCCATAGCGTCGAGACGACCTCGAAGGCGCCGGCCATGAAGGCGGGACTGTCCTCATTGACGAAGACCTGTTCCTGCTCCGGGCTGAGGTAGAAGCTGTCGCTGGCCTCGTCATATTCGACATAGCCGGCGGCCGCCTGCGCGGAAAGCCATTCGCGGACCAGACGCTCCTGCGTGCCGGTCCTTTTGGCAAGCTGTCCGGCAGTCATTTTGCCGCCCTCGCTCATGGCCGCGAAAAGGCCGAGCCTGTCACCCAACAACACCGCCGCCCCAGTGGTGATGGCACCGAGATCGCCGACCATCTTTCCAAGCAGCGCCTCCAGTTTTTCCTGGTCGGGCTGTTTCTCCTTGTTGCGCTCCAGCATCGGCTTTCTCCTCCGGCTCGGTCCCAAACACTCGCCATGGCGGCACAGCTGGTTCGGCCACCATGGACAGCGGAGAAAGTTTACCTAAGGATAGCACCCGCCGATAATGCCGAGTTCTGATTGCGGCGATGCATGCCGGGCATCAGCGGGGATGTGTCATGGAAATGCATGAAATTCGTTATTTTCTGGCCGCCTGCCAGACGCTCAACTTTCGCCAGGCGGCGGACCTTGTGCATATCACTCAGCCTGCGCTCACCCGCGCCATACAGAAGCTGGAAGCAGAACTCGGCGGCCTGCTCTTCCATCGCGACAAGAGCCATGTCCAACTAAGCGATTTCGGCCGGCTGATGCGAAGCCACCTCGACGAGATCGCGCAGCGCTCGGAGCATGCCAAACGCACCGCCAGAAGCTTCCTGTCGCTGGAGACCGCGCCGGTGACGCTGGGCGTGATGTGCACCATCGGCCCGCTGCGCTTTATCGGTTTCCTCAACGCGTTTCGCGAGCGCTTTCCGGGCATCGGGGTGACTGTGATCGAGGGCGCCGCCGACCACCTCACCGATCTTCTGCTGAAGGGCACGCTGGACATTGCGCTGTTGGCACGGCCCGAGCCCTTCGACCCCCGGCTGAAGGCGGAGCCGGTCTATGCGGAGCGCTTCGGGCTCGCCTTCTCAACAGGGCATCCATTCGAGACGCGCAACACGCTACAGCTCGCCGACGTGCGCAGCGAGCCTTATCTCGAGCGCATCAACTGCGAATACGGCAATCATATCGACGAGCTCTGCCAAAACCTCGGCTTCGAGATCAAGAGCGCCTACCGAAGCGAGCGCGAGGACTGGATCCTGGCCATGGTCGCTGCCGGAATGGGCGTTTGCTTCATCGCCGAATTCTCGGCGAGCCAGCCCGGCGTTTGCCACCGGCTCGTCGTCGACCCCGCGATCGTGCGCGAGGTGTCGCTGGTTTCCGTCGCAGACCGCCTGCCATCGCCCGCCATCTCGGCATTTGCCAAAGCGGTGATGGAGTATGACTGGCACATGCCGATCACGGCGGAATCGACTGGTCTGTAGGTCCCCAGTTCCGCCTTCCGCGCCAGTCAAACAGGCAACATACGATCACATCTTCGTGTCGATGTAACTGACCGCAATGTCTGGCGAACCCACGAATGGGGCGACTGTGCCCCCCAAAAAATGGGAGTATTCCAAATGCATTCGTTCAAGATCTTTGTCGCCGCAGGCATTGCCTCTCTTTTCGTGTCGCAGGCGTTCGCCGAGGATACGATGGGCACGATGTCCATGATGAAGGGCGGGCAGGTCACAGCAATCATGCCCGACGGGCATATGGGCACCATGATGCCAGACGCCAAAATGGAAGCCGAAATGATGAAAATGGCCAAGCCGATCAAGCATTGCATGATGATGATGACCGACGCCAAGGGCAAAACCTACATGATCGATACGTCGACCAAGAAGGCCCAGGCCGAGTGCGAAAAAATGGCGATGTGAGCAGCCCTCGCGCACAATCAACGCTTCCATCCCGCCGGCACGCGCGCCAGCGGGGTGCCACCTATCCTCAGCCATCGAGAGCATGTCACTGCACCTGGTTTTCTAGCCTGTTCATCGCCGAGGCGATCTAGCGCAGAACAATCAGATCGGGTCAGCCTCCTTGGTCGAAATGTTCAGGTTTTGGAGGCCGAAGTGAATCGATCGGCTACATAGTCGAGTGAGAAAACCCCTGCACCACGCGTAAGCACCAGCAACAGCAGCGAGGCCCACAGCAGGTGTTCAGCCCAGTTCTCCGGAAAAACGAAGATCTGGATTACCGAAACGACACCGAGCAGCATCAGAGCCCCGAGACGCGAGAACAGACCCAGGAAAAGCAACACCGCCCCGGTGATCTCGGCCGTGGTCGCCAGCGGCGCCGCGATCGACGGATCGATAAGCGGTAGATTGTATTCGCTGGCGAACAGCTGCAGCGTCACCGGCCAGGACGCCAGCTTCGATTGTGCGGACTGCCAGAAGACATGCGCAATCGCGACGCGAGCTGCGAGCTGGACCAGCGAAAACGGGATACGCTCCGGCAACTTGATCACTCGTTGGTAAAGACCAACAAGGCCGGTAGGGCGAGGCGTGGAATATTCTGGTATCGCAGTCATGATCGTCTCCTTCAGTGTGAGAGGGGATGCACAGGGACGTGCACGTCGATGACGAGCCTGTCGCGGAACAGACGCACAAGCGCTGAAACCAGGTCGAATGCCGGGTCGAGCGCCAAGGCGCGGCCAGTGGCATGCTCAAGGCCGAAGCCGTGCTTCAGCGAATGCCAGAAGGCGAAGCTCGCGCGGTCGAGCAGAAAAAGACGCACGTAGTTCCCCGATCGCCACAGCGCCACCCGTTCAGGGCGCCTTGTCCAGGTGATTTTTTCATCGACCGCCGTCTCCTTTTGATGCTCCATCCATACCGACAGGATCGACCAGTGAGAGACGATCAGTCGCAGTGAGGGCTGGAGCAGGATATCCGGCGACAGCCCAAGGTCGGTGCTGTCGTATTCTGCGAGACTGCGGGCCGGCAGCGAAGCCGTGTCGAGCGCTTCGGCAATGGCCCATTCGAGCCGCGCCGTCTCGGCGACGATCGGCATGTCGGACAGGGTGTCGACGGTCTTCAGGAAGCGAGGAAAGCCCGCGCCATAACGCGCTAGGCGTGACTCCGCCGGCGGATGCCGTCGAATGAACTCGCTCGCCATAAAGCGGAAGAAACGTTCGTCGACGAGACGGGCCGTAACGGGGAAGGCGGCCATCAGCACGGCAGTCAACGAACTGCGCGTGTTGTTCTGGTAGATGCGCAGGCGAGCCATTGGGTCGGCCTTGCCGGCGGTCAGCATTCTCGCGTCGATCAGAGGCTCTTTGGCCAGCACCGAGCGCGTAACGATGGTTTGCAGGTGTTCAAGCGGCAGCATCATATCCTCCCTCAATTGTCGGCAAGGCCATGTGCATGGCCGGTTTGGCTCTGGCAGCGGCAAATGCCGCAAGCACAGGCATGCTGGTCTGAGAGCTTTCAAAAGCCGGTAGCGTGGGCGCCGGCGAGGCCATAGTCGTGGCGATGTGCCGCGCGGCCTGCTTGCGGTTGAACATGACCGAAGCGGTGAGCATGTCGGCCCACATGGCTTCACCAAGCAGAACGTCGAGAACCGGCACATCGGTATCCCACTCAATCAGCGTAGGGCGCGGTCCAAGACTGGTGATGGCATGATGGTAGAGGTGCCAGACAACTGGCGGCACGCGAGAGCCATGATCGTCGATCAGCACGGTGTCGCCGCCGACCTGATTGGTCGCGTGGCCGGCAAGATGGATTTCACCGATGGCATCGGCGGGCAAAGCGTCGATGAAGGTCTTGGCATCGTATTGAAGATTGTGCGCCGAAACCTGGACATTGTTGACGTCCAGAAGCAGGCCGCAGCCCGTTTGCGCCACCAGCTCGGCCAGAAATGCAGCTTCATTCATGGAGGAGTCCGCAAACGCGACATAGGCGGACAGGTTCTCGATCAGCACACGCCGCTTCAGCGTATCTTGAATGGTCGCTACATTGCGCGCCACGATCGCCAGCGCCTCTTCGTCATAGCGAAGCGGCAGCAGGTCATTGAGATAGGCTCCGTCGGCAACGCTCCAGGCAAGATGCTCCGAAACAAGATCAGGCTGGAACCGCTCGCAGACCTTGCGCAGCCTTTCCAGATGATCGCGGTCCACGCCTTGTGCGCTGCCCAGAGACAGGCCGACGCCGTGCACCGACAGCGGATATATGTGGCGCAGGCTTTCAAGCGCCTCGACGGCGGCGCCGTCGCCCATATAGTTCTCGGCATGCACTTCGAGCCAGCCAGCGGAGGGTCTGCGGGTAAGCATCTCGCTGATGTGAGGAGAGCGCAGACCGATGCCAGCGGATGCCGGGATCGTGAGGGGCTGAAATGCACGGGACATCGGTCTGCTCCCTTCCAAAGGGGGTTGGCTTGAAGTCTAAGTCGGTCAGGCTTTCGGCTTGTCGCTGCCGCCGGTGATCTTGGCGCAGCTGCCGGCCGGCACGTAGAGCCAGGAGTCCGGCTGGTTGTCGGCGGTCGAGGTGCCGGCGCATGAATGCGTCGCAGTCTGGCAGTCGTTCTGGCCGGCCTTGACGACGCCATAGCACTTCTCGAACGAGAAGCTAGGCTGAGCGGCGGGGCCGCTATAGGCTGCAGTTGCAGCAAGCGTGGTGGCGGCCGCGAGGGCCGATCCGATGAGGGTCTTGGTGTTGATCACGGTCGTTTCTCCTGGTTGCGTTTCGAGGGAAGACTGACCTGACGGCCTGTCTGCAAGCAGTGTTGTCCAACGCGGGACGAAGCTGAAATGCTGTCTCGGCATGGATTTGATACGCGGTCACTATGTTAAGGAGGATAACGAGCAAAAGCCCTCCGGCGGGGAACCGGAGGGCTTTGGCGCCTGCACTTCGTTAGCGGAGCGAAGCAGGCGCGGCTAGGCGGAGGGAGGCGCCTAGACGTAGCGATTTTTGTTGCCGACGACCAAGCTTTCGCTCGAGCTTGGATGGTCGGCGAGAAGCCAGTCCTCGGCTCGCTGGCGACCGCGGTCACGCATGTCAGTCAATTCGCCCCAGTCGGTCCAGGGCCTGGTAAACGGCGCAGCGCTTGTTCTGTGATGGCTGTCGAAAATGGTGTGAACAGATGCATAGTTCGCGGCATTGGCGGCGAGGCGGTGAGCAGCACAAGGCGTCATGCAGGGTTTGCCGCTGACAATCAGCCAATGCCCACCCTCGATCGGCTGCACCGGCGGCAAGGCCGAAAAATCGCCGTCGCCCCAATATGGATCGCCATTGATTTCCACGGCGGGGAAGAGAAATGGGACTGTCGCCCCGGCCAGGATCGCGTCAATCGACAATTGATCGCCGGTGAAAATCGTCACGCTGTCGGTGCGGGCATTCGAAGCCAGGATGTTGAGCTTCAACCGGCAGCTATTTTTGCGCAGCTCGGCAATGTCGATCGACTGTTCCAGGATCGATCTCAGCGGATTGCCCGTAGCGACTGCAGACATCGATGCGTGGCTGACGCGTCGCCAGAAATTGGTGAGCGCCGTCCTTGCCCCACGCCTGCCGCCCAGAGCCAGTCCGTAGGCAAGAACCGCTGCCTCCATGCCTCCGAAACCCGACGCGGTGATTGTGCGGAAGGAAAGGCAAGGTTCATCCAGCAAGCGATCGAGCACGCCCCAGACAAATGCGCCGTGTGCGTCGCTTGCCAGGGTAATGTCGATCGGCTGGCGGTCTTCAATCGCCAGTTTTGCACCGGCAATAAAGGCTTGGTCGGTTGCGGCCTGGATTTGCATCTTTTGGGTCTCCTCCCGAAGAACGCCAGGCAAGGCGTTTGATGGAAACACTGCCGCATGATCCTCCGTTGGCGAAATGCCAAGGTGGCATGAACTCCATAGGCAGATTGCATTGGCTGCAATCCCTTGCGCGCCGCAAGGTTTGCGAGGCTGGCGAGAATCCCGCGATCTCGCTTTGGAACTGGCGCTACGACGGTCGCCGACAGGCCTGCACCGACCGTTCCGGGCAACACAGGGATGACTTCACGATGGAGAACGGTCTGCTGCGCAAAACAAGCTGTCCGCAGCGCCCGCCATCAAGGGCATCATGACGGACCGCTATCGACTTTATAGCCGCAGTGCATTGGCGCCAAAGCGAGCCTTGCGGCAGTCTCCGAAGCGCGAGCAACCTCGTGCAATTGGGGATAAATCGGCATGGACATTCACCACATCCGCTACTTCCTGGCCGTGTGCGAGACACGAAACTTCACGCGCGCAGGCGAAAAGTGCAACGTCACTCAGCCGGCCCTTTCCCGCGCCATTCAGCAACTCGAGGAAGAAGTCGGAGGGCTACTGTTTCGCCGCGAACGAAGCTTGACCCACCTGACCGACCTGGGTGTGCTGCTTCGCCCCCGTTTCCAGCAGATCCTCGACGAACTGACTGGAGTGCGGCAGGAGGCATCAAGGTTCCTGTGCCTGGAAAACGCCAACCTTAAGGTCGGCGTCATGTGCACCATCGGCCCCCGTCGCTTCACTGGCTTGCTGGCCGATTTTAACCGGCGTCAGCAGGGCATCCAGCTGCAACTGGTTGAGGGCGTCCCGGCATCACTTTCCCAACTTCTAGAGTCAGGCGAGATCGACGTCGCCATAATGGCGTCAAGCGACAGCTTTCCGGACCGCTTCGACGTCACACCGCTTTATCGCGAGCGCTTTGTCCTCGCCTTTCCAAACGGCCATCGGCTGGCCCGCAATGACAACGTGGCCATCTCCGAACTCGATGGTGAAAATTATCTCAGGCGACTCAATTGCGAGTATCGCGACCACCTCGCCGGTCTGTGCACGGATCGGGGCGTGAAGCTCAGGATCTCCTACGCCAGCGAACGCGAGGACTGGATCCAGAATATGGTATCGGGAGGACTGGGCATCTGCTTCATCCCGGAATTCAGTGCGGTGATTCCAGGGCTGCAGGTCCGTCCCGTGATTGATCCTGAGGTCTGGCGGGAAGTATCCCTGGTTGTCGTTGCGGGGCGCAGGTTCTCGCCTGCGGCATCGGCTTTCGTAAACAGCGTCAAGGCGCATGGCTGGCCTGAGAGCGCAATTGTCCAGGCCATCCAAAAGACCGCTGCCTGAAGCAAATCAAAGAATTAAGGGATCGCACGTGGCGGTTTGCCGCGTGTGCCCCAACATGCATTTGCGATGGTCCACGATAGTTTTCAGGTATCGATTTCAGAGCTAGTTAGCATTTCTCTTTTCGGATCGCTCCCGTCACTCTCCTCGTCATGCCCCGCCTCCCGCGTTTGGGCACCGACAAAGGAGAAATACAAGATGGCTACCAATAAACTCACCCTTTCGTTTGCGGCAGGTCTGCTTTCGGCAACCGCTGCTTTTTCTTCTGCTCCAGCCTTCGCCGGTGACTGCCCTGCCGGCCAGGCCGCGACGACCGATATCCAGGAACATCCCAGCAAACCGGTTGGCGTCGTCGACACGGTTCTCTCGGCGATCGATCTGAGCAGCAAGGGCGAAGCCTGGAAAGGCAATATGCTGCGCCTTCGCAAGCTCGTCGTTCAGCCGGGCGGGGTCGTGCCGTGGCATGAGCACAATGTTCGCCCGGCCAACATCCTCGTCGTCGAAGGTTCGATCACCGAATATCGCAGCACCTGCAAGGTGGGGATCGAGCATCCAGCCGGCGACGTAACCGCCGAGTTCGGCCAGCTCGCTCATTGGTGGAAGAACAACGGCACGGTGCCCGCCGTGCTCTATTCCGCCGACGTCCTGCCGCCTGCGATGCCGGACGACCACATGATGTGAGCCGCGCCTGCAGCGAGCAATTTCCAGCATCAGCAACTGAAAACGCGTCCTCGGGCGGTCGCCTGGGGACGTGTGGCCACGGAGCCCTGTCATGACGATGAGTGAACACACGCAACCGACTCGGCTGCGCATAGTGGCTGCCGACAGCTGGCGCTTCGGCCTCGTTGCACTGATAGCGTTTCTCACGCTCGTCGACCTGTTCGCCACGCAGGCAATCCTGCCTTCGTTGGTGATAAAATTCGGCGTCAGCCGCGCGACCATGGGCTTCGCCGTCAATGCCAGCACGTTCGGCATGGCGGTGGCCGGGATCGCGGTCGCTCTGTTCGGGCGCGGCATCGATCGCCGCAATGGCATCTGGATCAGCCTGGCCACCCTCGCCATCCCAACGACGCTGCTTTCGCAAACAGACAGCATTGTCGTCTTCGCCCTGTTGCGGGTGGCGCAAGGCCTTTGCATGTCGACCGCGTTCACGCTGACGATGGCCTATCTGGCCGAGCATTTTTCCGCGCGGCAGACGACCAGTGCGCTCGCCGCCTACGTGACGGGCAATGTCGCCAGCAATTTCTTCGGACGACTGATGTCGGCGGCCGTCGCCGACACGTTCGGCATCTCCACCAACTTCCTGACCTTCGCGGCCCTAAATCTGTCTGGCGCGGCGCTCGTCTGGTTCACGCTGCAAAAGACCTCTGCAACGATAGGGGCCGATACGGGCGGTCAACCTGCCCGCGCGTCCTGGAAAGGCCCGCTGGAGAATGCCGAACTGCGCGCTTGTTTCGTGATCGCCTTCCTGATCCTCTTCGTCTTCATCGGCACCTTCACCTATGTGAACTTCCAGCTCGTCGCTGCGCCGCTATCGTTGTCGCCGATGGCACTGGGGCTGGTGTATTTCGTCTTCCTGCCCTCCATGCTGACCACGCCACTCGCCGGACGTGTCGCTGCGGGCCTCGGCCCACGGATCGGCATCGGCGCTACGCTTGCGCTGGCGATCCTGGGTTTGCTTCTGCTGCTCACGCCCCGCCTGCCGATCGTTCTTGCCGGGATGGCGCTGGTCGCCATCGGCACCTTCCTGGCGCAGGCGTTAGCCACGGGGCACGTCAGCCGGACCGCCTCGCGCGACCGAGCCGCCGCAAGCGGCATCTACCTCGCCTCCTACTATGCGGGCGGGCTCGCCGGCAGCTTTGTCATCGGCCAAATCTACGACCGAATTGGCTGGACCGCATGTGTGGCTGTGCTCGCCGCGGTCCTCGCCGGTGCGATCGTGGTCGCGCGCATGCTGCAAACACCAAAGACCTAGCACCCCGAAATTTGACCATCCAACAAAGGAGACTGACATGACCACTTGCCTCAAAACCTTGCTTGCCGGCGCCGCCATGATCGTGGCGCTCGCCGTCCCGGCTGCCGCTTCGGACGGCGTCGTTACGGTGAAGAGCGACTATTCCGTCACTGAAACCGTCGCCCGCATCAAAAAAGATGTCCTCAAGAAGGGCATCAAATTCTTCGGCGTCATCGACCAGGCAAAGCTTGGCAACAATGCCGGCAACGATGTCAGGCCGTCGCGGCTGGTAATGTTCGGTAACCCGGCGCTCGGCACAACCTTCATCACATCCAATCCCGAAGCCGGTCTCGACTGGCCGGTGCGCGTGCTGGTCTACCAGACTGCGGATGGCGCGGTTTACGCCGCCTATAGCGATTTCGACTGGATCGCCAAGCGTCATGGCATCACCGACCGCACCCCGCAGTTCAAGATGGCAACCGAGGTCATCCAGTCCGTGACCTCGACAATCAGGAAGAACTGAGCGTGTGGACAGGTGCCGGAGGCTCATCGCCCCGGCCTGCGAAAGAACGTCCTGGGGCGCAGAGGCTATTCCGCGGCGGACAACGCCTTTGCGCGCTCGCCGAACCACTTCTTTTGCGTGGCCTCGCGCACGAGTGCGCCAACCGCCGGCGAATGCCTGCGGCCGCGCACCGTGACGAGATTGACCTCGCGCCAGAATTCCGGATCTGTGATCGGCAACGGCACCACTCCGGGGTGCTTGGCGGTATGCTCGGGCATGAACCCAAAACCAAGCCCGGCGGCGATCATAGCGAGTGTCCAATCGTCACGATCGCTCCAGTAGACGGGACTGACCGTGACGCCCTGGTCGGCCAGAATGGCATCAGCATAACCGGCAAACTCGCAATTGTTGCGGTGGATGTAGGTCTCATTGCTCATATCCGTCACCCGCACGCTGCGCTGGTTGGCCAGCCGATGGTTCAGATGAACGGCCATCACCATCTGCTCCTGAAACAGCGGCAAGGAGTGAACCTCCTCATCGGGCACATTTGACGGCAACGCGTAAATTGCTGCCTCTAGATCTCCTCCGAGCAGTCGTTTGCGCAAGCTCACGGCATCGGCATCGCAAAGATGAAGCTCCACGCCCGGATGGTGTGTGCGCACGGACGAGATGAGTTCGATGATTTCGTCCGGAGCAATCGTGCTCATTATGCCGACCCGGAGAGGCGTCTTCTTCAGGTGCACATATTGCTCGGCAATCTGCTTTGCCTGCCGGGAGTTCTCAAAAACGCCTTCGAGATAGGTCTCGACCATGCGACCGAGTTCCGTCAGATGGGTAAAGCGTCGCTCACGGTGAAAAAGCGCGCCGCCGAACTCGTCTTCGAGCAGCTTGATTGCGCGCGACAGTGCCGGCTGCGTAACGTTGCACAGCTCGGCCGCCCTGGTGAAATTCAGTTCCTTGGCGACGGCCAAGAAATACCTGACCTGGCTGATCTCCACTGCGCGCTCCCCCAGCGGCTGGCATACGGCACGACCCGCATTGCCGGGTGATCTTACTAGCTGCCCCAACGTCAAACAACCCGACCCGGCAATTGATATCCCAGGCGACAGTTGGCGATCTGACCGTGGGCTATCGAATCCATGTCTCAACGGCATTTCCGCTGTCCCGAGCCAGCCGCCATACTTGGCCCAGAAGTCGAGACCCGGGTGCTAATGCCCGTTGCTCGCAGCCGTTTGCAGGCCATTTCGGCTGCAGCTTCAACCGTAGGAAACAACGATGCTCAAAGGAAAGACGGCACTGATCACAGGCTCGACCAGCGGCATTGGCCAAGGCATTGCCGAGGCCTTCGCTGCGAAGGGCTGCAACATTGTTCTGAACGGTTTCGGCGATCCCGGCGAGATCGAGTTGCGGCGGGCAAAGCTTGCCGCGGACCATGGGGTGACTGTTCGCTACGACGGCGCGGACATGAGCAAGGGCAGCGCGATCACCGCGATGATGGACAAGGCAATCACCGAGTTCGGCGCGGTAGACATCCTCGTCAACAATGCCGGCATCCAGCATGTCGCACCGATTGACGACTTTCCGATCGAAAAATTTGAAACAGTCGTGGCGATCGATCTGATGTCGTCGTTTTACACGATCCGGCGCGCGCTGCAGGGCATGAAAGAGCGCAAATGGGGTCGCATCATCAATGTTGCATCTGCCCACGCGCTCGTCGCTTCACCGTATAAATCCGCTTATGTCGCTGCCAAGCACGGGGTCGCCGGTCTGACCAAGACGGTCGCGCTTGAAGTCGCTGAGCAAGGCATCACCGTCAATGCGGTCTGCCCAGGATACGTCCTCACCCCATTGGTCGAAAAGCAGATACCCGACACGGCCAAGGCGCGCGGGATCACGGAAAAACAGGTGATCAAGGACGTGCTCCTGGCAGCCCAGCCAACCAAACAGTTCGTCACAGTCGCTCAGGTCGCGGCGCTCTGCCTGTTCCTGGCCTCAGACGATGCGGCTTCGATCACCGGCGCGATCATGCCGATCGAAGGCGGCTGGACCGCCCATTGAATCCGGCAACGAGGAGCTGAACAACCATGAACAAGATCACCAGAAATCCTTCGGCGTCGGAACCTGTGCAAGCGGCCGCCAATGTGGCCGGTGGTTCGGTCCAGCGACAGACCGTGCTGGTCCTGCAGGGCGGCGGCGCGCTAGGCGCGTATCAGGCTGGCGTATACCAGGCGATGGTCGAAGGCGGTATCGAGCCGGACTGGGTGATTGGCACCTCGATCGGTGCAATCAACGCCGCGCTCATTGCCGGAAATGAACTACAAGACCGCCTGCCAAGACTGCGCGAATTCTGGGATGGGGTCGGCCGCAGCAGTCCGCTCGACGAGTTCTTCCGGATGATGGTTCCAAGCAACATTTTTGCCAATATGGGCACGGTGATACGTGGCATACCGGGATTCTTCGAGCCCAACCCAAGCGCCATGTTCGGGGTCAATCGGGAAGTGGGTGTGGAGAATGCCTCCTACTACACCACCGATCCGCTGAAGCGGACGCTAAACAACCTTATCGACTTCGATTGCCTCAACCGCCGTTACACGCGGCTGACAGTCGGCGCTGTCAACGTCAACACCAGCGAACTCAAATATTTTGATAGCAGCCTGATGCCGTTGTCGGTGGCCCACATCATGGCGTCGGGCGCCTTGCCGCCGGCCTTCCCGGCGGTCTGTATCGACGGCGAGCCTTACTGGGATGGTGGCATCTATTCGAACACGCCCATCGAGGTCGTGCTCGACGCGCGTCCGCGGCGCGACGCGCTGATCTTTGCCGTCAATATGTGGCAGCCTCGCGCCACCGAGCCGAAATCGATCTGGCAGGTCATGGGCCGGCAGAAGGACCTTCAATACGCCAGCCGGGGCCGGAGCCACGTTGCTAGGCAGGAGCAACTGCATCGCTTGCGCCACGTCGTGCGCGAAATGGGAAAGTTGGTCCCTGAAGAGCAGCGCGAGGATCCGATGTTCAAGGAGCTTGCGTCCTATGGATGTCCGTCGGTCATGCATCTCGTTCGGCTGCTGTCACCGCGCCTCGACGGCGAGGACCACACCAAGGACATCGACTTTACCCGCGCCGGCATCCGCACCCGCTGGCAGGCCGGATACGAACACGGGCAACGCGTCCTCTCGGAGAAGCCGTGGGAATGCGAAGTCGACATGCTCCAGGGCATCGTTATTCACGAATCGCCAGAGTGAGTTCTTCCAGCGGCGAGCCCGAGGAAAAGACGGAGACTACCGATGCAGATCATCACTCCTGGGATGCGGCTGGTTCCGGAAGCCGTGCTCGCCAACAACGCCGCGCTTTTCCGCACGATACCGGAGACGCCATCTCATGCCGACAGCTCACGGCATCGCGTAGTTATCGTCGGCGGAGGTGCCGGTGGACTCGAGTTGGCAACACGGCTCGGCAGGAAATTCGGCAAGCGGCGGCTTTCCATAACGCTCGTCGATCGCAATCGCACACATGTCTGGAAGCCACTTCTGCACGAGGTGGCATCCGGCACGTTGAATCCGTCGAGCGATGCTGTGGAATACATCGCACATGCCAGCAGGCACCACTATCGCTACCGGATCGGCGAAGTCGTCGGCCTTGACCGCGCCAAGCGCCAGGTTTTTGTGGCGCCGAGCTTCGACGACGACGGCAGACAGATCATTCCGCCGCGGGTGTTGGGCTACGACACGCTTGTGCTGGCCGTGGGCAGCGTCAGCAACGATTTCGGAACGCCGGGGGCGGCACGTCACGCCATCGCGCTCGACACGACCGGTCAGGCCTCCCGTTTCAACAAGCGCATGATCGACGCCTGCCTGCGTGCGAACGCCCAATACGAGAAGCTTTCACCAGGCCAACTCCATTGCGTCATCGTTGGCGCCGGGGCCACCGGCGTTGAACTGGCCGCCGAGTTGCATAAGTCGATGCGAGAAATCGCCTCGCACAATCTGGACAACATCGATTTCGAAAGGCTGATCCGCATCAGCATCGTCGAGGCAGGACCGCGCATCCTGCCGGCTTTGCCGGAACACCTTGCGCGCTCTTCCGCGCGCCGGCTTGTTGATCTCGGCGTCCAGATCCGATGCGGCATAAAGGTCACCGAAGTGACAGAAGACGGTATTAGGCTTGGCGAGAAGCTGTTCGTGCCAGCTGAACTCGTCGTATGGTCCGCGGGGATAAAGGCGCCGGATTTTCTGAAGAGGCTAGACGGCCTTGATACGGATCGCATCAACCGCCTGGTCGTGGATGCGACGCTACGGGCAAAGGGAGATGAAAGCGTGTTTGCGATCGGCGACTGCGCGAGTTGTGTGTTGCCCGGCAGCGAAGATCCCTTGCCGCCGCGCGCCCAGACAGCCCATCAGCAGGCCGATCATATGGTCAAGGTGATCGCGGCACGCCTCGAAGGGCAGGGGGCGCCGGCGTTCCGTTACCGCGACTACGGTTCTCTCGTTTCACTGGCCGACTACGGCACCTTTGGCAGCCTGGTGGGCGGGCTGAAGGTCGAGGGTTTGCTTGCCCGGCTGATGTATCATTCGCTCTACAAGATGCATCTCAAGGCGGTGCACGGGACCTTCAAGACCATGCGGGATACGATCGTGGGAATCCTGTCGCACCGCACCAAACCGCGGGTCAAATTGCATTGAATCTCGGTAGACCGGGACGGTGGAAAAATATGATGTCGCGATCCTCGGTGGCGGTGGTGCGGGGATGGCTGTGACAGTAGCCACACGCGATGCCTGGCTGCCGCTTTCAGACTTCCGCTTCGGAAGTCAGGAAATCTGATGTAACGATTCGAGCTGCAATACCGAACAGAAGATGAATCCGCATAGCTTCGATGCACGCAGGGCATCGACTCCATGCAAGAAAAGCATGGCCGTGCCCGTGGGGCTTCAATGTTAGGCTGCATGGAAATTGCGAAAGTGCAGAAATGGCCGCCGACGACCAGCCAATGACATTTGAACAGTCCGTCCAGGCTGCCATCGAACTCGATGCACCTCTCAACGAGAGGCTGGCGGTGATCGCGAGCGCAGTGCGCCGACTGAACTCGGAGTTCGCTGACGCGGTTGACCGGCTCGTGGCGCGCCTCAAGGAACAGGGAGCTGGTGCAAGTGCTCCCGCCCCCGGCGATGTTATGCCCGCATTCCTGCTGCCTGATGACGAGGGCAGGCTCGTGAGCCTATCTGAAATCCTTAGCCACGGGCCGGCTGTCATTACCTTTCAGCGCGGACATTGGTGTCCCTATTGTCGCTTGAATGCGATCGGCATCGTCGAAGCCCAGCAGGAGATTGCGACTCTCGGCGGCCAGGTCGTGGTGATCATGCCGGAGCGGCGCAAATTCGCGAAGGCGATGAAGGCTTCGGTTGGTGCGCAGTTTCCTTTCCTGACCGATATGGACAATGGCTACGCTTTGTCGCTCAACCTGGCGATCTGGGTGGGAGCCGAGATGGAGCGGCTGATGGGCCTTGGCCTCGATCTACCGAACTATCAGGGCAACAACAGCTGGTTCCTGCCGATCCCAGCCACTTTCGTTGTCGGGATTGATGGCATCATCACAGATCGGTTCGTCGATCCCGACTACCGTCGGCGGATGGACATCGACGACTTGATCGCGGCGCTCAGACGGGCTCGCTGACGCCAAATGTCGACCAGTCGGTTGATCGCAGGAGGTTGAGGAGCGTCATAGCCACCTGCGAGCGATGTCGGCCGGCGACTGCGTAGACGGCGACGATCCGAGAAACATCCAGATCACGCAGCTTGAGTCTGCGGACGTTGGGCGAGCGGGGTGCAGTCACCGAGACAAAGCCAACGCCGGCATTGGCTTCCAGCAGCGCCAGCAGATCCTGGTCGGTTTCAACCTCATGTGCGGTGCGAGGGGTAATTCCTTTGGCCGAGAGACCGCGCGACAGATCTTCGCTCGTTTCCCAGTCGATCCGACTGAGCACGGGTTCTGCGGCCAACTGGCTCAACGCGACGTCCGCCTCGTTTCGGCGAGCAAGAGGGTGATCGGAGTTCACAACCAGTTCGATCGCTTCCTGGAAAAGCGGCCACGTGTCGAGCCGATCCCAGGCCTGTCCCAGCGGGCCGGCAACCGCCAGTTCGACCTCACCCTTCTTAAGGGCTTCGATGACAGCGGTCGGCGAACCGCGACTGATCTTGAGATGCACGCCTGGGTAGGCTCGGAAAAGCTCGGTGAAGGGTGAAACCAGCAGCGCTATGTTGATGCTGTTGGAAATGGTGACGTTAAGTGGAGCGACGTCACTGCTTTGCACCGCCTTGGCAAGAGATTTTGCCGAAGTGGCAGCATCGTAACATTGTTGCAGCAGGGGCAGCATGCGCCGGCCAAGCTCGGTCAGATGGGAATGCTGGCGCTCGCGCCGAAGCAACTCCCCACCCAATTCGTCTTCAAGGGTCATGATTGCGCGCGTCAGAGCCGGCTGCGTGACATTGCACTCTTCCGCTGCTCTTGTGAAATTAAGCGTATTGGACAGGGCCAGAAAATAGCGGACCTGCTGCATCTCCATGAATCTTCGCCCCCTCAGCGAAATCCGATTCGTCAGCGATAGCTAATTTGTGCTCATGCTAACGCAACCGGGGGCCAAGGCAAAGCCGACGCCCAAATTCGTCTTTGAGGTCACAGGCGTCGGTCATTTTGTCGATCGTCACAATGTTACAAAGTATGTCGTAAGTCATTGATTTTGCTGGTGTCATTCAGAGTTCAGTCCTCTCTGGCAACGACCGCGGCAGCGAACCCGAACTTGAGCAAGAATGCTCCAAAATCAAAGGGGCGTTTCTCGAGGCTATCAGGCATAAGCGAAGTTGAGTGGCCGTAACAATTCGTGAAAGTAGCCGGTCGACTTATCGCTATAACCTCAAAGATGTTGAGGTTGCTCACCCCCGCTCAAGCTGCCGAATTGCTCGCCGTCACTCCGAAGCACCTGCTCGAGCTGACGAACGAAGGCGCTTTGCCCTGGGTGAACATTGGTCTTGAGGGCAAGAGGCCCACCCGTCGCTATAAACAAGACGACCTTGCCGAGTTCATTGCAAAGCGGAGCCAAAAAGCATGCCGGTATACCGAAAGCACGGCAAATCAGAATACACCTTTGACTTCCAATTTCACGGTCGTCGATTTTCCGGTCCCACGGGCACGAGCAACAAGCGCCAGGCGGAGCGCGTCCTAGAACTCAAGCGACAGGAAGCGCAAAGCAAGCTGAAGACGGCTGCCAGCTTCACCGCCGAAGGACCAATGACGCTCGAGATAGCTGCTTCTCGCTATTGGCTGGAGGTGGGGCAACACCTGGCCAATTCCGATAACTACTACCGCTTTATCGGGTGGCTCCTCGATCATTTTGGCAAGCACATCACGTTGGATCGGATCTCGGACTCCTTGGTGGCTGCGATGGTATCGCAGAGGCGCAGCGACGGCGTCAGCAACGCCACGGTCAATCGCACCGCTACAGTTCCTCTCCGCGGTATTATGACCCGTGCGAAGAAGACCTGGAAGGTGCCGGTCGGTGATATCGACTGGAGCAGGCATATGCTCAAAGAGCCGAAGGAACGCGTTCGTGAAGCCAGCCTAGACGAAGAGAAGCGCCTGCTGAAAGCGATGCGCGGGGACTACGAACCCGCTGTTCGGTTTGCGCTCCTAACCGGTTGCCGTCGCATGGAGATCGTGGACCTCGCGTGGTCCCGCATTGATTTCTTCGGCAGGACGATCACCGTCACTGGCAAGGGCGATAAGACCAGGGTCATCCCGATGACAGACGCGGTGCATGCCCTCTTGTGGGTCCTGAAGGACCACCATCCGGCGTCTGTCTTCACCTACATTGCCCGAAGAACAAACGAACGTCTCAAACTCGTTAGAGGGACCCGCTACCCGATCACGATGGAAGGCTTCAAGACAGCCTGGCGACGCTACAGAGACAAATCAGGCGTGGAGAACTTCCGGTTCCACGACACGCGCCATACAGCCGCGACGAGAACCCTGCGCAAGGGCAACATGAAGATCGTGCAGAGAATGCTGGGCCACGAGGACATCACCACCACGGCGAAATACGCCCATGCGATGATCGAGGACATGCGTATTGCCATGGAGGCAGCAAATCACACCGGGAGTCACACCGGAATTGAGAAGCGAGCTTCTAAAGCACTGAAAGATAGGAAGAAATTGGCCTGAGCAACCTTGACCCCCAGTCAAGTGCGCTACCGGGCTGCGCTACACTCCGGACCGCGCAAAGCCATATATTTTCAAGGGTTATGGTGCAAGCGCTAAAACGGCGCGTTGGACCGGAAAAGTCGCCAGGCATCCGGCCTTGTCGACGCTACGCCAAGGCGATATGGCTCGCCCATATCGATTAGAAGGATTGTGCGTGGCGAATTCCTGTTTTTTTCTAGCGGCTGACGCCAACTATTTTCCGTATGCATGCTTGGCGGCGCGCAGAATTCTGGACGTTTCGGGAGAAGCAACGCCAGGCTTCATCTTGCATGTCGGTGCACGCGATACCGATATGCGTGTTGCTGATCGCCTGCTGAAGAACGGCCTTCGCATAATGGACGTCTCGGCGTTGTTTGCGCAGGCCGGCCATACTTTCCGGCCGAGCAATGTCGGCACTTTTGTGCGGCTTTTCGCCGACCAATTGCCTCAGTTCACGGACTACGACCGAATCGCCCATGTCGATTGCGATGTTCTGTTCAATCGGGATATCGGTGACCTGGTGGGCCAGACTTTGAATGCGCCGTTGTTGGCCGCCCATGACGATTATATGTATTTCCGCCCTGGCTACCGGCAGAAGTTGTCGATGCAGCCGGGAGCGCCTTACTTCAATGCCGGTATCATCGTCTTCAATATGCCGTTGGTGCGTGAACAGGGCCTCTTGCACCGCGCCAGGGACGTGGCCGTTGCCGGGCAGATGAACGACCAGAACGCGCTGAACATCGTCTTCGAGGGCAAGTGGCAGACGATGCATCCGAACTGGAATTTGATGTCCAACGATACGAAGGAATTTCGGTTCGCCCAAGCCTATGCACGGCATTTCGCCGGCGGCAAGCCGTGGGGGAGCCAGGTCGACGTGGAGCCCGAGGCGCTTGCCGTCTGGCGCGGTCTGGCAAGGGATACGCCCTGGCTTCAGCCCTTTATGCAGCGCATTCCCTTCGAGCGGGGCGTCATGAGGCGCTTCGCCCGCAGGTTCGACGGCATCATGGGGATGCTGCCGAACAAGGATCGGTATCGGCGGCGCGCACGGTATGACGGCAGCAAGGTCCATAAGATGTATGCCGAGCATGCCCTTGCCGGTGCGATGGCCGTGCAATTTCCCGAAGTACTCGGCGGTTTCGCTTGAGATATCCGCGACCTCAATCCGTAAGGCGCAGGGCAGGAGAATTAGACTGTGTCGCAAACGTCATGCTTCTTTTTCGCCGCCGATCAAAGGTATTTTCCGTACACCTGCTTGGCAGCGCGCCGTGTGTTGGATCTATCCGGCCCAGTCGACGGCTTTATTTTGCACACCGGCATCATCCCCAGCGAAGACCGGTCTGCCGGCGAGCGTTTGCTCGGTGGGAGGATCAGCATCATCGACGTAACGAAGTTCATGGAGGCGACGAACTTCAATCGTGGAACGCATCCCACCCTTGCGACCTACATCAGGCTGTTCGCGGACAAATTGCCTGAATTCGAGCCATATGACCGCATCGCCTATTCCGACGCCGACGTGCTCTTCAACCGATCGATAGCCGATCTCTGCAACACACCGCTCAACGCGCCGTTGCTGGCCGCTCACGATGAGCAGACCTACTTCGACGTGAAGTACAGGCAACATCTGCCGATGCAGCCCGGTGCGCCGAAATTCAATGCTGGCGTTCTTCTCTTCAACATGCCGCTACTCAGGGCTGAGGGGCTCCTGGAGCGTACGCGGCAGCTGGCGTCGGAACATGTCTACGGAATGGATCAAGGCGCGTTGAACGTGGCCTTCGAAGGCCGGTGGCAGACGATGCATCCGTTCTGGAACGTGATGACCAACTACAGCAGCCAGATTCCGTTCAGCAGGTCCTACGCCCGCCACTTCGCCTGGGGCAAACCTTGGGAGCCTCGCCCGGTCGGTGTCGAGGTCGACGCCATGGCGATCTACCGCGATCTGGCGAAAGGCACGCCCTGGGCCGGCCGCTTCAGCCGCAGCTGGCCGATCAAGCGAGGCATCATGAAGAACCTCGGACGCAAGTTCGACGCCATCAGCGGCATTTTGCTGAACGATGAGAAGCGCAAACGCAGGGCGAGGTTCGACGCGGAAAAGGTCAGTGCAATCTTTGCCAGCCACGCCGACAATTCGATGCTGGCCGTGCAATACCCCGAACGGGTCGCCGGCATCGCGAGATAGGTGAAATATCTCTGCGATCCGTCAGCAGGGCGGAGTCATCCGAACTCGGCGGCTTTCCCACCGATTCGGATTGTCTCCGCCCTCAATTCCCGCTGATGCCGGTATTCCAGCGCAATCGCGCCCCAGATCAGGCCGAGCAGCAGGTAGACGTGGCGCCAGTGGTCGATGTCGATGAAGGTGCCGAGCCCGATGTTGCCGATGAAGGCGACATAGGCGCAAAGCAGATAGGGCTGCCAGGGCCGGTCGCGCAAAAGGATGCGGAAGCCGGCGGCCGTCGTCCACAGCGTCAGCGACAGGAATGAGACGAAGCCGAGCCAGCCATAATCCATCAGCGTCTTCAGCCAGATGTCGTGCGTGTCTTCGCCAAAAATGGTGCCGAACACCAGCGGTCCGATGCCGAGCGGATGCTCGAGCGCCATCTGGAAGCCGATCGTGTAGCGGGCGAAACGGCCAAGCCGCGCCGTGTCATAGCTCTGTTCCAGCTGGGCGCGGCTGGAAAACATCTCGCTGACGCCGGGCAGCTGCAGGATGACGATCATCGCGACCACCAGCAGCGTGACAGCCGCAATGGTCATGATGACGACGCGCAGCCGGAACTTGCCGCTGTTGCTCTGCAGGAACAGGGCGCTGGTAAGCAGGATCGCCGAAACAGCGAACATCCCCCAGGCGCCGCGCGAAAACGAAAAGAAGATGCCGGCGGTGATGATCAGCAGCGGCACCGCCAAAAGCGGCATGCGCGCGATCGACCCGGTCAACATGAGATAAAGCAGGTAGATGCCGGGCAGCACCAGGAACGGTCCGAACACGTTCGGATCCTGGAAGGCGCCCTGGGCGCGGTCGTATCTGGTGAAGATGTCGGCGCCGGGGAAGGCGTGGAAATAGCCGGCAATACCAAGCAGCGCTGTCGCCACGGCGGAGAAGACATAGGCGATGAAGATCAGCCGGTAGAGGCCAGGCTGCACTGCCGTCACCGAAGAGAAGAACACCGCGGTGAAGGCGAGGAACAGCGAGACGGCGAGATAGAGCGGCGTGTTGGCGAGATCGGCCATCTGCGTCATCGCAATCAAGCCGCCGATGTTCATCGTGATCAGCAGCACCAGCAGCGGCACGGCAGCGCGCGATATGCGCAGGCCAAACAGCGCCCACACGCCGATAAGCCCGACCATGAAGAGATCGTACGGCGCCGGTTCGTCGATGACGAAGCCCGAGAGGAAGACGCCAAAAAACACCGCGCCTGAGGATATCAGCGCGATCAGCTTGGCGTTGACCGCCGATGGCGGCAATGTGTTGACCGCCAAAGGCGGCAACGTGTTGACCGCAGCCTGCGGCACCTCATGGGAAATCGCGCTCAATAGGCGTTTTCCGTATTGAGCAGCCGCAGCGGCGTCAGGAACAGGATGCGCAAGTCGAACAGCATCGACCAGTTTTCGATATAGTAAAGGTCGTACTCCGTGCGCATGCGGATCTTCTCATTGGTATCCATCTCGCCGCGCCAGCCATTGATCTGTGCCCAGCCGGTGACGCCTGGCTTGACCTTGTGGCGGGCGAAATAGCCGTCGACCACCTCGTTGTAGAGCAGGTTGTGCGACTGCGCGGCGATCGCGTGCGGGCGCGGACCGACCAGCGACAGCGAGCCGAGCAACGAGTTGAAGAACTGCGGCAGTTCGTCGATCGAGCTCTTGCGGATGAAGCGGCCAACCCGGGTGACGCGCGGATCGTTCTTGGTCACCGTCTGCTTGGCGGTCGGGTCCGAGCGGTCGGTGTACATGGAGCGGAATTTATAGACTTCGACGATCTCGTTGTTGAAGCCGTGCCGCTTCTGCTTGAACAGCACCGGCCCCTTGCTGTCGAGCTTGATGGCGAGGGCCGTCACCAGCATCACCGGTGAAAACAGGATGATGCCGATCAGCGAAAAGACGATATCGAAAGCGCGCTTGGCGACCGAATCCCAGTCGTTGATCGGCCTGTCGAAGATATCGAGCATCGGCACCGAGCCGATGTAGGAATAGGCACGCGGGCGAAACTGCAGCGCGTTCGAATGCGCCGAGAGCCGGATGTCGACCGGCAGCACCCAGAGTTTTTTCAACAGCTGCAGCACCCGCGTTTCGGCAGTCAGTGGCAGTGACACGATTAGCATGTCGATGCGCGCGATGCGGGCGAATTCCATCAGCTCCGAAATGGTACCGAGCTTGGGGTAGCCGGCCACGATCGGCGGCGAGCGCTTGTCGCCGCGATCGTCGAAGATGCCGCAGATGCGGATGTCGTTGTAGGGCTGCTTTTCGACCGAGCGGATCAGCATCTCGGCCGCCTTGCCGCCGCCGACGATGACGGCGCGGCGTTCCATGCGGCCGTCGCGCGCCCAGCGTCGGATCAGCTTCGACATCACCAGGCGCAGGACAAACAGCAGAAGCAGGCCGATGACGAACCAGGTGCCGAACAGCAGGCGCGAATAGTCCTCCGACATCTTCATGATGAAGGCCGTCAGCGCCATCAGCGCGAAGGTGCCGGCCCAGACCGCCAGCACGCGGCCGAGGTTGGAGATCGGCCGCATCAAGGCGGAGATCTGGTAGCAATCGCTGACGTCGAGCAACACGACGGCCAGGAACGAGGCCGCGGCGATGGTCAGCGGATATTGCCAGGCGAGGTAAGTGAAGAAGCCGACAAAATGAAAGTAGAGCACGAGCCCCGACAGGAACAGCAAGGCGAATTCGACGATGCGCAGCACGCCGCTGACCATGACCGGCGACATCGTATCGCGCCGGTATTGCGAGGCAACCTGGCGGGCAACACTGTTCATGCCGCCGGGCGTGGGGCTCTCGGCAGGACCGTCGAATTTGCGCACCGCATCGGCCGAAAAGCGGCGCGTGGGGTCGGTCTCGTTCATCGGGTTTCCCACAAGCTTCCGCCATGACCATAGCAGAAGAGAGCTAAAAAAACCTTGAGACAACCTGTGGTTTTGGGAGGTAGCCTATTTGCTGAGCGCGGCGAAATAGGCCTTTTCGATTTCGGCAGCCATCACATCGGCGCCGAAGCGCGCCTTGAGGCTGGCGGTGTCGGGCATGGCGCGCCGATAGGCGTCGAGATCGCCTAGCGCCTCGCCCATCTTGTCGCCGAGGTCGCGCGAATCGGGACGGATCAGGGCAGGGGATCCCTCACCGAAGATTTCGGGTATGCCGCCGACCGCGGTGGCGATCATCGGCCTGCCGGCGGCCAGCGTCTCGAGTACGATATAAGGCATGGCTTCCGCGCGCGACGGCACGACCACGAGGTCGGCCAGTGCAAAGGCGTCCCTGGCCGGCATTGGCGGCAGGAAGCGAACCTGTTTTTCGAGCCCCAGCCGTTTCACCTGGGTGTGGTAGCGTGGCAGATCGTCGCCGTCGCCGACCATGACAGCGGTCAAGCGACGCTCAAGCTGCGTGCCGGCCAACGCCAGCGCGTCGATGAAGATGTCCGGGCCTTTGAGGTCACGCATCATGCCGATGTAGAGCAGGTCAGCGGCATCAGGCGCGGTTACCACCGGCTCGAACTCCGCAGCACGCAGGCCGTTATAGACCAGCGTGTTGGGGATCGGCGGCTCGCCGACCTTCCGCCGGTAGGTGCGCCGCTCATAGTCAGAGACGAACAGCAGGCAGTCGGTGAAGCGCGCCATGAAGCGCTCCAGCGCGAAGAACAGCTTCCCGGTCGTCGTCGTTTCGTCATAGTGGAGGGAGCCACCATGCGGCGAATAAAGGCGGGCTACGCGAGACCTTGATACCCGCAACAATGAGCCGAACAGACGGGCATAGGCGCCACCTTTGGCGCCGTGCCCGTGCAACACGTCCGGCCGCAATTCCTTGATGATTCGATAGGTGCGCCAGGCCGAGGCGAGGTCGCCCGGTCCGACATGGCGCTGCATTGGTGTGCGATGGATACCCAGCGCCAGGCTGTCCTTCATCTGGTCGAACAGGTGTTCCTCGTATTCGCCGCCTGTGGTCGAATCACAGACGATGCCGACAACGTGTCCGGCTGCGAGTTGTGCCTCCGTCAGGTCGCGCACATGCCGAAAGATCCCGCCGACGGGTGAGCGAAAGCAGTGGACGATCCTGAGCTGGTCCGCCACGTTGATGTCAGAACAGGCGTTCGCGAACGTAGACGGTATCGCCAGGCAGCAAGGGGTCGGAGGTGACCACCCTGCCGGTCATCACCTTGCCGTTGATGTCGCGGGTGATGTCGACGCTTTCCTGGTTGGCGCGCGGCGAGAAACCGCCGGCAATCGCAATCGCCTTCTGCACGGTAAGCCCCGGCACATAGGAATACTGGCCGGCAGCACCCACTTCGCCCATGACGAAGATCGGCCGGTAGCGGTCGATCTCGACCGACACATCGGGGTCACGCAGATAGCCCTGGCGCAGTTTGTCGGCGATCTCTTTTTCCAGCTGCTGGGCCGTGTGGCCACGTGCCGGCACGGCGCCGACGAGCGGGAAGGACATGTAGCCGGACTGGTCGACGCTATAGGTGTTGGTCAGCCCGTCCTGCTCGAACACGGTGACGCGGACACGGTCGCCGGCGCCGAGCCGGTAGGGCTGGTCGAGCACTTCGTGGAAGGCCGCCGGCGTCGGCCGGTAGCTGGAGCAGCCGGCGAGCATCGACACGGCCAGCAGAGCGCGAAACAGACCAGCAGCGCTTTTCATGATCGGACACACACCTTCGTCGCTGTGGCCGCCATGGCGCGGCGGCAAACCTTAAGGATCTGGGTTTGTTATCATCCTGTTAGGGTTAATGGCCGGTAAAGGGATGCGGCCGATTTGGCGGCAATCGACAAAAAGCCGAGTAGTTTCGCGGCCTTTGTTTACCCGCTGGTAGCAAACCCCAACGGCTGCTTACCGCCATCTTAACGCCTGAGTTACCATAGTTGTTTACGGTACTTCCTAGACTCATGTTCCGGAGCAGGAATGCATGTCCGTTCAGTCCGCGGCCGCAGATGTCGATGTCGACCTGAGACAGCTCTTCGCCAGCCTGGCGAGGAACTGGCTGCGCATCCTTGTGGTCACGCTCATCGTCACCGGTCTCGCCTTCGCCTTCGCCTGGCTTGCCACGCCGCATTACAAGGCGACGACGCAGCTGAAAATCCAGCTGAACGAATCGGCCTATACGCGGCCTGCCGGCACCAATGAAGACGACAAACCTGTGCTCGATGCGGAAGGTGTAGCAACCGAGGTTCAGGTCATTTCCTCGTCCGACATTCTCAACAAGGTGGCTCGCGATCTGAATCTGGGCGACAAGCCCGAGTTCAACGATGCGCTCGACATGTCGCCGGTAAGCTGGCTTCTGGTCACTGCTGGCCTGAAAAGCGATCCGGCAGAGATCCCGCTCGATGAGCGCGTACTGCAGAAGATGCGCGACAAGCTCAATGTCTATGGCGTGGAAAAGACGCGTGCCATCGCCGTCGAATTTTCCTCGGAAAGTGCCGAACTTGCCGCCAAAATCCCGAATGAGATCGCCAAGGCCTACCTGGCCTATCAGGCGGACGCAAAGACCAAGTCGAACGCTGCTGCGACCGCCTTCCTGGGGCCGGAGATCGACGAGTTGCAGAAGCAGGTCAGGGATGCCGAGGCCAAGGTCGCGGCCTTTCGTTCCGCGCAGTCGGACCTGTTGATGGGCGGCAACAATTCGGTGCTGGCGACACAGCAATTGTCCGAACTGTCGACCGAACTGTCGCGTGTGCGCGCCAACCGAGCCTCGGCCGAGGCAACGGCCGAAAGGGTGCGCCAGGCCTTGCAGGCCGGTGGCTCGCTGGACGCTGTACCCGAAGTGCTGTCTTCCGATCTGATCCAGCGGCTGCGTGAGCGTCAGATCGAGCTCAGAACCAACATCGCCGATCTTTCCACCACCTTGCTCGACAACCATCCGCGCCTGCGAGCGATGAGGTCGCAGCTTGCCGACCTCGACGGCCAGATACGCAACGAGGCGCAAAAGGTCATGCGAGGGTTGCTGACGCAGGCGCAGACCGCCCAGGCGCGCGAAAACCAGCTCATATCGGACGTCAACAAGCTGAAGGCGGCGTCGTCGCGCGCCGGCGAGGAGCAGGTCCAACTGGATGCGCTACAGCGCGAGGCGAATGTCCGGCGCCAGCAGCTTGAATCCTATATGACAAGTTTCCGCGAAGTGACCTCGCGCAAGAACTATCTGCCGGTCGATGCCAGCGTGTTTTCCGAGGCGCGCGTGCCTTCGGAGCCCTATTTCCCCAAACTCGTCCCGATCGTCGGCGCCGCTTTCGTCGGCTCGCTGCTGCTGATGTCGATCATCACACTTCTGCAGGAGCTGTTTTCGGGCCGCGCCATGCGTCAGGCCCCCGGCGCCCGATACGAGCGCATCGAACAGGTGGCAATGCCAGTCGCGTCGGTGCCGGTCGTCGAGCCGGAACCGGTGGCAGCTAAGACCGGGGAGGCGGAAGACCGGCCGGCGGACATGGAGCATGAACTGGAGCCGAAGGCGGTTCCCGAGTCGGCCCCCGCAGCGCTGGAAGAAGCAGCGGCCGCAGACGCGGAACCCGAACCGGTACGCTCCAGTCTCGGCGAAATCGACGTCGAGAAAGCGGCGGAAAAGCTGATCGCCAGCGGTGCTGCGCGCGCCATCTTCGTCTCGCCCGAAGGCGACGAGGCGGCAGCCTCGGCGGTGCTGGTGGCGCGCGAAGTCTCCGACGCCGGCCTGCGCGTGCTGCTGCTCGATCTCACCGCGTCAGGCGCTGCCTCGCGACCGATGCTGGACAGCGGACTGTTCCCCGGCATCACCAATCTGCTGGCTTCGGAAGCGCAGTTTAGCGATGTCATCCACGCCGACCTCTATTCCGACTGCCATGTCATTCCCGTCGGCACCGCCGACCCGGTTCGCGCCATGCGCGCCGCCGACCGGCTGCCGATCATCATGCAGTCGCTGACCACCGCCTATGATCTGGTCATCGTCGAATGCGGACCGGCCGACGCGCACAGCATCAGCCGACTGGTTGGCGACAGCACCGAGGTCTTCCTCTCCATGCTGCAAGCGGACGATGAGGTGGCGCAGGCCGCTGTCAAGCTGATCGAAAGCGGCTATCCCGACCTCACTCTGGTGACGCCGATTGGCCATGAGACGCCGGGACACCCCGTGCCGGGACGACGTAGCGCCGCCTGAGACATCAGACACTTCTACTTAGGCGGCGCTTCTACAGATTGGATCGTCCATCGCGCGCCGGTCCCCAAAAACCAAAGCCGTCAGCCGCGCCTCGCCAAGCCTGTCAGGCTGCGCCTGGATCTACCCTAACTCCAGGGTCGTCACGCCAAATATTCGGCGCGAGTCGACCTTCGGAGGCGTGCCTTTGTACATGCGGGTGGTGGTGAAGGTCGGCCTGAAACCAATCGCTGCAAGCGCCGCAGTGAAATCGATATTGTCGGCTGGAACGTCGATATGCAGGTCGCCGCCTTCGCATGCACCAGCCAGACTGCCCAACAGTTGCATCGCTGTCTCGGTGTCGTCGGCAAACAGCGGGCCGACCTTGTAACCCGAACGGCAGGGACGAGCCACGGCGTAGCCTATGGTGCCGAGCGAACTGATCGCAGCGAACCCGACATGCGGTGGTTGCGACCAACGGTGCAGGAAGGCCCGCCGAGGTGCGGGGAAACAGCGGGCGTCATAGGCGATGATGTCGGGCACGAGTTGCGTGCTTATCGCGCGCACCCCATCGCTTCGGACGGACGGTATCGCGGTACGGCCGCTGAAGCGGATCGTTTCGTAAGCTGGCCTGAATCCCTTACGCCGATAGTTGGCCAACTGTGCTGCGACGCCGTCGAGGCCAACTGTTCGGCCGGCCAGCCTGGCCATGCCGGCGCTCCAGACCGCTTTGCCGTGGCCTTGGCCGCGCATATCTGGTCGGCAGATGTAGAGACCGATGAAACCGAAATTGCCACCATACGCGACAGCCGAGATGGCGGCCACCAACTCGTTGCCGACGAAAGCGCCGATGAAGCCTTCAGGGTCGGTTGGCTGAAACGCGGCGGCATCGTCAAGGCCAGGGTTCCAGCCTTCGGCGGCCGCCCAGTCGATAAGAACGGCCAGTTCTTGCAGCGACAGCGCACGGATGGTCGGCTTCATGGCTCACTCCGCGGCGATAGTTCCGGGCGAGAAGGATTTCAGCACGCCGAGATAGGACTTGGCCAGCGGGCTGGCATAGGCACCGCGCTTCGAGGTCGACAAGCCCAATGCGATCAGCGCCTCGGCCTGCTTGACCGCCGCGCCGACGCCGTCGATGACCGGCAGGTCGAACTCGTCCTGCAACTGGTGGGCCAGGTCGGCCATGCCGGCGCAGCCGAGCACGATGGCTTCGGCGCGGTCTTGCTCGATGGCGCGGGCGATCTCGGCGCGCAGTTTCTCGACGGCGCCCGACGCCGGATCTTCGAGGGAGAGCACCGGAATGTCCGCGGCGCGCACGCGGGCGCGCCTGGCCATGCCGTAGCGCTGCACCAGCCCCTCGACAGGGACACGCGAGCGTTCGGTGGTGGTTACGACTGTGAAGCGCTGGGCAATGTAAGAGGCGACACTGAGTGCGGCCTCACAGATGCCGATGACCGGAATGGAGGCCATGGCGCGCGCAGCATCCAGTCCCGTATCGTCGAAGCAGGCGATGATGGCGGCCTGCGCCCCGGCGCGCTCACCGGCAGCGATTTCCATCAGCAGGCCAGGCACGGCGAGCGCCTCGTCGTAATAGCCCTCGATCGACGCCGGGCCCATGGAGGAGGTGACGGCCACCACCTCTGTCCAGGCGCCGGCGACGGCTCGCGCCGCTGCCGCGATCGTCTCAGTCATGCTCGCCGTCGTGTTGGGGTTCACCACCAGTATCTGCACGATCACGTTCTCGCCCGGCGGCGGCCGACATAGAGGATAGCGCCCAGCGTCGCCAGGATCACCAGGAAGGAGAACACGGTGGTCACCGTGCCCAGTGCGTAGAGCACCGGCGTCGTGACATTGGTGGTCATGCCGTAGATCTCGAGCGGCAGCGTGTTGAAGGTGCCCGACGTCATCAGCGTGCGGGCGAACTCGTCATAGGACAGCGTGAAACCGAACAGGCCGACGCCGATCAGGCTCGGCGCAATCATCGGCAGCACGACATGGGCAAAGGTCTGCCAGGAGGTGGCGCCAAGGTCACGCGCGGCTTCCTCATAGGCCGGCGAGAAGCGGTTGAAGACGGCGAACATGATGAGCACGCCGAAGGGCAAGGTCCAGGTCAGGTGCGCGCCGAAGGCCGACGTGTACCAGGCCGGGCGGAGGCCGACCTGCTGGAAGACGACGCCGATGCCCAGCGAAATGATGATCGAGGGCACGACGAGGCTGGCGACTGCCAGATAGAACAATGCGGTGGCGCCACGAAATTTCTGTCGGAAGGCGAGCCCTGCCAGCAGCGACACGACGACGGTGACGATCATCACCATCAGACCGAGCACGAGCGAGCGCTTGAAGCTGCCGCCGAAATCTCCGACCGCCTGGCGCTCGAACAGATTGGCGAACCAGTGCAGCGACACGCCATTGAGCGGGAAGGTGAGGCCGCCGGTCTCGCCCTGGAAAGAAAGGATCAGGATCGCCGACAGCGGACCATAGAGGAACAGAACGAACAGTGTGAAGAAGGCCGCAAGCACATAGAATTCGAGGGTGCGTTTTTCGTGGCTCACCTCAAAGCTCCTTGCGGATGTCGACGATGCGCAGGATGCCGGCGACCATCAACAGCACCAACACCAGCAACACCACGGCATTGGCGGCGGCGGCAGGATATTGCAGCAGCGACATCTGGTTCTTCATCATCAGTGCGACCGACGCGCTCTGGCCGCCCGACATCACCTGCACGGTGGAGAAATCGGCCATCACCAGTGTTACGACGAAGATGGTGCCGATCGCCATGCCGGGCTTGGCCAGCGGAATGATCACGTTCCACAACACCTGCCAGCCGGACGCGCCGGCATCACGCGCGGCCTCGAACAGCGAACGATCGATCCGCATCAGCGTGTTGAAAATCGGCGTTACCATGAACAGCGTATAGAGATGCACCATCGCCAGCACGACGGCGAATTCGGAATAGAGCAGCCATTCTATGGGTTTTGGCACCAGCCCCAGTTGCACCAGCGTCGAGTTGATCAAGCCGTTGCGGCCAAGAACCGGGATCCACGAGATCATGCGGATGATGTTGGAGGTCAGGAACGGTACGGTGCAAACCAGGAACAGCACCATCTGCATGGCCGTGGTGCGGATGTGGAAGGCAAGGAAATAGGCCACCCAGAAGCCGATGAACAAGGTCAGCGCCCAGACGATGGCAGCGAATTTGATGGTGTTGAGATAGGTCTTCCAGGTGACCCAGGAGCCAAGCACGTCTGAATAGTTCGTCGTCAGGAAATCCGGATACATGGCGGCGAAGTCGTAATCCCAGAAGGATACGACGGCGATCATGATGATAGGCAGCAGCAGGAACGCACCGAGGATGAGTGCCAGCGGTGCTGATTGCAAATAGGGCGTGACGGCACTGAGCGAGAAGCGGCCGCGCTTGGCGGGTTTGGCGGCGGCGGTTGCGGGACGATCGAGCGCGACGGTCATCAATGCTCTCGGGTTTGGCTATGCGGCGTCAACCGCGTTCCCTTCTCCCGCAAGGGGAGAAGGGGTGAGGAGGGCGCTGCTTGTTGCCTTACGCCGCTATGAACTCGTTCCAGCGCTTCACCATGTAGCGGTCCTCGTCCATGACCGAGTTCCAGCAGGCGACCTTCCCCATGCGTTCCTCGAACGAGCCGCCGTCGCGCACGGCGCCGGCCTTTTCCATGACTGTGCCGTCCGGCGCCTTGATCTCGCCCTTGGCGGGCTTGCCCTCGATCCAGTAGCCCCATTCGTCCTCGGACATGAACTTCTTGGCCGAGACCATGTTGGCGGAATAGTAGCCCTGACGATTGAGATAGCCGCCGACCCAGCCCGACGTGTACCAGTTGATGTATTCGTAGGCCGCGTCGAGCTCGGCGCCCTTGAGATGGGCGGCAAGGCCAAGGCCGCCGCCCCAGGAGCGGTAGCCTTCCTTGAGCGGCTGGAAGCGGCAGGCGATGCCCTTGGAGCGCACCGCGGCGACGGCCGGTGACCACATGGACTGGATGACCACTTCGCCCGATGCCATCAGGTTGACGCTCTCGTCGAACGACTTCCAGAAGGCGCGGAACTGGCCGGCCTGCTTGGCTTTGATCAGGAAGTCGATCGTCTTGTCGATCTCTTCCTTGGTCATGTTGCCCTTGTCGGCATATTTGATGTTGCCGGTAGCCTCCATGATCATGGCCGCATCCATGATGCCGATGGACGGGATGTTGAGGATCGCGGTCTTGCCCTTGAAGGCCGGGTCCATGATATCGGCCCAGGTGGTGATGTCGCGACCGACGAGGTCGGGGCGGATGCCCAACGTATCGGCATTGTAGATGGTAGGCACCATCGTGAACCAGTTGGTCGGCGCCTTGGCGAAGGTCTTTGAGTCCTGCGCCTCGACATAGCCGACCGTGTGCGGCGCGGTGCCCTGGGCGATGACGCTATCCGGAGTAAGCTTGCCGGTTTTGAACAGCGGCACCAGCTCGTCGTAATATTTCAACTTGCTGACATCCATCGGCTGAAGCACGCCGCTCGGGAACACCTTCTTGCAGATCCAGTACTCGATGTCGGCAATGTCGTAGCTGTCGGGCTGGGTGACGGCGCGCTGGGCGGCGGCGTCGGAATCGGTCGCCGTCATCTCAAGCGTGATGCCGAGGTCGGCCTTGCACTTGTCGGCGATGGCGTTGAGGTTCGAGACGCCGGTGCCGAACTGGCGCAGCGTGATGTTGGACTGCGCCCAGATGGTCGGGAACCCGGTGATGACGCCGGAGCCCGCGGCGAGGCCGACGGCGGCGGCACCGGTCTTGAGCAGCGAGCGGCGCGAAATGCCAGTCTTGGTTTGTAGTGTGTTTGTCATGCTTATTCCCCTGTTTTGTTTTGCTTCGTTGGATTCATGAATGAAGGCGCCCGAGGACGATGGCGTCTTCGGAATCCCAGGCGAGCGGTACGGCGTCGCCAATGGCGACGGGTTTGGCGAAAAAGTCGGAATCGTCGACGATGACCGTGAAATCGTCGATGCCGGCTCCGGCCACCGACAGCTTCACCGTGGCGCCGCGATATTCGATGTTGGAGACGATGCCGGTGAAGCCGAGGCCGGGCGAGGGTGGCTCGCCGATGCGCACATGGTCGGTGCGGATCGCGATTTCGATCGAGGCTCCCGCTTCCTGGCCTTGTCCGCAGGCAGCGAGCGAGCCGCCGCCATTGACGTCGAAAACGACCATGCCGTCGCGCGCGCCGCTGACCCGGCCGGAGATGACATTGTGGTCACCCATGAAGCGCGCGACAAAGGCCGTGGCCGGGCGTTCGAACACATTGCGCGGAGGTGCCGCCTGTTCGATGCGGCCGTCATTCATCACCACGATCAGGTCCGCCAGAGCCATGGCCTCCTCCTGGCTGTGGGTGACGTGGACGAAAGTGATGCCGAGCGAAGTCTGCAGCTTCTTCAGCTCGGCGCGCATGCGGATTTTCAGGAACGGGTCGAGCGCCGACAGCGGCTCGTCGAGCAGCAGCGCCTCCGGGTCAGTGATTAGTGCGCGGGCGAGTGCGACACGCTGCTGCTGGCCGCCGGAAAGCTGCGCGGGGCGGCGCGTCGCATAGGCCTCCATCTGCATCAGCTTGAGCATGTCGAGCGCCTTGGCGCGGCGCTTTTCCTTGTCGACCCCCTTCATCTTCAGACTGAAAGCGACATTGTCGATGAGGTCGAGATGCGGGAACAGCGCATAGGACTGGAACATCATCGCTGTGCCCCGCTTGGCGGGCGGCAGGTCGGTGACGACGGTGTTGCCAAGCCGGACATCGCCCGACGAAATGCTCTCGTGGCCGGCGATCATGCGCAGCGTCGAGGTCTTGCCGCAGCCGGAGGGGCCTAGCAGGCAGCAATAGGTGCCTGCCGGTATTTTCAGGCTGATGGCCTCGACGGCAGTCGTCGTTCCGTACACTTTCGAAACGGACACGATGTCGATCTCGGCGGCTTTGGACATTCAGGCTTCCCCGTTTGGTCGCATTAACCAAAGCATCATGCGTGCCAATTTGCGGGCCAGCGGCCAAGCGATTGAATTGTCTGAAAAATCAGGCTTCGGCAGTGCTGCCTATCTGGTAAGCTGCCTTGTGCATTGCACAAATTATGGGCGATTGTGCTCGATTTGCACAAGAATCGTATGCAATCTTTTTTAGCTTCGTGTCCACTTTGCCTCTCGTGTGCAGACGATGAGTCGCGCTAGAAGGGGGCGGGAACCATCATCGCCATGAACATTGCCGATCAGATCTATTCCGCAGCCGACAGCGCCAATCAGGATCGCGCCCAGGCGATCCGCGACAATCTGCGGGACGCCATCGTCGATCGTCGGCTGGCGCCGGGCACCAAGCTGTCGGAAGGCGAGGTCGGCACGTTGTTTGACGTCTCGCGCACCGTCGCGCGCGCGGCGCTGCAGATGCTGTCCTTCGAGGGGTTGGTGCGTACCGAGCGAAACCGTGGCGCCTTCGTTGCCAACCCGTCGCCCGAGGAAGCGCGCCAGGTGTTCGCCTCCCGCCGGCTGATCGAGCCGGGCCTTGCCACTGCCGCCTGCGGGCGGGTCACAGCCAGCGATATCGCCGCCTTCCGCGCCCAACTCGATGAGGAAGGCCGCTTCATCGCCGAACGCGGTCCGACCGCGCGGCGCTCCGAAATCAAGGCGTCAGGTGATTTCCATCTGCTGCTGGCCTCAGTCGCCGGCAACGCCATCCTGCAGCGCTTTATGGAGGAATTGGTTGCGCGCTCCTCACTCGTTATCGCCCTTTACGGCCGCTCTGGCGTGTCAGCCTGCGGGCATAGCGAGCACACGGGGATTGTCGGTGCGCTGGAGAGCGGCGATTGCGGGTTGGTGAGCCGTTTGATGCTGCACCATATCGACCACATAGAAGCAGATCTCGACCTGCGAGTGAGGGCCGGCCCGGCGCTGCGCGAAGCTCTCAATTTTTGACGCTAGTTTTCGTCGTCCGTGGGAGCGGGCGCCGCCTGCCCGGCCGCCTTGCGGCGCAGCATCTTGGTCAGCTTCCAGATCGTCGGGCTGTTCTTGATGAAGGCTTTCGCCCGCGCGCCTTGCCGCAGCGCCGACGCGAGGGCGCGTCCCTTCAGTGTCAAGGGCACCAGCACCTCGAAATGCTGGGTCTCGATATCGCACCAGAGGCGCTTATAGGGCTCGTCGCCGACCGAGAAATCATAGACTTCGAAACCGGTCTCGCAGGCTTCCTGGATGTTGTCGAAGAACAGGAAGTCGCCGGGGCTGGTGTGGCCGAGATCGTCGTCGGCGATGGCTCCGAATTCGCAGATCAGGCGCTTGCCCGAGCGGCTCGAGCCGGTGATGGCGCGCAGCTTGCCGGCCACTTCAAGCCCATGCAGCACAAAGGCCGGCTTTTCCGCAGCCAGCGCGCCGGCAAAAAGGGTGCGGAAGAAAGCACGCACCTCCGGTTCGCCGAAGACATTGGCGATGCCCATCTTGGCGAAGCGGAATTCCTTCATCTCGAAGAAAGCATCGAGCAGCCTGTTCACCTCTTCCGTCGTCCGCGCTTCGATGCGGCGATGACTGCCGACAGCCTCGAACTTGCGCGTCTGCGAACGGTGCTTCTTGCGTTTGCGCTTGCCGCTCGCGCGGGAGAGCAAAGCATCGAAACCACCATCGAGGTCGACGGCGAGCGACAAATTGGGGCTGGGGAAATGCGCGAATGCCACCAACGGATTGGCAACGCCATCGAGATCGGGCAGCAGCCTTTCCAGCGCAACGAGGTCGATGTCGGAATGCGCCTTGCCGATCGCCGTCACCAGCCTGCGGATCGCCCCGGCATCAGTCTTTGCCAGCCAGGCCTCATCGGCGGCGGCGAAATTGCCGTTGGCATGACGTCCGCCCATGAAGCGGGCGACGCGGAGTGGACCAGTTCGCGTGATTTCCAGTGCCAGCGAGAAGACCGGCCGGTCCTCGATTTTCAGCGTGGCGACGACGGCATCCGGATTGGCCTGCGTCGTCCAGGCGCGGGCCCAGGCGGCGCTCTGCGCCGGCGCAAATAGCGCGGAACGGCAGAATTCCCCGTAAGAGGCGAGCGCGGCAGCGTCGGCGATCGACACCGACAGGCTGGTCTGGTCGGCAGCCGTTGCGCGCGCGGACGCCTTGCTAGCGGCGAGCCGATTGCCGTCAAATGACGCGGTGGCGTCAACCATACCTCAATCCTTAAGGCGTATTCGTCGCGATCAGGGAGTTCGCGTCGGCGCGTTCCGTGCTTGGATTGAGCCTAGGCGCAAAAGGTGAATGAATGATCGACGGCGGGGAGGCAGTTCGGAAACTGGCGCTTAACATCGCCCGCTTTACCGGCCTTGCACCGCTGGCCAAGCCCTTCGTCGGCGGCATCGGCGCCATCCTGATGTTGCACCGGGTCACCGCCACGCCGGAGAAGCCCGACGGCGTCAACCGCCACCTCAACATCGCCCCGCGTTTCCTCGACACTCTTGTCGCCGACATGAAGGCGAGGGGCTATGCCTTCGTCACGCTCGACGAGGCGATCGAGCGCATCAAGGCCGGTGGCAAGGACGGCCAGTTCGCCACCATCACCGCCGACGACGCCTATCGCGACAACATGACCGAAGCGCTGCCGGTGCTGGAAAAGCACGACGCGCCGATCACCATCTATGTCGCGCCGGGCCTGATCGACGGCAGTGCCGACCTGTGGTGGGATGTGGTCGAGGACATCGTCAACGCGCGCGACCGGCTGACGCTGGCCACGCCGAAGGGGCCGGTGACGATCGACTGCTCTACCCACGGCAGAAAACTCCAGGCCAATGCGCGCCTGCACGCCTATCTGACGCTGGAAGTGCGCGAGGAGGACCAGCGCGCTGTGCTGCGCGATCTCGCGCGCTCGAACGGCATCGAACTCGATGGCTTGCGCTCAAGCACACTGATGACCTGGGACGATATCCGCGCCATGGCCGGGCACAGGTTGGTGACGATCGGCGCGCACACGGTCAACCATCGCAATCTGAAGCGGCTCGACGAAGCCGATGCGCGCCACGAGATCGGCGACGTCAGGCGCCAGCTGCAGGCGCAGCTCGGCGAAGAGCCGCGCCATCTCGCTTACCCCTATGGCTATGCAAGCGCTGTCGGCTGCCGCGAAGTCGGCTTTGCCCGCGACGCCGGCTACGCCTCGGCGGTGACGACCCGCCATGGCGTGCTGCATGCCGAGCATGCCGGCTTCCTGCACGCGCTGCCGCGCATCTCGGTCAATGGCCGCTACCAGAGCGTCGCCCATATCCGCACCATGCTGTCGGGTGTGACGACGCCGCTGGCCAATGCCGGCAAGATGGTGGTGACCATCTGAGATGGTTGTGACGATCTAGGGTGCGTCGATGTTCAACTGGCCTGCAAATGGCCCGCTTCAGCCCTTCGGCCGCGGCTCCAGGATCAGCCATTTGATGATGCCCATCGCCGGCAGCACCCAGAACAGGCCGCTGAACAGGAAGAACAGGAAATGCACCAGCGGGCCGGATTCCGACAGCTGTGCAACCGCTATGATCGACGCGACCAGCGCGTAGATGATGACCAGCGCCACCAGCAGGAAGGTTCCGATCAGCTTTTTCAGGCGGATGGGCATGAGGCGTTCTCGTTGATCGCCTTCGCTTAGGCCCAACGGGGCGCCTGTGCAACCCGCCAGAGCAATTCCAGGAAAAGTGTGAAACGGTTTTCCGTCCGGAATTGCGCCGAAAAACCAAAAGATAGAGCGGTTCGCCGTTTCCGTGTAACGGTGAAACGCTCTGCTTGCGGCGCGACGGCGTGCCGCGCCGTTCGGTCTTGTCAGCCGGGTTGCGATGGTTCACCAATCCGCCACTTGCAACCTGTCGGGACAAACACATGGCCGCCATATCAGCTGCCGCGCCCTACACGGCCCGCGACCGCGACCTCAACAACCGGGCGCTGGTGCGCGGCTGGCTCTATGTCGTGCTTTTGGTGCTGTTTGCGCTGGTGCTGATCGGCGGCGCCACAAGGCTCACCAATTCCGGCCTGTCGATCACTGAATGGAAGCCAATCCACGGCGTGATACCGCCCCTCAACGACGCGGAGTGGCAGGAGGAATTCCAGCTCTACCAAAAAATCCCGCAGTATGCCGAACTCAACAAGGGCATGAGCCTGGACGCCTTCAAGTCGATCTTCTGGTGGGAATGGGCGCACCGTATCCTGGCCCGCAGCGTCGGCCTGGTCTTCGGCCTGCCGCTGCTGGTCTTCTGGGCGACGCGCCGCATCGAGCGCGGCCTTGGGCCAAAGCTGCTCGGCATTCTGCTGCTCGGCGGACTGCAAGGCGCCATCGGCTGGTGGATGGTGGCCTCCGGCCTTGTCGACCGCGTCTCCGTCAGCCAGTACCGGTTGGCGACGCATCTGACGCTTGCCGCACTGATCTTCACCGCCACCATGGTGGTCGCGCGTGGGCTGGCGCCGCATTCCGAGCCCGCCGCCGACCGGTCGACGCAAAGATTGGCCGGTTTCATCGTGCTCCTGGCTCTCATCCAGATCTATCTCGGCGGCCTGGTCGCCGGGCTCGATGCCGGCCTGAGCTACAACACCTGGCCGCTGATGGACGGCAAGATCATCCCCAGCGACCTGCTGCTGCTCGAACCGGCCTGGCGCAATTTCTTCGAGAACCCGAAGACGGTGCAGTTCGTTCACCGGCTGGGCGCCTATACCGTCTTTGTCGTGGCACTCTGGCACATGATCGCGACACGGATGCGCCAGCCGGGAACGACGCATGCGCGACGCGCGACGCTGCTGTTTCTGCTGGTGCTGGTCCAGGCTTCGATCGGCATCGGTACGCTGTTGATGCAGGTGCCGTTGCACATGGCGCTGACCCATCAGGCCTTCGCGCTTATCCTGCTGGGGTTTGCCGCAGCGCACTGGCGCGGCACAAAGGGCGCCTATCCGCTGCCGCACGAGATAGAAGTCAGAAGCTGAGCCGCACCTTCCGGATCCCTTCGGCTACCGACAACTCGCGGTTTTCATCGACCGCATTCTCGTCTTCGTGGTGCCACGCGGCCGACAGGCAACCCCAGGCAATTGCGTGGTCCAGAATGGCGGGCGGCGTCTGGCCGAGCGTTGCGGCGAAGACTTCCGCCATATGCGCGATGCGCTCCGGATCGAGGCCGAGATCGTCGCGCTCGAGTGGGTTGTAGAACAGGTTGGCGGCGTCGAAGCCTGGATCGCCGAGCACGCCCTTCGGGTCGATCGCCAGCCAGCCGCGCGGTCCCTGCAGGATGTTGTCGTGGTGCAGATCGCCATGCAGCGGCCTGACCGCATGCGGGGCATCGAGCAGTCGGTCCGCGATTTCGGCGGCCTCGAGATAAAGGCTCGGTTTCCCCGCGTCGCGATCGGCTTTGGCCTTTTTGAACAGGCTGGCAAACCGTGTCCGCAGCGGCTACAGGTCCAGTGGAGCAGGGTGCTCTGACGGCGAGAACAGCCTTGCCATCACTTCGGCTGCGATTGCGGTGGCGGCGTTGTCGCCCTCTTTGTCGAGAACCTCGGCGCGGCGCTGTCCGGCCAGATCTTCTCGGTCTTGGCCAGCCATGCCCGCTGGTCGGCCAGGCCGGTCGTGCCGCCGTTCACCGCCTTGCAGACGCCAGTCGCGTCGTTCCTGTCGGCCCGGGCATTGATGTTACGGTTTTTCCAGAAGATCGTCGCCGCCTTGAGCGCGCCGGGGAAGGTGCGCAGCAGATCGGGCTGCGAGACGACAGGCACGCCAGTGTCGTTCTCGATCTCCTCGAAATTGTCGCGGCCGGTGGTCTGAAGGATGCCGGACCCGCGAAAGGCCCAGCCGTCGCCCGGCTTGTTGTTGCCGAGCCGTCCGCCATAGACCTTCTCAGCCAGCATCGCCGGGTTGTTTGCATAAGGCTTTGCAGAGGCGATGGTCGGGTATCGCTTCGACCAAACCTCTGTCATCCGCTTGGCGCTATAGGAGAGGTTCTCCTCGAGCGTGCGCATCCCGCCGGTTCGACGCAGACACGGGCGAAGAAATGCCGCAACCGGATCGGCGTGTTGCTTCCGGCCTCGTCCAGAAAATGCTGGTTCGCGACGATGCCGGCAATGATGGCCTTCGACGCACTGAGCGCCAGCCGTGCGAGGTCGGCCGCGAGGTTGCGGGACATGGCAGTTCCTTTCCGTGATCTCTGGCCGATTTACGTTCGGATTGCTCTTCTGTATTGTCTCGTCCGCCAACAGGACTTGCGGGGGAAGAATCTGTGCAAAGCAACAGTTTGCTGGCGATTACGGTGGGAGTCATCACCACCGGATTTGTAGCTGCAGATATTGCCTATGCAGCGGGATCGAACATTAGCCTTGACACGAGAAGCTACATCGAGTTCGCCAAGGTGATGGCAATGCTCGCCTTGATTTATATAATCCTAATATTGGTTGATCGTCGCATCGCGGGCGACAACGCGCCGATCGCCCGGTTCATCGCCGGCGGTTCCGACGGCGTGAAATCACTGGTCTGGAATGCCGGGTTGTTCATCCCGCTCGGCTTCGCCTCGGTCTATTTCATGTATCTGGCCGCCGCGACGAGCCAGCCTTTGATGGACCAGCCGCTGGCGGTGATCGATGGCGAGATCGGATTCCGCTGGCGTGCCTTCCTCGAATGGACCAATTCCTACCCGCTGGTCGCAAAGACGCTCGTCTTCGCCTACCACTCGGTCGGGCCGCAGATTCCGTTGCTGTTCCTTCTGCTGGCCTTCACCAGGCAGCATCTGCGGTTGACCGAATTCATGGCGATGCTGGCGATCTCGTCGGTCTTCACGGCAGCGGTGATGGCGGTCGTTCCGGCTGCTGGTGCCTATGCCTATTTCCAGCCGTTGCCGGCCGATTTCAGCAACTTCACCGCACGCGCCGGCATGTGGCATTTCAACGAGCTGATGCGGATCCGGTCCGGCGAGCCGTTCAGCCTATTGGTCACTCGAGCCGAGGGTCTGGTGACGTTCCCGTCCTACCATACCGCGCTCGGCATCATGGTCGTGTATGCGTTGCGCGACATGCGCTTCGTCATGTGGCCGGTCGCGCTTCTCAACGTAGTGATGGTTGTCTCGACGCTGCCCGAAGGCGGGCACCATCTGATCGATGTCATCGCCGGCGCCGGCGTCGGCCTGCTGACGATCGTTTCGGTGATGGCGCTGCAGACGCGCCGACGGACGTCGCTTCTACGCCTGGCGTCCGAAGATCAGCTATAGGTGTGCGTCGCGAATGCCTCAACATTGGCCGTTGATGTAGCCGCCAACGACCTTGCCGCATCTGCGGCAAGGTTGGTGACCGAACCGGCCGTCGCACGCATCGGCCCACCAAAGGTTTGGTCGTCATCTACGTTGGCACCGGTCAGAGTAATGGCCCCAATCGTGCCATCGCATGCCGCCGCCATCATGAATACGCAACCCGCATTGGCGACATTGATCGTGACGGCGGAGTCTCCTGTCTTCCACGATTTGGTATCGCCGGGTGTGTTCGATTCCTGCCCGGTGATGGTCCAGACATAAACTTCGGAGGCTACGACACCACCGCTATAAGTGGCCACAATCGTCACCGTCGTGCCGGTGGTGATCAGCTTTGAAGACATGCCGACGGTTCCGGAGACTGCTCCTGAGCCAACGCCAGTCGTGGTCGGCGTCGACAAGCAAGGTGTCGCCGGCATATTCAAGCAGCATGCGGTGGCCGTCGCGGCCGAGCAGCCGCACCGCGCCTTCGCCGCGCCGCCAGGCGAGATAGTGTTCGCCGCGCAGTTCGTCCTCGACATCGTCGAAGGGTTTTAATGCCTTGACGATCGCCGGCGAGCCATCCTCGCGGACAACCTTCCAGATACGGCTCGAAAACGTCTCGGCAATAAGCTCGGGCGCGCTGACCTTCCAGCGCTTTGGAAATGCCGGCGCGTCCATTAGAGCAATTCCAGAAAAAGTGTGAGCGGTTTTTCCGGGAAAAGCGCGTAGCGCTTTCCCTGGGGAATTTCTCCAAACAAAGAGATAGAGCGGTTCGCCGTTTCCACGAAACGGTGAAAGGCTCTAGAGGCCGAGCATCAGGTCCATGTTCTGCACGGCCGCACCTGAAGCGCCCTTGCCGAGATTGTCGTAGACGGCAATCAGCAGCGCCTGTGCCGTGTCGTCATTGGCAAAGACGTACACCTTCATGCGGTTGGTGCCGTTATACACCTCCGGATTGATCTCCGGCATGCGCTCCATATGCGCATAGGGCGCCACCTCGACCACGCCGCCCTTGATGGCGGCAAAATGGTCGGCGATCGCGGCGTGCAGTTCGGCACCGGTCGGCACGTGGTCGAGGCCGCCGAGCTGCAGCGGCACCACGGTGATCATGCCTTGGGCGAAATTGCCGACCGCCGGCTGCATGATCGGATCATGCGACAGCTTTGCGTAGGTCCTGAGCTCCGGCACATGCTTGTGCTGCAAGGTCAGCCCGTAGGGCAGGAATTCCGAGGCATCCTCGCCCTGGGCGACATAGTCCTCGATCATCGGCCGGCCGCCGCCCGAATAGCCCGAAATGCCATTGACCGTGACCGGGAAATCCGGCGGCAGCAGGCCGGCCGCCACCAGCGGCCGCAGCGTCGCGATCGGCCCTTGCGGCCAGCAGCCGGGATTGGCGACGCGCTTGGCGTTGGCGATGGTCTTGGCCTGACCCTTGTCCAGTTCGGCAAAACCGTATTCCCAGCCTGGCGCGACGCGATGCGCCGTCGAGGCGTCGATCACCTTGGTGGTGTCGTTGGCAATCAGCGACACGCTTTCCTTGGCGGCCGCATCCGGCAGGCACAGGATGGCGACATCGGCGGCATTGAGGAATTCGGCGCGCGCCGCCGTTTCCTTGCGGCGCTCGGTCGGGATCGAGATGATCTCGAGATCGCCGCGCTCGGCCAGCAGCGCCCTGATCTGCAGGCCGGTGGTGCCGTGTTCGCCGTCGATGAAGATTTTCGGTTTCATATCCCAGAATATTCCCTGCTAACTCGTCAAATTCGCTGCTAGTTCAAACCTATATGCCTTGGCCGTGGTTTGCCGCGCCATGGTTGCCATTGTTCAACTCTTCGGCCCGCGCCTTTCGTTCGGCCACCAGGCCGAGATAGTGCATGGCCACCATCGAGCCGGCGATCGCCGTTATATCGGCGTGATCATAGGCCGGCGCAACCTCGACGACGTCGGCGCCGACAATATCGACCTGGCCGAGCTGGCGCAGCGTCGACAGGATTTTCGCCGAGGACGGTCCGCCGGCAACCGGCGTGCCGGTGCCGGGCGCAAACGCCGGGTCGAGGCAGTCGATGTCGAAGGTGAGATAGGTCTTCCTGCCGCCGGTGCGGTCGACGATGGCATAGGCGATGTCGGACGCCCGCATCTCCTCGATCTCGTGGCCGTAGAGGATCTTGATGCCGAACGTATCGGGCGCATGGGTGCGGATGCCGATCTGGATCGAACGATCAGGGTCGATGATGCCTTCATTGACGGCGCGGCCGACGAACGAACCGTGGTCGATGCGCTTGCCGTCGTCCGGCCATGTGTCCTGGTGGGCGTCGAACTGCACCAGCGCCAGCGGCCCATGGATGGCGGCGTGCGCCTTGAGCAGCGGCCAGGTGACGAAATGGTCGCCGCCGAGCGACAATAGGAAAGCGCCCGATTTCAGGATCTTCGCCGCTTCGCGCTCGATCGTGCCTGGTGTCTTCTGGTGATTGCCCGAATCGAGCAGGCAGTCGCCATAGTCGACGACCGAGAGATGCTCGAACAGGTCGCGCGAGAACGGATATTGCGGGTCGTTGTCGAGGATCGCCGAAGCGCGGCGGATCGCCTGCGGCCCAAAGCGCGCGCCAGGCCGGTTGGTGACGGCGGCGTCGAAGGGAATGCCCCATACGACCGCGTCCGCGCCCTTTACGTCCTTGGTGTATTTGCGCCGCATGAACGACAGCGCGCCGGCATAGGTCGGCTCGAAGGATGCCCCCGTCTTGGAGCGGGCGGTGAAGGCGTTGTCGATGGTCTGGTTCGCCATTACGGGTCCTCTTTATTCATCGGGCTGCCACAACTATAGAACCGGCACGCAAGATGCCAGTCACAGCTTGGCGAAACGACGTGGCGCTCCAACGGGGCGACAACAGCATTGTGTCGCCAAGGCGCAAGGCCCTTCTCGATCCTGCTCCGGCGCGCTGCCGGCTTGGTTTCAGCACGACTTTGTTTGCAGCGGCGCGACAATCCACTAGCCGGCTTCGTTCACCGGCCTGTCACTGACGTCGCCTATCCCCGGGTCGATCCGGCAAGGAGCGATTCTCGATGCGGACCATATGCCTTCTGTTTTGCGCAGCACTTGCCGCCTTCACCGGCGAGGCCCAGGCAAGCGAAACCCGCGCCAGGCAAATTCTCGACCGCTTCGAGCACGCCAACCAGTGGCGCGACCATGTCATGGTCGCCGCGCATCGCGCCGGCAGCATGCAGGCCGGCAAGACGCTCTATGCCGAAAACTCGCTTGCCGCCGTCGAAGGCGCGATCGCGATCGGCGCCGAGATCGTCGAGGTCGACATCAGGCGCTCGAAGGACGGCGAATTCGTCGTCATGCATGACAGCTGGCTCGACCGAACCACGACTTGCAAGGGCGAGGTGACCAACTACACGCTGGCCGAGCTCAAGCACTGCAGGCTGGTGGTCGAAGGTACCGGCGCCGTCACCAGTGAGCCGGTTTCCACGCTGCGCGAAATGCTGCTGGCGACCAGGGACCGGATCCTGATCAACCTCGACAACAAGCTCGATGTCCAGGCTCTGCCCGGCATGATCGCCATCGCCCGCGATCTCGGCATGACCGAGCAGGTGATCGTCAAGGAGAACCTGTGGAACCAGCAGCGGATCGACACGGTCAAGGCAACGCTCGACGCCATTGGCGACGGCTTCCAGTTCATGCCGATCATCGCCGACGACGCGGTGCATGACGCCGCCTTTGCCGAGCAGGTCGGCAAGTCCTTTGCGCCCGGCGCCATCGAACTGATCAACTGGCGGGCAGGGGCGCAAACGCTAACCGAGACCGGCGGCCCGCTGTTCAGCACTCGCATGCGGGCGGTGTCGGTGCGGGGCGGCTGGCACATCTGGGCCGACACCTACGCTATCGTCAACAAGCCGGGCGGCTTCCTCTCCGGCGGCCGCGGCGACGAACTGGCGGTCGCGGCCAGCCTGCCGGCCGAAACCTACGGCTTCTGGGCCGACCGCGGCGCCACCATCATCCAGACCGATGAACCGAAGGCAGCGATTGCGTGGCTGGCGGCGAATGGGTTTCGCGTGCCTTATGCGGATGAGGCGCGGCCGGCCGAGCCGGCGAATACGGCGAGTATCAATTAGAGCGACGGCCGACGCTGCTGATCTCCCCCCTTGAGGGGGAGATCAGCAGCGTCGGCCAGAGGGGGTCGTCGCGCGTGGAGCGCTAACCTTCATCTGCCGCAGGAGGTCGAGTCCGGTCGGACCGACCCCCTCTGTCGCCTGCGGCGACATCTCCCCCTCGAGGGGGGAGATTACTCGCGCCTCACGCCGCCTTCGCGACCCCATCCAACTCGCTCAGCACATCAACCGACAGCTCCAGCTCCGCCGCCGCCAAATTCTCCCTCAAATGCCCAACCGACGATGTCCCCGGAATCAGCAGGATATTCGGCGAACGTTTGAGTAGCCATGCGAGCGCAACCTGCAACGGCGTGGCGCCGAGCCGCGCCGCCACATCCGACAAGGTCGACGACTGCAGCGGGCTGAAACCGCCGAGCGGGAAGAACGGCGTGTAGGCGATACCGTCGCGTGCCAGCTCGTCGATCAATCCGTCATCGTCCCGGTGCGCCAGATTGTACTGGTTCTGCACACAGACGATCTCGGCGATCCCACGGCCTTCCTCGACCTGCGCTGGGGTGACGTTGCTCAGGCCGATATGGCGCACCAGGCCCTTGCGCTGCAACTCGGCAAGCGCCGTCAGTTGCGCTTCGATCGAACCTTCGGCTGGGCCCATCACGCCGAACATGATGCGCAAATTGACGACGTCCAGAACCTCAAGTCCAAGGTTCCTCAGATTGTCGTGCACGGCTTGCTCAAGCTCCTTGGGCGAATAGGCAGGCAGCCAGGAGGCATCGTTGCCGCGCCGCGCGCCGATCTTAGTGACGATGACGAGGTCTTGCGGATAGGGGAACAGCGCTTCGCGGATCAGCTTGTTGGTGACATACGGGCCGTAGTAGTCGCTGGTGTCGATGTGGTTGACGCCGGATGCCACCGCTTCGCGCAGCACCGCAATGGCCGCGTCCCGATCCTTCGGCGGACCGAAAACGTGCGGGCCGGCAAGTTGCATGGCGCCGTAGCCGAGCCGCTTCACGGTGTGGCTGCCGAGGGTGAATGTGCCGGACTTTTGGATAGTGGACATGCTCGATCTCCTTTGAGGAGGCGAAGATAGGCGCTGCTCAACCTCGGGATAATCAGGTACAATCCGCACAGCTTGTGCGGATTGGCGAACAATGATGGACCTTGGTGATCTGAACGCCTTCGTGGCTGTGGCGCGTGCAGGCGGTTTTCGCGAAGGGGCTCGCGCCAGTGGCGGCAGCGCGTCGGGCTTGAGCGAGGCGGTGCGCCGGCTGGAGACGCAGCTTGGGGTCAGGCTGTTCAACCGCACGACGCGCAGCGTTGTCCCGACCGAGGCCGGCCTCAGCCTCTTGGGACGGCTTGGCCCGGCACTGTCGGAGGTGGAGGCGGCGCTCGACGTGGTCAATGGCTTTCGCGACCGGCCGGCCGGTTCGCTGCGCCTCAATGTGCCGGTCAGCGCCGCGCGGCTGATATTGCCTGACATCATTCCGGGCTTCCTCGCCGCTTATCCCGGTATCCGGCTGGAGGTGATCGCCGATGAGAACTTTGTCGACGTGCTGGCGGCCGGCTGTGACGCGGGCATCCGCTATGACGAACGGCTGGAGCAGGACATGATTGCGGTGCCGATCGGACCGCGCGTCCAGCATTTCGCCACAGCCGCCAGCCCCGCCTATCTCGATCGCCATGGGCGGCCGCAGCACCCGAGCGACCTGCTTGGCCACTCCTGCCTGCGCGGCCGCTTTGCCAGCGGTGCGATGCTGCCATGGGAGTTTGAGCGCGACGGCGAAGTGGTGCGGGTCGACACGACGGGGCCACTGATCGTGCGGATCGGCGGCGCGAGCGATCTTGCCGTCCATGCGGCGATTGCCGGCAGCGGCATCGTCGCGCTCTTCGAGGGCTGGCTTCGCCCGCACTTCGAGAGCGGCGCCCTCGAGCCCGTCCTCGAACCGTGGTGGCAGAGCTTTTCCGGACCGTTTCTCTACTATCCCGGGCGGCGCCTGGTGCCGGCGCCGCTGCGGGCGTTTATCGATTTCGTCAAGGCCGGTAAGTTCTGAGACTTGAACCGAAGCCGGCGCCGTCACCCCACCCGGCGCTGCGCGCCGACCTCCCCATCGAGGGGAGGTAGGCGTCAGGCCCCTTGCACTGCCGTTCCGTGCCCTGCCACCTTATTGAATGGCATCGGGCGAAACTGCCGCGACCTTCTACCTCCCCTCGATGGGGAGGTCGCACCGAAGGCGCGAGCGGGGTGACTGCCGAGACACAAAACAAAAAGGCCGCCCGGAGGCGGCCTTTTCGACATGGAAGTTCGATACGCTTAGCGCTTCGAGAACTGGAAGCTGCGGCGGGCCTTCGCCTTGCCGTACTTCTTGCGCTCGACGACGCGGCTGTCGCGGGTCAGGAAGCCGCCCTTCTTGAGCACGGCGCGCAGTGCCGGCTCGTAGTAGGTCAACGCCTTGGAGATGCCGTGACGAACCGCACCGGCCTGGCCGGACAGGCCACCGCCGACGACAGTGGCGACGATGTCATACTGGCCGGCGCGGTTGGAGGCGATGATCGGCTGGTTGAGGATCATCTGCAGGACCGGACGCGCGAAATAGGTCGCGAATTCCTTGTCGTTGACGACGATCTTGCCGGAACCCGGCTTCACCCAGACGCGCGCAATAGCGTTCTTGCGCTTGCCGGTGGCATAGGCGCGGCCCGACTTGTCGAGCTTCTGGACATGGACGGGAGCAGCCGGCTGCGTGTTGGTGTTGCCGGTAGCCGTTCCGAGTTCTGCGAGCGAGGAAAGCTCAGCCATCTTACGAAGCCTTCTTGTTCTTGGCGTTCAGCGCGCCGACGTCGAGGGTGACGGGCTGCTGGGCGACATGCGGATGTTCCGTGCCTGCATAGACGCGGAGGTTCTTCATCTGGCGACGGCCGAGGGGCCCGCGCGGGATCATGCGTTCGACGGCCTTCTCAACGACACGCTCGGGGAAACGGCCCTCGAGCAGCTGGCGCGCGGTGCGCTCCTTGATGCCGCCGGGGTGACCGGTGTGCCAGTAATAGACCTTGTCGGTGAACTTCTTGCCGGTGAACACCACCTTGTCGGCATTGATGACGATGACGTTGTCGCCGTCGTCGACATGCGGGGTGAAGGTGGGCTTGTGCTTGCCGCGAAGATGATTGGCGATGACAGTGGCGAGACGGCCGACGACGAGACCCTCGGCGTCGATCAGCACCCACTTCTTCACCACATCCGCAGGCTTCTGCGAAAAGGTTGCCATGGATTTCTGCTTTCGGTTAGGACCTACCCAAACGATCGGGAAGGCGTTTCTTGTTGCTTGGATTGGTGACAAGGCGCTTGTCCGCCACCAATAACAAAACGGCGGCCTTTGCGGGCCGCTGCTTCGGGAGGGCTTATAGGCGAGGGGGCTTTGCGCGTCAAGGCGCAGGAAAAGCCCGTCATCGCCAAAAATATAGTAAAAACAATTATTTGAGTAAAAGGTATTATTTTACCACATCATTTATCCGCTTCGGCGGGATCGAATAGGTGCCCGTTGCATGCGCCACCGTGTGTCCGTCTGGTCCGGCAACGATGTCGATGTCGAACACCATCAGGCTCTTGCCCAGCTTCAGGATGCGGCAATGGCCGTCGATCGGCCCGGCCTCGGCCTTGCGGACAAAGTTGATGTTGAGGTTGACGGTCACCGATAGCGCGTCCGGTCCGGCATGGCTGAGCACGCAGACATAGCCGCCAATATCGGCCAGCGTGAACAGCGACGGACCCGACACCGTGCCGCCGGGCCGCAAATGCCGCTCGTCGGCATTGAGCCGCACCGTGCAGCCGCCCGGGAACACATCCAGCGCTTCATAGAAGGTGAACTCGTCGTTGAGCTGCGGATAGACGCTGGCCATCAGCGCATTGATTTCAGCCGCATTCAGCACCGGCTTGAGATTGTCCTGGGCGGGCATGTCGGTCTCTCGTTCTATGCCGGGCTTGTATGAACGCAATGGCGCGTTTCTGGCAACACCTTCACCCGTCTGGCGCAAGCGATGGGTGTTGATGAAACCCGATCCGATATTAGATAGTCTGGCGGCGCCCAGCGGAATCGCGGAGACCTTATCATGGCCGAAATCCTTGCCATCAAACCTGCTGCCATAGATGGGCCGGTCATCGCCAGGCTGGACAAGGGTGTGCTGCGTCTGACGCTCGCCAACCCGCCTGCCAATGCCTTGTCGCTTGCCGTCATGGCGGCGCTGAGTGCCGAGCTCGACCATGCAAAAGCCAACAAATCCGTCCGCGTCATCGTCCTGGCGGCGGCCGGAAAGGTTTTCTGTGCGGGTCACGACCTCAAGGAAATGACCGCGCGCCGCGCCGACGCGGACAAGGGCAAGGCCTTCTTCGAGCAGACATTTTCGGCTTGTGCTGCCCTGATGCAGGCGATCGTGCGCCATCCGCTGCCGATAATCGCTGAGGTCGACGGCCTCGCCACCGCCGCCGGGCTGCAGCTGGTCGCCAGCTGCGACCTCGCCATCGCCTCGCATGAAGCGACGTTCTGCACGCCGGGCGTCAATATCGGCCTGTTCTGCTCGACGCCGATGGTGGCGCTGTCGCGCAACGTCTCGCGCAAGCACGCCATGGAGATGCTTCTGACCGGCGAGACCATCGATGCGGCAACCGCCAAGGAATTCGGCCTGGTCAATCGCGTCGTGCCGCGCGAATACCTGAATCAGATCGTCACCAAATACGCGCAAACCATTGCTTCCAAATCATCTCTGGTGGTCAAGACCGGGAAGGAAGCCTTTTACGCGCAGGTCGAAATGGGCTTGGCCGACGCCTATGCCTATACAGGCCGCGTCATGGTCGAGAACATGCTGGCACGCGATGCGGAAGAAGGCATCGGCGCCTTCATCAGCAAACGCAAGCCGGAATGGACGGACGAATAATCGTGGAACCGCGCATCTCCATCATCACCATCGCCACCGACGATCTCGACCGCGCGGTGCGCTTCTACGAGGCGATGGGCCTGAAACGGGATGCCGGCATCACCGACGGCGTTGCCTTCTTCCAGATGGGCGGCGTCATTCTCGGCCTGTTTCCGCGCCCAAGCGCCGAAGAAGATTCAGGCGTCACCTTCGCCAGGGCGCCGTCGGCGGTCTACCTCGCCTACAACACCCGCTCCGACGCCGAAGTCGATGAGGTGCTCGCCATGGCGTAGAAAGCCGGCGGCAGGATCGTCAAGCCAGCAGGGCGCGCCTTCTGGGGCGGCTGGTACGGTTATTTCGCCGATGCCGACGGCCATGTCTGGGAAGTCGCGCACAATCCGGCCTTTCCGATCGCGGATCACGGCACCATCTCGCTGCCGGACTGATCGGTCCGCATGGCCTATCGCAAGCAACTGACGCGACTGAAGGCGCCTTATCTCAAGCGCATCCTGCTCGACGCCACAAAGGTCGAGGACTGGGAGAAATATCCCTGGAACCTGCCACTGTTTCGCGGCCGTGAATTCGAGCTCGAATTCACCACACCGATCACCATCATTGTTGGCGAAAACGGCACCGGAAAATCGACGCTGCTTGAGGCCATCGGCGCGCTGGCCGGCTACGACGAGGCCGGCGGCGGCAAGGGTTACATGCCCGTCGACCATTCTCGTGCCATCGACAAGAGTGGCGCCGGGTTGGCGGACAATTTTCGGTGCCACTGGCTGCCGAAGGTTACCGCGGGCTGGTTCTTCCGCGCTGAATCCTTCTATTCCGTCGCCCGTTACCTCGACGAGGCGGCCAAGGAATCCGGCGGCACGCCGCCGGATTTCCTGTCCTGGTCGCATGGCGAGGGATTCATCCGCTTTTTCGAGGAGCGCTGCCGCCGGCAAGGCATCTACATCCTCGACGAGCCCGAAAGCGCGCTGTCGCCGTCGCGGCAGATCGAACTGCTCAAGATGCTGCGGCGCATGGACCAGTCGGGCACGGCGCAAGTGATCATGGCCACGCATTCGCCGCTGCTGATGGCTTGTCCCGGCGCGCGGCTGTTTCGCATCAGCCGCTTCGGCCTCGATCCGACCGATTTCAGCGACACCGATCATTTTCGCATGATGCGCGACTTCTGCACCGACCCGCAGGCGTTTATGGAAGAGGCGCTGCGGGAAGACGACGAGTGACATGCCGATGAGCCAAGCCGAAGAGGATCTGAACTGGCGGAGCGAACAGGCTTGCCGCGAAGCCTGGCCGGCGGTTGTCGAGACGGTTGTCGACGGCTGGCTTCTCAGGCGCTCCGGCGGCCGGACCCGGCGCAGCAATTCGGTCAATCCCTTGCGCGGCAAGCGCGGTGCGCCTGAGAGCGTGCTCGACGTCGCCGAGGCATTCTATGCCGGCCATGGCCAGACACCGTTGTTTCGGGTTCCCGGCATTGCCGCCGAAATGGACACGCTCCTCGACCGCCAAGGCTACGATCTCGAGGGCGGAACCATCCACCTCTATGGCGGGATTGATGAGTTGGTGGATACCAGCGACGAGCACGTCACCGTGTCGCCGACGCCCAGCGAGGACTGGTTCGCGGCACGGTTCCGCATGGGCGCCTATGACGATACGGATCGCCGCGTCTTTCGCGAGATGCCTGGGCTGATCATCGGCGACAAGGCGTTCGTATCCTGCGAGCGTGACAGCGAAATTGCCGCTTTGGCCTATGGCGTCATCCGTGATGGCCTGCTTGTGGTGGAGTCGGTCGAGACCGACAGCCGGTTCAGGCAGCAAGGCCTCGGCCGCAAGACCGTCGGCAGCCTGATCGGCTGGGCGCGGCGGGCAGGGGCCTCGGCGGCCTGCCTGCAGGTCGTCGCCGACAACGCGCCAGGTCGCGCGCTCTATGCCTCGCTTGGGTTCACCAAAGAACTCTACCGCTATCACTACCGCAGGAAAGCGATTGCCGCATGAACCACGACGCCTACGACAATGCCTATATCGGCGGCATCCTCAATTCGGTGAAGACCATCGCCATGGTCGGCGCGTCGGCCAATGACGTCAGGCCGAGCTTTTTCGTGCTGAAATACCTGCTGGCCAAGGGTTTTTTGGTCTTCCCGATCAATCCCGGACAGGCCGGCAAGGAAATCCTTGGCCGCATGACCTATGCCAGCCTTGCCCATCTGCCAGAGCCGGTCGACATGGTCGACATTTTTCGCGCGTCGGCGGCGGTGCCCGGCATTCTCGATGAGGTGCTGAAGCTGAACCCTTTGCCAAAAGTGCTCTGGATGCAGCTCGGCGTGCGCAATGACGAGGCAGCAGTCCGCGCCGAGGCGGCAGGCATCAAGGTGGTGATGAACCGCTGCCCCAAGATCGAATATGGCAAGCTTTCGGGCGAGATCGGCTGGACCGGTGTCAACTCGGGTGTGCTGTCATCGAAGAAGCCGCTGATGCGGTCGGGATTCCAGAGTTTTGGCGTGCGCCAGAAATAGACCGCGATCCCGAAAGCCATGCTCGGTTCCCAGGCGAGCAAAATTATTCCGGGAAGCGATGAAGTTCCCCGCGCGTTCATCGTAGATCGCTTGCCGAAAGGTATTTTCTTCTTTGCATTCGTGGCTGCGGTTCGCCAAGAATGCCCACGATTTTCAGAAGGTTCAGGAGAGGGAGGTTTCGATGACCCGTACGCCCGGTTTCAACACGCTCGCCGTCCATGCCGGCGCCAAGCCCGACCCGGCGACCGGCGCACGCGCCACGCCGATCTACCAGACGACCTCCTTCGTCTTCGACGATGCCGACCACGCCGCGTCGCTGTTCGGGCTGAAGGCCTTCGGCAACATCTACACCCGCATCATGAACCCGACCCAGGCGGTGCTGGAAGAGCGGATCGCAGCACTTGAAGGCGGCACGGCAGCACTTGCCGTCGCCTCCGGCCACGCCGCGCAGGTGCTGGTGTTCCACAATCTGCTGACGCCCGGCGACAATTTCGTCGCTGCGACAAGGCTTTACGGCGGCTCGATCAACCAGTTCGGCCATGCCTTCAAGAATTACGGCTGGGAAGTGCGCTGGGCCGACACCAACGACATCTCCACCTTCGAGAGCCAGATCGACGACAAGACCAAGGCGATCTTCATCGAGAGCCTGGCCAATCCGGGCGGCACTTTCGTCGATATCGAAAAGATCGGCGACATCGCCCGCAAGCACGGCCTGCCGCTGATCGTCGACAACACGCTGGCCTCACCCTATCTGGTGCGGCCGGTCGAGCATGGCGCCGACATCGTTGTCCATTCGCTGACCAAATTCATCGGCGGCCACGGCAATTCGATCGGCGGCGCCATTGTCGATGGCGGCACTTTCGACTGGTCGAAATCGGGCAAGTACCCGATGCTGTCGGAACCGCGCCCCGAATATGGCGGCCTCGTGCTGCACGAAACCTTCGGCAATTTCGCCTTCGCCATTGCCGCGCGCGTGCTCGGCCTGCGCGACCTTGGCCCGGCGATCTCGCCCTTCAACGCCTTCCTGATCCTGACCGGGCTGGAAACCTTGCCGCTCAGGATGCAGCGCCATTGCGACAATGCGGTTACCGTCGCGGGCTGGCTGTCCAACCATCCCAAGGTCGCCTGGGTGAACTATCCCGGCCTGCCCAGCGACAAGAACAACGCGCTGCAGAAGAAATACTCGCCGCAGGGCGCCGGCGCTGTCTTCACCTTCGGCCTGAAGGGCGGCTACGAGGCGGGCGTCAAATTCGTCGAGGCGCTGGAACTGTTCTCGCATCTGGCCAATGTCGGCGACACCAAGTCGCTGGTCATCCACCCGGCCTCGACCACGCATCGCCAGCTTTCCGACGAGCAGAAGGTCAAGGCCGGTGCTGGGCCGGACACGGTCCGGCTTTCCATCGGCATCGAGGATGTCAACGACATCGTCGCCGATCTGGAACAGGCCCTGGCCAAGGTTTGATCATGGCCGAGCCAAAATTCCTCTCCATAGGCATCGACTGCGTCGACGCCGAGCATGGTGCGCCGGCGCCGGATCGCCTGATTGCGGGCGATCCGAAATTCCGCACATGGAATGTCGAGGAGCGCGACGGCGGTCTATACGCCGGGATATGGGAAGCCACGCCCGGCAAGTGGCGCATCGTCTATGATGAGTGGGAGTTCTGCCACATCCTGGCGGGCGTGTCGGTGATCGCCGAGGATGGTGGTAAGGCGCGTTACTGTGCGGGCGGGCGACAGTTTCGTGCTGCGGCCCGGCTTTAGAGGCAGCTGGGAAGTGCTTGAAACGACTCGCAAGGAGTATGTGATCAAGCTCTAGCCAGCGGTCGAATTCACAGAAGGCGATCGATGTCGGCGCCGGAAAATCCGTGCTCGCCCATCATCTCGCGGTGCCAGGAACTGCCCAGCACATCGCCGAGGCAGGAATCGATGCGCCGCCGCAACGCCGCATTGCCCTTGGCGAGCGCAAAGGCACCAGCAGCCGGCCGTTTTTCCGCCGCGGGAACGTCGATGACGGTGAGCGGCGCATCGGGGTGCCTGCCGACATAGCCGCGATGCGCCATGGCGACGCTGGCATAGGCATGCACCGCACCGGCAGCGACGGCGGCAGCCGCTTCAGCCTGCGTGGCGAAGACCTTGATGCGCGCAGGCGGAACACCGTTTCGCAGGGCTGTCTGGTGTTGGATCTGGCCTGATATGATGCCGATCAAGGCTGCCGGATCGTTGGCAACGGACCGGTAGCCGTCGAAGGCACGCGGGTTGCCCTTGGCGACCAGAAGCCCGTCAGGCAGCATCCAGATCGGCCGGGTGAAGTCGACAAGCATCCTGCGCTCTTCCGACACGAACAGGCCCGTCGTCATGTCCCATCGACCATCGACCAGCCCGGGGAGCAGTTCGGCAAACTCAGTCTCGGCCGGCGAAAATGCCTCCGCCAGCAGTGCGCAGACTTTCTCCGCCAGCTTGGCGTCGCAACCGTTAGGTGCTCCGGAGGGGTCGGTAAAGCAGAAGGGAGGTTCTTGCAGGAACGCGAATCTCATCAGCTCGACCCTATCATTCCGGCGCTTGTAGCTGGCGGTCGACTATTTCGCCGGAAATTGGCTGAGGCATGCGTCGGAGGCCTTGTCGTGCTCGGCCAAGAGGTCGGCGTTTCCGGCATCGACATCACTGTCGGATATCTCATCGCGATAATATTGCGTCAGCAGGTCCAGCCCTTCCTGCTTCACACCTTGCGTTGGCATTTCGCGGGCCAGGCAGCCGCAGAGTCCAAGCGCCCGGTCCGGCGAGCCGACCTTGCGGTTGCTCAGGATGAAATCCTGCGTCGGGCAGGCACTGATGAACTCATTGAATTCGAGTTTCTCTTGCGTCTGGTCGCCATGGTTGAAGTAGGCCGGCTGCCACTGGCTCTTGCCGCCGATGATATCGCAGCCGGTTGCGGTGTCGCTTGCGCTGGTGGCGATGGCCTGCCAGGCCTTCTCCTTGTCGCCTGTCGGATAGTCGAACTTCTCGCCGAGCGAGGCGGCATATTGATCGAGGTCGGCCTGTGTGAAACCGATCGCCTGAAAGCGATTGAACTGGCACTGACATTCGCCGGCGACCCTTTCGGCCTCGCCCTCTTCGGGCTGCTCGTTTGACCTGCTTTTCTGGCAGGCAGCGATGAAGCCGGCACCGTCGAGCGAGGTGGCAGGGAAGGTCGAGACATCAGCATAGCGATCGCCCGTCCAGCCAAACAGCTTCTGGTCGAGCTGCAGGTCGATGAAGCTGTTGCGTTTGAAAGCGCCGAGCCCGACCCTGTCCGGGGGCGTCAGCCTGGCACCCGGAATGTCGCCGAGAACCTCGCGATAGCTGTCGCCTTCCAGCACGAACAGGAACAGTCCGCACTTCACCCCGTCGCAGACGGGATCCGAGACATAGACATAGACATAGAGCTCGGAGAACCCGTCGAGATTGAAATCGACCTCATAGGCCCAGAACTTGTCCGCGGGCACCGCGGCACCTGTCTGGCGTTCCAGCAGACCGGCCGCCATTGCCCGTGCCACGGCGTCGCTGTTTTCCTGCGGGATGTTTTGTTGCTGCGCCGATGCGCTGGCGATGCTGGCGCACAGCAAGGCGAGGGCGAATGCTATCGTCCGGGTCGAAAACAGTCTCATTTTAGCACCCCGGCCTCGCGTCAGAACCTGACGGCGAGCCTTTCCAGCCCATGGAAGTGGTAAGTGTCGCGGAAGCGCGGCTCCTCCGCAAGATGGAGTTGCGGCTGCCGCTCGAACAGTGTTTTCAGCGATACCTGCAATTCCAGCCGCGCCAGCGGCGCGCCGATGCAGAAATGAATGCCGGCGCCGAACGAGACGTTCTTCTGGTCGGCGCGGCCGGGCCGGAAGACCTCGGGTTCGGCAAAGGCAAGCGGGTCATGGTTGGCCATGCCGAGCAGCAGGCCGATCGTCTCGCCCGGTTGTACGACAACCCCTGATGTCACCTCGATCTCATGAGAGGCGTAGCGGGTGAACATGTGCAGCGGCGCGTCGAAGCGCAGGCATTCCTCGACCGTGGCCGCGGTAGCCTCCGGCGAGGTGAAGAAACGGCCGGGATCGCCGCCTTGCGCGAGCAGGGCACGCACGGCGTTGCCGGTCTGGTGGACCGTTGCTTCGTGGCCGGCATTGAGCAAAAGGATGGCGGACGAGACCAGTTCGTCCTCCGAGAGTTTCTGGCCATCCTCCTGCGCCGCGATCAGCAGCGACAACAGATCGTCGCCGGGCTTTTTGCGCCGCTCGGTGACGTAGCCGCGCAAAAAGTCGGAAAAATCGTGCGCGGCGCGATTGGCCGTCTCCTCTGTCTCGCGGGTGCGGCCGTGCATGTACATGGCCACCATCTGGTGCGACCAGTCGAGCAGTTGCGGCCCCATCTCGACCGGCACGCCGAGCATTTCGGCAATGATGGTGATCGGCAAGGGTGCGGCGAAGGCAGGCAGCAGATCGACCTGGCCCGGTTCGAACCGGTCGATAAGCTCATTTGCGAGCGTTTCGACGCGCGGCCGCAGCCGCTCGACCTGCCGCGAGACGAAGGCGCGGTTGACCAGCGTCCGCAGCCTGGTGTGCACCGGCGGCTCCAGCTCCAGCATCGAATTCACCTCGATGCCGTCGAAGGCGGCGAGATGCGAGCGATCCTCGCCGATGCCGCGGCTGTCGGGAATGCCGGCCGGATTCTGGCGGCCGAAACGGCGGTCGCGCAGCAGCCGGTTGACGTCGTCGAAGCCGCCAAAACACCAGAAGCCGAATTCTTCCCAGAAGTAGGCGTTCGATGCGCGATGCAGGAAGGCGTAGGCGTCGTAAGGGTTCTGGAAAAACGCCGGTTCGTGCGGATCGAGCCGCAGGCGGCGCGCGGCTGGATCAAAGGAGAGGTAGTGCGGCATGGATTTGGTCATGCCAGACCATTAGCGCGGCTTGCCAGCTTGGTGCCAGACCGTATGTTGGCCACCGACGGGCCTATGGATTGAGCCAGCCGGGACGGCTCTCGACGACGTGCCGAAGTCTAATCCTGGCAATGGCGCGCAATATGCACGCGGCGCCAGCTGGTCGAGCCTTCCTGCACCACCACCCGGCGCGCCACCCGCTGGTATGACGGCGCAATCTCAGTGATGTGCCGCCGCTCGGGCCGCACCAGCACTTCATGCGCAACGCTCTCATATTCGGCCGGCAGCACGACCCGGCGGGTACGCGCGGGTTCAATCTCTACCGTTTCGGCGACACGCGCATAGCGCGCCTTGCGCCAGATCTTGCACAGCACCCGGCGGCCATGGATGACGCGCCATTCCCAGGCATAGCCGCCATCGTTGACCTTGACCGTGTGATAGACGGTGCGGGTGACGGCCGGCACGACCTCATAGGTGACGCGGGGCGGCGCGATCTGCTCGACGCGCTCAAGCGTGCCGTAGATCGGCGGGTCGTAATCGACCAACTGCCCGCCGGGGCTGACCATGACGTCTTCATAGACGGTGTCATAGAGCGCGGGCCTGTGCACCGGCTCGTAGCATTCGACGGCGCGGCCGCCGGCGACCGCTTCGGACACCATGCCGAGGCCGGCCAGGCCGGAAATGGCGAGGCAAGCTGTTTTCCTGATCATGGCACTCCCCCTGTTTGAACGCGAAAACGCAGGTTCAACATTGAATTGTAGGGTATGGTTCTCTTGGGGAAAGCGGTTTCGCCGCATTTCGTTAAGCGATGCGGTTAAGGAATTGCTACACCCGAAAGCACGGCCGACCGCGTGCGGGCTTCCCCTTGCGCGGAAACCTTGATTCGACTTAACCAGATGGCTAGGAGAAGGCGGCCTTGCGCTAGGGTGAGCCGGCATCCTATTTACATCCTAACCGTCCAGAACCGATTCTGCCCGATTGCTAATGTTTCCGGCGCCGGAATCCCCATCTCCAAAAAGGGATAGTCCATGAAGAACCCCGTCGAAACCTACATGAACCTCGTTCCGATGGTGGTCGAGCAGACCAATCGCGGCGAGCGGGCTTACGACATTTTCTCGCGGCTCTTGAAGGAGCGCATCATTTTCATCACCGGCCCGGTCGAAGACGGCATGGCGACGCTGGTTTGTGCACAGCTTTTGTTCCTCGAGGCCGAGAACCCGAAGAAAGAGATCAACCTCTACATCAACTCGCCAGGTGGCGTGGTGACCTCGGGCATGGCGATCTACGACACCATGCAGTTCATCAAGCCAGCGGTGTCGACGCTGTGCATCGGCCAGGCCGCTTCGATGGGCTCGCTGCTTCTGACCGCCGGCCACAAGGATATGCGTTTTGCCACGCCGAACGCCCGCATCATGGTGCACCAGCCTTCCGGCGGCTTCCAGGGCCAGGCTTCCGACATCGAGCGCCACGCCCAGGACATCATCAAGCTGAAGCGCCGCCTCAACGAGGTCTATGTCAAGCACACCGGCAAGAGCTACGAAGAGATCGAAAAGACGCTTGACCGCGACCATTTCATGACCGCCGACGAAGCCAGGGATTTCGGCCTCATCGACAAGGTCATTTCGTCGCGCGAGCCGGTCGAAGGCGCTGCCGCATAAGGCTGCATGGCAGTTGGATGGCGGTATAACGCGCTTTTGCTGGGATTTGCGGCATTTCGGCCACAATTGGCTGTTCCCTCGGCGGATGGGATTGCCTACGTTAATGCTATGTTGATTTTCGACGGCTTAGCTTTGTGCGGGGTTGGCGCGAATCATTGCTACGTTTTCTGATTTGTGTTTCGTACGGATTGCGTTGCGGGAGCCGGGACACTGGCGGCGGCGAATTCCCGCGATAGATAGAATATGCGCCGTTCCAGCCAGACCATCGGCGGGCGGCGATGAAAGGACAGGAAAATGAGCAAGGTCGGCAACAACAGCGGTGATTCCAAGAACACGCTTTATTGCTCGTTTTGCGGCAAAAGCCAGCACGAGGTGCGCAAGCTGATCGCCGGCCCGACGGTGTTCATCTGCGACGAGTGCGTCGAGCTCTGCATGGACATCATCCGCGAGGAGAACAAAACCTCGATGGTGAAGTCGCGCGAAGGCGTGCCGACACCGCAGGAGATCCTCAAGGTCCTCGACGACTATGTCATCGGCCAGCCCTACGCCAAGCGCGTGCTGTCGGTGGCCGTGCACAACCACTACAAGCGCCTGGCGCATGCCGGCAAGAACAACGACGTCGAGTTGGCGAAGTCCAACATCCTGCTGATCGGCCCGACCGGCTGCGGCAAGACGCTTCTTGCGCAGACGCTGGCCCGCATCATCGACGTTCCCTTCACCATGGCCGACGCCACGACGCTGACCGAAGCCGGTTATGTCGGTGAGGACGTCGAAAACATCATCCTGAAGCTGCTGCAGTCGGCCGACTACAATGTGGAGCGCGCCCAGCGCGGCATCGTCTACATCGACGAAATCGACAAGATTTCGCGGAAGTCCGACAACCCCTCGATCACCCGCGACGTGTCGGGCGAGGGCGTGCAGCAGGCGCTTCTGAAAATCATGGAAGGCACGGTCGCCTCCGTGCCGCCGCAAGGCGGCAGGAAGCATCCGCAGCAGGAATTCCTGCAGGTCGACACCGCCAACATCCTGTTCATCTGCGGCGGCGCCTTCGCCGGGCTGGACAAGATCATCTCGGATCGCGGCAGGAAAACCTCGATCGGCTTCGGCGCCATCGTCGCTTCGCCCGAGGATCGTCGCACCGGCGACGTCTTCCGCTTGGTCGAGCCCGAGGATCTCCTAAAGTTCGGCCTCATTCCAGAGTTTGTCGGCCGTCTGCCGGTTCTGGCGACGCTTGAAGACCTCGACGAGCCGGCGCTGATCCAGATCCTGACCGAGCCGAAGAACGCGCTCGTCAAGCAGTATCAGCGGCTGTTCGAGATGGAGAGTGTCGACCTGACCTTCCACGAGAATGCGCTGTCGGCGATCGCCAAGCGTGCCATCGAGCGCAAGACAGGCGCCCGCGGCCTGCGCTCTATCATGGAAGCGATCCTGCTCGACACAATGTTCGAACTGCCCGCGCTGGAAGGCGTGCGCGAAGTGGTGATTTCGGAAGAAGTGGTGACCGGCAGCGCCCGGCCGCTCTACATCTATTCCGAGCAGAAGGAAAAGAAGGGCAACGTCAGCGCCTGACATGGCATCTGGCCCAACCTTTTTATGGAACGGCGCCCCTTGGGCGCCGTTTTGCTGTGGTGAGGTATCAGACCTAGTGCTGGAGTGGACGAACGGCCCGTGTTGACCCTTGATCTTTGCCCCTTGTACATCCAACTAACACTGGAAGGCCGTGGTGCCGAATTCTGTGCTGTAAAACTCCCGTCACAAACGGTGGTAGGCGGAACGACCAACGGTCGTTAATATGAGATTCGCGGTTGGCTCAATTAGCGGCCGCGACATGAAAGGTTGGACAATGGCCAAAATATCCAAGGCTCCCAGCGACGGCGTCTTCGCAGTCCTCCCACTGCGCGACATCGTGGTGTTCCCGCACATGATCGTTCCGCTCTTTGTCGGGCGTGAAAAGTCGATCAAGGCGCTGGAAGAGGTTATGGGTCAGGAAAAGCAGATCCTGCTTGCCACCCAGATGAATGCCGCCGATGACGATCCTGAGCCCGATGCGATTTTCGACATCGGCACGCTCGCCAATGTGCTGCAATTGCTGAAGCTGCCCGACGGCACCGTCAAGGTGCTGGTCGAAGGTGCTTCGCGTGCCAAAATCGTCTCGTTCACCGACCGTCCGGACTTCCACGAAGCCCGCGCTGCCGCGCTGGTAGAGCCGGAAGAGGAAGAGGTTGAGGTCGAGGCACTCGCCCGTTCGGTCGTCACCGACTTCGAAAACTACGTCAAGCTGAACAAGAAGATCTCGCCCGAAGTGGTGGGCGCTGCCAGCCAGATCGACGACTATTCCAAGCTCGCCGATACGGTCGCTTCGCATCTCGCCATCAAGATCCCTGAAAAGCAGGAGATGCTGGCAACGCTTTCCGTCAAGGAGCGGCTGGAAAAGGCGATGGGCTTCATGGAAGCCGAAATCTCCGTCCTGCAGGTCGAGAAGCGCATCCGCTCGCGCGTCAAGCGCCAGATGGAGAAGACGCAGCGCGAATACTACCTCAACGAGCAGATGAAGGCGATCCAGAAGGAGCTCGGCGAAGGCGAGGACGGCCGCGACGAGGCAGCCGAGATCGAGGCGCGCATCAAGAAGACCAAGCTCTCCAAGGAGGCCCGCGAAAAGGCGGAAGCCGAGTTGAAGAAGCTGCGGACGATGTCGCCGATGTCGGCTGAATCGACCGTCGTGCGCAACTATCTCGACTGGATCCTGTCGATCCCGTGGGGCAAGAACTCCAAGGTCAAGCAGGACCTGGCTTTCGCGCAGAACGTGCTCGATACCGATCATTTCGGCCTCGACAAGGTCAAGGACCGCATCGTCGAGTATCTCGCCGTGCAGAGCCGCCAGAAGAAGCTGAAGGGGCCGATCCTGTGCCTCGTCGGCCCTCCTGGCGTCGGCAAGACCTCGCTCGGCAAGTCGATCGCCAAGGCGACCGGCCGCGAGTTCATCCGCATGGCGCTCGGCGGCGTGCGTGACGAGGCCGAGATCCGTGGTCACCGCCGCACCTATATCGGTTCGATGCCCGGCAAGGTCATCCAGTCGATGAAGAAGGCCAAGAAGTCCAACCCGCTCTTCCTGCTCGACGAGATCGACAAGATGGGCCAGGACTTCCGTGGCGATCCGTCATCGGCCTTGCTCGAGGTGCTCGATCCCGAGCAGAACTCGACGTTCATGGACCATTACCTCGAAGTCGAATACGACCTTTCGAGCGTGATGTTCGTGACGACGGCGAACACGCTGAACATCCCTGCGCCCTTGATGGACCGCATGGAGATCATCCGTATCGCCGGCTACACCGAGGACGAGAAGATCGAGATCGCCAAGCGTCACCTGATGCCCAAGGTGGTTCGCGACCACGCGCTGCAGCCGAAGGAATTTTCGGTCAGCGAGGACGCGATCCGCGGCATCATCCAGACCTACACCCGTGAAGCGGGCGTCAGAAGCCTGGAGCGCGAGCTGATGAAGCTCGGGCGCAAGGCGGTGACCGAGATCCTGAAGACCAAGAAGAAGACGGTGAGCATCACGGCGGCGAACCTCGCCGACTACCTCGGTGTTCAGCGCTTCCGTTTCGGTCAGGTCGAGGCTGACGATCAGGTCGGTGTCGTCACCGGTCTTGCCTGGACGGAAGTCGGCGGCGAACTGCTGACGGTCGAAGGCGTCATGATGCCCGGCAAGGGCCGCATGACGGTGACCGGCAATTTGCGCGACGTGATGAAGGAATCGATTTCGGCGGCGGCCTCCTATGTCCGCTCAAGAGCCGTCGATTTCGGCATCGAGCCGCCGCTGTTCGACAAGCGCGATATCCACGTGCACTTGCCGGAGGGCGCCACGCCGAAGGACGGACCGTCCGCAGGTGCCGCCATGGCGACAGCCATTGTGTCGATACTGACGGGTATTCCGGTTCGGGCCGATGTGGCGATGACTGGCGAGATAACGCTTCGCGGCCGCATCTTGCCGATCGGCGGCCTCAAGGAGAAGTTGCTTGCCGCACTGCGCGGCGGCATCAAGAAGGTGCTGATCCCGGAAGACAACGCCAAGGATCTGGCGGAGATTCCGGACAATGTGAAGAACGGCATGGAGATCATTCCGGTCTCACGCGTCGGCGAGGTTCTGAGGCATGCGCTGGTGCGCATGCCGGAGCCGATCGAGTGGGTCGAACCGGTCAATCCGCCGGCCACGACCGACAGCGCCGACGATGCTGGAAAGTCGCTTGCACATTAGTTTTTGCTAAGGGTGCAGTGCACAAATGGAAAGCCGGGCCTTGAGCCCGGCTTTTTCATGTGAAAAACCCACCTTTTCCGGGCTTTTTCGCACTTTTTCCGCGCTTTTCGACTTGGTTGCGGGAACGCTTCTTTCTAAAGTCCGTTTCCTGCCGGACGAGTCGAAGAGTTCCGGTTTTTCTCATGGAAGGGAATTTTTATGAACAAGAACGAACTGGTTTCCGCTGTCGCTGAATCCGCGAGCATTTCGAAGGGTGACGCACAGTCGGCGGTCGATGCGGTGTTCTCCGTCATCACTGGCGAACTGAAGAAGGGCGGCGATGTACGGCTCGTCGGCTTCGGAAATTTCACCGTCTCCAAGCGTGCGGCGTCGACTGGCCGCAACCCGCAGACTGGCGCGGAAGTGAAGATTCCGGCGCGTACCGTGCCGAAGTTCTCGGCCGGCAAAGGCCTCAAGGACGCGGTCAACTAAGACCATTTTTTCTTTTCAGAGAATCTTGAAAAGCCGGGTTCGCCCGGCTTTTCTTTTGCCTCGACGGCAACGCGACACGGCAGGCCGTCAGCCCACCGGCGCGTCGGCCCTCATCAGGCCTTCCTGCTTGAGATCGGCCCAAAGTGCCGCGGGCAGCTTGGCGTCGAGCAGTGCGCGGTTGCTTTCAACCTCGGCCGGCCGCTGGCCGCCGGGGATGACCGACACCACGGACGGGTGCAGCAGCGGGAACTGCAGCGCTGCCTCGATCAGCCTGATGCCATGGCGCTTGCAGACCGCCTCGATGCGCCCGACACGATCCATGATGTCGTGTGGCGCCTCGGAGTAATTGTAATAGGCGCCTGGCTTCGGCCCGGTCGCCAGTATGCCGGAATTGTAGGGGCCACCGAGCACGATGCCGATGCCGCGCTTTTCACAGAGCGGCAGGAAGGTGGCAAGCGCTTCCTGCTCGAGCAGCGTGTAGCGCCCGGCCAGCAGGAACAGGTCGAAATCGCCGCGCTCGGCCAGCGTCTGGCAGACCTCCCATTCGTTGATGCCGCCGCCGAACGCCTTGATCACACCCTGGTCGCGCAGCGCAAGCAGTCCGTTGTAGCCCGAGGCCATGAACTCCTCGATACGCTGGTCGGACGCTTCCTTGCTGCCATGGGTGAAGATGTCGAGGTCATGGACGAAAAGGATGTCGATGCGGTCGACGCCGAGCCGTTCCAGCGATGCCTCGAACGAGCGCATGACGCCGTCATAGCTGTAGTCGTAGATTTCGCGGCGCGTCGGCGTGTCGAAGAACTTGCCGATGCCGGTGCGCTCTTCCGGTGGGCAAACGCTTAACAGGCGGCCGACCTTGCTCGACAGCACATAGTCGTCACGGCTTTTGCCGCGCAGGAAGGCATTGAGGCGTGTTTCGGCGAGACCTAAGCCATAGAGCGGCGCGGTGTCGTAGTAGCGGCAGCCGGTCGCCCACGCCGCTTCCAGCGTGGCATTGGCATCCGCGTCGGGGACGGCGCGGTAGAGGTTGCCGAGCGGCGCGCTGCCGAAGCCGAGTTCGGTGAAGTCGATGCCGCCATTGCCGATGCGGTCGAAATGCCGTGTCTTCATGTCGCTTGAGATTTCCTGGATTGATTTGTCTGACATGACACTATCACGCCGGTGGCACAGCAAAAGCCGCGGCGGCTGTTGGACACGCATTTTCGCGGTGATAGCATGAACAAAAACAAGCCTTTCCCGGCAAATGCGCAACCGGAAATCCCGGCCACAACCCTGGCGGAACCCTGATGACGAATGCCGGCTCGGATATGTTCGCGACCGCCCTGCAAGAGCTGGGCGCCGTGCTGGCGCGCGTCGACGAAGCCGGCATCGACACTGCTTGCGCAACGCTTGCCCGCGCGCAAAAAATCGTCGTCTATGGCTGCGGCCGCGAGGCCTTGCAGCTCAAGGGCCTCGCCATGCGGCTCTATCACCTTGGGCTCGACGTGTCGGTGGTCGGCGACATGAACACGCCCCCTCTTGGCCCGGGCGATGTCTTCCTGGTCAGTTCCGGCCCGGGCGAGACCACGACGGTGCTCACCTTGATGCAGGTTGCCCGCCAGGCCGGCGCGACGGTGCTGCTGCTCACCGCCGAGGCTGCGGGCAGTGCGGCCGCACTTGCCGACTTCACCTTGCTCATCCCGGCGCAGACCATGGCCCGCGACCAGGGGCCGCAAAAGACATCGCTGCTGCCGATGGGCTCGGTCTTCGAAGGCGCTTTGTTCCTGCTGTTTGAGGTGATGGTGCTGAAGCTCAAGGGGCTGACCGGCCAGTCGTCCGAAGCCATGCGCGCGCGCCACACCAACTTGGAGTAGGCGCGATGCGCTACGAATTGATGCTGCCGCACCAGATCCGCAAGGCGATCGCCGAGAACTGGCCGGTCGCCCTCCCGCTCGGCGTGCTCGAATATCATGGCGAGCACATGGCCGTCGGCATGGACACGCTGGCCGTCATCAAGACGCTGGAGCTCTACGAAAAGGAAGCCGACATCGTCATCCTGCCGTCCTTCTATTACGGCGCGGCGAGCTATGCGGTGGCAGCACCCGAAGGCAGCGGTTCGGTGCAGGTTGGCGGCAATCAGCTGGCGCCGTTCGGCGAGGAACTGTTCTACAGCCTGCTACGCATCGGCTTTCGCAACATCCACGCGATCATCCACCACCAGACCGAGAATTTCGCGGCGGGGATGCCGACCGATCTCGCCTTCAAGACTGCCGGCCGCCAGGCGATCTTCCGCTTCCTCGAGAAGCAGCGCGGCGAGGGCTGGTGGGGCTCGAACGAGATGGCCGACTATTATTCCGAGCACGCCGCGGGCGAGAATTTCTTCAACTGGGTGCAGGTGCATTCGCTGATGTCGGCCGCCATGAACGGCAAGTACCCGTTCGACCATGCCGGCATCGGCGAGACCTCCCTGATGCTGGCGCTGTGCCCGGAAGCAGTCGATGCCGGACATTTCGCAGACAACACGAGCTGGTACACGGCAAGTGCGCCGGAGGCGTCCGCCGAACTCGGGCAAAAGGGTGTCGCCATGATCCTCGATCACCTGCGCGCCATTTTGAAGCCCTGACCAATAGCCGGGCGTGCAGGCTTAGCATCGTTACGGCTTTTTCACCTTCCGCCGCCATCGTCGGCTTGGAGGCATGGCATGGACGAGATCAGCAGGGACGGGCGGTTGCGGCACGACATTCCGATGCATGTCGCCAAGCGCCTGTTTCTCGGGCTTGCCGGCCTGTTCTGCATTGTCATGCCGACATGGGAGCTCTATCGCGGCGTCTGGCCGTTGAGCGTCGCCAGCCCGTTCTTTCTCTTCATTATTTTCGGCGCCTATGCCGTCGGCATTCCGCTTGTATATGCGGCCATCTTCAGCCCGGCGGTGCGCTGGATCGTCCGCCGCGGGCGTATCGACATCGTGCTGCGCAACCCGATCTTTCTGCGCCGGCATCATGTGCTGCCGGGCGACATAGCCAGCTTCAGTCTGCGGACAATCGAATGGGACAGTGGAGGTCCAACCTACACGGTCGTTTTGACGACCGTGAACGGCGAGCGATTTGAGACGCGCGACTTCGAAACTACCAAGACCGCGGAGATGTTCCGAGACCGGATAAAATCGGTGCTCACGGGAGCATAGGCCCGCCTCAGCAACGGCTTACTTCACCGCGCCCGCCGTCATGCCCATGATAAGATACCGCTCCAGCGCAATCCCGATCACCGCCAGCGGCGCGATCGCCGCGGTGGCGAGCGCCGCCATCGACCACCAGTTGATGCCTTGCGAGCCGGTTTGGCTCGCCACCATCACGGGGATGGTCTTGGCATCGGTCGAGGTCAGCAGCGCGGCGAAGAAGTACTCGTTCCAGCACAGCACCATCGCCAGGATAAAGGCAGCGACCATGCCAGGGAGCGCAATCGGCATGACTATGCGGAAAAAGGCGCCCCAGATCGACAGCCCATCGACCAAGGCGGCTTCCTCGAGCTCGACGGGGATCGAGTTGAACTGGTCGCGCATGATCCAGATGACGATCGGCAGCACCATCAGCGTGTAGAGCAGGATCAGCCCGATGCGGGTGTCGAGCAGGCCGACTTCGCGGTAGAGCACCAGGAAGGGCAGGGCCAGCACCACCGGCGGCAGGATCAGCTGCGACAGGAAGAAGAACGAGATGTCCTCGTTCTTGAACCAGGCGAACTGGTAGCGGTAGCGGGTCAGCCCGTAGGCAGCGAGGCTGCCGATGACGATCGCAAGGCTCGATGCACCGACCGAGGTAATGACGGAATTCATGAAGCGCTTGAAGAATTCCTCGCGCACCGTCGAGGTCTGGAAGATCGAATCCGGCGACAGGCCGAGCGAGCGCCAGCCCTTCCAGTCCGGCTGGAAGTCGACGAACGGGATGAGGTGGCCCTGGGTGACGTCGACGGCCGTCTTGAACGAGGTGGTGATCGTCCAGTAGATCGGGAACAGGCAGATGAAAGCCCAGAACGCCAGCGCGCCGTAAATGAACACGCGATTGGCCAAAAAGCCCACCGGCGAGCGGATTTCGGAAGCGACATAGTCGGTGGTCTGGACGCTCATGATCCCCTGTCAGTTCACGTTGCGCACGAAGCGGTTGGCGAATTTCAACAGCCAGGTCACGAACACGACGATGATGACGAGATAGGCCATCGCCAGCATGGTGCCGTAGCCGACATTCGAACGGTCGCGGTACTCGCGGTAGATGAAGCTCGAGACCGAATCCGTGGCGCCGCCGGGGCCGCCGGAGGTGACGGTGATGATGATATCGGCAAGCTTCAGCTTGAAGATGATGCGCAGGATCACCGCCGTCACCGACACCGGCAGCATCAGCGGGAACGTGACCTGCCAGAAGGTCTGCCAGGTCGTGGCGCCGTCGACGCGTGCCGCTTCCAGCACGTCGCGCGACATCGCCTGCAGGCCGGCCAGCAGCATGATCATCATGAACGGGATGAAGGTCCAGGCATCGAGCACCATGATCGAGATGCGGGCGGTGATCGGGTTGGAGAAGAAGGCGGGGTTTTCCCAGCCGAGATGACGCGCCAGTGTCGCCGCCGGTCCGAAACGGTACTCCATCAGCGATTTGCCGATCATCCACGACACCGCCACCGGCGACAGCATCAGCGGCATCAGGAAGACGACGCGGAAGAACTTGCGTGCCCGGATCTGCGCGTTGAGCAGCAGCGCCAGGCCGAAGGCGATGACGTACTCGACCAGCACGGCGAGCACATAGAGCACCATGTTGAACAGCGCATTGCGATAGTAGGGGTCGGCCAGCATCTGCCAGAAATTGTCGAGGCCGTTGAACTTGCGGCCGGCGAAGGACGACAGGTTCCAGTCGGTCAGCGCGATGTAGAAGCCGAACAGCGTCGGGAAGATCACCATGGCGATGGTGAACAAAAGCGCCGGCAGCAGGAACAGCGCGCGCTGGCCGTCCTCGCCGCGCGTCAGCACCTGGCCGACGCCAAGCGCCACGCCCCACAGAATGTAGGCGTAGACGATGGGGCGCCAGGTCTCGAAACCGAGCGTGGTGACTTCGCTCTTGTAGAGGATCTGCAGCGCGATCACCGCCAGCAGGCCGAGCGTGGCTAGCGCCATCACGGCAAAGCCAAGCTGCTTGCGGCTTGGCGAGATCAGATCGGCTGGACCGGCGTTTGCCGGCCATGCATTGGTGGTCTGGTCAGCCACGCGTCCCGTCCGTTCAAAACTATGCCTGCGACCGGCCCGAGCCGGTCAGGTCCGGCGGCTCTGCGCCGCCGGACCCATTTCACGATAACAGTCTACATGCCGAGCGAGGCCTTGTAGAGCTTGATCTGGTTTTCACGGCCGATCTGGTCGGTCAGCTTTTCCCAGGCCGCGGCAATGGCGTCAGCGCCTTCCTGCGCCTTCATCTTGCCGGCGAATGTGTTGGCCAGAATGTCCTCGGCAGCGGAATAGTACTGGAAGATGCCGGGGATGCGCGGCTCGATCGCCGCGTTCGGATGGTTGTAGCTGTCGGCTTCCGACTTGAGATACGAGGTGATGAACGCCTCGTCGTAGCCTGCCGCCACCCATTCCGGAATGTCGAAATGCGAGTTGCGGTAGGGCTGGAAGCCCGACGGATACATCGCCGTCCAGATCGACAGGTCCTTGCCGCCGAGATGGGCGGCGGCCGACCATGCCGCCTTCTTCTTCTTTTCGTCGCTATCGACTCGGGCCATGACATAGACGCCCCAGCCGAGATAGGCGCAGTTCGGCGCATAGTTCGGGCCGCTGGCGAGCTTGTCCCAGGCGCCGGTCTTGGAATTGTAGACATCGTCGGATCCCGGCAGGATCGAGAAGCCGGTGATGTCGCCTACGACCGAGCTATCGTTGGTCTTGACGTTGGAGCCGACGTCACCCCACCAGGTGACCATCGAGCCAGTGCCGGCCAGGAACTGCTGGAAGGCGGTGGTGTTCGGATCGGCATTGATCTGGTCGGCCGGTTCCGAAGGCAGTGCGTCGATGACGTCCTGGATGGCGCGCACCCAGGCTGGATTGTTGACGCGCGGCTTCATCGTGTCGGCATCGAACAGCCAGGCCTTGTCGTCTGGATGCTTGGCATAGGCGGTGGCGCGGCTACCGAGAAAGTAGAAGCCGAAACCGCCCCAGGCCTTGGGCGCATCGAGATAGCCAAACACGTCCTGGCCCTGGAACTGCTTGCCCTTGAGGAATTTTGTCACCGCCTGGACTTCCTGCCAGGTCTTCGGCACGCCCCATTCGGTGGTCGCTCCGCCATCCTTCCAGGCCTTGGCGAGGTCGGCATCGGCAAACACGTCGGTGCGGTAGTTGAAGTTGTGCGCATCGCCGTCGACGGTGACGCGGTACTGCTTGCCGTCCCACGTGCCGACCGGCGGCTGCAGATAGGCGACGACATCCTTCATGTCGATCTGCTCTTTGACCCAGTCCGGCATTTCGGAGGTCAGGCCCTTGCCGCAGACATCGCCTTCGAACGGCGCGCCCATCTCGATGATGTCGAAATCGACGGTGCCGGTGGCGATCGACTGCTGCAGGCGGGCATTGTAGTCGGCCTGCGCCAGGTCGATCCAGCTGATCTTGGCGCCGGTATAGGCCTCCCACGGCTTAAGGAAACCGCGGAACAAAACATTGTGAAGGTTCTGGTTGTTGAGGCCCATGAAGGTGAGCTCGACGCCGGCGAATTCGCCTTCCTTGACGTTGGCCTTGGTGGCTTCCAGGCAGAGTTCGCCGACCTTCTGGAAGTCGGAATCCGTCGGCTGGCCTTTGCCGACGCCGGGGATCTGCAGGATTTTGGAGCGCAGTTCGCTGGCGGCGGCAGCCGGGCGCGTGAAAGCGCCGAGCCCGGCGCCGGAAGCAGCGGCGATTGCGGCCATCGAGGCCGCACCTTTGAGTATGTCACGCCGGGTCGCACCCGCGCGGACGAGTTTTTCGTACAGACCGACTCTCATCTATTCCTCCCAGAACACAGTCGTGAATTGAAATACCAATCCTCAGACGCCGAAACGTCGACGGTTCTCCTTTATCACACGGGGACGTGGGACCCCACCCTGCGTCGCCTGAAGCTCCGATTTTCGGGAAAAAATCCGACTGTCGGATTGGCACTCGCCACTATTCGCGTAATCGATTACCTTGTCAACACGAATGACTTTTTATCTATAAGATACTGACTTGCCCTTGCCGTTGGCAATGGCTAGCTTCACCGCGAGGAAAGGGGGGACGATGGCTCAAGTCGCGATCACCAATGTGGCCAAGGCGTTCGGAACCGTCAAGGTCCTGCACGAGGTCAGCGTCGAAATCGCTGATGGCCAGTTCGTGGTGCTGGTCGGCCCGTCGGGCTGCGGCAAGTCCACGCTGCTCAGGATGGTGGCCGGGCTGGAAACCGTCTCCGGCGGCACGATCGCCATCGGCGAGCGCATCGTCAACAATCTGCCGCCGGCCAAACGCGACATCGCCATGGTCTTCCAGAACTACGCGCTCTATCCGCACAAGACGGTGGAGCAGAACATGGCGTTTGCCCTGAAGCTGCGCGGCACCGACCCGGCCGTGGTCGCCGAGCGGGTCAAGCGCGCCGCCGACATTCTCGACCTCAACCCCTACCTGAAACGCTATCCGCGCCAGCTCTCCGGCGGCCAGCGCCAGCGCGTCGCCATGGGCCGCGCCATCGTGCGCAACCCGCAAGTGTTCCTGTTCGATGAGCCGCTCTCCAATCTCGACGCCAAATTGCGCGTGCAGATGCGCACCGAGATCAAGGAACTGCACCAGCGGCTGAAGACCACCACCATCTACGTCACCCACGACCAGATCGAGGCCATGACCATGGCCGACAAGATCGTGGTGATGCGCGACGGCCGCATCGAGCAGGTTGGCGCGCCGTTGGAATTGTTCGACCGGCCGGCCAATCTGTTTGTCGCCGGCTTCATCGGCTCGCCGTCGATGAACCTGCTCAAGGGTGTGGTGAGGAAGGGCGACGAGGTCGAGATAGCGGGAACGCTGTTCCCGATCGCGGCCGGCAGCGCCGTCAAGGAGGGCCAGTCCGTGGTCTATGGCGTGCGGCCCGAACATCTCGAAATCCATGCCGACGGCGTGCCAGCGAAGATCTCGGTGGTCGAGCCGACCGGCTCCGAAACGCTGGTCTTCGTGCGCTTCGGCGACGGCGAGATGGTGGCGCTGTTTCGCGAGCGCCACGACTTCAAGCCCGGCGACCCGCTCAATCTCAAGCCGCGCCTCGACCAGGTCCATCTCTTCGACGCTGAGACCGGCAACCGGCTCTGATTTCCAATCGACTTTGACCAACCTGTTTGACGAGGACTGCCATGCTCAAAGGGATCAACCCATTGCTAAACGCCGATGTGCTCCAGGCGCTGAGGGCAATGGGGCACGGCGACGATCTGATCATCGCCGACACCAACTTCCCCGCCGATTCGGTGGCGCGCCAGACCGTGCTCGGCAAGCTGCTGCACATCGATGCGCCGGCGGCCGATGTGGTCAAGGCGGTGCTGTCGCTCTATCCGCTGGACACTTTCGTCGACGACGCGGCCGCCCGCATGGAGATCGTCGGCAACCCCAACGAGATCCCTCCGGTGCAAAAAGAGGTGCAAAAACAGATCGACAAGGCCGAGGGCAAAGCCTGGCCGATGATTTCGGTCGAGCGCTACGCCTTCTATGAACGCGCCAAGAAGGCTTATTGCGTCATCCAGACCGGCGAGCGCCGCTTCTATGGCTGCTTTGCCTTCCGCAAGGGCGTCGTGCCGCCGGATGCGGAGTAGCACAATGGCGTCCGGCAAGCCTGTCGTCATACTGGGCGTCTTCGTCGCCGATACCGCCTACCGCGCCGATCGCCAGCCGCGCATGGGCGAGACCATTCTTGGCAATTCCTTCAAGCTGGGGCCCGGCGGCAAGGGCTCGAACCAGGCGGTGGCAGCCGGCAAGCTCGGCGCCGACGTCACCTTCCTGACGCGGCTTGGCGTCGATGCTTTCGCCGACATGGCCAAGGCGACCTGGAAAGATGCCGGCGTGAAATCCGCCATCATCGATACGCCGCAGAGCTATACGGGTGCCGCCTATATCTTTATCGAGGAGACCACCGGCAACAACGCCATCATCGTCAGTCCCGGTGCGGCGATGCTGATCTCGCCTGAAGACATCGAGGCCAATGCCGGCCTAATTGGCGGGGCCGGTGTCTTCGTCACCCAGCTCGAACAGCCGATCGACGCTGCACTGCGCGCACTCGAGATCGCGCGCGGGGCAGGGGTGATCACCATCCTCAATCCCGCGCCGGCGGCCAAGCTGCCGGACCGCATCTACACGCTTTGCGACTATATCACCCCCAACGAAACCGAGGCCGAGGAACTGACCGGCATCAAGGTCGCCTTCATCGACGACGCGCGCCGCGCCGCTGACAGCCTGCTCCAAAAGGGCGTCGGCTCGATCATCATCACGCTCGGCGAAAAAGGCGCGCTGCTGCACACAGCAAACCGTTCCGACCATGTCCCCGTGGTCAGCGCCGGCCCTGTGGTCGAAACCACGGGTGCGGGCGATGCCTTCAATGGCGGCCTGGCCGCGGCGCTTGCCAAAGGTGTGGAACCGCTGCAAGCGGTCCGCTTCGCCTGCGCCGTCGCCGGCATTTCGGTGACGCGTCCGGGCACAGCGCCGTCGATGCCGACGCTACAGGAGGTCGAGGCGCTGCTGGCCAAAGGGTGACTGCGGACAGCGCAAGGAGGTGTTCGATGCTCTGGGTTGCACTGGTCATCGGCGCCTTGCTTGCGGGAAAGTGCCTGTCATTCGTCTCGACGCTTGCCGAGACGGCGACGAAAATGGCCGGCTCTGCTCCCGAGCCCAATTCCTATCAAGCCGACATGACCCCGTCTTGGCTGATGAGCCTGATCGGCATCTGCTTCATCGAGTTGGTCGGAGCGGTTTGCGGCATCTGGTATTATGAGGGATGGATCCTTGGCCTCGTCGCGCTGACTGCTGCGATCGCCCTCCCCGCGATTTTCAACGTCGCCGTGCCGCCGCGTTCTGGATCGATCGTTTATCTGCGCAGCGCTGCATTCACGCTGGCGAACCAGGCCAGCCACGTGGCAGAGGACGGCGATGCTAAGCATGCCCTGGCGGCAAAGGAGATGATCGGCCTGCTGCTTGCAGCCCGGCCCGATATTGCGCGATATCTTTGAATGAATGCCTTGGCATTCAGACTTGCGGCCACTTCAAATCAGCGAACTGATTGAGAAGTGGCGCGAGTGACGGGGCCTCGAACCTGCGCTGCTGGCGAAGGTTTGATCTCGACCACGTCCCATATAGGGCCTTACCAGTCTGGATCGTCGTCGAGCCAATATGCATCGAGACAGCCGAATTGGCGCGGCATGCCAAGCCGCCGTCTCGCGTCAAAAGCCATCTCCGAACGAGTCCACTGTGAATTGCTCTCTGTCACATCGGGCAAGATTGTGTACCCGTCCGCGATCAACCGCAGCCTCATTTCCTCGAAGTGCCTTTTGAAACCATTCTTGATGCGGCTTTGCGGGTAGCGCCGTCCCTGCATGCATTCCTGGCTCAGGATGCCGGAATACATCTGAGCGCTGATCGTTCTCAGTGCGTCTTCGGAGATTTGCTTGTTGGTGTCCTTGGACCAGCATCGGCCTTCCGACGCCACCAGCGTCGCTGCCAACAAGCCTGCCAGAAACCGCGCCACCTTGGTCCCTTCCGGTCAGGGTGGCATATTAGCCACAGGTAATGTTAATCGGCAATCCGGTCTTGCGCCATTGGCATAGATGTCCGGTAATGGGTCACCGTGTCTGGCACCGCAATTGCACTGTCAGCAACGCCGGGGGCATCCATCGCTCCTGGCAAGCCGGGGGGCGATTGGGGCCCGCTGCTTCTCAAAATGAAGCGGCGGGCTCTTAGGTGCCGATTTAAAAAGCCGCCTGAATCGCCGAAACATTGGGTGTTGGGCCATTATGTATTTTCCGCAATTTCTGGTGGGCATGTTCGCAACGTCGTTCGTCGTTGCGATCTGGGCCGACATGGCAACTGGCTCCGTCTGGAAGGCGCTCGGCTGGGCTGTTCTTGCAATGGTTATCCTTCAGCTCGGATACATCGGTCTGGTCGTCCGCCTGATCTACAGGCGGGAATCGGAAGTCGTCGAGGGAAGTGGTGCGAGCGGGGCTCGAGCCCGCGACCTCCGGCGTGACAGGCCGGCACTCTGAGCTACACCGGGCGCTGCCATTGATCGCTGCAAGGCGATCGATCTGAATCAATGCATCCAAGGAGACATTTTGACATCAACGTCGACATTTCTCCGGCACCAAGGATCGTGACCCTTGAAGAGAAATGGCGCGAGTGACGGGGCTCGAACCCGCGACCTCCGGCGTGACAGGCCGGCACTCTAACCAACTGAGCTACACCCGCGCATGGACGAGCACGTGTCAGCCGTGTTCGTCGTTGGGGCGGTGGATAAGGGGTTCGCCACCGGGTGTCAAGCGTACCCGGACAGCATAACAGCAAACAGGAGAAGGTTTTTTGACGGGCGGCACTTTGCCCGGGAAAACCGCTATGCGGCTAAGCTCGCACCTGCTCATTTGGCCTTGCGAAGCCGGTTGCGACCGCTTAAAGGTCCGGCCCGGAGCGGGCGATTAGCTCAGTTGGTAGAGCGCTTCGTTTACACCGAAGATGTCGGCGGTTCGAGCCCGTCATCGCCCACCATATCCCGCACGCCGGCCCAGGCCTCGACGTCCATCGCTTTCACGTTCGCAACTCAGCTGCGTATGATCGGTGGCAGGACGCGGCCACAACCGGCCGCGCCCGCGTTTCTGCCGGTGTTACCAGTCTACTGCCTGATGTAGCAGCTCTTCTTCACGCGGCGGATGGGGTCCTCGCCAAAGGCGTCGAGGCTGCATCTAACGCCGTTCCTGAAAACGCCTTGCGTGAACTGACCGCGCGCGCCGTAGCGGACCAGTTTGCGGCCACGGAAATCGCAGTACTGATTCTCCCTGGCGCAGGCCACCCACCTGCCGCGACCCTGGCCGTAGTCGTCGTCACCGTAATTGTCATCGTCATTGTCGCCATAATCGTTACCGCCGCCGCGCCTCACGATGTAGCAGGCCTTGTCGCGGCCGGGCGCGGGATCGCCAAAGACGCGATTTGAGCAGGGCACGGCGGGACGGTCGAAAAAGCGGGAGGTGGTCTGGCCGCGCGCGCCATAGACCACTTCGGCTGGATAGGGCAGGCGGCAGATGCCACCCTCGTCAGCGCATCGCTGCATGCGCTGGGCCGACGCGGTGGCCGGGAAAAGAATAGAGGCGGCCGAGACAAGGCCAACCAGGCAAATGAATGTGAACGCCATCCGGATCAGGGCGCTGGAGGTTTTTGACACGATTTGTCTCCCTTTTTGATTCACGCGCCATCTTACAGCAGCCTTGCCAAACGCAAGATGAACGAAAGCCATTGCCAACAGCCGGCATGAGCTGATTTCCCGTTTTCTGGCCGGGGAGCTGCCGCCATCATTCCGGATTTGATAAGGGTCCTGGTCAGCAATCGATTGGTTCTCCGGAGAGGCAGGACAATGATCGACGATCCCAAGCGCCTGCTGCTTCAGCTGATGATCGTGTTGGCAATTTGTGGCACCGGGCGCCTCGCCTATGCGACAGAGGCCGGCGGCGGTGTCGACCAGCCGGCTGCCAAGGCGGCCTTGCTCAAGGCCTATCCCGGACTCTTCACCATCTCGGGTAATGTTTTGATCTGGACCGACGGCACCACGATGGTGTGGGACGACGGCAAGGCGCGCGACGCCGAGGGGCTGCTGGAGAGTCCCGACATCGAAGACATGTTTCGCTACGTCTATCCGACGGCAGCGGAGGGCGCGCTGGTCCCGGCGGAGGATTTCGATCCCGGCCGTATCCGCAACGAAGCTTTCTTCGAGAAGCTTTACGGGGCAAGCGCCGCGGAAGTGGGCAAGCACATCGCCAACGTCAAATGGCTGCCGAAACTTGCCAAGAAAACCGTGCAGGTCACCAGGATTTTCGGCATCAACGACCGGTTGGGCAAGGTCTCGGATGCTCTGGAGGCGATGCCCGCGGAGCTAAGCCGTTACGGGCTCAAGCCTGGCGGCGGCTTCGTCTGGCGGCCCATCGCCGGCACCGACCGGTTGAGCGTCCACTCTTTCGGCGCAGCCTTCGATATCAATGTCGGTTTCTCCGACTATTGGTACAACAACAGAAACAAAGCCGACCCGAAGGCCCACATTGCGTTCAGGAACCGGATTCCGCTGCAAATCGTGGAACTGTTTGAGAAAAACGGCTTCATCTGGGGCGGGCGCTGGTATCACTACGACACCATGCATTTCGAGTACCGGCCCGAATTGCTGCTGTACAAGAACCCGGCTGATCGCGCTGGCAGTCAGCCGTAAGGAGCATGCGCCGGGCCGGAACCCGCCGATGTCGCCTTTATGCGCGCCAATAACGAAGTCCCAGGTTCGTGGCGACTTACCGGCCGTTGGCGGTCGCGGCACTACAAACCCGGCGAAGATCGGCACGGATGTTTTCGGAGTTCAGCAACTCGGTGGCTTCCGGAAAGCCCTCGGCCAGCAACGTGGCAACAATCTCGGCCGGCGACTGGTGGAAACCATCCTCGGCCAAAGCATGCGCCCGCTGGTAGATATGGCTGGTTCTGGTCTTGTCTGCCATTCACAAGTACCTCCCTTGATAGGCACTTGATGAACAACTTTCGAGAAGTATTCGGGTTCCATGCAACTTAGAAGGGAAGTTGGCCGACGCAGGGAACGCTGTATCTTTCGCTGAAGTGACCTCTCGTCGTCAGGAGGCGCAGTCCGGTCCGTTGCCCATCGATGCAAGGATCACGGCGGCAGCAGCCGGAAATCCTTGCCTTCGGGCAGCAGCTGGCCGCCGTCAACGATTATGGTCGTGCCGGTGACGTAGCTGGCGTCGTCGGAGGCGAGGAACAGGAAGGCATTGGCGACGTCGCGCGGGCTGCCGAGGCGGCCGAGCGGAATCGAGTCTTCCATGTTCTTGATGTAGGCGGCGCCGCGATGCAGCTCGATCGCCTCGGTCAGGATGTTGCCGGGCTCGACGCCGTTGACCGTGATGCCGTAGCCGGAGAATTCCAGGGCCGCCGAGCGGATGAAGCCGTTGATGCCGGCCTTGCTGGCGGCGTAATGGCCGTGGCCGGGGCTGGTGACATGCGGGCCGGTGATCGACGAGGTGTAGAGCATGCGTCCATAGCCTTGCGCCTTCATTGGCGCCAGCGCCGCCAGCGTGGCGTTGAAGGTGCCGCGCAGATTGACCGCCATCACCCGGTCCCAATCGTCCGGGCTGGTGTTTTCGATGAGCTGCCAGGGATAGATGCCGGCATTCTGCACGACGATGTCGAGGCGATCATGATGGCTCAGCGCCAGCGCTACCGCGGCTTCGGCATCGGCCATCAGCGAGATGTCGGTGCGAATGAAGGCAGCGCCGAGCTCGTCGGCGGTCGCCTGGCCTGCCTCGGCCTCGCTGTCGGCTAGGATCAGCCTTGCGCCTTCCTCGGCAAAGCGCTGCGCAATGCCTTTGCCGATGCCGCGCGCGCTGCCGATGATCAGCGCGACCTTGTCTTGCAGCCGTCCGCTCATTCGAGCCGTCCTTTCATGCGAGTCTTTGGCGAATGGTTTGCTTGAAGGCGTCGAGCAGCACGGCGGCGAGCACCAGCAGGCCGTGGATCACCTGGGTAAAATTGGCTGGCAGGCCCATCAGGTTGATCGCTGTGTTGATCGAGGACAGCAATAGCACGCCGGCATAGACACCGGGCAGAGTGCCGACGCCGCCTTTCAGGCTGACGCCGCCAATGACGACGGCGGCAAAGGCGTTGAACAACAGCCCGGTGCCGAGATTGGCGGTGGCGCCGGAAGTGCGGATGGCGAGCAGCCAGCCGGCCAGCCCAGCAATGGCGCCGGCAAGCACGAAGGCGATGACCAGATTGCGGTTGACGCGGATGCCGGCACGGAAGGTCGCGGTCTCGTTGCCCCCGATCATCACCAGGTGGCGGCCGAACGGCGTCTTGGCCATGATCAATGAGAAGAGAATGAAACTGGCGACGGCGATCCAGGCGGTCAGCGGCAGGCCGGCGAGGCGCTGGATGCCGAACCAGCGTATGGCCGGCGCCAGATCCTGCGCCGAGCGGCCGCCGGAGATGACCAGCACAAGGCCGCGCACCCAGATGTAGGATGCCAGCGTGATGATGAAGGCGCTCATCTTCACCTTGACCACGAGATAGCCGTTGAAAGCGCCGATGATGCCGCCGACGACCAGTGCAATGAGCAGCGAAACCGGAACCATCAGCCATTGCGGACTGAGTTGTATGCCCATGCCGATGCCCGACGAACAGAACAGGATGCCGACCGTCATGGCGCTGAGCGCCGCCACCGATTCCACCGACAGGTCCATGTGGCCCGCAATGATGACAAGCGACAGGCCGATCGACATCACGCCGAGCACGCTCGAAGCCTCGATGATGTTGGCGAAGATGCCGAGCTGGAAGTAGTTCGGGACAAAGATGGAAAAGACGATCAACACAAAGACCAGCATGAACCAGACGAGGTTGTCGAGGACGAACTCCAGGGCTTTGCGGGTGCGCGGGTTCATGGGGCTGATCCGGTTGGCGCCCCCGCGAAATCAAATTGATTTTGTCGGGCTAGGGCGCTGCTTCAAATTCGCCACAGCGTCCTTGTCAGACGCGGCGTTGTGAAAGGGCAGGCTCCGGACAGCCTGGGCGGCCCGGAGCGCTTGGCAAGCGGCTATTCGACCGGCTTGATGGTTTCCGTCGGCGGCTTCTGGTTGCCCCAGAAGGCCGGATTGTCGACGTTTTCCTTGGTGATGGCGGCGCCCGGGATCTTGATGTTCGGGCCCCAGGCTTCCTTGGTCACGGTCGACTTCAAGCCGAGCACGTCATACTCGCCGGGCTTGATTTCCTGCTTGCCGGCGATCTTGTCCATGAACATGGCGACGGCAGCAGCCTGCGCGTAGAGCGGCTGCTCGACTTCGACATTGAGCCAGCCCTTGCGGATCAGGTCGAGACCGACCGGAGCGCCGTTCGAGCTCATCAGCATGACGTCCCCCGGCTTCTTGCCGGCGGCCTCGAGCGAGGCGACGGCAGCGACCGAGAGGTGCGCGGCATGGCTGAAGATCAGGTCGATGTCGGGGTTGGCCAGCATCTGGTCGGCCACGATGGTGCCGGCGTTGCTGGCTTCCCACTGCATGGCGGGCAGCGAGATGATCTTGACGTCCGGGAACGCCTTCATCTTCTCCTCAAAGCCTTTCTGGATGTCGAGCGTGTAGGGGTCACCGGGATCGCCGAGCACCTGCAACACCTTGCCCTTCACCGAACCGTTCTTGGCTTTCAGAAGCTTTTCAGCCTGCTCGGCTGCGACGTAGCCGATCTCCACGGTGCCAGCCACCGAGGTGAAGTCGGACGGGGTCGAGGTGATCTGGCGGTCGAACTCGACCACCGGGATGCCGGCGGCACGGGCTGCTTCGATGGACGGCTTCAGCGCATTGAAATCGACGGCGGCCAGGATGATCGCCGCAGGCTTCAACGCAATGACGTCGTTCATCTGGGATTGCTGCGCGTCGGTCTTGTTGTCGGCGTTGAGTGTTTTCACCTCATAGCCGACCTGCTTGAGGAACAGCTCCAGCGCGCTCACCGAGCCGGTCTGGAATTCATCGAGCAGGGTCGGAACCATATAGTAGACGGTGCCCTTGGTCTGGGACATTGCCGGCGTGAGCGAGGCAAGAGCCAGTGCCAGGATACCGAAGACAAGAACCAATATTCGCTTCATGTCGTTCGCTCCTCTTTTATACCGGACCCCTCTTTTGTCCCTCAACCTGCCGGTCCGGCACCGGCAAGCGTCTCACCGGTGATCATGTTGATCACCGCATCGGGACTTGTTTTGTTGCGTGCGACATCGCCGGCCACGACGCCTTGCCGGATCACCACGATCCGGTCGGCGACCTGGAAGGCCTGCTGCATGATATGGGTAATGATGACGACGCCGATGCCCTGGTTGGCCACCTGGCGGATCATCTCGAGGCCGCGCCTGGTCTGTTCTACGCCAAGGGCCGCGAACGGCTCGTCGAGCAGCACGAGCTTGCCGCCCCAATGCACGAAGCGGTTGAGCTCGATCGCCTGGCGCTGGCCACCCGAGAGGTGCTCGACATTGGTGCGCAGTGACGGAATGCGGGTGCCCGCACTGGCAAGTGCCTTGCCGACGACGGCTTCCATGGCGCGCTCGTCGAGGATCGGAATGCCGAGCACCTTGCGCGTGATCTCGCGGCCCATGAAGAAATTGGCGACGACATCGACATTGGTGCAGAGCGAAAGGTCCTGGTAGACGGTCTCGATGCCGGCAGCCTTGGCCTCGGCCGGCGTTTTCGCCAGAAATTCCTTGCCCTCGAACAGCATGCGGCCGGAGCTCGGCTCGAGGCCGCCGGCGATGATCTTGACCAGTGTCGACTTGCCGGCGCCATTGTCGCCGAGCAGTGCCACGACCTCGCCCTTGCCGATCGAGAAGCTGATGCCTCTCAGCGCCTGGATGGCGCCGTAATTCTTGGTGACGTTTTCGAGTACCAGCAGCGGTTCGGTCATGCCGCCACTCCCTTGCTGTGCAACAGGTCTGATCGGCGCTCGCGCTCGGCGATGAACATCTGGCCAAACCGCGGCGACAACACACCGGAGACTGCCAATGCGGCAGCGCCCCGCAGCACCGAATGCTGGCCACCGGTCGCCACCGTCACGCGCGGGGTCTTGCGGTCGCGCCGCGCCGAGACCGAATTGGGAAGCTGTCCTGCCGCGCCGACCAGCTTTTCGAGCAGGTCGGTGGGCGCAAGCCCGCCGAGGATGACGGTTTCGGGATCGAACACATTCTCGATGGTGACGATCGTGTTGCGGAAGATCGGCGCAACTTCGGCCACCCATGCGGCGTCGCTGATGTTGCGGCGGCGACGTGCTTCGAGCGAGAGATACCGTTCGAGGCAGCCATGGTTGCCGCAGGGACAGAGTTCGCCGCCGGGAACGGCGGGGATGTGTCCGATTTCGCCCGCATTTCCCCAGGCGCCGCGCATCACCGCGCCGTCATGGACGATGACGCCGCCAAGGCCGACGCCGAAATAGAGGTAGTAATATTCGGAATAGCCAGCCCCAAGGCCATAGAGGCGCTCGCCCATGGCAGCTGCCGCCATGTCGGTCTCGAAGAAGGCCGGCAGCCCGGTCGATACCGCCAGCCGCTCCGGCAGCGCGACATCCTTCCAGCCGGCCATGGTCGTGGGGCCGACGAAGCTCATCGATTCCACGCCGAAAGGCCCGGGCAGCGCCATGCCGATGCCAAGCACGCGGCCGCCGGGCCGCAATGCAGTCAGTTCGGGCACCATGGCGCCGATCAGGTCGAAGGCATGGTCGGGCGTTGCATGCGGCGCCTCGCGATGCGTGCTTTCGATGACATCGCCGCTGAGATTGATCAGCGCAGCGTCGATGCCGAGCGGGGTGAGGTGGATGCCGACGGCATAGCCGCCTTCAGGGTTGATACGGAGCGTAGCCGGCGGCAGTCCGCGCCCGCGCGGCTCTTCGCGCAGCGACAGCACATAGCCGTGCTCTTCGAGCTCGCGAACGATGGTCGATACGGTCTGGACGGTGAGGCCGACGCGGCTGGCAATGTCGCCGCGGGCAATGGGGCCGTGCAGGCGGATGGACTCCAGCACGATGCGCCGGTTGTAGGGCCGTCCGAACTCCTGGTTGGTTCCCCGCAGTGCCATTTCCCTCTCCCTAGGAGAGACGAGACTTGCACAGGCAATTTATTCAGTCAAATGGAATTCAAAAATAATTTGTGACGGTCCCGGACGCGGTGCAGGACCTGTCCCATGCGCTGTGCTGGCCGATTGCAGCCGGGTTAAAACCACCGCAATGGTGAATGACGTCAGGCGGGCGCGGGGCTTCGCCCGGCCGATGATCCAGCAGGAAACCGATGATCGAATTGCCTTTTGCGCGCGACGAGTACCAGCAGCGGCTCAAAAAAATCCGCGCCGAGATGGCCAAGCGCAGGATCGAACTGCTTATCGTCAACGACGTCGCCAACCAGCATTACATCACCGCCTATGACGGCTGGTCGTTCTACACGCCGCAAGTGGTTCTGGTTCCGATCGATGAGGAGGCCGAGCCGGTCTGGATCGGCCGCGCCATGGATGCGGCCGGCGGCCTGCTGACGGCCTGGATGAAGCCTGAGAATGTGATTGGCTTTCCCGAAGACCATGTCCAGCGAGCCGATCGTCATCCGATGGACTGGATCGCTGCCTGGGTTGTCGCCAAGGGCTGGGGTGGCAGACACATCGGCATCGAGCTTGAAGCTTACTATTTCTCGCCGAAGGCCCATGCCCGGCTCGTCGCCGGATTGCCAAACGCGAAATGGCAGGACGCCGATCTCCTGGTGAACTGGATCCGTGCGGTCAAATCGGAGCCCGAGATCGCCTATCTGCGCAAGGCGTCGACGCTAGCCGAAGCAGCGGTCGCACGAGCCTTCGAAGTGATCGTGCCAGGCGTGCGCGAATGCGATGCGATCGCCGCCATCCAGGCAGCGCAGATTGCCGGCAGTCCTGATTTTGCCGGCGATATCACGGCACTGCCGCCGACGATCCTCGGCGGCGAAAATGCTTCGGCGCCGCACATCATGTGGAGCGACAGGCGGTTCGGGAAGAACGAGACGATCGCGCTGGAACTCGCCGGCGTCTGCCGCCGTTACGCCGCCGGGCTCGCCAGGACGATGCAGCTCGGCAAGACACCGACGCGTGTCGCGGACACCGCAAAGGCGGTGATCGAAGGCATGGGAGCGGTGCTCGATGCGGTCAGGCCAGGCACATCGGCCGAAGCGGTCGAATCCGCATGGCGCAAGGTTATCCAGCGCTACGGGCTGAAGAAGGAATCGCGCATCGGCTACTCCATCGGCGTCGCCTATCCGCCGGACTGGGGCGAGCACACGATCAGCCTTCGGCCCGGCGACAAGACGGTGCTGCAACCCGGCAATGTCGTGCATTCCATTCTCGGCATGTGGATGGATGGCTGGGGCATCGAGGTCAGCGAGACCATTCTGGTGACCGAGACCGGCAACGAGACGCTGACCAAATTCCCGCGAGACATCCATGTCAAATCCTGAGCAGCCGGCTGTGATGGGCGGCACCGCGATCCCGCCTGACGGCGATCAGTATCTGATCGCCAGGCGTTCGATCAGCACGACGAGGCAGAACAGCACGATCGACAGGCTCGAGGACAGCACGATCGCCGCGTAGAGGCGGTCCGACTGGTAGTTGAAGGACGCCTGGATGATCAGTGCGCCGAGCCCTTTGTCGGAGCCGATCCATTCGCCGACAATGGCGCCGATCACGGCGGTCGCCGAGGCTATCCTGAGCGATGAGAACAGCATCGGCAGCGCGCGCGGCAGGCGCAGGCTCCAGAACACTTCCCAGCGTGTCGCCGACAGCACGCGGAACAGCTCGTGCTCGTTGCTGCTGGCCGAATCCAGGCCGCGGATCATGTTGACCAGCGTCGGGAAGAAGCAGATCACCGCCGCAATGACGATCTTCGGCGTCATGCCCAGCCCGAAGATCAGCATGATGATCGGCGACAGCGCCAGGATCGGAATGGTGTTGAAGAACAGCACGATCGGAAAATAGGCGGCCTGCAGCACGCGGTTGTGTACGAACAGCACCGCCAGCAGCACGCCGGCGAGATTGCCGATGGCAAAGCCGGCCAGCGCCTCGATCAGCGTCGGCCAGAGATTGCCGAGCAGCAGGGAAAAGCTCTTCTGGAAGACGCCGAGTATGGCTGTCGGCGTCGGTACGATATAGGCCGGAACGCCGAGCCAGGGCAGCAGGAACTGCCAGGTGAACAGAATGGAGGCGGCGCCCAGGACGGGCAGCGCAATCGCCAGCGCGGGTGGCAAAGGCTCCTGTCTCATGAGGCCAGTTCCAGGGCTTTGCGCAGGTCCGCCATGGCGGCAACGATTGCCGGATCCTCGCGCGAGCAGCGGTTGCCGTCTTGCTTGAACGGCCACATGTCGAGATCCTTGACCAGACGTCCGGGATCGGCGGCCAGCACGATCACCCGCTCGCCGAGATAGGCGGCCTCGGCGATCGAATGGGTGACGAACAGGATAGTCGTGCCGGTGCGCCGCCACAGCGCCAGCAGCTCGTCATTGAGGCGGTCGCGGGTGATTTCGTCGAGCGCACCGAACGGCTCATCCATCAACAGCAGCTTTGGTTGCCCGAGCAGGGCGCGGGCGATCGCCACGCGCTGCCGCTGGCCGCCGGAAAGCTGGTGCGGCAGGCGCTCGCCAAAGCCGCCGAGACCCATCAACTCCAGCAACTCCTCTGAGCGGTCTTCGATCTGGCGCGTCAGGCTGCCTTGCCCAACACCGAGCGGCAAACGCACATTGTCGCGCACGCTGCGCCAGGGCAGCAGTGTCGAATCCTGGAAGACGAAGCCGACATCCCGGCGAGAGCGCACCGCATGCGGCGTGTCGCCAAGCACGCTGATCGTGCCGCCGAGTGGGTCGAGCAAATCGGCAACGACCCTGAGCAAGGTCGACTTGCCGCAGCCCGATGGTCCGAGGATCGACAGGAACGAGCCGGCCGCAACCGTGAGGTCGAGGCCGGAGAGCACTTTGACGGCCGAATGCCGGCCGCCATAGCCGACATCCAGCCTCTGAGCCTCGATAGCGATCGCCGTTAGATCAGCATGACGTTTGATCGTCATGCTGATCTAACGCTTTGCTGGAGCATGATCTTTTCCAAAACCCGGTTCCCACTTTTTGGGATCATGCTCTAGGCCGCGGGCGCGTCGAGCTTGGGCCGCTCTGCGGCCGAGAGTTCGAGGATTTTTGTGGTGTAGACATCGGCTGCGGCGGGGCGTCCGTTGGGGTACTGGCCGACCTTGTCCAGCAGCGCCAGCTGCTCCTCGATCGAGGCCGGGTCGAAAGTTCCCCAGCCATCCTTGGCCGTCGCGCCATCGAAGGAAAGCTTCAGCACCAGATTGACGGTCTTTTCTTCCCAGCCGAGATCCATTTCCGGATAGGCGGCGACCATTTTCTTCACCGCTTCCTGCGGATTGGCATGCACCCAGCCCCAGCCCTTGCCGACGGCGCCGATGAACTTGGCCAGCGTCTCGGGATCCTTTTCGATCGCCGCGTCGGTTGCGAAATAGACGTCGGCGTAGGAACTCAGCCCGAGATCGCGAACTAGGAGGTCGATGCGGTCGTCGCCGACGACGCTCAGCGCCTGCGTGTTGGTGATCCAGCCGCCGATGGCGTCGACATCGCCGCGCACCAGCGGCGCCTTGTCGAAGCCGACATTGACGACCGTGACGTCAGCGGGGTCGATGCCGTTCTTGGCCAGGATCTCGTCGATGACGAAGCGCGCCGTCGGCTGGATGCCGATTTTCTTGCCCTTGAGGTCGGCAACGCCACGGATCGGCTTGGCCGGCTTCGAGGTGAAGGCATAGGGGCCGGTGCGGAAGCCGCAGGCGATGATCTTGACCGGCACGCCGCTGGCGCGCGCGGCAAAGAGCTGCGGCGTTTCGGAGAACTGGCCGAGCTGGGCCGAACCCGAGACGACCGGCGGCACGGTCGCGGAATTCGGACCGCCCGGGCTGAACTCCACGTCGAGGCCGGCGTCTTTGAAATAGCCGTTGGCGACGGCGGCGATGTCGCCGATCTGTCCGTTCGACACCAGCCAGTCGTACTGGATGACGACCTTGCCGGCCGCCTTGGCGCCCGGCGTCAGCACCAGCTGCATCCCGGCCGATGCGGCTGCCACGGCGGCAATGCCGGATGTCACGAAGCTGCGGCGGTTCATGTTGTATCGCTTGTTCCCACTCATTTTTCGCTCCTGTTGCAAGCGTTGCTCTGTTCATTGCGCACCGCTCCCACGGCGCGCTGTCGTCTACGGCTGTTCGTCGTGGTAGTCGCCGGGGCCGCCGTCGAGCCAGGCGTATAGTTCCCAGAGTGTGTCGTCCGGGTCGGTGAAATAGGCGCAGCGCGCGTTCCAGACATAGTTTTCCGGCGGGCCGTGGAACGGCACGCCCCTAGCGTTGAGCTCGCCGTGCAAACGGTCGATATCGGCTGGCGTATCGAGCTTGACCGCCACGCAAACCTTGTGCGCATGACGCGGCGATCTGAGCTTCGACACGCCGGTATGCTGGCTGATGTGGTCGATCTCCCACGCCGCGAGCGTGACGCCCTCGCCATGAAAATCGGCAAAGCCTTCGGCGCGGCGGCGCAGCCGGAAGCCGAGTTTGTCGACATAGAAATCCACGGTCCGGCCGATGTCCTCGACCAGCAGGCAGACATCCGAAATCGCGTAAGCGCCTCCGAGCGGCATGGCTAAATCCCTTTGCTGGCGGGCAGGCGCCGTGCGGCCGGCAACTTGACGCCGACGCGCTCAGCCGCGCCGATGATGTGGGCGCGCATGGCCGCTTCCGCCGCTGCGGGATCGCCGGCAACCAGCGCCTCGTAGATGCGCACATGCTCGCCGACATTGATCTCGACCAGATCGTGCAGCGGGTTGGTCTGCCGCGCGTAGTGGATCGAGCGGCGGATCTGTTCGCAGACGAAGGAAATGAAGGTGTGGATGTAGTTGTTTCCGGTGGCGCGCGCGATCTCACGGTGGAACAGAAGATCGGCGTCGATGCTGCCTTCTTCCCAGCGTTCCTCGCCGCTCATGCGGTCGAGCGCCGCCTTGATGGCGTCGAGATGCTCCTGGCCACGCCGTTCGGCGGCAAGCGCTGCGGATTCGGCTTCGAGGATGCAGCGCAGCTCGAACAGCCGCTCCATGTTCTGGCCTTCTTTGAGCGCCTCGCCGTCGATGCGGATCGACGCCCGCTGCTCCGGCGCCAACACGAAGGCGCCGATGCCTTGCCGCGCCTCGATCATGCCGTCGGCCCTGAGCTGCGCGATCGCTTCGCGCACGACATTGCGGCTGACGCCGAATTTCTCCGAAAGCTCCTGTTCCGTCGGCAGCCGCGTGCCCGGACTGAGGTCGCCCGATTCGATCTCGCGGCCGAGGAATGTCGCGACGCGATGCGGCAGCGTTTCGACAATGCCGATGGCGGCCAGTCTTTGCTTCATGGAGCGGTCTCCGTTGCCGGCAGAAGGCAGCCGGGATTCATCAGGCCCTGCGGGTCGAGGGCGTTCTTCAACGTGCCGATGAGCCGGCGATGGGCAGGCGCCAGGCCTGCCATGAAGGTGCGGTGGCGGGTGCGGCCGATGCCGTGCTCGGCGCTGATCGAGCCGCCGAGCGAATTGGCGATCCGGTAGAGCCCGGCGGTGATCTCTGTGCCTCGGATGCGGGCCTCGCTTTCGGCAAGGCCTTCCGGCGGCAGCACGTTGAAATGGATGTTGCCGTCGCCAGCATGGCCATAGGCCAGCGGCAGCCATCCCTGATGATCCTGCGCCACGAAGCGGCGCGCCCGATCGATGAGGGCAGGGATATCCGAGATCCTCACCGAAAGATCGGTGCGCACATGATAGCCACGCTTGGCCTGCCCCTCGACCAGCCCTTCGCGGATTGCCCAGAAGGATTTTGCCTGGGCGCTGCTTTCGGCAAGCACGGCATCGATGACTTGACCACTTTCCATGGTCTCGGCCAGGAAATCGACCAGAAGGGTGCGCAGGTCGATCGCAGCACTGGCCGACAGTTCGATCAATACATGGACGGGCGCTTCGACCGGCGACACCATGTTGACGTCGATCAAGCGCGCCAGCGCGATGCATTCCGAACCGATGATCTCGAAGGCCGACATCAGATCGGCCAATGCGCGGCGTGCCCGCCGAAACAGCGCGATTGCCGCTTCGAACGAGGCAAGGCCGAGATAGGCGGTCTCGGTCCGGACCGGTTTTGGAAACAGTTTCAGTTCGACGCCTGTGATGATGCCGAGCGTCCCTTCCGAGCCGATGAACAGCTGCTTCAGATCATAGCCGGTGTTGTTCTTGCGCAGGCCGGAAGAGCCGTTCCACAACTCGCCGTCCGGCAGCACCACTTCAAGGCCGAGGATGAGATCGCGCGCCATGCCGTAGCGCAGCACGTTGATGCCGCCGGCGTTGCTGGCCGCATTGCCGCCGATCTGGCAACTGCCCTGGGCGCCAAGCGCCAGCGGAAACAGGCAGTCCTGTTCGTCGGCAGCGTCCTTCACGGTCTGCAGGATGCAGCCGGCATCGGCCTGCAGCACGAAATTGTCGGCGTCGACGCGGCGGATGGCGTTCAGCCGCTCCAGGCTGACGACCACTGAGCCGGCGGTCTCGATATCGATCGCGCCCGCCACCAGGCCGGTATTGCCGCCTTGTGGGATGATGCCGAGCCCGAGCGAGGCGCAGAGCCGCACCACCGCCTGGACCTCGGCCACCGAAGCCGGCCGCAGCACGGCCAGTGCTGCGCCATGGTGATCGCCCGACCAGTCGCCGAGATATTTCGCCATGCCGGCGGCATCGACGGTCACGCCGTTTGGCCCGACAGCGTCCTGCAGGGCACCGATAGCATCTGGCGAAAGAGCATGGATGGTCATTAGCGGCTGTCAGATGATGTTGGGCTATAGGGTGATACATATCATCCTACAACTGAAGCCGAGTCAACGAGGCGCCGCCGGGAGCGGTGGACAAATCATAGCGGCATGGGTGCTTGGGTGGCTTTCGGTTGGATGCTTCACGCCGAAAGGCATGGCGAACTGTTATGGCTCCAGCGCGACGTCCGGGCGCGGAAGTCAGTGAGGCAGGGTGCCGAGAACGAGGTCGGCTAGCAACTCGTCGCCTTGACCCTCAGAGGTACTGCTCGACCTTCTTGCCGACGGTCAGGAAGCGGAGCGGGTCGATGGCTTCGCCATTGTGGCGGACTTCATAGTGCAGATGCGGGCCGGTGGAGCGGCCGCTGCTGCCGGTCTTGCCGACAATGTCGCCGGCGGCGAGCTTCTGACCGACGGCCACATCGATTTCGCTCAAATGCCCATAGCGGGTGGCAAAGCCGTTGCCATGGTCGACCTCGACCATGCGGCCATAGCCGCCGTTCCAGCCGGCCTTGGTGACCACACCGGCAGCGGTGACCTTGGCCGCCATACCGATCGGCGCGCGGAAATCCATGCCCGAATGCAGGGCCGCGGTGCCAAGGATCGGGTCGGTGCGTACGCCGAACGGGCTGGTGACGGAGTGGCCGGGGGCGGGATTTGCAAGCGGCAGCCGCCGCGCCTCTTTCTTCAACTGGTCGAGCGTATCCAGCGCGTCGTCGAGTTCCTTGACCTTGCTGTCGAACATCATTGAGGAGTCCAGCGGGATCAACGGTCCGCCGACATCGCTTTCGTTTTTGCCGAAATCGCTGTCGACCGGCAGGCCGGCCGCCTCGAGCGCCTGGGTGATGGCATCCGCGTTCTTGTAGGCATTGTCGGCAAGCGTGGCGATACGGGTGAGCTGCTGGCTCTCGATGGCCTTGAGCGATTCGTTGATCGAGACGAACAGTTTGTCGGCACGGTCCGCCGCCGTTTCGCTGGGCAGCGGATCGGAGCGGGTCGACCACAAAGAGAACGGCCTGGTATCGCCCGAGCCGAGGCTGGCGACCGAATAGGCCAGGGGCTCGCCGCCCGTCAGTTCGGCATGCTCGTCGGGCTTGGCGGCCRCATCCGCGACAGGCGGCGTTCCGACTTCATTTTCCGCCCGTTCGAGAATCGGCCCGAGGCGACCATGGCGTTGGCTGAGCTGGCTCTGCCGATCGAGGAGTTCGCTGACTTTGGTTTCCATCAGTTTCTGGTCGAGAAGCTGGCGGCTGGTGATGCGGTCGACCTGGGCGCGCAATGCCGAGATGCGATCCTCATAAGCCTGCTGCATGCGCGCCTGCCGCGCCGTGGTGGCGCCGATCAGATCGTCGCGCAGCACCAGGTAGGAGGTTGCCAGCAGATAGCCGATGGCGATTGCCGCCAGTGCCGAGCCAAGAAAGGCGACGAGCCACGGCCGAATGGTGAAATGTCGGATTTCATTGCCCCGCGCAATGATGACCGTATGGGGCTCCTTGCGCCTGCCGAAGACCGCTGACTGACCGGTTGGGTTCACGGGACCAAGCTTTCATTACGACACCAACGAAGCCTGATTACACATTATTAGGGTTAACAAAGCTTTGCCGTGGTGCCGGCCGGCAAGGATTGCGCGCAAAACGAGTGGCGGGTTGCGGGCAGGGTGGTGAGATCGGCGGCGTGTCAGAGCGCGCGCACCGCCTCCAGCACCGCTTCGGCATGACCTTTTACTCGGACCTTGCGCCAGATGCCGGCGATCCGGCCGTCCTTGCCGATCAGGAACGTCGCTCGTTCGACGCCCATATAGTTGCGGCCATACATCGTCTTTTCGACCCACAGATTATAGGCCTCGATCACTTTGCGCTCCTCGTCGGCAACCAGGTCGACGGTGAGATCGTATTTGGTTTTGAATTTGTCGTGCTTCTTTACGCTGTCAGGCGATAGGCCGATCACGACGGCGCCGGCCTTTTCGAACTCCGGCTTCAGCTGGGAAAAGCTGATCGCCTCATTGGTGCAACTTGTGGTGTCGTCCTGCGGATAGAAGTAAAGTACGACGGGTTTTCCCCGCAACGCGGCAAGGCTGAGCGAGCCGCCGCCATCGCGCGGCAGGTCGAATTGCGGAGCAGCGTCGCCAATGTCGAGATCAGCCATATCGATGCCCTTGTTTGAGGTTACGCGCCAGGCTGCATCGTTATAGTGTCGAGCGGGGATTCGTCCACGATCGAATTCGTACAACGGAAAATTGCGTGGATCAGGAAGAACCGCAGCCCGAGAAAATCCGGTTCAGGCGTGACGAGATCACCGACCTGGGGACTTTCCCGTCTGCCTGCAGCGTGCCGCCGCTCGGCAAGGCGCGGATGGGCCGTGGCTTTCGCATCCTTGCCCGCCTGTTTGCCGGCGTCGCAGCCTTGGTGCTGCTGGCCGCCGCCGCCGTCTATGTCATCGGCGCCACCGGAATCGGCAGCGAGCGGCTGCGGGCGGAAGCCGAAGCGGCGATCGAGAAACTCGCCGGTTTCGACGTCAATGTAGCCGTCGGCCCGGCCCGGCTGACACTGGACGGATCGAGCTTCATTGCGCTGCAGGTCAAGGACGTCAGCGTCAAGACCGCCGACGGCAAGCCGATGGCCGACGCCGGGCGTGTGCGTTTCGGCATCCGGCTGATACCGCTGCTCTCGGGCGAGGTGCGGCTGACCAGCGCCAGGATTTCCGACGCCCACATTGTCACCGCGGCAATGCCGTCGGGCGGCGACTGGACAGCCGAGTTGCGCAATCAAGACGGCCTCATCGATCCGGAAAAGCTGGCCGCCGCTGTCTTCGGTCACGTCAACCATGCGCTCGATGCCGTGCGCGAGGATTCGATGCGCCGGATCGATCTCAAGAATGTCGAGTTCGAACTGCCCGAGGCCGGCTCGGTCAAGCTGGTCAACATCGCCAATGCCACCGTGCTGCAGTCGGGCCCGGGCAGCATGGAGTTCTCCTCCGAGGCGGATATCGATGGCCGGGCGCTCAGGGTCACCGCTGCCGCCACCCGCGATACGACCTCCCTGCGGGTCACTGCGTTGAATGCGGCCATCGACATGGCGGCCATTCCACAGACAACGCCAGAGGCAGGTGGGAAAACCGGCGCGATCGCTTTGAAGCTGACGGGGACCGAAGGCTCGGGCGAAAGCGATTCCCGGCTGACGGCCTCGCTGTCGCTAACCGGCTCGGTGCTCGACCTCGGCACACGCGGGCTTTTGCCGGCCGATGTCGATGTCGACGCCACGCTTGTCTCCGGATCCAACAAGATCGATGTCGGCAGGCTGGTTTTGAAGACCGGCCGTTCGACTTTCAATTTCGCCGGTTCGATCGGGCCCAAGCCGGCGACCGGCGCGGCCGGTGAGGAGCCTTCCTACCGCTACGACCTGACCAGCGACGGATCGACGCTGGCGCCGGCGGTATCGCCCGAGCCGGCACTGAATTTCTTCGCCCGCATCGCCGGCGTCTATCAGACGAGGAGCCGCAAGCTCGTCGCCGAGCAGATCGGCATCAGGTCGGGATCGGGCAGCGAGGTGCTGGGCACAGCCGCACTTGCCTTCATCGACAACGGGCCGCCAGGCATTTCGCTGTCGCTCAACGTCCACGACATGCCGGTCTCACACGTCAAGCAATTGTGGCCCTGGTTTTCCGCCAAGAATGCCCGGCTGTGGGTGCTGCAGAATCTGTTTGGCGGCCGTGTCGTCGACGCCAGCCTGCAGTTCCAGGTCGTGCCAGGGCGGCTCGGCAACGGCGTGCCGCTTTCGGCTGACGAGGTGTTCGGCCGGTTCCAGATCGAGGGCTCGCGCTTCGACACCGCCGGCCGCATCCCGCCGATACGCGATGCCGTCGGCGTCGTTTCGTTCCACGGCAACGATGTCGACATAGCTCTGTCCTCGGGCAGCGTCTATATGCCGAGCGGCCGCACCGTGGCGGCAAGCAATGGCACGCTGTCGGTGAAGGCGGCGAACCACCCGCCGGTGATCGGCGCGCTCGACATCGACGTCGCCGGCGAGGCGCCGGCCATCGCCGAACTCGCTTCCTACGAACCGATCAACGCAATGCGCCATGTCGGTATTGCGCCGGACGACCTGTCCGGCACGGTGACCGGTCACGTCAAGGCCGACATTCCGCTGCAGTCCGGTGTCGACACCTCGAAGCTCGATTGGCTGGTGACACTCGACTACAAGGACCTGTCGCTCGCCAAGCCGTTCGAAGACCAGACGATAACCGAGGCCGATGGTTCGATCGAAGTCGGGCCCGACAAGGCGGTGATCTCGGCCGACGCGAAGCTGAACGGCATTCCGGCTGAACTCGATCTGATCGAGCCGCTCGGGGATGACGGACCGCCGCGCAGCCGCAAGGTGGCGCTTGTGCTCGACGACAAGACACGCGCCACCGCCATGCCTGGCCTGTCGCCGCTGATTTCGGGAACCATCAAGGTGGCGATCGACAAGAGCGGCGACGGCAGCCAGAACGTCGCGGTCGACCTGACCAGCGCCAGGCTGGATATTCCCTGGGCAGGCTGGAGCAAGGGGCCGGGCATTCCCGCCAATGCCACTTTCACCATGGCGAAGTCGGGCGATACGACAACGCTGTCCGATTTCGACCTTGATGGAAAGAGCTTTTCGGTGAACGGCGATGTCGTCCTGGTCAAGGGCGCGCTGTCTTCGGCGCGCTTCAGCAAAGTCGCTTTGAACAGGGGTGACGACGTCGCGGTGACGGTGAAGCGGTCGGGCAAGGGCTTTGCCGTTGACGTCAGCGGCAATGCGCTCGACGCCCGCTCGCTGATCAAGCAGTTCACCTCCGACGTCGATACCGCCACCAAGACCACCGGCACGGATGCGGTTTCGGTCAGCGCCGATGTCACTTCGCTGACCGGGTTCCACGACGAGGTCCTGTCCAATCTGAAGCTCGACTACAGCGCCGCCGGCTCCAAGGTGAACGGGCTCAAGGTCAGCGCCACGGCAAGTTCAGGCGCCGCCATCACCATCAGCAACACTGCAGGCAATGGCGTGCGCGCGCTCAATATGAAGTCGGCCGACGCCGGCGCCATATTGCGCTTCCTCAACATCTACGAACACATGGAAGGCGGCTCGATCACGCTGGCGCTCAGCGGCGCGGCCGACGGGCCGATGCGGGGTCAGGTCGACTCAAGCAACTTCTTCATCGTCAATGAACCGAAGCTCGCTTCGATCGTATCGACGACGCCGGCGGGCGACAGCCGCAGCCTGAACGAAGCGGTCAAAGGCAAGATCGACACTTCGCGGGTAAAGTTCGAGCGCGGCTTTACCGAGATCGACAAGGGAAGCGGTTACCTGAAGCTGGCCAATGGCGTCCTGCGCGGTCCGCGCATCGGCACCACATTCCAGGGCACGCTCTACGACCAGAACAACAATATGGACATGACCGGCACGTTCATGCCGGCCTATGGCCTCAACCGCATCTTCGGCGAATTGCCGCTGGTCGGCGCTCTGCTCGGCAATGGCCGCGACCGCGGCCTGATCGGCGTCACCTACCGGCTCAAAGGCAACGCCAACAAGCCGGTGCTGGACATAAACCCGCTATCGGTGATCGCGCCGGGCATTTTCCGGTCGATCTTCGAATACCGCTGAGGCCCGTCAGGTTGGCCGCACCAGAACGTGCTTTTTCTTGCCCAATGAAAGCTTTGCGACGTTTTCCGGACTGAGATCCCGAGCTGTCACCATCCTGCGGTCATCCGACACTGGCTGGTCGTTGAGGCGCACGGCGCCACCCTGGATGTGACGGCGTGCCTCGCCGTTGGACCCGGCAAGGCCCGCGGTGACCAGCAGCGACAGGATGCCGATGCCAGCCTCCAGCGCCGCGCCATCCACCTCGACGCTCGGCAGGGTTTCGGCGGTCACACCTTCCTCGAAAGTCTTGCGAGCGGTCTCCTCCGCCGCTTGCGCCGCTTCGCGGCCGTGCACGATCGCCGTGGTTTCCGTCGCCAGCACCTTCTTGGCCTCGTTGATCTCGGAACCGCCAAGGGCGGCCAGCCGCGCGATCTCCGGCAGCGGCAGGCGGGTGAAGATCTTCAGGAAGCGCTCGACGTCGGCATCCTCGGTGTTGCGCCAGTACTGCCAGAAATCATAGGGCGAGAAGAGGTCGCCATTCAGCCAGACCGCGCCCTTGGCGGACTTGCCCATCTTGGCGCCTGACGATGTCGTCAACAGCGGTGTGGTCAACGCATAGAGCTGCGGCGTGCCCATGCGGTGGCCGAGATCGACGCCGTTGATGATGTTGCCCCACTGGTCCGAACCGCCCATCTGCAGCCGGCAGTCATGGCGGCGGCTGAGCTCGACGAAATCGTAGCCCTGCAGGATCATGTAGTTGAATTCGAGGAAGGACAGCGACTGTTCGCGCTCGAGCCTGAGCTTGACGCTGTCGAAGGTGAGCATGCGGTTGACCGAGAAGTGGCGGCCGACATCGCGCAGGAACTCGACATAGTTGAGCTTCATCAGCCAGTCGGCATTGTTGACCATGATCGCGTCGTTGGCGCCATCGCCGAAGCGCAGGATGCGGCCAAAAATGCGCTTGATGCCTTCGATGTTGGTGGCGATCGCCTCGGGTGTCAGAAGGCTGCGCTGGTCGTCGCGGAAGGACGGGTCGCCGATCATCGAGGTGCCGCCCCCCATCAGCGCGATCGGCCGATGGCCGGTCTCCTGCATCCAGTAGAGCATGGTCGCCGAAATCAGATTGCCGATATGCAGGCTGGTCGCGGTGGCGTCGTAGCCGACATAGGCGGTCACCGTTTCCTTCGCGAAAAGTTGATCCAGCCCGGTTTCATCCGAGATCTGATGGATGAAACCGCGCTCGCTCATGACGCGCAGGAAATCGGATTTGAAGGCAGACATTGTTTCTTCCTGAAAGCGCCGGACCCCAACTGCCCGGCGTGATACGAACGCGGGCGTTTAGCATCCAAGCGGCCGAAGCAAAAGTGGTTTCCGGTTTGCGTCCGCAGAGACGGCATATGCTGCGCTGCCGCGCGCGCTTGCTTCATCGTGCCGGCTGGCGTAATGAGGCGCCGCGCCAACGGGTTCATGCAACCTTCGATCCGCTGGAACGGCACCGCACGGCATCCGCCAAAATGCCATATCCTGTGACAGAGCCCGACGCGACATATGCCGGACGCATTGATATCCATCGTCATTCCCTGCCGCAACGAGGCGGCGAACCTGCCGCTTCTGATCGATGAGATCGAGGCCGCCATGACCGGGCGCGACTTCGAAATCATCGTCGTCAATGACGGTTCGACCGACGATACGGCTTCCGTGCTTGCCGCCGAGGCAGCCAAACGCCCGTTTCCGCTTCGTCAGCTGCGCCACGAAAAATCCGCCGGCCAGTCTCTTTCGGTGCGCTCGGGCGCCTGGGCGGCGCGCGGCGCCATCGTGGCCACCATCGATGGCGACGGCCAGAACGATCCCCAATATATCCCCGTGCTGGTCGACGCGCTGCGCCAAGCCGGGCCGGATTTCGGCGCCGCGCAAGGTCAGCGGCTGAAGCGCCGCGACAGCAAGATCAAGCAATTGGCGTCGCGTTTCGCCAACTGGCTGCGTGGCGCGATCCTGCATGACGACACCCGCGACACCGGCTGCGGCCTGAAGGCGATCCACACCGATATCCTGCGCAAACTGCCGTTCTTCGACGGCACGCATCGTTTTGTTCCGGCGCTGGTCATCCAGGAAGGCTACCGCGTCGTGCACTGCGACGTCGTCGACCGCTCGCGGCGCCACGGCAACTCGAATTACGGCATCTTCGACCGCGGTCTGCAGGGCGTGCTCGATCTCGCCGGCGTCTGGTGGCTTCGGCGCCGGCGCCGCAGGATGCCAAAGGTAGAGGAAATCACGCATGGCTAACGTGTTTCAGGAACTGGCGACCTGGCTGCATCAGGTTTTCATCAAGCAGTTCGACGCCTGGATCCTGCTCGGCTTCGTCGCCCAGTTCTTCTTCACCATGCGTTTCGTCGTGCAGTGGCTCGCTTCGGAAAAGGCCAAGCGCAGCGTCGTGCCGGTCGCTTTCTGGTTCTTTTCGCTGTTCGGCGGCGGCCTGTTGCTGATCTATGCCATCGTGCGCCAGGACCCGGTGTTCATCGCCGGCCAGGCGATGGGCATGTTCATCTATGTCAGAAATCTCTGGCTCATCGCCAATGAGCGCAAGGCGGCGGCGATGACAAAGGTCGACTGAAGAAAGTCTGGTCAAGGCAGGATCCGGTGGTTGCAATGAACAGGAACTACGTCCTGCTTTTCCTGTTCAGCCTGCTGCTGACGGCTAGTGGGCTGGCTTCGCTGCCGCCGATCGACCGCGATGAATCGCGTTTCGTCCAGGCCACCAAGCAGATGGTCGAAACCGGCGATTATGTCGACATCCGCTTCCAGGACATGTCGCGCTATCAGAAGCCGGTCGGCATCTACTGGCTGCAATCGGCGGCGGTTACGCTGAGCGGCGAGGGGGCTGCCGCGCCGATCTGGGTCTATCGCCTGGTCTCGGCGCTGGGCATCGCCATTGCCGTCGTGGCGATCGCCTGGACAGGCGCCAGTCTTTTCGGCGCCAATGCCGGCCTCGCGGCCGGGCTGATCATGGCAGCGATCTTCGCCACCGCCTTCGAAGGCCGCGACGCCAAGACCGACGCCATGCTTCTGGCCTGCTGCGTTGCGGCGCAAGGCGCCCTGGCGCGGATCTACACCGCCTCGCCCCGCAACGACCCGGTGGCCGGCCATCTCTGGTGGATATTCTGGGTGGCGCAGGGCATTGCGATCCTTATCAAGGGACCGATCGCGCCTCTGTTGTCGGCGCTGACAATTGCCACGCTGTTTGCGTTCGAGCGCGATGGGCGCTGGTTGAAAAACCTGAAAGTCGGCCGCGGCCTTTTGATCGTGCTGTTAATCGCACTGCCCTGGCTCGCGCTGATCACCTGGAAGAGCCATGGCGCCTTCCTGCAGCAAGCGGTCGGCAAGGACATGCTGGGCAAGGTCGCCTCAGGCGAGGAATCGCACGGCATTCCGCCCGGCTTCTATGTGCTGACCTATTCGCTGTTCATGTGGCCGTTCGGGCTGATCGCCGTCGGCGCCGGACTGCAGGCGCTCAACCGCCTGCGCGACGATCCGCGCCTGCGCTTTTGTCTTGCCTGGTACATCCCGTTCTGGCTGGTGTTCGAGCTGATCCCGACCAAGCTGCCGCATTATGTGCTGCCGGCCTATCCAGGCATGGCGCTGCTGGTCGGCTGGCTTCTGACCCTGCAGCCGGAGGACGCCAATGCGCCGCTCAAGCGCTGGCAGTCATGGCTTTGGTGGTCGACCGCCTTCGGTCTTGGCCTGGTCAGCATCGGCCTGGCCGTTGTCTCGGTTGGCGCGCCGATCTATCTCGCCAAGGCATTCTCGTGGTGGAGCATTCCGACCGCACTTGCCGCGCTCGTCACCGGCTATCTCGCCTTCCCCCGCCGTTTGCAGGTGCCGCTCCCCCGCATCGGTGCGATCGCGGCCGGCGCCGGCATCACTCTTGGCTTGCTGTTCGGGATGATTGCCCCGTCGCTGAAGCCGATCTGGCTGAGCCCGGCGATCAAGGCCGCGGTCGACGCGAACCGTCCCTGCGACACCACCGTGCTTGCCTCGGCGCCGTATCACGAACCGAGCCTTGTCTTCCTGGTCGGGACCAAGACGATCCTGACCGATGTCGACGGCGTCGCCGGACACCTGCTCGGCGATCCGGCCTGCGCGCTCGGGCTGGCGCCTGTCGACGACGAGAAGAAGCTGAACGACATGCTGGCCGCGCAAGGCAAGACGGCCAACCGCCTCACCGAGATCGACGGCCTCAATTATTCCTCGGGCGACAGGCTGTCGCTTGGCCTCTACCGGGTGGCCAAGTGAAAACCCCCGTGACGCCATCTGTGGTGTTTCGTCGGTCGCGCGACAATCTCCTCGACACGATGCGCATCGTGCGGCGGCGCCTGGCAACGCGCCCGGCCCGCTACCCGAAAATCCTGTGGTCGGTCTGGGCTGTGGCCTGGCTTTTGCTGACGATCGCGGTCTCGATCCGTTTTGACGACGCAGCAGGGGCGATGGTGAGGCAGTGGCCGCCCGGCTTCAAACGCTTCACAGAATTTTTCACCGTCTTCGGTCTGGGCGGCTGGTATCTCATCCCGTCGGCACTGGTGCTGCTTGCCGCGAATCTGACGGATTGGCGCAGTCTTTCCAGGCGCGCGCGGATGACCCTCTACAACTGGACCTCTTTTGCATTCATAGTGGTGGGTTCGATCGCGGCGTCCGCTCTGGTCGTCAATGTGCTGAAATATGGCGTCGGAAGAGCCAGGCCGATGAATTTCAGCAAGCTCGGCGATCTGTCGCTGCATCCTTTTGCCATGGAGGCGAGCTTTGCCAGTTTCCCGTCGGGCCATGCCACGACGATGGGCGTCATTTTCGGACTGGCGTTGCTAATGTTACCACAGCGCAAATGGATGCTGCTGGCCGTGACCCTGGCCATCGCGTCGACCCGGATTTTTGTCGGCGCACACTATCCGAGCGACACCGTCGCCGGCTTCGGTCTCGGTTGTGCCGTTGCCATCGCTACCGCGCTGGTCTTTACACGGCTGGGGTTTATCTTCCGCCACACGACAAACGGATTGCCGGTTCCTAAAACGACGTTTCGGCTGTTCCGGCGGGCTCGCAAACCAGACCGCAACGGTGCATCGCGGCAAACCAATCTCGGCATTGGGGCAACCGGGGCAAACCCCTGAATTGCCTGCGCCCTTGCATCCAGCGATATATAGCCGCTGCGGCTATTGGCTGTCGATGCCGCCCCAGCTCCGCACCAGCCGGGCCATGTCGGGCGCGCCGGCGGCTTCCTTCTCCAGCCCTTCGGCGACACCGACGCGATCGGCGACAGGGCGGTTCTGGCTGACCTTCCACTTGCCGCTGATCTCGGCGATTTCGATCTCCAGCCCGATAATGCCCTTGATCTGCGACTGGATGTAGCTTGGCGGCGCATCGGTGACCGCCCAGGGCGCCTCACGCGCGCCTTCCTGCGACAGCGTCAGATCGGAAATCTGCTGCGCGATCCACTGCGCATCGTCGATCACTGTGACCATCCCGCGCACCTGGACGATGGCATAGTTCCAGGTCGGCACGACCTTGCCGGTCTCGCGCTTGGTCTCATACCAGGACGGCGTCACATAGGCGTCGGCGCCCTGGAACACCACCAGCACGGGCGATGCCGGATTGTCGGCCAGCAGGCGCCATTGCGGGTTGGCCTTGGCAAGGTGCGCGCGCAGCTTGCAGTTCGGCCCGGCCTCGATATCAAGCAGGAACGGGATGGCGTTGGCGACGGGGCCGTCCTGTCCATTTGAAATCAGCAGGCCAAGCGGGTGCGAACGGATGAGCCCGTGCAGGACGTCCTGCCGCGTCTCTATGAAATGAGGAGGTTGGTACATGATCGGTCACGCCCTCATCGGTTTCCAGAACCTGGCATTCTGCACCGTTCAGGCAGGCCATGCTACATGTCAGGCGTGCCAGATCATATGGATCAGCGTAAAACGGCATTCGTGCCCGTCACGGGCACGAAGGTGAACGATGCCGGATCCGGGAACCTTAGCGCAGCCGCTTCGGCCGTGGATCCGTCAATTCGCCGGCCAGGCGCCGGTCGAGATAGTCGGCGCATTCCTCGAGCAGCAGCTCGGAATCGTTGGCGAAGAAATGGTTGGCGCCGGGCAAGGTCTTCTGCGTGATGGTGATGCCCTTTTGCGTGTGCAGCTTGTCGACCAGGCCCTGCACATCCTTGGGCGGCGCCACCTTGTCGGCATCGCCATGGATGATCAGGCCCGATGACGGGCAGGGCGCCAGGAACGAGAAATCATAAGTGTTGGGCTGCGGCGCGATCGAAATGAAACCCTCGATCTCGGGACGGCGCATCAGAAGCTGCATGCCGATCCACGAGCCGAAGGAATAGCCGGCGACCCAGCAGCTCTTGGAATCCGGATGCAGCGACTGCACCCAGTCGAGCGCTGCGGCCGCATCCGACAATTCGCCGGTGCCGTGGTCGAATTCGCCCTGGCTGCGGCCGATGCCGCGGAAATTGAAGCGAAGCGTGGTGAAATCGCGCTTCTGGAACATGTAGAAGAGGTCGTAGACGATCTTGTTGTTCATCGTGCCGCCGAACTGCGGGTGCGGATGCAACACGATGGCGATCGGCGCGCTCTTTTCCTTGGAAGGCTGGTAGCGGCCCTCCAGGCGGCCGGCCGGACCGGTGAAAATGACCTCAGGCATAAAATACTCCACGTGGCATAAGAATGCGCGGCGCCCGGAACAACTCTTTCCTCTGGCCTTGACGCAGGGCGAGCGTCTTCTTAGAAGCTAGTTTAGAATTGTTCAAAACTGGATAGCCAGCCGTGACGGCTCGGCCATCCCCGCCGCAAGCCGCGTAAATAGGACGTCTTGCCTTGCAATTTCAAGGAAATAACGCGCTATCCCTGCGGAATGGGTTTTGACGGGATCGATTGAGCGAAAATGGCCGCAGCACGCGCCTATCTCGACTACAATGCCAGCGCGCCGCTCATCACCGAGGCGCGTGAGGCGATGATTGCGGCGCTCGACCTCGTCGCCAATCCGTCGTCGGTGCATGCCGAGGGCCGCGCGGCGCGCCGGCTGATCGAGAACGCCAGGCGCGACGTGGCGGTGCTGGTCAATGCGAAACCCGAACATGTCGTGTTCACCTCAGGCGCGACCGAGGCTGCCTCGACGCTTTTGACGCCGGATTGGCAGATGGGCCGCGGCACTGTGCGCATGAGCCGGCTCTATGTCTGCGAAGCCGATCATCCTTGCCTGCTCAATGGCGGCCGTTTTCCGGCCGCGCAGGTGACGCGGATCGGCGTCGATGCTAACGGCATCGCCAATCTCCCTCAACTGACAGCCGCTCTGGCCACGCATGACAAGGCTGAAGGCCTGCCGCTGGTGGCAATCCATGCCGCCAACAACGAGACCGGCGTCATCCAGCCGGTCGAGGCCATCGCCGCAATCGTCAAGGCAGCTGGCGGCATTCTGGTGGTCGACGCCGTGCAGGCGGCAGGCCGCGTTTCCATCGATATGTCAGCGGCTTACGCCGACTATCTGATTCTGTCTTCGCACAAGATTGGTGGTCCCAAAGGCGTCGGCGCGATTGTTGCCGCAGCCGATCTGATGATGCCGAAGCCGCTGATCAATGGCGGTGGCCAGGAAAAGGGCCATCGCGGCGGCACCGAAAACCTGGCGGCCATCGCCGGCTTCGGCGCCGCAGCGCGGCAGGCTCTGGCTGGTCTGAACGGCGTCGATGCACTCGCGCAACGCCGCGACGAGGTCGAAACGATCATTAAAACACTGGTGCCGGACGCGGAAATCTTCGGAACCGGCGCGCCAAGGCTTGCCAACACGACATTCTTCGCTATTCCCGGCACCAAGGCTGAGACGGCGCAGATCGCTTTCGATCTGGCCGGCGTGGCGCTGTCGGCAGGATCTGCCTGTTCGTCGGGCAAGGTCGGGCCAAGCCATGTGCTGAAGGCCATGGGTTACGGTGACAGCCTCGGTGCTTTGCGCGTGTCCATCGGCCACGCAACGAGTGCCGGCGATATCGAACTGTTCCGTACTGCGCTGGCGGGAATAGCCCAGCGCCGGGCGGGCAGGGAACAAGCCGCCTGAGGCGGCGAAAAGAAATTCAGGCCTCGCGGCCTGGTAGAGCCGTGCGTTGAGAAGTGGCCGGGTGAATTCCGGGTCGAAACGCACTATATGGAACTTACGCCGCTTCCGGTGCCTCCAGGGGCAGCCGTTGGCGATGCCATAGTTTGAAAACTGTCGGGCCTTGACCCCGGCGTGGATGGAGAACGCTTATGCCTGCTGTGCAGGACACGATCGATCGGGTCCGAAAGATCGACGTCGACCAGTACAAATACGGATTCCAGACAGAGATCGCGATGGACAAGGCCCCCAAGGGCCTGAGCGAAGACATTATTCGCTTCATCTCGGCCAAGAAGGATGAACCGTCCTGGATGCTCGAATGGCGTCTGGGAGCCTATCGGCGCTGGTTGACGCTGGAAGAGCCGACCTGGGCGCGCGTCCACTATCCGAAGATCGACTTCCAGGACCTCTATTACTACGCGGCGCCCAAGAGCACGCCCGGCCCGACTTCGCTCAGCGACGTCGATCCCGAATTGCTGAAGGTCTACGAAAAGCTCGGCATTCCGCTCAGGGAACAGGAAATCCTCGCCGGCGTGCAGAAGACCGACGCGTCCGAGCTCGAGGAGCCCAGCGACAATGTCTACAAATCCGGCCGTGTCGCCGTCGACGCGGTGTTCGATTCCGTCTCCGTCGTCACCACCTTCAAGAAGGAGCTGGCGCAGGCCGGCGTCATCTTCTGCTCGATCTCTGAAGCCATTCGCGAGCATCCGGAACTGGTGCAGAAATATCTGGGCTCGGTCGTGCCGACCTCCGACAATTTCTACGCCACGCTGAATTCTGCCGTGTTCACCGACGGCTCGTTCGTCTTCGTGCCCAAGGGCGTGCGCTGCCCGATGGAGCTGTCGACCTATTTCCGCATGAACGAGAAGAACACCGGCCAGTTCGAGCGCACGCTGATCATCGCCGAGGAGGGGGCTTACGTCTCCTATCTCGAAGGCTGCACGGCGCCGCAGCGCGACGAGAACCAGCTGCATGCCGCGGTGGTCGAACTGGTCGCGCTCGACGATGCCGAGATCAAGTACTCGACGGTGCAGAACTGGTACCCCGGCGACGCCGAGGGCAAGGGCGGCATCTACAATTTCGTCACCAAGCGCGGCGACTGCCGCGGCGACCGATCGAAGATCTCGTGGACGCAGGTCGAGACCGGCTCGGCCATCACCTGGAAATATCCAAGCTGCATCCTGCGCGGCGACGATTCCTCCGGCGAGTTCTATTCGATCGCGGTGTCGAACGGCTATCAGCAGGTCGATAGCGGCACCAAGATGATCCATCTCGGCAAGAACACGTCGAGCCGCATCATCTCCAAGGGCATCGCCGCCGGCTTCTCACAAAACACCTATCGCGGCCAGGTCTCGGCGCACCGCAAGGCGACCAACGCCCGCAACTTCACCAATTGCGACTCGCTCCTGATCGGCGACCAGTGCGGCGCGCACACCGTGCCTTACATGGAAGCCAAGAACTCGACTGCGCAGTTCGAGCATGAGGCGACGACGTCGAAGATTTCCGAAGACCAGAAGTTCTACGTCATGCAGCGCGGCATTCCTGAAGAGGAAGCGATCGCGCTGATCGTCAACGGCTTCGTCAAGGATGTCATTCAGCAGCTGCCGATGGAGTTCGCGGTCGAGGCGCAGAAGCTGATCGGCATCAGCCTTGAGGGCTCGGTCGGCTGACCGGAGAGATATTCAGGAAAGAAAAGAATGCTTGAGATCAAGAACCTGCACGCCCGCATCGTCGATGACGGCACCGAGATCATCCGCGGCTTGAACCTGACGGTGAAAGCCGGCGAGGTCGCCGCCATTATGGGCCCGAACGGCTCGGGTAAGTCGACGCTGTCCTACATCCTCGCCGGCCGCGAGGACTATGAGGTCACCGAAGGCGACATTCTCTACAACGGCCAGTCGATCCTCGAAATGGACCCGGCCGAGCGTGCCACTGCCGGCATATTCCTCGCCTTCCAGTATCCTATGGAGATACCGGGCGTCGCGACCATGGAATTCCTCAAAGTGGCGATGAATGAGCAGCGCAAGGCGCGCGGCGAGGAACCGCTGAAAATCCCGGAATTTCTGAAGCGGGTGAAGGAAGCGGCCGCCTCGCTCAACATGGACATGGCGATGCTGAAGCGGCCGCTCAATGTCGGCTTCTCCGGCGGCGAGAAGAAGCGCGCCGAAATCCTGCAGATGAAGCTCCTGGAGCCGAGACTCTGCGTGCTCGACGAGACCGATTCCGGCCTCGACATTGATGCACTGAAGATCGTCTCCGACGGCGTCAACGCGCTGCGTTCGCCGGACCGCGCCATCGTCGTCATCACCCACTACCAGCGCCTGCTCGAGCACATCGTGCCGGATAGCGTGCATGTCCTCTACAAGGGCCAGGTGATCAAGTCCGGCGACAAGTCGCTGGCGCTCGATCTCGAAGCCAATGGCTATGCCGGCGTGATCGGCGAAGCCGCGTGAGATGCCAGAGGCTAGACTGATGAACATGCACTCGACACCCCAGCGCACCCAGGCCGAGACGGCGCTGATCGACGCTTTCGGCGAGCGGCTGTCTCTGCTGCCGGGCGACGGCGCGGTGACGCTGAAGCGCGACGACGCCATCGAGGCGATCAAGCACGGCCTGCCGACCCGGCGCATCGAATCCTGGCACTATACGGATCTGCGCCGCCTGCTGACATCGGTGCCAGCATTCGATTCTACGGCCGCCACCAAAGCGTTGCCGCCCATCGTCGAAGGCTCCGCCATCCTGGCCGTGCTGAACGGCGTCTCCGGCGCGAAATTCCCCGCGATCGAAGGCGTGACCGTCCAGCGCCTGTTGGAAAAGCTGACCGACGGCTCGATTGCGCCGGGCCTCGATCCCTATGGCAGCGATGACGCCATCGGCGCGCTGAACACGGCCTTTGTCGCCGACGGTTATTTCGTCGACATCGCCGATGGCGTAGCGCTGGAAAAGCCGATCGAATTGCAGAACCTGCAGGCCGGCGGCCAGGTGCATGTGCGCTTTCCCGTGCGTGTCGGCGCCGGCGCCAAGGCTGCTATCGTCGAGCGTCAGGCCGGCGAGGGCGCGGCATTGGGCAGCTCGGTCAGCCAGCTGGTGCTGGGCGAGGGTGCCGAGGTGACCTGGCTGATCGTCCAGGAACAGCCGGAAACGGCCACCCATCTCGCCCAGTTCAAGGCACATCTCGGCAAGAATTCGAAGCTGACCGTGTTCTTCATGAATGCCGGCGGCAAGCTTGTGCGCCAGGAGATCGTGGTCAGGACGACCGGCGAAGGCGCCGACTTCAAATTGCGCGGCATCAACCTTTTGGCCGGCGACACCCATACCGACGTCACCATGGTGCTCGACCATGCCGTGCCGCACACGACCTCGACGGAAGTGATCCGCAATGTCGTGACCGGAAAGGCGCGCGGCGTCTTCCAGGGCCGCATCAACGTCCATCAATACGCGCAGAAGACCAACGCCAAGATGGCCTGCAACACGCTGCTCCTGTCGGACGACGGCGAGTTCTCGACCAAGCCGGAGCTGGAAATCTTCGCCGACGACGTCGTCTGCGGCCATGGCGCGACCGTCACCGAGATCGACCACAACCATTTGTTCTATCTGATGGCACGCGGCATCGACGAGAAGAGCGCCCGCGGCCTTCTGGTGAAAGCGTTTGTGGCCGAAGTGATCGAGGAACTGGACGACGAGGCGATCGTCGAAGCCTTGGAAACAAGGCTGGACGACTGGTTCGTGGCGCATGGGTAGCGCATGACCTTCTCCCCTTGTGGGAGAAGGTGGATCGGCGCGCAGCGCCGAGACGGATGAGGGGTGCGTGACGAAGTGAGGCGGTGCCTCAAGAGAGCTTGTAATGGACCAGAAAATCGAAACCACCCCCTACGACGTCAAGGCGATCCGCCGCGACTTCCCGATCCTGTCGCGCGAAGTCTATGGCAAACCGCTGGTCTATCTCGACAATGGCGCCTCGGCGCAGAAGCCGCAGGTGGTGCTCGACACGATCCAGCACGCCTATTCCCAGGAATACGCCAACGTCCACCGTGGCCTGCATTTCCTTTCCAACGCTGCGACCGACGCCTATGAAAAGGCGCGAGAAACGGTGCGCCGTTTCCTCAATGCGCCGAGCACCGACAACATCGTCTTCACCTCGAACACGACCGCCGCCATCAACACCGTCGCCTATGGCTATGGCATGCCCAATATCGGTGCGGGCGACGAGATCGTGCTGTCGATCATGGAGCATCACTCCAACATCGTGCCGTGGCATTTCATCCGCGAACGCCAGGGCGCCAAGCTGGTTTGGGTCCCGGTCGACGATCTCGGCGTCTTCCACATCGAGGAATTCGAAAAGCGGCTCACCGACCGCACCAAGCTCGTCGCCATCACCCAGATGTCGAATGCGCTGGGCACGGTGACGCCGATCAAGGAGATCGTGCGCATCGCGCATGCCCGCGGCATTCCGGTGCTGGTCGACGGCAGCCAGAGCGCGGTGCATATGCCGATCGACGTCCAGGATCTCGACTGCGACTTCTTCGTCTTCACCGGCCACAAGGTCTACGGGCCCTCCGGCATCGGAGTGCTCTACGGCAAAAAGGACATTCTGCAGGGCATGCGCCCCTTCATGGGCGGCGGCGAGATGATCGAGGAGGTGACGGAAGACATCGTCACCTACAACGAGCCGCCACACCGTTTCGAGGCCGGCACGCCGCCGATCGTGCAGGCGATTGGCCTCGGTGCAGCACTGGAGTACATGGAAAAAATCGGCCGCGAGCGCATTGCCGCCCACGAGGCCGATCTCAAGACCTATGCGCATGAGCGGCTGCGCGCCATCAATTCGCTGCGCATCTTCGGCGACGCGCCCGACAAGGGCGCCATCATCTCGTTCGAATTGCAGGGCATTCATGCCCATGACGTGTCGATGGTGATAGACAGGCAAGGCGTTGCGGTCCGCGCCGGCACCCATTGCGCCCAGCCGCTGTTGAAACGCTTTGGCGTAACCTCCACATGCAGGGCATCGTTCGGCATGTATAATACCAGGGCCGAAGTCGACGCTTTGGCCGAAGCGCTTGAGAAAGCGCGCAAGTTCTTTGGATGACGACCATGGATGATGTGAGCCACACCACCGAGACCGCGTCGGAAGCAGCGATCAATCCGCTGGTTTCCGCCTCGGCCATTCCCGCCGAGGAACTGGCGCGGCTGACCGACGACATCGTCTCGGCGCTGAAGACGGTCTACGACCCGGAAATTCCGGCCGACATCTACGAACTCGGCCTCATCTACAAGATCGACATCGAGGACAACCGCGCCGTCAAGATCGACATGACGCTGACCGCGCCCGGCTGCCCGGTGGCTGGCGAAATGCCGGGCTGGGTGGAAAACGCCGTCGGCGCCGTCGAAGGCGTCTCCGGCGTCGAGGTCAACATGACCTTCGACCCACCTTGGTCCCCCGACCGTATGTCGGAAGAGGCGCAGGTGGCAGTGGGCTGGTACTAGGCTGACAGGGTTTGGCGCACTTGCACCAGTGGTAAAACTTCACCATTTTAGGTGAGGAATCATTCGGCAGGCCTTGAACCTGCATGGAATGGAAGAGGAAAAAGAATGGGACGCTTCGCCGTCATCACGATGACCGAAAAGGCCGCCGACCGGGTGCGCGAGATCGTTGCCACGCGGGATAACGCGCATGGCATTCGCCTCGGCATCAAGAAGGGCGGCTGCGCCGGCATGGAATACACCGTCGACCTGGTGACCGAGCCCAACACCAAGGACGACCACATCGAGCGCGACGGCGCTCACGTCTATGTGGCGCCCGAAGCTGCGCTGTTCCTGTTCGGCACCGAGATGGATTTCGAGCAGACGACGCTGCGCACCGGTTTCACCTTCCACAACCCGAACCAGAGCTCGGCCTGCGGCTGCGGCGAATCGGTCGAATTGAAGCCGGCCGATCTGAAGGCGCTGGCCGAAGCACGCGCATCGGCCTGAAACGTCTTTCTTCCTTCGCCCCGTTCACGGGGAGAAGGTGTCACGAAGTGACGAATGAGGGGCAGCGCCAGCCTCTCCAGAGTTAGCGCCGCCCCGCTGCCGGCGTTCGTCATTCGAAAAGCCAAGCAATTGGCTTTTCGTCCGCTGCGCGGACCACTCCTTACCTCCCCGTAGAACGGGGAGAAGAAATCCTACTTCACCCACATCTTCGTCCGCTTGTGCCAGTCGGCGATCGATTCCTCCGGGTAGACGTCGAATGTCTTATCCTTTTTGCCGATCTCCGGCTCGACCCAGTTCGCCTTGTATTTCAGCATCAGATGCACCTTTTCCGGCGGCTTCGGCAGTTCGCTGTCGATTGCCGAGGCGAAGGGATGCACCAGATCCGGCCAGGTCGGATCGTAGAGCCACAGGGCCGAGCCGCATTTCCTGCAGAAATTGCGCTCGCCCGACGAGATCTCGCATTGCGGATGCTCGTCATCCTCGATCTCGGCACGAAAGACACCGAGGCTGCGCTTGCCCTTGATCTTGAGTGTCTTGTAGTCGGCGCCGAGATTGATGGCGAAGCCGCCGCCGCCCTGCTGCTTGCGGCAGATCGAGCAGTAGCACAGCATGAACGGCACCGGCGTGTGGCTTTCCACCTCGAAATGGACGGCATCGCAGCGGCAGGATCCCTTGAGCAGAAGCGGCATGGCAAAACTCCGACGAATTGGCTTTCAACGTGTCAGATGGTTTTGGTTGCGGCCATGACAAGACCGATGACATGATTGCGGCATGGACAATGAACGCATTGCCGAACTGTTCGAAGGGCTCGGCCCGGTCAGCATCCGCCGGCTGTTTGGCGGCAAGGGCATCTATTTCGATGGCGTCATCGTTGCCATCGTGCTGCGCGGCGAATTGCTGCTCAAGGCCGACGAAGAAAGCGCGCCCGACTTCGAAGCTGCCGGCTGCAAGCAGTGGACCTACACCGGCTCGCGCCACGGCAAACTGGTTGCCATGCCTTACTGGAGCATCCCCGACAGCGCCTTTGACGATCCCGACGAGATGATTGTCTGGGCGCGCCGGGCCTATGAGGCAGGGCGGCGAGCAGGGAAGTGAAGCTGTTACCGCCGAGTTTCTTCCTACCCCCCTCTGTCCTGCCGGACATCTCCCCCGCAAGGGGGGAGATCAGATGTCATGTCGGCCTTCGCCAATCACCAACGTTGAAAGTGGGAGCCAGCGCCTAAGCTGCCAATCTCCCTCCTTGCGGGGGAGATGTCCGGCAGGACAGAGGGGGGTGCTGTCCYGCCGGCGTTGGCGGCACTACAGCGCCTTCGCGATCCGCGCCGCCAGCCGCGCATTGTTTTCCACCAGCGCAATGTTGGTCTTCAAGCTCCGGCCGCCGGTCAGTTCCAGGATTTTTCCCAACAGGAACGGCGTCACCGCCTTTCCCGTCACATTCTGCACTTCCGCCGCCTTCTGTGCGGCCTCGATGTAGCCGGCCATCTCGTCGGCCGGGATTTCGTCATCCTGCGGCACCGGGTTGGCGATCAGCATGCCGCCGCCGAGCCCCAGCGCAGCCCGGGTCTTGTAGAAATGCGCAATCTCTTCCGGCCTGTGCAGGGTCAGCGGCGCGCGGAAGCGCGACTGGCGCGACCAGAAGGCGGGCATGGTTTCGCAGCCATGGCCGATCACCGGCACGCCGCGCGTCTCCAGCACCTCCAGCGTCTTTTCGATGTCGAGGATGGCCTTGGCGCCGGCCGAGACGACGATGACCGGCGTGCGCGCCAGTTCGTCGAGGTCGGCCGAGATGTCGAAGCTCTTTTCCGCGCCCTTGTGGACGCCGCCAATGCCGCCGGTGGCGAACACTTTGATGCCGACCATATTGGCCGCGATCATGGTGGCGGCGACGGTGGTGCCGCCGGTGCGTCCCTCAGCAACCGCAAAGCCGAGATCGGCGCGCGACAGCTTCATGGCGTCGCCGGTCATGGCCAGCGACTCGCGCTCGCCGTCCGACAGCCCGATCTTGATGCGGCCGGCGACCACGGCGATCGTCGCCGGCACCGCGCCATTATCCAGAATGATCTTCTCGACATTGGCGGCCATGGCGCCATTGTCGGGGTAGGGCATGCCATGGGTGATGATGGTGCTTTCCAGCGCCACCACCGGCCGGCCGGCGGCGATTGCCTCGGCAACTGGCGGGTGGATGTCGATGAAGGGGCGGGCGCTTTGCGGGGTCATGACGGTCTCCGGCCCGGCGCGCCGCCCGTCCCCTTGGACGGCGCGCTCCGGCAATGGCAATTGGCCGTCCTCATGCCATTTCCTGCGCGTCGGGCACAAGAGCCAGCGCCTCGGCAAAAGTCGCGGCGGTGAAGGCCGGCACCGCGTCCGCGCTTTCGATGGCGAGCGTTGCAGCGGCTACGCCTTCGCGCAGGGCCTGGCGCAGGGCCAGGCCGCGCAGCAGGGCAGCGATGGTAGCACCGGCCAGCGCGTCGCCGGCACCGGTGACGTCGGCAACCTTCCTCGGCGCCGGCGGCAGGATCAAGAAGGCGCCGGCTTCGTCGAAACCCAGCACCGGGCCATCGCCTGCGGTCACCACGCCACTCCTGAGGCCGCCGCAGCGCAAACCGTCGACGGTCTCGCGCTCGGTCGCATTGGCGCCGACGCCGGCCAGCACCATGGCCTCGCGCCGGTTCATGAAGACCTGCGCGAGCTCCTTCAGCACCGGTGTCAGCCGCACCACCTTGGCCGGCGAAATGGCGATGGCGTAGACCGGCTTGCCGGCGGCGAGCCCCACCAGCCGCTCCAGCGCCGCTGACGGCAGATTGGCGTCGCACAGCACCGCATCGGCCTCGGCGACCACCTCGCGCACCTTGGAGCGGCGGATCTGTTTGGGAAACGCCAGATCGTAGAGCGCCATGTCGGCAAAGCCGGTGATCAGCTCGCCGTCGCGGTCGATCAGCGCCGTGTAGCTTGGCGTGGTGCGGTCGAGGAACACCGCCGACAGGTCGGCAATGCCGGCCTCAGCGATGGCACGCGACACCGTCTCGCCCGCCGCATCGCCGCCGCGCATCGACATCAGCGAGGCCGAAACGCCAAGCCGCGCGAGGCTGCGCAGCGCGTTGAAGACGCCCCCGCCGACATCCTCGCGCATCGTGCCGGGATTGGACGCCGCCGGTACGTAAGCGCCGGACACCTGGCCGCGCCGGTCGATATGGGCGCCGCCCACCGCCAGGATTCTTGCTGATTTCACCATGCCGGCGATATGACCTTTGTTATTCCTGCCGCACAAGCCTCCAGCAATTCCAGGAAAAGTGTGAAACGGTTTTCCGTCCGGAATTGCGTCAAAAGGAGATAGAGTAGTTCGCTGTTTCCATGAAACAGCGAACTGCTCTAGGCTGTGCGACGGAGCTTCGCAGGCAGGCGAGCGATTCGGACGGCGCCAAGCAGCCGGACCGCTTGGCCTAATGCGGAATACATTTAGAAACGAACGGATGAGACAAAAAAAGAACAAATCTGGATAAAGATTGTTTTTCAGATATTTGACCCCTCTTGCCAAACGAGAACAAAAAAGGTACAAACTGGGCAGGGATTACGGATTGTCCGGCCTTCATTGACGACCAAGGGGTGATGTATCATGGCTCAGAATTCTTTGCGGCTTGTAGAGGACAAAGCGGTGGACAAATCAAAGGCTCTGGACGCGGCGCTGTCGCAAATCGAGCGCGCCTTCGGCAAGGGCTCGATCATGCGGCTTGGCGCCAATGAGCAGGTCGTCGAGATCGAAACCGTGCCGACCGGATCGCTTGGCCTCGACATCGCGCTTGGCGTCGGCGGCCTGCCGCGCGGCCGCATCGTCGAGATCTACGGGCCGGAAAGCTCGGGCAAGACGACGCTGGCGCTGCACACTGTGGCCGAAGCCCAGAAGAAGGGCGGCATCTGCGCCTTCGTCGATGCCGAGCACGCGCTTGACCCGGTCTATGCCCGCAAGCTCGGCGTCGACCTGGAAAATCTCCTGATCTCGCAGCCCGACACCGGCGAGCAGGCGCTGGAAATCTGCGACACGCTGGTCCGCTCCGGCGCCATCGACGTGCTGGTCGTCGATTCGGTGGCGGCGCTCACGCCGCGCGCCGAAATCGAGGGCGAAATGGGCGATTCGCTACCCGGCCTGCAGGCGCGTCTGATGAGCCAGGCGCTGCGTAAGCTGACCGCCTCGATCTCGCGCTCCAACACCATGGTCATCTTCATCAACCAGATCCGCATGAAGATCGGCGTCATGTTCGGCTCGCCCGAAACCACCACCGGTGGCAACGCGTTGAAATTCTACGCTTCGGTGCGCCTCGACATCCGCCGCATCGGCTCGGTCAAGGACCGCGACGAGGTCGTCGGCAACCAGACCCGCGTCAAGGTGGTCAAGAACAAGCTGGCGCCGCCCTTCAAGGTGGTCGAGTTCGACATCATGTATGGCGAAGGCGTGTCGAAGACCGGCGAGCTGGTCGACCTCGGCGTCAAGGCCGGCGTGGTCGAGAAGTCAGGCGCCTGGTTCTCCTACAATTCGCAGCGCCTCGGCCAAGGCCGCGAGAACGCCAAGCTGTTCCTGCGCGACAATCCCGACACGGCGCGCGAGATCGAACTGGCGCTTAGGCAGAATGCCGGGCTGATCGCCGAAAAATTCCTCGAAAATGGCGGCCCTGAGCGCGGCGAAGACGACGGCTTCGAGGAAGAATCCGGCGCCATGTAGGGCAATGGTCAGAGTTCGGCCATAAATCCAGTCTATTATCCGGTGCTTAAGTACTGAGTTCTTTAGTATCGCGTTCCAAACCGCCGGCCTTCGCGCCGGCGGTTTTTGTTTTTGGATGGTCGACGCGCTGCTCGATTGGCCCAATTCCGTGTTTCTGGACAGGGTGGGGCGTGCCCGCTAAAAGGCCAAGTCGATCTTCTAAAAGCAGAGACCAGTTTCCGCCGGCCGTGCCGGCGGTTTTCGCGAAAAGGCAGCAGTGATGAGTGGCGTGAACGAGATCCGGTCGACATTCCTCGACTATTTCCGCAAGGAGGGCCACGAGGTCGTGGCCTCGAGCCCGCTGGTGCCGCGCAACGACCCGACATTGATGTTCACCAATGCCGGCATGGTGCAGTTCAAGAACGTCTTCACCGGCCTGGAGAAGCGGCCCTATTCGCGCGCCACCACCGCGCAGAAGAGCGTGCGCGCCGGCGGCAAGCACAACGACCTCGACAATGTCGGCTACACCGCGCGCCACCTGACTTTCTTCGAAATGCTCGGCAACTTCTCCTTCGGCGACTATTTCAAGGAGCGCGCCATCGAGCTTGCCTGGAACCTGATCACGAAAGAATTCGGGCTGAACAAGGACAAGCTCTTGGTCACCGTCTATCACACCGATGACGAGGCGGCTGGCTTCTGGAAGAAGATCGCCGGCTTCTCCGACGACCGCATCATCCGTATCCCGACCTCGGACAATTTCTGGGCGATGGGCGACACCGGACCGTGCGGTCCGTGCTCGGAGATATTCATCGACCGTGGCGAGCACATCTGGGGCGGCCCTCCCGGCAGCCCGGAAGAGGATGGCGACCGCTTCCTCGAATTCTGGAACCTGGTGTTCATGCAGTATGAGCAAGTCACCAAGGAAGAGCGCATCGACCTGCCGCGCCCATCGATCGACACCGGCATGGGCCTGGAACGCATGGCCTCCATCCTGCAAGGGGTGGAAAGCGTTTTCGAGACCGATCTGTTCCGCCACCTGATCGATGCAGCGTCGTCGGCGCTCGGGCAGGGGCCTGACAAGGAGACGGTCGCGTCCTTCCGCGTCATTGCCGACCATCTGCGCTCCTCCTCCTTCTTGGTCGCCGATGGCGTGCTGCCGTCGAACGAGGGCCGTGGCTACGTGCTGCGCCGCATCATGCGCCGTGCCATGCGCCATGCGCAGCTGCTCGGCGCCAAGGAGCCGTTGATGTGGAAGCTCGTGCCGGCGCTGGTGCGCGAGATGGGCCAGGCCTATCCCGAACTGCTGCGCGGCGAACAGCTGATCACCGAGACGCTGAAGCTCGAGGAAACCAGGTTCCGCAAGACGCTGGTGCGCGGCCTCGGCCTGCTCTCGGAAGCGACTGAAACGCTTCATGCCGGCGACATGCTGGACGGAGAGACCGCATTCAAGCTTTACGACACCTATGGCTTCCCGCTCGATTTGACGCAGGACGCGCTGCGCCAGCGCAGCATCTCGGTCGACCTTGCCGGCTTCACCCACGCGATGGAGCTGCAGAAGGCCGAGGCGCGCAAGCATTGGACCGGCTCCGGCGAGGCCGCGACCGAGACGGTGTGGTTTTCGGTGCGCGAACAGACCGGGGCCACCGAATTCCTCGGCTACGAGACTGAAGCTGCGGAAGGCCTCATCCAGGCGCTGGTCAAGGACGGCAAGACCGTCGACAGCGCCGGCAAGGGCGACGCCGTGGCGGTGGTCGTCAACCAGACGCCGTTCTATGGCGAATCCGGTGGCCAGATGGGCGACACCGGCGTCATCTCCGGCGAAGGTTTCTCGATCGAGGTTTCCGACACGCAGAAGAAGGCCGACGGTCTGTTCGTGCATCTGGGCAAGGTGGCAAGCGGCACCGTCAAAACGGGTGCCGCCGTCGAGCTGAAGGTTGATCATGCGCGCCGCACCAGGCTGCGCGCCAACCATTCCGCGACGCACCTGATCCACGAGGCGCTGCGCGAGGTGCTGGGCACCCATGTCGCGCAGAAGGGCTCGCTGGTGGCGCCCGAGCGGCTGCGCTTTGACATCTCGCACAACAAGCCGATCTCGGCGGAAGACCTCGAAGAGGTCGAGCGCATGGCCAACGAAATCGTCGTCCAGAACAGCCCGGTGACGACCCGCCTGATGTCGGTCGACGATGCCATTGCCGAAGGCGCCATGGCGCTGTTCGGCGAGAAATATGGTGACGAGGTGCGTGTCGTGTCGATGGGCACCGGCCTGCACGGCGCAAAGGCCAACCGGCCCTATTCGGTCGAGCTCTGCGGCGGCACCCATGTCCGGGCAACCGGCGATATCGGTCTGATCCGCGTCGTCTCCGACAGCGCGGTCGCCGCCGGCGTGCGCCGCATCGAGGCGCTGACCGGCGAAGCCGCGCGCAAACATCTCGACGAACAGGACAGGCGTCTGAAGGCCGTCGCCTCGACATTGAAGATCTCGCCGGCCGACGTGCCGGCGCGTGTCGAGACGCTGCTTGAAGAGCGCAAGAAGCTCGAGAAGGAGCTGAGCGAAGCGCGCAAGAAGCTGGCACTGGGCGGCGGCGCCGCGGCCGGCGCGCCCTCAGAGAACGAGACCGTCGCCGGTGTCGGCTTCCTCGGCAAGGCCGTTTCCGGCGTGTCGCCTAAGGATTTGAAGCCGCTGGCCGATGCGGGAAAAACCTCGCTCGGCTCGGGCGTCGTCGTCTTCGTCGGCGCCGGTGAGGACAACAAGGCAAGCGTCGTCGTCGCCGTCACCGACGACCTTGTCGGCCGCTTCAGCGCCGTCGATCTGGTGCGCGTTGCGTCCGCCGCCTTGGGCGGGCAGGGCGGCGGCGGCCGGCCCGACATGGCGCAGGCCGGCGGCCCGGATGCCTCGAAGGCCAATGATGCGATCGCCGCGGTCAAGGCGGCGCTGGAGGCAGCCTGAAAGCCATCCTATGCCCGATAGCCCCGGCAACAAGGTGCTCGTCCTCGGCGGCTACGGACTGATCGGCGAAGCCGTCGTCGCCCGCCTTGTTGGCGACGGGCATCAGGTGGTCGGCCTCGGCCGCGACATCAGGGATGCCGAGCGGCGCTGGCCGGCTGTGCAGTGGATTGCGGCCGACATGGCGCTGCTGCTTGCCGCTGAAGACTGGCTGCCGATGGTCGCCGGCATGGATGCGGTGGTGAATGCCGCAGGCGCCTTGCAGGACGGCCCGCGCGACCGCCTCGACGCCATCCACCGCGGCGCCGTAACCGCGTTGGTCACCGCCTGCGAACAGGCCGGTGTCAGCCGCATCGTGCAGATCTCCGCCATCGGTGCCGATCCCGCCTCGGCAGATGTTTTCTTCAGCACCAAGGGTGAAGGCGACAAAGCCGTCGCAAATTCCACGCTGGAGTGGACCATCCTGCGCCCGGGCCTGGTGATCGCGCCCGCCGCCTATGGCGGGACGGCACTTTTGCGCGCCCTTGCGGCTTTTCCCAGCTTTGTCCCTGCCGTCATGGCGCGCCAGCCGATCCAGACCGTGGCCGTCACGGACGTCACTGAGGCCGTGTCGCGCGCGGTTGCCGGATCCCTGCCGCCGCGTCTTTCCGTCGATCTCGTTGAAGCCGAGGCGCGCTCGCTCGCCCATGTCTTGGTAGCCTTCCGGGCATGGCTTGGTCTGCCGCCGGCCCGCGTGGTGCCGATGCCGGCGTTTCTCGGTGGGATCGCGGCTGTTGTTGCCGATGGTCTCGGCCGGCTTGGCTGGCGCTCGCCTCTGCGCAGCGCAGCCCTTGCCGCGCTGGCGCGCGGCGTGACCGGGAGTGCCCGGTCCTGGAACGAGATATCGGATCACAAGTTGCAGCCGCTGGAAGCGACGTTGGCCGCCATGCCGGCTCACGTCCAGGAGCGGTGGTTCGCCCGCCTCTGGCTGCTGAAACCGATCGTGTTCGGCGTGCTGTCACTGTTCTGGCTGGTGTCCGGAATTGTCGGCTTTATCAAACAGGATGTGGCCGCCGACATTCTGGTCTCGCATGGCCTGTCGCCGGCGCTCGCGCTCGGGATGGTTCTTGCCGGGAGCGTGGCCGACATCGCTGTCGGGGCCGCTGTTCTCGTGCGGTCCTTGGCGCGCCTCGCACTGATGGGGATGATTGCCATCACGCTGGTCTATCTTGGCGCAGCAACCGCGCTTGCGCCCGATCTGTGGCTCGATCCTTTGGGAGCAATCGTGAAGGCTGTTCCCGCACTGTGCCTTGCCCTGGTGGCCTTGGCGATTTTGGACGAGCGATGAACCTCTGGGTCGACCTCCTGCGCTGGGCGCATATCATCGGCGCCACGGTGTTGTTCGGCACCGGCGCCGGCATCGCCTTCTTCATGCTGATGGCGCAGCGCACCGGCCGCGCCGAACTCGTTGCCCATGTCGCGGACACCGTCGTCATCGCCGATACGATTTTCACCGCAACCGCCGTTATCGTGCAGCCGATCACCGGCGTGCTGCTGGCGCAGGCCGTGGGCTGGCCGCTTTCCGAAGGCTGGATCGTGCTGTCCCTGCTGCTTTATGTCGTGACCGGCCTGTTCTGGCTACCGGTGGTCTGGATCCAGATCCGCATCCGCAATCTGGCGCGGCAGGCGGCCGCTGATAACGCACCGTTGCCGGCCGAGGAAAAGCGCCTGTTTCGCATATGGTTTGCCTGCGGCTTTCCGGCCTTCGCCGCCGTGCTTGCCATTCTCTGGCTGATGGTCAGAAGACCCGAGATCGGGTTTTAGCCCGTCGCCCTCTGCAGCCGCTCAATCGGCCTTTTCGGTCACGGCAAAGGCGTTCCGGCAGGCGATTCCGTCCCACCAAGCCTGGATGTCGGCGAACGCGGCAAGCAGCTTTTGCCCCTCGGGGACCTTGAGGAAATAGGCGATGATGGATGCCGCATGCAGGTCGGCCAGCGTCGGCTGATCGCCGAGCAGCCACGGCCCCGGCGCTTTGAGGGCGGTAAGCACCCTGAGCACCGTTTCGGCCTGGCGCAGTCCGTTGGCGATCAGCGCCTCGTCGGGCGCTTCCTTCTCCAGCCGCTCGACAGCGACGTCCCAGACCATCGACCTGTAGGCATAGGCGTCGAGCATGCCGATGATCTGGTTCATCCGCGCGCGGCCATGCGGGTCTTTCGGCTGCAGCGCCGGGCCGTCGAACGCCTCATCGACATAGCGGGCGATTGCGCTGGTCTCGAACAGTCGAAAGCCGTTGTGCTCGAAGGCAGGGATGCGGCCGAACGGGTGATGCTCCAGATACCAGGCCGGAATGCCTTCGGCAGCGAAGATGTCGAGCGGCACGAGTTGATAGTCGACGCCTTTTTCCGCGAGCGTCAGCCGCGCGATGCGGACATAGACGCTGTAATCAGCGCCGTAGAGGGTCGGCTTGGTCATCGCTCAGCCTCGCTCCTGCTCGCATTGCTCGTCCAAAAAGCGAAGGCTCCTCTCGGAGCCTTCGTTGTCGGCTTATGCCATCGCCTTTTGCAGATTCTCGTCGATCTTGTCGAGGAAGCCGGTGGTCGACAGCCAGGGCTGGTCGGGGCCGATCAACAGCGACAGGTCCTTGGTCATGAAGCCGCTCTCGACCGTCTGGATGCAGACCTTTTCCAGCGTCTCGGCAAAACGCTTTAGTTCGGCATTGTCGTCGAGCTTGGCCCGGTGGGCGAGCCCGCGCGTCCAGGCGAAGATCGAGGCGATCGAATTGGTCGAGGTTTCCTCGCCCTTCTGGTGCTGGCGGTAGTGGCGCGTCACGGTGCCGTGCGCGGCTTCCGCCTCCACCGTCTTGCCGTCCGGCGTCATCAACACCGAAGTCATCAGGCCGAGCGAACCAAAGCCTTGCGCCACCGTGTCGGATTGCACGTCGCCATCATAGTTCTTGCAGGCCCAGACATAACCGCCCGACCATTTCAGGCTCGACGCCACCATGTCGTCGATCAGGCGATGCTCGTACCAAAGCTTCTTCGCCTTGAACTCGGCTTCGAATTCGGCCTCGTAGACTTCCTGGAAAATGTCCTTGAAGCGGCCGTCATAGGCTTTCAGGATGGTGTTCTTGGTCGAGAGATAGACCGGATAGTTGCGCAGCAGGCCGTAATTCAGCGAGGCGCGGGCGAACTCGCGGATCGAGTCGTCGAGATTGTACATCGCCATGGCCACACCGGCGCCGGGCGCGTCGAACACGTCATGCTCGATCACCTTGCCGTCCTCGCCGACGAACTTGATGGTCAGCTTGCCCTTGCCGGGGAAGCGGAAATCGGTGGCACGGTACTGATCGCCGAAGGCATGGCGGCCGACGATGATCGGCTTGGTCCAGCCGGGCACCAGCCGCGGCACGTTCTTCATGATGATCGGCTCGCGGAAGATAGTGCCGCCGAGGATGTTGCGGATGGTGCCGTTCGGCGACTTCCACATCTTCTTCAGCTTGAATTCCTCGACGCGCTGCTCGTCGGGGGTGATCGTCGCGCATTTGACGCCGACGCCCCATTTCTTGATGGCGTTGGCCGAATCGATGGTCACCTGGTCGTTGGTGGCGTCGCGGTGCTCGATGCCGAGGTCGTAATATTCGAGCTTGAGGTCGAGATAAGGGTGGATCAGCTTGTCCTTGATGAACTGCCAGATGATGCGGGTCATCTCGTCGCCGTCGAGTTCGACGACCGGGTTCGCCACCTTGATCTTCGCCATGGAAAGAATGCCTCGCTTTTGGGGAACAAAACGGCCTTGCCCGCATGGCTTTCGGCCGGGGATGCGGCCCGTATATCAAAGCCTATTTGGCGGCGCAAACGCCGATCGGCGCTGAATGGGCCGTCCGCGCGGCGACCTGGTGTTTTTGCAAACGCTTCATTTTGGCGGGTGGATGTGGCAGGGAACGCTGAAAATGCCGCAAACAGCAGTTCATTGAGATCATGTCCGCCGCGCAACCTCCTGAAAACGTCTCCGCCGCCGGCCCGGCGATCATCCTCGTCGACCCGCAACTCGGCGAGAATATCGGCATGGTCGCGCGCGCCATGGCCAATTTCGGCCTGTCGGAACTCAGGCTCGTCAATCCGCGCGATGGCTGGCCAAGCGAGAAGGCGCGCGCTGCCGCCAGCCGCGCCGACCATGTCATTGATGCCGTCACCGTGTTTGGCGATTTGGCGTCCGCGGTGGCGGATCTCAATTTCGTCTTCGCCACCACGGCGCGTGAGCGCGACGGCTTCAAGCCGGTGCGCGGACCGGTCGAGGCGGGCAGGGCGCTGAGGGCTCGTCAGATAGCTGGCCAGCGCACCGGCATCCTGTTCGGCCGCGAGCGGTTCGGCCTCTACAATGATGAAGTCGGGCTCGCCGACGAGATCGTCACCTTTCCGGTCGATCCCGGCTTTTCGTCGCTGAACATCGCCCAGGCCGTGCTGTTGATGTCCTATGAGTGGATGAAGTCGGGCCTGGAGGATGAGACGACGACCAATTTCTCCAGCCCGGAAATGAAGCCGGCGAGCAAGCAAGAGTTGCACGGCCTGTTTGCCTATCTCGAAGGCGCGCTCGAAGCGCGCGGCTATTTCCGCCCGGCGCCGAAGAAGCCGAAGATGGTCGACAACCTGCGCGCTGTCCTGACGCGCGCCGGGTTTGCCGAGGCGGAACTGAAGGTGCTGCGCGGCATCATTTCGTCGCTGGACCGGTTTTCGCCGGCCATGCCGCGCGGCGACGGCTCGCCCGGAGACGATCCGAGACGGCTTCCGGCCGCCGCGCGAAACCGGAAGACAGACCAAGAAGGTTAAGGTCTGTAAGCTTCGAACGTCCGGCGTAACCGAATATTACCTGGTGCTGATCTATTGTTGTGAAAACGGTGGGTCGCTCATGTTCACCTCCAATATCGGCCGCATGCGCTTCTTCTTCTATTCCCTTGGGGTAGCTTTCCTCGAGGCCATGGCTGCTCTGGTGTGCATTGTCGGCACGATGGGCTTTGAGGGCTTCATCAACTCCGCGCCTGGTCCGTCGCGGCAAGGAATGGCCGGCGCGGTCCTCGTCGTTTCGCTGCTGGCTGTGGTTATGCGCGGCAACATCGCCTGGCGGCGCAGCCGCGACGCCAACGGGAAGGGCTGGATCCTGTGGTCCTACATCGTGTTCTGCGCCATCTACGCCTTCCTGCAGGCCGGCACGCTGCTTGTCATCGATTTCAACAATCCGGAAAGCACGCCCAGTGGTTTGAACCTGCTTGCGCTGTCGATCTTTGGCCTTTGGTGCACGATCCTGGTGGCGAAGCCGGTGGCCGGCAGCAATATCGATGAGCTGACATCGGTTTTCGATTTCGAGGGCGCTGTTCCGTCGGTCAGCGGCCGGATGACCAACAGCGCTGCGCCATCCACTGCGCGCGCCGCAGCACCGGCCACACGCTCGGTGCCATCCGTCCAACCGCTGGGTCGGCCAAGGCCCGCGGGCTTCGGCAAGCGTGGGCTGTAGAGCAATCGGAAAGCGGTCTTCACCGGCTTTGCGCAAAACTTGGGTGAATTCGCCACTTCAAGACCATGATCGTTGCAGATAGAACGGCATCGGCCACATCACCGGCCAGCCCTTCTGATCTCCAGCCCCTTTCCATGGTCCGACATCAATGAGCGATCGATCAAGCCACCGCCCGATCCTGATGTTCGATTCCGGCGTTGGCGGATTGACGGTGCTGCGCGAAGCCCGCGTGCTGATGCCCGACCGGCGCTTCGTCTATGTCGCCGATGACAAGGCCTTTCCTTATGGCGCCTGGGAAGAGCCGACGCTGCAGGCTCACATACTCGATCTCTTCGCCAAGCTGCTCGACCGTTTTCAGCCGGCGATTTCGGTCATCGCCTGCAACACCGCCTCGACGCTGGTGATCGACGCGCTGCGCGAAACATTCCCCGGCCATCCCTTTGTCGGCACCGTGCCGGCAATCAAGCCGGCAGCCGAGCGCACCCGCTCCGGGCTGGTCTCGGTGCTGGCGACGCCGGGCACGGTGAAGCGCCAGTACACGCGCGACCTGATCGGCAAATGGGCGCAGAAATGCCATGTCCGCCTGGTCGGCAGCAACAATCTGGCCGGACTGGCCGAGGCCTACATGCGCGAGGGCTTTGTCGACGAAGAGGCCGTGCGCGCCGAGATCACACCGTGCTTCGTCCAGCATGACGATTTGCGCACCGATATCGTCGTGCTCGCCTGCACGCACTACCCGTTCCTGGCCAACCGCATGCGCAAGACAGCACCCTGGCCGGTCGACTGGATAGACCCGGCCGAGGCGATTGCCCGCCGCGCTCTGTCGCTGCTTCCGGCAGTCGACGGGCCGTTGCCGCAAAGCGAGCCCGACATCGCTGTCTTTACCTCGGGAAAGCCGGATTTCGCCATCAGCCGGCTGATGCAGGGCTTTGGGTTGAGCGCGCGCTAGGCTGGTTCGAAGACAATAAGGCGTTGATCCGGATCGGCCGAAACAAGCCTTAGCGTCAGGCTGTCGCCTTGGCCAAACCCGGATGCCTTCACATTCGCAACGACAGGCATGTTCGAGAGCTGTACGCGCATACGCTGGTCGGCGACGTCGGTGACGACGGCCTTGAACATTTCGCCCTGGCGTCCCTTCAGCATCACCGCCTCGGCAAGGTCGATGGCCGCGTGGTTGATCTGCGAGGCGCGGGCATCCGCGCGCCCCATCACTTTCGGCAGTCTGGCAAACGCCTCGGTGACGGCGCGGGGCACCGGCTGGCCGTTGGCGATTGCCAGCGCGCAGCGCACGACGTAGCGGTCTGCAAGCCGCCTCAGCGGCGCGGTGGCGTGGGCATAGGTCGCAGCCATGGCCTCGTGCCACGGCACAACGCCTTCCTCATAGGGTTGGTAGGACGCACCGGAACCGGCACGGCGGATTTCCAGCATCAGCGCTGCCTGTTGCTTGTTGCCCGGATCGAGGGTTCGCTGATAGTCGCTTAAACTAGTCGAAGCCGGCCAGGGGAGGCCGAGAGCCAGTGCCGCGTTGCGCAGTCTTTGCACCTTGGACGCATCCGGCGGCGCCATCACCCGAAACAGTCCGGTCCGGTGTGCCAGCATGGCGTCGGCAATCGCCATGTTGGCGGCGAGCGAAAGCGCGGCGTTGTTTTGCTCGGATCGCAGCAGCGGCCTGAACGAAAGCTGGAATGTGCCGTCGGCAAGCTGCTCGACTTCCTGCTCGGGCGGGTCGACGCGGGAAGCGCCACGACGCTCTTCGTTTGCCGCCATGCGCCGCGCAATTTCGGCGAAGCCGGCCGGAACGTCGGAGGCTCGCACGCTGTCGTAAGCGAGCTTGGCGCGGCTCTGGACGATGGCCCGCTCCGCGCCATCCAGTCTTACCGCGCCGTCCGCGGCGATCCGAATCGTGAAGACAACTGCCGGACGCGGTCCGCTGGGCAGCAAGCTCGCGGCCCCCTCGGCAAGCACCTGGGGATAGAGCCCGGCCTTGCCGTCTGGCAAGTACAGGGTCTCGCCCCGCGCCCAGGCTTCGAGATCCACCGCGTCTCCGTCCTCGACGACCCAGGCTACGTCGGCAATGGCATAGTGCAGCAGGAGGTCGCTGCCGCTCGCCTCGATCGAAAAAGCCTGATCGAGATCGGTGGAAGTCGCCGGATCGAGTGTCACGAAAGGCATCGCCGTTCGGTCGGCATGCTGGCTGGGCACCCGTCTGGCCGCCCTCTGTGCCAGGGCCATCACGTTGGGCGGAAACCCGTCCGGCACATGGAATTCGGTTCGGATTTTCGCGAGGCCGGTGGAGAGGGCTTGCGAGGGATCGGTCAATGATTTCATGGCGCTGTCCTACACTGGCGTTCCGGACACGGGAATGCCGATTTGCCGGCAGGCGGGCCGGCCATGGGGAGACACGAGCGCGGACCGGGAGTTGGCCGCCAGAGCTGGAACTCTCGCCGAAGCGCAACGTTTCTTCTTCTGGCAGCAAAAGGAGGAACCGATATGCCTGCAAAATCACAAGCCCAGCAAAAGGCCGCCGGCGCCGCGCTTTCGGCCAAACGCGGCGAAACCAAGAAAGGCGAACTCATAGGCGCTGCACGCGAAATGTATGAATCGATGAACGAAAAGCAGCTTGAGGAATTCGCCGAGACCAAGCGCAAGGGGCTGCCCGAGAAGAAATCGGCGGACTGAGGCCCGGATACTGTGCCGTCAAAAACAAAAGCCCGCGGCCCAGACCGCGGGCCCTTCACTTCAGGCCGAAGCCGAAACTACCAGCGCCACCAGCAGCGCTTCACCTTGTAGCGGATGACCTTCTTGTGGCCGTGCCGCCAGACGACCTTCTTCTTCACCACGATGCGGCAGACCTGATGGTGCCTGTGACCGTGCCAATGCCTGGCCATCGCCGGCTCGGGGACGGCAATCGACATCGATCCTGCCAGGACGGCTGCACTTACCAACGAAAGGAAGAATTTTTTCATACGACTTTTGGCTCCTCTAGCTCCAGTCCCTTCCTAATGCCGTTGGCAACGACACCGCCACATCCGGCACCGCACTTAACACCAGAAAAGCTATAGGGGTGCCGCAGCCGGCGCCAGCCGCGAGCTTGACACCGGTTAAATCTCCGTTTAACGAGCCCACCAACACCGGGCCGCAATGCCCGGTGGTTTCTTTTGCATGGCAAGCCCCGGGAAATCAGGTTTATCGTTTCCTTGGTCTTGTCTAGACTGACGTGTCCCGTGGGCTTTCCATCGCATTGCGTGGAAGACCCTGTCAGGTCTCGAAAACGGAGGCCAGAGGAGGGCGCGTTTCCTTCATCCGGACCATGAGGTTCCGGGTGGTTTGTTTTGAAAGGGAATGCGATGAGCAAGCGCGAATCCGCGAAGTACAAGATCGACCGCCGTCTCGGCGAAAACATCTGGGGCCGCCCGAAGTCCCCGGTCAACAAGCGTGAATACGGCCCCGGCCAGCACGGCCAGCGCCGCAAGGGCAAGCTTTCCGACTTCGGCCTGCAACTGCGCGCCAAGCAGAAGCTGAAGGGTCACTATGGCGACGTTTCGGAAAAGCAGTTCCGCAAGGTCTACGAAGAGGCCGACCGCCGCAAGGGCGACACCTCGGAGAACCTGATCGGCCTGCTCGAGTCGCGTCTGGACGCGGTCGTCTACCGCTCCAAGTTCGTGCCGACCATTTTCGCCGCCCGCCAGTTCGTCAATCACGGCCACGTCAACGTCAACGGCAAGCGCGTCAACATCGGCTCGTACCGCTGCAAGCCGGGCGACGTCATCGAAGTGCGCGAAAAGTCGAAGCAGTTGGTCATCGTTCTGGAATCGGTCGGTCTCGCCGAACGCGACGTCCCGGACTACATCGAAGCCGATCACAACAAGATGGTCGCGACCTTCTCGCGCATCCCCGGCCTGGCGGACGTTCCGTTCGCCGTGCAGATGGAACCGAACCTGGTCGTCGAATTCTATTCGCGCTGATCGGCCTCTTTGCCGCAGATATCGAAGGCCGCCTTTCGAGGCGGCCTTTTTCTTTGGGCGTCGCGCTTTGCGAAGCATCGACCAAAAACCGATTTCGATTTTCGAGCCAATGCGCTAATCCGGGCGCAACAGGGATTTGGGCCGACGCGCCATGAACATGTTACTAAACGCCGATCTGCTTGAACCGGTTGCCGATGCCGAAGGCGGCTTCCATCCGCTGTTCGCCGACGTGCCGTCTTCGGTCGAGTTCAACAAGCTGCGCAAGCGGCTGCTGCGGCTGACCCGCCAGGCGATCGAGGATTTCGCCATGGTCAGGCCAGGCGACCGCTGGCTGGTGGCGCTCTCCGGCGGCAAGGATTCCTACGGACTGCTCGCCGTGCTGCTCGATCTCAAATGGCGCGGGCTTTTGCCGGTTGAGCTGCTCGCCTGCAATCTCGACCAGGGCCAGCCGAATTTCCCGAAACACATCTTGCCGGATTATCTCGACGCGCACGGCATTTCCCATCGCATCGAGTACCAGGACACCTATTCGGTGGTCACCGACAAGCTGCCGCAGGGCAGCACCTATTGTTCGCTGTGCTCGCGGCTGCGGCGCGGCCATCTCTACCGCATCGCGCGCGAGGAGGGTTGTTCGGCGCTGGTGCTCGGCCACCATCGCGAGGACATTCTTGAAACCTTCTTCATGAACCTGTTCCATGGCGGCCGCCTTGCGGCCATGCCGGCAAAGCTGCTCAACGACGACGGCGACGTCATGGTGCTGAGGCCGCTGAGCTACTGCGCCGAGATAGATCTGGAAAAATTCGCCGCCGCGATGAAATTCCCGATCATTCCCTGCGATCTCTGCGGCAGCCAGGAAGGCCTGCAGCGCAACGCCATGAAGGCGATGCTGGACGATCTGGAAAAGCGCATGCCCGGCCGCAAGGACACGATGCTGCGCGCGCTGTCCAACACCAGGCCGTCGCATCTGCTCGACCGCAAACTGTTCGATTTCACAGCCCTCAACGGCAGCCTTACCGCAGGACAAGACATTTCCGATGACATTTGACGACCGTGCGATCGACTGGCTGGCCGAGCTTCTCGCCGATGCAGCCAGGGCCGAGATCATGCCGCGCTTTCGCCGGCTGGGCGAGGGCGACGTCCGCCAGAAGACTTCGGCCGCCGACCTGGTGACCGAGGCCGACGTCAATGCCGAACAGCTGATCACGGCAAGGCTGCGCGAGCGCTACCCCCAGGCGATGATCGTTGGCGAGGAGGCTTGTTCCGACAATCCGGCGCTGCTCCAGGGGCTGGGCGATGCCGATCTGGCCTTTGTCATCGACCCGGTTGACGGCACCTTCAACTTCGCCTCCGGCGTGCCGCTGTTCGGCGTCATGCTGAGCGTCGTGGTCAAGGGCGAGACCGTGGCCGGCATCATCCACGATCCCGTAGGCAAGGACTGGCTGATCGGCGTCAAGGGCGCTGGAGCCCACATACGTCACGCGCATGGCGCGTTGGAGAAGGTGCACGTCGCGGATGCCGTGCCCGTCTCGCAGATGACCGGTTCGGTTTCCTGGCAATATCTGGCCGAGCCGCAACGCTCGCTTCTGGCGCGCAACCAGACCAAGACGCTGTCGCAGTTCGGCTATCGCTGCGCGGCGCATGAATACCGGCTGCTGGCCAGCGGCCACGCCCATTTCGTCGTCTACAACAAGCTGATGCCGTGGGACCATCTGGCCGGCGTGCTGATCCATGCCGAGGCCGGCGGCCACAGCGCGCGCATCGACGGCAGCGCCTATCTGCCATCTCATATCGACGGCGGGATCCTCGCCGCACCGGACAAGGAAAGCTGGCGGGAATTGCGCCGCGAACTATGGGCCGAGTAGGCTCAGTTCCTGCTCTGGCGTTTAAGTCGCCAGGCTTCCGGCCTCCAGATCAAAATCAATGCAGGTCGGTGACGTGCCCTGAAATGGGCGGGTTGTGTGGCTGAAACATCTTGCCGCGCTCGGCAATCAGGATCATCAGTAACGCCGCGACCGAGACGCTGCAAAAGCCGGCGGCCAGCGGCGTCACCGTCCCATTGAAAGCTTGACCGATCAGCGCGCCGATGATGGCGCCGAGAAAGGTCTGCATGAAGCCCAGAATGGATGCGGCCGTGCCGGCGAGCTGGCCAAGCGGCTCCATGGCCAGCGCGTTGAAATTGGCGCCAAGCCCGCCGAAAGGCAGCATCGCTGAGGCAAAGAAAGTGATGAACAGCCAGAGTGGCATGTTCATCTCGAGCGAAACCACCAGCCACGCAAGGCTGATGCAGAGAAAGAGAAGCAGTGCGCCCTGCGACAGGCGGCGCATGCCAACCCGGCCGACCAGCCGCGAGTTGAGGTAGTTCGAGAAGGCGAGCACACCCGCAACGCCGGCAAAGATCACCGGAAACAACTCGCCGACATGGAAGATGTCGATATAGATCTGCTGCGCGGAGATGATGAAGCCGAACATCGCGGCGAAGATGAAGGTGCTGGCAAAGGCGTAGCAGAGCGTGAGGCGGTTGGTGAGCACGATGCGGAACCCACCGACGACGGAAGAGACCGTCAACGGCCGTCTATATTCCGGACGCAGTGTTTCCGGCAGCCGCAGCAGCGACCACGCCGATACGATCAGCGCTCCGACCGCCATGGTGATGAAGATCCAGTGCCAGCTTGCAAACAGCATGATGAACTGGCCGATGCCCGGAGCAATCACCGGGATGGCCATGAACACCATGAAGATCAGCGACATAACCTCGGCCATGCGCCGGCCGTCGAACGTGTCGCGCACGATCGACACCGCGATGACGCGCGTGGCCGCCGCTCCGATGCCTTGCACCAGCCGGCACAGCAGCAGGATGGCGAATGACGGGGCGATGGCAGCGGCCGCCGCCGCCACGACATAGATCGCCAGCCCGACGACCAGCGGCGCGCGGCGTCCGAACCGGTCCGAAATCGGCCCGAAGAAAAGCTGCCCGCCGCCGAAGCCGAGCATGTAGGCGGTGATGACATATTGGCGGTGGTTTTCATTTTCGACGCCAAGCGTGGCGCCGATTTGTTGCAGCGCCGGCAGCATGATGTCGATGGCCAGCGAGTTCAGCGCCATCAGCGCCGCGCACAGCGCGATGAATTCCCAGCGCGGAATAGGCAATTTGCTTGCCTGTTGCGGCGCGTCTGACTGCTGGTCCACGGCGGGTCCGATCTTCAAAACGAATATGCGCCGGCATGCCGGCGCATCGGTTCGCCCTCACCCACCTAAGGGGAGGTAACAATTTGCCGGGGTGGGGCTACTCGGCCTCAAACCAGAATCAGGCGGTGGCCCAAATCAGGCTGTCGCTTTGACGCTGACGCCCTTATCGACGAGGAACGTCTGCAACTCGCCCGCCTGGAACATTTCGCGGATGATGTCGCAGCCGCCGACGAATTCGCCCTTGACGTAGAGCTGTGGGATCGTCGGCCAGTTCGAGTATTCCTTGATGCCCTGGCGCAGTTCGGCTGAGGTCAGCACGTCGACGCCCTTGTAGTCGGCGCCGATGTAATCGAGGATCTGCACCACCTGGCCGGAAAACCCGCACTGCGGAAAACCGGGCGTGCCCTTCATGAAAAGGACGACGTCGTTGCCCTTCACTTCGCTGTCGATGTAGTCGTTGATGCCGCTCATGGAATATCCTTTCACGCCTGTGGGAGTCAGGCTCGAAGCATAGCCATCAAATAAACCCATAGATGGGCCGAAACAAGATGTTTGCGCCGCTGCCGCGGAAATGGCGCAAAGGATCGCCTGTCTTGTGCCAAGCATCCGAGCCGATTGCAGCCTCCGGGACATGATGAAAAAACGACATGGCGCCGCCTTTCTGATCGCCATCCTGCTGGCGGCGCTAGCCGTTATCTGGTGGCCAAGAAGCCCGGAGCCGCCGCCTCTGGTCATTGGCGGTGAACTGCCCGCACCCTGCCGGAATGTTGCCTTCGAGGCCGTGACCTATGTCGTCTGCGAGATCGATCTTCGCGCCGACAGCATCGGTGTTTTCCATGCCGGAACGGACGGCAAGCCCTTCGGCTCGCTGGAGGCCTTTGACAAGGCAATGGCCGGCGAGGGCAGGCCGGTGCTGCTCGCCATGAATGGCGGCATGTATCATGAGAATCTGTCGCCGGTCGGCCTCTTGATCGAGAACGGCAACGAAAAGTCGCCGCTCAACAGTGCCGACGGCGAAGGCAATTTCTTCCTGAAGCCGAACGGCGTCTTTCTGGTTGGCAAGGACGGCAAGGCCGCTGTCATGGAAAGCAGCGCCTATGCCGCGGCGAAACCCGATGTCGCCTTCGCCACGCAGTCAGGCCCGATGCTGGTGATCGACGGTCAGATTCACCCGCGCTTCGAGCCGAACGGCACCTCGCGCTACATCAGGAACGGCGTCGGCGTGCGCGATGAATACACCGTCGTGCTGGCGATCTCACGTTCGGAGGTGAGTTTCGGCAGCTTCGCCCGGTTGTTCCGCGACGCGCTTGGCTGCCGCAACGCGTTGTTCCTCGACGGCGCGGTCTCGGCGCTGTCGGACGGCGAGAGGATGATCGTCGGCGGGAAATATCCGGCGGGGCCGATTATCTCGGTCTCGGCGAAGAAGCCTGCAACCGAGTAGCTTCCCAAAGAAGACCTTCGCCTACCTGTTCGTCATCGATCGGCCGCTCTCCGGAATATAGCTATAGCTAAATCTTGAAGCATACGCTATTCTCGCTGGCATATGGAGGGATGCAGGCATGAGCGAGACAAAATCCTTGCTGGAGCGAAAGCTCGATCGAAGACTGCTTCTGGCCGGTGGCCTTATGGCTGCCGGCGGCACTGCGGTCGCGGCAAGTGCCGCTCGCGGGCAGACAAGCCACGCCGGCCACGAGATGCCTCAGGCAGCCGCTGAAGCGCCGCCAGCGCATCTGTCGGCCCATGGCGCGATGATCACGGTCGGCGAGGTCGACGACGCGCGCAACGGCTTCGATCCATCCAAACTGCTCACCGATTGGGACACCGGGACGGTGTCGACGCTGCCGGACGGGCGGACGCTTCGCACTTTCGAGGTCACGGCCGAGGACAAGGAGATCGAGATCGCGCCCGGCATCATGTTTCCAGCATGGACCTACAATGGCCGCGTGCCGGGACCGACCTTACGCGCGACCGAAGGCGAGCGCCTGAAGATCGTCTTCCGCAACCAGGGCTCGCACCCGCATTCGATGCATTTTCACGGCATTCATGCCGCGCGCATGGATGGCGTCCCCGGCGCCGGCCTGATCGGGCCGGGCGAGGAGTTCGTCTACGAGTTCGATGCCAGGCCGTTCGGCTGTCATCTCTACCACTGCCACGCGCTGCCGCTGAAGCGGCACATCCAGAAGGGCATGTACGGCGCCTTCGTGATCGATCCCGATCCGGCCCGGCATCCGGAGCACGAGGCGGTCGCCCGCTCGCGCCTGCTCGGCACGCCCGAGAATGCCGGCTGGCAGGAATTCGTCATGGTCATGAATGCCTTCGACACCAACTTCGACAACGAGAACGAGGTCTACGCCGTCAACACGGTCGCCCACGCCTATGCGAAAAAGCCGATCCGGGTGCTGAAGGACACGCCCGTCCGCATCTATCTCGTCAACGTCGTCGAGTTCGATCCGATCAATTCCTTCCACCTGCATGCCAATTTCTTCGACTACTACAATCAGGGCACGACGCTCACCCCCACGCTCAAGACCGTCGACCTGATCACCCAGTGCCAGGCTGAGCGCGGCATCCTCGAATTCCATTTCCGGGAGCACGAACCGGGCCTCTACATGTTCCATCCCCACCAGTCGGAATTCACCGAACTCGGTTGGTCCGGCATGTTCGACGTCGTGGAGGCCGTGTCGTGACCGATCTGAGCCAGCCTTCCGCCGAAACACGCGCCAACCGCTCAAGCTGGGCCTATCTGGCCTGGATCGCCTTGCCGCTCGCCGTGCTCGGGCTGGCGATCGTCTGGCTGGTCTCCTCGGACCCGCTGTCGAGCTTCCGCAACGGTGCGCCGCCGGTTGAGAACCTCACCTTCGAGCGGACGATCCTGGGGGCCGACGGCATCCGGGTTCTCGTCCGGGCCGGCGGGTCGGAACCGATGACCGTCGCGCAGGTCCAGGTCGACGATGCCTACTGGCAGTTCACGCAGGATCCGCCGGGTCCGATCGCGCGCGGCGCCACGGCGTGGATCAGTCTGCCGTATCCCTGGGTGCTGGGGGAGGCGCATGCGATCAACGTCGTGACCAGCACCGGCACGACGTTCGGGCACGAGGTCGCCGTCGCCGTGCCGACGCCGACGCGCGATTCGCTGAGCTTCGTCGCGCAGGCGGTGCTTGGCGCCTTCGTCGGCATCCTGCCGGTGGCGATCGGCCTCATGTTCTACCCAGCGCTTCGTGGCGTGGGGCAGGCCGGCATGGACTTTCTGCTGTCGCTGACCGTCGGCCTGCTCGCCTTCCTGTTCGTCGATGCGCTGGAGGACGCGTTCGAACTGGCCGGCGAGGCAGCCGCCCTGTTCCAGGGATCGACAATGATCGTGCTTGCCGCCGCCGCCAGTTTTCTGCTGCTGATGGCGGCGGGCCGGCGGAGCGGGACACCAACCGGTCTGGCTCTCGCCACCTTCATCGCGCTCGGCATCGGCCTGCACAATCTGGGCGAAGGGCTGGCTATCGGCGCCGCCTTCGCTTCGGGTGCGGCGGGGCTGGGCACCTTCCTCGTGCTCGGCTTCACATTGCACAACATCACCGAGGGCATAGGCATTGCCGCCCCGATCCTGAAGCAGCGCCCGCCATTGCGGACCTTCGCCGCGCTGACGCTGCTCGCGGGCGGGCCAGCGGTCGTCGGCCTATGGATCGGCAGCCTCGCTTATGCCCCGCAATGGTCGGCGCTGGCGTTGGCGGTCGGCGCGGGAGCAATCCTGCAAGTGATCGTCGAACTCGTGTCGATGCAGATGCGTCAGCGGGCCGACGGCACACGCGCAGTGTTCGCGCCGGGTGCGATGGCCGGATTGGCGACCGGTGTTGGCTTCATGTACCTCACGGCGATGCTGGTGAAGATCTGAGCCGCGCCGGCCGGGAAGTTCAGTCCGGCACGCTGGTCTGCAGCGCCAGCGCGTGCAGCACGCCGCCCATATTGCCCTTCAGCGCGTCATAGACCATCTGGTGCTGCTGGACGCGACTCTTTCCCCGGAAGCTCTCGGCCACCACCTCGGCCGCATAGTGGTCGCCATCGCCGGCGAGGTCGCGGATCGTCACCTTGGCGTCCGGAATGCCGTCCTTGATCAGTTTTTCGATGTCGTGGGCATCCATTGCCATGGCAAAATCCTGTTCTGGGCGGCGGCTAGGCAGCTTGTACGATGTGACTCGGGCGTAAGCCTAAAGCCTTTCCGGCTCGGATTGAAGCCGTCCTGTCCATCAACGCAGGACCTACGGTCCATCCTGCCGCGGGTGGACCACACCATCCTCGGTGATGTCGTCGCGGGTCGAGAACCCCCGGCCAAGGCTGAAGGTCAGGACATAGAGCGGAATGTTGATCACCAGGCTGACGAGGGGGAGATAGCTGGTCATCTGCCACAATGGCGAGAAGAACGGCTGACCGTAGCCGTCGCAGGCCAGCGACGAGCCATATTCCCACAGCGCCCCTATGACCACTGCAACAATAAAAAGCTTGATGCAGGTGACGACATGTCTTGCTCGCGCCGGATCCGGTAAAAGCCGGATCCAAAGCACCAGGCAGATGATCGGAACCGCATAAAAGAGGTTCTGCAGGACCAGCATCGGAAGCGCGCCGTTGGCCGCCTCAAGGAACTGCTCGCGCCTTTCCAGCAGCGGACAGACCTCGCTTGAGGTCGTCGACAGCAGGAAAAAGACGAACGGGCCGAGGAACCAGAAGAAGAACAGCGACGGCCAGAAGGCGACAGCGATCAGCGTCCGGGCAGCCAGTCTGCTCAACTGGCCTTATCCATGAAGCGCGGGAACCAGCCTTCATGGGCGGCGGTCAATTCGCTGACCGGGATCGCCCTGGCATCGCCGAGTTTCAGCTCGCGCCCGCCGGTCGAGCCGATCCATGGCGCAAAAATGCCGAGCTTGCTCTGCTCCTCGCGGATGGCGTCCCATTCCTTGCTCTGCGGATCGACCGACAGCGTCAGGAGGTAGCGGCCCTGGTCCTCTCCGAACCAGACCGGGATCGGATCGGTGCCCGCAAGGCCGGGAATTGTAGCGCCGATGCCGGATGCCATCGCCATTTCGGCCAGCGCCACGGCAAGGCCGCCATCGGAAAGGTCATGCGCGGCAGTCACCACGCCCGACGCGATCAGGGCGCGCACATGGTCGCCGACGCGCTTCTCATGCGCGAGGTCGACCGGCGGCGGCGGGCCGTCGGTACGGCCATGAACGTCTCTGAAATAGGCGGACTGGCCGAGATGGCTGCCCCATGTCGCCGGCGCGCCGACCAGCAGGATCATCTGGCCCTCGGCGGCAAAGCCGATGCGCGTCATCTTCGACCAGTCGGCGATCAGCCCGACGCCGCCTATGGTCGGCGTCGGCAGGATGCCCTGGCCGTTGGTCTCGTTGTAGAGCGAGACATTGCCGGACACGATCGGGAAGCCGAGCGCGCGGCAGGCATCGCCAATGCCTTTCACCGCGCCGACCAACTGGCCCATGATCTCCGGCCGCTCCGGATTGCCGAAATTGAGGTTGTCGGTCGCCGCCAGCGGCAGCGCGCCGGTTGCGGTCAGATTGCGCCAGCATTCGGCCACCGCCTGCTTACCACCCTCATAGGGGTCGGCCTCGCAATAGCGCGGCGTCACGTCGGAGGAGAAGGCGAGCGCCTTGGTCGGATGGCCTTCGACGCGCACCACGCCGGCGTCGCCGCCCGGCAGTTGCAGTGAATTGCCCTGGATCAACGTGTCATACTGCTCCCACACCCAGCGCCGCGATGACAAATCCGGTCCGCCGAGCAGCTTCAGCAGCGCGTCGGCGACATCGGCCTTCGGCGCATCGCCGGCCGCCAATGCCGCCGGCTTCTTCGGCTCGACCCACGGGCGGTCATATTCCGGCGCCTTGTCGCCAAGGTCCTTGATCGGCAGATTGGCGACCTCGTCGCCCTGATGGATGACGCGAAAACGCAGATCGTCGGTGGTCTTGCCGACGATGGCGAAGTCGAGGCCCCATTTGTGGAAGATCGCTTCGGCTTCCTTTTCCTTCTCGGGGCGCAGCACCATCAGCATGCGCTCCTGGCTTTCCGACAGCATCATCTCATAGGCGCTCATGCGCTCCTCGCGCACCGGCACCTGGTCGAGCTGAAGTTCGATGCCGAGGTCGCCCTTGGCGCCCATCTCGACCGCCGAGCAGGTGAGGCCGGCCGCACCCATGTCCTGGATGGCGATGACGGCACCCGATGCCATCAGCTCCAGGCAGGCCTCGAGCAGGCATTTTTCGGTGAAGGGATCGCCGACCTGCACGGTCGGGCGCTTCTCGTCGATCTTGTCGTCGAACTCGGCCGAGGCCATGGTGGCGCCGCCGACGCCGTCGCGGCCGGTCTTGGCGCCGAGATAGACGACCGGCAGGCCGACGCCCTTGGCTTCCGACAGGAAGATCGCATCGGTCTTGGCAAGGCCGGCGGCAAAAGCGTTGACCAGGATGTTGCCGTTGTAGCGAGCGTCGAAATTGACCTCGCCGCCAACCGTCGGGACGCCGAAGGCATTGCCGTAGCCGCCGACGCCGGAAACCACGCCGGAGACCAGATGTCGCGTCTTGGGATGGTCCGGCGCGCCAAAGCGCAGTGCGTTCATCGCCGCGATCGGCCGCGCGCCCATGGTGAAGACGTCGCGCAGAATGCCGCCGACGCCGGTCGCCGCGCCCTGATAAGGTTCGATGTAGGAGGGGTGGTTGTGGCTTTCCATCTTGAAGACGACGCAATCGCCGTCGCCGATATCGACTACGCCGGCATTCTCGCCCGGACCCTGGATGACCTGCGGCCCGGTGGTGGGCAGCGTTCGCAGCCATTTCTTCGAGGATTTATAGGAGCAGTGTTCGTTCCACATCGCCGAGAAGATGCCGAGTTCGGTAAAGCTCGGCTCGCGGCCGACCAGATCGAGGATGCGCTGGTATTCGTCGGGCTTCAGCCCGTGCGCGGCAATGAGTTCCGGAGTGATCGGCACGGAATTGGAAATGGTCATGGGCAGCGATTGGTATCCATGGGAGAGGGGGATTTCTGAGTCCCCTCTTATCGCAAGCTTTGGCGTGATACACCCCCATCCGCTGACGAAAAACGCCGGAAAGCCACAAGGCGAGGGGCAGCGGAGCCCGTCGGGGAACGCTATGGCATGTCGGCCGTTAGGTCTCCAATCAATCAGGAGATCTGGATATGGCCACCAAGCAAGGCAAGAAAGACAATCGCCTCTCGGACAAGGAAGCTATGCATCTTGCCGAGATCACCGACGTTTCGCCGCAACAAGCCAAGGACCTTGCCGAGAAGCACGGCAAGGAAAAGGGCGCGAAGGAAGCCAAAAACTTCAAGGCAGAGGGCTGACCGAGGCCAGGGCCGCGAGCACCAATTAAGCCTCAACGGGGTCAGGAAGAGCTGTCGTAGCCGGCGCGGCCTTCCTCCAGCAGCCGCCGGATCACCGCGACGCCGCCAGCGATGTCCTCGCGCCGCCTTGGCTGCGAAACGCCGAAACGAACACCGTGGAAAACCTGCTCGGAGCGCCCCGCCTTGAACTCGTCCTCGTCGTCGAGGAGCACTCCATTTTCGAGGCATGCACTACGGAAGGTGCCGGACAGCCAGGGGTCGGGCAAGGTGAGCCAGACGAAGGGCACGCTGTCGTGTGACTTGAAGGCGAAGCCGGCCAGAGTCTCGCGCACGATGGCGATGCGGGCGGCGATTTCGGCGATGCTGCGCCGGCGGATATCGCCGGCCTGCCCGGACAGCACCAGCCGCGCATTCACCTCCGCCAGCAGGAACGGCATGCCGCCGGTCATCATCTTGTGGGCGACGCGGATGCGATGGCGATAGGCGGGCGGGCAGGAGAGCCAGCCGCCGCGGACGCCGGCGGCGACCGATTTCGACAGGCCACCGGCAACGATGGTGCGCTCGGGCGCATATTCAGCGATGAGCGGCGTCAGGTCCTCGGTCAGACCGCCATAGAGATCGTCCTCGATGAGGATGACATTGTACTCGCGCGCGACGCGCGCGATCGCCTCGCGACGCGAAACCGACAGGATCGCCAGCGTCGGGTTCTGCACCGTCGGCATCAGGAAGATCATTTTCGGGTGCTTTTGCGCGCAGACGCGCTCAAAATCCTCGGGATCGAGACCTTCCTCGTCCGATGCCACCAGTGCAATGCGCCGCCCGATCAGCCCGGCGCTGCGGGCGATCTGCGAATAGGTCAGGTGCTCGAAGGCGACATAGTCGCCAGGCGTGGTCAGCGCCGCGATCGCCGCCATGACAGCGGCATGGGTGCCGAGCGTGGGAACGATGGTCTCGGCCGCCGGGCGGAACGAATTGCGCGATAGCCAGCGGGCACCGGCCTCGAACCAGCGATCCGGAAAATCCCTGGTGTAGCTGGAAATCTCATGCGGGTGATCCTGCACCGTGCGCTGCAGCATGTCGGCAACAATAGCGCCCTGGCCGATGTCGGGCGCGGCCGTGCTGTCGAAGCGCAATTTGCCGGGCGGCGCATCGACATAGCGCGTGCCTTGCACGGCGGGCTCGGCGAATTCGGGGCTCGCCGCTTCCGATTGCTGGGCCAGAACATAGGTCCCGCGTCCGACCTCGCCGCTCACCAGCCCTCGCTCGCGCAGCAACTGATAGGCCCGGCCGATCGTGCCGACCGTGGTGCCGATGTCATAGGCGAGATCGCGCTGCGGCGGCAATTTTGCACCGGCGTCGATGATGCCCTTGTCGATATCCGACTCAATGCTGTCGGCAAGGCGCTGATAGAGCGGGCCGGAACCGGTGGTGAGGTCAGGAAGCCAATTTGTCATGGTGACAATTTTGTATATTGCACCGAATTAGGAGTCAATACATATCAGCGCCGTACCGAAATGGGTACAATTTGCAACCTTGGCAGAAAAGACAATGGATACATCAGAGACAATCCGCTGCGCGGGCATTGAACTGGTCGGGCCGCGCCCGTCGGGCCGGCGAGGCTTTGTCAGCCGCATCGTGCAGGTGGTCAGGTCGCTGGCGCAGCAGATCGACGCGCTGATCGAGCGCCGTCGCGGCCGCTTGGCCCTGCTGGAAATGACCGACGAGCAGCTTAAAGATATCGGTGTGTCGCGTTCCGATGCCTACCGCGAAGGGATCCGGCGCTTCTGGGACTGACCCGGGACCGTCCAGTCAGCGACGGACGCCCGGTGCCCTGAGGCGTGAGACGCCCTTGTCGGCAAGCACGGCGAGGATGCACAGCACCAGAAAAACCCCGGTGACGACCAGCGCCGCAAGCGCGACGCTGGTCACGCCGTTTGTCGCAACGTCCAGGAACGGGTAGGGCACTTCGCCCGCGATCGGCGCCCGCGCCAGCGCATAGGCGAGATAGGCGATCGGATAGGTCATCCACCAGGAGATGTCGCTCCAGCGTGTCCTGCCGTCGGCGCCCGCCACCAGCCACCACAGCACGAACAGCACCGGCGTCACATAGTGCAGCAGCACGTCGCAGAATAGAAACAGGCCCTGCGGCTGCCAGAGCTGTGCCAGAACCGTGGCATAGACAATGAACACCAGCGCAATGGAAACCGCGACGCCTGCGCGCATCCGCGGTCCGGCAAAGGCGGGCAGCCAGGCATAGCCGCTGGGTGACAGCAGCGAGGTGTGGACCAGCACTGCGCCGATGTTGGTCAGGATGGTGAAGAAGCTGAACAGGAAGATGATCGAGCCGAGAAAACTACGGCCAGCTTCCATCGACGCCGGGATGGTGATGCAGGCTTGCAGGACAAGCCCGGCCAGACCAATGACCAATCCCGCAATCTGCAGGAAGCGGCCCATGGCGTCAGGCGGCCGCGTTACACGAGGGATTGCCCGTCTGCCAGCGCGCAATGTCGGAGCCGATGCGAGCGCCGAGCGGATCGTCCATCAGCGGACCGAACACGTCGATGCGGCTGGAATTGCCTTGCGCCTGGACGACCAGCAAGGGCTTGCCGCCATAATGCTTGGCAGGAACCAGCAGGAAGCGCGGCGTGCCGCTGAACGAATTCAGCTCATTGGCCATCTGGTACGACTTGAAGGCGGGATCCTTGCTGGCGATCCAGCATTTGTGGGCGGATATCGCCACCTGTTCCATGGCGAGCAGCGAAGCGCTCTTGCCCGCAGGCGCCGGCGCGCTCTTCGGGCTGGACTGGCAGGATGCCAACGCCAAGCCGGCGGCGATCAGGAGAGCCATCCGGGCAATCGTCAGTCTCATGGTCAGCCGCCCCCGCGCTTTGAAAGGAATTTCGAAAAAGGATATCAGGCGGCGATGCCGAGCGCGCCTTCGAACAGCGCCCGCCCGTCGCTGCCGCCATGCGCGGCCTCGATCAGGTTCTCCGGATGCGGCATCAGGCCGAGCACATTGCCTTTTTCGCTGATGATGCCGGCAATGTCGTTGATCGAGCCATTGGGATTGGTGCCTTCGGCATAACGAAACACCACCTGTCCTTCGCCTTCGAGGCGGGCAAGCGTGTCGGCATCGGCAAAATAGTTGCCGTCATGATGCGCCACCGGCGTGCGGATGATCTGGCCCGGCTGGTAGCGGCGGGTGAACATGGTGTTGGCGTTCGCGATTTCGAGCTTCACCTGCCGGCAGACGAATTTCAGCGACGCATTGCGCATCAGCGCACCGGGCAGCAGGCCGGCCTCGACCAGGATCTGGAACCCGTTGCACACACCGATGACCATGACGCCCTTTGCCGCCTTTTCCGCCACCGCCCGCATGACAGGCATGCGCGCGGCAATGGCGCCGCAGCGCAGGTAGTCGCCAAAGGAGAAGCCGCCGGGGATGGCGATCAGGTCGACATCGGGGATTTCAGTGTCGGTCTGCCAGACGGTGGCCGGCGCCTGGCCGGAGATCTTGGTCAGCGCCGCAATCATGTCGCGGTCGCGGTTGAGGCCAGGCAGGAGGACAACAGCGGATTTCATTTCGGTTCGTAAGGCCTCTGTTTTTCGGCTAGCTCGCGCAACTCGAGGCGCTGCTCAATCCGTTCAAGACGTTGATCGATGCGGCCGGTTATGGCGTAGATGTTGTTGACGTCCGTTTGTGTGCTCAATGCCGGCAGCCTGATTGCAACAATCTCGTGCTTGACCTCGCCGAGGCCACTCTCAAGCCGATCCATTCGTGAATGGATTTTCTTGAGAAGCTCGTACATCAGCTCGTTCGTGACTTCCGTCATCGGTGCCTCGGCACAACCCTAGGTAAGCGTCACACTATAGTTCTCAATCACCGTGTTCGCCAGCAGCTTGTCGCACATGGCTTTCAGATCTGCCTCGGCCTTGGCCTTGTCGGTCTCGGCAAGCTCGAGGTCGAACACCTTGCCTTGCCGCACCTGGCCGACGCCGCCGAACCCCAGCCCGGACAGGGCGTGCTCTATGGCTTTTCCCTGGGGGTCGAGCACGCCGTTCTTGAGGGTGACGGTGATGCGGGCCTTGATCATGCTGGACAGGTTCCTGTTCGAGTATGGGTTTAGTGCGGCTTGCCTTTGATGCCTTCGGTCGAGGCGACAAGCACCGGGCCGGTCGGGCGCGGCGGCTCGTTCTCGTTCATGATGCCGAGGCGGCGGGCGACTTCCTGATAGGCTTCGACGAGGCCGCCCATGTCGCGGCGGAAACGGTCCTTGTCGAGCTTGTCCTGGGTCGCCACGTCCCACAGCCGGCACGAATCCGGCGAGATCTCGTCGGCAACGACGATGCGCATCATGTCGCCCTCGAACAGGCGGCCGCATTCGATCTTGAAGTCGACGAGCTGGATGCCGACGCCCATGAACAGGCCGGAGAGGAAGTCGTTGACGCGGATGGCGAGCGCCATGACGTCGTCGATCTCCTGCGGGGAAGCCCAGCCGAAAGCGGTAATATGCTCTTCCGACACCATCGGGTCGTCGAGTGCATCGGCCTTGTAATAGAATTCGATGATCGAGCGCGGCAGAACGGTGCCTTCCTCGATGCCGAGGCGCTTGGACAACGAACCGGCGGCGACATTGCGCACCACCACTTCGAGCGGAATGATCTCGACTTCCTTGATCAACTGCTCGCGCATGTTGAGCCGGCGGATGAAGTGGGTCGGAATGCCCATGCGGTTCAGATGATTGAAGATGTACTCGGAAATGCGGTTGTTGAGCACGCCCTTGCCATCGATGACCTCGTGTTTCTTCTTGTTGAACGCGGTCGCATCATCCTTGAAGAACTGGATCAGCGTGCCCGGTTCTGGTCCCTCATAGAGGATCTTGGCCTTGCCTTCATAAATGCGGCGGCGATTTTTCATCTGATTTTTTCTCTGGATTTGCGGGCAGGCGGCAAGCGACCAAGTCCTGTCCGTCTGCCCAAATTAGTGCGGCGACGGGTGGGTTCAATGCCGGGTCTATCCCAATCACAGCGTTTGCTCAATCGGCAAATCCTTCTCGTTGACCGCTTTCAGGAATGAAATGCCGCAGCGCAGCAAGTGATGTAGCATATTGACCGACCCGCGCCCTTTTGGTTTGTGCTGCGGCAACACACATATCCACCGCCAACGCGAATCGATTTCACCGGAGGGAAGCCATGAGCAGCATGAAAGACCGCGAAGAGGGTTTTGAGCGCAAATTCGCCTTCGACGAAGAACTTCGCTTCAAGGCCTCCGCACGCCGCAACAAGGCGCTTGGCCTGTGGGCCGCCGAAAAGCTAGGCAAGTCCGGCGCTGACGCTGACGCCTATGCCAAGGAAGTGGTTGTTTCCGACATCGAGGAAGCCGGCGATCACGACGTGTTCCGCAAGATCCGCAAGGATTTCGACGCCGCCGGCGTCGACCAGTCCGACCATCAGATCCGTCGCACCATGGATGAATTGATGGCGCAGGCGATCGAGCAGATCAAGAACACCTGATTCCAGCCACTTCTGGACCAATCGACCGCCCGGCCCAGCCGGGCGGTTTTTCTTTGCCTTTTCAGCCTTTTCCGGCTGAAACTGTGCGCAGGCCTGTTGAAGGGCCCGTGCCAACAAGGAAAAGCGCCGATGTCCCTGAAATCACGCATGGCGGCGGATGAAACGCTGTTCACCGCCTGGTCCGGGGTTCCGGACGCTTTGACGGTCGAAATCATCGCCAAGCAGGGTTTTGACGCCGTCACGCTCGATATGCAGCATGGCGGACACCACGAAGACTCGGTCTTGCGCGGCCTGGTGCCGGTGCTCGCAGCCAACAAGCCGGCGCTGGTGCGCATTCCGGTTGGCCGCTTCGACATGGCCAGCCGTGCGCTCGATTTCGGCGCCGAGGCGGTGATTGCGCCGATGGTGAACTCGGTGGCCGATGCAAAGCTGTTCGCCGCCGCGATGAAATACCCGCCGCTCGGCGAACGCTCCTGGGGTCCGACCTATGCCTTTCCGCGCCACGGCAAGGGCGACCATGCCGAGTGGCTGCGCGACACCAATCAGCGCACCATGGCCTTCGCCATGGTCGAAACGCGCGCCGCGCTCGATGCGCTGGACGGCATTCTCGATACGCCCGGCATTGACGGCATCTTCCTCGGTCCATCGGATTTCTCGATCGCCTGGTCGAACGGCGCCACCATCAACTCGACGCTGGAAAGCATGATGGAAACCGTCGCCTCCATCGCCGAGCGCACACGCAAGGCTGGCAAGCATGCCGCCATCTACGTCGTCGAGCCGGCGATAGCCGGCCGCGTCGTGGCAATGGGCTACCGGCTGCTGGCGATGGGCTCGGACCACGCGCTGATTTCACTCGGCGCAAAAACCCTCATCAAAAGCATGAACGATTCGATCAAGGGCTAAGGCGCGACGCCTTCCCCCGGTCAGGCCTTGAGGTCGGTCAGGAACTTGGCAAAGGTCATCGATCCCTCGGGCCACGGGCCGAAGCCGGCGTCCTCATTGAGGTGACCGGTTTCGCCGGCATCGATGAACAGCGAACCCCAGGCGCCGGCAATGTCCTCGGCAACCTCGAAGGCGCAGAACGGATCGTTGCGGCTGGCGATCACGATGGACGGGAAGGGCAGCGGCTCGCGCGAATAGGGGCCGAAGGTCATCAGGTGCCTCGGCCTTATCTCCGGGTTGGCGACATCGGGCGGCGCGACAAAGAAGGCACCAGCGACCGGCTTCGTGAATTGCGGAATGGCCTGCACCGCGGCTGCCACGCCCAGCGAATGGGCAACGATCACCACCGGCCGCTCCGCTTCGTTGACGGCGTTCGCCACGCTCGCTGTCCAGTCCTCGCGCACCGGCTTCGACCATTCGGCCTGCTCGACCCGGCGCGCCGTCGACAGTTTGGACTGCCAGCGTGTCTGCCAGTGTTCCGGGCCTGAGTTGGTGTAGCCCGGCACGATCAAGATATCTGCGTCTTTGACTTTCATGCCGCTGAGATAGCGAGCAGCTCTGTCTCGTGCAACCATGCTGATGCACGCATTGCATCACAATTGTGAACAACGTGTTCGATTCTTTCCGTCTTGTGTGAACGATCGGGATAGACGATCTGAAATGTCAGATTGAGACCATCGACAGAATTGCTGGGGCGCCTCGGACGGTGCGCCGAATGGAGAGTTTTATGAGCGAACTGCCTTTTGCCGCGACTACCCCAGTCAGTGTATCACGCGTTGGCCTGAAGGCGCGCGATGCCGAGAGCCTCGCGGCCTATTACCGTGCCGTTGTCGGCCTGCAGGAATTGAGCCGCGCCGACGGCGCGATCACGCTGGGCGCCGCGGAGCGCCCGTTGCTGGTCATCGAGCCTGACGCGGCGGCCAAGCCAGACGATCCGCGCAGCGCCGGCCTGTTCCACACCGCTTTCCTGCTGCCCAGCCGCGCCGATCTCGGCCGCTGGATCAACCATGCTGCCGCCAACAAGATCCGCATCGAGGGCGCCTCCGACCATCTGGTCAGCGAGGCGCTGTACCTGACTGACCCCGAAGGCAACGGCATTGAAATCTATAGAGACCGCCTGCCGGAAGAGTGGAAGTGGAACGGCGACAAGATCGCCATGGCGACCGAGCGGCTGAACCTGGCCGCCGTGGCTGCCAGCGTGCCAGCCGGAGACGCCGGCTGGCAGGGCGCGCCGCAAAACAGCATTGTCGGCCATGTCCATCTGCGCGTCGGCCGGCCGGAGGACGCCGAGGCCTGGTGGCACCAGGAGTTCGGCTTCGACACGGTGGCCAAATATGGCGGCCAGGCGGTGTTCCTGTCGTCCGGCGGCTACCACCATCACATTGGTGGTAATTCGTGGCACAGCGCCGGTGCCGGCCGCCGCGACCCGTCTCGCACCGGCCTTGCCTGGGTCGAGATGCGGTCGGACAATGTGACCAAGGAAACGAGCCGCGAGGATCCGTGGGGCACGGTGATTAGGACGGTTCCCGGCAAGGCGTGATTTGAAGGTTGCGTCAAGCTTCCCCAAAAACCCGCTTGAAGATCGTGTCGACATGCTTGGTGTGATAGCCAAGGTCGAATTTCTCGCGGATCTCGACTTCGGGCAGCGCTGCGGTGACCTCCTTGTCGGCCAACAGTTCCTCAAGGAAATCAGCGCCTTGTTCCCACACCTTCATGGCGTTGCGCTGTACCAGACGGTAGGCGTCCTCGCGTGATACGCCGGCCTGCGTCAGCGCCAAAAGCACGCGCTGCGAATGCACCAGGCCGCGGAACTTGTTCATGTTCTTCAGCATGTTGTCGGGATAGACCAGCAATTTGTCGACGACGCCGGTCAGCCGCGACAGCGCGAAATCCAGCGTCACCGTGGCGTCCGGTCCGATCATGCGCTCGACCGACGAGTGCGAGATATCACGCTCGTGCCAGAGCGCCACATTCTCCATCGCCGGCAGCGCCATGGAGCGCACCATGCGGGCAAGGCCGGTGAGGTTTTCGGTCAGCACTGGGTTGCGCTTGTGCGGCATGGCCGACGAGCCTTTTTGACCCGGCGAAAAATACTCTTCCGCTTCCAGCACCTCGGTGCGCTGCAGATGGCGGATCTCGGTCGCCAGCCGCTCAACCGACGAGGCGATGACGCCAAGCGTGGCGAAGAACATGGCGTGGCGGTCGCGCGGGATGACCTGCGTCGACACCGGTTCCGGCTTCAGCCCCAGCTTTTTAGCCACATGCTCTTCGACATAGGGGTCGATGTTGGCAAAGGTGCCGATCGCGCCCGATATGGCGCAGGTCGCGATATCCTCCCGCGCGTGCACCAGCCGCTCGCGGCAGCGCGAGAACTCGGCATAGGCTTGCGCCAGCTTGATGCCGAAGGTGGTCGGCTCGGCATGAATGCCGTGGCTGCGGCCGATGGTGACGGTGTCCTTGTGCTCGAAGGCGCGGCGCTTCAGCGCGGCGAGCAGGCCATCCAGATCGGCGAGCAATATGTCGCTGGCGCGGCTGAGCTGCACCGCAAGGCAGGTGTCGAGAACATCCGACGAGGTCATGCCTTGGTGGATGAAACGCGCATCCGGCCCGACGAATTCGGCGAGATGGGTGAGGAAGGCAATGACGTCGTGCTTGGTGACGGCCTCGATCTCGTCGATCTTGCCGACATCGAATTTGGCCGCATTGCCCTTTTCCCAGATGGTCTTGGCAGCTTCCTTGGGGATGACGCCCAACTCGGCCAGCGCATCGCAGGCATAGGCCTCGATTTCGAACCAGATGCGGAAGCGGGTTTCCGGCGACCAGATGGCGACCATTTCCGGCCGGGAATAGCGAGGGATCATCCGTCAGTCCTGATATGTCGGTGGTTAAGTCCGCCTCCTAACAGAGGCGGACCAAATGCTCAACGCTGCTGGTGCGCAAACCACACGCTGGCGACGGCAAGCGCGATGAATCCGAGTGGAAAATAGAGCCGCACGCCCAGCACCACGAACTGATAGAGCGCCGTCAGCGAGGTGAACACCAGTTCGAACGCCCAGAGGACGGTGAAAGCCTCGGCGTGCCATTCGGCGTAGTAGGAGCGGTATTGCAGGGCAAACAGCCCGCCAGTGAAGGCGAGTGTCGCGGCAAGCAGGCAGATGAAGGCGGCGGCAAACGCCACTTCCGACGGCCGGCCGAGCGAGAGCAGCCGCGCCGCAAACAGGCCGAAGGGGAAGGCAAGTGCTGCGCCCATGGCATAGAGCAGGACGACGAACCGGATCTTTTCCGGCGTCTCCCAATTGTCGAGCCAAAGCCCGGTCAGCGCGCTAGCGCCCATCGCCACCGCCCACAGCAAGGCGCCGAGAAGCGCCGCGACCGTCGACGGCACCGCGCGGCGGACACGGTTGCCGGCGCGCTGGCGCCAGCTGGGTTGATCGAGCGCTGTCACAGGCGGCCGGTCACGGCGATCCAGCGAAAATCCGGCCCTTCGAAGCCGTATTGGCGCACCGCGATCAGCACCGCATAGGCGCTGATACTGTCCATCGAAAAGGTCTGCACCGCTCCGATCCGGTAGCCGTTCGGGCAGCCGCGGCTTTTCGGGATCGATTTGTCCTCATGCAGAAGATGCGTCTGGCCGCCATCCCGGGCTTCGATGCGCAGCAACCGAAAACCATCGATCTCGCCCTGGCTCTCACAGCCCGCCGTATTGTTCATACCGATCTCGTCGAGCCGGAATTCGAGTGGCGGATCGACCGGCGAAAAGATCGGCCGCGGGTTGACCACCATGCGGAACGGGTCGGCCGACAGCTCGGTCACCGGGTTGAAGCCGGCGGTGATGCCGCGGTTCGCGGTAAGCTCGGCCTGGGCAATGATGACTTCGCCTTTTTGCCTCGCCTGCAGGCGGGCCGCGTCCAGCGAGGCGTTCTCGTCCTCCAGCCGGACCCGGATCGGCGTGCCTTTCAGGAAGGTGTCGTCGGCGGTGTCGATGTAGTAGCGGTTGGCATAGGGAAAGCCCGATCCATCCGCGACGCCGTATTCCTCGAAGGCGAAGACACCGCCATCCTTGGTAAAACCGAGGATCTCGAGCTGGGCGACATCGCCCGCCCGGGCGGCGATGCCGGATGCCAGCTGCACCAGCAGGCAAACGCCAATCAGGACAAGATTTCGCATCGGGGTTCCCGCTCCGGCCGCCATGGTTCGATCGTTCCCTATCATGAGACAGTCAAAACATCGTGCTATGCAAAAGGCGATGCATCCAATTGCGCTTCTGTTTGTTATCGTCGATCGCTTTCAAAAGGAGAACTCCCCATGACCGAGGCCAGCAAGATTCGCGAACATATGGAAGTGGTCGGCGCCGACGGCGTTCATCTCGGCACCGTCGACAAGGTCGAGGGCGACCGGATCAAGCTGACCAAGGCCGACAGCGGCATGGGTGGGCACAAAGGCCATCACCACTACATTCCCTTAAGCCTGCTGGCCGAGGTCGATGGCAAAAAAGTCTGGCTGTCGGCGAATTCGGACGTCGCGGTCAGCTTCGAGGAAGAAAAGTCCGACCCAACATGATCGGATTACCTGCCTAGCGCGACGACCACACCGGAAACAGATCGCCATCGGCCGGCGTCGCGGCATGGATGCCGCGGCTGATGGCACGCGCCATGGTGGCACCGGCGGCGGCAAAGAAGTCGACGGCCTCGTCGGCGCCAAGCTCGATGCCACTCTTGCCGGTTGCCAGCGCGAACACCAGATCGCCGTCGGCCGGCGTGTGCACCGGCCAGATGGCACGCACGAAGCCATCATGCGCCGATATGGCCAGCCGTTTGGCCGCCGCCTTGGTCAACACGGCGTCGGTGGCAATGACGGCGATGGTGGTGTTGCCGCCGGCCTCGCCCGTCCCACCCACACGCCTGTCGCGGTATTTCAAAAGGATCCGCCTGGCGTCGTCCGGCATGGGCGAGGGATAGCCAAGTCCGCCGAACTCATCGCCGATCTCGAACGGTGCGGCCCAGAAATAACGCGTCCGCGCTATCGTCACCGAGCCGGTCGGGTTCGCGGCGGCCAGCGCGCCGATAGTGACGCCGCTGTCGAGCACGGTCGAGGCCGAGCCCAGGCCACCCTTCAGCCCGGAACTGAGCGCGCCGGTACCGGCGCCGACGGTGCCGAGCGGAAAGTCGATCGCAGCGGTTTGCGCGGCTTCGTAGCCGAGGTCGCGGTAGGGCGGATAGCGTCCCCAATCCTTGTCGCCGCCATTGCGGAGGTCGAACAGTATCGCCGCTGGCACGATCGGCACGCGAAAACCGCCGACATCGACGCCGATGCCCTTTTCGCGCAACGCCGCCTGCACGCCCGAGGCGGCATCCAGGCCGAAGGCCGAGCCGCCCGAGAGCACAACGGCATGAACCGCTTCGATGGAATTGTGCGGTTCGAGCAGGTCGGTTTCGCGCGTGCCCGGCGCACCGCCCAGGATTTGCACCCCACCCACCGCCGGCTCGTCGCACAGCACGGTGGTGACGCCGGATTTCAGCCTGGCATCGGATGCGTTGCCGACCCGCAAGCCGGCGACATCGGTGATCAAATTGCGCGGCCCGGTGCGGAACATCAGTTCGTCTCCGCCGGCACGAAACGCGTCCCGTTGAAGCGGAAGGCGCGATAGAGGTTTTGGGTCAGATCGCCTTTGTCGTCGAACCGCAGTGGGCCGATCGCGGTGTTGAAGTCATACCCGGTGAGCGCGTCCGCGAGCCCCTTGCCAGAGGTCTCGGCTGCCGCAGAGGCCGCCTTGGCTATTTCCACCGCGGCATAGGCCGGTAATGTGTAGCCGTCCGGCGTGATGTTTTTGGCCGCAAATGCCACCAGCACCTTGGGATCGGCGACATCGGCCCATTCCGGCGGCGCGACCATCAGCGTGCCGACGGCGTAAGGCACGTCACCGGGTGGCGTGCGCAAGTTCTCGCCGCCGGCAAAGGTGATGCCGGCCTCCAGCTGGCTGGCGTCACGGCCCATAATCGCGATGTCGTCGCCGTCGCCGCCGGCAAAGACATGCGTCGCGCCGGCCTTCTTCAGCCGTCCGATCAGCCCGATCTGGTTATCGAGTTGCGGCCGGAACGTGTCGGTGAAGACCGGCTTCAGCGCCGCCTGCTCGGCTACTGCCCGCAGCGTCTCGGCGATTTCGCGGCCATAGATGGTGCCATCGTCGACGATGGCGAACAGTTCGTTCTGCCACAGCCGGGTGAGGATGGCGGCCACCGCATTGCGTTCGTCGTCGCCCCGCGGCCCCAGCCGATAGACCAGCCAGCCGGTCTTGGCGCGGCGATCGGTCAGGCTTTCGGTGCGCACGCCGACAGTGACGACCGGTATGTTGGCGTCCTTCAGGATCGGCAGCGCCGCCTGGATTGCCTCGGTGCAGAGGAAGCCGACGACAACATTGACCTTCGCAGCGGCGAATTCCCTGGCGGCGGCAGCGCCGCCATCGGCGGTGCAGGCATCGTCGACCGTCTTGATCTCGGCGCCGTTGGCTTCCGCTGCCAGGGCAGCGCCGGCCTCGATCTGCTTGCCGAGGATCGCCGACGGGCCGGACAGAGGGGCTGCGACGCCGACCCGCAGCGTCTGAGCGCCGGCGCTTGCCGGCAACAGCCAGAGCAGTGCCGCTATTACAGCTGTTAGGGGTCGCATTCTGACGAAGAATTCCTCCGTGCCGGTCGCATGCTTCCAGCGTCTCTTGCGCCAAGACCTAAAGGCTGCCCGCCCCAGGCGCAACACGCGAATTTGCGGATTGGCGTCAAGCACTTCGCTTGTGGCCTATTGTGTGCCGCCATATATAACGCTTGGATTCCCGCTTATGGAAAATCATCGGTGCTGAAGTTGAACGACATAGGGCCGCAGGCCTATCGCGACGCGATGGCGCATTTTGCCGGCCACGTCCATGTGGTGACCACCGACGGTCCCGCCGGCAAGCGCGGCACGACAGTGATCGCCGCCTGCTCGGTGTCGGACACGCCGCCGACGGTTCTCGTCTGTCTCAACCGCGAAAATGCCAAGAACGAACTGTTCGTGCAAAACGGCCGGTTTGCGTTGAACACGTTGGCTTCGCACCAGCAGCCGCTATCGGTGGCGTTTTCAGGCCTGACCGGCCTGTCGTCCGATGCGCGTTTCGCGCTCGGCGAGTGGGATGTCATATCGACCGGCGCCCCGACCTTGAAGGGCGCTCTCGCCGTTTTCGACTGCGAATTGATCGACACTAAGGATCTCGCCACCCATCGTGTGCTTTTTGGCAAGGTGACAGGTCTGCGCATGGGCGATAATTTGCGGCCGCTGATCTACCACGCCCGCGACTACCACGTGCTGGAAAGCGGAGCAGAGGCGTCAACGGAGAAAGAATGACCGAGCTGAAACCGCGCCCCGCGCCGGGGACGATCGACGAAACGCTCGATCTCCTGACCGGCGCGGACTATGTCGCGGACCGCTCGCTGGCAACGGTCCTGTTCCTTTCGCTGCGCATGCAGCGGCCGCTGTTCCTCGAAGGTGAGGCCGGCGTCGGCAAGACCGAGATCGCCAAGGTGCTGGCGCAGGCGCTCGGCCGCCGGCTGATCCGCCTGCAATGCTATGAAGGCCTCGACGTCTCCTCCGCCGTCTACGAGTGGAACTACGCCGCGCAGATGATCGAGATTCGCATGGAGGAGGCGGCAGGCTCGGTCGACCGCTCCGACATGGAGCGCAATGTCTTCTCCGAAAAATACCTGATCCGCCGCCCGGTGCTCGATGCGCTGACCGGCAAGGCCGGTGCTGCCCCGGTGTTCCTGATCGACGAGCTCGACCGCACCGACGAGGCTTTCGAGGCGTTCCTGCTCGAGATCCTGTCCGACTTCCAGGTGACGGTGCCCGAGCTCGGCACCATCAAGGCGGAAGAGCCGCCGATCGTCATTATCACCACCAACCGCACCCGCGAAATCCATGACGCGCTGAAGCGGCGCTGCCTCTATCATTGGGTCGACTATCCCAACGCCGAGCGCGAGCTGGAGATCGTGCGCCGCAAGGTGCCGCAAGCCAACAGCCGGCTTTCAGCCGAAGTGGTGTCGTTCATCCAGAAGTTGCGCCAGGTCGAGCTGTTCAAGGCGCCGGGTGTTGCCGAAACCATCGACTGGGCCGGCGCGCTGACCGAACTCGACAAGGTGGCGCTCGACCCCGAGACCGTATCCGACACAATCGGCGTTTTGCTGAAATACCAGGACGACATTGCCCGCATCGGCGCGGGCGAGGGCCGACGCATCCTCGACGAGGTCAAGGCCGAGCTTGCGGCGGCGGAGTAGGATAGTGAAGGCGCCGCATCCCGACCCCAGAGAGGCGACGGAAGACGGGCGCATAGCCGACAACATCGTCTATTTCGCCCGCACCTTGCGCAAATCAGGCATGCGCGTCGGGCCGGCCTCGGTCAAGGATGCGATCGAGGCGGTGCTCGCCGCCGGCATCGGCTCTCGCGACGATTTCTACTGGACGCTGCATGCCGTGCTGGTGTCCAGGCACGAGGATCATCCTGTCTTCGACGAAGCCTTCCGGCTGTTCTGGAAATCGCGCGAACTGATCGAAAAGCTGCTGGCGATGTTTTCGCCGGTGGCGCCCGACACCAGGGAGAAACAAAAGCCCCGCGCCGCTGAAAACCGTGTCAGCCAGGCGATGTTCGAAGGCCATCATAAGAACCAGCCGGTCAAGGAAATCCCTGAGTTCGAAGTCGACGCTCGCTTCAGCTTCTCCGGCAACGAGGTGCTGCGCGGCAAGGACTTTGCCCAGATGGACGCCGCCGAGATGGCCGAAGCCAAGAAGGTTATCGCCGAGCTGCGACTGCCCTTCGACATGGTGCGGACGCGGCGGTTCAAGGCCGACCCGCATGGCCGCCGCATCGATCCGCGCGCCATGATGCGGTCGGCCGCGCGCACCGGTGGCGACTTGATCCTGCCGAAATTCCGCTCGGCCCGCGAAGTCCATCCGCCGCTGGTGGTGCTCGCCGATATCTCCGGTTCGATGAGCCAGTACACGCGCATCTTCCTGCATTTCCTGCATGCACTGACCGAGAAGCGGAGGCGCGTGCACGCCTTTGTTTTTGGCACACGGCTGACCAACCTGACGCGGCAGATGCGCCATCGCGACCCCGATGCCGCCCTTGCCGACTGCTCGGCGGCGGTCAAGGACTGGTCCGGCGGCACCCGCATCGGCGACACGCTGGCCGAGTTCAACAAGCAGTGGTCGCGCCGTGTGTTGGGGCAGGGCGCGGTGGTGCTTTTGATCACCGACGGGCTGGAGCGCGACGATGTCACCGGCCTGTCGGAAGAGATGGAGCGACTGCACAAATCCTGCCGGCGGCTGATCTGGCTGAACCCCTTGCTGCGCTTCGAAGGCTTCGAGGCCCGCGCCCGGGGCGTCAAGGCGATGCTGCCGCATGTCGATGAGTTCCGCTCGGTGCACAATCTCGATGCGCTGGCCGACCTCTGCGCCTCGCTGGACAAGAAATCGGCTGCTTCGGTCGATCCGCGCCGCTGGCTGGAAGCTGGCATCAGGCGCGCAGCATAGCCATATGTTTACTTCTGCAAAAACAGACTCTGAGAGAAGCGATCATGGACAACAGCATCTATCTCGATGAGGCCCGCGACCCGCTGATCATCGCGGAAGGCTGGATGAAGGATGGCAAGGATGTCGCCATTGCCACCGTGGTCGAGACCTGGGGTTCGGCGCCGAGGCCTGTCGGCAGCCATCTGGTCATCGATGCCGAAGGCAATTTCCACGGCTCGGTCTCCGGCGGCTGCGTCGAGGGTGCGGTGGTGAGCGAGGCGATCGACGTCATCGATTCCGGCAAAGCCAAGATGCTGGAATTCGGCGTTGCCGACGAAACCGCCTGGCAGGTCGGCCTGTCCTGTGGCGGCCGCATCAAGGTCTATGTGGAAAGACTGGGCTGACCGCTGATGGATCCCTACGCCCTCAAAACACTGAATGCAGAACGCCGCGCCCGCCGCGCCGCGATCCTGGTCACCGATCTCGGCGACGGCCGCGACCGCATCGTGCGCGAGGGCGATTCTGTCGCCGGCGAACTCGGGCAAGCGATCGCCAAGGCGTTTCGGTCGGGCAGTTCGGGCTCGATCGAGGCAGAGGGACGGACCTTCTTTCTCAACGCGCATCTGCCGCAACCGCGCCTGGTGGTGATCGGCGCCGTCCATATCAGCCAGGCGCTGGCGCCCATGGCAAAGATCGCTGGCTATCCCCTCGAAATCGTCGATCCGCGTACCGCCTTTGCCACGCCGGACCGATTTCCCGATGTCGCGCTGCATGCCGAATGGCCCGAGGATGTGCTGAAGCGCCAACCGCTCGACAGCTACACGGCGCTCGCCGCCGTTACCCATGATCCGAAGATCGACGATTTCGCGCTGAAGGCGGCACTCGATGCCAATTGCTTCTATATCGGCGCGCTCGGTAGCCGCAAAACCCACGCCAAGCGCGTCGAGCGCCTGCTGGCGCTGGGCGCCAGCGCCGACCAGATCGGCCGCATTCACGCGCCGATCGGCCTCGACATCGGTGCCGCCAGCCCGGCTGAAATTGCTGTTGCCGTGCTGGCGCAGACCATCCACGCCTTTCGCTCACGCGGTCTCGAAGCGAAAGGCGCTGCGGCGTGAAATTCGGGCCGGTTCCGATCGACCAAGCCGAAGGCGCGGTGCTCGCGCATGCCACCACGGCCGGCGAGCGACGTTTCCGCAAGGCGCACAGGCTGAGCGCCGAGGACGTCTCGGCGCTGAAAGCAGCCGGCATTGCCGAGATCGTCGCGGCGGTGCTTGCAGCCGATGATCTCAGCGAGGATGCGGCGGCCGAGAAGATCGCCGCAAGCATGGCCCACCGCAACATCGAGGCGAAACCGGCTGCAACCGGCCGAGTGAACCTCCATGCCAAGGCGGCCGGCGTCTTCACCGTCGATGCCACAATGATCGACGCCATCAATGCGGTCGACCCGACCATTACCATCGCCACGCTGGCGCAGCATGCGCCGGTCGAGAAGGGCCAGATGGTGGCGACGGTCAAGATCATCCCGTTCGCCGTTGCCTCGGCCCTGGTCGATGCGGTGGCGAAAATCTGCGCCGGCGGCGAGATCTTCGCCGTCAATGCCTACCAGCCGGTGCGCATCGGCGTCATCCAGACGGTGCTACCGGGCATCAAGGCCAGCGTGCTCGACAAGACGCTGCGCGTCACCGAGGCGCGGCTGGCGCGCTCCGGCGCCCGGCTGACCGCCGAGCGCCGCACGCCGCACGAGGTTGCGCCCGTCGCCGAGGCCGCGGCCGCGTTGGCGCGCGACAACGACATGGTGGTGATCTTCGGCGCCTCGGCGATGAGCGATTTCAGCGATGTCGTTCCGGCGGCGATCGAGAAGGCTGGCGGCACGGTCATCCGCGCGGGCATGCCGGTCGATCCCGGCAATCTGCTGGTGCTCGGCACGCTCGATGGCAAGCGCGTCATCGGCGCGCCGGGCTGTGCCCGCAGCCCCAAGGAGAACGGCTTCGACTGGGTGCTCGACCGGCTGATCGCCGGTCTTGACGTGACAGCCAAGGACATCGCCGGCATGGGCGTCGGCGGGCTTCTGATGGAGATCCCGACCCGGCCGCAGCCGCGCGAGCCGCTGCCCACGAGAGCCGGGTTGAAGGTCGACATCGTGCTTCTCGCCGCCGGCCGTTCCAGCCGCATGGGCGGGCCCAACAAGCTGCTCGCGCTGTTCGACGGCAAGCCGCTGGTGCGCCGCACCGCCGAACGCGCGCTTGGTTCGAAGGCATCCAGCACCGTCGTTGTCACCGGCCATCAGCGCGAGCGGGTGCGCCAGGCCCTGGCTGGCCTGGACGTGATCTTCGCCGACAATCCGGATTTCGCCGACGGCCTCTCCTCGTCGCTCAAAGCCGGCATCGCCCGGGTTGGAGCCGATGCCGCCGGTGCGATGATCGTCCTCGGCGACATGCCGGGTATCTCCTCGGCCGATCTCGACAGGCTGATCGAGGCCTTCCGTAGGGACGGCGGCCATTCGGTGGTGCGCGCCGCGCATGACGGCCGCCGCGGCAATCCGGTGCTGTTGCCGCGCGCGCTGTTTCCAGCCATCGCCCATCTCGAAGGCGACACCGGCGCCCGCCATCTGGTCGAAGCCGAAGGGCTTGATGTCATCGACGTCGAGATTGGTGACGGTGCATCGATCGATGTCGACACCCGCGAGGCGCTGGAAGACGCCGGCGGCGTGCTGCAGGATTGACAAACCGAAGCTGAAAAACGCATGGCTGAGGGATGGCTCTTCGCTTCCAACTCTCCCGCGCGCTGCTCACCGCAATCGCTCTTTCGCTGTCCGCAGCCAACGCCGATGCCCTCGAATTAAAACCCTACAAGGACGACCTCTTCGCCTATCCGGCGACGCTCTCGTCCACGGACAAGGGCGCCTACACGGTCATCGACTACCGCGAGATGCGTGACATCAATGCCCGCGACGAGGTGCCGGAAAAGCGCGTGCACGCGCAGTATACCGACACCGGCGTGCGCAAGGTGCAGCAGGATTTGATGCTGAAGACCGATGCCGGCGATGTCAGGCATGTCGCCGTCGGCAAGACCGAGGGCGCCGGCATCATCGTGCTCTACCTGCACGGGCAGGGCGGCAGCCGCAAGCAGGGCGTCGACGACTTCACCTTCGGCGGCAATTTCAACCGCATCAAGAACCTGATGGCCGGCAATGGCGGCCTCTATCTCAGCCCTGATTTTACAGATTTCGGCGACAAAGGCGCAGCCCAGGTCGCCGCACTGATCGCCCATTATGCCGAGTCCTCGCCGGACGCAAAAATCTTCGTCGCCTGCGGCTCGATGGGCGGCGCGCTGTGCTGGAAGCTGGCCGGCCGCAACGATACGGGACGGCGCATAAACGGGCTGCTGCTGCTCGGCTCGCTATGGGATGAAAGTTTCCTGTCGAGCCCGGCCTACAGGCGCCATGTACCGGTCTTTTTCGGCCAAGGCAGCAAGGACCCGGTCTTTCCCGTGGAGAAGCAGGAAGCCTTCTTCCGCTCCATCATCGCGAACTCGAAAGCCTATCCCTATCCGACACACTTCGTCCGTTTTGAAACGGGCACCCACGGCACGCCGATCCGCATGGTCGACTGGCGCGAAACGCTGAACTGGATGCTGTCGAAAGCGCCCTGAGCCGATGGCAATCGATCAAGGCGCGGTGTTGTAGTCGACCACCGTCTGCGGGTTTTCCTCGCCGTCATAGGACGCGTCCACGTCGTACTGGACCAGCGAAAAATCACCGTTGCGGAACAGATAGGTGCCGCTGTCGGAGGCATCGCCGACACCACGCCATTTGTTGAACGTGCGGATCGTCCTGGTTTCTTCGTCATATTCGGGATTGGTCGCCCAGCCTGTCGTGTGGAAGCCGGTGACGGTCACACCGAGCAGTTTGCCGTCGCTGTCGTTGTTCTCGTAACGGATATCCAGTTCCGGCTCGGCGAACTGCAGCTGCAGCACGCCGCCAAGCGCGTCGGTCATGTAGTAGACCGAGGCGGTATTGTAGGCAGCGGCAGAACAGTAGAATTCGAAAAGCCGTGTCTCCTTGTCGGGATCGCCTTCAGCTGCATCCTTGTCCTTGTACTTGATCGAAAAAGCGTTCGGCTCCTCGCCGAGGAATTGCTTGTCGCACTGGTCGCCATAAGTCGCCAGGAAAGCCTTCTTGGCCTGTTCGAGCGCGATATCCTTCTTTGGCGGCGGCGGTCCGTCGCCGCAGCTTGCCGGCAGCGCTTCCTCGAAATCGGCCTTGGACGGCTTCAGCGCGCCCTTGTCGATGAAGATCGGCCGGAACGGCGGGGCCTGAATGTCTGCACTGACCTGGCGCAGCGTGTAGCAGCCGGCGAACACCGCCTCGTTGCCGTCCTTGTCGGTGGCACGAATGGCAACAGGGACGCTGTAATAGATGCTGCCGGCCGCGCCCTCATCCGAAACGTCGCCGGTTTCGACATCGACCTTTTCGGTGCCGTCATAGCCCTTGACGAAGGCGTCAAAATCCTTTGCCGGCTTGGTATCGCCATAATAGCCCCAGGCGCGGGCGAATTCGTGCCGGTTGATGGCGCTGTAAAGCGAACGAACGACGGCATCGGCGCTTGATCGGTCGTCGACGTAGGGCACTTCGGGTGTGTCTTCGGCAGCCAGCGCGGCTTGGCGTATCGTGGCAAGGGAGAAGAGTGCAACTGCTGCGAGAAAGATGCGCTTCATCGGGAATCTCCGCACGGTAACGAAGATTCTACCACACTGATTGCGGCGGCGCGGTGACGCATGGCTGCAGTAGCTTGAACAATCGTCGGCGAAAGCGCTAGGTCGCGCCTTCGGCGCTCGGGCCGCAGGGAGAATCAAGATGACGATATCGATGTACGAGGCCTCGGTGCCCGTGTTTTCGGCCAGGCTGAAGGCGCTCTCAACTGTGCTGTCGACTGCCGAACAGAATGCGGCCGACCGCAAGATCGACCCGCAGGTGTTTTTGACCGCAAGGCTGGCGCCCGACATGTACGCGCTGGTGCGGCAGGTGCAGGTCGCCACCGACCATGCCAAGGGCGCGCCGTCGCGGTTGGCCCGCCGCGAAGTGCCGAAATATGAGGACAATGAAGCGACCTTCGCCGAGCTTCAGGCGCGCCTCGCCAAGACGCTCGAGCTTCTGGCGTCGTTCTCGGCCGCCGAATTCGATGGCTCGGATGACAGGATCGTCGAACTGAAATTTGGCCAGCGCGAGGTCTCGATGCCCGGGCTGCAGTATTTGCTGCACGTCGCCATGCCCAACTTCTATTTCCACGTCACCACGGCTTACGACATCCTTCGCCACAACGGCGTGCCGCTGACCAAGGGTGCCTATCTCGGGAATCGTTGAGGAATTCGGCGTTCCGAGGTTTCCCGGTCGCTGCCGGGAAACCTCGTCTTGCGCTGGTTCAGCGCATCGACATTTCGCGCGCGATGCGCGGGAAATCGGCCGGCTTGATGCCGACGTCGGCGCGGTCGGCGTTGCTCATCGAATGCAGCAATGCCAGTGCCGAGCGGTAACGCTGATGCTCCTGCGGACGCGGACGAGCAAACATTTCAGTGAAGAACCCCATGATTCGGCCCCTTAGTTGATCCTCCACAGCACCGAATATAGGGAAAATATGAAGATTGTGCAGTGCAGCATTTGCATGGCAGCCATGCCGGGCGATTTCTTTTCGGCACAATCAGCTCATTGGCTGAAACTTTTGGCTGATGCGGACCGTATGCGTAGACGCTGGCACATGGCCGGCTTTTCCTCGCCACTCCTGGCGAATTTTCCGGGCTGCATGAAAGTGCAGTCCGGCTTTTTGTTGAGCTTCCCGCACCATCAGGCGGCCCGCGCAAGTCTGGCGAACGCCTAAACTCGTTAAGATCAGTGGCATTCATTTTTAACGAGCCGGTTCTATGGTGGGGCGGGCTCTATTCACACGCTCACGGTTAAAACGAGGGGGAGGCTGACATCGGCGCCAAGCGGGATTTCGCTTCCTTGCTCGACGATCTGTTCGTCACCTCCGACAAGGACGAGGCTGGTGAGGAGACAGGCGCGCGGCCGTCGATCCCGTTCGACTATCTGTCCGTGGCCGACGAGCTTCATTCCGGCCGCATCAAGGTCTCCGGCGAAACCTTCACCGCCGAATATCGCGAGTCTGGGTCCGATCTTGCCGCCGAATTCGCCGCACTTCTCGACCAGGCCAAGCTGGCACTGGCCGGCGAGGAAGCAAAGCCCGAGGAAAGACTGCCGCCGATCGATCCCGAGGCGATCGCCGTCGAGCTCGGTCTCGATCATCCCGTCAAGAACGCCGATCTCGGCCGCATGCGCCGCAGCTTTGCCTTTGCCAATCATCCTGATCGCGTCGCGCCGCATCTTCGCCAGCGCGCCATGATCCGCATGCAGGTCGCCAACATGCTGATCGACGAAGCCAAGCGGCGCGCGGTGGCCGGCGCCCGGCGCTGACTTTTCCAGGGTTCACACAAAAGTCGGTCGGCTGAGGCTTGGAGAGCGCCTCTGCTTTGCCTATGGTGTGGCTTCCTTCCCGCGCAGCCGCGCAAAAATTCCCGCCGGAGAAATTACATGCACAAACGCCGTCTCGGTCGGACCGATCTTCTTGTTACCCAGATCTGCCTGGGGTCGATGACCTGGGGTCAGCAGAACACCGAGGCCGAAGGGCATGCGCAGATGAATCTGGCCTTTGAGCGCGGCGTGAATTTCATCGACACCGCCGAGCTCTACCCGATCCCGCCGAAAGAGGAGACGCAGGGGCGGACGGAGAGGTTCATCGGCAGCTGGATGAAGGCCAAGGGCAATCGCGACAAGGTCATCCTCGCCTCGAAAGTGGTCGGCCGCACCGCCAACCGCTGGTTTCGTGGCGACCGGCCGTCAAAACTGGTGCGCGCCGACATCTTTGACGCCATCGACAAATCGCTGGCCAAGCTCGGCACCGACTATCTCGATCTCTACCAGATCCACTGGCCGGAACGCGACATCCCCTGGGGCGCCAACCCGACCCGCGTCGGCGCCACGCCGCGCCGTGCCGACGCCGTTGGCGCGCCGGCCGGCGAGACGCCGATCGCCGAGACACTGGCCGTCTTCGAGGAGCTGGTGAAGGTGGGAAAGATCCGCCATCTCGGCCTGTCGAACGAAAGCTCCTGGGGCGTCATGCGCTTCATCGCCGAGGCCGACAAGGGCCTCGGTCCGCGCGTTGTCTCGCTGCAGAACGCCTACAATCTCGTCAACCGCACCTTTGAGGTGAACCTCGCCGAGGTCTGCGAACGCGAAGAGGTTGGCTTTCTCGCCTATTCGCCGCTGGCGCAAGGCTATCTCACCGGCAAATACGACCATGGCGCGCGCCCGCAAGGCTCGCGCTCACAGCTGTTCAACCGCGGCCAGCGTTACGAGACGCCGAATGCCGCCGAGGCGCAGCTCGAATACAATGAGCTGGCGCGCTCCTTCGGCCTCGAACCGGCGCTGTTTGCCAATGCCTATGTCGCCAGCCGGCCATTTGTTACCTCCAGCATCATCGGCGCGACGACGATTGCGCAGCTTGAGATGGCGCTGTCTTCAGCGGACGTGACGTGGACCGACGAGATGCAGAAGGCCGTCGACGCTATTCACCAGCGCGTCGGCAATCCGTGCCCATAGGCAAGCCGTTCAGACGCAATTGCCGAGCAAAGACAAGGGGAAGGGGACAGCAATGGATTTTCCGATCGAGACCGTCAGAGGGAAATTTCCGGCGCTGGACCTGACCGACAAAGGCCGCCGGCGCATCTATCTCGACAATCCGGCCGGCACGCAGGTGCCACAAGCGGTTGCCGATGCGGTGGCGCGCTGCCTCTTGACCACCAACGCCAATCTCGGCGGCTATTTCGAGACCACGCTTGCCGCGCAAAAGGTGGTTGACGACGCGCATGCGGCGATGGCCGATTTCCTGGGTGCGGCGAGCGCTGAGGAAATCATCATCGGCGCCAATATGACGACGCTGACCTATCACATGTCGCGCACGCTTGGCCGCGATTTCAAGCCGGGCGACGAGATCATCGTCACCCGCATGGATCACGAGGGCAACGTCTCGCCCTGGCTGCAACTGGCCGAGGACCTCGGCCTCGTCCTGCGCTTTCTGCCTTTCGACGAGGAAAGCTGGCAGGTCGAGGAGGCGGCGCTCAGCGCTCTGCTTACCGACAAGACGCGGCTGGTTGCGCTGAACTACGCCTCGAACCTCACCGGCTCGATCAACCGGGTCAAGGCGCTGACGGCGCTCGCCAAACAGGCCGGCGCGCTTGTTTATGTCGACGCGGTGCAGTTCGCGCCGCACGGCCTGATCGACGTGCAGGAGCTCGGCTGCGATTTCTTGGTCTGCTCCGCTTACAAATTCTTCGGCCCGCATATGGGCATCCTTTGGGGCCGCCGCGACGTCATCGACGCACTGAAACCCTACAAATGCCGCTGCTCGTCCAACGGCCTGCCGGAGCGTTTCGAACTCGGCACGCCGCAGATAGAACTGATGGCCGGGCTGACCGCCGCGGTCGACTATTTCGCCGATCTCGGCGCGGCTGCCGGTGAGAGCGGTTCGCGCAGACGCAAGATTGCCAAGGCATTCGAAGTCTCGATCGCTCATGAAAACCCGCTGGCGCTAAGGCTGATTGAAGGCCTGTCCGATATCGAGGGCCTGACCATTCGCGGCATCACCGATCCCAAACGTGTAAGCGAGCGCGTGCCGACGGTGTCCTTCACGGTCGACGGCATTGTGCCGGAGACGATCGTGCGGCAGCTGAATGCCGAAAACATCTTCCTGTGGTCAGGCCACAACTACGCCTGGGAGATCGTTCATCAGCTCGGCATTCCGGCCGAGCAAGGCGTCGTGCGCATCGGCATCGCGCATTACAACTCGGCAGCGGAGATCGACGAGACGCTGGAAAGCGTACATCGGATCATTGCCATGCTCAGGCAACAGCGAAGCTAACTCAGCGCTGCTTGCCGCCGAAACCGGTGAGGAATGCGGTGAGGTTGTCGCCGAGCGCGTCGCAGAGATAACCGCCTTCCTGCACGATCACCGTCGGCAGGCCGAGCTTGGCGATTGCCTCGCCGATGCGCGAGAAGCCGGGTGTGGTCACTGACAGTCCGCCGAACGGATCACCCTCGAACGCGTCGAGACCGAGCGCCACGACCAGCGCGTCCGGCGCGAAGGCGCGGATACGCTGGAACGCTACACCAAGTGCTTCGAGAAACGCCGCATCGGCGGATTTGCGCGGCAGTGGCAGGTTGAAATTATAGCCGAGGCCCGGCCCTTCGCCGCGCTCGTCGGCATGGCCCCAGAAGAACGGATAGAAGCGCACCGGATCGGCATGCAGCGACACCGTCAACACGTCGGGCCGCGCGTAAAAAATGCCTTGCGTGCCGTTACCGTGATGCAGATCGACATCGAGGATCGCTACCCGCGCTGCCTGCTTGCGCAACACTTGCGCCGCGACTGCCGAATTGTTGATGAAGCAGAAGCCGCCGGCGACATCGGCAAAGGCATGGTGGCCGGGCGGGCGGCAGAGCGCATAGGCGGCAGGCGCGCCTGATATCACCGCTTCGGCTGCCTCGACCGCGCTCCAGGCGCTCCACAGCGCGCTCTGCCAGGTCTCGGCCGAAATCGGGCAAGCGGTGTCGGCAATGTGGTAGCCGGCCTGGCCGACCGCCGAGGCCGGATAGGCGCCGTCGCGCGCTAACGGATGGATGTTGGGAATGACTTCCGCCGAAGCGCCTTCAATGCGCTGCCAGCGCGCGAAAATATGTTCGAGGAAGGCGAGATATTCGGGCGTGTGCACGGCCGCCACCGGCCCGAGGCCATGATCTCTGGGCCGTTCGATCGTCAATCCGGTAGCTCTTGCGCCGGCTAACAACCGTTCGGCACGCTCCGGCTGTTCGGGATTGGGTTGCGGCGCGCCGCTGGACAGGAAGGCCTTCGGGTCGTGGCGTTTTTGCTCCTCGGCAAAGAAGGCTTTCATTCCGTTTCCCCATCCTGCACTGCATCGGCAAAAGCGAAAAAGGCCTCGCCGACGATCTTCTGCGTCTGCTCGTAATGCGCCCAGCTAATGCCGAGCTTCTCATAAAACGCCTTGGCGCCATCATTATCGGCATCGACCGACAGCCTGAGATAGGCGCCGCCATCCCGGCGGCAGTCACGCGCGACCCGGCGCAACAGCTTTTCGCCAATCTTGCGGCCGCGAAAGCGGTCCTCGACATAGAGGTCCTGGATATAGACGCCGGGCCGACCCATCCAGGTTGAGAAGATCGGGAAATGCAGGCAGAGCCCGGCAAACTCGCCGCCGACTTCGGCGATCAAGGTGGAAAAGGCGGGTTTGTCGCCAAAGCCATAGCGACGGAAGTCCTCTGCGGTGGAGGTGATCTGCTGATGCCCGCCGGTATGGGCGCCGAAGCGCAGAAGCGCGGCGTGGATGGTGTCGACGTCGTCGATGGTGCCGGGCCTGAGGATGGTATCGCTGGTCCTGATCTGGATCTTCTCTGTCATGGATCAAGCCGCGGTTCCGGCTGTATCGTTCAGGAGATCGTCGAGTTCGCCGATAGTGTCTTCCGAAAAGACGCGAATACCGTTGGCTTCCAGGAGCGCGGTGGTCGTGCCGCGGCCGGCCACGCGGCTACCCGAAAAACTGCCGTCATAGACGAAGCTTGAACCGCAGGACGGGCTACCGTCGGTGAGAACCGCATAGCGGCATCCGGTTTCCCGGGCGAGTTCGAGAGCAAGCTGCCCGGCATCGAGATAGAGTGCGGTCACATCGTTTCCCGTCTGCTCGACCACATGGCCCTGGCCGTGCAGCACAGCACTGGCAGCGCCGCGAATTTCCGCCGGCGGGCGCGGCGTGGAGAAGCCTGCCGCAACCTCGGGGCAGATCTGCACGACCCGCCCTTCCGCCTGCCATCGCGTCAATACCGGATGGTTGTCGAGCCGGTAAGAGCCGTTGTAGCGGACGTGGCTGCCGAGCAGGCAGGCTGAGACCAGAATTCTTTCCATGTCAGCCTCCTTTTACCACGCGATCCGGTGCGCCCCTAGAAGGCTACCCGGTCGCCACCCTTCAGCGCCAGCATGTCGCGCGCCTCCGCCGGTGTGGCGACGTCCAGCGACAGCCCGTCGAGAATGCCGCGAATACGGCGCACCTGGTCGGCGTTGGATTTCGCCAGCTGGCGGCCGTCATAGAGGCTGTCCTCCAGCCCGACACGGACATTGCCACCCATCGCCGCCGCAATCGAGATCAGCGGCATCTGGTTGCGGCCGGCGGCGAGCACCGAGAATTGGTAGCTGTCCCCAAACAATTTGTCGGCGATGCGCTTCATGTGGATGAGATTGTCGGGATCAGCGCCGATGCCGCCCAGGATGCCGAGCACGAACTGGATGAACAGCGGCCCCGACACCAGCCCGCGATCGCGAAAATGCGCCAGCGAGTAGAGATGGCCGACATCGTAGCATTCGAATTCGAAGCGGGTGCCGCAGCCCTTGCCGAGCTTTTCCAGCACGCCTTCCATGTCGGCAAAAGTGTTCTTGAAGATGGTGTCGCGGGTGGCTTCGAGCAGTTTTGGCTCCCATTCGTACTGCCATTCGCGTGGCTTGCCGAGCATCGGGAACAGCGCAAAGTTCATCGAGCCCATGTTGAGCGAGCACATTTCCGGCTGGGCCCGCAGCGGTGCGGCCAGCCGCTGGTCCAGCGTCATCAGCGACGAGCCGCCGGTGGTGATGTTTATCACCGCATCGGTCGCCTGCTTGATGCGCGGCAGGAACTGCATGAACACATCCGGATCGGCGGTCGGACGTCCGTCCTTGGGATCGCGGGCATGCAGATGCAGGATCGAGGCGCCGGCTTCCGCCGCCGCAATCGCATCCGTAGCGATCTGGTCCGGGGTCAGCGGCAGAAAGGGCGACATGGACGGCGTGTGCACCGAGCCGGTGACGGCACAGGTGATGATGACTTTCCTCGGCGCCATCTTTTGTCCCTCAGCCTTCGACCGGCAGGTCAAGCTCGGCAGCCAGAACCTCCAGCGAGTCGCCGATGATGGAAATGATCTCGCCGACCTGCTCGGCCGTGACGATCATCGGCGGCGCAACCATGAAATTGTCGCCGTCGACACCGCCCTTGACCCTGCGGCCATAGATGATCAGCCCGCGTTCATAGGCGAGGTCGAGCAGCCGCTGGGTGGCTTTCTTGCCCTGATCGATCGGTCGCAGCGTATCGGGATCGGCAACCATCTCGGCGCCGGTGAGCAGGCCTTTGCCGCGCACGTCGGCGATGAACGGGAATCGCTTGGCCAGCCCCTTCAGTCCGTCCATCAGCACGTCGCCCATGGCGGCGGCGTTGGCGATCAGGTCGAGCCTGTCCATTTCGCCGAGCACGGCGAGCCCGGCCGCGCAAGCGAGCGGATTGCCGGCATAGGTATGGCCATGCTGGAAACCGCCTGAGGCCAGCAGCGGCTCTACCAGCCGCATCGGGGCGGCAAGCGCGCCGAGCGGCGCGTAGCCGGAGCCCAGCCCCTTCGACAGCGCGACAATGTCGGGCTTGCAGTTCCAGTGATCGCCGCCGAGGAATTTGCCTGTCCGGCCGGCGCCGCTCATCACTTCGTCATGGATGAGCAGGATGCCATAGCGGTCGCAGATCTCGCGGATACGCGGATAGTAGCTGTCCGGCGCCACCAGGGCGGAAGTTGCGGCACCGCCGATGGGCTCCATAATGAAGGCGAGCACGCTGTCCGGCCCCTCGGCCTGGATTTTCTCCTCCAGCATGTCGGCGTAGCGAACGCCACGCTGCTCCATCGAAAGATTGTCGCGGTCGCGCCAGGCCGTTGGTGCCGGCACGGTCGGCATCACCCGCATCATCGGCGTGAAGGTCTCGGCCAGCGCGTCGTCGCCGGTGATCGACAGCGAACCCAGCGTGCCGCCATGATAGGAGGGAAAGCGGGTGATCACCTTCCAGCGCTTGGGCTGGCCGGTAGCGACAGCCCATTGCCGCGCCAGCTTGATGCAGGCTTCCGTCGCTTCCGAACCGCCCGAGACGAAGAAGATGCGGTCCATGCCTTCGGGCAATTTGCCGGCGAGTTTCCGCGCCAGTTCTTCCGCCGGCTCGTTTTCGAAATGCAGCCGGTAGGCAAAGGTGGCGCGATCCATTTGCCGCTTCATGGCGTCCAGCACATTGCGGTTGGAATGGCCGATATTGGCGACCATCGGGCCACTCGATCCGTCGATGAAGCGACGGCCGTCCTGCGTCCACATGTAGATGCCTTCCGCACGGTCGATCAGCGGCCGGCGCAGGCTGGAGAGGTAGAACAGATGCGACGGCGCGCGCGCTTCTGTTACGGGGACGAAGGGCTTCTGCATGTCAGGTCTTTCCGAGATAGCGGTCGATTACATTCCTGGTCACGCGCTCGACCATCGGATCCTGCCTTAGCAGGCCGGCGACCCATTCGCAGCTTCCGGCGTGAAAGACCTCGCCCTTGCCGCGCGGGAAATTGACGATCATGCCATTGCCGCGTTTGACTTTTTCCAGATTGGCATCGCTTGGCTCGCCAAACAGCGTTTCGGCGGTGAAGCGGCCATCCTCATCGGTCAGAAACTGGTCCTCGATCGGGATGTCGGCGCTTTCCTCGACCTGGCTCGCCATGCCGACGGCCAGCACTTGCAAACCTTCCGGCGCGCCGCTGTCCGATGTCGGGTAGGGCAGGCCACCGCGGATCTCGAAATCGAGCCCGTCGACCTCATAGCCATAGACATGGCTGTCGGCGCCGAGCAGGTCGCCATAATAGATGCCGGTGCCGGCAAAGGCCCAGTGCTCGGGCCGGTAGACCGGAAAGCCGCGCACGCCGCGCGGCGCGCAGCCGCCCCAGCCGGCATAGACGCCGCGTGTGGCGTTGAGGCCGAAGGTCAGTGCACCGGGACGGCCGATCTCCGGTGCCTCCCAGGAATTGGTGGCGCGGGTCACGTCACCGCCCTGATAGGCGGGATCCTCGGCGCGCGCCCGGTATTTGTAGCAGACCTGCCGGCGGCCTTCGTCCTCAAGCCTCGTCTGCCACATGAAATTGCCGGCAAAGCGCGCCGCGTGGCCGCCACGCTCGACATAGGTGTCGACAGCGTCGCGCATTTCCCAGGTCCAGTATTCGTCATGGCCGACGAAAACGACGCAATCGTAGCCGTCGAGGATTTCGGGCGAGAAATGCAAATCGTGCTGGCTGGCGAGATCGACGCTGTAGCCGACGCGCTCGGCGAAACGGAAGAAGTGGCTGTCATAACTTGCCCAGCCGGAAGAGGTGTATTTCTTCGAATGTCCCGTGGCGAACGCCCATTCCATATGGGGATAGCGCGGCACGGTCTTTGGCGGCACCGCGACTTCCAGCGGCACGCGCGGCGCGTCCTTGGGCAGCACCACAAAACCGCGGCACCAGGGACGCTGCGTCGACACCATCGTAGCATATTGATTGCGGTTCGGCCCGGTGATGCCCTGATAGTGGTTGGAGCCGCCCCAGGTATTGTAGGAAAGCCAGGTTCCGGTCGCCGCCACCTGCAGCACCCGGCCGGGTTTTCTGCCGGGTAAGGGAGCGACAATAATGAGGTGGTGGCAAAGGATTGGCTTGCCGTCGCGGCCATCCACCGTCAGCGTGATGCGGTAAGCGCCGGACGGCCAGTCGTCGCCGATCCGAAATTCGAACGACGCCTCCCAGCCGCAGCCTTCGACCGAGCACTGGTCCGGCGTGTCCTGCCAGCGCGCCGACAGGCCCGTTTGCTCGAAGACCTTTGTCTCGGTGCTGCCGTCGCGAACGATGGCGAGGCTGAAGCGCGGCGCCGTCGAGTTGACATGCAGCGTCACGGTCTCACCGGCACGATACGAAAATCGGTCCGAATAGCACCAGATCTCGCCGCGCGCGCCGTCCATCCCTGGCCATTCGTAATAATGGCCGCGCACCGCCTCGCGGCGCTGCTCGGGCGTCAGTCCGAAATCGGGGAATTCGGTCGGCAACTGGGTCATGAACACCGGACAAGATCGAAGGCCGCCATTTCGGCCATCTGCCGGCCAGGCGTCAAATGGAAACGATCGGGCCAGCAATTGCTTAGCCGCTCTTGGCCGCACCCGGCAAACCGACTATCTCAGGCGAGGCGGTATTTTCCGTCTCGGGAGCCGGCATGCTGAGAGTGCAGAAGGTCAAGGTCGACGACATCTACGTGCCGACGGCGCGCAAGAAGACGCTGCATCCCGAAACGGTCCGGCATCTGGCCGAAGACATACTGGAAAACGGCATGAAGACGCCGATCCAGGTCCGCCATGACGGCAAGCGTCATATCCTGGTCGAGGGCCTGCACCGGCTGGAAGCCGCCAAATGGCTCGGCGAGACCGAAATCGACGCCTATCTGGTGCAGGCTAAGCGCCACTGAGGCGCATTCTGCGACCGATCAACAACAACCGACCGATCGTCGCTCCGCAGATTTTTTCGCGGACCGTGTCGGCATGTGGTGTGCTCGCTCGTCCTTGGGGCATAACCCAAATCCAGCCCACGAAAACGAGGAGATCCCATGACCACAAAGCTCGACATCGCCCCCGCCAACGACCGCGAACTGGTGCTTGGCCGCATCATCGATGCGCCGCGCCAGAACGTCTACCGCTGCTGGACCGAGCCGAAGCTGGTGACGCAGTGGTTTGCGCCCAAGCCGTGGACGGCGCCGCGCGCCGAAATGGATGTGCGCAGCGGCGGCTCCAGCCTGGTCGTCATGGCCGGACCCGACGGCAACGAGTTTCCCAATCCCGGCGTCTTCCTCGACGTCGTTCCCGGCGAAAAGATCGTCTTCACCGATGCCTACACCAGCGCCTGGGAGCCGTCTGAAAAGCCGTTCATGACTGTTGTGCTGACCTTCGAGGACGAAGGCACCGGCAAGACCCGCTACACCGCCCGGGTCAAGCACTGGAGCGCAGCCGACCGCGAGCAGCACGAGAAGATGGGTTTTCACGAGGGCTGGGGCCAGTGCACCGAGCAGCTCGAAGAACTCGCCAAGACCCTTTGAACCCGCAACCCCTTTTTGACCCGGACACCGGAGGAGACTGACATGTCCAGATCGACCCTTTTCGCCATTCTTGCCTCGGTTGCAGCCTTGTTCGCGGCACCCTGCCTTACCAACGCAGAGGAGACAAAGCCTGCCATGACGACCGAGACCAACGCACTGCCGAAGCCGGAAAAGTCCGGCCTGCTGCCGATCGACGGCCTGAATTACTACTATGCCGTCTATGGCAAGGGCGAGCCGCTGCTTCTGCTGCACGGCGGCCTCGGCACATCCGATATGTTCGCGCCGCTGCTGCCGAAACTGGCGGAAAACCGCACCATCATTGCCGTCGACCTGCAGGGCCATGGCCGCACCGCGCTCGGCGAACGGCCGTTCAGCCTGGAAGGGATGGGCGACGACATGGCCGCTATCGTCAAGACGCTCGGCTACGACAAGGTCGACGTGCTCGGCTATTCCTTGGGCGGCGGAGTCGCCTTCCGCATGGCCGTCCAGCATCCCGAAGCCGTGCGCCGGTTGGTTCTGGTTTCGACCGGCTTTTCTCCCAATGGCTTCTATGACGAGATGCGTCCGCAGCAGGCCCAGGTGAGCGCGGCGGCGGCCGATTTCATGAAGGACACGCCGATGTATAAATCCTACGTCGCCGTGGCGCCGCGTCCCGACGATTTCCCGAAACTGCTCGACGCGCTCGGCAATTTCATGCGCAAGGATTACGACTATTCCGCCGATGTGGCGAAGCTGAAGATGCCGGTCATGCTCGCCTATGGCGACAGCGACATGTACAAGCCAGAGCACGAGATCAAGTTCTACCAGATGCTCGGCGGTGGATTGAAGGATGCCGGCTGGATGCGCGAGAACCTGTCGCAGAACCGGCTGGCCATCATTCCCAACCGCACCCACTACGACGTCTTCTTTGCGCCGGAACTGACGGCCGCGGCGCTGCCGTTCCTCAACGGCGAAACCAAGGTAAAGACCTGGGACGAAGTCGTCAGCGAAACCGAGTAGGTCTGCCGGAAGTTGAAACCGGCCGTCTCCAGCGAGACGGCCGGTTTTTTGTGCCTGCGAAACTACGAAGCCTTGGCGCGGCGCGGCTCGCGCAAATGCTTGATGCCGCTCATCTCGACGAAATTCGTCGCCGACTCCCAGAGATAATCGCCATAGAGGAACGGTTCGAAGGGCGCCGCACCTGCCAGCGGCAGCGGCGCGATCTCGGCATCGACGCGCGGTTCGTAGAAGAACGGGATCGAATAGCGCGCCGTCTTCGGCGCGATCACCCGGTGCAGCGTCGCCCGCACCCGGGTGCCGGTCCAGCGCTCGAGCAACTGACCGAAATTGACCGCCAGCGTGCCGTCGGCGGGCGGCACGTCAATCCATTCGCCGGCAAGGTTCTTCGCCTGCAGGCCCTCGACGCCATCCTGCGCCAGCAGCGTGACGAAGCCGGAATCGGCATGTTCGCGCCCGATGATGGTGCGCGTCTCGCCTTTGTGGACGACCGAGAATTCCGGCCCGCTCAGATCGACGCCGCTGTTGGCATCGCGCAAGGGATAGCGGATCAACCGCAGCGTCGAGATGCCGCCATCGAAATCGGCATCGAAGATGGTTTCTGGTAGGCCGAGGCCGCGCGCGATCGAGCGCATCAGTGCGTTGCCGAGCGCTTCCATCGCCAGGTAGTAGTGTGCGGCAGCGTCGCGCCAGCCGGGCAACACTGCTTCGGCGGGCAAGGGCGTTGGCTCGCGCAGAGGATCATCCGCATCGTAGACGCCGGCGGTTTGCGCATGCGCAATGTCCGGCCCCATGTCGATGCCTTCCTTGCAGGAGACGGCAGTCGGCTGCAGCGGGAACCAGCCGCGATAGACGTTCTTTTTGGTGCGGTCGAAATTCCAGCGCAGCAGCTTTGCCTTTTCGGCGTCGGGCAAGGTAAAGATGTTGAGCAGCAGCAATCGCTTGTCCCGCGTCAGCCATTCGTCGCCCGGAAAATCCCGGATTGCCATGAAGCCGATGCCGGAGGCCGCGGCCAGGATCCGCGCGTCGGTGCTCTCGCGGCCGGGCGAGGGCGGCCCGAACAGATCCGCGACGGCAATGGTTTCGATGTCCTGCGCCATGGTTTCCTCCCGGACGGCCCAGCGACAAGACAGGCGCGGCGGCCGGCCGGCTGTCAATGCTTCGCCGCTGCCTCGGGTTGGGCCAACGGCAGGCCATCGGTCGTATCAGCGCAATCGATAGCGCCATCAGGGCTTTTCAATTGACCGAAAGCTGCCTGTCGATACTTTCAAAGACTTTCGGGGGTTCAGATGATGGCGAAATATGAGGGTGGGTGCCATTGCGGGGCAGTGCGCTACAGTGCCGAGGTCGCACCGGTCAACCAGCGCGTCTGCCATTGCCGGCGCTGCCAGAAGGTGATCGGCGCGGCCTTCAACGCGCGTTTGCTGTTTCGCATCGACGATGTCACGGTCGAAGGGCACGTGGCGACGGTCAACACCTCTCCGGACCTCATGCGCGGCTTTTGCGCCGCCTGCGGCACAACGCTGTTTTCCCGTCGCGATTCCGCGGGCATCGTCGGCATCACCACCGGCTCGCTCGACGATCCCTCGCTGTTCAAGCCGGAAATGCATATGTGGACTGCCTCGAAGCAGCCCTGGCTGCGGCTCGATGACGGCCTGCCACACTATGAAGGTGCGCCGCCTCCGAACTGATGCCGGCCTTACCAGAAAGTAATGCCGAAAACACGACATAGCCGGCAAAACGTCATTGGCGGGCCATGATTGCCTGCCTATCTATCGGCTGCGGGTCTGGTATTGGAGGAGACGATCGATGAGCGACAGAATCAACACCCTGGACGAGCTTTTGAGCGATCCGATGGTCCTGCTCGTGATGGAGCGCGACCGCGTACGCCCCGAACAGGTTCGCCTGCTGCTCGAACGAGCGCGTCGCCCTGCTGTTGACGCCGTGCCCCCCGCGCATGTGGTGGCCAAAAGCTGCATGCAGCAATGGCTGGGCAGGTAGGGGCTTCCCCCTTCTCCCACAGGGGGAGAAGGAACAGAGCCATTTCCTAACAACTTGATTCAATCTTTGTTGGTAATTTATCGTTAGTAATCGAAGCCGGTTTGTCCGGCGGCGTCTGTTTGCCCTCGGTCTGTTGTGTTTTGCGTACAGGTCCAGATGCGGATTTCAGGCGTCGTCGGTTTTATGGTGGCATCGCTGTGCCTAGCCGGCTGCTCGTCCACAGCGGGCGTCGATGCCTTGCAGCCGTCGAGCGAGACGACCAGTTCGGTCGTGCGGCCAAGAGCTCCGGTCGCGGCGGCTCCGGTGGAGACCGCCGACCTCGCGCCAATGCGGTCCGACATGGTGGCCGACAATGCCGTGGCCGACAATGCGCCGCCCTTCTCCATGGTCGAGGAAGAGGAGGCCATTGTCGCGGACACGCCTTCGGCCGATGGGAACACCAGGCCGCAGCTTGAGCCGGTAGCGCTGATGTCGCCGCCAAAGCGGCTGACGCGTGCGGCGCCGGCCATGCTGGCCTCGCCGGTGACCCGTTACGGCTTTCGCGATGCCAAGCCGATCAATTTCGGCAAGGCGTCGCCACGCTATCTCGCCGTGCACGGCGTCGACGTCTCGCGCTGGCAGGGCAACGTCAACTGGAGCAAGCTGCGCGCCCAGGGCGCCAATTTCGCCTACATCAAGGCGACCGATGGCGGCGACCATCTCGACCCGATGTTCATGAAGAACTGGCGCAATGCCGACGCCGCCGGGCTAAAGCGCGGCGCCTATCATTTCTTCTACTGGTGCCGCACCGCCGGCGAGCAGGCCGACTGGTTCATCCGCAATGTGCCGAAGATGGACGGCGCGCTGCCGCCGGTGATCGATGTCGAATGGAACGGCGAATCCTCCTGCAAGCGGCGGCCTTCGCGCGCCACGGTGTTGGAGAAGATGCAGGTGTTCATGGACAAGCTCGAGCGCCATTACGGCCAGCGGCCCATCATCTACACCAGCCCCGATTTCTACCGCGACAATCTCAGGGGCGCCTTTCCAGACTATCCGTTCTGGCTGCGCGCTGTGGCGCGACATCCCTCAAAAGTCTATCCCGGCCGCAAATGGCTGTTCTGGCAGTATTCCGGTTCCGGCCTGTCGCATGGCGTGTCCGGTCGCATCGACCTCAACGTCTTCCATGGCGACGAGCGCGCCTGGCGGGCATGGGCGGGCGGACAGACGACCGTCGCCGACGCCAACTGACGCTTCCCGCAGGGCTGGCGACAATGCCGCTGTAACCTGCGCCTGCGGCCATTGCGATGCCTTGGCTTGAATTTTCAGTGTCGCGCTAACGATCCGGTCACTCTGTCCTTTAGCGGTATCGCAACAGCCTTCCGGTAACGTGCGCGTGATCGGGTTTCGGAGGGGTCCATGCGCAATCCAATTGTGGCCATCGCTGTTGTGGCCGCTGTCGGCTACGGGTTTTTCAATTCGCTCGGGCATATGCCGGGTAGTGGCGACTCGCTGGCGGAGTCGAAGCAAAATGTCGTGTCCTATTCCACCGAGGACAAGGCGATGCAGGCTGCCAAGAACAGCGGCCGCTCTACCCTCAAGCGCTTCCACGAATTGATGGACGCTGGCACGCCCGGCACCTACACGGTGAAATTTCCGCTGACCCAGAACGGCGCCACCGAGCACATCTGGCTGCAGCTGGTCGGCTACAGCGACGGCTCCTATATCGGCCTGCTCGCCGACGTGCCGGTCAACGGCAACAAGTACAAGATGGGCGACAGGATGACGGTGACTGAGGCCGACGTCGAGGACTGGATGATCAAGAACGGCAAGGTGATCTACGGCGGCTACACCACGCGCCAGGCGCTTGCGGACATGCCGAAGGAACAGGTCGCAAAATACGGGCTGACCTTCAAGGATTGAGGACCTAGGCGCGGGCGAGCTCTATCGCCGCGCTTTGAGGGACATCGCGCCGTTCGTGCTCGCGTATCTCGGCCGTTTGCGCCAGCACCCAGTCGCGAAACACCTTGATCTTGGGGGTGTTGCGGCGGCTCTCCAGATGCACCAGCCAATAGCCGTCGCCATCCGATCCAAGCACGTCGAATGGCTGTACCAACTGGCCCTTTGCCAAAAGGGCGCTGTAGAGATTTTTGGTGAGGATCGCGGCGCCCTTGTCGGTCAGCGCCGCCATTGCATCATAAGCCTGCGTCCCCAGCTTCGGGCCCGCCATGATGCGATCGGGCTCGAACGGCACGCCGGCCGCCTCGAACCAGATTTTCCACCAGGGATCGTCGGCACAGCATAGCGGCACCTTGTAGAGATCCTCAGGGCGGTGGATGCCGCCGACGCTCTCGGCGAGCCTTGGACTGAGCATCGGCGTGTAGTCGGCCTTGAACAGATAGTGGGCCGTCAGGCCCGGCCATTTTCCACTGCCGGTGCGAATGCCGACATCCATGTCGCCGCGCGCGAAATCGACCAGCTCATGCGATGTATTCACCTTCACGGCAAGGTCGGGATGCATCAGCTGGAATGTTCCAAGCCACACGGCAAGCCAGTTCGTTGCGAAGGTTTCCATGGTGGTCACCGACAGCACGCCGGTCGCCCCGCCCTTGGTGGCGACCCATGCATCGGCCAGCGCCGAGAATGCGCCGGATGCGTGCGGCGCCAGCTGCTGTCCAGCCTCGGTCAAGGCGATCTGCCTTGTTTTTCTTATGAAAAGCGGCGTCCCGGCGCGTTCTTCCAGCACCTTGATCTGATAGGAGGCGGCTGACTGGGTCATGCCGAGTTCTTCGGCCGCCTTGGTGAAACTGCCAAGCCGCGCCGCGGCCTCAAACACCCGGATAGCCCCTAATGGCGGTAGTTCCCAACTCATGACGCATCAATACTCCTGATGCATACTACTAGACGTTCGATTGGAAACCAAGCCCGGAAAACGGCATGTTGTGTCCATCAGATCAACCCTGGAGGACACGGCAATGACCACCGCAACCGCTCTTTACAACACGCTTCGCCGCCCGGTGCTCGATCTCTTCACCGCACCGTTCAGGCCCCGCAAGCGCGGCCTGCTCGACCACCGCTCGCTGTCGGATCATTTCCTTAGGGATATCGGTATGCTTGACGGACGCGTGCCTCCCGGCACCATTCGCTAGGCAAGCTGTTTTGACCTGAAAAGATGCGAGGGAGGGAAAGATGACTGTGCTGTCCGAGAATCTGGCTAAGAGCCGCAAAACCATCAACGCCTATGAAGACTATGCCGAACGCTACGATGCCATCGTGCGGCATGTTCCCAACCAAAGAGAGCAGAAGTGGCTGAAGCGCCTTGTGGCGATCGCGGGCAAAGGCGGCCGGATTCTGGAAGTAGGATCGGGACCCGGATACGATGCGGACTTCGTCGAGGGGCTCGGTGTCCAGGTTCGACGCACCGACGCAACAAAGCGGTTTCTCGAGCTGCAGGCCGCACGCGGCAAGCACGGTGAGTTTCTCGATCTCATCACCGACGATCTCGGCGGCCCCTATGACGCGGTGCTGGCCCTGTGCGTACTGATCCATGTGCCACGCGAGCAGACCGACCAGGTGCTTGCCAAGATAGCCGGATCGCTGCGGCCGGGCGGCGCCTTCCTCGTATCGATGCGCATTGGCGATGGCGAGACGGGCGGCGAGTATCATACCGTCTACTGGCGCAGGGACGATTTTGCGGCCCGTCTCGAAAGCGCCGGGCTGGTCCTTGTCGGGGACGAATTCAACGTCGGCCGCGATCGCGAAGAATGGACCACCTTCCTGGCTGTGAGGCCCTCATGACTCGCCGCGGACTGCTGCTGTTTGCGCTGCTCAGCCTTTTGTGGGGCATTCCCTATCTGTTGATCAAGCTGGCGGTCGCCGAAGTGTCGGTGCCCTTCCTGGTCTTTGCCCGGACAGCCGTCGGTGCTCTGGTGCTGTTGCCCTTCGCCCTTGCCCAAGGCAGTTTCGAATGGCTGAAGACACAATGGCTTGCGGTCGCGGCATTCTGTGTGGTCGAGATGGTCTTGCCATGGGGGCTGATCACCCATGGCGAAGTCAGCATCGACAGTTCCACCGCCGGGCTGCTGATTGCCATGACGCCGGCCGTAACCGTCGCCCTCTCCAAGCTGATGGGCTCGGATGAGCGGCTTGGGATACGCCGCTGGCTCGGTCTTTTCCTCGGCTTTGCCGGTGTCTTTGTGCTGGCGTTGCCGACACTGGGTGGCGGTCTTCTCGCGGTCATCGAAATTCTTATCGCCGCGGCCTGTTATGCCTTGGGTTCGATCATCGCGTCGCGCTGGCTGAACGATGTGCCGGCCAGCGCGCTGACAGCTGTCTGTCTGATCGGGGCCGCCGTGATCTATGCCGTGCCGGCATCGCAGGCCTGGCCGACGGTCATGCCGTCGATGACGGCGGTGAGCGCGATCGTCGGTCTTGGCGTGTTTTGCACGGCGATTGCCTTCGCCACCTACTTCCTGCTTGTGCGGGAGATCGGCCCAGAGCGGGCAGTCGTCATCACCTATGTGGCGCCCGCCGTCTCGGTGGCAGCCGGCGTGCTCGTCCTCTCGGAGCCGCTCGATATCGGCATTCTGATGGCTTTCGCGCTCATCCTGTGCGGGTCGTATCTCGGAACGTGGCGCGCTCCGCAAGAACCGTCCGTGTCCGCGACCTCGGCAAGCTGATCAGCGGCAACCAGCCGCTGTCAGAAGTATGGCTTGAGGTTCTCGCGAATACGGTCCAGCACCGTCTTTCCCGAAGTATCGGCGACGAAGGTTTTGCCGGTGATGGTTTCATAGGCCTGGGTATAAACCCGCGACGTCTGCTCGATCAGCTCGGCCGGGATTTTCGGGATACGATCCTTGTAGGGATCGCAACGCGCCGTGACCCAGGCGCGGATAAAATCCTTGTCGAAACTCTGTGGCCGCTCGCCAGCCTCGAAACGCTGCTTGTAGCTTTCCGCGAGCCAGTAGCGGCTTGAGTCAGGCGTATGGATTTCATCGGCAAGGATGATGCTGCCATCCTTGTTCGTACCGAACTCATATTTTGTGTCGACCAGGATCAGGCCGCGTTGGGCGGCCAGCGCCTTGCCGCGCGCAAACAGCGCCAGCGCATAGCGCGAGACGGTGTCCCACTGCTCTTCCGACAACAGGCCGCGCGTCAGGATATCGTCGCGCGTCAAAGGCTCGTCATGCCCGCCATCGAGCGCCTTGCTGGTCGGCGTGATGATGGTCTGAGGCAGCTTTTCATTGTCGCGCAACCCGTCCGGCAGGCGGATGCCGTACATGTCGCGCTCACCGTTCTTGTATTTCGTCAGCACCGAAGTGCTGGTGGTGCCGGCGAGATAGTCGCGAACGACGATTTCCACCGGCAATATGTCGAGCCTCGTGCCGACAACGACATTGGGGTCGGGATAGTCGAGCACGTGGTTCGGGCAGATGTCGGCGGTTTCCTCGAACCAGTAGCGCGCCGTCTGGGTCAGCAGCTCACCCTTCAGCGGGATCGCGGTCAGGATCACATCGAAGGCGCTCAGCCGGTCGGTGGCGATGATGATCCGGCGGCCATCCGGCAGATCGTAATTCTCGCGGACCTTGCCTTTGTAGTGGTTCGGCAATTCCGGAATGAAGGCATCGGAGAGAACGCGCAGTGCTGTCATTTCGGTGTCGTGGCTCCCAACGACGTGAGTTTTCGGGGGCGACTATTAACAAAGTCGGTGGCGCTTCGATACCGAACAGACGGCAATCGCCTGTAGAAAAGCCCGCCAGCCCCTACGCCATCAATCGATCGGCCTGGCATGCCGCCATCCCGAACGTGCCGGATTTTGCGAATAAACAAGACATTGCCGTCGCTGTGCTGTCTATTTGAAGCTTCCTGCAATTCTGGGGGAGCGGGGAAGCGGTGGAACTGCAATTTCTGATCGTCGGGTTTGTCTGCGTGGTCGCGGCCGCGCTGTCGCTCATCACTTTCGTCAAATGGCGCGAGGTGCAGGCGATGAGCCACTGGCTGCCGACGCCGGGCAAGATCATCTCGTCGCGCGTCGAGGCGCGCAAGGTGAAGGTGTCGGGCGTCGGCGCCGACAGCGAGAAGGTCAGCGAAGTCAGGAATTTTCCCGCCATCACCTTCGAATACAAAGTGGCTGGCAAGAAATATCGCGGCTCGCGCTACAGCGTGAAGGAAAATCTCGGCAATTTCGAAGTCGATGAAACCCTGGCGCAGTTTCCGACAGGCGCCGAGGTGACGGTGTTTTATAACCCGGCCGACCCCAGCAAGGCGGTGATCGAGCGCACCTTGCCGGACGGCGCCTTCAAATTCATGGTCAAGCTGTCTGCGGGGCTGGTGATCGGTTCCGCGGTGCTGGTGTTTTCCACCGGTGGTGTTCTGAAGGCGATCAGGCCGTTCCTGCCCAAGCCGGAAAGCCTCGGCATCGCGATGGTTCTGTTTTTCATGGGCCTGTTCATCCTGCTTATGGGAATAGCCCAGAAGGTGCTTGCAAGGCGGGCGACAAAATGGCCGGTTGCCGCCGGCCGCATCGATGCTTCGGGACTTGAGACGGTCCGGATCGATGCCGGCTACCAACGCTGGCGCCGCGCCTTCCGGTCCCGCATCATCTACAGCTATGAGGTTGCCGGTCGGCGTTACAGCTCCAGCCACGTCACCTTCGGCGCCGCGGTCGCCGCCTCGCTGGCCGGCCTGGTTCGAGGCCAGTCGCAACGCTATGCCGAGGGCAGCAAGGTCGATGTGCACTATGACCCCGCCAATCCCGCCTCGGCCGTGCTCGAATGCAGGGTGCGCGGATTGTGGGTGCTTTGGGTCTGTTCGATCGGCTTTATTGGTGCTGCGGCCTGGCTGGTCGGGCTGGTGCCTTCACTTTGACAGGATGCAGCGATGAATAGCGCCATGAGGTCGATTGTCTGGGGCTGCGCCCTGTTTGCCTCCGCAGTGATATCAGCCGTGGCACGCGCGGACGAGCCTCCGCCATCGCGCCCGCCGATCGACAAATGCGTCTGGGAAAAACTGACCGACAAGACGGCCGGTCTGGCCGCCTGGGCGCAGCGCTGCGATTTCGGCTTCCGCCAGATCCATTTCGAATTCGTCGGCAACGCGCTCGCCATCAAATACAGCGATGGCGCCGCGCCCGATCCGCTGGTCGAGCTGTTCGACATCAAATCAGGCGAAACCGCCGAGGCTGCAGTGCTGCGCCTGTTGCTGGAAAAGACCGACAAATCAGTCAGCGCCCGCTGCGTGCTAACACCCTACACCGAGGGTGCCGTGCCCGCCGGCGTCAAACGCTACACATTCAGCCCCGGCGCAGCCTACGCCAAGGAATTGAAGGCACTCGCCAATGATGAGGTTCCGGAGCCGCCCTGCGGCGACTGGGGCGAAATGCCTGATGGCATCCAGTATTTCGAGGTGCCGGCGGGTGAGGGGCGGAGAGTGCTGTTCGTCCGGGTGGGTCAGGACGAACCGTTGTTTGATGAGCAGACGCTGCGGGTTTTGCCGTAGGAGGAAGACTGGCTCCCGACCGCGGCGTCCACCGTTTATGCCTCCACATACTCGGCCAAGCTGACGCCTTTGGGCACGTCCAGCCCATCGGCACGCAAGCCTTCGATGTGAAAGCGTATAGCGTCGCGAATTTCGGTTTCCACCTCAGGCACGGTCGCGCCCGTCGCAATGCACCCGGACAAGTCCGGCACATAAGCAGAGAAATTGTTGCCTGCTTTCTCAATCACTACCGCGTAGCGCATACAGTCACTCCTTCAACCGGACTGCTTGGGGATGTTACGGTGTTCCGGTGCCGCTTACCCTCTCCCACAACAAGGGGAGAAGATAAGCGCCACCGGGTGACTACTAATGCCGTTTCCGACTAGCCTCTTCGTCGGCAATTAGCCTCGCCCGAATTGACTGCCACCTATCTGCGATCTCTTGGCATGAGGCCGCCAGCAGCTTTCTGCGTTGGCTGAAGCTACCGGGTGCAGCGAAAATCTTCTGAGCGAACACATCAACTACAAAACAAAACTCTGCGCGTGGTTCTCCAGCATCTTCGAAACATTCCTCCGCGTACCAGTGGAGAAGTGCCCCATGCAGCGCCGAAGTCTCTGTCGACAATGGTAGTGTTTTGCAGAGATAAGGCTTGATCAAGCCAAACCCGACTTCCCTCTTTCCTGTCTGTGGTATCCTGACCGAGTTTGTCGGTCGAACGCTAACAGAGACACCGGCAAGAAGGAATTTTGGCTGGCTATCTGAAATGCCGTTCAATCTGGCAGCAGTAGGCAGCTTGTCCAAGCTCATAGTCCGGCAAAGCTCAATAGCGTCGTGAGCTGTAAGAAGCCTTTGTTCATCGTGCGAGGTAGCAGGTTGGCGCGACAACAAGGCCCTGTCGAGTTGAGACAGTCGGCTGTCATCCTGCCCGTGAGTTTCAATGAAATGCATCATTGCTCGCTCAATCTCGTTGTAGCGCGTATCGAGGAGGAAGTTCTTAGGTTTGATGATGTCTTCAATGATCGCGGTTCGCCGCGTGGAGCGAGCGAAACAATATTCAACCAACTTATTGGCGCTAATTTTCGGTTCGATCTTCATAACGAAAAAGCCCTTTCCGGAGCAGTTAAAGTCACACTAGCTGCCGATGCCTTCTCGACTCTCAGATCAGAATCTCCATATAACAACCTTGCTACAGGAGATGGGATTCCGATCTCGTCGCCCCGCGTGGGCTTCGGCTTATTCGCGGTATCAAAGGCCGACCCGAAAGGGGCGGCCTTTGGTGTTTTGAGGAATGTCACATAAAGACATCCTTATGCGCTGTACCCTTTTTGTTCCTCTTACCATTTCGGCCCGATCTTGCGACCGGGCCGATGACGTTGCGTTTCAGCAGCTCGACTTCCTCAGCTGCACCCGCTCGTGGCGCCGCAGGTATCGCACTTCTCGCAGGTCCCGTTCCGCACCATGGTAAAGTTCTGGCACTCGGAGCAGGAGTTGCCGGTGTAGCCTTGCAGCAGTGACTTGGCGCGGCGGTCGGCGGCGAGTTTCTTTGCCTCGGCCGCTTCATTGGCCGCGGCATCGGTGAAGAGTGCTGCGGTGGCGTCGGTGGAAGCTGCGTCCACAACCTCCTCGAAGGCGATGTCCTCGGCCAATTCCTTGGCCCGCTCCTCATAGTCGCGCTTGTAGGCGACCGCCTCGTCGCTGGCCGGCTTCAGCGCCAGCACGTTGGAGCCGGAGAAGGCGGTGGGTGCGGAGCGGGCAGGGGTGCCGGCGCCGGCAAAGCCTTTCGGCTCGCTGCCGGTCACCCGCGACACCAGCTTCACCGGCGAGGCGCCACGGGTCAGGCCCTTGGAGACCGCGTCCGTCTTGCCTTCGCTGATGCCGCGTCCCAGTGCCGTGTTGGAAAAGTCCGACTGGTCGACATGGGCGAGGTCGTTGCGGCCGAGATAGGAGATGGCGAGCTCGCGGAACACGTAGTCGAGGATCGACGTCGCGCTCTTGATGGCGTCGTTGCCCTGTACCATGCCGGCCGGCTCGAACTTGGTGAAGGTGAAGGCGTGCACATATTCGTCGAGCGGCACGCCGTACTGCAGGCCGAGCGAGATGGCGATGGCGAAGTTGTTGAGCAGGCCGCGCAGCGTGGCGCCTTCCTTGTTCATGTCGATGAAGATCTCGCCGAGACGGCCATCGTCATATTCGCCGGTGCGCAGGAAGATGGTGTTGCCACCGATCTTGGCCTTCTGGGTGTAGCCCTTGCGGCGTCCCGGCAGTTTTTCCTGCTCGCGCGACACGCGCTCGATGATGCGCTCGACGATCCGCTCGGTGATCTGCGCCGCGCGCGCCGCCGCCGGCGCCGCGATCAGCTGCTCGACCGCATCGTCCTCGTCATCCTCGCTGTCGGCGAGCAGCGACGAATTCAGCGGCTGCGAAAGCTTCGAGCCGTCGCGGTAGAGTGCGTTGGCCTTCAGCGCCAGCTTCCACGACAGCATGTAGGCGCCCTTGGCGTCTTCCACCGTCGCATCGTTGGGCATGTTGATGGTCTTGGAGATGGCGCCCGAGATGAAGGGCTGTGCGGCCGCCATCATCTGGATGTGGCTGTTGATCGAAAGCGAACGCTTGCCGATCTTGCCGCACGGGCTGGCGCAATCGAACACGGCGAGGTGTTCAGGCTTGAGGAACGGCGCGCCTTCCAGCGTCATCGCACCGCAGACATGGATGTTGGCGGCCTCGATGTCCTTCTTGGAGAAGCCCAGCGCCGGCAGCATCTCGAACGAGAAGTCGTTGAGCTGCTCGTCGGTGAAGCCAAAGGTCTCCTTCACCCAGTCGGCGCCGAGCGTCCACTGGTTGAAGACGAACTTGATGTCGAAGGCCGACTTCAGCGCCGCATTCAGCGCGGCGATCTTCTCGTCGGTAAAGCCCTTGGCCTTGAGCGAGCCGGGGTTGACCGCCGGCGCCTGGTTCATGTTGCCGTGGCCGACCGCATAGGCCTCGATCTCGGCGATCTGGCTTTCGGAATAGCCGAGCGTACGCAGCGCTTCCGGAACGGCGCGGTTGATGATCTTGAAGTAGCCGCCGCCGGCGAGCTTCTTGAACTTCACCAGCGCGAAGTCGGGCTCGATGCCGGTGGTGTCGCAATCCATGACCAGACCGATCGTGCCGGTCGGCGCAATCACGGTCGCTTGCGCATTGCGGTAGCCATGCTCCTCGCCGAGCTCGATGGCACGGTCCCAGGCGGCCTTGGCATGCGTGGCCAGATCCTGCTGCTTGAGGTCGGAAGCGACCAGCGGCACGGGGTTGACGGCGAGCTTCTCATAGCCGCCCTTTTCGCCGTAAGCGGCGCGACGGTGGTTGCGCATGACGCGCAGCATGTTCTGCGCATTGCGGTCGTAGTCGGCGAAGGCGCCGAGTTCCGACGCCATCTCGGCCGAGGTGGCATAGGCAATGCCGGTCATGATGGCGGTGAGCGCGGCGCAAATGGCGCGGCCCTCGACGGAGTCATAGGGAATGCCCGACGTCATCAGCAGGCCGCCAATGTTGGCGTAGCCGAGGCCGAGCGTGCGGTATTCGTAGGACTGCTTGGCGATCTCCTTCGACGGGAACTGCGCCATCATCACCGAGATTTCGAGAACGACGGTCCACAGCCGCACCGTGTGCTCATAGGCGGCGATGTCGATCGTGCCGTCGGCATTGCGGTAGGGCAAAAGGTTGATCGAGGCGAGGTTGCAGGCCGTGTCGTCGAGGAACATGTATTCCGAGCACGGGTTGGAGGCCCGGATCGCACCGGCCGAAGCGCAGGTGTGCCAGTCGTTCATCGTCGTGTTGAAATGCAGGCCCGGGTCAGCCGACGCCCAGGCGGCGTAGCCGATCTTTTCCCAGAGGTCGCGCGCCTTGAGCGTCTTCAGCACCTTGCCATCCTTGCGGGCGGTCAGGTGCCAGTCGGCATCGTCCTCGACGGCGCGCAGGAAATTGTCCTTCAGCGACACCGAATTGTTGGAGTTCTGGCCGGAGACGGTCAGGTAGGCATCCGAATCCCAGTCGGTGTCGTAGGTCTTGAACGACATCGAGGTGTAGCCCTGCTTGGCGAACTGGATGACGCGGTAGATGTAGTTCTCCGGCACGGCCGACTTCTTGGCCGCCTTGATCTCGCGCTTCAGCGCGGAGTTGAGCGCCGGGTCGAAGCAATCGTCGGCATTGCCTTCGCAATTGATGCAGGCCTTCATGATAGCTTCGAGATGCTTCTTGACGATCTTGGAGCCGGTCACCAGCGAGGCGACCTTCTGCTCTTCATTGACCTTCCAGTCGATGAATTCCTCGATATCGGGGTGGTCGGCGTCGACGATGACCATTTTTGCGGCGCGGCGCGTCGTGCCGCCCGACTTGATGGCGCCCGCCGCGCGGTCGCCGATCTTGAGGAAGCTCATCAGGCCGGACGAGCGGCCGCCGCCCGACAGCTTTTCGCCTTCGCCGCGCAGCAGCGAGAAGTTGGAGCCCGTGCCCGAGCCGTATTTGAACAGGCGCGCTTCACGCACCCAAAGGTCCATGATGCCGCCTTCGTTGACGAGATCGTCCTGCACGCCCTGGATGAAGCAGGCATGCGGCTGCGGATGCTCGTAGGAGGATTTCGACTTGGTCAGCTTGCCGGTGAACGGGTCGACATAATAGTGGCCCTGGCTCGGACCATCGATGCCGTACGCCCAGTGCAGGCCGGTGTTGAACCATTGCGGCGAGTTCGGCGCCACGCGCTGGGTGGCCAGCATGTAGGCAAGCTCGTCGCGGAAGGCGAGAGCGTCGTCTTCCGACTTGAAGTAGCCGCCCTTGTAGCCCCAGTAGGTCCAGGTGCCGGCCAGCCGGTCGAAAACCTGGCGGGCGTCGATTTCGGAGCCGTAGCGTTCGGCTTCCGGCAGTTTCGCCAGCTCGGCCTCGTCGGCAACGGAGCGCCACAGGAAGGAGGGGACGTCGTTCTCCTCGACCTTCTTCAGACGCGCAGGCACGCCGGCCTTGCGGAAATACTTCTGCGCCAGGATGTCGGCGGCAACTTGGGAGAACTGCGCCGGCACATCGATGTTATCGAGACGAAACACCACCGAGCCATCCGGATTCTTGATCTCCGAAAGCGCCTTGCGGAATTCGATCTCCGCATAGGCTGATTGTCCTGGCTTGGTGAAGCGACGCTCGATGCGCATTGGTCCGGTCCCTTTGTGTCTATATATAGCGCTTTTCCCCTGGGATTTCTGCCCCACAAGCTGAAAAACGCAGTCCGCCGTTTGCCGGCATTGCGAGCAACGCCGGCACTCTCCTTTTCGCAAGTGCCGGCATGCAGACAGCAATACGCCTTTCCAAGCGTTTGCCCGGGCTGCAGACCGTCCCTTGCGGGTCCCTCAACTGAAACTTTGATCGATTCCCTCGCTCGAGGGAGGTTCACACTATCTAGCGTCGAGACTGCCTGCAAACACTAAATATAGTGTTAACAGAAGATTTTTTCCAGTCCGACAATTCTCCCTTTCGTCACCCCAAGCCCCACGATCCCAACGCTTCCGCCAGCCTCGTAAACAGGCGGAAATCTGGGCAAAAACGCACAAAATCCGGGAAAAAAGACCGGGCTCGAAACTCTCCGGTCGCGCCCTCAACAAGAGCACATGGCACATAAAAGGCGACTCGGTTTGCGTCGTCAAGGATTCGTTTACGTAGCTTTTGTGACCCCAACATCTTGTGTGTCACATATGTGGATAACGGGGACAGAAAACCGCCCGGGCAGAATTCGCTTGGCGACGATCTCGATCGTCGTGCCCGACCTGAAGCTCAGGCAGAAAGACCCGGATCTGACCGCTGGTCAGGCAAAGCGCCAGCCGCATCGAGACGCGCCTGGGCTGGCGTCGCGGCGAGGGGTAGGCCGCGGCGTTCTTAGCCTTTTCATTTTAGCTGGCGTGCATTATGTCTTTGGCGTCGCGCGGGGGCGCGTCTTGTCAATTCTGAGAGCATCCGTTACGCCCCGCCCATGACAGTTACCGTCCGTTTTGCCCCCTCACCAACCGGCCGCATTCATATCGGCAATGCCCGCACCGCCTTGTTCAACTGGCTGTTTGCCATGAACAACAAGGGCCGTTTCATCCAGCGCTTTGACGACACCGACATTGCCCGCTCGAAGCAGGAATTTTCCGACGCCATTCTCTATGATCTGCACTGGCTGGGGATTTTCCCCGACGCCACCGAATATCAGTCGCGGCGCTTCGAGACTTACGACGCGACGGTGGAGCGGCTGCAGGCGGCCGGCGTGCTCTATCCCTGCTACGAAACCCCTGAGGAGCTCGACCTGCGCCGCAAGGTGCGCCGCACGCGCGGCCTGCCGCCGGTCTATGGCCGCGAGGCGCTGACGCTTTCGCAGCAGCAGATCGCCGAGTACCGGTCGGACGGCCGCCGGCCCCACTGGCGCTTTCTGCTGCCCAACTTCACCAGCGACCCGCTGCAGCCGGAACGCACCGAAGTGCACTGGAACGATCTGGTGCGCGGCGAGGAGACAGTCGATCTGGCCTCGCTGTCCGATCCGGTACTGCGGCGCGAGGACGGCACCTATCTCTACACGCTGCCTTCGGTGGTGGATGATATCGAGATGGGGGTCAGCCACGTCATCCGCGGCGACGACCACGTCACCAACACCGGCGTGCAGATCGCGCTGTTCAAGGCGCTGGGTGCCGAGCCGCCGGTCTTCGGCCACCACAATCTGTTGACCACGGCATCGGGCGAGGGTCTGTCGAAGCGCAGCGGTGCGCTGTCGATCGAAAGCCTGCGCGAAGACGGCATTGAACCCATGGCGGTCGCTTCGCTCGCCGTGCTTGTCGGCACGTCGGAAAATGTTGCGGCCATGCATGACATGCCGGCACTCGCCGAGCGCTTCGATCCCGCCGCAACGTCGAAATCGGCTGCAAAATTCGACCCGGACGAGCTGTTCGTGCTCAACCGCGCGCTCATGCATCATATGCCGTTTTCCGAGGCGCAGGACCGGCTGATCGTGCTCGGTATCTCCGGCGACAAGGCCGAGCCATTCTGGCTGGCTGTGCGCGGCAATATCGACCGGCTAAGCGATGCGGCCGGCTGGTGGCGTATCCTTGCCGACGGACCGCAGCCCGCGCCGGAGTTTTCCGACGAGGATCGCGACTTCCTGCAGCAGGCCTTCGACCTGTTGCCGGAAGAGCCATGGACCGGCACTGTCTGGAAGGACTGGACGGCCAGGATCAGGGAAGCAAGTGGCCGCAAGGGCAAGGGGCTGTTCATGCCGCTGAGGCTGGCGCTTACCGGACTTGCTTCCGGGCCGGAGCTTGCAGATCTATTGCCGCTGCTGGGTCGGGAAGGAACGCTGGCCCGACGACCCTGACCTTGCGCTGGTCCGGCGGGATCAGCGATACCGGCGACACCACGGGCTTGACGGCAAGTCGCTTGATGGCGTCGCGGTCGAGCCCGCCATGCATGTTGGCCAGCGTCTCCGGATCGGCGCCCGGATCGGGCTTTGCCGCCGGCAGCGGAATGAAGGGCGTCGTCTCAACATCAGGCTGAGATTGCTCGGGCGGTGGCGGGTTGCCGCCGATGATCTCGAAATTTCCGGCCTGCGCATTGCAGCCGCAGGCCGGCGGCCGCGACATGTTGGGCTGTTTGTAGAGATAGGCCGTCGGCAATTCGCTGTAGGGCCTGCCGGTTACCGACGAGGTCATGTTGGCCGAATCGTCATCCATGCCGCTTGAATAGAACACCTGCATCTCGGTGCCGGGGCAGCTCGATTCGCAGTTCTTCTGGTCGCGCTCGAAATCGCCGAGCGAGGCCGAATTCGACATCGGGAAGAAATAGCCGTCGCAGGTGCGCACGCAGCTCGTATGGAACTCGCCGCCGACCGCCGGGAAATCCGGAACGCCGGGCTGGTTGAGCACGCGGCGCACATTGCGCTCCTCGCCGGGATCGTCGGGCTCGTCGAGCGTGTCGACCTGCCGGTTGCCGCCGAAAAGCTGGTCGAACAGATTGCCGTCATCCGGTTCGCGGCTGGCTTCCTGCACCGGCTCCTGCCGCCGCGGCGCAACCGGCTCGTCGCGACAGCCATTGGCGTCGAGCGCGGCCAGGATGCGGCCGCGGTCGCGCCGCGAGCCGCCGCCGGCAAGCTGGGCACGCTTGGCTTGCAGCGCGTCGAGATTGGCGCTCATGCGATCGAGGGATCTGTTGAGGGCTGCGCATTCGCTGACGTTGCGCGAAAACAGCGAAAACCCGCAATTCGCGTCGCTCGCCCGGCCGCGCACCTTGTCGAGCTGCTCGAGCTGGCGGGCGATGGCGTTGTCATATTTCCGCACCAGGCTGGACTTGCCGCCGCCATTGGATGCAGAAGCAAGCTCGGCCTCCAGTTGCCGGCAGACGCGTGAAGCGGCTTGCGGCTCAGTGGTGGCGACGGCCGAAACCACAAGTGCGCCAAGCAGCGCAGCCATGTGCGTCAGCTTCCACCTTCCGCCGCCCGTCATTGCCAGAGACCCCGCTTGCCTGCCTGTCGCGATGCTACCGGATTCGCGGTTAACCGTTCCCTCAATCTACAACCAAAGATGGTCTTAGCCCATAGACGAGGTGCACAAGGGGTTGGGATAAGGCGGCAACTGGGCGATCTCCATCGCTGCATGAAAAAAGGCGCAATCGGCCGGAAAATAGGCTTCAATCAAGCACTGCCCGGGGACCTGGCATGACCGCGATTAGCCGTCGAACCGCACTGCAGTTCGGTCTGTTGTGCATGGCGGCGCCCGCCTTGGCGCAGGAGGCATCGGCCGCGACGGACTGGCGCAGCAGATTGGTCGAAGCCGCGCGCGAGCAGATCGGCGTCACCACCTTCTACGACCCGACCTATGTCCGTCTCGACTATCCCGGCGGCGATGTCGCGCGGGATCGGGGCGTGTGCACGGACGTCATCGTGCGCGCCTATCGCCGCGCCTTCAATCTCGATTTGCAGAAGCTGGTGCATGAGGATATGGCGGCCAATTTCGCGGCCTATCCCAAAACCTGGGGCCTTAAAGCGACCGACCGCAACATCGATCACCGCCGGGTCGGCAACCTTGCCGCCTTTTTCGGGCGCAGGGGTGTTTCTTTGCCCGTGAGCGAGGATCTCGCCGACTTTCAACCAGGCGATCTCGTCACCCAGATGCTGCCCGGCAACCTGCCGCACATCGTCATTGTCTCATCCGACCATTCGGCGGACGTGCCGGAAAGGCCACTGGTCATCCACAATATCGGAGCGGGCGCCCGGCAAGAGGACACGCTGTCCGCTTTCAGGCAGACCGGGCATTACCGCTTTGCGCCTGCCTGAGGGGCTCAGCCGAAATCGACCACCGCCTGCGCCTTGTGCGCCGCCTCGACCACCGCCAGCGCCGTCATGTTGACGACGCCGCGCGAGGTAACCGACGGCGTCAAGATATGCGCCGGCTTGTCGGTGCCGAGCAGGATTGGGCCGACATGCAGCGCGTCCATCATGGTGCGCAGCGCCGTCAGTGTGATGTTGGCGGAATCGAGGTTCGGGAACACCAGCAGATTGGCCTCGCCTTTCAGCCGCGAATGCGGATAGACGCGCTGGCGAAGATGCTCCGACAGAGCGGTGTCGGCATGCATCTCACCGTCGCATTGCAGGTCGGGCGCAACGCGCGCCAGGATCGCTGCCGCCTGGCGCATCTTTAGGGCGCTCGGAGAATCGCGCGAGCCGAAATCCGAATGCGACAACAGCGCTGCCTTGGGCTCGATGCCGAAGCGCTGGATTTCCTCCGCCGCCAGAATGGTCATTTCGGCGATCTCTTCCGCCGTCGGGTCGACCGAGACGTGGGTATCGGTCAGGAAGATAATGCCGCGCTGCGAGATCAGCATCGACAGCGTCGACAGATCGCGGTCTTTGACGCCGGGGCGCGCGCCGATGACCAGCGTCACATTGCGCAGGTGCCGCTCGAAACGGCCTTCGAGACCGCAGACCATGGCGTCGGCATCGCCGCGCTTCAGCGCCAGTGCCGCGATCACCGTATTGTCGGTGCGCACCATGGTGCGCGCGGCCTCCGTCGTCACCCCGCGGCGGCCGGCAAGTTCGATCAAAAGATCGACATAGTGGCGGTAGCGCGGATCGTCCTCCGGGTTGATCAGGCCGAAATCGACGCCCGGCTTGATGCGCAGGCCATAGCGCTTCAGCCTGACCTCGATGACATGCGGGCGGCCGATCAGGATCGGTTCGGCGATGCCTTCCTCCAGCACCACCTGGGCTGCACGAAGCACGCGCTCATCTTCGCCATCGGCGTAGATGACGCGCTTGGCGGTCGACGCCTTGGCCGAGGAAAACACCGGCTTCATCACCAGGCCGGAGCGGAAGACGAAGCGGTTGAGCTGGTCGATATAGGCGGCGAAGTCGGTGATCGGCCTTGTCGCGACGCCGGTATCGCAGGCGGCTTTTGCCACTGCCGGCGCGATGCGCAGGATCAGGCGCGGGTCGAAGGGCGAGGGGATCAGGAAATCCGGCCCGAAGATCGGCGTCTCGCCGGAGTAGGCGCGCGCCGCAACGTCGGACGGCTCTTCGCGGGCAAGCGCGGCGATCGCCCTGACCGCTGCCATCTTCATCTCTTCATTGATGGCGCTGGCGCCACAGTCCAGCGCGCCGCGGAAGATGTAAGGAAAGCACAGTACGTTGTTGACTTGATTGGGAAAATCGGAGCGGCCGGTGCAGATCATCGCGTCCGGCCGGGCCGCGCGCGCCGCCTCCGGCATGATCTCGGGATTGGGGTTGGCCAACGCCAGGATCAGCGGCTTCGGCGCCATATGTGCAAGCAGTTCCGGCTTCAGCACGCCGGCGGCCGACAGGCCGAGAAAGACGTCGGCGCCCGGGATCACGTCGGCCAGCGTGCGCGCCTCGGTATCCTTCACATAGGGGTCTTTCCAGCGGTCCATCTCGTCAGTGCGGCCCTTGTAGGCGACGCCGAAACGGTCGGTGACCCAGATGTTTTCGACCTTGGCGCCGAGCGAGACCAGAAGGTTGAGGCAGGCGAGGGCGGCGGCACCCGCTCCTGAGGTGACGATCTTGATGTCCGAAATGGTCTTGCCGGCGAACTCCAGCCCGTTGAGCACGGCGGCGGCGACGATGATGGCGGTGCCATGCTGGTCGTCGTGGAAGACGGGAATGCCCATCCGGGCCTTCAGTTGTTCCTCGACCTCGAAACATTCCGGCGCCTTGATGTCCTCGAGGTTGATGCCGCCGAAGGTCGGTTCCAGCGCCGAGATCGTCTCGACCATGCGCTCGATGCCGGGCGCGTCGATCTCGATATCGAAGACGTCGATCCCGGCGAATTTCTTGAACAGCACCGCCTTGCCTTCCATCACCGGCTTGGAGGCGAGCGGGCCGATATTGCCGAGACCGAGCACGGCAGAACCGTTGGAGACGACGCCGACCAGATTGGCGCGTGCCGTATAGTCGGCGGCAGTCGCCGGATTGTCACGGATTTCAAGGCAGGGTGCGGCGACACCCGGTGAATAGGCCAGCGCCAGGTCGCGCTGGTTGCCGAGCGGCTTGGTTGCCTGGATCTCGAGCTTTCCCGGTCTTGGATGCTTGTGGAAGTAGAGCGCGGCTTCGTCGAGATCCGAACGTGCCGTTTTCTTGTTCTCGCCTTCCATGCGGCCGCTCCCTCGAAACCTGCTTTGACGAGTCTTTTAGCATGCGGCCAAGGTTTGTCGCGACGCTAAATGACGCGTCGTCAGCTTTCTGCCGCGGTGCGTCGAAAGTCCCGTTGCATCAGATGCTTATGCCGATTTCATCGCGAACGACTCCTGCTGCTTCGCAGGCGCGTCGGTCAAAAGGCGCTGACGTAGAGGCCGCCATCGACCGGGATGTTCTGGCCGGTGAGATAGCCGGCATGGACCGAGCACAGGAAGGCGCAGATTTGGCCGAATTCTTCCGGCGTGCCGAGCCGCTTGGCCGGGACGTCGGCGCTGATGCGGGTCTTGCGCGCCGCGGCAGCAGTCGGGTCTTCCGTCGTGCCGGCCTCGTGCGGGCCGCGCAACCGGTCGGTGTCGAGCTTGCCCGGCAGCAGGCTGTTGATGGTGACATTGCGGTCAATCACCGTGCGCGCCACGCCGGCCAGGAACGAGGTCAGGCCGGCGCGCGCGCCGGACGACAGGTCGAGGCCGGGGATCGGGACATAGACCGACAGCGAGGTGATGTTGACGATGCGGCCGAAGCCGCGCTTGGCCATGCCGTCGATGACAGCCTGCACCAGTTCGATCGGCGTCACCATGTTCTGCGTCACGCCCTCGAGGATCTTTGCGCGGTCGAGCTCGCGGAAATCGCGCAAGGGCGGACCGCCATTGTTGTTGACCAGAATGTCCGGGTCGGGGCAGGCGGCCAGCAGCGCCTTCTGCACCTCCGGCTTCGAGACGTCACCGACTATCTCGGTCACCTTCACGCCGTAGCGTTCGCGCAGTTCGGCGGCGGTTTTTGCCACCAGCTCGGCGTTGCGGCCGTTGACGACGAGATCGCAGCCGGCTTCGGCCAGCGCCATGGCGCAGCCGCGGCCGAGCCCCTTGCTCGAAGCGCAGACAATGGCTTTCTTGCCCCGAATACCGAGATCCATGACGATTTTCTCCGTTTGATTGGCGCGCACGCTAGCTCTTTGGCTGGCCCAATCGCAACCGTCATACGGTTGTTGCATGAATCGGGGCATAGCCTGCGCGAAAGCAACGGTGACGATCTGATGTCCAGCACAGAAACCCGCACTTTCCGCAGCATGTTCATTTCCGACCTGCATCTCGGATCGAAGGCGGCCAAGGCCGAGTTCCTGATCGATTTCCTGCGGTATCACGACGCCGATATCATCTATCTCGTCGGCGACATCGTCGACGGCTGGCGGCTGCGACGCAGCTGGCATTGGCCGCAGAGCCACAATGACGTTGTCCAGAAGCTGCTGCGCAAGGCGCGCAAGGGCACCTCGATCACTTACATCGCCGGCAATCACGACGAGTTCGCGCGCCAATTCCAGGGCGTGCATTTCGGCGGCATCGTCGTTGCCGACCGCGCCATCCACGAAACCGCCGACGGCAGGCGCCTGCTGGTCATCCATGGCGACCAGTTCGACACCGTCGTCCACAACCAGCGCTGGCTGGCCTATCTCGGCGACTACGCCTATGACGCGGCCATGATGGTCAATCGCGTGGTGACCAAGCTTCGCCATCTGCTCGGCCTTCCCTACTGGTCGTTCTCGTCCTGGGCAAAGGGAAGGGTCAAGAGGGCGGTCAATTTCATCGGATCGTTCCAGACCGTGCTCTCCGACGAGGCGCGCCGCTCGCATGTCGACGGCGTCATCTGCGGTCACATCCATCATGCCGTAATCGAGAATTACGGCGATGTGCAGTACATCAACACCGGCGACTGGGTGGAGAGCTGCACGGCGGTGGTCGAGCATTTCGACGGCCGCATGGAGATCATCCACTGGGCGAAATCCTGCCCGAAGCGCCGGACGAGCCCTTCATCCCGATGCTGATCGACGACAGGGTCGTCGAAGCGGCGTGAACCCCTGTTAATCGGTTAGTCCAGGCAGTTTCGGACTGCATTGCCTCATGTTAAGGGATCGATCTGCGTTGCAGCCCTTTGTGCAGCGTAATTGGATCGATTCATGTCGCTGCCGCCACTGTCTCCCGAACAACTCGTCAAGCCGCGCCATTTCGAACTGCGCATGAGCCTGATATTCGCGACACTCTTCGTGTCGCTGGGAACGCATCTGCCGTATTTCCCGCTCTGGCTGCAGGCCCAGGGTTTTCATGCCGAGCAGATCGCCATCATCCTGGCGGCGCCGATGTTTTTGCGCGTGGTGACAACGCCGCTGCTCACCGCGCTTGCCGACCGCGCGAAGGACAGGGCCGATGTCTATATCGCGCTGGTGGCCGCGACCATGGTGCTTTCCGCTGGCTATTTCCTTAAGCCGACCTATGCCATGGTGCTGGCCGTTTCGCTTGCGCTGACGGTGGTGTGGACGCCGCATTCGCCAATTGCCGATTCATTGGCGCTGTCGGGCGTGCGCCGCTTCGGCTCCAACTACACCGCCATGCGCAAATGGGGCTCGATCTCCTATCTCTGCGCCAATGCCGCGGGCGGCTTCATCCTGTACTGGACAAGTGTGCAGGCCGTGCCAGTGATCATTTTCGTCTCGCTTGCGGCCGCACTCGTCGCCGGGCTGCTGGCGCCCCGCCTTGGCCGCCCGCGTCGCGCTTCGCCGCTATCTGCCGCCGACATCCAGCATCAGGCGCCGAGCCTTCTCAATCCGTATTTCCTGTATTTCACCCTCGGCGTTGGCATCATCACCGCCAGCCATGCCTTCCTCTACGGCTTTGTCTCCATCTACTGGAAATCGGTCGGTATCAGCGATTCCGTCGTTGGCCTGCTGTGGGCCTGGGGCGTCGTAGCCGAAGTCTGCATGTTTTTGTTTTTCAATCGTATTTTCGCCTCCGTATCGGTCGTCAAGGTGATGCTGATCGCCGGCATCGGCTCCATCGTGCGCTGGATCGCCTTTCCGCTGATCTGGCCGCTCGGGCTTGGCGTTATCGGCTTCTTCGGCGTCCAGACCTTGCATTCGGTGTCGGTGGCGATGGTGCTGATCGGCCTGCAGAAGATGATCGGCGAGACGGTTTCGGAAGAGCGCACGGGTGCCGCGCAGGGCATCGCCTATTTCTTCAACGGCTTCTTCATGGCAGCGGTGACGCTGGCTTCCGGCCCGCTTTACGAGCGCTACGGCGTTGACGGCTTCCTGGCGATGATCCCGATAGCCATCATCGGCCTGGCGCTGATCGGGCTCGCCGCGCGTTCAGCCCCACAGCATCCTGTCAGGCGGTGAGACGAGCGACCCCTCGTAGACGAGCCCGGGCTGCCGATCGCGCGCCAAAAGCAGCGGACCGTCGAGATCGACGAACTCGGCGCCTTGCGCCAAAAGCACCGCCGGGGCCATCGCCAGCGAGGTGCCGACCATGCAGCCGACCATCACCTCAAAACCCAGTTCGCGAGCGCGGTCGCGCAGGGTAAGCGCAGCAGTCAGGCCGCCGGATTTGTCCAGCTTGATGTTGACGGCGTCATAGAGGCCGACAAGGGCTTCGAGGTCCTTCGCCTCGTGCACGCTTTCATCTGCGCAGATCGGCACGGGGTGCGCGATGTGGCGCAGGCGTGCGTCACGCCCGGCCGGCAGCGGTTGCTCGATCAACGCGATGCCATGCTCGGCCGCAAAAGCGAGGTTCTCGACGATGTTGTCATCGGTCCAGCCTTCATTGGCGTCGAGGATGATGCGGCTGTCGGGCGCCGCTTCGGTCACGGCGCGGATGCGGGCCATGTCGTTGTCGCCGCCGATCTTGACCTTGAGCAGCGGCCGCCCGGCATTGGCGCGGGCTTGCGCGGCCATCGCTTCCGGCTCGCCCAAAGACAGCGTGTAGGCTGTCTCCAGCGCCGACAAGGACACGGCGTGGATGGCGTCCGCCACCGCTATGCCGCTCATCTTCGCCTCCAGGTCCCACAAGGCGCAGTCGATGGCGTTGCGGGCAGCACCCGCCGGCATCACATCCAGCAACGCGGTCCGGCTGATGCCGTCTTCTATCTGCCGGCGCATCGCCCGGATGGCGTCGCGCACGCCATCCATGGTCTCGCCATAGCGCTTGTAGGGGACGCATTCGCCCCATCCGCGATTGTCTCCATCGCTGATAGTGCAGGTGATGACTTCGGCTTCGGTCTTCGATCCGCGTGAGATGGTGAAGGTGCCGGCGATGGGAAAACGCTCGGCCTCAACCGAAATGACACGCGTCATAATTTTCTGCTCCGGCTATGCAACATCAGCCTGTCGGCAAATCGACAGGTACGACCCGTCAGGCTAAACAGGACGCCATGTTGACCATCGGCAAACGCGACACAAGCGGCAACGCCGCCAAGGAGGCCGACCACCAGCCCCGCGTCGCGGTCGGCGAGGAGGGCGGCGTCCTCGGTTGCGCTTTCTCCGGAATTTGGACGACATCGACAGTGGCGCTGATCGACGCCGAGATGCGCAAGATCGAACAGCGCAAAGGCTTTCAGACCCTGGCGTTGGACCTTTCTCATATCGAGAAGATAGATACGGCCGGGGCCTGGCTGATCGACCGCCTGGTCAGCGTCTTCGAGAAGAAGGGCGTCGAGATCAAGATGCAGGGGCAAAGCGATGTCGCCTCGATCCTGCTCGGGGCCGTCGGCGAAGCCGTCCGGCGCGAGCCCGAATCGGGTCGTATCCGGCGCCCCAACATCATCCTTCGCGGGCTGGAAGCAGTCGGCCGCCGCGTCTATGAGATGCGCGACGATTTCCTCGCCTCGATGAACATCCTGGGCGCCACCATCGGCGGCGCGCAGATGAAGCTCGGGCGCGGCCATGCCATCAACCCGGCGGCGATCTTCAACCAGATCGATCGCATGGGTGTCGGCGCCATACCGGTGGTGGTGCTGATGTCGGCCATTGTCGGCGCCATCGTCGCCCAGCAGGGCGCCTACCAGCTCAACTATTTCGGCGCCAACATCTTCGTTGTCGACCTGGTCGGCGTGCTGATCCTGCGCGAACTCGGCGTGCTGATGACCGCAATCATGATCGCCGGCCGCTCCGGCAGCGCCATCACCGCCGAGATCGGCTCGATGAAGATGCGCGAGGAGGTCGACGCGCTGAAGGTCATCGGTCTCAATCCGATCGGCGTGCTGGTGTTTCCGCGCCTGGTGGCGCTGGTGATCGCGCTGCCCTGTCTCACCATTATCGCCAATTTTGCAGCCCTCGGCGGCGGCATCATCGCTGCCTGGCTCTATTCCGGCATTGCGCCATCCGCTTTCATCGACCGGCTGCGCGGCGCGATCGATATCAGCACCATATTCGCCGGCCTGATCAAGGCGCCGTTCATGGCCATGATCATCGGCACCATTGCTTCCGTCGAAGGCATGAAAGTCGGCGGCAGCGCCGAATCGCTGGGGCTGCACGTCACCGCCTCGGTGGTGAAGTCGATCTTCGTCGTCATCATCCTCGATGGCCTTTTTGCCATCTTCTACGCCTCGATCGAGTTCTGACATGAAGAACTCAAAGGCGATCAAGGCTGCGCAAGGAACGGACGAGGGCGATATCGTGCTCTCCGTTCGTGACATCACGGTTTCCCTGGACGACAAACTGATCCTCGACAAACTGGCGCTCGACATCAAGCGCGGCGAGATCCTCGGTTTCGTCGGCGCCTCGGGCGCCGGCAAATCGGTGCTGCTGCGCACCATTCTCGGCCTGCTGCACAAGCAGGCTGGCACGATCAAGCTGTTTGGTCTCGACCTCGACAAGGCCAGCGACATCGAGCGGTTGCGCATCGACATGCGGCTTGGCGTGCTTTTCCAGCATGGAGCGCTGTTTTCGGCGCTCACAGTGCAGGAAAACGTGCAGGTGCCGATGCGTGAATATCTCGATTTGCCGAAGAAGCTGATGGACGAGCTGGCCTTGCTCAAGATCGAACTGGTCGGCCTGCCGCCGGACGCGGCGCAAAAATTTCCCTCGGAGCTTTCGGGCGGCATGATCAAGCGCGCCGCCCTGGCGCGGGCACTGGCGCTCGATCCCGACATCGTCTTCCTCGACGAGCCGACGTCCGGCCTCGACCCGATCAGCGCGTCCGAGTTCGACGAATTGGTCGTCAAGCTGCGCGATACGATGGACCTGACGGTCTACATGGTGACACACGATCTCGACACGCTGTTTACCGCTTGCGATCGGGTGGCGGTGCTCGGCAACAAGAAAATCCTGGTCGAAGGCACGATCGACGACATGCTGAAGAGCGAGGAGCCGTGGGTAAAATCCTATTTCCGCGGAAAACGCGCCCGGCAACTTGATCTTGCGGCGCGCGCATAGCCATAAGTGGGGCAATGGAAACCAGAGCCAACTACGTAATTGTCGGCGTTTTTACCCTGGCTGCGATCCTGGCGGCCTTCGCGTTCGTCTATTGGACCGCTCAGATCGGCGATCGGGGCGAGACGGCGGAGTTGCGCGTGCGCATTCAGGGTTCGGCCTCAGGCCTCGGCCCCGGCAGTCTGGTGCTGTTCAACGGCGTCAAGGTCGGTGTGGTCAAGCGTGTCTATTTCGACCGCAATGACCCGAATGCCGCTATTGCCACGACCGAGATCGACAAGACAACGCCGCTTACCAAATCGACGCAGGCCGATATCGGCATCGCCAGCCTTGCCGGCCAGGTCAACATCGAATTGAAGGGCGCCAATCCCAAGGAACCGAACCTGCTTGAAGAGGCGGAAAAGGAAGGCAGAACCGCTGAGATCGTCGCTAACCCCTCTGCCGTCAACAATCTTTTGCAGACGGCGCAGAACATCTTCACCCGTGCCGATAGGGTGCTTTCGGATCTCGAGGGTTTCACCAAGGATGTGCGCGGGCCGCTGACACAGACCGTCAAGAACGCCCAGACATTCTCCGATGCGCTGGCCAAGAATGCCGACGGCATCGACAAGTTCCTGACCGCCGTCAGCGCGCTGTCGGACGAGTTGAAGGATGTTTCCGGCAAGCTCGACGGCACGTTGAAGGCCGCCGAAGGCCTGCTCAATGCCGTCGACAAGGACAAGATCAAGAGCATCGTCGCCAATGTGGACACGGTGACGGGGAACCTCAAGGAAACCTCGCAGCAGCTCGACGGCGTGATCAAGAATGTCGATACGGCGGTCGGCTCGGTCAACGATTTCGCCAAGCGGACGCAAGGCACGCTGGCCAAGGTGGACAATGTGCTCGACGGCATCGATCCGGCGCAGGTGCGCGTAGCACTGGCCAACATTCAGTCGGCCAGCGAAAATGCCAACAAGGCCGCAGCCGACATCGCCAAGGTGACCGACAAGTTCGCCGACCGGGTCGACGACATCGACGAGACGATCAAGGACGCCAAACAGCTTGCGTCGCGCCTCAACGATGCCTCGGTGCGCGTTGACGGCATCCTGAAAAGGGTCGACACGCTGCTCGGTTCGGGCCAGGCCGACGGCGTCATGGCCGATGCCAGGGACACACTGAAATCGTTCAAGCAGGTCGCCGACACGCTGAACGCGCGGCTTGGCACCATCACCGACAATCTGGCGCGATTCTCCGGCCAGGGCCTGTCGAATGTCGAAGCGCTGGTCCAGGACAGCCGGCGCTCGATCAGCCGCATCGAAGAGGCGGTGACCGATCTCAGTCGCAACCCGCAGCGCATCCTGTCAGGTGGCGACGGCGAGGTTCGGCAATTCGATGGCAGGGCGCGGCGTTGACTTCGGCCGCTGCCCACCGCAAGAAGTTGAACCGCGAATGCGGGTTGGTCTTACGATCCGGGGACAACGGGGATCGCGCGTGACGTTCAGTTTGGGTGGGTATAAATCTGCTGTAGTGCTGGTCGCGCTGACGCTTGGCGGTTGCGCGGCATTGGGAGGCAAGCCGGCGCCGCTCGATACGTTCGAGCTGTCCGCACCCTCAATCGACGCGCATGGCCACAGCCGCCGCCAGATCCTGATTGCCCAGCCATCCGCGCTCAAGGCGCTGGACAGCCAGAACATCGTCATCAAGCCGTCGGACCGCTCGATCCAGTATCTGAAGGGCGCGCAATGGGCCGACCGGCTGCCGCTGATCGTGCAGGCAAGGCTCGCAGAAACCTTCCAGCGCTCCGGCAGTTTTGCCGGCGTCGGCAAGCCGGGCGAGGGGCTGGCGATCGACTATCAGGTGATCGTCGAGATCCGCTCCTTCGAGGTCCGCGTCAATGGCGGCGAGCACGCCGAGGTCAATCTCTTCGTGCGCATCCTGAACGACCGCAACGGCGAGGTGCGCGCCTCAAAAAGCTTCACTGCATCCGCTCCCGTCTCGGGCAGCGGCAACCCAGCCTATGTCAGCGCGCTCGACAGCGCCTTCGGCGAGGCGGCGAAGGATATCGTGCGCTGGACGGATTCGGTGATCTGAACCAGCCTAGGCTTCAAAGCGATCGTGCGCGCAATCAGCTTAGACAAAGCATCGACTTAAAGATCGTCGGTCTGCGCTGCCCCTCATTGCCCTGCCGGGCATTTCTCCCCGTATAGTGACGGGGAGAAAGACGCCATCATGGCCGCCTTCGCCAACTTTCAACGTTGCAAGAAGTAACGGCATGGTCGCGGCCACCTCCTTCTCCCCGTCGCTATACGGGGAGAAGGTGCCGGCAGGCGGATGAGGGGCAGCGCCGACAGATTGTGATCTTTTCCTGCAGTGACACGAACCTGGGCCTGAACCAAGGCGGGCCGTGGCCCGCCTTGGTTCAGTTGATCGTCGCACCAATCAGTGCAACCGGCCGCTCGCATGAGCCAGCATGGTGTAGACCTTGCCGGTGTCCGACGTCAGGTAGGTCTGCGCCATGATGTTGTCGCGGTCGTTGCGCGAGACGTCCTTGAGCAGCTTTTCGAAGTCGTCGCAGTAGCGGTCGACGGCGGCGCGGAACTCCGCCTCTCCCTGATATTTGCGGCGGATTTCATCGAAGGTCTGCTGGCCCTTCAGTGTGTAGAGGCGGCGTGTGAACACGTCACGCTCGCCGCGCCGGTAGCGGTTCCACAGCTCGATCGAGGCGTCATGGTCGATCGCCCGCGCAATATCGACCGACAGCGAGTTGAGCGACTCCATGACATGCAGCGGCGAGCGCTGGGCGGGAGCCGCGCGCGGTGCTTCCGCGGGGGCTGCTGCCGGCCTGGCAACGTCCTCCTCGCGCGACGCCCCGGTTAGGAGGTCGCGCACCCAGCCGCCTTGCGGCGTGCGGGCATTGGCGGCGTCGCGCTGGCGCGGTGCTTCAGCAGGACGTTCGATATCGAGCGTGCCGCGCAGGCCGCCGAGCGGCGCCTGCGGAGCCGGACGCTCGGCCTGCGGTGCCGGCGGCGGGCGGCGTACAGGTTCGGCCGGGCGCTGGACCGGCGCCTGGGGAGCCGGGCGCAAATTACGGGGCTCGGAATTGTCGCCACCACCGCGGCCCGATTTCGCAACGATATCCGAAAGTTCCTTGAGCGCGTTAATCTGCTCGGAAACGGCACGGCGGATCGCCGAGGTCGATTCCTTGGCCTCTTCCGGCATCTCGATGACGCCCTTCTTGAGCTCGGCGCGTGTGAGGTCGAGCTCGCTCTTGATTGAACTCGCGGTGCGCCGCATCTCCTCGGTCGCATCGGCAAACCGGTTGGTTGCCGAATCGACCACTTCCGCAATGGCAATGCGGATCTTGTCGGCCGATGCCAGCGTCCTGCCTTCGGCATTCTGCATCGTCTGGCCGACAAGGCTCTCGAAGGAACGCATCACCTTCTCGAGGTCTTCCGACTTCTTGACCAGGCCGACGGCGAGGTCTTCGAGCGACGACTGCCTCTCCAGCGTGTGTTCCAGATTGCTCTGCGCCGAACTCAACAGGTCCGAGGCCGAGGACAGAAGACGGCTGTGCTCGTCGAACTTGGTGGCGATCGAGGCGACTTCGCGCAAGGTCGAAGACGACAGTTCGGTAAGCCGCGTTGTGTTCGAATCGACCAGGCGTGCCGAGCTGGCGAAGGTCTGCGCCGCCTTTTCGGTGGTCGCGGCGAAGCTTTGCGTGCTGCCGCTGAGACGTTCGTCGACCTGACCGAGATTGACTGCCGCCTGCTCGATCAGCTCACCGAGCTGCGAGCTGGAGACGCTCATGCGGCCGATGAGATCGGCGACACTGTCGGCGAGCGACGAGCGCGCGCCTTCGACGGCCGACAGCGTTTCGGCCGTGCGGCTGGCGAGCGCATTGACGAGGGCGGCGTTCTCGCTGCGCAGCTTCTCAGTCGCGCGTTCGGTGACCTCTTCCATGCTCTTTTGCAGTTCCGAGCCGCCTTGGGCGAAGCGCTCGACCAGCGGCCGTGCGGTTTCGTCGAGGATCTTCGACATTTCGGCCGAACGTGCCGCCAGCATCGTGTTGAGCTCGCGGGTGTTTGTGCCGATGGTCTTGGCGGCGTCGTTGGTGCTCTGGCCGATATGCTGGCCAACCGCAGTAAAGGTCTCCGCAATCGTGTTGGCGCGCGAGATCAGTTGAGCCTCGGCGCTCGACACCTGCTCGTTGAGCTTCTGGCCCATCGTCTCGGTGGTGTAGGCGAGGCGGTTTTCGACACTCGCGACCTGTTCCTCGACGCGGGTGGTTGCGGCAGCGACGCTCGCGGCCAGCCGCTCGTCGGCGCCAGCCAGAGCCTGCTCAATTTCGCGGGCGTGGACGGCAAGTTCCTCGCCGGTCTGGCGTGCGCGTTCGGCAACCCGCTGCTCGGTGCTGGCGAAGGCACCGACGATGTTGTCGGCATGTTCGCCGATCGTCGACGTGGAGTCGGCGATGCGCGACACCAGGCGGTGATCGGCCTCGTCGAAGATGCGGCTGATCTCGGTGGCACGGGCCGACAACGCGTCTGAACCCTCGGCAATGCGCGAGATCAGCTTCTGGTCGGCGGCGTCGAAGACGCGGCCGAGGTCGGAGGCGCGGGCGGCCAACGCTTCGGCGGATTCGCCGATGCGCATGCTCAGCCGCTGGTCCGCACCCTCGAAGTTGCGCAGGATGTCGCCGGCGCGGTCGGCGAGCGACTGCGCCGTCTCGACCGCACGGGCGACGAGCTTCTGGTCGGCGGCATCAAACGTGCCGGCAATTTCGCCGGCGCGGGCAGCCAGCCGTCCGGCCGTTTCTTCGGCGCGGGCGAGCAGCGAGTTCGAAGTCTCGTCATGCCGGGCAAGCAGCGCGCTCGTCGTGTCCTCGGCGCGTGCGTGCAGTCGGCGATCGGCGTCCTCGAAGGTGCGAGCGATGTCTTCTGCCCGTGCCAGCAGGGCTGCCGAGGTCTGCTCGGCGCGCTCGGCGATCTTGCGGTCGGCATCGCTGAAGGCAGCACCCGCCTGTTCGTGCAGGGCGCTGGTGACTTCCATCACCTTCTCGCGAAGTGCGCCGGCAACAAAGACGGCGCTCTTTTCGAGCACGTTGCGGACATTGTCGACACCCACCGACAGCGCGCGCTCCATGGTTCCGGCGCGCTCCTCGATGATGCCGGTCTGCTTGCTGAAGGCCTGCTCGATCTTCTCGACGTCGGCTGCGATAGCCGCGGAAATGTCGGTGCTTCTGGCGGCGATCTGGTCGATATGGCCCGACAGCGAGCGGTCGACATCCTTGCGGGTGTCGGCGAGCTTTGCCAGATCGTCTTCCAGCGCCTGTGTCAGCATGTTGCGGCCTTCGGCCAGCTTGCCGACATGGCCGGCGATGATGTCGTCGACCTCGCCGCGGCTTGCCGACAGCTTCTGCAGGTCGGCTTCCAGCGCGCGCTTGAGGATGTCGCGGCCTTCGGCCAGCTTCTCGACCTGGCCGGCGACCAGTCCGTCGATGCTCGACCGGCTCTCGGCCAGCTTGGCGAGGTCGTCCTCAAGAGCCTTCGACAGCGTCGCGCGATCCTGGGCGAGCTTGTCGCTGTGATCCTGGAGCAGGCTGTTGACATTTTCCAGATCGGCTTCCAGCACCCGTGCGAATTCTCCACGGTTTTCAGTCAGCTTCTGCGACTGGTCGACAATGGCGCTCCTGATCGTGTTGAGATCGGCTTCGAGCGCCCGCTTGAGGATGTCGCGGCCCTCGGCGAGCTTCTCGACCTGTCCGGCGACCAGCCCATCGATGCTGGAGCGGCTCTCCGCCAGCTTGGCGATGTCGTCTTCCAATGCCTTTGAGAGGGCCGAACGGTCCTGGACGAGCCTGTTTTGATGATCGGCCATGATGCCGCTCACATTGTGCAGATCGTCCTGAAGCGCCTGGGATAGTGTCGAACGATCCTGGACAAGCCGGCTCGTGTGGTCGGCGATTAGGCTGTTCACATTCTGCAGATCGGCTTCCAGTGCCTTCGAAAGCTGGCTGCGCTCTTCCGCCACCCTGTCGGAATGACCCGCGATGGCACCCTTGATGGTATTGATGTCGGCTTCGAGCGCGCGCTTGAGAATGTCACGGCCTTCGGCCAGCTTCTCGACCTGGCCGGCGACCAGCCCGTCGATGCTCGACCGGCTTTCCGCCAGCTTGGCAAGGTCGGCCTCGAGCGTTTGGGACAACAGGCCACGATCGTCGGCGAGCCGGTTCGAATGGTCGGAGAGCAGGCCCCTGATGCTGGACAGGTCGTTCTCCAGCGCCTTGCTGAGTTCGGTCCGGTCCTCGGCCAGTTTGGCCGAGTGGTTCTCGATCACGCCCTTGATGCCGATAATGTCGTTTTCGAGCGCCTTGGTGAGCACGGCGCGGCCTTCGGCGATCTTTTCGACCTGGCCGGCGACCAGCCCGTCAATCGAGGCGCGGCTGTCGGCCAGCTTGCCGAGGTCGGCTTCCAGGGCGCGCGACAGAATGTTGCGGCCTTCAGCCAGTTTCCCGACATGTCCGGCGACCATTTCATCAATGATCGTGCGGGCTTGCACGAGTTTTCCGGAGTCTTCATGCAAGGCCTGGTTGAGCCGGTTGCGGCCCTCTTCGAGGCGCTCGAGATGGCTGCCGACCGACGCGTCGATGGCGGCGCGCGACTCGTTGACCTTGCGCAGATCCTCTTCCAAAGCGCGCGAAATCAGGTTGCGGCCTTCGGCCAGCTTCTGCACCTGGTTGGTGACGGCTGCGTCGATGCCGGCGCGGCCCTCGGCGAATTTCGCCAAATCCGCCTCCATGGCCGCTGCCATGCGCTCGCGGCTTTCGGACAGCTTGCGGCTGTGGTTTTCGACCGCTTCCTCGATGCCGACGCGGGCGTCGGCGAGGCGCTGGATGTCGGTGTCGAAGGAGCGCGACACGACGTGGCGGGCCGCTTCCATGCGGCCGGCAAAGTCGCTGGCGCGGGCTTCGAGCATGGACGAGGTCGACGAAACGATGTCGGCCATGTCAGCGCCGATCTGGGTCTTGCCCTGATCGATCATCGCCGACAAATGATCCTTGCTCTCGGCGAAGGTGTGGGCGATCTCGCGGGCGCGCTCGACCAGCGTCTCGTTGATCTGGCGGGCACGCGCTTCGAGCGCGGCGTTGAGCTTCTGCGTGCCGGTGTCGAGCGCTTCGGCGCGGGTCTGGAATTCGCTGATCAGCGCCTGGCCACGCTCGGCCAGCGTGCGCTCGATGCCGTTGAGGCTGGATTCGAATTCAGAGCTCAAGGTGCGCGCAGCACCCCCAAGCAGCGACACCATGCCGGTGGTGCGGTCGTCGAGCAGGTCGGTCAGCGACCGGGTCAAGCCGTCGGTGGTGTCCGTCAGCTTGGCGATGCGGGTGTCGAGCAGCGAAGCGAAGGCTTCGCCCGAGGTCGACAGCCTGTCGGTGATCGTATCGAGCCGGCCTTCCACCTGATCGAAGATCGACATCGAGCTTTCATTGATGCGGTCGATCAGCGTGTCGCCGGAATTGGTGATCGTCATCGACAGCTTGGTCGACGCGTTGAGGATGGAGTCGCGAATGATGTCCGAGGCGGCGCCGATTTCGTCCTTCAGCGTCTCATGCGCGCCGGTGATCGAAGCGCGCACGCGCTCGGCATGGGTGACGACGGCTTCGCGTTCGCTGCCCAGCCCGTCGACCAGCGAGCGGATACGGGATTCATTCTCCGAATAGGAGCGTTCGATCTGGTTTACTTCGCTGTGAACCAGCGTTTCGAGCTCGACGGCGCGCGCCAGCGTGCGCTCGATGCCTTCGCCCATGGCCGCCACTTCGCGGCGAACGGCCTGGCCGATCATCATGACGCGGTCCTGGGCGAGGTTTTCCGGCTCCGCCAGGCGGAAAGCCACTTCCGTCATCGACTGGGCGGCGATGCGCATTTCCTGCGCGCGGCGGATCATTGCCGCGAAAGCCCAAAACAGGACGACCGGTATGATTGCCGCGATTGCGAGGCCGATCAGTTCGGGGCGGGCCAGGAGTTGGTCGAATGTACGAATTTTCCAGATGCTGGGGCCAAACAGCAGATTGGCAAGGCCGCCGGCGCCGGCAATCCAGGCCAGCGACACGAACGCCACGACCCAATAGATCGTGCTCGACGCGCGCCGGTTGAGGCTGTGCAGCAGCGTCTTGTAATCTTTCTGGCGATCATCGTTTGCCGGCTTGAAGCCGGCCGGCTGCGCGCTGTTACGCGATTCAACCGGGCGCAACTCGGCGGGCTTGGCAGCCGGCGTCGCGCTTTGATTCTGTTGGACGGGTGCGCTTTGAGCGGGGGCGGGTTTCTGGGTACGGCCTTCGCGCGCCAGTTCGTCCGCGGCCTGCGAAATCTGCGCTTCCAGATCCTCCATCGACGCCGCAATATCGAGATCGCCGCTGCCGTCTCCGCTAAGGTCGAGGTCTAGTGCCTTTTCGAGTTCCCTGGCTACGTCGTTGTCGAGAGTTCTGGTCGTCGTTGGTTTCTTCGCCATGCCTTCGCTACCCTGTACTAGCTGCCGAGGGACTTTATGATTTTGGCCTGATTCTGGCTTGTCTTATCCCACGCAGGAGGCTGAAAATGGACCCTCGTATCGTAATGACACACAGGGGTAAAGAAAACCTGCATTCCGCGAGATACGTAAAACTTTAAATATAGGGTTAACGTGAACGTGATTTCGCCGCCTCTGCGGCAACAATTTTCCAGCCCATTCATTAACGCGTTGGCGACGGAAATCGCCTAAGTTTTTTTGGCGAGCGGGACAAAGGAGTTTCAAATTGGTACGCGGTGAAAGCGGCATTGCCTTCTCAATGCCGGGCGGCGATGCGTCGGGTCCAGCCCGTTCGCGGCCGGTGGATCTGGCCCATCTGGCCCGCCAGACAATGGGCGATCGCGCCCTCGAGCAAGAGGTGTTGGCACTGTTCGTACAGCAGGCGCTTTCTGTTCGCGACAACATCCTCGATGCCGATGTCAGGGAGAGGCTGCTCCTGGCGCATGGGCTGAAAGGTTCGGCGCGCGGCGTCGGCGCATTTGCCATCGCCGACTGCGCCTCATCAATCGAACAGCAGCCGGAAGATACACGCAGCCTCAAGCGCCTCGGCGTCCTGATCGAGGAAGTGCGCGATTTCATCGCCGCCATCAGCCGGTAATGGCTGCCGCTTGTCTGCGGCCACCGGCATGAATCGGCCGGGCCAGGGCGCGCTTTAGCCAGCTTTCCGAAAAAACGTCACAAAGCGGCGCTTTCGCGCCGCAGTTGACTTGTCTGGCGGAGTGATTATCTCGGCTGAGACTCCCTTCAGGTGACAAATGACCAAGCTGACCTTCATCGCCCATGACGGCACTCCTTTCGATGTCGAGGCCGAAAACGGCTCGACCGTCATGGAGAATGCGATCCGCAACGCGGTGCCGGGCATCGAGGCCGAATGCGGCGGCGCCTGCGCCTGCGCAACCTGCCATGTCTATGTCGACGAAGCCTGGACGGCCGAGGTCGGCGAGCCGGAGGCGATGGAAGAGGATATGCTGGACTTCGCCTATGACGTCCAGCCGAACTCGCGCCTGTCCTGCCAGATCAAGGTGCGCGACGCCCTTGACGGCCTCGTCGTACGCGTGCCCGCCCGCCAGGGCTGAACCAACTTCTTTCGGATTTTTACCGCCGACGCTTGGCAGCAAGCCAACGCTCATGCAGTCTCGCGCCAGTTTGGCCCAGTTTTGGCAATGAGGCTCGCCTGGCATGACCGATGTAATCAAGACGGACGCACTCATTGTCGGGGCAGGGCCGGTCGGCCTGTTCGCCGTGTTCGAACTCGGCCTCCTCGACATGAAGTGCCATCTGATCGACATCCTCGACCGGCCCGGTGGCCAGTGCGCCGAACTCTATCCGGAAAAGCCGATCTACGACATTCCGGGCTGGCCCTTGATCTCGGCGCAAGGGCTGGTCGACAAGCTGATCGAGCAGATCCATCCGTTCAAGCCTGACTTCACCTATAACCGCATGGTCTCCAGCCTGCAAAAGCTGGAGGATGGCTCCTTTCGGGTCACCACCGACGAGAACGAGGTGTTCGAGGCCAAGGTGGTGGTGATCGCCGCCGGCGGCGGCTCGTTCCAGCCCAAGCGGCCGCCCATTCCCGGCATCGAAGCCTATGAAGGCAAGAGCGTCTTCTATTCGGTGCGCCGCATGGAGGATTTCCGCGGCCACGATCTCGTCATCGTCGGCGGCGGCGATTCCGCGCTCGACTGGACGCTGAACCTGCAGCCGGTGGCAAAAAGCGTGACGCTGGTCCACCGCCGCCCGGAATTCCGCGCGGCGCCCGACAGCGTCAACAAGATGTACGCCATGCAGGAGATGAAACAGCTGGGGTTCCGCGTCGGCCAGGTGAGCGGCCTGACCGGCGCCGACGGCCAGCTGGCGTCCGCGACCATCAAGGGCGGCCCTGACGGCGACATCGAGGTGCCTTGCACCCGCATGCTGCCGTTCTTCGGCCTGACCATGAAGCTCGGCCCGATCGCCGAATGGGGGCTGAACCTTCACGAGAACCTCATTCCGGTCGACACGGAAAAGTTCCAGTCCTCGGTGCCCGGCATCTTCGCCGTCGGCGACATCAACTGGTATCCCGGCAAGCTGAAGCTGATCCTGTCGGGTTTTCACGAGGTGGCGCTGATGGCGCAGGCGGCCAAGCGCATCATCAGCCCCGGCGAGCGTATCGTCTTCCAGTACACGACGTCGTCGACGAGCCTGCAGAAGAAGCTCGGCGTGGTGGAGTAAGGCGCTTACAGAGGCTTGCCTGATCACTCCACCAGGGCGACTGGCGCTTCGGCCTCGTCGCGACCGCGCAACGACTTCTCCGGCATCAGCGCCAGCGTGATCAGCGCCAGCACGAGCGTGATGGCCGCGGCAAGAAAGATCATCATGAAGGGCGTCGCCGAGACGATCTGTCCGGCAGCCGGCGCGCCTTCGCCGGCAAGCTGCAGGCCATAGCCGAGCGCGACGGCGCCGAGCATGGCGACGCCGAGTGCGCTACCCAGCGAGCGCAGGAAGGTCAGCACACCGGTGGCGACGCCGAGATGTGCGCGGTCGACGGCGTTCTGGACAGACACGGTGGCGACCGGGAAAGTGGTGCCGCTTCCAAGCCCAATGCAGATCGTCAGCAGCTCGACCACCAGCAGCGAGGCGTGGCCGGCGACCAGGCTGAGCACGCCAAGGCAGACAATGGCGAAGAGAACGCCGACCATGGCGATGCGCTTATAATGGAAGAAGCGCGGTATCGTGCGGCCGCTGAACGTCGCGCCGGCGACCGTGCCGAGCAGCAGGCCGAGCATGGCAAGGCCTGACTGGCTGACCGACAGGCCGATGATCGACTGCAGATAGACCGGCAGGTACACTGACAGGCCGATATTGGCGGCCTGCAGCAGGAACATCGACGCCGTGCCGGCAAGCACGATCGGATTGCTGAGCACTTCAAGCGAAATCAGCGGCTCGGCCGCACGCATCAGCCGCAGTGCAAACGCGCCCCAGAAGACCGCCGAACAGGTGAGCAGGCCGAGGATTTCACGCGAGGCCCAGGGATAGGCGCTGCCGCCCCAGTTGAGCGCCAAAAGCAGCAGTGCCGTCGCCACCACCAGAAGCAATGCTCCCAGGGCGTCGATGCGATGCCGCTTTGCGGCGACCGGCAGTTTGCGCAGCGGCTTGTTGATGATCGCCATGGCCACCAGGCCAAGCGGGATGTTGATCCAGAAGATCAGCGACCAATGCAGATGTTCGGCAAAACCGCCGCCGAGCAACGGTCCGGCGATGCTGGCGACAGCCCATGTCCCCGAAATCCAGGCGGCATAGCGCGCCCTTTCGCGTGGTGGCACCAGGTCGCCGATGACGATCTGCGCCAAGGCGAACAGGCCACCGCCGCCCGCACCCTGGATCGCCCGGCCGATGACCAGCACGAACATGTTGGGGGCCATGGCGCTGACCAGTGATCCCGCGAGGAAGATCAGGATCGCCGCATAGACGGTCGGCCGGCGGCCATAGACGTCGGAGATCTTGCCGTAGAGCGGCGCCATCGCTGTTGCCGTCAAGAGATAACCGGTCACGATCCACGGCAGATAGTCGGCATGGCCGAGCGAACGGCCGATGGTCGGCATGGCCGGCGCGACGATGGTCTGGTCGAGTGCCGCCAGGAGCATCGACAAGAGGATGCCGGCGATGATGACGTTCTTCTCGCTTTCCGTCAGCGGCGCGGCTGCAATCACCGGCTTGTCGACAGCCTGGTCCATATCAGTTCATCCACAATGCTTGGCGAGCGATTGCGCGGCGCCAAATGGCCGCTCCGCTATACGCCGCCTCAATTGGTCTTGATCTCGCGTTTCGAAGCTCGCGCCTTGCGAGCCTGACATATGTCGTCCCGTATAGGCCGATTTCGACCTTTGCCCGAAAATTTTCTGGGGCTGGCCTCATGTTTCGGCAGGATTGGCTTGGAATCGGTCCCGTGGTTCAGCCGGGCGGAAGCTGGCCGTTTTCGACGCGCTGCATGCGGTAGCGCAGCAGCCGCAGGATGCGGCTTTCGAAGTTGACGCCTTCGACGCGGTCGAAGCGCAGCTGGTCCTGGTCGTGCCTGGCGAGTTCGGCCGCGGTGATCTCAGCCGCCTTCGCCTTTGCCTCGGCGCAGGTCTTTTGCGGGTAGCTGGCGTTCAGCGCGTCCTCGAGCTGACGGCCGTGGTTCTTGGCGATCTCGACATGACGCTCCTCGTGGCGCTTGATGTCGGCCGACAGCGTGTCCCAGAACAGCCTGACATCGGCGTCGGCCTTGCGCGGCCTGCGCCACTCCGGAAGGATGACCTTGACCTTGACGGTGACGGTGGCCTTGGCGATGCGGCAGGAATCAGCGGTTTGCGCGTAGCTGATGCGGGTGGTGAACGCCATCTGGGTGGCGCCCGGATGCCTCATCCCGGTGCTTTTCACCTCGGGCCCATGTTTCGACAATTGCGTCTCGATGTCATCGAGCGTGCTGCCGCCGACGGCAAAATAGCTGTAGGTCTTCACCAGATTGGCAGCATTCGCCGGCAGGACGGTCAAAGCCAGCATCAGGGCACAGAGCAGGGGTCGTTTCATTATGTTGCCTCTTCACCCACCTTGCTTTACGGCCGTTGCCGGCGCAACGGAATTGATCTTCCACCGATCACGCATCGTTGATGGATTGCAAGCGCCCGATGAGCCACATGGTTGAAGGACAATGACGACAAGGCGATGGCAACTGGCGCATGGACGCCATCTCGACCTTGGCGAGAAGGCCATGGTGGTCGGCATTCTCAACGTCACGCCGGACAGTTTTTCCGATGGCGGACTGTTCATCACGCCTGACCAGGCGGTGGCGCAGGCGCGCCGCATGGTGGAAGAGGGGGCTGTCGTGATCGATATCGGCGGAGAATCCACGCGCCCGGGCGCCTCTCCCGTCACCCCTGAGGAAGAGCAGGCCCGCATCCTGCCGGTGATCGCCGCACTCGCCGGGACCAATGAAGCCCTGATTTCGGTCGACACCTATCGCGAGCAAACCGCGCGCCTGGCCGTCGCCGCCGGCGCGCATATCGTCAACGATGTCTGGGGCCTGCAGCGTGAACCCGGCATTGCCCGCGTCGCCGCCGACACCGGCGCCGGGCTGGTCATCATGCATACCGGGCGCGAGCGGCAAAAGCTGCCCGATGTCATCGACGACCAGTTTTTCTTCCTGAAGGCTTCGCTGGAAATCGCGAAGCGCAATGGCGTCGAGGATGACCATATCGTGCTCGATGCCGGCTTCGGCTTCGCCAAGGAGACGGCGGAGGAAAACCTCGACCTGATGGCGCGGTTTTCCGAACTGAAGGCGCTGGGCTTTCCCCTGATGGCCGGCACGTCCAGAAAACGCTTCATCGGCACCGTCACCGGCCGCGAACCCGCTGCGCGCGGCGCCGGGACGGCAGCCACCAGCGTCATCCTCAGGCTCAAGGGCGCCGATCTGTTTCGCGTCCACGATGTCGCAATCAACGTGGACGCGCTGGCCGTCGCGGATGCTATGCTGGCGCGTGAAAAGCCGGGACACTGAGCCCAGGAAGCTAAGAAATGTACGTCATCCGCATGAAGAACTGCGCCTTCTTTGCCCGGCACGGCGTGCTGGACGAGGAGGAGGCGCTTGGCCAGCGTTTCTATGTCGATGCCGAGTTGACGGTCGAGCCCAGCCGCCCGCTGGAGGATGATTCCATCGAGGACACCGTCAATTACGGCGTCGCCTTCACGGTGATTGAAAAGATCGTCACTGGACACCGCCGTTTCCTGATCGAGGCGCTGGCGCTCGAAGTTGCGAAGGCGCTGACGGCGCGGTTTCCGCAGATCAGGAAGGCCGAGATCACCGTGCGCAAACCGAACGCGCCGGTGCCCGGCGTGCTCGATTATGTCGAGGTGACCGTTGTCTGGCCCGAATAATACGGTCTACCTCAGCCTTGGCGGCAATCTCGGCGATCCAGCCGCCTCGATGGCGACGGCGCTGCGCCTGCTGGACGCCGACGAGAGCACGCGCGTCATCGCCGTCTCCTCGCTCTACCGCACGCCGCCATGGGGCAAGCTCGACCAGCCGGATTTTCTCAATGCCGCTGCCGAAATCTCGACCACGCTGACGCCAAGGGCGCTGCTCGATCTCTGCCTCGAGGCCGAGCGCAAGTTGAAGCGGGTGCGCGAGGAGCGCTGGGGGCCGCGCCTGATCGACATCGACATATTGGTGTTCGGCGACCGCATCATCCACGAGACCGGGCTGGAAGTGCCGCATCCCAGGATGCTGGAGCGCGCCTTCGTGCTGGCGCCCCTGGCCGAGATCGCGCCGGAACTGGCGGTTGGCGGCCGCAGCGTGAGCGAGCGGCTCAGCGCCGTCGATACGTCAGGCATAGAGCGGCTGGCGTCCGGCCGCGACTGGTGGCTGGGTTAGCCGGAGAACCCGCCGCCATCGAGAAATGCCTGTTCGTCCGCCGTCGTCTCGCGGCCAAGCATCTTGTTCCGATGCGGGAAGCGGCCGAAACGCTCGATGATGTCGCGGTGCTCGACCGCGTATTTGATATACTCCGGCGCCTTGGCAGTGGTGAGCTCGACCGATCTGTCCTGGTCGGCGGGCAGTTCCGAATGTTCGTAGGGCAGATACAGGAAGACCCGCAGGTCTTCTTCCAGCGCCAGGTCATGGCCGGCGGCGATCGCCTTGGCGGCAAAGTGCCTTGCCAGCGGATCGGTGGCGTACATGTGGCCGCTGCCGCGAAAGCAGTTGCGCGGAAACTGGTCGAGCAGGATCATCAGCGCCAGCGAGCCCTCGGCATGCTCCGACCAGGCGTCGCACTCGCGCCGCGCGGCCGCATAATGCAGGTCGAGAAATCGGCTGCGAAAATCCGCATCGAAAGCGTCGTTCTTTTCGAACCAGGCGTCTTCGCCGGCCTCGCGCCAGAATTTTGTCACGGCGAGCGCTCGCTCATCCAATGCGGTCATCTGCCTTCCTCTGGCTGGGCGGGTTCGGATTTGTTCAACACACCGGCGGTTTCTTCATTCAGCGCCTGGCCGGGTCGACGTGGCGGAGCGAGCGGTGTCGGAATCGGCGTGCCGATATTGCCCCTGAGGAAGCGCCGGCCAGCCCGTATGCCTTCCGCCAGCTGCGTCTCGAAGCGGTCGTTGTCGCGGCGCCGTACATCCTCGATGACGTCGGCGACGTCTTCCGGTTCGATGCCAAGCGCTTCGAGCGCCGAGCCACCGAAGACGAGAGCCGATTCGAAGGTTTCGCGCAGCTGGAAATCCACTCCGACGCGAATGAGCGACAGCGCTGTGCCGCGATCGTACGCGCGCGCCAGAACGGTCAGCAGCGGGAACTCCGCCTTGATCAGTTCGGCAATGCGAACGGCAGCGTCCGCCTTGTCGACGCAGATCAGCACGGCGCGCGCACGACCAGCGCCAGCGGCGCGCAGAATGTCGAGCCGCGTGCCGTCGCCATAATAGACCTTGAAGCCGAAATCGGCGGCCGCCTGGATCATTTCGACATCATTGTCGATGATCGACACGTCAATGCCGCGCAACAAAAGCGGCTGGCTGGCGATCTGGCCGAAGCGGCCGAAGCCGATGACCAGAACACTGCCGGTCAGCCCTTCGGCGATATCGACGCCTTCGAGCGACTGCTCGTCGCGCGGCGTCAGATATTTGAGCGCAATGATCGCCAGCGGCGTCAGCACCATGGAGATGATGATGATCGCGGTCAGCGTGGCGTTGGCCCGGCTGTCGATGATGCCGACGGCCGCCGCGGCGGAGTAAAGCACGAAGGCGAATTCGCCGCCCTGCGCCATGAACACGGCGCGCTCCAGCGCTTCGCGATGGCCGCTCTTCAGCACGCGGGCGACGAGATAGATGCCGAGCGCCTTCATCACCATGTAGGCGACGACATAGATGGCGACGAGCCGCCAATTGTCGACCACCACAAGCAGGTCGAGCGACATGCCGACGGCGAGGAAGAACAGGCCAAGCAGGATGCCGCGAAACGGCTCGATGTCGGCTTCCAGCTGGTGGCGGAAGGTCGATTCCGACAGGAGCACGCCGGCAAGGAAGGCGCCCATCGCCATCGACAGGCCGGAGAGCTGCATGACCAGCGCCGATCCCAGCACGACCAGAAGTGCGGCCGCCGTCATCACCTCGCGCGCCTTGGCGTCAGCCAGGATGCGGAAGAACGGATTGAGCAGATAGCGGCCGGCCACCACCAGCCCGACGATGGCGCCAAGGCCTATTCCGACCTCGGTCAGCCTTTGCTGCAGGGTCATCTCGGCACCGCCCGGTGCCAGGAAGGCGACCAGCGCCAAAAGCGGCACGATCGCCAGATCCTCAAGCAGCAGGATGGACACGATGCGCTGTCCTTTGGGGCTGGCCATCTCGCCGCGTTCTTCCAGCAGCTGCATGACGATCGCCGTCGAGGTCAGCACGAAGCCGGCGCCGGCAACGAAGGATTGCGCGATCGGAAAGCCGCCCGCTAATCCGACGAGAGTCAGAAGCACCGCGCAGACGCCGACCTGCAGGGCGCCGAGTCCAAAAATTTCGCGCCGCAGCCCCCATAGCCGCGACGGCTGCATCTCCAGCCCAATGATGAACAGGAACATGACGACGCCGAGTTCGGCGACGTGCAGGATGGTTTCCGATTCGGAAAAGATGCGGATGCCGAACGGGCCGATAACCACGCCGGCGGCGAGATAGCCGAGGATCGAGCCCAGCCCCATGCGTTTGAAGATCGGAACGGCGACGACGCCCGCGGCAAGCAGCGCCACCACCTGAATAAGATCGCTGCCCGACGCTTCCGCTGCCATGCCTCTTGTCCCTGTGTTCAGCAGCACTCCTTGCATGCAGTTGGAGCTAGAGGCAAGGGTGGGAAGCCTGCCAGGACGGGTAGGTGCCGTTGCAGCGATTCCCCAGGTGGAACAATGGTCGCCGCTTGCCTGCCGGACGTTCGGCATCTATATCAGCTTAATGCTTGACCATTCGTCCCGACCGTCTTCGCCGTCCCATATCCCGATGGATGCGCTCAGTGAAGTCCTACAGGACTTTCGCATGAGCGGCGTCAACTATGGCCGCTGCGAGCTCCGGCATCCATGGAGCATAGACTTTCCGCAGCAACCGCTGCTTCGGTTTCATTTTGTCGGCCATGGGCCATGCTGGATTCATACCGAAGCGCAAGGCTGGCAGGAGTTGCGCGATGGCGATCTGGTGTTGCTGCCGCAAGGCATCGCCCATCGGCTGGCGAGCGCGCCGGACGTTGAGGTCGACTCACTCGAGGGCTGCCAGGTGATCAAGTTCGGCGGCAACGTCTGCGAAGTGGTACGGCAGGGAACGGGCGCGACGAGCACCCTTTTCTGCGGCTCGATGGCCTTGGGTTCCTGTGCGCTCAACCCGCTGATCACGTTGATGCCGCCTGTCATCAAGGGTTGCGACGTGGCCGGCAATGACCCTGTCGTCGGTCCTTTGCTGGCGGCGATGACGGTGGAGGCCGCGCAACCGCAGATGGGCAGCGCCACCATCCTGTCACGTATGGCGGACTTGCTGACGGCCCGGCTCATCCGCTGCTGGGTCAACTGCAATGGCGCTTCGACCACCGGCTGGCTCGCAGCCATCCGCGACCCCCATATCGGCCGGGCTCTGGCAGCCATGCACCGGGACCCCGGCCACAACTGGACGCTGGGAAGCCTCGCCGCCGTGGCAGGCCAATCGCGCTCGATTTTCGCCGAGCGCTTCAGCGCTGTCTTGGGCGAGGGTGCCGCACACTATCTCGCCCGCATGCGTATGCAGCTTGCGCGTGAGTTGCTGGGCCAGAACGGCTTGTCGGTTGCCGAAGTCGCTACCCGTTTGGGCTACGATTCCGAGGCATCCTTCGCTCGCGCGTTCAAGCGCATCACCAATGTTTCGCCAGGTGTTGTGCGCCGCACAATTCCCGGACGAATAGATATGAATTTCGGATTTTAAGGTACATATCATCCGACCGGACTCGCCTATCTAAGATCTCCAAACTTTGGAGATCCTTCCGTGACTGACACAACATTACAGCTTGAAGACGCCGCGATCGGCCTTGACGCCGATGCGCCAACCGCGTGGAGCGCAACCACCTGGTTCGCGGTCATTTCACTGGCGGCCACCAGCTTTGCCCTGGTCTCCGCCGAATTCCTGCCGGCAGGTCTGTTGACGCCAATGGCGCGCGATCTCGGCATCAGCGAGGGAACGGCCGGACAGGTCGTTACCGCCACCGCTTCGGTCGGCGCCGTGACGGCCATGCTGAGCAATGTTCTCATCGGCCGGTTGAACCGCAAGACGGTGCTGGTTGGCCTCATGGCCCTGGCGGTCGCTTCCAATATTCTTGCAGCGCTGGCGCCCAATTTCTGGCTGCTGTTGCTGGGCCGGGCCGGGCTGGGAATCGCGCTCAGCGCTTTCTGGGCCCTTTCGGTTGCCGTCGTAGCGAGGCTGGTCGGCGCCAATGCGACAGGTCGGGGCATGGCTATTGTAACCCTGGGCGTCTCGCTCGCCACCATTGCCGCGCCGTCGATGGGTGCGCTGATCAGCGACTGGTTGGGATGGCGCAGCGCCATGGCCATGACAGCGGGGCTGGCCTTAGTTGCCATGCTACTGCAGTTTCTCAGCCTGCCGACCTTGCCTGCAACCGCAAGCAACAGCCTTGCCGACGTGTTTCGGCTGACACGGCGGCGCGGCATTCAGCTCGGCATGCTTGCCATTGTCTTGCTGATGACCGGGCATTTCGCCGGCTCCGTCTATGTGCGTCCCTTCCTCGAACACGTGACGCTGCTTGCAACCGGGCCGATTGCCCTGGCCTTGCTTGGATTTGGCATCGCCGCCGTGGTCGGCAACATTGTCGGCGGCCGCTTGGCTGACGCCAATATCCGCATGGCTCTCGTGGTCACCGCCGTCTTGATGGCGTTTGCGGCGCTGGCATTGGTGCTTTGGGGCGTGCACGTCGGCGCTGCCTTCGCGTTCGTAACGCTTTGGGGCTTGGCCTTCGGCATGGGGCCGGTGGTGCTGCCGACCAATCTGTCCCGTGCGGCACCTGACGCACTGGAAGCGGCGGGCAGCCTGATGGTCGTCTCTTTCCAGGTTGCCATCACCATCGGCGCGGTTGTCGGCGGCTATGTCGTGGACAACTATGGCGCCACCGCGCCTTTGACTCTCACCGCCGTCCTTGCCGCATCGACAGCTTTGCTGGCGCTGCTACAGCCTCGCAGCTGAACCCTGCTTCAACTGCCCTAAAGCGCGTCGCGCCTGAACGGCCCTGTGCGACGCGCTTTAGGTTTTTGTTTTTATGCATGTCGTTATCCCAAAACCGCTGCGCACTTTTGGGCGACATGCATTAGACGGCCTGACTCCGGGTCGCCGCGATGTTGCAGCCGCGTTACACAAAGTTTATGCGGAACACGCGTTGCGTTTTGCCGCAATCGGCGGCTAAGGGACGCTCGGCTTCGGCCATTTGAAGGCAGCGACGATCAAGTTCTGCCTTTGTGAGGAGATGACTGACATGAAGAAGTTTTTGCTCGTTGGCGTGGGTGTCGCCATGCTTGCCGCATCGGCCTGTTCGAAGGCGCCTGAATGCACGCAGGAGATTGCGGCCAAGAAGGCCCAGGAGATGACCGCCGCGCTGCAGGAGGCGATCACCAAGGATCCGTCCAAGGCGGCTGACCTGACGGCCAAGGTGCAGGCGGTGACGACCAAGTACCAGGGCGCCACGACGCTGGACGAAGCCTGCAAGGCCTATGACGAACTGACGGCCGCCATCAAGGGCTGATTTCGTTCTAGGGAATTGAAGAAGGCGGTGGCTCGGGGAGCCACCGCCTTTTTTGCTGGCCGCTACCGGAACTCAGTTCTTGGCGATGGAGCCGACTTCGACGGCATCGACGCGCTTGAGGCTCATGCCGATCACCGGCACCAGTTGCTGGTCGACGCGGACGGCGATGGTCACCGTCATCGAATTGTCGTCGGGGATGCGGGCCTGCATGACGCCGCGCAACTGGTTGCGGTTGATGGTGAAGACCACCTTGCGGGGATCGACGACATTGCCGCCGATGATGTCGAGGCCCGAACCCGCGGCGCCGCCCATGAAGTTGCCCTTGTAGTCGCGTCCGTTGCGCTCGACGGTGGCTGACATTTTCTGGGTGAAGACACCGACCCGGCAGTCGCCGTCGAGCGACATGCCCGTCTTGTTGTCAGGCGTCGAGCCGTCGAAGCTGCAGGTGAATTTCGTGCCCTTGTATTTGCCGGCGACGATCTCGCCCGGGCCGACCCATTTGCCTTCGACGGTGCGGAAGAACTGCTTGTCGGGTTCGGCTGCAGAGGCTTTCCCGGCCAGGCCCAGAGGTGCAGCAAGCGCGACCAGGGGCAGGACGCAGGACAAGATTACGCTTTTCATAGACGACACCCGGCAACAAGGAGGTTGTTGTTGGACGACCATGAACAAGATTGGTTAATGCTTGGTGACCGCGAGTAGGCGTTTCACTTGTCGGCAGCGGGTGCTTCACTGTCTTTCTTGGTCGCAAACGACGTCAGCGCCGACAGGAAATCGCCCATGCCCGGCCGCCTGGCGGCAATGAAGGGCAGGGGCCGCGCCGTCTCCATGGCGGCGATGCCGATGCGCGCTGTCATCATGCCGTTGACAACACCTTCGCCGAGTTTCGCCGAAAGCCGCGCGGCAAGGCCATGGCCGACGATCTGCTGGACAAAGCTGTCGCCGACGGCGATCGAGCCGGTCACCGCCAGGTGGGCGAGAACGCTGCGCGCCAGCCGGAAGAAGCCGAGCGTGCCGGGCCGGCCGCCGTAAAGCTCGGACAAGCGGCGAATGAGGCGCCCGGCCTCAAAGACGACATAGGCAACGTCGACCAGGGCACGCGGGCTGACCGCCGTCACCAGTGACACACGCTTGGCCGCTTCCAGGATCATCACCTTTGCCCTGGCGTCGAGCGGCGCCAGAATCTCGGTTTCGGCCAGCCGCACCAGATTGCCGCCATCGATGATCTCGCCGCGTAGTTCGGCCAGCGATCGCCTGCCGGCCGCCGTTTCTGGTTTCGCCGCGACAAAGGCCGAGAGTTCTTCGACGACGGCCCTTGCGGCCTTCGGATCGTCGCGCGCCACGGCATCGAGAGCGCGTTTTTGCAGCTTTTCGACCTCGGCCAGCCGGGCGATGGCCAGGAATTCGCGCACCAGCACCACCACGAGCGCCAGCATGGCGATTGCGGCCATGGCAGCCGCCAACCAGCCCAGCCACTCCGCGCGCTCGAACAGATCGCGAATGAGCTGGTCGGTCCACAGGCCGACGGCCAGCGAAACCAGCACGCCGACCGCGCCGAAAAACAGGCTGGCAAACAGTGAGCGCTTGCGCGGCGCGGTCGCGGGCGGCGGTTCGGCGGCGACGATGTCAGGCTCGTCGAAGACGTCGACTTCGGCCGGCACGACAACGGCGCGCGGCTTGCGCGTCGGTAGCGGCTCGGCATGGCTGCGGGCCTGCTTCGGTTCGGCCTCCGGCTCGATACGGAAAGCTGCCGGTCTGCGGGGCGCGGTCATGCCAGATGGTCTCCGATCAGGAACTGCAAGGCGCGGTCGAGCCTGATATGCGGCAACGACAGCGTGACGCCTTCGGCGGTGCGTTCAAGCTTTGGCGGCCGAAAGCGCACGAAACGGATCGCCGGATCGTCGCTGCTCTGCCGGTGGTCGGCTTCCGAAACATCGAAAACCGCTTCAATTTTCTCCGGCAAGTCACCGGGAAATATGGCGGTTTCGGTTTTGCCGTCGAAGGTTTCGCCGTTGATCCTCTCGCCCTTCAGCGGCGAACCGATGATCACCGGCAGCGTTTCACGACCTTGCTTGACCGTGCCTTCGCGTGTCGCGCGCACCGCCGCCATGGCGACCACGTCGACATCGGCGCCGGTGAAATTCGCCCGCGCCACGGCCCGGTCGGCAAGCCGCCGCACGATCGCCTGCAGCTGGTCATGGCTTTCGTGATGCAGATGGTCGGCCTTGGTCGCGGCGACCAGGATGCGGTCGATGCGGCGCGAAAACAAATCGGTGAGGAAATTGCCGCGGCCGGGGCGGAAACAGGAGAGGATCTCGGTCACCGCGCGTTCGAGGTCGGCCATCGCGCCGGGGCCGGCGTTCAGCGCCTGCATGGCGTCGATCAGCACGATCTGGCGGTCGAGGCGGGTGATGTGTTCGCGGAAGAACGGCTTCACCACATGCGTCTTGTAGGCCTCGTAGCGGCGCTCCATCATTGCCTGCAGCGAACCGGAGCGTGGCCGCCGCTCGCCTTGGAGCAGCAAGGGCGCGAAGGTCAGCGCCGGCGAACCCTCGAGGTCGCCAGGCATGAGGAAACGGCCGGGCGGCAAGGTCGAGAGCGCCCGCTCGTCGAGCTTGCAGGCCTTGAGATAAGCGGCAAAGCTTTCGGCCAGCCGGCGCGCCGTCATTTCGTCAGCGTCGGCATTGGGGTCGATCGTTGCCGACAGGGCCCGCCAGTCCTGCGACAGGTCGTGACGCGCCGGCAGCATCGCCATTTCGAAGGCTTCGCGCGAGAAATCGGCGAAGGATTTGCCGAGCAGCGGCAGGTCGAGCAGCCATTCGCCGGGGTAGTCGACAATGTCGACCGACAACCGCCCGCTGGAAAACATGCGGTTCCAGCCGGAGGCCGATTCATATTCGATGGTGAGCCTGAGTTCGGAAATGGCGCGCGTCGAGTCCGGCCAGACGCGATCGTTGACGAGGGCGGCGATATGGTCCTCGTACTGGAAGCGCGGCACGGCGTCATCCGGCTGTTCCTCGAGGAAGGCGCGCGCGATGCGTCCGGACTTCTGCGCCTCGAACAGCGGCAGGCGTCCACCATGGATCAGATTGTGGACAAGAGCCGAGATGAACACTGTCTTGCCGGCACGGGAAAGGCCGGTGACGCCGAGCCGCAGCGATGGCGAAAACAGCCCGCTGGCCCGCCCCGACAGCGTATCCAGGGCAATTCTCGCTTCGTCTGTGAAAGTGGTAAGCGATGATGCCAAAATCTGTTCTCTCGGGCCTCGGTCCGCCCCGATATAGGCTTTGCATCCGCAGTTTGAAATGGCGTCCGGACCTGGCCGGCTCCGCTCAGAGATCGGCGGGCGTCAGGAAGGCTTCGAGATAGCCGGCACCTTGCGCGGCCTCGGTGAGGGTGCCCTCGAAGCGCACGACCGCCAGGCCGGAGGTCGGGAAACCATGGTTCATGATGGCCCGCGCCGCTTCGTCGCCGTCGCCCGATACCGCCAAGGCGAGGTCTTCCGTCATCGGATTGTGGCCGATGACCAGCAGCGAGCCCGGCCCGCCATTGCCACGGATGATGGCGAGATAGCCGGCGGCATCCTCGCTGTAGAGCGTGTCGAAGAACAGCACCCGGCCGGTATCGGTGTGGCCGGCAATGCCCTCCAGCGTCTGGCGCGCGCGCTTGGCGTTGGAACAGAGCGTGATATCGGGAATGTAGTTGCGGGCACGCATCGCCGTCCCCATCATTTCGGCATCGGCAATGCCCGATGCGTCGAGCGGGCGGTCGAAGTCGCGCACGCCGGGCAGGGCCCAACCAGCCTTGGCATGCCTCAACAGATACAGTCTGCTCACCGGACCCCCATGGTGTGCTTCCTATCAAAATGACACAATTGGATTAGCCACGAGAACGGCCCGCCGCACAATGGGCGGCGACACCCAAGCGCAACGAATCATGTGCGAATTCGCCCGCGCCCTTGCTGTGGAAGGCTTTGCCGCCGGTCGCTGCATACGGCATTAACAATTGCGTGAAACGCGCGCCGATTACGCTTGTGCAGCCTTCTCTGCGCGAATATATAAGCGCGAAATTTGGGGTTGTTGGGTGAGTCGAATGAACGATATCTCTACCGCCGATTACGTACCCTCCGAAGACGAGCCGTTCATGAACGAACGGCAGAAATCATACTTCCGCCTGAAGCTCGTCACTTGGAAGAACGACATACTGCGCGAAGCGCGCGAAACTCTCGAAATCCTGCAGCAGGAAAACGCCAACCACCCCGATCTTGCCGATCGGGCTTCTTCTGAAACCGACCGCGCCATCGAACTTCGCGCCCGCGACCGCCAGCGCAAGCTCATTTCAAAGATCGATTCGGCGCTGCAGCGCATCGATGAAGGCACTTACGGCTATTGCGAGGAAACCGGCGAACCGATCGCGCTGAAGCGTCTCGACGCACGCCCGATCGCGACCCTGTCGATCGAAGCGCAGGAGCGCCACGAGCGCCGCGAGAAAGTCTATCGCGACGATTGAGCCGCAGCCATCAGGCAGAATTTTTCATTAGAAATGGCCGGGTTTCCCGGCCATTTCTGTTTTTGCGCGGAGCTTCCGGGTTTTTGCCGCGCTAAGCCTCGGTTCGAAGAGATCATACGCAAGAATGGTATAGATCCACACTCCGGTCAGGACCGGCCGGTTTCCGGTAGGATTTATCGCTTCTGACTGGCGAGTTCGCCGAGCAGCTTGGTCATCTCGTCATCGAGTGAAGCCGGCGCTTTCGCCGCCGGCTTGCTGGCGTGCGAATCATCGAGCGAGACCTCAAGTTCCCGCATCAGCGTGTCGTCGATGGACTCGCGCTTCGGTGGCGGCGGGGCCTGCCGGGCGGTGTTGGCGGCCGCGCCATAAGCCGGCAGCGGTGTCACATTGCTCGCCTGGTAGGTTTGGGTTGGTTTTGGCGCCAGTGCTGCTTGGCGTGGCGGAACGGCGGCAGGGGCCGCCCTTACCGGTTGCGGCGGTGGCGCCTGCCTTGCAGGTGCGGCGGAGGAGGGTTGTGCTGCGCGCGGACGCGGCGCCTGCTGCTGCACGCCACCACCGCCGCCATCGCCGGTCAAAGCCGGACGGCGTGGCGCCGCCAGCCTGATATCGCGCTCGACGACGACGTCGGTCGGGCCGCCGATCAAAATCAGGTGTTCGATATCGTCGCGCCGGATGAGCACCAGCCGGCGGTGGCTGTCGACCGCGGTGGCGTCCATGACCGCCAGCCGCGTCTTGCGGTTCCTGCCGCCGGCAACGAAGGTGCCGAAAGTCAGGTTGCGGACCAGCCTGATGATGACAAGCACGATGACCAGCAGGACTAGAGCGGCAAACGTCCACAGCAGCGCTGCGGCATATCCAGGACCCGCCACGCTATCCAGCCACTGCATCGGTGCCCCCAAATCGGTTTTTGAAGTGGAAGCGACACTAGACCGTTGCGACCGGGCACCGCAAGTTGCCTTCACGCCTCATGAACAGCTTGAAACACCGGCGCGTCATTTTTATCAGACATTTGCCGCCAAGGCCTTTTCCGGATTAGGAGAATGTGATTCAACCGGCCGGGGGCGATGTCGGACAAACTCACGAGCAGGGGGCATATGGCCAGGGAAACGCGCGGCGATTTCTATCCGGTACCGATCGTCGACCAGAACACGCGGCCAGGCGCGGTTACCCGGCTCATCGTCTTCATCATCGTCCTGACCGGGGCCGCGATCGTTTTCGGCATTTTCCGCGAACGTCTTGGCGATCCCTTCCTGCTCGGCATGCTGGGCGTGCTTGCCATGATCGGCGTCGGCTTCCTGTTCGCCACGGCCATCGGCTTCGTGCAGATCGCGCCGCGTTCGACCGGGGATGAACTGTCGAAGGCCTTCGTCGATTCGATGTCGCAGGGCCTGATCGTCACCGACACCAAGGGCCGCGTCGTCTACGCCAATCGGGCCTATGCCGAGATGACCGGTGCCGCGTCGGCAGCTGACCTGAAGACGGTCGAAGGCCTGCTTTCCGATGTTCCCGAAGCCTCGGTGACCATATACCGGCTGGCCTCGGGTCTGCGCGACGGCCAGGCCGGCGACGGCGAATTCCGGCTGGCGCAGTCGATCCGACCCGGCGCCGAGCCAGGCGCGCGCTGGTACCGCGCGCGGGCCCGCACCTTCAGCGTTCCCGGCCAACGTTTGCCCATGCTCGCCTGGCAGCTCGCCGATATCTCGCAGGAACGGGCAGAGCAGGAGCGTTTCTTCCTCGACCTGCAGAAGGCCATCGACCATCTCGACCACGCGCCAGCGGGCTTCTTCTCCGCCGACCAGGAGGGCCGCGTCACCTACATCAACGCCACGCTCGCCGAATGGCTGGGCATTGATCTCGCGAGCTTCACGCCCGGCGCGGTCACCCTGCCGGAAATCGTCGCCGGCGACGGCATGGCGCTGGTGCGCTCGGTCAAGGCCGATCCCGGCACCACCCGCAACGCGGTCATCGATCTCGATCTGACGACGACGACCGGCGAGGCGCTGCCGGTGCGCTTCATGCACCGCGTTTCGGCCAGCCGCGAGGGGACCAACGGCCCGACCCGCACCATCGTGCTCAACCGCACCCAGGGTGAGGACGCGTCCGCCGACCTTCGCGCGTCGGAAGTGCGCTTCACCCGCTTCTTCAACTCGACGCCGATGGCGATTGCCGGCGTCGACGCCAGCGGCCGCATCCTGCGCACCAACGCGCCGTTCCTGTCGCTGTTTTCCTCCGTCGTCGATCGCGATGCCGTCGACCGCCGCGTGCGGCTGGATACGGTCATCCACGAGCGCGACCGCCCGGCCTTTGCCGCCGCCTTCGAAAAGGCGCGGCTCAGGCAGGCCGACATCGAGCCCATCGACACACTGCTGCCCGGCAATGAGGAGCGCCACATCCGCTTCTACGTCAACGCGGTCGCCGATGGCACCGGCGGCGAGGGGGCTGAGGAATCGGCCATCGTCTATGCCGTCGACACCACCGAGCAGAAGGCGCTCGAGGGCCAGATGGCGCAGAGCCAGAAAATGCAGGCTGTGGGACAGCTCGCCGGCGGCATCGCCCACGACTTCAACAATGTGCTGACCGCCATCATCATGGCGTCGGACCTTCTGCTGACCAATCACCGGCCGTCGGACCCGTCCTTCCCCGACATCATGAACATCAAGCAGAACGCCAATCGGGCGGCCTCGCTGGTGCGGCAACTGCTCGCCTTCTCACGCAAGCAGACGCTGCGGCCGGAAGTGCTGAACCTGACCGACGTGCTTGCCGACCTCAGGATGCTGCTTGCCCGCCTGGTCGGTAACGACATCAAGCTGAAGGTCGACCACGGCCGCGACCTGTGGCCGGTCAAGGTCGACATCGGCCAGTTCGAGCAGGTGGTGGTCAATCTCGCGGTCAATGCGCGCGACGCCATGCCGGCCGGCGGCGATCTCACCGTGCGCACCCGAAATGTTACCGCCGAAGAATGCAAGAGCTTTTCCTACCGCGAACTCACCCCGGCCGACTATGTCGTGGTCGAGGTCGAGGATAGCGGCTCCGGCATTGCGCCGGACGTGCTGAAGAAGATCTTCGAGCCGTTCTTCACCACCAAGGAAGTTGGCAAGGGCACCGGTCTTGGCCTGTCGATGGTCTACGGCATCATCAAGCAGACCGGCGGCTTCATCTTCTGCGATTCCGAAGTCGGCAAGGGCTCGATCTTCCGCATCTTCCTGCCGCGCCATATAGCGGAGGCGAAGAAGCCGGGTGAAGTCGGCGAAGCGCCGGCAGCCCCGGTGAAAGCCGCCGATCCCGGCAAGGACCTCTCGGGCTCGGCCACGGTGTTACTGGTCGAGGATGAGGACGCCGTGCGCATGGGCGGCTCGCGGGCGCTGACCTCGCGTGGCTACACCGTGCACGAGGCGTCCTCTGGCGTCGAGGCGCTGGAAGTCTTCGAAGCGCTCGGCGGCAAGGTCGATATCGTCGTGTCTGACGTGGTGATGCCGGAGATGGACGGACCGACGCTGCTTGGCGAATTGCGCAAGCGCCAGCCCGACATCAAGTTTGTCTTCGTGTCCGGCTATGCCGAAGATGCCTTCGCCCGGAACCTGCCGCCCGACGCGCAATTCGGCTTCCTGCCGAAGCCGTTCTCGCTCAAACAACTGGCCACTGTCGTCAAGGACGTGCTTGAATCTTAGATCTCCCTAATTCACCGCTTGCGCAATGACGTGACGCTGGCATGATTGCAGGCGAACGGCGGGTTTTGGGGAGCATGTCGTGACGCCGCACAACGAGGCAGCCAAGGGTGACTATGCCGCAACGGTGCTGTTGCCGGGCGATCCGCAGCGCGCCGAGTGGATGGCGAAGACTTTTCTGGAGGCGCCGCGCTGCGTCAACCGTCGCCGGGGCGCGCTGGGCTTTACCGGCCTCTATCGCGGTCGTCCCGTCAGCATCCAGGCCACCGGTATCGGTGTCCCGTCCTTCCTGGTCTATGTGCATGAGCTGCTGGATTTCCACGGCGTCAAAACGCTGATCCGCACCGGCACCTGCGGTGGTCTGACCCCCAACGTCCCGCTGCGTTCCGTGGTGATCTCGCAATCGGTGCGCGCCGAAAGCGAGCGAAGCGGCCAGGTCTTCGGCCTCTACGATGCTGCCGCCGGGCCCGATCCCGGCCTGTACGCCTACGCATTGGCCTGCGCCGCTCAACTCGGCATCGACTATCAGGCAGGGCTGACCATCTGCAGCGATGTATTCTATCACCCGGAAGGGCGCGCTCGATTCGCTGAAGCACAGACGCTTGGCGCGCTCGCCGTCGACATGGAAACCAGCGCGCTCTACCGCCTCGCGGCGCATTTCGGCGCCCGCGCGCTGTCGCTGCTGACCGTCGTCGACAATATCGTGACCGACGAGCTAACCGCCTATTCCGAACGTCAGGCTTTGTTCACCGACATGGCGCGGCTCGGGCTCGAGGTTGCGGCCGAGGGATAAGCAATTCCAGGAAAAGTGTGAAACGGTTTTCCCGGGAAAAGCGCGTTGCGCTTTCCCTAGGGAATTGCGTCAAACAAAAACCTGGAGCGGTTCGGCGTTTCCGCGAAACGATGAACCGCTCCAGCTTCAGGCGGCTTGGCGCTTCGGCGTCAGCTCATCCATGTCAGGCCGGTGACCGCGCAGATAGAGCGCGCAGGTGGTGCGGAGCATCGAGGCGAAATTGGGAATGGCGCCGTTGATCTCGATCGCCTCGTCATAGAGTTTCGAGATGAATTTCGGCGTCGTCAGGCCCTGGCTGTCGGCAATCTCGTCCAGCAATGCCCAGAATGTCGCCTCAAGCTGGATGCTGGTCGAGTGTCCGTCGATGCGTATCGACCTGTTGATCTGTCGGTAGCCTTCCGGATCCTGCCCGGCAAAAACCCTGCACATTCCTTCCTCCCATATTGTTGGTTTTGGGCGCAGTGAGTCGCGCCTTCAAGCATATATTTGTGCGAGCCATTTTCTGCCGGAAAGCCGCAAACGGCAATCGGACTTTCGTCTTTAGGCCCCGGGCATAGCAGTGATTGCAAAATTAGCCGTGGTAACCGGCTGCCACCACCTTTCGCGCATGCCGCCCATAATCGCCTCCAGCATGCAGCGACGGAGACTGATTTGGCGAAAGCGATCCATTCCATGATCCGGGTCCTCGAGGAGGCCCGATCCGTCGATTTCTACAGAAACGCTTTCGGGCTCGATATCGCCGACAGGCTGGATTTCGAGACATTCACGCTGATTTACCTCGCCAGCGCCGAAACCGGGTTCGAGCTCGAACTCACCGTGAACAAGGGCCGCACCGAGCCTTATGCGCTTGGTGACGGTTACGGTCACCTGGCGGTCTCGGTCGCTGATCTCGACAGCGAGCACGACCGCATCGGCGCGCTCGGCCTCAACCCCAAGAAGATCGTCGAGTTCAACCGCGATGGGTCGCTCATCGCCCGCTTTTTCTTCATCGAGGACCCCGACGGCTACAAGATCGAGGTTCTGCAGCGTGGAGGGCGCTTCCAGTAGGGGATTATTCCGCCGCGTTCAGCCGCGCGACGCCAGCAACGGTGCTCTTCAAGGGCGCAAATAGCAAGCAGGGAGGAACAAATGGTCACGATCTATGACGGGAAGCCTGGGCTCTCACGTCGTGAACTTCTCAAGCGCGGTGGCATCGGCGCGCTGCTCGTCATCTCCGGCAGCGCCGTCATCAGCCCCGAAAATGCCTGGGGGCTCGAGACATCGGCGCTCAAGCCCGAAACCATGGCGACGCTGATCCAGATGGCGCGCGACATCTATCCGCACGATCAGGTGCCCGACAAATACTACGCTATCGCCGTGAAGGGCCATGACGAGCAGGCCGGCAAGGACGCCGCCTACAAGACGATGATCGAAGACGGCATTGCCGACCTCGACAAGAAGTCGGGCGAGGGCGGCTATCGCGGCCTCGGCTGGGAGGAGCAGCGCGTCGCCGTGCTGCAGCAGATCGAGGCGACGCCGTTCTTCCAGTCGATTCGCGGCGGCCTCGTCGTCAGCCTCTACAACCAGCAAGAGGTGTGGCCGATCTTCGGCTACGAGGGCGAGTCCTACTCCAAGGGCGGCTACATCGCGCGCGGTTTCGACGACATCGAGTGGCTCTAGAGCCCCTGTCGTTTTGGACCCTCGCAAACAGGAATTCATGGGAGGAAACCATGGCAGCTTCATTTGATCTCAAGAACGACAATGTCGTCGTCATCATCGGCTCCGGCGCCGGCGGTGGCACGCTCGGCAACGAACTCGCCCAGAAGGGCGTCGATGTCGTCATCCTCGAGGCCGGCGCCCGCCACGAATATGAGGATTTCATCAACGACGAGTGGGGCTCCTTCAGCCAGCTTGCCTGGACGGACAAGCGCACGACGTCCGGCGACTGGCGGGTGTCGAAGGATTTCCCCAATTTGCCGGCCTGGATCGTCAAATCGGTCGGCGGCTCGACCACGCACTGGGCCGGCGCCTCGCTGCGCTTCCAGGAGCATGAGTTCAAGACGCTCTCGACCTATGGAAAGGTGGAAGGCGCCAACCTGCTGGATTGGCCGGTCACGCTGGCCGAGATGGAGCCCTACTACGCCAAGGCCGAAGCCAAGATGGGTGTCACCGGCACCAATAACTGGCCGCGACTGCCCGGCAACAACAATTTCAAGGTGCTGAAGGCCGGCGCCGACAAACTCGGCTACAAGGAATGTCATACCGGTAACATGGCCATCAACTCGGTCGAGCGCGACGACCGCAACTCCTGCCAGCAGACCGGTTTCTGCTTCCAGGGCTGCAAATGGGGCGCCAAATGGTCGACGCTCTATACCGAGATCCCCAAGGGTGAGGCGACAGGTCATCTCGAAGTCAGGCCGAATGCCATGGCGATCAAGATCAACCACGACGCTTCAGGCAAGGTGACCGGCGTCGTCTATGCCGACAAGGACGGCAAGCTGCAGGAACAGAAGGCCCGCATCGTCGCCGTCGCCGGCAATTCGATCGAAAGCCCGCGCCTGCTGCTGAACTCCGAGTCAGCGAAATTCCCCCACGGGCTTGCCAATTCGTCGGGACAGGTCGGCAAGAACTACATGCGCCACACCACCGGCTCGGTCTACGCCATCTTCGACAGGCCGGTGCACATGTATCGCGGCACCACCATGGCCGGCATCATCCGCGACGAGGCGCGCCACGATCCCTCGCGCGGTTTCGTCGGCGGCTACGAATTCGAGACGCTGTCGCTCGGTCTGCCGTTCATGGCTGCCTTCCTCAATCCCGGCGGATGGGGCCGTTCCTTCACCACCGCGCTCGACCACTATGATCACATGGCCGGCCTGTGGATCGTCGGCGAGGACATGCCACGCGAGGAAAACCGCATCACGCTGCACAAGGACGAGAAGGATGCGCACGGCATGCCGATCGCCGACGTGCATTTCGATGACCATCCCAACGACACGGCGATGCGCAACCACGCCTACAAGCAGGCCACAGCGCTTTACGATGCGGTTGGCGCGACGCGCTCGTTCCCGACGCCGCCCTATCCCTCGACTCACAATCTCGGCACCAACCGGATGAGCGAGAAGGCGGAAGACGGCGTCGTCAACCAGCACGGCCAGGCGCACGACATCAAGAACCTGTTCGTGTCGGACGGCAGCCAGTTCACCACCGGTGCGGCCGAAAACCCGACACTGACGATCGTGTCGCTGGCGATCCGCCAGGCCGAATACATAGCGTCGCAAATGTCGGCCAAGACGATCTGAGCCGTCCTCCCGGACCGCTACGCGGAACGCGCATGGGCGCGTTCCGCACTTTTATCTCCCGAGATTGACTAGGCGCCGACCGGCTGCCCGTCCTTGCGGCGGATGGCGACGACGGACGGCCGCGGCAACTGGCCGTCTTTGAAATCGGGCCACAGCGTCTGCACCTTGTCGAGCGTCTCGGCGTCTTCCGCAGGGTGCTGTACCGACAGGAACAGCGTGGTGCCGTCCGGCGTGAAGCACGGGCCGGTTGCTTCCGCGCCATGCGGGCAAGTGAACAGCAGTTTCGGCAGGCCGCGCGCGGCACCCTCGGTGTCGACGCCATAGACGCCGTCCGGCAGGTCGAAATCATTGGCGCCGTCGGTCGCCACCCACAGCCGCCCGGCCGGATCGAAGGTGATGTTGTCGGGGCAGACGAACCAGCCATTGTCCGACGTATCGGGATGGAAGGTCGCGCCGACCTTGGCATCCCTGGGATTGCCACAGAGCACGAACAGGTCCCAGGCATACTTTTCCGCCGTGTGGTCGGCATCCGCGCCGCGGCCGCCGGGCGGGATCAGCTCGACAATATGGCCCCAGAGGTTTTCCGGCCGCGTGTTGGCCGGATTGACCTTGGACTGGTCGCGCTTCTTGTTCTTGGTCATCACCGCATAGACGCGGCCGGTCACCGGATTGGTCTCGATGTCCTCGGGCCGGTCCATCGGCGTGGCGCCCAGCGCGTCGGCCGCAAAACGCGTCTTCAACAGCACTTCGGCCTGGTCGGCAAAACCGTTCTCGGCAGTGAGCTTCCCCTGGCCATGCACCAACGGCAGCCATGTCATCGAGCCGTCGGCATCGAAGCGGGCGACCGACAGCACGCCCTCGTCGAGCAGATCGGCGCCTGAGGCCGGGTTGGCCTTGTCGTAGGCTTTTGCCGAGACGAAGCGGTACATGTATTCGAAATAGTCGTCGTCACCCATATAGACGACGACGCGGCCGTCCTTGTTGAGGACCACGGTCGACGCCTCATGCGACATGCGTCCGAGTGCAGTGCGCTTTACCGGCTTGGACTGCGGGTCGTAAGGGTCGATCTCGACCACCCAGTCGAAGCGGTTGGCCTCGTTCGGCTCCTTGTCGAGGTTGAAGCGGTCGTGGAAGCGGCCGCGGCCATAGATGTCGGAGCCGTCGAAGCCGTAACGGTCGAGCAGTTCGGCGGTCGGCGCCTTCTTCGGGTCGCCGCCGAAAATGTCCGACACGCCTTCCTCGCAGGTCAGCACCGTGCCCCAGGGGGTGAAGCCGCCGCTGCAGTTGTAGCTGGTGCCGAGCACCTTGGTGCCGGTGGCGTCGGCTGAAGTCATCATCAAGGCATGGCCGGCGGCCGGCCCGGAAACGGTCATTTCGGTGTTGGCGGTGATGCGGCGGTTGAGCGGGCTGTCGGCCACGGTCTCCCACTTGCCGTCCTTCAACTGCACTTCGACGATCGAATGGCCCATCGCGGCCATGCCGAGATCGACCTGTTCCTTGGTCATCGTCTTGCCGGCATCGTCCTCGGTCATCCCGGGAAACATCACATTGGGCGAGATGTATTCGTTGTTGACGCAGAGCAGGCCGTGGTCGGAATTCACCGTGCCCTTGGGCAGCGGCATGAAGGCGATGTAGTCGCAATTGTAACCGAAGCGTTTCTCCTGCTCGTCGGCGGCGACTTTGTTGCCGTCGAACTCGGCGAGGCCTGCGGCAAGCGGGTCGCCCCAGCGCGCGACGATGGTCGTCTCATAGCCCTCAGCGGCGGCATGGGTTTTGTCGTAGACCCGCTTCAGCTCGGGAAAGCCGAGCGTCGACTGCGCTGCCGCGGCATGCGTTTCGCCGGCAAACAAGGAGCCGACAAAGCTGCCGCCGGCAATCAAAGCGCCGGAGGCAAGGCTGCCTTTCAAAAGAGACCGGCGCGAGACGCGCTCGGCAATGACGTCGCGGATGACGGGGGAGGATGAAGACGGTGCGTTGGCCATGGTGTCTGCCTCTCAGGGTGGATGTTACGGCGCACCGCTGCCCTAGTCTGCTTCGGCAACATCCGGATGACATGAGAGGAAGGTTTTGGCGCAAGCGATGGCGAGAGTGGTTTGCTCGGCTCAGCCCTTGGTGCAGGTCGAGGCGGTGAAGGCACCGTCGGGCTGCTTCAGGATGATGTCGAAGGACGGGGTGGTCTCGCCGTCCAGCGTCGCCTGCGTCATCGAGACGGAGTTGCCGCCGGTAGTGTAGCCGCCCAGCGGTCCCAGCCAGGTGATCTCGCCATTGGCGTTCATCTGATAGTTATAACCTTGCCGCGCGGTGCCGAACGTCACCGGGCCGGTATAGACATTGCCCTTGATGGTGATGTCACCGAGGTTGAGGAAGGCGCCGAGCAGATAGACTTCGCAGTGATAGGTGCCGTCTGGCAGCTTGCCATCGCTGAAGTCGGCGCGCGCGCCGTCGCTCGTTGCCATCAGCAGCAGGATGCCGGAAATGCAGGAGATGCGGGATGTCATCGGGTCACTCGTTTGCGGAGTGAGCTTGCCCCATTTTTGCGCCGTGCCGCAATATTGTTCGTCCGCGTGCCTGGCTGAGTTCAAAATCTAGGCACTTGACATAATTGGGCGAAAATTAGGCAAAAGCCTTGTGCGCTGCGCAAATTTCCCTCAATCAATTTTTAACCGGCTGCCTTTGATTTCTTTAGGCTAATATAACAATCGGCTGATAACGTTAGATTATTCCCCATTTCCGAGAGCCGCATTTGCGTTTGGCACGGCTGTTGCATTGCATGGTTGCGCTGCAATCAACCAGCTTGGGAGTATTCGGTATGAGGGGTAATTTCGCGACAATAACAAAAATGTTTTCGGCCGGCGTGGTCGCTGCCGGCCTGTCGATGTCGTCTTCGGCCAAGGCCGCCGAAGACACGATCAAGGTCGGCATTCTGCATTCGCTGTCGGGGACCATGGCGATTTCGGAGACGACGCTGAAAGACGCCATGCTGATGCTCATCGAAGAGCAAAACGCCAAGGGCGGCCTGCTCGGCAAGAAGCTGGAAGCGGTCGTCGTCGATCCGGCGTCCAACTGGCCGCTGTTCGCCGAAAAGGCACGCGAGCTGATCTCCAAGGACAAGGTCGCCGCCGTGTTCGGCTGCTGGACCTCGGTGTCGCGCAAATCGGTGCTGCCGGTGTTTTCCGAGCTCGACAACATCCTGTTCTATCCCGTCCAGTATGAGGGCGAGGAAAGCGAGCGCAACGTGTTCTACACCGGCGCCGCACCAAACCAGCAGGCGATCCCCGCCGTCGACTACCTCATGAGTGAGGATGGCGGCTCGGTGAAGCGCTGGGTGCTGGAAGGCACCGACTATGTCTATCCTCGCACCACCAACAAGATCCTCGAGGCCTATCTGAAGGCCAAGGGCGTCGCGGCCGAAGACATCATGGTCAACTACACGCCATTCGGCTTCTCCGACTGGCAGACCGAAGTCTCGGCGATCAAGAAGTTCGGTTCGGCCGGCAAGAAGACCGCCGTCGTCTCGACCGTCAATGGCGACGCCAACGTTCCCTTCTACAAGGAGCTCGGCAACCAGGGCATCAAGGCCGAGGACATTCCGGTCATGGCCTTTTCGGTCGGCGAGGAAGAACTGGCCGGTCTCGACACCGCGCCGCTGGTCGGCCATCTCGCCGCCTGGAACTATTTCGAGAGCGTCGACACGCCGGAAAACAAGAAGTTCATCGCTGACTGGCACAAGTTCATCAAGAACGACAAGCGCACCACCAATGACCCGATGGAAGCCCACTATATCGGCTTCAACATGTGGGTGAAGGCGGTCGAGAAGGCCGGCACCACCGATCCGGACAAGGTCATCGACGCCATGGTCGGCGTGTCCGTGCCGAACCTGACCGGCGGCTATTCGACGATGATGCCGAACCACCACATCACCAAGCCGGTGCTGATCGGCGAGATCCAGGCCGACGGCCAGTTCGAGACCGTGTCGCAGACGCCCGGCCTCGTGATGGGCGACGAGTGGTCCGACTATCTGCCTGACTCCAAGGATCTGATCTCGGATTGGCGTGCGCCTCTGTCCTGCGGCAACTTCAACGTTGCCACCGGCAGGTGTGGCGGCAAGGGCACGAACTGATCCCTCCCGGGACTGGCCGGTTCCACGGCCAGAGACCGCAAGGCGTCCGGGCGCTTCAGCCCGCCCGGGCGCCAAATTCCACCTTCCGGAAAAGTACCTGAACGGATGATCCTGTTGCGCGCTCTCGGCCTCATGCTGGTGTTCCTGATGGCAAGTCTGTTGCCGTCGAACGCAGCCGAAGCCGATCTGCGCGCCGTCATCGCCAAATTCGCCACCGGCTCAGGGTTTTCGGCGACCGAAGCCGTGGTGCGCGAGCTTGCGGCGACCGGCGATCCCGCAGTCGAACGACCGCTCGCTGCACTTGCCGAAGGTAATCTTTACATCCGCAAAGTCGATTCAGCCGTCTTCGTCGGCAATGAGGCGGGCGACAGTGTCACGCTGCTCGATCCGCTGAGCGGCGAGAGCGCCGGCGAGGCAGCCAAGGCCGATATCACCAAGATCAAGGTCAACAACACGCTGCGCCGCGTCATCCGCGATGCGCTGGGCACGCTGACGTTGCGTGCGAAAGATCCGGCTGTCCGCATTGCTGCCGCCGACACAATGTTCAAGACGCCCGATGCCGCCAACATCGAGCCGCTCGACGCGGCCATTGCCGCCGAGACCGACGCCAAGGTCAAGGCGCTGTTCGAGCAGGCGCGCGCTGCGTCGGTTCTGGTCTCCGACAAGCCCGAGGCCGACAAGCTTGCAGCCATTGCGCTCATCGGCGCGCGCGGCGACCGCAACGCGCTGTCGCTGCTCACGTCGGTCGAGGCCAACGCGCAAGGCGCGCTCAAGGACGCGGCGAGCGCTGCGATCGCCAGCATCAATTCGAGCCTGGCGCTGTGGGATGCCGGTCAGAACATCTGGTACGGCATATCGCTCGGCTCGGTGCTGCTGCTGGCGGCCATCGGCCTTGCCATCACCTTCGGCGTCATGGGCGTCATCAACATGGCGCATGGCGAGATGGTCATGCTCGGCGCCTACACCACCTTCGTCGTGCAGCAGGTGATCCGAACCTCGTTCCCCGGCCTGTTCGACTGGTCGCTGGTCATTGCGTTGCCGCTCGCCTTCCTGGTTGCCGCCTCTATCGGCCTGATCATCGAGCGCGGCGTCATCCGCTTCCTCTACGGCCGGCCGCTGGAAACGCTGCTCGCGACCTGGGGCGTCTCGCTGGTCCTGCAGCAGGCAGTGCGCTCGATCTTCGGGCCGACCAACCAGGAGGTCGGCAATCCCTCCTGGATGTCGGGCTCCTTCGATGTCGGCCAGCTCGCCATCACCTGGAACAGGCTGTGGATTCTGGTCTTCGCGCTCACCGTCTTCGGTGTGCTGCTCTATGTCATGAAGCGCACGCCCTGGGGCCTGCAGATGCGCGCCGTCACCGCCAACCGGCGCATGGCCGCCTCGATGGGTATTCGGACGCCCTGGGTCGACGCGCTGACCTTTGCGCTGGGCTCCGGCATTGCCGGCATCGCCGGTGTCGCGCTCAGCCAGATCGACAATGTCTCGCCCAATCTCGGCCGCGGCTACATCATCGACAGTTTCATGGTCGTCGTCTTCGGCGGTGTCGGCAATCTGTGGGGCACGCTGGTCGGCGCCTTCTCTCTCGGCATCGTCAACAAGGTTTTGGAGCCCTATGCCGGCGCCGTGCTCGGCAAGATCGTCGTTCTGGTCCTCATCATCCTGTTCATCCAGAAACGCCCGCGCGGCCTGTTTGCGCTCAAGGGCAGGGCGGTGGAAGCATGATCACAGGACGCTTCTTCGCTGCCGGCGCGGACCGCCGCATCGCCATCACCATCTTCATCCTGTTGGCCGCCGCCATCATCGTGCCGCTGCTCAACCTTGCGGTGTCGCCGACCAGCGCCTTCTACATCCCGCCCTATATCGTGGCGCTGACCGGCAAATATCTCTGCTACGCATTGCTTGCCTTGGCGCTCGATCTCGTCTGGGGCTATTGCGGCATCCTCTCGCTCGGTCACGGCGCCTTCTTCGCGCTCGGTGGCTATGCGATGGGCATGTATCTGATGCGCCAGATCGGCTCTCGCGGTGTCTACGGCAATCCGATCCTGCCCGATTTCATGGTGTTCCTGAACTACAAGGAATTGCCGTGGTTCTGGTATGGCTTCGATCATTTCTGGTTCGCCGCCGTCATGGTTCTGTCGGTGCCTGGCCTGCTAGCCTTCGTCTTCGGCTGGTTCGCCTTCCGCAGCCGCGTCACCGGCGTCTACCTCTCCATCATCACCCAGGCGATGACATACGCGCTGCTGCTCGCCTTCTTCCGCAACGATATGGGTTTTGGCGGCAACAACGGCCTGACCGATTTCAAGGACATTCTGGGCTTCAACGTCCAGGCCGATGCCACCCGCTCGGCACTGTTTGCCGCCAGCGCGGTGATGCTGGCGCTCGCCGTCTTCATCACCTGGGCGATCGTCGGCTCCAAATACGGCAAGCTCTTGATGGCCGTGCGCGATGCCGAAAGCCGCACGCGCTTCCTCGGCTGGCGGGCGGAAAATGTAAAACTGTTTGCCTTCACCGTCTCGGCTGTCATGGCGGGCATTGCCGGCGCGCTTTACGTGCCGCAGGTCGGCATCATCAATCCCGGCGAGTTCGAACCATCCAACTCGATCGAAGTGGTGATCTGGGCCGCCGTCGGCGGGCGCGGCACCATCGTTGGCCCGATCGTCGGCGCGCTGCTCGTCAATGCCGGCAAATCCTGGTTCACCGGCGTGCTGCCGGAATTCTGGCTGTTCGCGTTGGGCGGCCTGTTCGTCGCCGTCACCCTGTTCCTGCCCAAGGGCATCATCGGCATGTGGGATTCCTGGCGCGGCAATGCCAAGGCGATGCGGGCAGCCGCGATCGCTGAGGAGGCTGGCACCGATCCTGAGGCCCCGCCGCCTGCGAAGATCGTCCGCGCCGCAGCGACAAGGCCGGGCGACTGGTCTACGTCCGGCCCCGAACCGCAGCCGGCGGAGTAGAGCGATGTCGAAGTCCAACACCATCCTCTATCTCGACGGCGTCTCGGTCTCCTTCGACGGTTTCCGCGCCATCAACAATCTGTCGCTTGTGCTCGACAAGGGCGAGATGCGCGCCATCATCGGCCCCAACGGCGCCGGCAAAACGACGATGATGGACATCGTCACCGGCAAGACGCGTCCCGACGAGGGCGACGTGTTCTTCGACGGCCAGGTCGACCTGACCCGGCACGACGAGGCCGAGATCGCCATGATGGGCATCGGCCGCAAATTCCAGAAGCCGACCGTCTTCGAAAGCCACAGCGTCGAAGACAATCTGATGCTGGCGCTCAAGGGGCCGCGCTCGATCTTCCCGGCGCTGTTCCATCGCCGCTCGGCCGCCGAGGCGCGGCAGATCGACGACATCCTCGGCGTCATCCGGCTCGGCGACAAGCGTCACGATCTGGCGGCCAATCTCAGTCACGGTCAAAAGCAGTGGCTGGAGATCGGCATGCTCTTGGCGCAGGACCCGAAGCTGCTTTTGGTCGATGAGCCGGTGGCCGGCATGACCGATGCCGAGACCGAGGAAACAGCGCGCCTGCTCAAAGACATAGCGCGTGACCATTCGATCATCGTCGTCGAGCACGACATGCATTTCGTGCGAGAGCTCGGCGTCAAGGTCACCTGCCTGCATGAGGGCTCGGTGCTGTCGGAAGGGACGCTTGATTTCGTCTCGGCCGACGAGCGGGTCGTCGAAGTCTATTTGGGGAGATGAGCATGGTGTGGCGGGTGCAATTCCATCGCTTCGATCTGTCTTTCCTCCGCTTCTGGAAAAGGCGCTGACATGCTCGAAGTTTCCAACGCCACACTCCACTACGGCGCCGCCCAGGCGCTGCGCGGCGTGTCGCTGAAGGCGGGTGCCGGCAAGATCACTTGCGTGCTCGGCCGCAACGGCGTCGGCAAGACCAGTTTGATGAGATCGATCGTCGGCCACCACCGGCTGACGAGCGGAAGTGTTGCCTTCGAGGGGAAGGCGCTCGACCGGAGCGCGGCGTATGATCGCGCCCGGTCGGGCATCGCATTCGTGCCGCAGGGTAGGGAGATCTTTCCCCTGCTGACGGTACGCGAGAACCTGGAGTCCGGTTTTGCGCCGTTGAAGCGCGCCGACCGCAATGTGCCTGCGCATGTCTTCGAACTGTTCCCGGTGTTGAAGCAGATGCTGGGACGCCGTGGCGGCGATCTCTCCGGCGGCCAGCAGCAGCAGCTCGCCATCGGCCGGGCGCTCGTGATGCGGCCGAAACTGCTGGTGCTGGACGAGCCAACCGAAGGCATCCAGCCCTCGATCATCAAGGACATCGGCCGCGCCATCCGCTATTTGCGCGACCAGGCCGGCATCGCAGTGCTTCTGGTCGAGCAATATCTCGATTTCTGCCGCGAGCTCGCCGACGAGGTCAACATCATGGACCGCGGCCAGATCGTCCATACCGGCCCGGCCGAAGATCTCGACAGGGCGGATGTCAGGAAGTTTCTGACGGTGTAGGTGACGGGAGAATGACCGGTCTCTCGGCGGCGAGCCGCAACCGCGGCGATTAGGTGGAGCCATCCCATCCCTTCGTCATCCTGGGGCGAAGCAAGGAGCGCAGCGACGCGGCGCAGACCCCAGGATCCATGCCGTGACATCTGCCCAAGACCGCAGCGGTGCAGAATCGGTCCCTTTGCCCGGCGCGTCGGTTCTGTGCGCCTACTCAACACTGGCACCCGCAATACTGCATGCTAGTCTTTGTCAGGCCCCGGTGAGTCGGCCGCTTCCGTATCAGTCTGTAGCAGATGGAGGGAATGCGCTGGCTCAGCCTGCAAGTTCCACGCAAGCAAGCCACCCTAGCTTTCCCTCGCAGTTCTGATTGTCGGTCAATGCGTCCAGATAATCTTGCCAGGAGAATAGGCTATGGAACGGTTCGTCGAGGACCACCAGAAACGACGGCTGACAGAGCGCGTCGACATCATCACCGCCATCAACATTCTGCGCTCGCAAGGCTACCAGCAGGATGAGTTGATCGGCGAAATCACCAAGGTTTTCTACGTCGATCTCGATACCTACAACGAGATCGTCCTGGCGGCCTGACCGCTCAGATCGACATGTGTTGAGATTCAGGTCAGGCCGGCTGAATCGGCACAGCCTACCCGGCGCGCCGGAATGCGAGCACCCGGTTGCGGCCGCCGCGCTTGGCGCCGTAGAGCGCCTTGTCGGCGGCGCTGAGCACCTTGTCGAACTTGGTGCCGCCTTCGCTGCCGAAGGCGTACCCGGCGCTGACCGTGCAGGCCAGCAGGCGGGTCTCGGTATCGATCCGGCGCGAGGCAAAACTGGCCCGGATGCGCTCGGCTAGGAATTCCACCTTTTCGGGCAAGATGCGATCGAGGACCAGCGCAAATTCCTCTCCGCCCATGCGCGCGGCGACGTCGCCCGGCTGGAGATTGGCGGTCAAATCCTTGGCGAACAGTTTCAGCACCTCGTCGCCGGTGGCATGGCCGAACTCGTCGTTGATGGCCTTGAAGCCGTCGAGATCGAACACGATCACGGCGGTGAAGACGCCCACCGGCGTCTTGCCATGCAGGTCGAACAGAGCGCGTCGGTTAAGCAGGCCGGTCAGCGGATCGGTCAGCGCTTCGCGACGGTGATGCTGCGCCAGGCGTCCCTGGTTGAGCGCCAGCGACAAGGCGCCGATACCGGTCATGCAGGCAATGACGACGATCAGGCTGAGATCCTCGGCCCAGTTGCTCGGCGCATGGCCGAGCACCAGCCTGCCATCCCAGACGAGCACCCCGGAGCACAGCACGAAGGATATTGCGGTGGCCGTGTAGAGCCCGGCAATACCGATGATCGGGGCCGGAAACTCGGTGCGCCCCTTCCAGTATTCATAGGCTGTCGCAAACAGGAGCAGCGCGGCAAAGGCATTCTCCAGCATGAAGCCTAGACCGTCATAGCCAAGCGCCATTGGCGGCAAGGCGATCGCCAGCGAGACGCCGGCGCCGATGGCGATGCGCGGCAGCGGCGAGGCGCCGGTCGTGAATTGGTGGGCCGCGCCCAGCATGGTCGCGAAGCCGAGCAGCAGAAAGGTAAAGCTGGCTAGGCCGAGCAGGCGTCCCGGCGTGTCGATATAGGCCTGGTAGGCGAAGACGTCGGCGACGATCAGAAGCACGCTGACCGCCCATGTCAGCAGGAATTTTTCCGAGCGCGCGGTCAGCCAGATGCCGAACAAAGTCATACCGAGGCAAGCGGCGGAAAAACCGACAGCCAGCAGAAGGGAATTGTAGTCGAGCGACATGCCCTCGTCCTTGCCCGCGGCGACCTGGCTCCTGCAACCGGGCCGGACCGGATTCATGCAGCAAGGAGGTATCGATAAGGTTACGATGGCGGGGAAGATACCACGTTTCGCTTGATTTAGAGCAATTCTGGGTTGAAACACTCTTTCGCGTCCAAGCGTCCGGAATCGCGTCAAACCAGAGATTTAGAGCGGTTAGCCGTTTCCGCGAACTGCTAGGTCTGTACGTCAGCTCACCCGCTTCATCAGAGCCATGGCGCCGAACGGTGCGCGCACCTTGCCCTCGGTGATGAAGTAGGCGAACACGTCGCGCGGCTTCACCGGCGCCTCGACGGACGGATCGGCGCGCCGCAGATCGGCCGGCTGCTTGCCTTCCGCCCAGGTTTTCACCCGTGCCGCCCATTCGTCCAGGCTTTTCGGCGTATAGCAGTCGGGATTGTCGTCCGAGCCGGCCTGCAGCCGCACATAGATGAAATCGCCGGTGATGTCGGCAATGTCAGGGTATTTGGCATGGTCAGCATAGACAATCGCCGCCTTGTATTTGCGAGCGAGTGCGGCAAATTCCGGCACGATGAAACTGTCGTTGCGCACTTCGAGCGCATGGCGAAGCGCCACCCCATCCTGCTTTTCCGGCAGCAGTTTCAGAAAAGCCTCGAAATCGTCTGCATCGAACTTTTTCGTCGGCGCGAACTGCCACAGGATCGGGCCTAGCTTGTCGCCAAGCGCCGCGACGCCGGAGCTGAGGAAGCGCGTCATGGATTCGCCGGCTTCGCCGAGCACGCGGCGGTTGGTGACGAAGCGGTTGCCTTTCAGCGAATAGACGAAACCGTCCGGCGCTTCGCTCGCCCATTTGACGAAGGTCGGTTCCTTGAAGCTGGAATAGTAGGTGCCGTTGACCTCGATGCTCGGCACCTGCCGGCTGGCATAGTACAGTTGCTTGGCCTTCGAAAGCTTGTCCGGATAGAAGGAGATATCCCAGGGTTCGAAAGTCCAGCCGCCCATGCCTGCGCGGATTGTCCCGGATTTGCTCATATCGTCCTCCCAAATTCAGAAAAATCAGGCCGCCGTGCCCGCGCCGACAGGTTTTGTCATGTCGACCACCGTCCATCCCGGCCGGTGGGGATTGGCACGGCGGCCTGTTTCCTGGAAGCCATAGGCCGTGTAGATCGAAATGTTCCGCTCCATACGCGAATTGGTGTAGAGCCGAACCTCCGGAACGCCCCACGACCGCGCCTGTTCCTCGGCGAAGTCGAGCTGCGCGGTGCCGAGTTTCTTGCCTTGGAAAGCGGGAGAGACCGCAACGCTGAAGATCATCGCATGATCGGGATGCCGCTCGATGACGATCAGCCCGGCAAGATCCGCGCCGCTCTCCAAGAGCCAGACCTCACCGCGCTCGATGCGTGGCGTGTAATCCTCGGTGACCGGAATAGGTGGTGCGCCTAACAGCGGCGTGTAGTGCTCATAGGCGGCCTGCGTCAGCGAGACGACTGCGTCGAGATCACCGGCAAGCGCCTGTCGGAATGTCATTCAAAACTCTCCAGGCGTTCGACCGGTCTGCCTACTATTCCGCCGCTTCGCGCTTGCCTCCGGGGCGCCGCTCCAAAAGTTCCTTGAGGAACTGGCCGGTATAGCTGCGCTTTTCGCGCACGATGGCTTCCGGCGTACCCTGGGCGACCAGTTCGCCGCCGCCGTCGCCGCCTTCGGGGCCGAGGTCGAGCACCCAGTCGGCGGTCTTGATCACTTCGAGATTGTGCTCGATGACCACCACCGTGTTGCCCTGGTCGACCAGTTCGTGCAGCACTTCCAGAAGCTTGGCGACGTCGTGGAAATGCAGGCCGGTTGTCGGCTCGTCCAAGATGTAGAGCGTCTTGCCGGTCGCCTTGCGCGACAGTTCCTTGGCGAGCTTGATGCGCTGCGCCTCGCCGCCCGAGAGCGTCGTCGCCTGCTGGCCGATATGGATGTAGCCGAGGCCGACCTGCTTCAGCGTGTCGAGCTTGTCGCGCACGCCGGGCACGGCGGCGAAGAAATCGACGCCTTCCTCGACCGTCATGTCCAAAACGTCGGCGATCGACTTGCCCTTGAACACGACATCGAGCGTCTCGCGGTTGTAGCGCTTGCCATGGCAGACATCGCAGGTGACGTAGACGTCGGGCAGGAAGTGCATCTCGATCTTGATGACGCCGTCGCCTTGGCACGCCTCGCAGCGGCCGCCCTTGACGTTGAACGAGAAACGGCCGGGCTGGTAGCCGCGCGCCTTGGCCTCGGGCAAGCCGGCGAACCAGTCGCGGATCGGCGTGAAGGCGCCGGTATAGGTGGCGGGGTTCGAACGCGGGGTGCGGCCGATGGGCGACTGGTCGATGTCGATGACCTTGTCGAGGAATTCGAGGCCCTCGATGCGGTCATGGTCGGCCGGATGTTCGCGCGAGCCCATGATGCGGCGCGACGCCGCCTTGAACAAAGTCTCGATCAGGAAGGTTGACTTGCCGCCGCCCGACACGCCGGTGACGGCGGTGAAGGTGCCGAGCGGGATTTCGGCGGTGACGTTCTTCAGATTGTTGCCGCGCGCGCCGACGATCTTCAGCCGGCGGCCCTTCTTGGGCTCGCGCCTGATACCAGGTGTGGCCACTTCAAGCGCGCCCGACAGATATTTGCCGGTGATCGAATTCGGGTTGGCCATCACCTGCTGCGGCGTGCCCTGGGCGATGATCTCGCCGCCATGGATGCCGGCGGCCGGGCCCATGTCGACGACATAGTCGGCATGCAGGATGGCGTCCTCGTCGTGCTCGACAACGATCACCGTGTTGCCGATGTCGCGCAAATGCTTCAGCGTGTCGAGCAGGCGCGCATTGTCGCGCTGGTGCAGGCCGATCGACGGCTCGTCCAGCACATAAAGCACGCCGGTGAGGCCGGAGCCGATCTGCGAGGCCAGGCGGATGCGCTGGCTCTCGCCGCCCGACAGCGTGCCGGAATTGCGCGACAGCGTCAGATAGTCGAGGCCGACATCGTTGAGGAAGCGCAGCCGGTCGCGGATCTCCTTGAGCACCCTGACGGCGATCTCGTTCTGCTTGTCATTGAGCTGCGCCGGCAGGTCGGTGAACCATTTGTCGGCGTTGCGGATCGACTGCTCGGTGACCTCGCCGATGTGCTTTCCGGCGATTTTCACCGCCAGCGCTTCCGGCTTCAGCCGGTAGCCCTTGCAGACCGGGCAGGGCGTTGCCGACATGAAGCGCTCGATCTCCTCGCGCATCCAGGCGGATTCGGTTTCCTTCCAGCGCCGCTCCAGATTGGGAATGACGCCTTCGAACGTCTTGGTCGTCTTGTAGGAGCGCAGGCCGTCATCATACTGGAAGGTGACCTCGCGCTCGCCGGTGCCGCGCAGGACGGCTTCCTTGGCCTCTTCGGTCAGGTCCTTGAATTTGTCGCCGAGTTTGAAGCCGTAGGCTTTGCCCAGCGCTTCCAGCGTCTGCGCGTAATAGGGCGAGGTCGATTTCGCCCACGGGCTGACGGCGCCATCGCGCAGCGAGACGTTTTCGTCCGGCACGATCAGGCTGGCGTCGATGGCACGCTGGCTGCCGAGACCGTCGCAGGTCGGGCAGGCGCCGAACGGGTTGTTGAACGAGAACAGCCTGGGCTCGATCTCCGGAATGGTGAAGCCGGAGACCGGGCAGGCGAATTTTTCGGAGAACAGGATGCGCTCATGCGTCTCGTTCTTCGACTTGTTGACCGAGTCTTCGCCGGTCTGGCTGGCGTCGAGCGGCCGGTCGGCAAACTCGGCCACCGCCAGCCCTTCGGCGAGCTTCAGCGCCGTTTCGATGGAATCGGCCAGTCGTGTCGCCAGGTCGCCGCGCACGACGATGCGGTCGACGACGACGTCGATGTCGTGCTTGTACTTCTTGTCCAGCGCCGGCACGTCGGCGATCTCGTAGAAGACGCCGTCGACCTTGACGCGCTGAAAGCCCTTTTTCTGCAGCTCCAGCAGTTCCTTGCGGTATTCGCCCTTGCGGCCGCGCACGATCGGCGCCAGCAGGAACAGGCGCGTGCCTTCCTCGACCGCCAGCACCCGGTCGACCATCTGGCTGACCGTCTGGCTCTCGATCGGCAAGCCGGTGGCCGGCGAATAGGGGATTCCGACGCGCGCGAACAGCAAGCGCATATAGTCGTAGATCTCGGTGACGGTGCCGACCGTCGAGCGCGGGTTCTTCGACGTCGTCTTCTGCTCGATGGAGATGGCAGGTGACAGGCCGTCGATCTGGTCGACATCAGGCTTCTGCATCATTTCGAGGAACTGGCGCGCATAGGCCGACAGGCTCTCGACATAGCGGCGCTGGCCCTCGGCATAGATGGTGTCGAAGGCAAGCGACGATTTGCCGGAGCCCGACAGGCCGGTCATGACGATCAGGCTGTCACGCGGCAGGTCGAGATCGACATTCTTCAGATTGTGTTCGCGTGCACCGCGAATGGAAAGGTATTTATGGTCGGCCATCGCCGGTCGCCGCCTCAGATCTGGTATCAGTGGGATCGGCGGGGTTTTCCCGGCCATCCCCTATGTAGGTATTTTTGCCGCCACGTCGAGAGACGCCATACTTCTCGACCAAAGTCGTTTAACCGTCTTTCGCGTGAAGGGGCAAGTGGAAAGAACAAAGGCCGAACACGCTCCTGACAAAGCTGTGCAGAAACCTGACAAAGGTGTTTCAGAAACTGACCCTGACGTAAGCTCCCGGCGATCACATTTTTCGGTAACCGGCTATTCAAGGTTGACGCCGCCGGCTCAGGGGGGCAGTCTCTGAAGGTCAACGAAGCCGGCCGTCTTTCGATGGCCTCGCCGCCCATAGGTGGCCTGCGAGACGCCGCAGGTTTTTGCGATTTGTGCTTCGGACGACAACAAACGCAACGGACATAGGAGCGGAGCATGACGCCACCGGATAGTCCTTTGAGGCTCCACATCTCGTTGGAGCCGCGGCGGGCATAAGTGCCAGGGTTCAGCGTTTTCGCCACCCGACAAACCGTGACCTGCCATATCCCATGAAAATCAGAGACTGCTAGTCGGATCGTCGGCTGAATGCCGCGAAGCATCCGAGACAAAAGTCGGTATAACACTACCGGCAAATTGGATCTGGAATCCAAAAAAAGCCCCGACCGTTTGCGGAAGCAACGGCGGGGCTGCTCTTTTGTGCCGATATCGATGCGAGGCGGCAGCCAGATCCGGGCGGCGCCGACTTGTGCATGGAGCCTTGATTCGACCCTAACGATTGGAAGGCTTGTTTGCGCCCACCCCGACATCGACAGTGATGCTGCCGGAAATCCTGACATCGGTATCGCCGATCTTGAATGTGCCGTTCTCGCCGGCAGGCAACGCATCGTCGGGCTCAGGCTGCGGCGTCGGCTTGGCGATACGGTAGTCGCTGGTCACGCCGGGCAGGGCGCCCGTCTGCGGCTGCGATGTGCTGTTCCCGGCAAGAGCCGCGCTACCGGTCGCAGCGGTGATCGCAATGGCTGTCATCAGTCTGTTTAGGCGGTAACGCATTGCAGGACTATAGTGTCGCGCTCCATGCGAGGCCAGACCGGCGGCGTCGAAATTGACGCGACGCCGGCGCGCGTTCAATCTCGCGATCTAGGCCGCCGCCTGCTTGCGGGTGTCGAAAACATGGTCGACGAGGCCCCAGTCCTTGGCTTCGCGCGCGGTCATGAAGAAATCGCGGTCGAGCGTGCGTTCGACGTCTTCATAGGTGCGGCCGCAATGCTGCGCATAGAGCTCGGTCATCTGCCGCTTGGTGCGCAAAATGCCTTCGGCATGGCGCTGGATGTCGGAGGCCTGGCCCTGGAAGCCGCCCAGGGGCTGATGCAGCACGATGCTGGCGTTGGGCAGCGCGATGCGCCGGCCCGGCGTTCCGGCCATCAGCAGGAACGAAGCCATCGAGGCGGCAAAGCCCATGCACACCGTCGACACCGGACAGCTGACATATTGCATCGTGTCGTAGATGGCGAAGCCACTGGTCACCACGCCGCCCGGCGAGTTGATGTAGAGCGAGATCTCCTTGTCGGGATTGTCCGATTCCAGCGACAGAAGCTGGGCGCAGACCAGCGCCGACATGCCGTCATTGATCTCGCCATTGATGAAGATGATGCGCTCGCGCAGCAGCCGCGAGAAAATGTCGAAGGCGCGTTCGCCGCGGCTCGATTGCTCGATCACCATCGGCACCAGATTGGCAAAGCCGCTCATCTCATTGTCTCCGTTTGTTTTTCTTCGGCTCAGGCCGCGCGCATCAATAGATATGGCGCGTTGGCGGCGATCAGCGGTTTGGGCTTGTATGCCCTGAGCGAAAGCCGGCAACCGGCGCTCGCCATCGCCACCGCGGGCGTTGCCGCATGCACAAACCCGTCATGGACGATGCGCAGATGCGTACCGCCTGAAACGGTGCGGGCGAGCGTGAAGGTGACGATGCTGTCCAACCCATCGGCATCGCCGGTGTCGGACCGCTCGCGCCAGGAATAGCGCAGCAGCCGCCCCGGTTCGGCATCGAGCACTTCGCACTCGATCGGCGCGTCCGGCCCGGCAAAGGCAAAGCGGCTGCCGGTTTCCGGCTTGATGTCGTTTGGCATCATCCACGCCGCCAAAAGCTCCGGCACGGTCAGCGCCCGCCACACCTTTTCCGGTGCGTCCGGCAGGTCGCATTCGAAGGCGAGTGTATCCTTGGCGGCCGGAGCCTGCTTTTCATCGGTCATTGGTCCATGTCCTTCAAAACGGCCTTTAGTCTTTCGATGCGTTCCGGCCAGAATGCGCGGTAGCGTTCGATCCAGCCGAGCAGCGGATCGAGCCCTTGCGGATCGGCGCGATAATAGGCGTTGCGGCCGGCCCGCCTTTCTCTGACCAGACCGGCGCCGCGCAGCACGGCGAGGTGTTGCGACACCGCCGGCTGCGACACGCTCATGCCGGTGCGCAGTTCCGACACGCTCATCTCGCCTCCGGCCAGCCGCTCGTAGACGGCGCGGCGCGTCGGGTCGGCCAGGGCGCGAAATATCTCTGCTTCTATCATGACAAAAGCATAAGTCGATACTTATTGATTTGGCAAGCGGTCTTTTATGGCGGCGCCGGAAGCCAGCGCCTTACCGGCTGGGCGGCCCCTTCGAAAGTCGCCTCGAAGATCGGCGACGCCAGCACGGCCTGGATGTGAAGCGTTTCGGTGCCAACGTTTCTGAACCCATGTTTTCGTTGGGCAGGAATGAGAAGCGATTGTCCGGCAATCAGGGTCAGACGTCCTTCGTCGATCCACATTTCAGCGATCCCGGCGATGACGGTCAGCACTTCCTCGACTGGGTGTTGGTGTGTCGGAGCCCCGACGCCGGGCTGAACCCATTGTTCGAACAGGCAAAGCTGGCTCGCTCCGTTGCCGGCGGAAACTTGCATGCGGGTTTCCACGCCCGCTCGCCATTGCTCTCGCGGCTGGTCCAGATGCGCAATGACTTTCATTCGCTCCGCCTTTCGATCCCGGCATAGTCGCAATTTCGGACGCACACCCTACCTCTTGCTGACATTCTTGACAGCCGGGGCAGACAAGAATAGAACAAAAAAAGAACAAAAACCTTGTGGGAAAAGCCAGCCGCGGCAAGCGAGGATCGCATGCAGGCTGTAAGGTGAGCGACTTAAAATTTGTTTCGGATGAGCGCGGAGAAGTGTCATGGCGGGTAGCGTCAACAAGGTCATTCTGGTCGGAAACCTCGGCGCGGACCCTGAAATCCGCCGCCTGAATTCCGGTGACCCGGTCGTCAACATCCGCATCGCCACGTCGGAAAGCTGGCGCGACAAGAATTCCGGCGAGCGCAAGGAAAAGACCGAGTGGCACAACGTCGTCATTTTCAATGACCAGATCGCCAAGGTCGCCGAGCAATATCTGAAGAAGGGCATGAAGGTTTACGTCGAAGGCCAGCTGCAGACACGCAAATGGCAGGACCAGACCGGCGCCGACAAATACACGACGGAAGTCGTGCTGCAGAAATTCCGCGGCGAGCTGCAGATGCTCGATTCACGCGGCGAGGGCGGCGGCCAGGTCGGCAACTATGCCGGTGGCGGCGGTGCGAGCCGTGGCTCGGATTTCGGCCAGTCGAGCCCCAATGAAAGCTTCAACCGTGGTGGTGGCGGCGGTTCCAAGGGCGGTGGTGGCGGCGGTTCGTCGCGCGAACTGGACGACGAAATCCCGTTCTGAGCAGCGAGCGATTGCCACCTAGGGAGAGGGCGCAATGTCGCTCGGACCGCTTCTATCGGCGCCCCCTCCCATTCCCTGGCACGCCTTCGCGGCCCTTGCCGCGCTGGCCATGGGCGGCGCCCAGCTGGCGCTGCCGAAAGGCACGACACGCCACCGCGTGATGGGCTATGCCTGGGCGGCGCTGATGCTGGTCATCGCCATTTCCAGTTTCTGGATCCAGCAGATACGCCTCATCGGCCCGTTCAGCCCGATCCATATCTTGTCGATTATAGTGTTGATCACCGTTCCGCCTGCGGTCTGGCACGCGCATAGGCATCGTGTAGCCAAACATCGCAGGGTCATGATTTCGCTGTATGTTTTCGCGCTGATCGGCGCCGGCGTGTTCACACTGCTGCCCGGCCGCATCATGCATGCGGTCGTGTTCGGCTAGGGATGTCTTTCCAGGAGGATGATTGCCGTGAAAGCACGGATCAAATGGGTCGAAGAGCGCACTTTCGTCGGCGAGTCCGGCAGTGGCCACAAACTCGTGCTGGGAACCGCCTCCGGTCCTGAAGGCAAGACGCCAGGCCCGAGCCCGATGGAGTTGGTGCTGATCGGCACAGGCGGTTGTTCGGCCTATGATGTCGTCCACATTCTGGAAAAAGGCCGCGAGGCGATAGAGGATTGCGTCGTCGAACTCGACGCCGACCGGGCCGAAACCGACCCAAAAGTCTTCACCCGCATCCATATGCATTTCATCGTCACGGGCCGCGCCCTGTCGCACGACAAGGTCCAGCGTGCGATCAACCTCTCGATCGAAAAATACTGCTCGGCCTCCGCCATGCTGGCTAAGACCGCTGTGATCACCCACGATTTCGAGGTTGTTGATACGGTTGGGCAGTAGGGCAGTAGGGCAGTAGGGCAGTAGGGCAGTAGGGCAGTAGGGCAGTAGGGCAGTAGGGCAGTAGGGCAGTAGGCGCTGTCGTTCACCCCGCCATCAGCGCCTTGATGCCATCGGCCACGAACTGCACCGCAAGCGCTGCCAGAATGACGCCGAGCAGGCGGGTCAGGATCGAGCGGCCGGTCTGGCCGAGGATGCGGTCGATACGTTCCGACAGCACAAACACCAGATAGGTGATGGCCAGGCAGACGAAGATGATGCCGACCAGCGCAGCCTGTGCGGTAAAACCCTGGAACGAGCCGGACAAAAGCACGGTTGCCGAAATCGCGCCGGGGCCGGCGATAAGCGGGATCGCCAGCGGGAAGGCGGCGATGTTGTGGATCATGTCCTTGGTGATGGCGACGTCGCCGATCTTCTCCTTGCGGTCCTGGCGGCGCTCGAACACCATTTCGAAGGCGATGAAGAACAGCAGGAACCCGCCGGCGACGCGGAAGGCCGGCAGCGTGATACCGAACACCGACAGGATTGAGGCGCCGGCCACCGCAAACAGCGCCATCACCAGGAAGCCGATGATCGAGGCGCGCACCGAAACCTGCTGACGCTCCTCGCGGTTCATGCCGCGTGTCACCGCCAGGAAGAGCGGCGCGAGACCGGGCGGGTCGATAGTCACCAGGATGGTGACGAAGGCGTTGAACAGGCTGTCGAAACTCGGCATCGCTGACCCCTCCCGCCGGGCCGAGCCCCGCACCACCCTATTGGTAGAGCAAAGCCCGGCCGGTGGGAACCGTCTGAGATGGCGATACCGGAGACGCCGGCGGTGTTAGCCGGCAGCGCTGCAATAGGCCTCCAGGCGATAGCCGTCGGGATCGATGACGAAGGCGGCGTAGTAGTTTTCGCCATAGTCGGCACGCAGGCCCGGCGCACCATTGCTGTTGCCGCCTGCACGCAAGGCGCCGGCGTGAAAGGCGTCGACGCTCGCCTTCGTCGGTGCGGCAAAGCAGAAATGCAGGCCGGATTTTTCGTCAGCCGGCACCGGCCGCGCCGCGTCGTTCACCCAAAATGCTGCCGCCTGCGCGCCATAGCCCAGCGAGCCCGGCGACTGGCTGAGGCAGGAATAGCCGAGCGGCTTCAGCGCGGCATCGTAGAAAAGCTTTGACACGGCGATGTCGCGGACACCGATCGAAACGTGGTCAAGCATGGTTTTCTCCTTGTTGCAGGTGTGTTGCGCCATCAGCCCTGGGCGACGCGGCGCGCCAGGAACTCGACTTCGAGGCGCCATGTCGCCCCATTGTCGTGCGAACGCTCGCCCAACCAGCGGAAGCTGTCCTTGGTGATCCGCGAAAAGCTCCAGCGGACCGAGGAACCAGTGCCGTCGGCGCCGACTTGCACGATCGTGTCGCCTTCGGCGCGACCAAGCTGGCGGCTGTAATATTGGTTACGCGGATCGCTCCAGAAGATGTGCCAGGCATCCGTGCCGGGATCATAGGCCCGCAGCGTTGTGCCATAGAAAGTCCATTTGCCGAGCGAAGGCGAGGGGCCGGCATCGCGCGCGGGCAGGATCCATACATCCTGGATCGCCTTGCCTTCCAGGACCCAGCCGAAATGCACCTCGCCGCGCCCGGTCAAGACGGTGCCGTCCTCAAGGTCGCGCGTGGCATCGAATGTCCAAGCGCCGACAAAGCGGCCGTAGAGATCCAGCTTTTCAGCCAGGTCAGGGTTGGGGCCGTCGCTGTGGAGGGCTTCTGTGAATAGATCGGTCATGCTGCTGCCTTCGTGGTGTCAGGAAGCTGCAAGCGATAGGCCGGGGCGGGGTGTTGCGCTTGGGAAAAATTGCTATCTTTCAAGCCATGACGACAAGCGAGCAGAAACTGGCTTCAGGGCCGGACTGGTATGTGTCCGACGTGGTGTGCACCGCAGGCGCCGGCGATCGCCCGTTCGAGGAAGAGCACCGCAGTGTCTGCATTGCCGCAGTCACCAGCGGCAGCTTCCGCTACCGCACCAGCCAGGGCACCGCCATGCTGGCGCCAGGTGCCGTCCTGCTCGGCAATGTTGGTGCCTGCTATGAATGCGGGCATGAGCATGGCGCCGGCGACCGCTGCCTGTCCTTCCATTTCGCTCCCGCCTATCTCGACCGGATTGCCAACGACGTGCCGGGCGCAGGCAAGCTGGCGTTTGGAGTGCCGCATCTGCCGCCCTTGCCCGCCCTTGCCGCGCTTCTGGCCGAGGCCGAAGCGGCACGCGAGACGGCCGACATCGATGCCTTCGAGGAGCTTGGCCTGCGCATTGCCGCCGCGGCTCTTGCCGTCGGCGGCGCAGCCCTTGCTGTCGCCGGCGAGGCCGCGCCTGCCGCTCGCCCACCGAGCCGGCGCGACCAGAAACGGGTTGCCGAGGCAGTGCGGCAGATCGAGCTCAATGCCGACCGGCCGGTCTCGCTTTCCGAACTCGCCGGCTCGACGGCGACCAGCCCCTATCACTTCCTGCGCACCTTCCGGCAGGTCGCCGGCATGACGCCTTATCAGTTCCTGCTGAGAACCCGGCTACACCGCGCGGCGGTGCAACTGCGCATGTCGGATGAGCCCATCTCGGCAATTGCCTTCGAGGCCGGCTTTAACGACCTGTCGACCTTCAATCGCCGTTTCCGGCGCGTCATGGGCGAGACGCCGGGAGACTATCGCGCGCGCCGGTCAGGCAGCGCCTCGCCGTCACCGTCAGCGTTCGCAGCCTTCTGACCTCAGTCCGAGGTCGGCCTGCAGATAGTCCGCGCCCTTGCTCTTGGCCAGGACCAGCGCTTGCTTCATCGCCTTGTCGAAGTTTTTCGCCACGGCGTTCCGATCGATACGCCGCCGCAGGAAATCCGCCCACAGGAATTCGCCGAACGGCGTCGTGTCCTTGGCGAAGCTGCCTTGCCGGCGCAATTCGCCGGCGATGCTGCGGTAGGGATCATCGACCAGTTCGGCCATGGTCTTTGGGATGGCGTCGAAGTTCCGCCGCCGCCCGTTTTCGTCAAACGGATGCATCCAGCCTCTGTTGTCGAGCACGACGAAAAAAGCTTCCTTGTCGAGCCCCGACAGATCGCGGATCACGGTGACGAAGACATCTTTGACACCTACCTCGAGCAGAGCGCGGGCGAGATGGTGGTGGTCGGTGACATAGTTGCGCTTCTTCGGACCAAGCACTACCGGCACCATATGGCGGCCGAGGAAAATGCCTGTCTTCTCAGGGCTTTGTGCCCGGATCATCCGGCGCTTCAGCGCCACCTCGCGCATGCCGACAGTGATCTGCGTGGGCCGCAGCTCGTCCACGGCGACAGGCTTCAGCAAGGGTTCCCGCTCGGTGGTCATGGCGCCTTGTCCTGTTGTCCTACAAGCTTCATGTCCGGCGATAGCGCCTTGACGGCGGCGTCGACGCTGTGGAAGATTCTGTGCGGGCCGACGAGGTCGGCAATACCGAAACGCGCCAGTGCCGCCTGGGCACGCAGCGATTCCAGCCGTGCGATGGCAAAGACAGCACCGGCCTTGCGGCAGTGGGCAATGTTTTCGATCAGCGCCTGTGCGGCGGTATAGTCGATCTCGGCGATGTTGCTGGCTTCGAGCACGACCAGTTTCACACTGTCGCTCCTGGCGTCGATCAGTTCGCAGACGCCGCGCTTGAAGCTTTCGGCATTGACAAAGGAGAGCGGCGCCTGGAAAGCCGCAACCAGCACGCCGGGGAGCTGCTCGCCCGCCGTTGGCGTGCCAGGCGGCCACCACACCGAGGTGCCCGGAACCTGTTCCAACTCGATCGCCTGCGTACGTGTCGCGCTCCACAGCCCATGCAGCAGCGACAGGCCGATGCCGATCGCCACGCCGGTCTCGATCGGCAGCACGACAATAGCCGTCATGGTGACCAGGATCAGCAGGAATTCGACCGGCGCCTGCCGGTAGACACTGGCAAACACCTTCCAGCGCAAAATGTGATGGGCAACGAACATCAGCACGCCGGCAAGGGCGGCCTGCGGGACATCGGCAAGCAGGCCGCCGCCAAAGGCGCCGAGCGCCAGTACGATTGCCGCGGCAATCAGGCCTGAAAACTGCGAACGCCCGCCCGACTGGGCGACGATTGCAGTGCGCGGCGGGCTGGCATTGACCACGAAGGCGCCGAACAGGCCGGACAGGATGCTGCCGGCGCCGACACCGACAAAGTCGCGGTTGATGTCGTCGCCAGCAAAGGAGCGGCTGGTGGCCGCCGTCTGCACCATGACCACGATGGCGATCAGCAGGGCCAGCGGCAGCAACGCCTGCGCATCGATGAGGCTGACCGTCGGCAGGCCGGCCTGCGGCAGGCGTTGGGCAAGGCACCGAGCACCTCGACGCCGCGCGCCTTCAGGCCGAAGATCGCAACCGCCAGCGTCGCCAGCACCATGCCGATCAAGGCGCCGGGGATGCGGGCGCTGATGCGCTCGGCGGTGAATACAATGGCAAACACGCCAAGGCCGAGCGCCAGGCTCCACGGGTTGATGAGGTGGAGATTGGCGGCGATCTCACCGACGCGGCGCAGCGTTTCGCCGCTTTCGGGCGGCAGCCCGAGCAATCCGGGCAGTTGCGAAACGATGATATGGACCGCGATGCCGGCCAGAAAACCGGTGGTGACTGGGACAGACAGAAGGTCGGCGATCCAGCCGAGCCGGAAGATGCCGCTCAAACCCACAGTAGCCCGACCATCAGCGCCAGCATCGCCGCCAGCGCCAGATAATGCGCCGAGCCGGCAACGGCGATGAGCGCGAGGCCGCCGGCAAACAGCGGTGTGATGGTCGAATCCGCCCCGGACGACAGATGGCGGTTGACGCCGAACAGGGCAAAGGCCAGTGATCCCGCGACAAAGGCGAAGAAGCCGATCTCGGGCGCAAAGCCGCCAAGCCGCGCCGTCGCCATCTGTTCGGGAATGGCGATTGCCGCCAGCGTCAGCCCGGCGGCCAGATCGCCATTGAGATCCCCGGGCCGCCAACCGCTCAGCGCTCGCAACGGCAGCCACCGGGTCCAGTTCATCGTGCTTATGGCTCCCGGCCGGGGAAAACGGTCCATCGCAGGCTTTTGCCTGGCGGCGGCGAAATACGCTTTTGCCAAATCGTCGCAATCAGCGGTATCCATTTGAAATTACCACCGAAATTGTCTTTGGAAAAGTGCCGGGAACATTGGAGTTTCGAGCGGGCTTCCTATATAAGCGGTCAGTGATTCCTGATTAGATTGTGATCCAATTTGACCGACCAAAAGACACCGCGCGGCGCCGACGGCGGCCCCACCGGCATCGAGCCGATCTCCATCATCGAGGAGATGCAGAGCTCCTACCTCTCTTACGCCATGAGCGTGATCGTCAGCCGTGCGCTGCCGGACGTTCGCGACGGCCTGAAGCCGGTGCATCGCCGCATTCTCTATGCGGCGCATGAGAGCGGCTACCACTGGAACCGCAAATATGTGAAATCGGCCCGCCCGGTCGCCGACGTGATGGGTAAATACCATCCGCATGGCGACGCCTCGATCTATGACGCCTTGGTGCGCATGGCGCAGGACTGGTCACTGCGGGTGCCGCTGATCGACGGGCAAGGCAATTTCGGCTCCATCGACGGCGATCCGCCGGCGGCCATGCGCTACACCGAGTCGCGCCTGACCAAGGTCGCGCATGAGCTGCTCGAGGACATCGACAAGGAAACCGTCGATTTCCAGGAGACCTATGATGCCTCCGACACCGAGCCGAAGGTGTTGCCGGCTCGCTTCCCCAACCTTCTGGTCAACGGTTCCGGCGGCATTGCCGTCGGCATGGCCACCAACATTCCGCCGCACAATCTGGCCGAAGTCTGCAACGGCGCCATTGCCATCATCGACAATCCGGCGATCGACCTGCCGGCGCTGATGGAGATCATTCCGGGTCCCGATTTCCCGACCGGCGGCATCGTGCTTGGCCGTTCAGGCATCTACAGCGCCTATGCGACCGGCCGCGGCTCGATCGTCATGCGCGGAAAGGTCAATGTCGAGCAGCGCGGCAACGACCGGGAATCCATCATCATCACCGAAGTCCCGTACCAGGTGAACAAGGCCTCGATGATCGAGAAAATGGCCGAGCTGGTGCGCGACAAGCGCATCGAAGGCATTTCCGACATTCGCGACGAAAGCGACCGTCAGGGCTACCGCGTCGTCATCGAACTGAAGCGCGACGCCGTCGCCGACGTTATTCTCAACCAGCTTTACCGCTTCACACCGCTGCAGACGTCCTTCGGCGCCAATATGGTAGCGCTGAACGGCGGCAAGCCGGAAGTGATGACGCTGACCGACATGCTGAAGGCATTTGTCGGCTTCCGCGAAGAGGTGATTAGCCGGCGAACGAAATTCCTGCTGCGCAAGGCGCGCGACCGCGCCCACGTGCTGGTCGGCCTCGCCATTGCCGTCGCCAACATCGACGAAGTGATCAAGCTGATCCGCACCGCGCCCGATCCGCAGACGGCGCGCGAGCAGTTGATGGAGCGCCGCTGGCCCTCCGGCGACGTCGAATCGCTGATCCTTCTGATCGACGATCCGCGCCATCGCATCAACGAGGACGGCACCTACAATCTGTCCGAGGAACAGGCGCGCGCCATCCTCGAACTGCGCCTGCAGCGCCTGACCGCGCTCGGCCGCGACGAGATCGCCGACGAGTTGAACACGATCGGCGCCGAAATCGTTGATTACCTTGATATTTTGTCGTCCCGCGCGCGCATCCAGCAGATCGTCAAGGACGAGCTCGCCGCCGTGCGCGACGAGTTCGGCACGCCGCGCCGCACCGAGCTCACCGACGGCGGCGCCGACATGGAAGACGAGGACCTGATCCAGCGCGAGGACATGGTCGTCACCGTTAGCCATTCCGGCTACATCAAGCGCGTGCCGCTGTCGCTCTACCGGGCGCAGCGCCGCGGCGGCAAGGGCCGCTCCGGCATGTCGACCAAGGAAGAGGATTTCGTCACCCGGCTGTTCGTTGCCAACACCCACACGCCGGTGCTGTTCTTCTCCTCGCGCGGCATCGTCTACAAGGAAAAGGTCTGGCGGCTGCCGATCGGCAATCCGCAGTCGCGCGGCAAGGCGCTGATCAACATGCTGCCGCTTGAGCAGGGCGAGCGCATCACCACCATCATGCCGCTGCCCGAGGACGAGACCAGCTGGGGCGAGCTCGACGTGATGTTCGCCACCACGCGCGGCACCGTGCGCCGCAACAAGCTGTCCGACTTCGTCCAGGTCAACCGCAACGGCAAGATCGCCATGAAGCTGGAGGAGGAAGGCGACGAGATCCTCGGTGTCGAGACCTGCACCGACAATGACGACGTGCTTTTGACGGCGAACTCCGGCCAGTGCATCCGTTTCTCGGTCGGCGACGTGCGCGTTTTCCAGAGCCGCAATTCGGTCGGCGTGCGCGGCATTAGCATGGCCGAGACCGACCGCATCATCTCGATGTCGGTGATCGAGCATGTCGATGCCTCACCGGCGGAGCGCGCCGCTTACCTGAAGCGGGCGGCGGCGGAGCGGCGGCTCGAGACGGCCGGCGAGGAAGAAGAGATCGCGCTGACCAATGAGGAGATCGGCGAGGAGGCGGAGCTTTCCGACGACCGCTACGAATTCCTCAAGGCGCATGAGCAATATGTGCTGACGGTAACCGAATATGGCTACGGCAAGCGCTCGTCGTCCTACGATTTCCGCCTGACCGGGCGCGGCGGCAAGGGCATTCGCGCCACCGACGTGTCGAAAACGGCAGAGATCGGCCAACTGGTGGCGACCTTCCCGGTCGGCAAAGACGACCAGATCATGCTGGTTTCGGACGGCGGCACGGTCATCCGGGTGCCGGTCAACGGCATCCGTTTCGCCAGCCGCGCCACCAAGGGCGTGACCATCTTCAACACCGCCGAAGGCGAGAAGGTGGTTTCGGTCGAACGGATATCGGAACCGCAGTCTGACGAGGATGCCGAGGAGAACGGCGAGGGCGGGGCCGAGGGCGGTCCGGATGCTGCGGATGCCGCACCCGACAGCGCCGAATAGGGTCAGACACAACAACGCCGGCCCGATGGGCCGGCGCGATCAAGACTTGGCCGGTGAAATCGTTAGTGACGGTGGGGCCAGCGAGCGCCGAAGCCTTCGAAGCGCTTCGTCCTGACACGGACACGCTCTGCTTCCTGATGCAGCCCGAATGCGGTAGCAATCAGCATGGCGACGGTCATTGCGGTGGCGAGCATGTAGATCAGCATTTGCGTGTTCTCCTGCGCCTTACAACGGTTAGATGGGGTTTTGGTTTCATCTTCTGAAGTGCAAACTAGTGAACGCTGCGTGAAGTCTTCGTGATCAAGCCATTCATCTGTCGTTCATGTCTGCGAAAAGGTTCACGCAGATGTTCCCAATCGCATTTGCCTTCCGTCCAATGCCCCGCTAGAAGCCTGCCATGACCGAACGCACCGCCCTTTATGCCGGCTCCTTCGACCCGCTGACCAACGGACACCTCGACGTCCTGAAGGCATCGCTGGCTGTCGCCGACACGGTTTATGCGGCGATCGGCACCCATCCCGGCAAGACGCCGCTGTTTTCCTTCGAGGAACGGGTGAAGCTGATCGAGGCGGCGACCAAGGCCGAATTCGGCCGCGACGGCGGCCGCATCAAGGTTGTCGCGTTCGACGGGCTGGTCATCGACGCCGCCAGAAAGCACGGCGCCTCGATCATGATCCGCGGCCTGCGCGACGGCACCGATCTCGACTACGAAATGCAGATGGCCGGCATGAACGAGACCATGGCGCCGGAGCTGCAGACGGTTTTTCTGCCCGCCAGCCCTTCGGTGCGCACGATTACTGCCACACTTGTGCGCCAGATAGCTTCGATGGGCGGCGACATCCGTCCCTTCGTGCCGGCCGCGGTTGCCGGCGCGCTCATCGCAAAATTCAAGAAATAATCCCCCGGAGATCCTTATGCAGCTGAAGAAGCTCGCCTCGTTCCTCGTCGTGCTTGCCGGTCTTGTCACAGCATCTGCCTCGGCCTATGCCGCCGATCCGGAAAACACCATGATCATCACCTTGAAGGATGGCGACGTCACCATCGCGCTGCGGCCCGACCTGGCGCCCAAGCATGTCGCCCAGATCAAGAAGCTGGTGCGCGAAGGCGCCTATGACAATGTCGCCTTCCACCGCGTTATCGATGGCTTCATGGCGCAGACCGGCGACGTCAAGTTCGGCAATATGAAGAAGGGGTTCAGTCCCGAGGCCGTCGGCACCGGCGGCTCCGATCTGCCTGATCTGCCCGCAGAATTCTCGCAGAGCGAACATTACAAGCGTGGCACGCTCGGCATGGCCCGCTCGCAGGATCCGAACTCCGCCAATTCGCAGTTCTTCATCATGTTCGCGCCGGCGCCGAACCTTGACGGCCAGTACACTATCGTCGGCAATGTCGTCAGCGGCATGGAATTGGTCGATCACATCAAGAAGGGCGACGAGGCCGACAATGGAACGGTCAGCAACCCCGACCGCATGATCAAAGTGCGCATCGCCGCAGACAAGTAGTCTATCAAATCAATCTGTTTTTCTGAGATAAAGGACATCCGACATGGCTGAGATCAAGGACCGCGAAAACGCGCTCATCATGGAAACGACCAAGGGCAACGTCGTCATCGAACTGTTCCCCGATCTGGCCCCCGGCCATGTCGCCCGCATCAAGGAACTGGCGCGCGAAGGCGCCTATGACGGCGTCGTCTTCCACCGCGTCATCGAAGGCTTCATGGCGCAGACCGGCGACGTCAAGTTCGGCAATTCGAGCAAGCCCTCGTTTGCCCCCTCCCGCGCCGGCATGGGCGGTTCGGAAAAGCCCGATCTGAAGGCTGAATTTTCCAACGCCAACCACGGTCGCGGCACCTGCTCGATGGCTCGTTCGCAGAACCCGAACTCGGCCAATTCGCAGTTCTTCATCTGCTTCGACGATGCCGCTTTCCTCAACCGCCAGTACACGGTCTGGGGCCAGGTCATCGAAGGCATGGACAATGTCGACAAGATCAAGCGCGGCGAGCCGGTGGTCGATCCCGACAAGATCGTGTCGCTGAAGGTCGCGGCCGACGTCAAGTAAGGACTGATATCGATGATGGGCGTCGTCTGGTCGCTGCTCGGCATCATGTCCGGCGCCTTCATCGCCATTCAGGCGCCGATCAACTCGCAGCTTGCGCGCGGTCTGGGGCTCCCGGTCGCGGCGGCCGCGTTTTCGTTCCTGTCCGGCGCGATCGTGCTCGGCATAATCTCCGTCGCCGTGGTGAAGTTGAACGACATCTCGCTCGACTGGAAGGCGCCGGCGCCGTGGCTGTTCATCGCCGGCGGCATGCTCGGCGGTTTCTACGTCACGCTGTCGACCATTCTGACGCCGCGCATCGGTGCGGCCGCCCTGATGGCGTTCCTGGTTGCCGGCCAGCTCTTGGCCGGCATGCTGATCGACCGCGTCGGCTTCCTCGGCGTGGCGGTGCGCGAGATCTCATTCGGCCGCGTCGCCGGCGCGGTGCTGCTCTTGGCCGGAGCGCTGCTCGTCCGGCTCTACTGATGCGCGTTGATCTCTTCGACTTCGACCTGCCGGAGGAGCGCATCGCGCTGCGCCCGGCCGAGCCGCGCGACAGCGCCAGGATGCTGGTGGTCAGGCCGGGCGAGGGCTTTTCGGACCGCATGGTGCGCGACCTGCCGTCCCTGCTCGGGGACGGCGACGTGCTGGTCTTCAACGACACCAAGGTCATCCCGGCGCAGCTGAAAGGCATCAGGCGGCGCGGCGAAGCGCAGGCGCAGGTCGAAGCCACGCTGCACATGCGCATGGCGCCCGACCGCTGGCTGGCCTTCATGCGGCCGGGCAAGCGCATCGCTGCCGGCGACCGCATCCATTTCGGCCATGACAGCAATTCCTGCTTCCTCGGCCAGCTCGACGCCACGGTGATCGAGAAGGGCGAAGCCGGCGAAGTGCTGCTCGGCTTCGACCTCTCCGGGCCGTTCCTCGACGAGGCCCTCCACGCCGTCGGCCATATTCCATTGCCGCCTTACATCGCCTCGAAGCGCGATGACGACGAGCGTGACCTGACCGACTATCAGACCATCTATGCCAGGGAGGAGGGCGCGGTTGCCGCGCCAACCGCCGGCCTGCATTTCACGCCGGAGCTATTTGCCGCGCTAGACGCCAAAGGCATCGAACGCCGCTTCGTCACGCTTCATGTCGGCGCCGGCACCTTCCTGCCGGTCAAGGCCGATGACACCGCCGACCACAAGATGCATGCAGAGACCGGTTCCGTCAGCGAGGCGACCGCTGCGGCGCTCAATGCCGCGAAGGCGAGGGGCGGGCGCATCATCGCCGTCGGCACGACCTCGCTGCGCCTGCTGGAGAGCGCGGCAAAGCCCGACGGTACGCTCGCCGCATGGTCAGGCCCGACCGACATTTTCATCACGCCCGGCTATCGGTTCAAGACTGCCGACCTGCTGATGACGAATTTCCATCTGCCGCGCTCGACGCTGTTCATGCTGGTTTCGGCCTTCAGTGGCCTCGACACAATGCGGGCCGCCTATGCGCATGCCATCGACACCAGCTACAGATTCTACTCCTACGGAGACGCAAGCCTGCTTTATCGAGCGGAGATGAGCGATGGACGATGATCTGCAAGCCTTTGACCGAGAAAGCCTGATTGCCGAAGTGAAGAAATTGCGTGCCGGCATCCGCGCGCACCGCGACACGACGGGCCATGATCTGTGCTGGCATCATCCTGATCTGTGGGACCTGTTGCCGGAAAAGACCGAGCCTTCGATCGCCGTGCCGCCCTGGCCAAAATTCATGCGCGGCTGCATCCAGTATCGCCAGTCGCTCGACAGGCAGGCGCCGGACGCACCTGTCCATGACAAGGAATTCAATGGCTGAGACGTTCACTTTCAAGGTCCTCGCCACCGACGGCAAGGCACGGCGCGGTGTCATCGACATGCCGCGCGGCGAAATTCGCACGCCGGCCTTCATGCCGGTCGGCACCGGCGGCACGGTCAAGGCCATGTATATGGACCAGGTGCGCGGCGTCGGCGCCGACATCATCCTGGGCAACACCTACCATCTGATGCTGCGGCCCGGCGCCGAGCGCGTGGCGCGGCTCGGCGGCCTGCATGAGTTCGCCCGCTGGCCGCAGCCGATCCTGACCGACAGTGGCGGCTTTCAGGTGATGTCGCTGTCGAAGCTCAGGAAGCTGACCGAAAAGGGCGTCACCTTCCGCTCGCATATTGACGGCGCGCCTTACGAGATGTCGCCGGAGCGCTCGATCGAGATCCAGGGGCTGCTCGATTCCGACATCCAGATGCAGCTCGACGAATGCACCGCGCTACCGGCCGATCTGAAGGAGATCGAGCGCGCGATGGAACTGTCGCTGCGCTGGGCGGAGCGCTGCAAGACGGCGTTCGGCGACCAGCCGGGCAAGGCGATGTTCGGCATCGTCCAGGGCGGCGATAATGCAGCATTCAGGGTGCGCTCGGCGCAGGCGCTGAGCGCCATGGATCTGAAGGGCTATGCGGTCGGCGGCCTTGCCGTCGGCGAGCCACAGGCGGTGATGTTGGAGATGCTCGACATCACCTGTCCGGAACTGCCTGACAACAAGCCTAGATATCTCATGGGCGTCGGCACGCCGGACGATATCGTGAAATCGGTGGCGCGCGGTATCGACATGTTCGATTGCGTGATGCCGACCCGCGCCGGCCGCCACGGCCTGGCCTACACAAGGCGCGGCAAGGTCAATCTGAGGAACGCCCGCCACGCCGACGATCCGCGCCCGCTCGACGAGGAGAGCGACTGCCCGGCGGCCCGCGATTACTCGCGGGCCTACCTGCATCATCTCGTGCGCTCGCAGGAGGCGCTGGGGGCGATGCTGCTGACCTGGAACAACCTGTCCTACTATCAGAAGCTGATGCAGGATATTCGCGGCGCGATCGAGGCCGGCGCCTTCGAGGCGCGCACGGCGGAGATTTCCGAGGGCTGGGCGAGGGGCGATATCCCTACCCTTTGAACAAATCAACGCCACCTGACGATGATTGACGGATCCATTGTCCGGGCGCAGATTCCGGTTGGGGTCAGGCCATGACTGTCACATATGAACTTGGCGGCAAGACCGCGATCGTGACTGGCGGCGCACGAGGTATCGGCAAGGCCACTGCGGCGCAGTTGTTGAACTCCGGGGCCGAAGTCTGGATATGGGATGCTGATCCGACACCTGTGGACGGCGCGCATTGCCAGACGGTCGATGTGACAAAGGCTCACCAGATCAAAGACGCCCTGGCTGAGGTCGTCGCAGACGATAGCCGGATTGACATTCTGATCAACAATGCAGGCTATTTAGGCGACTATCGTGGGTTCGAGGCATTCGATCCGATCGAGTGGCAACGCATCATCGGTGTCAACCTGATCGGCGTTTTCGAGGTTACGCATCAGGTTCTGCCGATCATGCGCAAGGCTGGCAGGGGCCGGATCATCAATATGGGATCCCTGGCAGGCAAGGAGGGGTTGCCGAATCTGGCCGCCTATTCAGCGGCAAGTGCAGGCGTCATTGCCTTTACGAAAGCCTTGTCGCGGGAGACCTGCGATACCGACATTCGGGTGAATTGCGTGGCACCGGGGCCGATCGATACCGAGTTGATCAGGCGCCTTGGAAACGATGTCGTAGACGACATGATAAATGCCAGCCCGCTCAAGCGCCTTGGCTCGGTGGATGAAGTGGCGGCATTGGTGCTTTGGCTTTGTTCCGACGCCAGCGCATTCAACACCGGAGCCGTGTTCGACATGTCGGGCGGCAGGGCACGCTACTGAGGCTTTGTGCGTCAGGTGCTCAGTGAATTCGACGCCCGCAGGCTGCAGCCGGTGATCTGGAAACTGCCGTCGGGCTGCTGCTGCAGCGTATAGACCGCCTCGTAGTTCTTGCCGTCGGGACCGACGATCAGCACCTGCTGGATGATCGAGCCTGGGCCTGTCTGCTCGACCTTGCCGAAGGAATAGCTTTGTGGCTGACGCACCGGCGCGTAGCCGTTGGTCACCATGTTCATGAAGGCGTCGACGGTCGGGAAAATCTGCTTCACGTTTGGAGCAGCGTAGCTGTAGGCCTTCACGCCATCATTGGCGATGAGCGCCTTCAGCTGACCATCGATGACGGCCTGGCCGGCCTTGATTTCGGCATCGCCGGCAAGGGCTGCCGAGATGAACAGGGAAGACGCGAACAGCAATGAAACGACTGCGAATGCGATACGGCGCATGGCCTGTCTCCATTGTCTCCTGACAAATCGCTGTCTGAAGACACATCATACCATACGCTTGGCGTCGCCTCACGGTTTCAGCAACCGCAGTAATTCGCCACGCAAGTGCCACAAGATCATGCTTAAGCATCCTTTAAGGCGGGGCGCGCATCGTAGGGGACGGGTGGGACCCGTTCGCGCAACCAGGGACGAACCATGTCTGAGCAGCCGATCGACCGGCGCCTTTTGCTGAAGGGCGCGGCTAGCTTTGCAGTTCTGGCTCCCTTGCCCGCTTGGGCAGCCACCGGGCCGACCGTCACCGAAATCGCCTTCGATCCGGCCATTCCAGCGCTCGGCAATGCGGATGGCGACGTCACCATCGCCGAATTCGTCGACTATCAGTGCCCGATCTGCAAGCTCGTCTTCGTCGAACTGAAGAAACTGATGGCACAGGACAGCGGCATCCGCCTGGTAATGAAGGACTGGCCGATCTTCGGCGACGTCTCGCGCGACGCGGCGCGCGTGGCGCTTTTGACCGGCGAACACTATGCCGCCGCGGTCGATGCGCTGATGACCAACCAGCGTGGCCTCTCGGAACGCCGCACCAACGATATCCTGGCTTCGGTCGGGGTCGATGTGGCGATGGTGCGTGCCGATCTCGCCATCCGTGAACCCGACATCGACGCTGCGCTTTTGCGCACCGACAGCCAGGCGACGGCCTTCAAGCTGCGCGGCACGCCGGCTCTGGTCATCGGCGGCAGCCTCTACCGGCGCGGCATGCCGGTGTCCGAACTCAGGCAGGCTGTTGCCAAGGCACGTTCGGCCTGATGCTTGAAAGCCGGGCGGCAGTCTGCGAGAAGGGCCGCCATGGGCGCAAGAAGCGCGTTTCAACGTGGCAGGACCGGCAATGAAGACGTTTTTCGTGCAGATAAAGTGCGACCTGGGCAAATCCTATGAGGTCGCCAGCGCGCTCGCCGATGCCGAGATCGCCTCGGAAATCTACTCGACCGCCGGCAATTACGACCTGCTCGCCAAATTCTATGTCGACGACGAGGAAGATGTCGGCCACTTCGTCAACGAGAAGGTGCAGCATCTTCCCGGAATCAAGGACACCTTCACGGTCGTCACTTTCCGCGCTTTCTAAAGCAATTCCAGGAAAAGTGTGAAGCGGTTTTCCGTCCGGAACTGCTTTGAAACAAAGGACAGAGCGGTTCACCGTTTCCGTGAAACGATGAGCTGCTCTAGCGCCGCATCAGGCATTTGCCCGGCGACGAGGCAAAGCCTGATTACGCCCCTGTTTCGACTGCCCTAATTTTGGGCAGTCGTAACATACTGATCGCCGATGCCCTCCAAATCACCGATTGCGCTTGATTTTCTCCTGCGACGCCAGTGAAATGGCGTCACAGGGGAGTATGCGATTGGCAGCGTTCGATGAAATGCTTCCGGAAGTTTCCGGATTGAGAAAACCGTATACGGCTTACGACCGCTGGCTGAAGGAGCAGGACCCGGCCAGGCTTACCGAAAAGATGCAGGACGCCGAGCGCGTCTTCCGCAAGACCGGCATCACCTTCGCCGTCTATGGCGAGCAGGACGCTTCCGAGCGGCTGATCCCCTTCGATATCGTTCCGCGCATCATCTCCGGCAATGAATGGCGGCGCCTCACGCAAGGCATCGAGCAGCGCGTGCAGGCGCTGAACGCTTTCCTCGATGACATCTACCATCGCCAGGAGATCCTGCGCGCCGGCCGTGTGCCGAGGGAGCTGATCGCCAGGAACGAGGCCTTCCTGCCGGAAATGATCGGCGTGCGGCCGCCGGCCGGCGTCTACACCCACATTATCGGCGTCGATATTGTCCGCATCTCTGAGAACGAGTTCTACGTGCTGGAGGACAATGCGCGCACGCCGTCGGGCGTCTCCTACATGCTGGAGAACCGCGAGACGATGATGCAGCTCTTCCCCGAACTGTTCCAGCAGATCAAGGTGCGGCCGGTCGAGAACTATCCGCAGCTCCTTCGCCAGTCGCTGGCAGCGGTCCGGCCGCAAAGCACCAAGGGCGCGCCGACCATCGCCGTGCTGACGCCGGGCAGCTTCAACTCCGCCTATTTCGAGCACGCCTTCCTTGCCGACCAGATGGGCGTGCAGCTGGTCGAAGGCCAGGACCTGCGCGTCGTCGATGGCCATGTCGCTATGCGCACCACCGAGGGCTACAAGCAGATCGACGTGCTCTACCGGCGCGTCGACGATTCGTTCCTCGACCCGCTGACCTTCCGGCCGGACTCGGCCCTTGGCGTGCCCGGCATCATGGATGTCTACCGCGCCGGCAACATCACCATCGCCAATGCGCCGGGAACCGGCATCGCCGACGACAAGGCGATCTATTCCTACATGCCCGAGATCGTCGAGTTCTACACCGGCCGCAAGGCGATCCTCGGCAACATCCCGACCTGGCGCTGCTCGGAACCCGACAGCCTGAAGTATGTGCTCGAACACATCCACGAGCTGGTCATCAAGGAAGTGCACGGTTCCGGCGGCTACGGCATGCTGGTCGGACCGGCGGCGACCAAGAAGGAATGCCAGGACTTCGCCAAGAAGCTGCAGGCCAAACCGTCCAACTACATCGCCCAGCCGACGCTGGCGCTGTCGACCTGTCCGATCCTGACAGAAAAAGGCCTGTCGCCGCGCCACGTCGATCTCAGGCCCTACGTGCTGGTGTCCGACCGCATCCAGATAGTGCCCGGCGGGTTGACGCGGGTGGCGCTGAAGGAGGGTTCGCTGGTGGTCAATTCTTCACAAGGCGGCGGGACGAAAGATACGTGGGTGCTCGATGATTGAAAGAGCGAGTAGCGAATAGCGAGTAGTGAATAGGGAAAGAGGGGGATACGACGGCGATCAATTCCTACAGGGATCGGATTGTTTGGAAGGCGGCCCTAGGGTTGGCAGTAAATTGCTACTCGGCCACGAAAGGCTTTCCGAGCAGCGAAGCATACGGAATGACCTCTCAGATACGACGCTCGGCCGCTTCTATCGCAGCAAATGTCGCAGAAGGTCACGGACGAGAAAGTACAGGAGCCTTCATTCAGTTTCTTCGAGTGGCACAGGGCTCCCTAAAAGAATTGGAGACACATCTGATCCTGTGCGGAGAGGTAGGATTGATGGTCGAAGCGGAGGTCACGAACTTGCTCGGCCAAACCGAAGACATTGGAAAAATGCTGCGTTCGATGATCAGGAGCCTGCAACAGAAATCATGATAAGTTCCTTCCGCTATTCGCTATTCGCTACTCGCTATTCGCTCGACATCGGAGCAAGCTGATATGCTTTTGGGCCGCACCGCCAACGGGCTCTACTGGATGAACCGCTATATCGAGCGGGCGGAAAACATGGCACGCCTGGTCGATGCAGGCCTGCGCATGGCGCTGACCCGTACCCAGAGCGCCTCGGAAGAGTGGAATTCGGTGCTGCTCAGCGCCGGCTCCGATGTCACCTTCACGCAGAAATACCAGGACTATACCGCCGCCAATGTCGCCGACTTCCTGTTGCGCGACACGTCGAACCCGTCGAGCACGATGTCGGCGATCGAGACCGCACGCAACAATGCCCGCATGGTGCGCACCGCGCTGACACGCGAAACCTGGGAAAGCATCAACGAGGCCTGGATGGCGTTGAAGCGGATGCTGGCAAAGCCGATCGACGAGCGCGACCTGCCGAGCGTGCTCGACGCCATCAAGCGCGAGACGGCGCTTATCCGCGGCTGTTTCTACGGCACCATGCTGCGCAACGAGATCTTCGACTTCTCGCAGCTCGGCACCTATGTCGAACGCGCCGACAACACGGCGCGCATCCTCGACGTGAAATACTACGTGTTGTTGCCGTCGATCTCCTGGGTTGGCTCGACGCTGGACAATTATCAGTGGGAATCGATCCTGCGCTCGGTGTCGGCGCATCGTTCCTACCGCTGGGTCTATGAGGCCGACTACAAGCCGACCAACATCGCCGACTATCTGATCCTCAATGTCCGCATGCCGCGCTCGCTGACCTTCTGCTATCGTTTCCTGGCCGAGCATCTGAAATTCCTCGGTGACGATTACGGCGAACGCCATGCCTGCCACGCCACGGTCGACAGGACCCAGGCGATGCTGCGGGCAGGGTCGATCAAGGACATATTCGACGCCGGCCTGCACGAATTCCTGGCCAGGTTCATTCAGGACAACACCAAGCTGGGCGACGAGATCGCCCAGGATTACCGGTTCAATTGAGCATGACCCCGAACCGGAGGACCGCGTCAGCGAAAAATGGGACCCGGTTTTCGGATAAGGTCATGCTCAAAACGGAAGACACGTTATGAGATTGAAAATCACCCACCGGACCGAATACCGCTACGACGCGCCGGTGCATTATCTGCTGCAGCGGCTGCGGCTGTTGCCGGTCAGTGGCCCGACGCAGACTGTGCTGTCCTGGGCGCTGAAGATCGAAGGTGCGCGCGAGGAAGTGCGTTTCAGCGACCATTTCGGCAACGATAACAGGCTGTTGAGCGTGGAGGGCGAGCGCGACTTCATCACGGTTGAGGCCTCCGGCGAGGTTGTGACGCGCGACACGGCAGGCGTCTCGGGTCCGCATCACGGCTTTGCGCCGCTTTGGCTGTTCAGCCAGGAGACCGCTTTGACCATCCCCGGCGACGGCATTCGCGAGCTTGCCGCGGCGGTCGGCAAAGGCACCGACATCGAAAGGCTGCATCGGCTGATGGCGCTGATCGTCGAGCGCGTCGCCTATACGCCGGGCACCACCAGCGTGACGACGCCGGCGGAAGAGGCGTTGGCGCTGAAGACCGGCGTCTGCCAGGACCACAGCCATATCTTTGTCGCCGCGGCCCGCGCCATGGGCTTTCCGGCCCGTTATGTCAGCGGCTATCTGATGATGGACGCGGCCATCGAACAGGCGGCAAGCCATGCCTGGGCCGAAGTCCATGTCCAGGGTCTCGGCTGGGTCGCCTTCGACGCCGCCAATGGCATTTCTCCTGACGAGCGCTATGTCAGGGTGGCCACCGGCCGCGATTATCGCGATGCCTCGCCGGTGTCGGGAATTCGACTGGGACAGGCGGAGGAACAGCTTGCGGTCACCGTCACGGTAGAGCAGTAGTTCTCGGCAAGATTGCTGCCTGAAGAGATTCCATGACTTATTGCGTCGGCCTCAAGATCGATCGTGGGCTCGTGTTCATGTCGGACACGCGCACCAATGCCGGCATGGATTCGATCTCGACCTTCAAGAAGATGCATGTCTGGGAAGAGCCGGGCGAGCGCGTCATCGTGCTGATGTCGGCCGGTAATCTGGCCACGACGCAGGCTGTCATCAGCCTGCTCGACGAGCGCAACAAGGCGATCGGCGAACGCCATGCGACGCTGCTCGAAACCCCGTCCATGTACCAGACGGTGCGGCTGGTCGGCGACACCGTCAAGGAAGTCATCGCCCAGTCGTCACCGGCCGGCGAAAAGGCGGATTCCTATTTCAACGCCTCTTTCATCCTCGGCGGTCAGATCAAGGGCAGCGCGCCGCGCCTGTTCATGATCTACCCCGAGGGCAATTTCATCGAATCAACCGACGACACGCCGTTCTTCCAGATCGGCGAGACCAAATACGGCAAGCCGATCATCATCCGCGCCTATGAAAGGACGATGAGCCTGGCCGAAACCGTGAAGTTGCTTCTGGTCTCCTTCGATTCGACGCTGAAGTCGAACCTGTCCGTCGGCCTGCCGCTCGACCTGCTGTTCCTCGAGAAGGATGCTTTCAAGGTCGGGCTGAAGAAGCGGATAGGCCAGGACGACCAGTATTATCGCACCATCTCGGACGGCTGGTCGAACGCGCTGAAAACGGCCTTTGCCAGCCTGCCCGATTTCCCGGGTTAGATTGCCTTGCTGGCGCTGTTGCGTGGCGCTTGCCGCGGCGATCGACGCTGCTTGGCCCAGGTCTGGAGACCAGAATGAACAGTGATGATTTCCGGCAATGGTCGAGGCGCGCCGCCGATTGGGGAGTCGAATACCGCTCCTCGCTGCGCGAAAGGCCGGTGCGACCACTGGTCGAACCCGGCGACATCTTTCGCAGCATCGAGGCGTCGCCACCGGAAGCGGCTGAGCCGATGGAACGGATTTTCGCCGATTTCGAAGACAAGATCGTGCCGGGCATGACGCATTGGCAGCATCCGCGCTTCTTCGCCTATTTCCCGGCCAATGCCGCGCCGGTCTCGGTGGTGGCCGAATATCTTGTCTCGGCGATGGCCGCGCAATGCATGCTATGGCAGACCTCGCCGGCCGCGACCGAACTCGAGACACGCATTGTCGACTGGATGCGCCAGGCGCTCGGCCTGCCCGAAGGATTTTCCGGCGTCATCCAGGATTCGGCCTCGTCGGCGACGCTGGCCGCCGTGCTGACCATGCGCGAGCGCGCGCTCGATTGGCAGGGCAACAAACAGGGCCTGGCCGGGCAGAGGCGGCCGCGCATCTATTCCTCCGATCAGGTCCACACCTCGATCGACCGCGCGATCTGGGTGTCGGGCATCGGCGAGGACAATCTGGTCCGCATTCCGGTCACCGGGCGCTTCCGCGCCATGGATACGGCAGCGCTCGAGGCGGCAATCGCCGCCGACCGTGAGGCCGGTATGCTGCCCGCCGGCATCATCGCCAGCGTCGGCGGCACCAGCACCGGCGGCACCGACGATGTCGCCGCCGTCGCCGCGGTGGCCAGGCGCCACGGGCTCTATCTGCATGTCGATGCCGCCTGGGCGGGATCGGCAATGATCTGCCCGGAATTCCGCCATTTCTGGGCCGGCGCAGAGCTCGCCGATTCCATCGTCTTCAACCCGCATAAGTGGCTTGGCGCGCAATTTGACTGCTCGATGCAGTTCATCCGCCAGCCCGAGGATCAGGTCCGCACTTTGGCGATCAAGCCCGAATTCCTGAAGACGCACGGCCGCGACGGCATCATCAATTATTCCGAATGGTCGGTGCCGCTCGGCAGGCGTTTTCGGGCGCTGAAATTGTGGTTCCTGCTGCGCGCGCACGGCTTGGAGGCGCTGCGCAGCATGATCCGCAACCACGTCGCCTGGAGCGAGGGCCTTGCGGCGCGGCTGGCGAACGAGCCGGATTTCGAGATCGTCACCGAGCCAATGCTGTCGCTGTTTTCATTCCGTCATAAGGCAGCCGGCGATGCCGACGATCACAACCTGCGCCTGGTCAATGCCATCAACGACGATGGCCGCCTCTATCTGACGCAGACGCGGGTCGATGGACGGGTCGCCATTCGTTTCCAGGTCGGACAGTTCGAGACCACGGCGGAAGACGTCAATACCGCCTTCACTGTCATTTGCGACTGTGCAAGATCGCTCAAGGGCTGACAGCATGTACCGGCGGTTTCCCGCCCCAGAGTAGCCAGCAAGGAATTGCAAGCAAGGGCATGGCCGGGCAGGGCGAAGAGACGAGCCAAAATCTGACGGGCGTCTGGAACGGGCTTTATTTTTATCCGCGCGAGCTTGCACCCGTCTCCTTCGTAGCCACACTGATCGAGACGGCAACCAGCTTGACGGGGATGACCCACGAACCGGCGAGCCCGGCGACCGGCACAGTGAGATACGCAACCCTGCAGGGGCAGCGCGACGGCAACGCCGTCTCCTTCATCAAAACATATGACAATGCCGGATCGAACGTGGATCCGATCGACTACAGCGGCATTCTGAACGGCGATGCCACCGAGATCGCGGGCACCTGGCGCATCCTGGGAAGCTGGTCCGGCAAATTCCTGATGATCCGCTCGCCGGGCAAAGTCGCTGCCGTCGCCCGCAAGGTGGCGGAGCGGGTCTGAGCTGTATCTGCCTGGTTCGCCTTTGCAATCATCGATATTTCATTAGCCGGCTTCTCCCTTTTCATTGCTTTCGTTTTGAGCTACAAACAAGAAAAACGAAAACGGGGGAGGTTCTCAGTGTATTTGTCGCCGCGTCATGCCGAAATCATCCAGATGGCCAAAGACCATGGCCGGGTGCTGGTCGACGATCTGGCCACCCATTTCAATGTGACACCGCAGACCATACGCAAGGATCTCAACGATCTCTGCGACCAGCGGTTGCTCACTCGCATCCATGGCGGCGCCTTGTTTCCGTCCGGCATCGAGAACATGGAGTACGAGGCGCGCCGCAAGATCGCCGCGGACGAGAAGGAGGCGATCGGCCGCGCGGCGGCCAGGCTGATCCCCGACAACGCCTCGCTCTTCATCAATATCGGCACCACGACCGAGTCGGTCAGCAAGGCGCTGCTCGATCACACCGGGCTCATGGTCATCACCAATAACATCAATGTTGCCAACAGGATGCGCATTTATCCTTCGATCGAGGTGGTGATCGCCGGCGGCGTCGTGCGCGGCTCCGACGGCGGTGTGGTCGGCGAGGCGGCGGTCGATTTCATCAGGCAGTTCAAGGTCGATTATGCGGTCATCGGCGCCTCGGCGATCGACCATGACGGCGCGTTGCTCGATTTCGACTTTCGCGAAGTGAAAGTGGCGCAAGCCATCATCGCCAATGCCAGGCATGTCATCCTGGTGTCCGACCAGACCAAGTTCGAACGCACCGCACCGGTTCGCATCGGCCATCTGTCGCAGGTCAACACCTTCATCACTGACCGTTGCGACATTCCGTCGGTGCGTCGGATCTGCGAAGAGGCTGAGGTGCAGCTGATCGAGACAGCGCTGGGTTAATGGCTTCCATCACGGCGCAGTGACATTTCGTTTGACATTCGTTCTGATTTCGAAATAATCCCGAGACGGTTTCGTAAAAACCTAAAAATGCTGCAATGCGAAATCGCGGGAGGGCTTTGTGGACGCAATCCATGACATCTTCGTCATCGGTGGCGGCATCAATGGCTGCGGCATCGCCCGCGACGCCGTTGGGCGAGGCTTTTCGGTATTTCTGGCTGAGATGAGCGATCTCGCCAGCGGCACTTCCTCCGGTTCGACCAAGCTGATCCATGGCGGCCTGCGCTACCTTGAATTCTATGAGTTCCGCTTGGTGCGCGAGGCGCTGATGGAGCGCGAGGTTCTGTGGAAGAACGCACCGCACATCATCTGGCCGATGCGTTTCGTGCTGCCCTATGCCAAGGGCCTGCGCCCGGCCTGGCTGATCCGGCTCGGCCTTTTCCTCTATGATCATATTGGCGGCCGCAAATTGCTGCCGGCGACCCGCACACTCGACATGGCCAAGGACCCGGCCGGCAAGCCGCTGAAGCCGCTGTTTCACAAGGCGTTCGAGTATTCCGACGGCTGGGTCAACGATGCCCGCCTGGTGGCGTTGAATGCGCGCGACGCCGCCGACCGCGGCGCCACCATCCGCACCCGCACGAAGGTGGTCTCAGCGCGGCGCGAAGGCGATATCTGGGCGATCCGGCTGGAAGATCTGGCGACAGGAAAGACCGAAGAGGTCAAGGCCCGGCTGCTGGTCAATGCCGCCGGTCCGTGGGTCGACCATGTCCTGTCGACCGCTGTCGGCCAGAACGACGTGCACAATGTCCGCCTGGTGCAGGGCAGCCACATCGTCATCAAGAAGAAGTTCGACGATCCGCGCGCCTACTTCTTCCAGAACAAGGACGGGCGCATCATTTTCGCCATCCCCTACGAGGAAGAATTCACGCTGATCGGCACCACCGACCGCGACTATCCCGGTGATCCGCACGACGTGAAGATCAGCGACACCGAGATCGACTATCTCTGCGCGGCGGCAAGCGAATATTTTGCTCAAGCCGTGACGCGCCCGGACATCGTCTGGACCTATTCGGCGGTGCGTCCGCTCTACGACGACGGCGCCTCGAAGGCGCAGGAGGCGACCCGCGACTATGTGCTGAAGGCCGATGGCGGCGAGGGCAAGGCGCCGATCGTCAACGCTTTCGGCGGCAAGATCACCACTTATCGCCGGCTGTCGGAATCGATGCTGGAAAAGATAGAGGGTTTTCTCGGCAAGCGCGGCAAGCCATGGACGGCGAACGCGTCCTTGCCCGGCGGCGATTTCCCGGCCACCGGTTTCGACGCCCAGGTGGCGAAGCTGAAGAGCGCCTATCCCTTCCTCGACCAGCGCCTGGCGCGCCGGCTGACCAGGCTCTACGGTACGCGCGCGCAAGTGCTGCTCGGCCTTGCCAAGTCGAATGCCGATCTCGGCCGCAACTTTGGCGCCGATCTCTACGAGGCCGAGGTGCGCTACCTCTGCGAAAACGAATGGGCGCTGACCGCCGAAGATGTATTGTGGCGTCGCACCAAGCGCGGACTGCATTTCAGCCGCGAGCAGGTCTCGGCCCTCGACGAGTTCATGCGCGGCATCAGCCAGCGCCATGTCGCGGCCGCGGAATAGGGAAGGCGATTGATGCACAAAGCCTGGGAGGAGGCATCATGCTGGAACTGAGAAACGTGACGAAGACGGTCGGTGCGGCGGAGCATATACGCGACGTGTCGCTGACGCTTCAGCACGGCTCGCTCAATGTCCTGCTCGGGCCAACGCTGTCGGGCAAGACCAGCCTGATGCGGCTGATGGCCGGCCTCGACGTGCCGACCTCCGGTTCGGTCTGGTTCGACGGCCAGAATGTCACCGGCATGCCGGTGCAGCAGCGCAAGATCGCCATGGTCTACCAGCAGTTCATCAACTACCCCGCGATGACCGTCTATGAGAACATCGCCTCGCCGCTGCGGGTGGCCGGCACCGATCAGGCCAAGATCGACAAGGAAGTCCGCAACGCGGCAGCGCTGCTGAAGCTGACGCCCTATCTCGACCGCACCCCGCTCAGCCTGTCCGGTGGCCAGCAGCAGCGCACCGCGCTTGCCCGCGCTATCGTCAAGAACGCCAGCCTGGTGCTGCTCGACGAGCCGCTCGCCAATCTCGATTACAAGCTGCGCGAGGAGTTGCGCGCCGAGCTGCCGAAGATCTTCGCCGCCGCCGGCACCATTTTCGTCTATGCCACGACCGAGCCGCACGAAGCGCTGCTGCTCGGCGGCAACACGGCGACGCTGTCCGAGGGACGCATCACCCAGTTCGGCCCGACCATCGACGTCTTCCGCAAGCCGATTGACCTGGTGACTGCAAGGACCTTTGCCGACCCGCCGCTCAACACCATCGTGCTGGCCAAGAAAGGTCCGGACTTCCTGCTCGAGGGCGGCGTCAAATTGCCGGTGCCGGCCGAACTCGCCGGCATTGCCGACGCCAATTATACCATCGGCTTCCAGCCGCATCATCTGTCGCTCGAGCGGCCCGACGCCGCCGCCGTGCCGGTGCGCGCCAAGGTGACGATCACCGAGATCACCGGCTCGGAAAGCTTCATCCATCTCGATTTCGCCGACGCGCGCTGGGTCATGCTGACCCACGGCATCCGCGATTTCGAGCCCGACGCAGAGATCGAGGTGTTCATCGATCCGCGCCACATCATGGTCTTCGACAGCAACGGCAGCGCCGTCGCCGCATCGAAGCTGGCGGCTTGAGGGGGAAGAGATGGCGCGCATCGACGTCAACCATGTCAGGCACTCCTATCTGCCCAACCCGCAGAAGGATGCCGATTTCGCGCTGAGAGAAGTGCACCACACCTTCGAGGATGGCGGCGCCTATGCGCTGCTCGGGCCTTCCGGCTGCGGCAAGACCACGCTGCTCAACATCATTTCGGGACTTTTGCATCCTTCGCACGGAGAGCTGCTGTTCAACGGCAAGGACGTCACCAATTTGTCGACGCAGGAGCGCAACATTGCGCAGGTGTTCCAGTTCCCTGTCATCTACGACACCATGACCGTCTACGACAATCTGGCCTTCCCGCTGCGCAACCGCGGCGTGCCGGAAGCCGACGTCGACCGCAAAGTGCGCGAGACGCTGGAGATGATCGATCTGGCGTCATGGGCGAAGAAGAAGGCGAGGGGCCTGACCGCCGACCAGAAGCAGAAGATTTCGCTCGGCCGCGGCCTGGTGCGCTCAGATGTCAACGCCATCCTGTTCGACGAGCCGCTGACCGTCATCGACCCACATATGAAGTGGGTGCTGCGCTCGCAGTTGAAGCAGCTGCACCGCCGCTTCGGCTACACCATGGTCTATGTCACCCACGACCAGACCGAGGCGCTGACCTTCGCCGACCAGGTCGTCGTCATGTACGACGGCGGCATCGTCCAGATCGGCACGCCGGCCGAACTGTTCGAGCGGCCGCGCCACACCTTTGTCGGCTATTTCATCGGTTCGCCCGGCATGAACGTCATGCCGGTGGCGATCGACGGCAAGACCGCGACGATAGGCAGCCAGCGCATCGAACTGCCCGGCGCGCCAAAGACCGCCGCAGGTAGCTCCGGGGCCATCGAACTCGGCATCCGGCCCGAATATGTCAGGCTCGGCCGCGACGGCATGGCGGTGAAAATCAGCAAGGTCGAGGATCTCGGCCGCCACAAGGTGGTGCGCGCCAGCCTCGAAGGCCGCGAGATCGCGGCCGTCATCGGCGAGGACGAGAGCGTGCCGGCCGAGCCGAAGGTGCGCTTCGACCCGGCAGGCATCAACATCTATGCCGATTCCTGGCGCGTCGAGATGGGGGCATAGATGGAAAAGACCTGGAACAACAAGGCCTGGTTCATGGTGCTGCCGGTGCTCCTGCTGGTGGCGTTCTCGGCGGTGATCCCGCTGATGACGGTGGTCAACTATTCGGTTCAGGACACGTTCGGAAACAACGTTTTCTTTTGGAACGGCTCGGACTGGTTCACCGAAATCCTGGAGTCGGAACGTTTCTGGCTCTCGATGGTCCGCAACCTGATCTTCTCCTTCATCATCCTCGCCATCGAAGTGCCACTCGGCATCTTCATCGCACTCAACATGCCCAAGAAGGGCTGGGGCGTGCCGGTCTGCCTGGTGCTGATGGCGCTGCCGCTGCTGATCCCGTGGAACGTCGTCGGCACGATTTGGCAGGTGTTCGGCCGCATCGACATCGGCCTGCTCGGCTACACGTTGTCGGCGCTCGGCTTCGACTACAATTACGTCAACGACCCGACTGACGCCTGGGTGACGGTCATCCTGATGGACGTATGGCACTGGACGAGCCTCGTCGTTCTGCTCTGCTACGCCGGCCTCGTCTCCATACCGGATGCTTATTATCAAGCCGCCAAGATCGATGGCGCCTCGCGCTGGGCGATCTTCCGCTATATCCAGTTGCCGAAGATGAACCGCGTGCTTTTGATCGCCGTGCTGCTGCGCTTCATGGATAGCTTCATGATCTACACCGAGCCCTTCGTCGTCACCGGCGGCGGCCCCGGCAATTCGACGACATTCCTGTCGATAGATCTGGTCAAGATCGCCATCGGCCAGTTCGACCTCGGGCCGGCGGCCGCCATGTCGATCATCTACTTCCTCATCATCCTGTTGCTGTCATGGGTGTTCTACACCGTCATGACCAATGTCGATGCGGAGCGCTGAGATGAGCGGCGCCAACGAAAGAACGACGAGGCAGGACCGGGTGAACGAGGCGGCGGTTTCGGACGGGCTCGCCAGCACGCTGTCGCAGGACCAGATTGCGCGGCTGATGCGCCGGCGTGGCGAAGAATCCAGGTTCTGGTGGCTGGTGCCGACGATCTACATCATCTTTCTGATGCTGCCGATTTACTGGCTGGTCAATATGAGCTTCAAGACCAATCAGGAGATCCTGGGCGCCTTTTCGCTGTGGCCGAGGAACCCGACCATCGCCAACTACATGGTGATCTTCACCGACCCGTCCTGGTACAAGGGCTACATCAATTCGATCATCTATGTCGTCATGAATATGGTGATCTCGGTTTCGGTGGCGCTGCCTGCGGCCTACGCCTTTTCGCGCTACCGCTTCCTCGGCGACAAGCATCTGTTCTTCTGGCTGCTGACCAACCGCATGGCGCCGCCTGCGGTGTTTGCGCTGCCGTTCTTCCAGCTCTATTCGGCCTTCGGCCTGATAGACACCCATATCGCTGTGGCGCTGGCGCACTGCCTGTTCAACGTGCCGCTGGCGGTGTGGATACTCGAAGGCTTCATGTCGGGCGTGCCGAAGGAAATCGATGAGACCGCCTACATCGACGGCTACTCCTTCCCTCGCTTCTTCGTGAAAATTTTCATGCCGTTGATCGCCAGCGGTGTCGGCGTGGCCTGCTTCTTCTGCTTCATGTTCTCATGGGTCGAACTGCTGATTGCCCGCACCTTGACCACGACCGCCGCCAAGCCGATCGCGGCGATCATGACGCGCACGGTCTCGGCATCCGGGCTCGATTGGGGCGTGCTTGCCGCCGCTGGCGTGCTCACCATCCTGCCAGGCGCGCTCGTGATCTGGTTCGTCCGCAACTATATCGCCAAGGGCTTTGCCCTGGGGAGGGTATGACCATGAACCTCACCTGGATGGCATGGACCCTGCCGACGGCACTGTTTTTCATCACGATCCTTATTCTGCTGTGCGGCATGGCGTTCTGGGAGTTTGTCTCGCCTGGCGGCAATCCGCGTGTCGGCGTGCTGCGCTTCGAGACGACGCGCGGTGACCGCCTCTTTGTTTCGCTGCTTGGCAGCGCCTTTATCCATCTCGCTTGGCTGGGTCTTGTCGGACCCAACCTGTGGTGGGCTCTCGCTCTCTCCGTAGTCTACGCCATTGGCGTGTTCCGCTACGTTTAGAGGGGGAAACTGTTGGAGCGGCCGCGTTGCCGGCGACCGCTCCAGATCGCACTTGAAACCTGAAAGTGGAGGAAACGAAATGCGAAGGCAATTTTTAACATCAACAACTGCGCTTGTCCTGCTCTGGGGAGCAGGCCAGGCCTATGCCGGAATGGACGAAGCCAAAACCTTCCTCGATACCGAAATCAAGGACTTGTCGACGCTGGATCGCGGCGCCCAGGAAGCCGAAATGCAATGGTTCATCGATGCCGCGAAGCCTTTCGCCGGCATGGACATCAAGGTGGTCTCCGAGACCATCGATACGCATAGCTATGAGTCTAAGGTTCTGGCGCCTGCCTTCACCGCGATCACCGGCATCAAGATCACCCACGACCTGATCGGCGAAGGCGATGTCGTCGAAAAGCTGCAGACGCAGATGCAGTCGGGTGAGAATATCTACGACGCCTACGTCAACGACTCCGACCTGATCGGCACCCACTGGCGTTACCAGCAGGCACGCAGCCTGACCAAGTGGATGGCGAATGAGGGCAAGGATGTCACCAATCCGAACCTCGATCTCGCCGACTTCATCGGCACCAAGTTCACGACCGCTCCGGACGGCGACCTCTACCAGCTGCCCGACCAGCAGTTCGCGAACCTATACTGGTTCCGCTACGACTGGTTCAATGACGAGAAGAACAAGGCCGATTTCAAGGCAAAATACGGCTACGACCTCGGTGTGCCGGTCAACTGGTCGGCCTATGAGGACATCGCCGAGTTCTTCACCGGCCGCGAGATCGACGGCAAGAAGGTCTATGGCCACATGGACTACGGCAAGAAGGACCCGTCGCTCGGCTGGCGGTTCACCGATGCCTGGCTCTCCATGGCCGGCAATGGCGACAAGGGCCTGCCGAACGGTCTTCCGGTCGACGAATGGGGCATCAAGGTCAACGAGAAGTCGCAGCCCGTCGGTTCGTGCGTCGCGCGCGGCGGCGACACCAACGGCCCGGCTTCCGTCTATTCGATCCAGAAGTACCTGGATTGGCTGAAAGCCTATGCGCCGCCGGAAGCTCAGGGCATGACGTTCGGCGAATCCGGCCCCGTCCCGTCGCAGGGCACGGTCGCGCAGCAGATGTTCACCTACACGGCCTTCACCGCCTCCTTCGTCAAGGAAGGGCTGCCGGTCGTGAACGCGGACGGCACCCCGAAATGGCGCTTTGCTCCGTCGCCGCATGGCGTGTACTGGAAGGATGGCATGAAGCTTGGCTACCAGGACGTCGGTTCCTGGACCCTGCTCAAGTCGACACCTGACGATCGCGCCAAGGCCGCCTGGCTCTACGCGCAGTTCGTCGTGTCGAAGACGGTCGACGTGAAGAAGAGCCATGTCGGCTTGACGCTCATCCGGGAGTCAACGATCCAGGACAAGAGCTTCACGGAACGTGCCCCGAAGCTCGGCGGCCTGATCGAGTTCTACCGCTCGCCGGCCCGCGTCCAGTGGTCGCCGACCGGCACCAACGTGCCTGACTATCCGAAGCTGGCACAGCTTTGGTGGCAGGCGATCGGTGATGCCTCGTCCGGCGCCAAGACGGCGCAGGAAGCCATGGACTCGCTTTGCGCCGAGCAGGAAAAGGTCATGGAACGCCTGGAGAAGGCGGGCATCCAGGGCGATATCGGCCCGAAGATGGCCGAAGAGCATGACCTCGCCTACTGGAACGCCGACGCGGTCAAGAAGGGCAATCTCGCGCCTCAGCTGAAGATCGAGAACGAGAAGGAAAAGCCGATCACCATCAACTACGACGAACTGGTGAAGAGCTGGCAGAAGTAGTCTTGGCGTACGCGCCAGGATCATAGTGAACGGGGAGGCGGCATCGTGCCGTCTCCCCTGTTTGTATAAGCGAGCTACCGGGAGGACGAATGACCGGATACATCCTTGCGATCGACCAGGGCACGACTTCGACCAGGGCGATCCTGTTCGACGGTGAGATGAAGGTTGCCGGCAGCAAGCAGCAGGAATTCACCCAGCATTACCCGGCCTCCGGCTGGGTCGAGCACGACCCGGAGGACATCTGGGCAACCGTCGTCGCCACGGTCAAAGGCGCGCTGAAGGCCGCCGGCCGCGAGGCATCCGATGTGGCGGCCATCGGTATCACCAACCAGCGCGAAACCGTCGTCATCTGGGACAAGGCGACCGGCAAGCCGATCCACAATGCCATCGTCTGGCAGGACCGCCGCACCGCGCCGCTCTGCCAGAAGCTGAAGAAGCAGGGGCTTGAGAAAAAGTTCACCAAAAAGACCGGCCTGCTGCTCGATCCCTATTTCTCCGGCACCAAGATCGCCTGGATGCTGGACAAGGTGAAGGGTGCGAGAAAACGCGCCGAAAAGGGCCAACTGCTCGCCGGCACCATCGACAGTTTTTTGATCTGGCGGCTGACCGGCGGCAAGATGCACGCCACCGACGCCACGAACGCCTCGCGCACGCTGGTCTACAACATCGAGAAGAATGTCTGGGACGACGAACTGCTCTCCATCCTGCGCATCCCGGTTGCGATGCTGCCTGAAGTCAAGGATTGCGCCGACGACTACGGTGCGACGGAGAAAAGCCTGTTTGGCGCCGAGATAAAGATCCTCGGCGTGGCGGGCGACCAGCACGCGGCGACCATCGGCCAGGCCTGTTTCGAGCCGGGCATGATGAAATCGACTTACGGCACCGGCTGTTTCGCGCTGCTCAACACGGGCGCCGATCTGGTGCGCTCGAAGAACCGGCTGCTGACCACCATTGCCTATCGGCTGAACGGCAAAACCACCTATGCGCTGGAAGGCTCGATCTTCATCGCCGGGGCTGCCGTGCAATGGCTGCGCGACGGCATCAAGGTAATTGGCAAGGCCGAGCACAGCGGCGTGCTGGCGGCGACCGCGGACCCGACGCAGAACGTCTATCTGGTGCCGGCTTTCGTCGGCCTCGGCGCGCCACATTGGGACGCCGAGGCGCGTGGCGCGATCTTCGGCCTGACGCGCAATTCAGGCCCTGCGGAGTTTGCCCGCGCAGCACTCGAATCCGTCGCCTACCAGACGCGCGACCTGCTCGATGCGATGCGCAAGGACTGGAAGGGGGCATCGGCCAAGACCGTGCTTCGCGTCGATGGCGGCATGGTGGCCTCCGACTGGACCATGCAGCGGCTGGCCGACATTCTCGACGCGCCGGTCGATCGCCCGACCATCCTGGAGACGACGGCGCTGGGCGCCGCGTGGCTCGCCGGCTCGAAGGCGGGCGTATGGCCGAAGGCGAAGGACTTTGCCCGGAGCTGGGCGCTCGAGCGTCGGTTCAAGCCGGACATGGATGCCAGTGTGCGTTCGGCAAAACTGGCGGGCTGGCGCGATGCGGTGCGCCGGACGCTAAGCACGCAATAGGTCGGCGAGCCGCGAAATGATTAGGTTTTGCTGAGCGAGGGGGCATGAGAAGTCCAGATTGGTATCCTGCTTGGCGCGACGAGGCTGTCGACCAGCTGAACGCGAAGAACAAGCGACTCGAGGGCGACTTCAACCTGGGTAACTGGTCCCGCTACGACTATGATCTGACATCCGGAAAGCTTCTCTTTTCAGACCAGAACGTCGTCAGAGTTGTCGCCGAAATCCAGATTGCAGGGCACGAGCGCGAAGGCCAGCAACTGGCTTTGGGCCTGGTCGAACTCAAACCTACCTAGCGAACTGCTTGTCGACGCAAAGCTGGTTCGATCGTTCGGAGAGAAGAACGGCATTGACGAGCTGGCGCAGGCCTATGTGACGGATACGCAAGACGATCTGGAAGTGCTCGGTTGGGAATTGTCCGCGACCATGGTTCGAATTTGCGACGCTCTCGGAGTTTATCGGTCTCCACGCGGAGAAGGCGGTGGCCTCTATTTGGTCTTGAAGAGCATTGGTTGGGCGAGTTGAACTGAACCGCCGCTCCCTGTGACAAGCCATATAGAAAAACCCGCGCCGTCTCGGCGCGGGTTTTTACTCATACTCGTCAGCTACTGGTACTCACCCTTGGATCAGTAGGGCGAATTGCACTGCCGCCGAGGACCGTAGTTCGGCTGGTAGGTGTTGTCCGACGCGCGATACGACCGGTAGCGGTCATAGCACCACTGCACATGCGAATCGCCGCCCCGGTAGACGCGGTTCTGGTTGTTGTTGACGATCGCGCCGGTAATCAGCGCGCCGGCAATGAATGCACCAGCCGGGAACCAGAAATCACCGTGACGGCGATAGCCGTGGCGGTAATGGCGCGAGCCGCGATGGCCGTTCCAGTAGGCACCGTCATTGTTGCTGCGCGAGAAATTGCGGTCGCCGTTGAAGTTGCGGTTTTTCATCCACGGCCTGTGGTCGACCGCCTGCACATCGGACGAAGCCGACGGGGCCTGCGGCGCAATCATTTGCGTGGCGCCGGCCGGCACGGCCGCGGAAGCCGCGAAAGAAGCTGACAATGTGGCCGCCAGCATACCCGATACGATCTTGTTCATGATCTTCTCCTTAAAAAGGGTGGTTGACGTCCCTTGTGGGGAGAGAACGGCCCGGCGGTGCGAAGGTTCCCCGCCAGAACATTAAGTTGCTGATTTGCAATGTTTCTCCAGTCAACCGGAGAAGAAAATACCCATCTCGCGCGCCTGCAGATTTTGAAGCGGCGACCTCATTGCGGGAGCGGCTCACCGGGCGTCCTGCCAAGGCAATTTGCAGGGCGTCAGGCGATGGCAGAAACCTCGGTGAAAGGGCCATCTTTTTCCGGTTGACCGGTCGCGGCACTCTCCCTATGTTCCGCGCAATTTCGAGGGCGGCCTTTAGAGCCCGCGGGAGCGCGTAGCTCAGCCGGTAGAGCAACTGACTTTTAATCAGTAGGTCATGGGTTCGAATCCCATCGCGCTCACCAACAAAATGTAGATACACAAGGTCAACCGGTCAGTTGTTGTATCCGCAAATCTGTGGCCGCACAGTGGCTTTCGCAGAGGAACGGAAGGCCGGAAAACTACGGCGCAAGCTCGCCCTTCACGCGATGAAACTCGGGCAAAACTGAAATCATATCTGGACAGCAGTGCCTCTGCCGGTGCCCGCGTACATGGATATCAGCCCATCATTGACGAGACGCCACAATGCTCGCGCTGTTGGATATCGCGAGCAAAGCAGGAGCCCATGGCCGATAAAGCGAGCGGTGGCGCGTTTAAGTGCCGTCAGTGTGGGTATGAGCTACCCTTCAAGCCTTAAAAAGCCCGCCACCGAAGCAGCGGGCCAGATTTAGCAGCGTGATAAATTACAGGCCTTGCCGGCCCGTGATGGCGCACCAGTGTGGTCTGCTTATTTTGCCGGGGATTTGTAGGAAGAAGCGATTTTTCCCGCCTTCTCTTGGGCCGCCTTGAACTCTGCGCCCGTGTATGCTCGCACGGTTTTGATATTCGATACTGCTCCCGATGCGCCGACGACGAGAAGTGCGGGGATCAGGTCAGCACCGTCGCCGAATTCCGTAATTGCCATCCAGTCAGTTTCGCCCGTCGTGACGTAGAAAGAATGCAGTTTCCCGCCCGCTGCTTCAAAGATGGCACGGGCCGCCTTTTCTCGGTTAGACGGATTGTCAATCATTCCACTCGCTGCCGTGGCTGAATAGGACCCTGTGACTATGAACGTTGGCATGTGACATCCTCCCTCGATAATCGGCAGATCTGGTGATCTGCCGAATTTTCAATTTATGGATACAAGGGTCGGTTCCTTGCGGGACCATAGCCCGTTGCTGAACACTCAGTGCGGGCTTCTGCTGTTGGACTAAGGTCTGACGTTATCCTTTTGGTTCCGGAAGCGTCGATTGGACGTTCCGCATTTTAGCCAATCGACATGTAACGTTAATCTAAATCAGTTTCGGCGCTACTCAGCCGCAGCTCCTTCCATCGCCTCGATGCGATACCTACTCAGCATAGGTCCCCGGAGAGTAGAAATGGCCGGTGCGGGGGGTTGCTTGGGCAAGCGAGGCGCACCGGCCATTGCGGGTTTGGAATTCGGGGGTCCCCCGCACTGCCTAAGTTATAGGCATATTAGGAATGACTCAATTACGACTGAAGTCCCTGGGACTTGGCCCGCTTCTACAAGCGGTTGCGGAACGCGTTTTCCTCAAAAATGGCTGAGAGGTCTATTTCATCATGAAACTGAGCATGAGGGTCGAAGGCCAGCCAAGACGCATGAGATCGAAGCTCTCTGAGGCGTGCGCTCTTTGCGAGGCGGACTTGGTGTTGTTCCTCCTCAAACGGAGAAACAGCGTTGTCACGAGGGTTCATGCGCACTCCCGATTGGCGCCATCCCTGGTTCAACGATTGAGTTTTGATTTGGTTTCCTGTGGCCCGCCAGAGCGCACTGCCGTTGGCCGTTGCCTGGCACCCGTACGCCGCGCCCGTGCGTCCCCAGCCTTTCGTATCGTGGTCACCCGGACCTTGCCCAATCCTTGCCAGGGCGTTCAATAGGTTCGTTGTCACGCATTGGGGCGCGGCTAGTGCGGCAGGACGCTGAAGACGATGGCCGCCAGCGCCACGGCGATCACTGCGACCACGATCGCCGCGATCCGAAAACGCTTCGCCCACACTTTGCGCCCAGGGCGAGCCACTGTCGCGGCATCGTAAGCGCTGTAAATGCGCCGACCATCCTCCTCGAAACGGTCGCTGTTGGGGTATGCCTTTTTGGGCTTTGGCCTAGGACGAAGAAAGCTCACTGATCCCTCCCAAGAAACCGCTTCCAGCCCGTGTCTATTAGCACATACTTGTATTTATATTGAAGCGGGAGCATCCTTGCGGATGCGCGGAAGAGGCCGCCAGGATAACGGTTGAAAGGGGTAGTTCATGGAAACAGTTTGCTCCGTCCCCGGCGGGATTTGTCTCTTGTCGGTTTTCGTCAGTGTCGCGATGGCGTTTGTTGTCATGGCGCCGTTCGCAGCTACCCGCCTGCTCGTGTTGAGGATGCGCGAGCGTTCGGTCGGACACCTTCAACCCGCCTGAATGTGTCGGCCGCGTCCTTCTCGTCTGCTGCGAGCCGCTTGAACCTTGCGTTTTGCTCCCGGATCTCGTCATCGGCATACGCATGGCTGGCGAGTGATAGCCTTGCCGCTCGCCGCGTCGAAGTCGTAGTGCTTGCATTCGTTTGGCGTTGAGGTGCTGACTTTCAACAGTAGGTCATGGGTTCGAATCCCATCGCGCTCACCGATACCACTCGCAAAATGACAAGACGAACCTCGCGCCTGCATCGGCCCAGAGCAGCTTCCAACCTTGTCGCCACACCCGCCGCTGGCTAAACTCGACCTTCCCAGGGGAGGGTTCGAAGATGGCACTTCAGCTTTCGGCGGATGCTGTAGCTCCTAAGGCGGCGACACCTCAGAAGTATCTCTTCGGCCCGGTCGCCGATTTCCTCATGCTGGGCGGCAGCGCTTTTCTCATCCTGCCGGTGCTGTTTCTCGTTCCGCTCGAGTATGAGGGTCCGGTAGCCGCAACGATGGTCTTCGTGGCCTATCTCGTGAACTATCCCCACTTCGCCCACTCCTACCAGCTTTTCTATCGCAATTTCACGCGCAAGGTGTCCGGCGACGGCTACGACCGGAGCCTGCAACTCCGCTACATCTTTGCGGGCATTGTCGTGCCCCTGGTCATGGCCGGGTTCTTTGCCTATGGCGCGGCGGCGGCGAACACGCGGCTGCTCGGCTATGCAACCAACGCCATGTTCTTTTTCGTCGGCTGGCACTACGTCAAGCAGGGCTACGGCATGCTGATGGTGGATGCGGTGCTCAAGCGCAAATTCTTCGACGACCGCGACAAGAAGGTGTTGCTGGTCAATTCCTACACCGTGTGGATCCTGGCGTGGCTGCAGACCAACACCGCAGTCACCCAGGGCAAATATTACGGGCTGGACTATTACACATTCGCCGCCCCTTCCTGGATTGCCGACATTGCCCTGCTGGCGGCCGTAGCGTCGACGGCGGCCACGCTTTTGATGTTGGTCAATCGCTGGCGAAAGAACGGCGGCGGTCTGCCCTATAACGGCCTGGTGGCCTATGTCGCGTCGCTCTATCTGTGGATCCTGATTGCCAGAATAAACCCGCTCTGGCTGCTGATCGTGCCCGCGCTCCACTCGCTGCAGTATCTGGCCGTGGTCTGGCGCTACCAGACAAACGTCGAGCGCGACAGCTCCGATGCCGAAAGCGATCCGCAGCCGAAGGTCCTGTCCTTTCTCGGCCCTCTCTACAGGTTCCGGCTCCTCGGCTTTATCGTCGGCGGCACCGCCCTTGGCTATCTCGGTTTCTGGCTTATCCCGTCCGCGCTGACGGCTTTGGTCCCCTATGACAGGCAAGTCCTGGGATCATCGCTGTTCTTCTTCATCGTGCTGATCTTCATCAACGTGCATCATTATTTTCTGGACAATGTGATGTGGCGCCGTGGCAATCCGGAGGTATCGCGGTATCTGTTCCGCTAGCCGTCAGGAGCCGTCGAACACCAGCGAGACATTGCCGCCGGCGTGGCGCTCGATGCGGCCGGCAAGGTCGAGTTCAAGCAGCACCATCGACACCTGGGCGGCGTTGAGGCCGGTGTGGCGGATGATTTCATCCACCGCCACCGGAGTCGGCCCCAACACTTCGAGCACGCCGCTGCGCTCGTCCTCGCCGGGCGGCGGCGTTGCCGAAAAGTCGGGCGCCTTTTCCGAGGACGCCGCCATGGGCGGCCGCGTGCCGGCCAAGGGCGCGATCGCGCCGGAAACATCGGATGCCTCGGTGACCAGGGTGGCGCCGTCCTTGAGCAGGCCGTTCGAGCCAGCGCAGCGTGGATCGAGCGGTGAACCCGGCACGGCAAAGACCAGCCGGCCCATTTCGCCGGCCAGGCGCGCGCTGATCAGCGAGCCGGAGCGTTGCGCCGCCTCAATCACCACCAGTCCGAGGGCCGCACCCGCGACAAGCCGGTTGCGGCGCGGAAAATCCTGCGCCCGCGGCTGCCAGCCGAACGGCATCTCCGAAATAACGGCACCGCCACGTTCGGCAATGTCGTCGCACAAGCCGGCATTTTCGGGCGGGTAGGGGACGTCGAGCCCGCCGGCCAGCACCCCAATCGTGCCTGTCGAGAGACTGCCCTGATGTGCCGCCGTGTCGATGCCGCGCGCCAGGCCCGAGACAATGGCATAGCCGTCGCGGCCAAGATCCGCCGCCAGCATGCGCGCCATCTTGATCCCGGCCAGCGAAGCGTTGCGGGCGCCGACAATGGCAACGGCCGGCAGGCGAAACACCGCGGCTTCGCCCTTCATGGCGATCAGCGGCGGCGGATTGTCCATGTTTTTCAGCATCGGCGGGTAGTCGGCCTCGCCGATGCCGACGAAGCGGGCGCCGTTCTCGCCGGCCGCCTCCAGTTCCGCTTCGGCCTCGGCGATGGAGGGAATGCGGACGATTTTTCTGGCGCCGCCCGAAATCATCAGCTCGGGCAGCATCTCAAGCGCTGTCTCGGCCGAGCCGAAGCGGTTGATCAATTCGCGAAACGAGGCCGGGCCGACATTTTGCGTGCGGATCAGCCGCAGCCAGCTCAGCCGCTGCCGGTCGCTGAGGCGCGGCCCGGCGGCAGGCTTGCTCATCCCTTGGCTCCAATCTTACCCTCGGTGCCGGCAAGCAGGCGCGAAATGTTGGCGCGGTGTTTTACAATGACGATCAGGCTCATCACCACGAACAGCCCGGCGACCTCAGGCGTGCTCCAGAAATAAAGCGCGATCGGCACGACGACCGCTGCCGTCAGCGCCGCCAGCGAGGAGTAGCGAAACAGGAAAGCCATCGCCAACCAGACGACGATGAAGATCAACGCCACATGCCAGCCGAGCGCGATCAGCACGCCGAGATAGGTCGCCACGCCCTTGCCGCCCTTGAAACCAAGCCAGACCGGAAACAGATGGCCAAGGAAGGCGCCGAGGCCCGCCCAGAGTCCAAGGCCGGCCCACGGTCCGAAGTCGTGCCCATAATGGCGCGCGATCATCACCGCCGCCGTGCCCTTCAGCGCGTCGAGCACCAGCGTCGCGGCGGCCAGGCCCTTATTGCCGGTGCGCAGCACATTGGTGGCGCCGATATTGCCGGAGCCGATCTTGCGCACGTCGCCGAGACCGGCGGCGCGGGTGATCAGCAGGCCGAAGGGAATCGAGCCCAGGAGATAGCCGAACAGCAATGCCAGGATAACGTTGTAACTCATTGTTTCCCCCCGCATTTCCCTGGCAGCAAATCGACGTGCAATGGGCCGCGATTGCCCTAGGCTGAAAACACTGTGCGGCCCGCCACCAGCGTTTGCAAGACCATGCCCTGCAGCCGCGCACCTTCGAAACAGGTGTTTTTCGAGCGCGAACGGATACCGCTTTCGCTGACGATCCAGGGTTCTTCCAGATCGACGACTGCAAGATCAGCCGGAGCGCCAGGCTTCAGCGTGCCGCCGGGCAGGCCGAACAGTTTCGCCGGCGCGGTCGACAGCGTCTCGACCAGCCTGAGCAGCGGCACATCGCCATTGTGGTAGAGCCGAAGCGCTGCGCCCAGCAACGTCTCCAGCCCGATGGCGCCAGCGGCGGCATCGGCGAAGGGCAGGCGCTTGGTATCGACATCCTGCGGGTCGTGCGAGGAGACGATGATGTCGATCGTGCCGTCCTTGACCGCTTCGATCATCGCCATCCGATCTTCCTCGGTGCGCAGCGGCGGCGTCAGCCGGAAGAAGGTGCGGTATTCCCCGACATCGTTCTCGTTGAGTGACAGGTTGTGGATTGCCACACCCGCCGTGACATTGGCTTGGTCGGCCTTCGCCCGCGTCACCGCTTGCGCTGATATCGCCGTCGAGATCTTTGCCGCGTGGTAGGCGCCGCGTGTCAACCGCGCCAACGCCAGGTCGCGCTCCAGCGGGATGGACTCGGCCTCGCGTGGAATGCCGGCTAGGCCAAGCCAGCTGGCATAGAGGCCTTCATTCATCACGCCTGCCGAGGCGAGATCGCCATCCTGCGTCTCATGCGCGATGACGCCGCCGAAATCGCGGGCATAGGTCAGTGCCCGGCGCATCACCAGCGCGCTGGATATTGTATGCCGGCCGTCGGTGAAGGCGACCGCGCCGGCCTCGCGCAGCAGGCCGAACTCGGTCATTTCGCGACCGGCAAGGCCCTTGGTGATCGCCGCCGCCGGGAAGATATTGACGATTGCGGTGTCCCGGGCAGTGCGCAGCACGAATTCGACCAGCGCGACATTGTCGATCACCGGGTCGGTGTCGGGCATCATGACGACGGAGGTGACGCCCCCGGCCGCCGCCGCAACGCTTGCCGATGCAATCGTCTCGCGGTGTTCGCCACCGGGCTCGCCGATGAAGACGCGCGCATCGATCAGGCCGGGGATAATCGTCTTCCCGGCGCAGTCGACGACTGTGGCTCCCGCCGGCACCCCCTGGTTCGAGGCAGCCTTGCCGGCAGCAACGATCTTACGGCCCTCGACGATGACGGTGCCGACTTCATCGATGCCCCGCGACGGGTCGACGATACGGGCGCGCTCAAAGACCGTCGTGCTCATGCGCCTCGGCCCTCTGCGTTGCGGCGGGGATCAAGCAGCGCTTCCATCACCGCCATGCGCACGGCGACACCCATTTCGACCTGTTCCTGGATGACACTTTGCGGGCCGTCAGCGATTTCGGACGCGATCTCGACGCCGCGGTTCATCGGTCCGGGATGCATAACCAGTGCGTCATCCTTGGCCGCCTTCAGCTTTTCGACATCGAGGCCGAAATAGCGGAAATATTCGCGCACCGACGGCACGAAGGCGCCTTCCATGCGCTCGCGCTGCAGGCGCAGCATCATCACCACGTCGGCGCCTTTCAGCCCTTCAGCCATCGAGCGCGAGACGATGACACCCATTTTCTCGACGCCGGACGGCAACAGCGTGGACGGCGCGACGACCCGCACCTGCGCGCCGAGCGCGTTCAAGAGCATGATGTTGGAGCGCGCCACGCGCGAATGCAGGATGTCGCCGCAGATCGCCACGATCAGCTTCGACAGCGGCCCCTTGGCGCGGCGGATGGTCAGCGCGTCGAGCAGCGCCTGCGTCGGATGCTCATGTGCGCCGTCGCCCGCATTGACCACCGAGCAGCCGACTTTCTGTGCCAGAAGCGCGGCGGCGCCCGCCGACTGGTGGCGGATGATGAGGATGTCAGGGCGCATGGCGTTCAGCGTCATCGCCGTGTCGATCAGCGTTTCGCCCTTCTTCACCGAAGAACTCGCCACCGACATGTTCATGACGTCGGCGCCAAGCCGTTTACCGGCCAGCTCGAACGACGATTGCGTGCGGGTCGAGGCTTCGTAAAAGAGGTTGATCTGGGTACGGCCGCGCAGCGTCGAGGTTTTCTTCTCGGATTGCCGGGAAATGGCGACGGCGCGATCGGCCCGGTCGAGCAAAAGCTCGATATCGGCGGGGGAAAGATCGCGGATGCCCAGAAGATGGCGATGAGGATAAAGCGGCAGGGACGAAGCGTCGGTCATCTCAAGGCGCTGCTATAGGGGGGAGAATTCCTTGCTGCAAGCGCCAGCTTGGGATTGCGGCCTTTCTCCCCGGTATTTTCGTCGCGCGCTCCGGCAAGCTTGGGCTATATCTAGCCGATGGCTTCGGATTCGAAGCCTTCGTAACGTAAGGACTGTCCGTGACCGACGACGTGACCAACCAGCCGCCGCCGCTGACGGGCGGCAACGCTTGGCGGGGCGATCCGTTGCTGATCCAGCTCGCCGAACGCTTTTCCGATCCGGTGCGCAAGGATCTCGACGGGCTTGGCCGCTTCGTCCTGACGCAGGAAGCGCAGGAGCTGGCGCGTCTTGCCAATGTCGAGACGCCCAAGCTCCGCACGCATGACCGCCAGGGCCGGCGGATCGACCAAGTCGAATTCCATCCGGCCTATCATGCGCTGATGCGGCGCTCGGTCGCCGGCGGGCTGCATTCCTCGATCTGGGAAAACGGCGACAGCGAGATCGGCCGCCGCCATCAGGTCCGCGCCGCGCGTTTCTACCTGACAGCCGAGCTCGAAACCGGGCACCTGTGCCCCATCACCATGACCAGCGCTTCACTGGCCGCGTTGATGGCCAGCCCAAAGCTGTTTCGCGAATGGGCGCCGCGCGTGACGACGCGCAAATACGACCAGAGCCAGAAGCCGCCGGTCGAAAAGACCGGGCTGACGCTCGGCATGGGCATGACCGAAAAGCAGGGTGGCACCGACGTGCGCGCCAACACCACAAGGGCCGAGCGCGCCGGCAGCGGTTTTTATCGCCTCACCGGCCACAAATGGTTCATGTCGGCGCCGATGTCAGACGCTTTTCTCGTGCTTGGACAGGCGCCGGAAGGGCTTTCCTGCTTTCTCGTCCCGCGCATCCTCGGCAACAGCTCCGGCAACGGCTTCCGTTTCCAGCGGCTGAAGGACAAGCTCGGCAACCGCTCCAACGCCTCCTCGGAAGTGGAATTCGTCAATGCCATCGGCGAGATGGTCGGCGAGCCCGGTGCCGGGGTGAAGACGATCATGGACATGGTCACCTTGACCCGGCTCGACTGCGCTGTCGCCTCGTCGGCGATCATGCGCGCCGGCTTGGCCGAAGCCGTCCATCACACTCGCCACCGCCAGGTGTTCGGTTCGACATTGATCGAACAGCCGCTGATGCAGCGTGTGCTGGCCGACATGGCGCTCGATGTCGCCGCCGCCACAGCGCTCTCGTTCCGGCTAGCGCGTTCTTTCGACGAGGCGGCCAGCGACCGCGGCGAGGCGGCTTTTGCCCGCGCCATGACGCCGGTGGTCAAATACTGGGTCTGCAAGATCGCGCCGCCGCTGCTCTACGAGGCGATGGAATGCCTCGGCGGCAATGGCTATGTCGAGGAAGCGCCGCTCGCCCGCTACTATCGTGAAGCCCCGGTCAACGCGATCTGGGAGGGCTCCGGCAATGTCATGGCACTCGACGTGCTGCGCGTGCTTGGCCGCGCGCCCGGCCTGTTCGAGGAGGTGCTGGCCGGCATCGATCGCGATCTCGGCGCCGGCGGACGCGGCACCATCGGCGTGCTCAAGGCCGCCATGCAGGTCGCAGGCACCGATGAGGGGTCGGCCCGCCTGCTCACCGAGCAGCTGGCGCTGTCGGCGGCAGCGGCGGAATTGCGCCGGCTGGGGGCAGGGCGGATTGCCGATGCCTTTGTCGAGACGCGGCTCGCCGGTCAATGGCGCAACACCTATGGCATGCTCGATTCACGCCATGACGCGCGCATGATCATCGACACGCTCTATCCGCCGGTCAACTGAGGCCGGCTGCACAGCCTGTCACCGCGAATTTATCGCGACCTGTGGATGGACGTTAACCTTAACAAATGGTTTCCATTGCAGCGGCGGGCCGCAAAGCCCACTGTCTTTGTCACCAAAGCAGGAATGCCATGCGTGCCATTTTGACCTCTTTTCTGGCCTTGCACTGGGCAGTGGTTTTCGCCCTGCTGGCGTTCATCTGTATGGATGGAAACCGCGGCGTTGCGGGCGCTCTGGCGGTGCTCGGCGTCGTCGTGGAAAACACCCGTCTGGTCGATCTCGACAACGCTGCCGTCGTGGCGCCGCTGGCCATTGCGCTGCTGGTCGTCGCGGTGTTGTTTTGCTGGGTCTTCGTCGAGAGTTTGGTTAACGCCTCAGCGAGCCCCGACGGAGCCGATAGCGTGGCGCGGACCGCCTTTATTTCCGCATCCGCCGTCCTGTCGCTGATCCTGATCGGCGGCGCCGCGCAAGGCATCAACGGCCTGTTCATGGTTGTGGCCGTGCAACTGGCGGCACTTCTGGCCTCTTACCTCGCCATGCATGCCGAGCGGAGGTCGGTTTTGGCCGTCGCAGTTTCGCACGAGGCCGAGAGCCGCGACACTGCGCACGCTATGGCACAAGGCGCCGCGCACGGCTCCTTGCTGTCGCGCATTTCCGGCCGGCCGGACATTGGTCCCAGGGATGGCGGTCCCAGAGACGGTGGCCATAGAGGCGGCTCCAGCCGCAGGGACGGTCACTGATGCGCACTCTGTTCGCATTGTGGGCCGCCCCACTTGCTCTGTTCTGGGGCTGGTTCTTCCTGTCGCTCAACGACATCAATTTCGGCTACGTCATGCTCAGCCGGCAGCTGCATGACGTCGTGTTCCAGCTCTACGGCCAGATGCTGGGCATCGACCCGGCAATCATTCCGGGCATGGTGGCAAGAGCCTGCGTCTTTGACGGATTCCTGTTGATGGCATTGTGGGCGTTCCGGCGCCGCCGCAACATCGCCGCCTGGATCAGGCGCCAGACGGGAAGTCCGGTCCCGTCCGATCGGATGAGCCAAGCGACTGGAGTCGATCTAAAGCTCCCTGCAGAATAAAGGCGGCGGCCGCCGAATCGATCTTGCCGGCGCGCTTGGCGCGCGAGAAATCCATTTCGATCAACGTCCGCTCGGCGGCGACCGTCGACAGCCGCTCGTCCCACAGCACGAAGGGCAGGTCGGTCACGCCTGCCATGTTGCGCACGAAGGCGCGCGATTTCTGGGCGCGGGGACCTTCCGACCCGTCCATGTTGATGGGAAGGCCGAGCACGAACGCGCCGATATTGTCCTTCTGCAGTTGGGCAAGCAGCGCCGCCGCATCCAGCGAAAACTTCTTGCGCAGGATCACCGGGCGCGGATGGGCGAAGGACAGGCCCCGGTCGGAAACGGCGACGCCGATCGTCTTGTCGCCTAGATCCAGCCCGGCCAGCGTCCTGCCGCCTTCCAGGCGCGCCGGCAGATCCTCGATCGCTATGATGCCCAACGGCTTTCCCCAAACCAGTTTTACCGTGACAAAGCACCTGACACGTTCTTTTGAACCAGGAGCACACTATGTCACTTTAATTTCGCAGCCGGCGTTCTATCTTCCGGCGCAACCAAAATCGAGGAAAACGATTGATGAAATTGACCTGGTACGGACATTCGGCCTTTCGCATCGAGACATCAGGTGCGACCATCCTGATCGACCCCTATCTCATCGGCAATCCGTCATGGACGGGCGGCTGGGAGGGGCCGGCGGAGGGTGTCACCCATGTGCTTTTGACCCACGGCCACAATGACCATGTCAGCGGCGCGATGGAGGTGCTGAAGAAGAGCGGTGCGCAGCTGGTCGCCAACTACGAGATCTGCATGTACCTGGTCGGCAAGGGCGTCGACGGCAACAAGATCAACCCCGGCAATCTCGGCGGCACCGTCGATTGTGGCGCGTTCACCACCACCTTCGTGCAGGCGCTGCATTCCTCGTCGTTTGGCCTCGATGGTGGCCAGAACGTCTATCTCGGCAATCCGGGCGGGCTGGTCCTGCATTTTCCGGAAGACAAGACGCTCTACCACATGGGCGACACCGACATCTTCTCCGACATGGCGCTGATCAACGAATTGCACGAGCCGAAGATCGGCATCGTGCCGGTCGGCGACCGCTTCACCATGGGCGGTGCGGTGGCGGCCCTTGCCTGCCGGCGCTTCTTCCACTTCGGCACGGTCGTGCCCTGTCACTTCGGCACGTTCCCGATCATCGACCCAACGGCGGAAAAGTTCGTTGCGGGCCTCGAAGGATCGGGTGTTGACGTGGCCTTGCCAGCAATCGGCCAAACGATCACACTGTAGAGCGATCGCTTGGACGATCCCTTGTCGCAAAAGGGAATGAAACCATGGGTTTGAGAAGGACTCTTTGCGTGTCGATGCTGGTTGCGGCGTCACCCGCATCGGCCGCCGAGGACTTCATCAAGGGCGTCTATCTCCAAACCCAGGAGCTTTGTGCGCAAGCAAAAAAGGATACGCTGCAGACGCTGATCGACGCCGGCAATGTCATCCTGTCGGCGGACGGACTGCAAAGCGTCGAGTACAATTGCGAGTTCGTCCAGGTCACCAAGGCGACGGGCTCGCCGAGCTGGGCGGTCACCGCCATCTGCCAGGAGCCGGGCTTTCTTTTTCCCGACGTGCTTTCGATCACGCAGATGAACGCGACGCAAATCGACATCGTCTCGGTGCGCCCGACCGCCGACGAAGGCGAGCAGGCCGGCAATGGCGGCAGCTATTACCTGTGCGAAGGCGTGTCCCTGCCTTGAGCAATTCCAGGAAAAGTGTGGAGCGGTTTTCCGTCGGAATTGCGTAAAACAAAAAGGCTGAAATTTGCTTTCCGGCGAGATGATGCACCGCACACATCCGCATGCTAGCGTGACCCTATGGGGATGCTGAAACGGATGGGATTGCTTTTGCGGGGAGAGCAGCCGGTGTTCCGGAAGCTCGAACTGCATGTCGCACATGGCTGCAATCTGGCCTGCGAAAGCTGCTCGCACTATTCCAACCATGCCCATTCCGGCACGGTGTCGCTCAAGGATGCCGACCGCTGGATGGGGCTGTGGAGCCGGCGCGTCTCGGTCACCCGGTTTTCCCTGCTTGGCGGCGAACCCACCATCCATCCGCACTTGCCGCAATTTGTCGGTCTGGTGCGGCGGCATTGGCCGCACACACAGATCGAGATCGTCTCGAACGGCTTCTTCCTGCATCGCCACCCGACGCTGCCAACCATCCTTGCGGCGGACTCGGATGCCCGCCTTGTCATATCCGTGCATCATGATTCCGAAGAGTACCGCGAGCGGTTGAAACCGGTCTTCGCCTTGCTGGAGCAATGGCGGCAGGAACATGGATTCGTCGCCAGAGTGCGTCCAGCGCACAAGAACTGGACCCGGCGCTACGAAGGTTTTGGCGACACGATGCTGCCGTTCGAGGATGGCGACCCGCGCGCCAGCTGGGAGGCCTGTCCGGCTCGTCACTGCAAGCAGCTTTTCGATGGGCGCATCTGGAAATGTGCTCCCTTGGCCTATCTGCCGATGCAGAAGGCAAAATACCGGCTTTCCGACAAATGGGATGGCTATCTCGCCTATCGCCCGCTCGAACCGGATTGCTCCAACGCCGAGCTGAAAGACTTTGCCGCGCTCGAAGATGAGGCCGCCTGCGGTATGTGTCCGGCGAAGGAGCGGCTGTTCGAATTGCCGCTTCCGCTGCGTCAGAGGAAGGCCCGGGCCGGCACTGCAGCGCAGCCCTGAGCACGATCGATGTTGCGCGGCACGCGCCGCGCCGCTATAGCGCCATCTGGTTTTCCCAAAGGCTAAAGACATGTCCGTTGATCTGCAGACAGTGAAGCGCGTCGCGCGTCTCGCCCGCATTGCGGTGAGCGAGGAGGATGCCGAGCGCATGACCGGCGAGTTGAACGCCATTCTGGGCTTCGTCGAGCAGCTGAACGAGGTCGATGTCTCCGGCGTCGAGCCAATGACCTCGGTGACGCCGATGGAGATGAAGAAGCGCCAGGACATCGTCACCGACGGCAACAAAGCCGCCGACATCGTCGCCAACGCGCCGGCCACCGAAGAGAATTTCTTCCTCGTGCCGAAGGTCGTGGAGTAGGCGGCCGATGGCAATCGAGATCGCCATCGAAACGCCGTTGCAGGACGATGTCCGCGCTTTGGTCGAGGAGCTCAACGCGACGCTGCTCGAACTGACGCCGCCGGAGCACTGTTATCACCTGACGGTCGAGCAGATGGCCGGCGCAGACACCACCGTCTTCATAGCCCGCGACGACGGGCAGGCCATCGGCTGTGGCGCGCTGAAGCGCCATGATGCGACCGTCGGCGAGGTGAAGCGCATGTATACGCGGCCCTCGCATCGCGGCAGGAAGATCGGCGCCAAAATCGTCGAGCGGGTCGAGACGCTGGCGCGTCAAGAAGGATTGAAGCGCCTGGTGCTGGAAACCGGCGACCGCCATCCCGCGGCATGGACCGTCTATGAACGCGCCGGCTTCTCGCGCTGCGGTCCGGTGCTGGATTATCCCGATTCCGAGTGGTCGGTGTTTTACGAAAAGAGCCTTTGATGAGCGAACTGACCCATCTGACGATTTCGCAGGCCCGCGCCAAGCTGCGCGGCAAGGAGATTTCCGCCGCCGAGATCACCGAGGCCTATCTCTCGGCGATCGAGCGCGCCAATCCGGTGCTCAACGCCTACATCGTCGTCACCGGCGACAAGGCGCGCGATATGGCCAAGGCCTCCGACGCCAGGCTGGCCAAGGGCGAGGGCGGTGCGATGGAAGGCATCCCGCTCGGCATCAAGGACCTGTTCGGAACCGAGGGGGTCCACACCCAGGCCTGCAGCCATGTGCTGGACGGTTTCAAGCCGCGCTACGAATCGACCGTCACCGCCAACCTTTGGGCCGACGGCGCCGTCATGCTGGGCAAGCTCAACATGGACGAGTTCGCCATGGGCTCGTCCAACGAGACCTCCTATTACGGCCCGGTCGTCAATCCGTGGCGGCGCTCGCGCCTCGACACGGTGGTGATGCCGACCACGCATCAGGGCGATGGCGGTTTCGTTTCGGCCGGCGGCACCAAGACCGCACGCACTTTGGACAACGCGCAGCTGGTGCCGGGCGGTTCGTCGGGCGGCTCCGCTTCGGCCGTTTCGGCCTTCCTGTGCGCCGGCGCCACGGCCACCGACACGGGCGGCTCGATCCGCCAGCCCGCCGCCTTCACCGGTACGGTCGGCATCAAGCCGACGTATGGCCGCTGCTCGCGCTGGGGCATCGTCGCTTTCGCTTCGTCGCTCGACCAGGCCGGCCCGATCGCCCGCGACGTGCGCGACGCCGCGATCCTGTTGAAGTCGATGGCCTCGGTCGATGCCAAGGATACCACTTCGGTCGACCGTCCGGTGCCGGAGTACGAGGCGGCGATCGGCAAGCCGATCAAGGGCATGAAGGTCGGCATTCCCAGGGAATACCGCGTCGACGGCATGCCGGAAGAGATCGAGGCGCTGTGGCAGAAGGGCATTGCCTGGCTGAAGGATGCCGGCGCCGAGATCGTCGACATTTCACTGCCGCACACCAAATATGCTTTGCCGGCTTATTATATCGTCGCGCCCGCCGAAGCGTCGTCCAACCTCGCCCGCTACGACGGTGTCCGCTACGGCCTGCGCGTACCAGGCAAGGACATCGTCGACATGTATGAAAAGACCCGCGCCGCCGGTTTCGGCCGCGAGGTCAAGCGCCGCATCATGATCGGCACCTATGTGCTGTCTGCCGGCTATTACGACGCATACTATTTGCAGGCGCAGAAGGTGCGCAATCTGATCAAGCGCGACTTCGAGACCGTCTTTGCCGCCGGCGTCGACGTCATCCTGACGCCAGCAACGCCGTCCGCCGCCTTTGGCATCGCCGACGAGGACATGGCCGCCGATCCGGTGAAGATGTATCTCAACGACATTTTCACGGTGACCGTGAACATGGCCGGCCTGCCGGGCATCGCGGTTCCAGCCGGCCTCGACGCCAAGGGCCTGCCGCTCGGCTTGCAGTTGATCGGCCGTCCCTTCGATGAGGAAACCCTGTTCCAGACGGCTGCCGTCATCGAGCAGGCGGCGGGAACCTTCCAGCCGGAGAAGTGGTGGTAGCATGTCGCCGCCGTCTCGCATTTCCATCGTCGAGACGGGAAACGAATTGCTGATCACAAACCCACCACGCACCTCGGATTTCAGGACGGGCTTTGTCCTGATCGGGGCCGCGATCGTAGCCTACACCGGCTATATGGGATTGAGAGACACGTCGCCCGCAACGCTCACCAGCGGCACTCTCGGTCTGCTGTCGTTCGTGGCGATGATTGCCCTGTTCACCTATTTCCTCGGCAAGGATTTCATCTGGCTGGTCTTCGGCAAGGAAACGCTGCGGCTAAGCCACGCCGCAGCCATGCGCGACATCAGGGGCTCTTTGCAAAATCGTTCGTCATTGCCTTTGAAAGGGCACCTTAAGGTCGAAATCCTCGACCATACCTATCCGACGGATGAAGCGGGACTGTCGGAAGTCATCAGATTGACCAACGCGGATGGCGTCCTTGTTTTCGGCAGGGAGTTGAGCCGTCCCGAGGCCGAGGCTGTGGCGAGTGCGGTCGAGCACTTCATCGGCCGTCAAAATTCGAGCTGGCGATAGGCAGGCAATGTTCTTCTATCTCTCCAAGATCTTCTGGTTCTTCGTGCAGCCGCTCAATCTGGCGATCTTCCTGCTGCTGGCTGGTTTGCTCGCGGCGCTGATCGGCCGTCGGCGGCTCGCAGCCACCGGCAGTGTGCTCGCCTTCCTGATTCTCGCGCTGTCGGCATGGACGTCGCTCGGTGCCATGATGCTCAATCCGCTGGAGGAGCGCTTCCCGAGGTCACCGCTGCCGCAGAAGGTCGATGGCATCGTGGTGCTCGGCGGCGGTTTCGAAGGCGCCATCAATCTGGTGCGCGGCGGCTATGAGCTGAATTCCAGCGGCGACCGCATGATCGAGACAGCGATCCTCGCCCGGCGCTTTCCTGAGGCAAAGGTGGTTGTCTCCGGTGGCACCGGCGAATTGTTGCTGGAAGGCGAGGGCGATGCGGCCACCGCGCCGCGCCTGCTTGGGGCGCTCGGCGTCAGCGCCGATCGGCTGGTGCTCGAGAACAAATCCCGCAACACCTATGAGAACGCAGTCTTCAGCAAGGAATTGGTGACGCCGAAGCCGGGAGAGACGTGGCTGCTGCTGACCTCGGCCTTCCATATGCCGCGCTCCAAGGCGCTGTTCGACAAAGCCGGCTTTCCGACGATCCCGTGGCCTGTCGACTATCGCACCTCGGGAAAGGAAGGCTTTGGCCTGTTTCGCGACAACGCACCGGATTCGCTGCAGACCACCACCACGGCGATCCGCGAATGGATCGGGCTTGCCGCCTATTGGCTGTCGGGCCGGATCGACCAGCTTTTCCCTAGCCCCGGCGGCTGACCGATGACTGCTTGTCTGGCGGCCGAGAAGAACTGGCGCCGCACCAGAACCGCCAGAAGCAGCAGCGTTGACAAAACGAACACGACCGGGTCGACGAACCAGCCGAGATAGCCGATCGAGAAGAACACGGCGCGCAGGCCTGAATTGAAGTGCTTGCCGGCCAACATGTTCATGCGCGCCGCGCGCCACACCGCCGTTTCGCTGATCGGGTTGCGCGAGGCCTCGCCATGCGCGATCGGCACCGCGCCGATCAGGATCGTGCAGTAATTGAAGAGACGATAGGCCCAGCCGAACTTGAAGAAGGCGAAAGCCAGGATCAGCACCAGGCCGAAGACCTTGATCTGAAAGGCCGAGCGCGATGAGGTCGCGTTCAGCGGCAGGTCGTTCAGCACGGCAAGCACCTGGTCCGAGGCGCCGAGCAGCGCAAAGCAGCCGCCGAGCGCAATCAGCGAGCTCGAGGCGAAAAAGGCGGTGCCTTGCTGCAGGCCGCTCATGATGGCGGTGTCGACGATGCGGATCTCGCGCTCGGCCATGGTACGCATCCAGGCCTCGCGCTGCACGTTCATGGCCATCGTCAGCGATATCCGGCTGACCAGCTTGCCGTCGGACGCCAGCGTGTGCAGCCACCATGCGAGGAGGAAGAAAGCCAGCGCCGCGAGATCAGCCGTCGACAGATGAAAGGAATCGCCCATGCAACCCTTTTACCACAGGCCAGGCGCCCGTTTCGACGGCTGGCTCAGGCCGGCAAAGGCGCGGCCATGTGCAACGCCTCGATGACGCTGTCAGTCCTGGTGATCCATCCGAAAGCGTGTTCGAAGTTCCACAGCGTCGACTGGCGGTTAAAGTCGGGACCCGAATGGTTCATCGCGTCCTCGACCAGGATCGGCCAGAATTCCAGCATGTAGGCGTCGCGCGCGGTGGCATCGACGCAGATGTTGGTGGCGACGCCGGTGAACAGCAGATTTCGGATCTTGCGGGCGCGCAGATAGGATTCCAGGCCGGTGTTGCCAAAACCGCTGTAGCGCGATTTGCGGATGATCTGGTCGCCCGGCTCGGGCTTCAGCGCGTCGACGATCTGCCAATCCCAGCTGTTGTCGATCAACAGTCTGCCGGCAAGCTCGGGACGCTCGCGCATCATGACCATCCCCAGCTCCTTGTGATGGTTCGGGGACGATGGGTCTCCCGCATCGCTGAGATCGGGCTTGTACGACATCTGCAGGTAAATGACGCTGACGCCGGCCTCGCGTGCCGCCTTGAGCAGGCGCCTGTTGGCGTCGATAGCCGGTGCGGCGCCGGATATGTCGAAGCCGGCGAGGTCGAACATGCCCCCTTTCGAGGCAAAGGCGTTCTGCATGTCCACCACGACGACGGCAGTCTCGGCAGGCGCGATGCGCACCGGCTGCGGCCTGGCATTCAACGTAAGCACGGTTCTCTCCCTCGGCAGACGAGAAACAAACGCTGCGGGCGCACCCCGGGGCGCGATGTTCAGAATAGCCGCGCCGTCATGGTCGAGCAATCAATGTCGCTGCCGGAGCAAACAAGGTCGGCGGGTGCAGCGCTGCGTTTGTCAAAACAGCACAAACATCATGGAAAGTCCTATATGTAGGTCTTGATCCCATTTCCGGAGACGGCGCAGCGTGTTCCTTTCGGTTTTCGACCTGTTCAAGATCGGCATCGGGCCGTCGAGCTCGCACACGATGGGGCCGATGACGGCGGCGCGGCGGTTTCTCGACGAGATCGCCGGCGATGACTGGCCACGCCCGGCCGGCGTCAAGGTCGATCGGATCGGCGCCAGCCTGCACGGCTCGCTCGCCTATACCGGCATCGGCCATGGCTCGGACCGCGCTGTTGTTCTCGGCCTTGCCGGCCTGACACCGCAGACAGTCGACCCCGATCAGGCCGATACCATCGCCACGCGCATCGCCGCCGAGAAACGGATTTCGCCGCCCGGCCATCCCTCTTATCGCTTCGATCCGGCGACGGATCTGGTGCTCGACAGGAAGACGCCGCTCACCGGCCATGCCAACGGCATGGCGTTCTACGCCTACGATGCCGGCGACCGGTTGCTGCTCAAGCGCATCTATTATTCGATCGGCGGCGGCTTCGTGGTCTCGGAAGAAGAGCTGCAGCGGATGAAGGTGAAGGGCTCGGTGACGACCGAAGGCAAAAAGGTGCCTTACCCCTTCAAGAACGCTGTCGAGATGCTAAAGATGGCCGGCAAAAGCGGGCTGTCGATTGCCGATATGAAGCGTGTCAACGAAGAGGCGCATATGTCGCGCGAGGAGCTCGACAGCGGCCTCGATGCCATCTGGGGCGCCATGAAAGGCTGCATCGACCGCGGCCTGTCGCAGGACGGCATCATGCCGGGCGGCTTAAAAGTGCGCCGCCGCGCCCGCATGCTGCACGACAAGTTGCAGGAGCAGTGGCAGCAGAACAAGCCCAACCCGTTGCTCGCCAATGACTGGCTATCGATTTACGCCATGGCGGTGAACGAAGAAAACGCCGCCGGCGGCCGCGTCGTCACCGCGCCGACCAATGGCGCGGCCGGTACGCTGCCGGCCGTGCTGCGCTACTGGCTGCATTTCCATCCCGAGGCCGACCAGCCGAGCATCCGCGACTTCCTGCTGACCGCCGCAGCCGTCGGCGGCATCATCAAGACCAACGCTTCGATCTCCGGCGCCGAAGTCGGCTGCCAGGGCGAGGTGGGTTCGGCCTCGGCAATGGCCGCGGCTGGTCTCTGCGCCGTCATGGGCGGCACGCCCGAGCAGGTCGAGAACGCCGCCGAGATCGCGCTCGAACACCATCTCGGCATGACCTGCGATCCGGTCGGCGGTCTTGTGCAGGTGCCTTGCATTGAGCGCAATGCGCTTGGCGCCGTCAAGGCGGTGACCGCCGCTTCACTGGCCATCAAGGGCGATGGCGTCCATTTCGTGCCGCTCGATGCGGCCATCGAAACCATGCGCCAGACCGGCCTCGACATGAACGAGAAATACAAGGAAACCAGCCTTGGCGGCCTCGCCGTCAATGTCGTCGAATGTTGAAGGCTCAACGCCACTGGCACTGTGGAGAAGTCGGGCAGGGCCGTTGACGCAATCGCGCGCCGGACTAAACCTTAAGCGATGGCACTCAATCTCCTAAAACTGTGCGTTGGTTGCGACAGCGTCGAGGATCTCGAAGAGTGGATCGCCTTCCGTCTCGATGAGCGGCGGCGTGCCGGCGAGCCGGCCGAACACTGGCACACGACCCGCATGGTGCCGACGCGCGGCGCCGAGGTGACCGATGGGGGTTCGCTCTATTGGGTGATCAAGGGCAGCGTGCAATGCCGCCAGTTGATCACCGAAATCCGCCCCTTCACCGACGATGAAGGTATCGGCCGCTGCCATTTGATGCTCGATCCGGAGGTCGTGCGCACCGACTGGCAGCCGCGCCGCGCCTTCCAGGGCTGGCGCTACCTGAAACCGTCGGACGCGCCGGCCGATATCGGCAAGGGCAAGGCCGTCGAGATGCCGCCGAAGCTGAAGCGTGAGCTCGCCGATCTCGGTCTGCTCTAACGCCTGGGCCGGGCGTCCTGCCCGCTGTGCGATCGCTGGGCCCTTTATCTTGTCCGAGACTGGACTTGCAAGCAGCCCGGCAACGCCACATCTTGCTTCTCATGAGCGACAAGAAGCAGCCGGTGCCCGCAAGGGCCAACCCTGCGCCGGTCAAGCCTCAATCCAATGCCGGCGAGATCGACGCCTTTATCCGTCAGGCGCGGACACTTGCCGCGTCCGCGACCGGCTCCGGGCGGCTGATCCTGGCGCTCGACGCGACGATGAGCCGCCAGCCGACCTGGGATCTCGCCACCAAGCTGCAAGGCGAAATGTTCGATGCCGTCGGCAAGGCCGGAACCCTCAGCGTCCAACTTGCCTATTTTCGCGGGCTGGGAGAATGCCGGTCATCGGTCTTCGTTGCCGACACCGATGCCTTGAAGACGTTGATGACGCGCATCGTGTGCCGCAGCGGCACCACCCAAATCGGCAAGGTCCTCACCCATACGCTGAAGGAGACGGCGAAGGCGAAGGTCAATGCGCTGGTCTATATCGGCGACGCCATGGAAGAGAATATCGACGACTTGGCGCAGAAGGCCGGCAGCCTAGGCCTGCACGGCGTTCCCGTCTTCGTCTTCCAGGAAGGTCATGATTCCGGCGCAGAAAAGGCGTTCAAGGAGATCGCGCGGCTGTCCAAAGGGGCCTGGTTCCGGTTCGACCGGCGGGCTGCCGCGACCCTGGCCGGACTGCTTTCAGCCGTTGCCGTCTATGCGACCGGTGGATTGAAGGCGCTCGAGGCAAGGGATCGGCCGGGAGACCGGCTGTTGATCGAGCATCTCAGGGGCGGCGGGAATTGATGGGCGCAATCATTGCACTTGTTGCACTGTTTCTGGTGCTGCTTGGCGCGGCGACGATCTTCGTCCGCGCCGATCCGCAAAAACTGGCTAGCGGCATGCGCACGCTCGGACCGGTGCTTCTGGCGCTGGTTGGCCTCGCCATGCTGGTGGTCGGCCGCGAAGGCATTGCCGGCCTCATCCTGGCCGGGGCCCTTGCCTGGTATGGTTCGGTGCGGATGAAGCGGCCCACGGTCAGGCCGGCGCCCGGCAAGCGCTCAACGGTGCGCACCGCCGCGCTGGAGATGGAACTTGATCACGATACGGGCGGACTTGAAGGCCTGGTTCTGGCGGGCCGCCATGAAGGCAAGATGTTGGGCGCGATGGGCCTGCCCGAACTGCAGCAGCTTTACCGCGAGCTCCCCGGCGATCCGGAGAGCCGTCAGTTGCTAGAGACGTATCTTGACGGCCGTTTTCCCGTCTGGCGCAAAGACGCTGAGGCGAACGGTGGCGAAGGGTTGGGTGTTGCGCCAGGTGCGGGCGCCATGACTAAGGAGGAGGCCTACAAGGTCCTTGGTCTTGAAGCGGGGGCCGCCGCGGCGGATGTCCGCAAGGCGCACCGCCGCCTGATGCAGCGCCTGCACCCCGACATCGGCGGCACGTCTTTCCTGGCGGCGCGGATCAACGAAGCCAAGGACGTCTTGCTCTCCAATCACAACTAGTCTCCTTCGACGCAGTAAATTTCCGGGAGATGGTTCCGACGCCGCCCTATTGCTGGACGGCGTAGCAGGTAATTTTCTTCTTCTTCAAAGCGTTGCAGGCATTCCATGCGGCATCCTTCGAACCGAAACCGCCGAAGCGGGCGCGGTAATAGGTCTCGCCATCCTTGTCGAAAGCGACCGTAAAACCGGAGGCAGATGCAAGGATCTTCGGCGCCTGCTTGGCGGTCTTGTCGAGGAAAGCCTGGGCTTCGGACTGTTTGGGCGAAGACGCCACCTGTACCGCCCAACCGGACGGCACCGAGGCGGTGTTGACCGGATCGACCGCCGGAGGCGATGCTGGCGTGGGCTCGGCGTAGGCCGCGACCATTTGTGCCGTTTCGACCTTGGGCGCCGTCACGATGACGGTCTTGACCTTCCTGGTCTTGACGACGGGTGCGGGTTCTTCGACCGCGGCCACCGTTTGTTCGTCAGCAGACTGCTCGTCAGCAGATGTCGGATCGTCGTTGGACGCTACGGCATCGTCTTCAACCATCGGCTTGTCGTCGGGCGTCGGCGCGTCATGCTTGGGCAACAGCACCTTGGCCAACGCTCTGATCGGATTGTCGCCACCAGCCTTGGCGATCAGGGCGCCGCCGCCGCGGGTGGAGGCGCGCGGCATATAGGCGTTGATCAGCCCGGCCATCTGGTTGTCGCGGCTGCGGCCCGAGGTCCCGCCCATGACGACGGCAACGAGGCGGCGATTGCCGTCCGAAACCGATGAGACGAGGTTGAAGCCGGAGGCGCGGGTATAGCCGGTCTTGATGCCGTCGACGCCCTTGATGCGTCCTAGCAGGCGGTTGTGGCCGTTGATACGCTGGCGTCCGTAGAGAAAGGAGCGCTGCGAGAAATAGCCGTAATACTGCGGGTAATGTTCCCGGAGCGCGATGCCGAGCATCGCCATGTCGTGGGCGGTGGTGAACTGGCCGGGATCGGGCAGGCCGTTGGCATTGCGAAACACGGTGCCGTCCATGCCGAGCTGCCGCGCCTTGGCCGTCATCATGCGGGCGAAATTGCTCTCGCTGCCGCCGAGCAACTCGCCGAGCGCGGTCGCCGAATCGTTGGCCGACTTGGTCACCATCGACAGGATGGCGGTCTCGACCGAAACCGCTCCGCCGGCCTTGACGCCGAGTTTGGTCGGGGGCTCGGCCGCCGCTTTTGCCGAAAACGGCACCGGCGTGTTCTTGCTGATCCGCCCCTTCGCCATGGCTTCGAAGGTCAGATAGAGCGTCATCATCTTGGTCAGCGACGCCGGGTAGCGCCGGCCATTGGCATCGGACGAATAAAGCACCTTGCCGGTCTTGGCATCGACGACGATCGCCGACGACCTGGCGGCCATCGACGATGCGACATCCGCAACGACGAATGACATCGCCAAAGCGAGGATCATGATCGTTTTGAGGGAAGATGCGGATTTTGAACCGAAGACCGACAACGCCTGACGCACTGATAGTTCCTTTGAAACTCATTGCCCTGGAGGCGGCAAAGGGATCCGACCTCACTTGCCGTCAAACTATCGCGGCCTGCGTTACCAATCCGTTTATGGTAACCGGCGCGTTCACCATTTTCCTCGGGCTTGAGGCTTTCTTTATTCGAATTTTAGTCGTTGCCGACGCAGCGCGGCCCGATGCCGCAGAAATCTTGACTTTTGTGCAGCGCACAATATATTCTCCTGCATTGCACAACTGCGCTCAGGCAAGGGGCGCTTTAAAACCGCCAAGGGAGACGTGAAATGACCCAGACCTATGAGGACTTCTCGAAATACGGCAAAGAGTTTGCCGAGACCGGATTGAAGAGCTTCGCTTCGCTCTCCAAGGGCGCGCAGGCGATCGCCACCGAAGCTGGCGAATACACCAAGAAGAGCTTCGAAGCCGGCAGTGCCGCGGTCGAAAAGCTGATCTCCGCCAAGTCGCTGGAAAAGGCGATCGAGATCCAGTCCGACTTCGCCAAGCAGAGTTATGAGAGCTTCGTCGCCGAGGCGACCAAGTTCGGCGATCTCTATGCCGAGCTCGCCAAGGAGGCCTACAAGCCCTTCGAATCGATTGTCGCCAAGGCGAAGTAATTTCGCTTCAAAATACCAGGCACGGCCTTTCGGGCTTGCAAAACAGACCCGGTCGCGAATGCGCGGCCGGGTTTTTTCATGCCGGTTTCAATTCCGGGGCCTTGGCGGTTCACGATTTTGAAAATCGCCTCGGTTTGCCCACCTAGCCATATTGTCAGCTAACAAGAAGGGCTTAAAATCGTCCATCGAACACCTACATGTCGAACTCGCATGGGGATTCGAAAAAGGCAGGATTACGTGACTTCAGGTTTGACTGCCACGACAAGCGTGGTGCGGATGCAAAGTGATAGCGACGGCAATGAGGCCGGTCGCGGCACGGCCGTCATTACGCGCACGAAAACCAAGACCAAGAAGCCTAGCCTTTATCGGGTCCTTATCCTCAACGACGACTACACGCCCATGGAGTTCGTGGTTCACGTCCTGGAGCGTTTTTTTCAAAAGGACCGCGAAGCCGCCACACGCATCATGCTTCATGTTCATAATCATGGAGTGGGCGAGTGCGGGGTCTATACATTCGAGGTGGCCGAGACCAAAGTGTCCCAGGTCATGGATTTCGCCCGACAGAATCAGCATCCGCTGCAATGCGTGATGGAGAAGAAGTGAGGTAACATGCCGGCTTTCTCCCAAGGCCTGGAAAAGGCGCTTCACCAGGCGCTGACGCTCGCCAATGAGCGGCACCATGAATACGCAACCCTTGAACATCTGCTGCTCGCGCTCATCGACGACACCGAGGCGGCCGCCGTCATGCGCGCCTGCAACGTCGATCTCGACGAGCTGAAGCACACCGTTCTCACCTATATCGACACCGAACTCGACAACCTCGTCACTGGTTACGACGAGGATTCCAAGCCGACCGCCGGCTTCCAGCGCGTGATCCAGCGCGCGGTGATCCATGTGCAGTCATCCGGCCGCGAGGAAGTGTCCGGCGCCAACGTGCTCGTCGCCATCTTTGCCGAGCGCGAGAGCCATGCCGCCTATTTCCTGCAGGAACAGCAGATGACCCGCTACGACGCGGTCAACTACATCTCGCACGGCATCGCCAAGCGCCCGGGCGCATCGGAGACGCGCTCGCCGCGCGGCGCCGATGATGAGCAGGGCGGCCAGAACGGCGCCGAGCCGCAAGAGGAAGGCGGCAAGAAGAAGCAGCAGCAGGATGCGCTGACGGCTTATTGCGTCAACCTCAACAACAAGGCCAAGGCCGGCAAGATCGATCCGCTGATCGGACGCGAGAGCGAGATCAACCGCACCATCCAGGTGCTGTGCCGCCGCTCCAAGAACAATCCGCTCTATGTCGGAGATCCCGGCGTCGGCAAGACGGCGATTGCCGAAGGCCTGGCCAAGCGCATCGTCGAAGGCGATGTGCCGGAAGTGCTGCAGGACGCCACCATCTTCGCGCTCGACATGGGCACGCTTTTGGCCGGCACCCGCTATCGCGGCGATTTCGAGGAGCGGCTGAAGCAGGTCGTCAAGGAGCTCGAGGATTATCCGGGCGCCGTGCTGTTCATCGACGAGATCCACACCGTGATCGGTGCCGGCGCTACCTCGGGCGGCGCCATGGATGCGTCGAACCTGTTGAAGCCGGCGCTGTCTTCGGGTGCGATCCGTTGCATTGGCTCGACCACCTACAAGGAGTTCCGCCAGTTCTTCGAGAAGGACCGCGCTCTGGTGCGGCGCTTCCAGAAGATCGACGTCAACGAGCCGACCATCGAGGACGCCATCGAAATCATGAAGGGCCTCAAGCCCTATTATGAGGAGTTCCACAAGGTGAAGTTCACCAACGAGGCGATCAAGGCTTCGGTGGAGCTGTCGGCGCGCTACATCAACGACCGCAAGCTGCCGGACAAGGCGATCGACGTGATCGACGAGACAGGCGCCTCGCAGATGCTGGTGCCGGAGGCCAAGCGCAAGAAGACGATCGGCATCAAGGAGATCGAAGCCACGATCGCCACCATGGCGCGCATCCCGCCGAAGACGGTTTCGGCCGACGACGAGAAGGTGCTGCAAGGGCTCGATATCGAGCTGAAGCGCGTCGTCTACGGCCAGGACACCGCGATCACCGCGCTGACCTCGGCGATCAAGTTGGCACGCGCCGGCCTGCGCGAACCGGAAAAGCCAATCGGCTCTTACCTGTTCTCGGGTCCGACCGGCGTCGGCAAGACCGAAGTGGCCAAGCAGTTGGCTGCCTCGCTCGGCGTCGAGCTGATCCGCTTCGACATGTCGGAATATATGGAACGCCACACCGTCTCACGGCTGATCGGCGCGCCTCCCGGCTATGTCGGCTTCGACCAGGGCGGCCTGTTGACCGACGGCGTCGACCAGCATCCGCACTGCGTGCTGCTGCTTGACGAGGTGGAGAAGGCGCATCCCGACCTGTTCAACATCCTGTTGCAGGTCATGGACCACGGCAAGCTGACCGACCACAACGGCAAGCAGATCGACTTCCGCAACGTCATCCTGATCATGACCACCAATGCCGGCGCATCCGATGCGCAGCGCGCGGCGATCGGTTTCGGTTCGACCAAGCGTGAAGGCGACGATGTCGAGGCGATCAACCGGCTGTTCACGCCGGAATTCCGCAACCGTCTCGATGCGATCATCCCGTTCGGCTCGCTGCCGGTCCCGGTCATCCATCAGGTGGTGCAGAAGTTCGTCATGCAGCTCGAGGCCCAGCTTTCCGAGCGTGGCGTCACCTTCGACCTGTCGCCCGACGCGATCGCCTGGCTCGCCGACAAGGGCTATGACGAGCGCATGGGTGCGCGGCCGCTCGGCCGGGTCATCCAGGAGCACATCAAGAAGCCGTTGGCCGACGAGGTATTGTTCGGCAAGCTCAAGAAGGGCGGCACGGTGCGCGTCACCGTCGAGAAGAAGGAAACCGGCGAAACCGGCCTGAAGCTCGAATCGCTGGCCGACGAAGCCCCGGTGCAGCCGAAGCAGGAGCCGGAAGAGGCGCCGAAAGCCCGCAAGGCAGTGGCCAAGAAGCCTGTCGCAAAGAAGGCGGTGGCGCAAAAGCCCAAGGGCAAGGACGAGCCTGAGCCCAAGGGCAAGGACGGCGGCAAGCGCAGCCTGGTGCCGCAACTGCCACGCAAGGGCTAAAAAGTTCGCCAATGAAAAGGCCCCGGTGACGGGGCCTTTTTTCATGGCGGCCGGTTTGCCGAAACAGCGCCCGTGTTTTCAGGTCGGATGCTGCCAGGTCAGGCGGCGACGCCGTCGGGTGCGAAGCGGGCCAGGAAATGACCGCACGCCTTCCAGATGGCGATCGAGATCAGCACGCTCGCATAGCCATCCACGGCATAGTGCCAGCCAAGGACAACCGAACCGACCATGATGATTGCGGCGTATGCCCACATCAACAGGCCAACCAACTGCGAGCGGCGCGTTGCATAAAGCGCGAAAAGCACCGCCATCGCTACATGCATGGACGGGAAGGCGGATATGCCGAGACTGCCTGGGGTCGCCCCGATGTAGCCGCTCCACAAAATGTCCTGCGTGCTCAGCGCCCAGATCGGATAGATGCGATCGGCAGCAGCGAGCGCCTGCATCAGGGGATGATAGTCGCTGCCCAGCCCCAGCCGCTCGTAAAAGCACGGCCCTGCCGAAGACAGGCCCATCGCCAGGAAGAAACCCGCCAGTATCCATACGAGCATGAAGCTCACCAGGAACTGGTGGCGCAGCTTCGTGTCCTTGCGCGTGATGCAAGCGATGAAGACCGAGGCGATAAGGACGACGAACCAGAAATTGTAGACCAGGTTGAACGCTCTTACGGCGAGCGGCGACTGGACGATAAACCATAGCCATTCATGAGGAGCTCGACCGAAATGCAGCGCCCGGTCGGCCTGGGCCAATGCGTGGTCCCATGCGAATGGCGAAAGGATCGCGATCGCGCCTTTCAACACACCGAAAGCGGATATGAGCGCAATGCTCGCGGCCAGACCGTTCAGGCTGTTGGCGTTGCGCTCAGCGTCGCCAAAGAAACCACCCATCGACCTCAGAAAAGTGCCGAGCGGTCTAGGATCCCGCTTGATGAGCGCAAGGTGAAAAAAACTGCCGAGTGCGAAGGCGCAGCCGCCCATCCAGAAAGCGAACAGAAGATATAGGGCGTAGTCTTCCAGCACGCTGAAATCCGGCATGTTTCCGGTACGCAGGCCGACCGCGGCTGCCAAGAGCAAGGCAGCGATGGCCATCACGTGCAGCAGCCGGTGTCGCCGGTATGCGTCTGCCAAGATGCTCAGAAAGACCCGCCCGGCACCTGCTTTTGCCAGCGGTTCTGATGTCACAACCGAATTTCCCACGATTTTTGAAAACCCAAACGCACCACGGTACGGCAAGTTACCATGGCGTGGTTTGATACTTTCCTAACCGACGCGGTGGAATTTGCCCAAGCGCATCGTCTTGAGGCACCCCGGCTTCAACCGTTCAGCACTGCCCGGATCTTGGCCGCGTTCTCAGCCAGCACTTCGGGCTTCTCCATCTGTCCCGTATGCGGCTTGAGCGCGATGCCTTCGAACCGCGGGATGACATGGACATGCAGGTGATAGACGGTCTGGCCAGAGGCCGGTTCGTTGAACTGCAGGACGGTGACGCCGTCGGCGCCGAATGCTTTTTTGACCGCCAGCGCCACCTGCTTAACGACCGTGAACAGCGGGCCGAGCGTCGACGGATCGGCATCGAGCAGATTGCGCGACGGCGCCTTCGGCACAACCAGCGTGTGCCCGGGCCCCTGCGGCATTACATCCATGAAGGCAACCACCGCGTCATCCTCATAGACGCGGTGCGAGGGGATTTCGCCGCGCAGGATCTTTGCGAAGATATTGCTGGGGTCGTAGCTGGCTTCAGCCATGGCGGTGCTCCGGAATTGTGCCTCCCCGTGTAGCGAAGCCTCCCCAAACCGGCAAGTCAGTCAGGTGAGATCGGCCATGCCGGCTTGGACCAGCGCGCGACGGAAACGCCGTCCTTTGTCGACGCGATGTCGAAACAGGCGGCTGGATCGTCGTTGCGCAAGGCGGCACGGGTGGCGAGACCGGATCGAGACCGCTATTCCTCGAGGTCCTTGCGGAAAGGCGTGTGCTCTTCCAGAATTTCGCCCATTCGCTCGACCTCGCGCCGCTCACGCCGGAGATAATCTGCCACCGCATTGCGCAGGCCGGGATGCGCAATGTAATGCGCCGAATGCATGGTCACGGGACGGTAGCCGCGGGCCAGCTTGTGCTCACCCTGCGCACCCGCCTCAACCACCTTCAGCTTGCGCTCAATGGCGAAGTCGATGGCCTGGTGGTAGCAGACCTCGAAATGCAGGAAGGGGTGGTCCTCGATGCAGCCCCAATTGCGCCCGTAGAGCGCACCGGAGCCGATGAAGTTGATGGCGCCGGCGATATAGCGGCCGTTGCGTTTGGCCATCACCAGCAGGATGTCGTCGGCCATCCGCTCGCCGATCAGCGAGAAGAACTTGCGGTTGAGATAGGGCCGGCCCCATTTGCGGCTGCCGGTATCCATGTAGAAGGCAAAGAAATCGTCCCAGGCCTTTTCGGTCAGGTCCTTGCCGGTCAGCCGGTCGATCGAGATATCGTTGGCGAGCGCCTCGCGGCGCTCCTTCTTCATCGCCTTGCGCTTGCGCGATGCCAGCGTGGCAAGGAAGTCGTCATAGGTCGAAAAGCCCTCGTTGAAGAAATGGAACTGCTGGTCGGTGCGGTGCAGGAAACCGGATGCTTCTAGGGTGGCGACGTCGCTTTCCTGCGCGAAGGTGACATGCGCTGAGGACACACCGAGCTTTTCCGTCACCGCCTTCAGGCCTGCCGCGAGACCAGCTTTAACAGTCGCGCTATCCTCGCCCCTGCTGACCAGCAGGCGAGGGCCGGTGACAGGGGAGAACGGCACGGCGCACTGCAATTTTGGATAGTAGCGGCCCCCGGCGCGCTCGAATGCATCCGACCAGCCATGGTCGAAGACATATTCGCCCTGGCTGTGCGATTTGAGATAGCAAGGCACCGCGCCCAGCAGCCGGCCTTGCGCATCTTCCAGCCTGAGATGATGGCCCTGCCAGCCGGTGCGCCGCACGGCGCAGCCGGAATCCTCAAGCGCGCTCAGAAAAGCGTATGAAATCAGAGGGTTATAGCCGTTTTCTGTGCTGCCGCGCGTGGTGCCGGCAAAGCCGTTCCACTCATCGCATGTGAAGGCATTAATTCCAGCGGCGATGCGGATGGAAAACTCCGCATTCGCCGTTTGTCCATCGCCTTCGTCACCCTGATCCATGAGACTTATTTAAGCTCTGTGCGGGCCGCTACAAGTCACGTTTGAGGCACTCGTGTCAGGCGACTTTGACCAGATCGGGTTCGAACCCTTCGAAGGTCATCTGGTCTGCGTATTTGAAGGTGAGATCGACCGCCGGCTGGTCATGCACCGTCCAGGTAATGACAGGCATTTTCAGCTTTTCGCGCACGAAGCTGACGAACGGGTTCGGCAAATCGCCCGCGGCATAGGAGGTGAAGGCAAGGTCGTGCGCCAGCATGGCGAAATGCGCCTCGATCAACTGGTTGTCCCGGCCATAGGCCGTGAGCCCGCCCGGAATGCCAGGCGCATCTTTGGGGAAATCGCGGACCAGCCAATGGTCGAACGACATGATCGCGGCCTTGCCCCTGTAGCGCTTGAGCATCTTGCCGACGCTGGCCACCAGTCCCTCGTCATAGCCGGGCACGCCCTTCAGTTCGACCACCAGCGGCACGCGGCCGTCGACAAGGTCGAGCGCTTCCTGCAACGTCGGCACATGGTCCTTGGTGCCGCCGATCCTGAGTGCCGCCAGTTCCGCCGCCGTGCGTTGCCAGACGAAGCCGTCCTGACCGGTCAGCCGCTTGAGGTCGCCGTCATGTATGATGACGGGAACCCGGTCGGACGATAAATGCACGTCGCATTCGATCGCATAACCGCGCTCGGCGGCTGCCGCGAAGGCCGACAGCGTGTTCTCCCAGCGCGTCTTGTTCATGTCGTGGAGACCGCGATGCGCGACGGGACGGGCGGTCAGCCAGGAAAGGTCGGTCATGGTCGTGGCTCTGCTCATGCGACTTCGAAGACGGCTTCGATTTCCACTGCGGCATTAAGCGGCAGCGAGGCGGTGCCGACGGCAGAGCGGGCATGCTTGCCGCGTTCGCCGAGGACGGCGACCAGGAAATCGGAGGCGCCGTTGGCGACCAGATGCTGCTCGACGAAATCCGGCACTGATGCGACGAAGACGGTGATCTTGACCAGACGCTGGATCTTTTCGAGATCGCCAAGCGCCGCCTTGGCCTGCGCCAAAATGTTGACTGCGCAGTATTTTGCACCTTCCTTGCCGGCTGCCGTGTCGATGTCGCGGCCGAGCAGGCCGCTTGCCTGCAGCTTGCCGTCCTTGAGCGGCAACTGCCCGGCGGTGAACAAGAGATTGCCAGACCTGCAATAGGGCACATAGTTCGCGGCGGGTGCTGCGGCGGCCGGTAACGTCACGCCGAGATCGCTTAGCCGCTTTTCGATTGTTTCACTCATCGTATTTCCCTATTGCTTGGAGACGCTGCGCTGGCCGGGGCCGAAATTGCTATTTTTGCCTCGCTTCCGCCACGACTTTTTTTAAGCTGGACCATCTTTCCCTGCGGCCTGCCACCAGCCGCGACGATCGGAGCCCCCTATGCGCGCAACGCGCCTTGCCTTCCACGCCGTTCTTGTCCCGGCGCTGTTCTCGATGGCGCCCGCCTTTGCCGTGCCGGCATTGCAGGCGCATCGCGCCGTCTACGATCTTACGCTCAGCAAGGCGTCGGACCGTTCGGGGATCACTGGCATCTCCGGCCGCATGGTCTATGAGTTCAATGGCTCGCCCTGCGAGGGCTATACGGTAAAATTCCGTTTCGTCACCCAGATCGTCACCGGCGACAACACCCGGCTGACCGACCAGCAGACCACCACGTTCGAGGATGCGGAGGGCAAGACCTTCTCGTTCGTGACCAAATCCTTCGTCGACCAGAATCTCGACAAGGAGGTCAAGGGCATCGCCACGAAAGAGACCAAGGGCCTAAAGGTCGACATCGACAAGCCCGAGAAGAACAGCCTCGAACTCGCCGCCACCCAGTTCCCGACCCAGCATCTGGTCGAACTGATCGGCAAGGCCGAGAAGGGCGAGAATTTCTACGAAACCAGCCTGTTCGACGGTTCGGAAGACGCCAACAAGGTGATGACCACCACCGTCATCGTCGGCAAGAAGACCGAGGGCGACAAGACCGATCCCGAAGCGCCGGCGCTGGCCAAGCTTGCCGGCGACAAATACTGGCCGGTCGACATCGCCTATTTCGACGAGACCGACAAATCCGGCGAAGAGGTGCCGGAATACCGCATCTCCTTCAAGCTGCATGAAAACGGCATCACCCGCGACCTCACCATGGACTATGGCGAGTTCTCGATGACCGGCAAGCTGGTAAACCTGTCGCTGTTCTCCCAGACAAAGCCTTGCCCGGTCTCGAAATAACAACGATGCGGAGCTGGCCACGGCAGGCATGATGGCGGTGTATGTCGACGCGGCGATCTGGAAGTGGGCCGGCCATCGCTGGTGCCACCTGATGGCAGACGATACCGACGAGCTGCATCGTTTCGCCGCCGTGCTTGGCGTCAAGCGTTCGTCCTACCAGGGTCCGCCCAAGACATCGGCGCCGCACTATGACATAACCGGCTTCGAGCGCGACCGCGCGGTGCGGCTCGGCGCTATCGAATGCAGCCGCGAGGAGATCGTCGCGATCTTCCGGCGCGTGCGGGTACCCAACGGAAAGGGCCGATCGTGACTTTAACGGCATTCCTGGCCTACTGCCTTGCCATCACGCTTGCCGCCGCAACGCCGGGTCCGGCGATGTTCACGGTTATCACCAACGGAGTTTCGCGTGGGTTCCTGCGGGCCTTCGTCGCCGGAGTTGGCATCGCTGCCGGGGACGCCGTGTTGGTCACCCTGGCCCTGCTCGGACTGGTGGCGCTGGCCCAGACTTTCGAATGGGTGTTTCTCGCCTTGAAGTATGCCGGTGCGGCCTACCTGATCTTTCTCGGCGTCAAGATGTGGCGGGCCGCGCACGCGCAATCGACCGCGCAGGGGATGCCTCAAACCAGATTGTCGCGGTCGTTCCTGCTTGGCGCGTCCGTGGCGCTCGGCAACCCGAAGGCGATTTTGTTCCATGCTTCGATCATGCCGCTGATCCTCAACCTCGACACCATGACATTTGCCGATGGCCTGCTGGTGGTGGCCGTCGTCGTCACCGTCAACATCCTCACCATGGGCACCTACGCCGCGCTGGCGGGCAGGGCATCCGGCTGGTTCAGGACGCCCAAACGCATGCGGCTGATGAACCGGTTCGCCGGCAGCGCCATGATCGGCACCGGAGCGCTGATTGCCGCACGCTGAGTGGTGAAGTGCCATACGGCTTGCGTTTGCAGCACTTCCCCTCTATATGCGCGCTCATTCCACACACGGACTTTGGTGTCTGCCCGGGAGAAATCCGGCTGAAACCTCCGGTGGCGTTCGAGGACAAAGTCCAAAAATGCCTGTGTCCGTGGAGGCTAACCGGAAAGGAACTAAGAATGGCACTGCCTGATTTCAGCATGCGCCAGCTTTTGGAAGCTGGCATTCACTTCGGCCACCAGACCCACCGCTGGAACCCGAAGATGGCGCCCTACATCTACGGCGCCCGCAACAACATCCACATCATCGACCTCTCGCAGACGGTGCCTTTGCTGCACCAGGCGCTGAAGCAGGTTTCGGACACCGTCGCCAAGGGCGGCCGCGTGCTGTTCGTCGGCACCAAGCGCCAGGCGTCGGACATCGTCGCTGACGCGGCGCAGCGTTCGGCTCAGTACTACGTCAACTCGCGTTGGCTCGGCGGCATGCTGACCAACTGGAAGACGATCTCGAACTCGATCCAACGCCTGCGCAAGCTCGACGAGATGCTGGCCGGCGAAGCTCAGGGCCTGACCAAGAAGGAGCGCCTCAACCTCGACCGCGAGCGCGAGAAGCTCGACAAGGCGCTGGGCGGCATCAAGGACATGGGCTCGACGCCCGACCTGATGTTCGTCATCGACACCAACAAGGAAGCGATCGCCATCCTCGAGGCCAAGCGCCTCGGCATCCCGGTCGTCGCCATCATCGATTCGAACTGCGATCCGGACAAGATCGACTTCCCGATCCCCGGCAATGACGACGCGGCGCGCGCCATCCAGCTCTATTGCGACCTGATCGCCAAGGCTGCCATCGACGGCATCGCTCGCCAGCAGGGCGCGCTCGGCGTCGACATCGGTGCCTCGGTCGAAGCTCCGGTCGAGCCGGCGCTGGATCCGACCCCGGCGGCCGAGACCCCGGAAGCCTGATAGCGGAGGCCGGTCCCGGCCTTCATCTTTCTAATATTTTGGCACGCTAAACGGACGCATCACCGAGTACCGGTGGTGCGTCGGTGCATTTAAAACAAAGAGGCGACAATGAGCATTTCGGCTGCACAGGTCAAAGAACTCCGCGACTTGACGGGCGCGGGCATGATGGACTGCAAGGCGGCGTTGACCGAGACCAACGGCAACATGGAAGAGGCCGTCGACTGGCTGCGCAAGAAGGGCATCTCCAAGGCCGACAAGAAGGCCGGCCGTACTGCGGCAGAGGGCCTGATCGGTGTCGACAATGGTGTGCGCGAGGCTGCTGTCGTCGAAGTCAATTCCGAAACCGACTTCGTCGCCCGCAATGCTGCTTTCCAGGAAATCGTCGCCAACGTCGCCAAGGTTGCACTCGCCTATGGCACGACCGAAGCCGTGGCTGCCGCAAAGTACCCGGGTTCGGACAAATCGGTTGCTGACACCATCAAGGACGCTGTCGGCACGATCGGCGAGAACATGGGCTTCCGCCGCTCGGCCAAGCTGACCGTTCCGCATGGCGCGGTCGCGACCTATGTCCACAACGCGGTCGCCGACGGCCTTGGCAAGCTCGGCGTTCTGGTTGCGATCGAAACCACGGGCAATGAGCATGCCGCCAACGCCTTTGGCCGCCAGGTCGCCATGCATGTCGCCGCCACCAACCCAATGGCGCTGACGGCCGAGCAGATCGATCCGGCTGCGGTGGAACGCGAAAAGGCGATCTTCTCCGACCAGGCACGCCAGTCCGGCAAGCCGGAAGCGATTATCGAAAAGATGGTCGAGGGCCGCCTGCGCAAGTTCTACGAGGAAGTCGTGCTCTTGAAGCAGGCCTTCGTGCTCAATCCCGACATCACTGTCGAGAAGGCGCTCAAGGATGCCGAGAAGGAAATCGGCGCTCCGGCCAAGATCTCCGCCTATCTGCGCTTTGCGTTGGGCGAAGGCATCGAAAAGGAAGAGACCGATTTCGCGGCGGAAGTCGCGGCTGCGGTGAAGAAATAATCCTTGGAAATAGCCCCTGAAAAAGGGGCTTCTCAGCTCAGGCAACTCGGCCGGGTGTCCGCAAGGATGCTCGGCCGATTTCTTGTGCGGTATCGATGAAGGCCCTGAGCTTCGGCGCCATCGAAGCCCGGCGCGGGAAGTAAAGGAAGAGGCCGGGCTCTTCGATCGCCGTTTGCGGCAGGATCTGCACGAGGCGGCCGGCGGCCAATTCCGCGCGCACCAGCGGCTCGAACACATAGGTCAGCCCGACGCCGGCAAGCGCAAGGTCGATCGCGGCGAGCGAATCCGTAACGATGACATTGCCCTTCGTCTCGACCACGACATCCTTGCCGTCTTCGGTCAGGTCCCAGCGATAGAGCGCGCCGGAGCGGACGAGCCGGTAGCCGACGCAATTGTGATTGGCGAGATCGGCCACGCTGCGCGGGCGGCCATGCCGGCCGACATAGGCGGGAGAGGCAACGATGACGGCCCTGAATGGTGGCGTCAGCCGGACCGTCACCATGTCTTGCGCGATCATCTCGCCCAGCCGGATGCCGGCATCGAAACCTTCGCCGACAATGTCGATGAGTCCCTGGTCGGTGAGCAATTCGACAGTCACATCCGGATAACGGTCCGCCATCGCAGCGACCACAGGCGTGACGGCAAGCGGAATAGCGATGTTGGGGACGTTGAGCCTGAGCAGACCCGACGGTCGGCCCTTGATGGCGTGGATGCGGTCCATCCGTTCGGCAATGTCCTGAAGGGCAGGGGCCGCCGTCTCCACCAGCGCCTTGCCGGCTTCCGTCAATGAAACGCTGCGCGTCGTGCGTGCAAACAACGGCTGACCGATGCGCTCCTCGACAAGGCGCACGGCATGGCTGACCGCGGATGGGGACATGCCGAGTTCGGCCGCGGCAAGCGCAAAGCCGCCACGTCGGGCGACGGCGACGATGACAGGCAGATGAGTGAGCAGGTCGCGGTCCATTCATGAATGATATCGCATAGTCCTTGCGAACAATTCAATCTTCTCGGTGCCGGCTGCGCGGCCCACATTGCCGCCAACAGGTCGGCGGTGGCCGATACACAAAGGAGAAGAGACATGAATGCCCTGAAACACATGACCTTCGCCGCAGGCTTGGCCCTGGCGCCGGCCGATGCCGGCGGCGCCGAGCCGTTCGGCTGGCGCGCGCTCGCCGACGAACGCGCCGTCATCCGCATAGCCGACGCCATTGACCGTGCCGTCGATGCGCAGGACTGGAAGCTTGCCCGTTCCTATTTCGCCGATCGCGTCACCGTCGACTTCAGCAGCCTGTCGGGACAGCCCGCGGCCACCATCGCCTCCGACGATCTGATCGGCACCTGGGCCGGCAACCTCCGCGGCAGCAAGACCAGCCTGCATCTGCGCACCAACCACCAGGTGGTTCTCGAGGCGGATGCGGCCAGCGTCTCCTCAAACGGCTATGCCTGGAACCGGATGGAAGGCAATGGCGACCCGCTGTGGGAAGTCTGGGGCACCTACGAGCATCATCTGGTCCGCTCAGGCGCCGGCTGGAAAGTCGACGGCTTCATTTTCCGCGCCAAGCATGAGCGCGGCAATCCCTGGGTCAAGGCAACCCCCGGCCAGTAAGTCGGCATCATTCAGATCAGCATCGGAAGAAACATCATGACCATGACCTATTACACGCTCGGCAACAGCGGCCTGCGCGTCAGCCGGCTGGCGCTGGGGACCATGACCTTCGGCACCGAATGGGGCTGGGGGGCGGACAGGGAAACGGCGCGCGCCATGGTCGACGCCTATGTCGACGCTGGCGGCAATTTCTTCGACACTGCCGATCTCTACACCGGCGGCACGAGCGAGACTTGGCTCGGCGAATTCATCGCCGAGCGCGGCTTGCGCGACAAGGCGGTGATCGCCACCAAATTCACCTTCAACGCGGACCCTGGCAATCCCAACGCCGGCGGCAATGGGCGCAAGAACATCTTGCGCGCCGTCGACGCCTCGCTGAGGCGGCTGGGCACCGATTACATCGACCTCTACCTCCTCCATGTCTGGGATCAGCTGACGCCGGTCGAGGAGGTCATGCGCACGCTGGATGATCTCGTGCGCGCCGGCAAAATTCGCCATGTCGGCCTGTCCGATGTGCCGGCTTGGTATGCGGGTCGCGCGCAAACGATCGCCGAATGGCGCGGCTACGAGCCGGTGTCGGCCCTGCAGCTCGAATATTCGCTGGCCGAGCGTTCGATCGAGCATGAATTCGTGCCCTTCGGCACTCGCCATGGCGCAGGCATCATGGTGTGGAGCCCGCTGGCCAGCGGCCTGCTAAGCGGCAAATACCGGCCGACGCAGGATGGCAATGCCGGCCGGCTCGACGGCTTTCGCAACACCACCCATCCGGGGTTCCAGAAATTCACCGACCGAAACTGGGCGATCGTGGCGGAACTCGAAAATGTCGCCGCTGAGCTCGGGCGCAGCATGCCCCAGGTCGCTGTCAACTGGGCGGCAACGCAACCGGGCATTGCCACCGTGATCCTTGGCGCCACCAAACTGGGGCAGTTGCAGGACAATCTGGCGGCGATGGATTTCGAGATCCCCGCCGAGTTGCGCGCACGACTGGATACGGTCAGCAAGACGCCGCCGCCATTCCCCTATTCCTTTTTCGGTTCCGAGATTCAGGCCCGGGTTACCGGCGGCGCCGTGACCGGCGATAAGCCGTCTGGCTATGCGCCGCCGTTGGTGGTCGAAGGCGCCGCCGTCAGCATCACCAGCAACTGACAGGCCGCGACGATACGGGCGGAATTGGCGAGGGGCGCCGCGTGACATCGCGGCGCCCTTCGTGTATCGGAACTCGGCATCGCGCCAGCGGCGGCGCCCGTGCGAGGGCGGCCCGCCCGGGCGCGCCACACGCAATAATGACGAGGTCCAGATGACGGCAAAGCCCCTCTATCGACGTGTCTTGCTGAAAGCGTCGGGCGAAGCGTTGATGGGCGAACAGCATTTCGGCATCGATGTCTCGGTCGTCGACCGCATCGCGGCCGACATCGCCGAAGCTCGCGCGCTCGGCATCGAGGTCGGCGTTGTGATCGGCGGCGGCAACATTTTTCGCGGTGTGGCGGTAGCGTCCAAGGGTGGCGACCGCGTCACCGGCGACCATATGGGCATGCTTGCCACGGTCATCAACTCGCTGGCGCTGCGCACCTCGCTGAACAAGATCGGCGTCGATGCCGTCGTGCTGTCGGCGATCGCCATGCCCGAACTGTGCGAGAGTTTTTCCCAGCGCCAGGCCACCGCCTATATGAACCAGGGCAAGGTCGTTATTTTCGCCGGCGGTACCGGCAATCCGTTTTTCACCACCGATTCGGCCGCAGCCTTGCGCGCCGCCGAGATCGGCGCCGACGCTCTGTTCAAGGGCACCCAGGTCGACGGTGTTTATTCCGCCGATCCCAAGAAGGATCCGAATGCGACCCGCTTCGAGCGCATCAGCCACGCCGAAGTCATCAACAAGGGCCTTTCGATCATGGATACCGCCGCAATTGCACTTGCGCGCGAAAACAACATCCCGATAATCGTCTATTCGATCCACGAAAAAGGTGGTTTCGGCGATATTCTGAGGGGCGGCGGCCGTTGCACGATCGTCGCCGACGAGTGATCCGGGGTATACTCTCCGGAAGGGGATCAGGTTTTCGAAAGCGGGCTATTCGGGCCCTAAGCAGTGAACCCGGGTCAAACGGGTCGAGGAGACTAAGATGAGTGGTGAGTTCGACGACCTCAAGCGGCGCATGGATGGCGCGATCGCAGCCTTCAAGCACGACCTGGCTTCGCTGCGCACCGGCCGCGCCTCCAGCAATCTGCTCGACGCCATCCAGGTCCAGGCCTATGGCACCACCATGCCGATCAACCAGGTGGCGAACGTGTCGGTGCCGGAGCCGCGCATGATTTCGGTCTCAGTCTGGGATAAGTCGATGGTCGGCGCCGTCGACCGCGCTATCAGAGAATCCAATCTCGGCTTCAATCCGATCGTCGATGGCACCAATCTCAGAATTCCGCTGCCCGAGCTCAACGAGCAGCGCCGCAAGGAACTGGTCAAGATTTCGCACGGCTACGCCGAGAACGCCCGCGTTGCGGCGCGCCATGTCCGCCGCGACGGCATGGATTTCTTGAAGAAGGCGGAAAAGGACGGCGATATCAGCGAGGACGATCAGCGCAAGCGCTCCGATCAGGTCCAGAAGCTGACCGACGAAACGATCAGCACCATCGATCACCTGCTTTCCGATAAGGAAGCTGAAATCATGCAGGTTTAGGGTCGGCCCACACCGGCCCGAAAGCGAGACCATGGCAACGCCCGCGCATGTCGCGATCATCATGGATGGAAACGGACGCTGGGCCAAGGCGCGCGGCTTGCCGCGGCTTGCTGGCCATCGCGCCGGCGTCGAGGCGCTGCGCAAGACGGTGCGCGCTGCGCCCGGTCTCGGCATTTCCTTCCTGACCGTCTACGCCTTTTCGTCGGAGAACTGGTCGCGGCCCAAATCCGAAGTCAGCGACCTGATGGGACTGTTGAAGCTGTTCATCCGCCGCGATCTGGCCGAACTGCACCAGAGCGGCGTGCGCGTCAGGATCATCGGCGACAGGGCAGGGCTGCAGCCGGACATCAGAGGCCTGCTCGAAGAGGCCGAATCGCTGACCGCCCGCAATGAAGCGCTGACGCTTATCATCGCCTTCAACTATGGCGGGCGCGACGAGATCGTGCGCACGGCGCGCAAGCTCGCAGCCGCCGTGGCGCGCGGCGAGATCGACAGCGAGGCGATCACGGCGGAATCTTTTGCCGGCGCCCTCGATACCGCGGGCATTCCCGACCCGGAGCTGGTCATTCGCACCAGCGGCGAGCTTCGGCTGTCGAACTTCCTTTTGTGGCAGGCAGCCTACAGCGAACTGGTCTTCCTGCCCTGCTATTGGCCCGATTTCAGCCGCGAACACCTGGCCGACGCACTGCGCGACTTCGCCGGCCGCGAGCGCCGCTTCGGCGGGCTCGCCGCCCAAGATGTCGCCGCCTCGTGACCGGCGGCGGGATGAACAATCTTCAGCTTCGCATCGTCTCGGCGCTGGTGCTGGCCGCAATAGCACTTGGCCTGACCTGGTTGGGCGGGCTGTGGTTCCGCCTGCTTTGCGCCGGCATGGCGGCAGTCATCTTCTATGAATGGGCGCGCATGTCGCGCCCTGCCGCCGGTGCGGCCCTCGGATTCGTTCCAGAGGCGTTGCTTCTGGTTTTCGTCGGCGCCCTGATCGTCGGCGTGCCGGCGTCATGGCTGCTGTCTCTTGTCCTGGCCATGGTTGTCGTTGCGGCGGTCGGCGCACGCATGCGCGGAACCGCGCAATGGGATGCCGCCGGCCTTGCCTACGCAGCGCTGTCCGGCCTGTCGCTGGCGTTATTGCGCGACGGCGACCGTTCCGGCATGGTCGCGATCCTGTTTTTGTTCGCCGTGGTCTGGGCGACCGACATCTTTGCGTATTTCGTCGGCCGCGCCGTCGGCGGGCCTAAGCTTGCGCCATCGATTTCACCCGGCAAGACACAGAGCGGCGCGCTTGGCGGTGCTGTCGGCGGCGTGGTCGCCGGCGTGCTTCTGGCCGCCGCCGCCGGAGCCGGCAATCTTGGCGTCCTCGCTTTGGTCGCGTTGGTGTTGTCCATTGTCGCTCAGGCTGGCGACCTCTTCGAATCCTGGGTCAAGCGCCGGCACGGCCGCAAGGATTCCAGCGCGTTGATACCAGGGCACGGCGGCGTCATGGACAGGGTGGATGGGCTTGTCGCGGCGGCTTTTGCCCTATACGTCATCGGTTGGATTTCGGCGGGCGCCGATCATCCGGCGCAGGGGCTTTTTCCGGCTTGAGCGGCATTTGACGGCGAAGAAATGGCGCGTGCCACGGATTCGCCTGGATTGATGTCACAGTCGCGGCGTCACCTTTTCGCCGTGGGTGAATTTGAGGGCACGACTTGAACGAGATACTTCACGCGTTTTTCAGCACGCAAGGCTTTGTCCTCGGCACGCTGGTGCCGTTTCTGTTCGTGCTGACCGTCGTCGTCTTCGTTCACGAAATGGGCCACTACCTCGTCGGCCGCTGGTGCGGCATCGGCGTAAAAGCCTTCTCGATCGGCTTCGGCCCCGAGCTTTTCGGCTTCAACGACAGCCACGGAACGCGCTGGAAGCTTTGCGCAATACCGCTTGGCGGCTATGTCAAATTCGTCGGCGACATGAGCGCCACATCGAGCCAGCCCGGCACGGAAGAGCTGGAGAAACTGACCGATGCCGAACGCGAAGTTGCCTTCCACACACGGCCGATCTGGAAGCGCGCGGCCACGGTGGTTGCCGGGCCGCTGTTCAACTTCCTTTTGACCATCGCCGTCTTCACCGTGATGTTTTCTCTCTATGGCCGCCCGGTGCTGGAGCCGATGGTGGCTCAAGTCACCGCCGATAGCCCGGCGGAAAAGGCCGGCATTTTGCCCGGCGATCGATTCGTCGCCGTCAACGGCAGCAAGGTTGAGACCTTCGCCGACGTCCAGCGCCTTGTGCAGGGTCGCGCCGGCGACTCGCTCACCTTTACGATGCTGCGCGATGGCAAGGAGATCACCGTCACCGCGACGCCGGAGTTGATGGAACAGCAGGACGCGCTGGGCAACAAAACCAAGGTGGCCGTCATCGGCGTCGTCAACAACAAGGAGCTCGGTCAGCCGAGAGTGATCACCTACAGTCCGATTGGCGCGCTCGGAGCGGCGGTAGAGCAGACGGGGCAGGCCATTCAGGGCACTGGCAATTTCCTGCAACGTTTCGTTGTCGGCCGCGAGGACAAATGCCAGCTGGGCGGTCCGATCAAGATCGCCAAGATGTCGGGCCAGGCGGCCAAACTCGGCTTCGAATGGCTGGTGCAACTTGTTGCATTGCTGTCAGTCGGGATCGGAATTCTGAACCTTTTGCCGATTCCCCCCCTCGACGGCGGCCATCTCCTGTTCTACGCCATCGAAGCCGTTTTTCGACGTCCGGTATCGGAGCGGATGATGGAAATGGGGTACCGGGCCGGCCTCTTTCTGGTGCTGGGATTTATGGGCTTCGTTTTCTGGAATGATCTGTTTGGGTGCTGAAATCATGAAGAAATTCGGCTTCGGCACCGGCAATGTTGAGACGCCGTTTACCATGCACGGGGGTATGCGTGACGCGAAAGCCACGCATCAGGGTTAAGTAATTACAAATTAACCAGAAGCCTTGCGTGTAGGGAAAATCCGGTTAATACGGTAGGGGAAATTACCGCACGTCCGGTTTTCTCGCCGTGGGGACTTCGAGAAAAGGTACAAAAGCCCGATGAAGGCAGCATCCAAGTTTTTGAGCGCCGCGTCCGCGGTGGCTATGTCCGCCGCTCTGGTTGTGCCAGGCGCGCTCGCCGTGCAGTTCGTTGCCACATCTGCTGCGCAGGCGGCCGTTGTCTCGAGAGTCGAGGTCAGCGGTAACCAGCGTGTCGACGCCGACACCATCCGCAATTACATCTCGATCAAGCCCGGCAAGGCGTTTTCCAGCGCCGATATCGACGATGCGGTCAAGGCGCTGTTCGGCACCGGGCTGTTCTCGGACGTCCAGATCAACCAGGTCGGCTCGGCGCTGGTCGTCAAGGTGTCTGAATATCAGGTGGTCAACCAGGTCCTGTTCCAGGGCAACAAGAAGCTCAAGGACAACGCGCTGGCAATTGCGGTGCAGTTGAAGCCGCGCAGCACCTTCTCGCAGGCAACGCTCGATTCCGACGTCGAGGCGGTAAAGGCCGCCTACAGGCGCATCGGCCGTGACGATGCCGCCGTGACGACGCAGATCATGGATCTCGGCGACAACCGTGTGAACGTGGTCTTCAACATCAACGAAGGCGGCCGCACCAAGATCGCCGCAGTCAATTTTGTCGGCAACAGCGCCTATTCGAGCCGCCGCCTGTCCGACGTCATCGCCACCAAGCGCTCGAGCTTCCTGTCCTTCGTGCTGCGTGATGACGTCTATGACGAGGACAAGCTGCGCGCCGACCAGGAGACGCTGCGTCGCTTCTACTACAATCACGGCTATGCCGACTTCCAGGTGGTCTCCGCAGTCGGCGAACTCGACGACACGACCAACCAGTACACCGTTACCATCACCGTGCAGGAAGGCGATCGCTACACGTTCGGCGATGTCAGCGTCGAGAGCACCATTCCGGAAGTCGATTCGAAGTCGCTGGAATCGGTGGTCCAGACCCGCAAGGGCGACGTCTACAACGCCAAGGATGTCGAGGACACGATCATCGCGCTGACCGAGAAGGTCGCGGGTTCAGGCTATGCCTTCGCCCAGGTCACGCCGCGCGGCGATCGCAACTTCGAAAACCACACCATTTCGGTCGTCTATACGATCGACCAGGGCACCAAGGCCTATATCGAGCGCATCGAAATCCGCGGCAACGATCGCACGCGCGACTATGTCATTCGCCGCGAGTTCGACGTCAGCGAAGGTGACGCCTTCAACCAGGTTTTGATCCAGCGCGCGAAGAAGCGGCTGGAAGCGCTGGATTATTTTGAGAAAGTCGACATCTCGACTGTTCCCGGTTCCGAGCCTGATCAGGTCGTGCTGGTGGTCGACGTGGTCGAGAAGTCGACCGGCGAGTTCTCGGTCGGCGCCGGCTATTCGACCGGTGGCGAGACTGCAGGTCCGTCCGTCGAAGGTTCGATCGCGGAGCGCAACTTCCTCGGTCGCGGCCAGTACATCAAGGTCTCGGCCGGTGGCGGCAAGAACTCGCGCGACTACAGCCTCTCCTTCACCGAGCCCTATTTCCTCGGACGCCGTATCGCAGCTGGCTTCGATATCTTCCAGCAGACCCGGAATTTCAGCAAATACGACAGCGAGACGCTGGGCGCGACAGTTCGGTTCGGTTTGCCGATCACCGACAATATCTCGACCCAGCTGGCGTACAATATCGCCCAGGAGAAGTACAAGCTCGACGACGGTTGCGATGACACGCCTCACGATGGCGTTCCCGACGCCGACTGCGACATATCTCCTGCGATCGTCGAGGGAATTGACGAAAGCCCGTGGATCAAGTCATCGGTTAGCCTTGGGCTGGTCTACAACACCATCGACGACATGAAGAGCCCGCATGAAGGTATCTACGCCACCACGACGGTGGAAGTGGCTGGCCTTGGTGGTGATGCTAAATTCGTCAAGGTTACCGGTCGTGGCACTGTCTACCAAACCTTGTCCGAACAGTTGGATCTGGTCGGCCTGATCTCAGGCGGCGCTGGCCATATTGCGGGCTATGGCGATAACGGCCTGCGTATCTTCGATCAGTTCCAGAGCAGCGACCGCATGATCCGCGGTTTCGAGTATGGTGGCATTGGCCCTGCGGACGTCAATACGGGTGACCATCTCGGCGGCACCACCTATTTCAATGCGTCGGCGGAAGCCCAGTTCCCGGTACCGGTCATTCCGGAAAGCTTCGGCCTGCGTGGCGCAGTGTTTGCAGATGCCGCCACACTGTATGGCAGTGCGATTGACACCACTGGTGTCACCCAAACCTCAACTGACATGAAGCTGCGCGCCTCGGTTGGTGTCGGTTTGTTGTGGTCGTCGCCTTTCGGCCCGATCCGCATCGACTACGCGATCCCGGTCAAGAAAGAGTCGACCGACGACGTGCAGGAATTCAACTTCGGCATGTCGAGCCGCTTCTGACGTTCGGGTAACGATGCTTCCGGGCCGTTAGGGTCCGGAAGAAACTGATCCGACCTAGCTGGATATTGCTTCTGGAATGACCGATCCGGTGTTCTTCGCGCCATCACGCCGGTATACGGCCGGCGAAGTCGCGAATCTGACCGGCGCGGCGCTAGTCGATTCCGACCTTGCCCACATATCGATCGACGCCCTGGCGCCAGCCAGTGAAGGCGGCGAGGGTGCGCTCGTCTTCGTCGACGGCAAGCGAAATTTCGCGCTGATGCAGTCGCTGAAGGCGGCGGCCGTGCTGTGTCCGGCCGAATTTGCCACCAAGGCGCCGGCCGGTATCGCGGTTCTGGTCCATCCTCGACCGCAACAAGCTTTCGCCATGGTCGGCCGGCTGCTGTTCCCGATGGCGGCCACACCTGGACCGATGACCAGCGAAACCGGGGTCTCCCCGCAGGCTCATGTCGATGCCTCCGCGCACATTGAGGCCGGTGCCATCATCGAAGCCGGAGCGGTGATCGGCCCACGCGCTTCCATCGGCAGCGGAACGGTCATTGCGCCCCACGCCGTTATCGGCCCTTCCTGCCAGATCGGCCGCGATGGCTATATTGGTCCAGGCGTGAGCGTCCAGTATGCCCTGATCGGCAACCGCGTCATCATCCACGGTGGCGCCCGCATCGGCCAGGACGGGTTTGGCTTCGTCGGCGGTGCCAAAGGGCCTGAGCGTGTGCCGCAGATCGGCCGCGTCATCATCCAGGACGATGTTGAAATCGGCTCGAACACGACAGTCGATCGCGGCGCCATGTCGGATACAATCATCGGCCAGGGCACCAAGATCGACAATCTGGTGCAGATCGCCCATAACGTTCGCATCGGCCGCAATTGCATTATAGCAGGGCTTTCGGGTATCTCCGGCTCCGTCGTCGTCGGCGATGGTGTCACCATGGGCGGCGGCGTTGGCCTTGCCGATCATTTGACCATAGGATCGGGGGCCAAGCTTGCGGCGAGAAGCGGGTTCATGAGCAACGTGCCGGCGGGCGAGATCTGGGGAGGCTATCCGGCGCAGCCGATGGCGGAAGCCATGCGCGAGATCGCCATGCTGCGCAAGCTCGCCAGGACGCGCAAGCAGGGCGAGGGGGGAAGTAGCTGAGATGGTGCCGGGGACGCTCGAAGCGGTCGATATATTGGGGTTGATGAAGCTTTTGCCGCATCGCTATCCCTTCCTGATGATCGATCGAATTGTCGAGATCGATGGCAACAACTCAGCCATCGGCATCAAGAACGTGACCATCAATGAGCCGCATTTCCAGGGCCATTTCCCGGACCAGCCGGTGATGCCGGGTGTGCTGATCGTCGAGGCCATGGCACAGACGGCCGGCGCGATCTGCATTCGCAGCCTCAACACGGAAAAGCCGTCACTGGTCTATTTCCTGACCATCGACAACGCGAAATTCCGCAAACCGGTCGTTCCGGGCGACCAGTTGAAGATCCACGTCAAGAAAATCAAGATGCGCGGCAACCTGCTCAAATTCGCCTGCGAGGCCATGGTGGAAGGCGCAAAGGCCGCCGAAGCCGAGATCTCGGCAATGATGGTTACCGGCTGACGGTTCGACATGCTCATGAAAATACAGACTTCTATCCATCCCTCGGCCGTTATCGAGGCTGGTGCCCAAATCGGCGAAGGCGCCTCTATCGGACCTTTCTGCTTTGTCGGCGCTGACGCCGTGATCGGTGACCGCGTCGAACTGGTCAGCCATGTTTCGGTGCTGGGTGCGACCACCATCGGCGCAGGGACCAAGGTCTATCCGATGGCGATACTGGGCGGGCCGCCACAAAACACCAAGCACAAGGGTGGCCGCACGACATTGGTTATCGGCCAGAACTGCACGATCCGCGAAGGCGTGACCATGCATCTCGGCACCGATTCCAGCCGTGGCGAGACGACCGTCGGCGACAATGGCAATTTCCTTGCCTATGCCCACATTGCCCATGACTGCGTCGTCGGCAACAACGCTACCTTCGCCAATGGGGCCACGCTGGGCGGCCATTGCGAGGTCGGCAACAATGTCTATATCGGCGGCCTGACGGCCGTTCATCAGTTTGTACGTATCGGCGACAACGCCTTTCTCGGCGGCTGCTCGGCGATTGTCGGCGATGTCATCCCCTACGCCATTGCCGTCGGCAACCGCGCCAGCCTGCGCGGCCTCAACATCATCGGCCTGAAGCGCTCAGGCCTGTCGCGCGCCGAAATCCAAGTGCTGCGCAAGACTTACAAGATGATCTTCGACCGCTCCCGCACCGTCGGCGAAAACATCGAATTCGCCAAGGCCGAGTTCGCCTCGTCGCCGACAGCCATGAAAATCATCGATTTCATCGCCAGTCGCGGCAAGCGGCACTATGCCGTCCCGTCGCTTAAAGGTGGCGCCGGCGACGATGCCGATGACGAAGACTGAGGCCAGCTCAACGGGCCTCGATCTCGCGCCGGACGCCAGGGTCGGCATCATTGCCGGCGGCGGCAGCCTGCCGGTCGAAGTTGCCGCCGGCCTGGCAGAGGCCGGACATCCGCCGGTCATTATCCTGGTCGAAGGCCAGGCCGACCGTCAGTCCGAGCTCACCGTCTATGAGCATGAAAGCCTCGCCCTGGAAGACATTGGCTCGCTGGTTGCGTTGCTGAGGCGACGACGGATCACCCACCTTGTGCTTGCCGGCGAGATCAGGCGCAGGCCGCGGCTCGTCGACATGCGCCCGAGCCTTGGGCTGCTGGCGCTGATACCCTCGGTCGCCATGGCGCTTGCGCGCGGCGATGACGGCCTGTTGAAGATATTGACCCGCGGCCTGGAGGCGCGCGGCGTCAAGGTTGTCGGCGCGCATGAGGTCGTGCCCCGGCTTGTCGCGGCTGAAGGGCCGCTGACCAAGGCAGTGCCGCGAAAGTCTGACTGGCGCGATATCGAAGCGGCGCATGCGGCGGCAAAGGCCATCGGCGCGCTCGACATTGGTCAGGCGGCCATCGCCATCGGTGGTCGCACTATTGCCCTGGAAGGCGTCGAGGGCACTCACGGACTGCTCGAGCGGACGCAGCAGCTGCGCGGCCATGGCAGGCTCGCCGGCAAGACGCGCGGTGTCCTGGTCAAATGCGCCAAACCCGGCCAGGAACTGCGCGCCGATCTGCCGTCCATTGGCCCGCAGACGGTCGAGGTAGCACACGCCGCTGGGCTTGCCGGCATTGCCGTCGAGGCCGGCCGTTCGCTGATCCTCGAAGGTCCCGTCGTTGTCGCGCGCGCCAACGCGCTTGGGCTGTTCGTGTATGGCCTGCCGGCCATGGAGCCTGGCCATGGCAACTGAGAGACCGCTGAAAATCGCCATCGTCGCCGGCGAAGAGTCCGGTGACTTGTTGGGCGCCGACATCGTGCAGTCGCTAAAGCGCATGACTGGGCGCGATATCAGGCTGGTCGGCATTGGCGGGCGGCATCTGCAGGCGCTCGGGCTGGTGCCGCTGTTCGACGGGGCCGAGATCGCGCTGATGGGGCTCAGCGCCATTCTACGCGACCTGCCGCGCCTGATGCGGCGCATCGGCCAGACGGCAAGTGCGGTCGCTGCTGAGAAACCTGACTGTCTCGTCACCATCGACAGCCCTGACTTCTCTTTGCGCGTGGCCAAAAAGGTCCGCGCTGCCGATCCTTCCATCCCGATCGTCCATTATGTCTGCCCGAGTGTCTGGGCATGGCGGCCGGGCAGGGCGGTGGCGATGAAGCCCTATGTCGATCACATACTGTGCATCCTTCCTTTCGAGGTGAAGGAGCTCAGCCGGCTCGGCGGCCCGCCCGGCACCTATGTCGGACACCGCCTCACGCATGATCCGGGTGTGCTCAGCGCGGCAAGGGCGCAAGGCCAGCCGCGCGATCTCTCAGGGGACCGCGTCAAGACATTGCTTGTGCTGCCCGGATCGCGGCGCGGCGAGGTAAGCCGGCTTATCGATCCCTTCGGCCAGACGATCTCGGCGCTGCGCGCGCGCGGACACCGCTTGCGCCTGCTGTTGCCCACGGTGCCGCATGTCGCCGACCTGGTCAAAACATCGGTCGCACGCTGGGATGAGAAGCCTGAGATCATCCTCGATGCCGAGCGCAAATGGCAGGCCTTCGGCAAGGCCGATGCGGCGCTGATTGCTTCGGGAACGGTATCGCTCGAACTGGTGCTGTCTGGTGTGCCGATGATCTCATGCTACCGGCTCGATCCGGTGATGCGCATGGTCCAGGGGCTGGTCACGGTGTGGAGCGCCGCATTGCCCAATCTGATCGCCGACCAGGCGATCGTGCCGGAGCACTACAACCAATATGTGCGGCCGCGCTATCTGGCGCGGCAGCTCGAGGCTCTGTTTTCAGACACTGCCTACCGCACCTGGCAAAAGGACGGTTTTGCCGAGGTTGCCAGGCGCATGGCCACTGACAAGCCCTCCGGCGATATCGCGGCGGAAGTCGTTCTTCGCCACATCAAGCTTCGTCACTCCAACTAAAAAGCGCCCTTGCGGGCGCTTTTTGCAGTGTCATGGCGAAGCCGCATGCGGCTTCGATTACCGCTTTGCGATCGGCACGTAGTCGCGTTCCGGCGCGCCGGTGTAGAGCTGGCGCGGGCGGCCGATCTTCTGGTGCGGATCCTCGATCATTTCCTTCCACTGCGCGATCCAGCCGACGGTGCGGGCGACCGCGAACAGCACGGTGAACATGGTGGTGGGGAAGCCCAGCGCCTTCAGCGTGATGCCGGAATAGAAGTCGACGTTCGGATAGAGCTTCTTCTCGATGAAGTAGGAATCGGTCAGCGCGATCTTTTCCAGCTCCATGGCGATGTCGAGCAGCGGATCGTCCTTGATGCCGAGCTCGCCCAGCACTTCATGCGCCGTCTTCTGCATGATTTTCGCGCGAGGATCGTAGTTCTTGTAGACGCGGTGGCCAAAGCCCATCAGCCGGAACGGATCGTTCTTGTCCTTGGCGCGGGCGATGAATTCCGGGATGTGGTCGACATGGCCGATCTCGCCCAGCATGTTGAGCGCGGCCTCGTTGGCGCCGCCATGCGCAGGGCCCCACAGGCACGCGATGCCGGCGGCGATGCAGGCGAACGGATTGGCGCCAGACGAGCCGGCAAGACGCACCGTCGAGGTCGAGGCGTTCTGCTCGTGGTCGGCATGCAGGATGAAGATACGCTCCATGGCGCGCGCCAGCACCGGGTTGATCTTGTATTCCTCGCACGGCACGGCAAAGCACATATGCAGGAAGTTGGCGGCGAAGTTCAGCTCGTTCTTCGGGTAAATGAAGGGCTGGCCGATATGGTATTTGTAGGCCATGGCCGCGATCGTCGGCATCTTGGCGATCAGCCGCATCGAGGCGACCATGCGCTGATACGGGTCCGAAATGTCGGTGGAGTCGTGATAGAAGGCCGACAGCGCGCCGACCACGCCGCACATCACAGCCATTGGGTGCGCGTCGCGGCGGAAGCCGGTGAAGAAGCGCGACATCTGCTCATGCACCATGGTGTGGCGCGTCACCCGGTAGTCGAAATCGTCCTTCTGCGCCTTGGTCGGCAGTTCACCGTAGAGCAGCAGGTAGCAGACTTCGAGGAAGTCGCCATGCTCGGCCAGCTGGTCGATCGGATAGCCGCGGTGCAGCAGGATGCCGGCATCGCCGTCGATGAAGGTGATCGCCGACTCGCAGCTCGCCGTCGAGGTGAAGCCAGGGTCGTAGGTAAAGGCGCCGGTGGTGTTGTAGAGCGCACCGATGTCGATGACGTCAGGCCCGACCGAGCCGCTTCGCACCTTGAATTCGTGCGTCTTGCCGGCCAGTTCAAGCGTGGCAGTCGACGGGTGCGTCGTCTTGCTGCCGGTTTCCAGTTTTGTCGCAGCTTCGCTCATTCTCAAACTCCTTCATGTTCCTCATGCCGGCAAGGCAATTCCTGCTAACGACACGTCGAAATCACCGGAATGCGCGAACTCGCCACCGCATTTTAGGAGGTGCGTGCCAGATTGGGCCAGGGCCTAATGTTGCACTGCGAAACGCGCCTTTCAATGCCAATCTTCTTGGGCCAGTTCGCTCCTAATCGATTTGATCCGCAATCCGCGCCAAGCTTTCCTCACGGCCGAGCACGGCAAGCACGTCGAAAACGCCGGGCGAGGTGCTGCGGCCGGTAAGGGCTGCTCTCAGTGGCTGGGCCACGGCGCCGAGCTTGTGGCCGCCAGCCGTCGCGAACTCGCGCACCGCGGCTTCCGCCGCAGCGGCCGTCCACTCGCCAGAAACTGTCTGCAATGCCGCGTGTGCGCCACGCAGGATCGCCCGCGCGTCGGCATTAAGCAGGGCTGCCGCCTTCTCGTCGATCGGCAGCGGCCGCTCGACGAACAGGAAGCCGGCGCCGTCGGCCAGCTCGACCAGTGTCTTGGCGCGCTCCTTCAGGCCAGGCAGCGCGGCCAGCAGCTGCGCCTTCCTGGTGTCGTCGAGGCGGGCGGCGAGCGCCGGGCCGCCTTCGAGATAGGGTAGAGTGGCGACGAAGATGTCGAGCAGCGCCTTGTCATCCATCTTGCGCATGTGCACGCCGTTCAGCGCGTCGAGCTTGGCGAAGTCGAAGCGCGCCGCACCCTTGTTGACGTCGCCGATGTCGAACCATGAGATCATGTCCTTGATCGACATCACCTCGTCGTCGCCATGGCTCCAGCCGAGGCGGGCGAGATAATTGAGCAGCGCCTCGGGCAGATAACCCATGGCGCGGTAGGCCTCGACGCCGAGCGCGCCATGCCGCTTCGACAGCTTGGCGCCGTCGGCGCCATGGATCAGCGGGATGTGCGACATGGACGGCACCTCCCAGCCCATGGCGTTGTAGATTACCGTTTGTCGCGCGGCGTTGGTCAGATGGTCGTCGCCACGAATGATGTGGGTGACGCCCATGTCGTGGTCATCGACGACGACGGCATGCATGTAGGTCGGGACACCATCCGAGCGCAGGATAATGAAATCGTCGAGATCCTTGTTGGGGAAGCGCACCTCGCCCTGCACGCGGTCATGCACCACGGTCTCGCCCTCGGTCGGCGCCTTGATGCGGATGGCGCCTTTGACTCCGGCGGGCGCCTCGGAGGGGTCGCGGTCGCGCCACGCACCATTATAGCGCGGCGGCAGGCTCTTGGCGCGCGCCGCCTCGCGCATCGCCTCGAGCTCGGCCGGTGTTTCGTAGGCGTAATAGGCCTTGCCCAGGCGCACCAACTCCTCCGCCACCTCGCGGTGGCGCGGCGCACGCTCGAACTGCGAGACGGCCTCGCCGTCCCAGGACAGGCCGAGCCAGGTCAACCCATCGAGAATGGCCTGGGTTGCCGCTTCCGTGGAACGCTCGCGGTCGGTGTCCTCGATGCGCAGCAGCATCGTGCCGTCGGTGTGCTTGGCATACAGCCAGTTGAACAGCGCCGTGCGCGCGCCACCGATATGCAGGTAGCCGGTGGGCGAGGGGGCAAAACGGGTGACCACCCTGTTGGACATGGCAATTTTGTTGGACATTGCAATTCTCGGGCAAGGCTAGAAAACGGGGGGCGTGATCGCGCGGACTTTCGCGCTTTGCGCGTTCATGTAGCATAGGGGGTCTGGGGCGCAAGGGGCAGACCCGATGGCTGGACGTGGCCGGGGCGAGGATCAAGGCGAGGGCGCTGCGACAAGCGTCAACGAACGCTCCCTGTTTGCCGACAGTCCCTATGCCGAGCCGATGCCCGTCGCGCTGCCCGAGACGCGGCCTGGCCTCCGGCCTTTGTCTCCGGATGACACTGCGTCGGTGCCGGTCGCCGTGCCCGGATCCGCCATCCGTTTGCGTAGGCTGCTGCGCCGTTCGACATGGCCAGCAATCCGTCGCAGCGTTGCCGTGGCTGCCGGCACCGAACTCGACCGCGGCGTCGCTTTCCTGCTGGTGCCGGTTTTCCTGGCGGCCGGCGTCATCATTTATTTCTCGCTGGCCAGCGAGCCGGGCTTTGCCCAACCAATCGCGATTGTGCTGCTCATGGCCTGTTGCGCAGCCGTCGCGCGGTCCTGGCCGAAGACGCATCTGCTCTGCGTGGCCGCGATGCTGTGCGCGCTTGGGGTGGTCGCCGCCAAGGTCGAGACCTGGCGCGCCGGAACGCAAATGCTGGGCTCCGAGATCCAGACACGGCTGACCGGACGCGTCGTCAGCCTTGAGGAGATGGAAAACGGCCGCGTCAGGCTGACGCTCGACATTGTTTCCACCGCTCACCCAAAGCTGCACTACGCGCCGGAGCGGGTCAGGCTCTCGGCGCGTGGGATTCCGGCCGATATGACCGCCGGCTCCCTCATCACCGGCTATGCCAGACTGTTGCCGCCGACGGGTCCGGTGCGACCGGAGAGCTACGATTTCTCCTTCGACAGCTATTTCGCCGGGATCGGCGGCAGCGGCTTCTTTCTCGGCAATCCGAAAACCATTGCTTCGCAGGGCCCGCCGCCGCTGACCGCACGGCTCTCTTCGGCAATCGAGAATGCGCGCGAAAACATTGCCGACCATATCAGGGGCAAGATCGGCGGCGCCGAAGGCGAGATTGCCGCGGCGCTCATTGTCGGCGTTCGCGCCGGCATTCCGGACGAGGTCAACGAGGCTATGCGGCGCACTGGCATCTACCACATCATCTCCATTTCCGGCCTGCACATGGCGCTGGTCGCCGGCACCATCATGGCATTGTTGCGCGGCGCCTTCGCGCTGTTTCCCGATTTCTCCTCGCGCCGGCCTGTCAAGAAATATGCCGCCGCCGCGGCGCTTGTTTCCATCGCCGCCTATCTCGTCATTTCAGGCATCGTGGTTGCCGCCGAGCGCAGCTTCATTATGCTGGCGGTCATGCTTGTCGCGGTGCTGTTTGATCGCGCAGCGCTGACCATGCGCAATCTGGCGATCTCGGCCATCGCCGTCATCCTGGTGTCGCCGCATGAGGTTGTCGGCCCGAGTTTCCAGATGTCGTTTGCCGCCACCGCCGCCCTTGTCGGCGCCTATGCCGGCTGGGCCGACTACCGCGCCGACAAGGTGAGAACGCCGCCCGCAAGGCGCTCGTTCGTCGGCTTTCTGTCGCGAAAATTCCTGCTGGCCATGGGCGGCCTCGCCATGACATCGATCATCGCGGGCAGCGCCACTTTGCTGTTTGCCATCTGGCATTTTCAGCGCGTGTCGCCACTCAGCCTGCTCGCAAATCTGGCCGTGATGCCGATTGTGTCGTTGATCGTCATGCCCTTCGCCGTGCTCAGCGCGCTGGCCATGCCGTTCGGCGCCGATGGACCGTTCCTTTATTTGATGGGCAAGGGCCTGGCGGCGATGATCGCCATCTGCGCCTGGATTTCCGAACGTTCGCCGGTCGATGCCGTCGGCCTGATCTCTATCCGCTCGGTGCTGCTGGTGGCGGTCGCGCTCGTCATCGCCACCATGGCCACCACCTGGCTGAGGCTGGCGGCCGTGCCTTTTGCGCTGGCCGGCCTGTTGACTGTGCCACAGGTGCGCACGCCCGATGTGCTCATCTCCGAGGATGCGCACCTGGTGGCCGTGCCGATCGGAGGCGGCGAGCTCGCCCTCAATCGCGAACGCTCCAACGAATTCACCACAGACAACTGGAAACGCGCGCTGAGGGCCGAAACCATAATCCCGCCTGAGATTTTCGAGGCAACGGACACGCGGTTCGATCTAGACCCGCTCGACCTGCCGCCAGGCTCGCCTTTCTATTGCACAGGCAATCTCTGCATTGCCCGGCACCTGACCGGAGCCATCATCGCGCTGGCAAAAGACCGCAACACAGCGCGGCCAGCCTGCGCTTTCGCGAGCCTGATCGTCATCGACGACGCCACTGCCTACAATCCGTGCCGCGACCCGCTGGTGCTGGTCGTGACCAAGAAGCAACTTGCCCGCGATGGCAGTGCCGCCGTCTTCTTCGACCCACAATCGGCCGCGACAGCGCCAATGATCCGTTTCGCCGTCGACAAACCCTATCGTCCCTGGCACGAGCAACGCCGCTTCTCACGCGAAGCACGCGGTCTGCCGCCTTACCAGCAGCGCGAAAAGTAAGCCGCCTCAGTAGCGCCGGATCAGGCCGACCAGCTTGCCCTGCACCTTGACCCTGTCCGGCCCGAAGATGCGGGTTTCGTAGGCCGGGTTGGCGGCTTCCAGCGCGATCGAGGCGCCCTTGCGGCGGAAGCGCTTCAACGTCGCTTCCTCTTCATCGACCAGCGCCACCACGATCTCGCCAGGGCTCGCCGTATCGGCATTGCGGATGATGACCGTGTCGCCGTCGAAAATGCCGGCCTCAATCATCGAGTCACCCTTGACCTCAAGTGCGTAGTGTTCGCCGCCCATGATCATGTCCGGCGGCACCGAGATCGAATGCGTCTGGTGCTGGATGGCGTCGATCGGCACACCGGCGGCGATGCGGCCCATCACCGGGATCGACACCGCAGAAACGGCGTCGTCATTGCCGGCCGACATCGAACGAGACGAGGAGGCCGGCTTGATCTGGCGGCCGAGACCGCCTTGCCCCTGACCGCCTTGACCGAGGCTGCCCTGGATGATGCTCGGCGAGAACTTCTTCGCCGCATTGAGGCCGGGTGCGATCGAGTCGGGCAGCCGCAGCACTTCCAGTGCACGCGCCCTGTTCGGCAGCCGGCGAATGAAGCCGCGCTCCTCAAGCGCCGTGATCAGGCGGTGAATGCCGGACTTGGACGCGAGGTCGAGCGCCTCCTTCATCTCGTCGAAAGACGGCGGGATTCCGCTCTCCTTCAGGCGTTCATGGATGAACATCAGAAGTTCATGTTGTTTGCGCGTCAGCATCGCGGCTCCCACGGGTTCTGAAACCAGAATCGGAAAAAACAAACCCAGAACAAACACTATCTGTTCCAGTTGTGTTCCGCAACCTTTTAAAGTTTAATGAATGTGTTGACGTTTTGTTCAGCGTAACATCAGGACGCTGCAGGCGGCACCCGCGGCGGCGGCCGGAGCGAAGGGCTCGCGCACGATCAAGCCGTTTGCGTCGGCCAGCATTCTCAGCATCGAGGAATCCTGGATGCCGAACGGCGTCGCCACCCGTGCGCCGGTTTCTTCGCTCACCACGGCGCGCACATAGTCTTGCCTCAGATCATTGGCCGGCATCGCGGCGCCAAGCTGCGCCGGGCGGATGTCCTGCCGGTACGTGCGGCCGCCGAGCTGCGCCAAAAGCGGCTTCAAAAACAGCTGCGAACAGACCAGGCTCGCCACGGGATTACCGGGCAGGCCGATGCACCTGATGTCGCCGAGACGCCCGAACATCAGCGGCTTGCCCGGGCGCATTGCGAGCTTCCAGAAATCGAGCTTCATGCCTTCGCCGGTCAGCACGTCATGCACGAGGTCGTGGTCGCCGACCGAAGCGCCGCCGAGCGTGACGATGACGTCCGCCTTTGCCGCGACAGCCTTTTTCACCAGTGCTGCGATCGCTTCCTTGCGGTCGGCCGCGATACCGAGATCGAGCGCGCGCGCGCCGACCGACTGCGCGGCTGCCGCGACGCCATAGGCGTTGGACGAGATGATCTGGTCGGGGCCAAGCGCACTGCCCGGCGGCAGCAACTCGTCGCCGGTTGCGATGATGGCCACCAGCGGCCGTTGCACCACGTTCAGGGTCGGGTGATTGGCCGATGCCGCCAGCGAGAGTGCTGCCGGATCGAGCTCGCGGCCTTTTTCCAGCAGGACGTCGCCTTGTGCAAAATCCAGACCACGGCGGCGGATGTTACGGTCTTTTGCGGTCGGCTCGGTGACCTCGATATGGCCATTGCCAAGGTCGCGGACATTCTCCTGGATGACGATGGTGTCGACGCCTTCAGGCAGCGGCGCGCCCGTGAAGATGCGCACGGCCTCAGCCTTGCCGACCGTGCCGTCAAAGCCGCGTCCTGCGGGCGCCATGCCGATCACCGAAAGCCGCGCCGGGGCGGATGCCACATCCTGTGCCCGCGCGGCATAGCCGTCCATGGCGGACGCGTTGAAGGGCGGCTGGGTGCGCAGCGCCACGACAGGTTCCGCCAGCACCCGGCCGGCCGCATCCGCCAGGGCGATGCTTTCACCCGGCAGCGCCGCAGCGCCTTCCAGCAGGCGCTCCAGCGCCTCGGCCACCGGAACCAGCGCCATCAGGCGCCCGCCTTGTAGTCGCCGGACTTGCCGCCGGTCTTCTCCACCAGCCTTATGCCGGAAATCACCATGGCGCGATCGGCCGCCTTGGCCATGTCGTAGATAGTCAGGCATGCCACCGAGGCCGCGGTCAGCGCTTCCATTTCGACCCCGGTCTTGCCGGTGACGCGGGCGAGCGCGGTGACCCTGAGGCCGGGCAGCGCCGCGTCCGGCTCGATGTCGACCGACACCTTGGTCAACAGCAGAGGATGGCAGAGCGGGATCAGCTCATGCGTCTTCTTGGCTGCCATGATGCCGGCGATGCGCGCTGTGCCCAGCACGTCGCCCTTCTTGGCGTCGCCGTCGAGGATCATCTTCAGGGTTTCAGGCCGCATCGAGACAAAGCCCTCGGCGACTGCCGTGCGCGTCGTCTCCGCCTTGTCGCCGACATCGACCATGTTGGCCTCGCCCTTGGCGCCGAGATGGGTGAGGGCCGCTGGCATCCTCAGACGGCCTCTGCCGGCGTCTTGCCCGTCAGAAGCAGGCGCGTTGCCGCCGCCACATCCTGTTGCCGCATCAGGCTCTCGCCGACAAGGAAGGTTTCGATGGCGGCCTTTTGCATCCTGAGGCAGTCGTCGTGGGTGAAAATGCCGCTCTCGCTGACCAGCAAGCGGCCGCCCGGCACCATGGATGCCAGCCGCTCGGAGGTTTCAAGACTGGTCTCGAACGTCCTCAGATTGCGGTTGTTGATGCCGATCAGCCGCGACGACAGTTTTAGCGCGCGCTCGGTCTCGGCTTCGTCATGCACCTCGATCAGCGCATCCATCCCGAGCTCGAATGCGGTCGCTTCCAATTCGCTCGCCAAGGCATCGTCGACGCTGGCCATGATGATCAGGATGGCGTCGGCGCCCCAGGCGCGCGCCTCGTAGACCTGGTAGGGATCGAACAGGAAATCCTTGCGCAGCGCGGGCAGCGACACCGCCTTGCGGGCGTTTGTTAGAAATTCCGGCGCGCCCTGGAAGGACGGCGCATCGGTCAGCACCGAAAGACAGGCGGCGCCGCCTTTTTCATAGGCCTGCGCCAGCGTCGGTGGGTCGAAATCGGCACGGATCAACCCTTTGGAAGGGCTCGCCTTCTTGATCTCGGCTATCAGGGCAAAGTTGCCCGATCTGCGCTTCGCCTCGAGCGCCGCGAGAAAGCCGCGCGGCGCGGCGGCATCCTTCGCCCGTGCCTTGATCTCGGCCAGCGGTATCAGCGCCTTTGCCGCCGCGATCTCGTCGCGCTTGTAGGCCTCGATCTTGCGCAGAATGTCAGCCACGGCCCTATCCGTTCGAAATCTCGACCAGCCTGTCGAGCACGCCTAGCGCCCGGCCGCTGTCGATGGCTTGTGCCGCCGCCGCCATGCCGTCGGCAAGCGTTGTTGCCTTGCCCGCCACCACCATGCCGGCGCCGGCATTCATCAGCACCGTGTCGCGATAGGCGCCGGCAGCGCCGCCCAGCATGTCGCGCAAAGCCTGGGCATTGTAGGCGGCGTCTCCGCCGCGCAACTCGTCCTTGGTGTGGCGCTGCAAACCGACTGCTTCCGGGGTCAGCGTAAAGTGGCGGATCTCGCCACCGGCCAGTTCGGCAACCTGCGTTTCGCCGGTGGTGGTGATCTCGTCATAGCCGTCGCCATGGACGACCCAGGCATGCTCTGTACCCAGCGCCTTCAATGTCTCGGCCACCGGCACGATCCATTCCGGCAAGAACACGCCGACCATCTGGCGGCTTACGCCGGCCGGATTGGACAGCGGTCCGAGCAGGTTGAAGATGGTGCGGGTGCCGAGCTCGACGCGCGTTGGGCCGACATGCTTCATTGCCGGATGATGCGCCGGCGCGAACATGAAGCCGACGCCCGCCTCATGGATGCAGCGGCCGATCGTCTCCGGCGGGATATCGATCTTGACGCCGAGCGCAACCAGCACGTCGGCGGCGCCCGTCAGCGACGACAGGCCGCGATTGCCATGCTTTGCCACCGGCACGCCGCAACCGGCGATGACGAAGGCCGAGGCCGTCGAGATGTTGACCGAATGGGAGTTGTCGCCGCCGGTGCCGACGATGTCGATGGCGCCTTCAGGGGCTTCGACGCGCAGCATCTTGGCGCGCATGGTTGCAACGGCACCGGAGATCTCGCTCACCGTCTCGCCACGTACGCGCAGCGCCATCAGGAAGCCGCCGATCTGGCCCGGCGTCGCGTCGCCCGACATGATGATGTCGAAGGCTTCGCGCGCTTCCTCGAAGGTAAGCGCGGTCCCGCTGGCGACCTTGGCGATATGGATCTTGAGGGCGCTCATGGGGCCAAAACGTTCATTGGGCTACGGCTTGCGCAACGGCGGCCTGGTCGATGCTGACGGCGTATTGCGTCTGCAATTGCGCCACCAACTGGTCGAGCAGATCGTCGGACATGCCTTGCGTGAAGGATTTCTGCGCGTCGTCGGGCACCGAACTGGCGTCGGCTCCGGCCGGCTCGAACACTTCGGCCACCTTGAACAGAATCTGGCCTTCGCCGGTGGGCGAGGGGATCAGCCCTGTGCCGCCTTCGCCGACGCCGAACATCGCTGCAGCGCCGTCCTTGCCGAAATCGACGTCGTCGGCCTCGCGCTTCACGCCGCGCTTGGTCTGCTTTTCGAGCTTCAGTTCGCCGGCGATGACGTCGAGTGTGGTGCCGGCCTTGAGGCGTTTGTCGAGCTCGTCTGCCTTCGCGGTCAGCCGTTTGGTCGTTTCCTCGGTCGTCCAGTCGGCCACCACCCTCTGGCGAACCTCGTCGAGCGTGCGGTCGCGAGCCGGCGTGATCGATGTCAGCTCGTAGAACACGAAGCCATTGTTGGTCGTGGTCAGGGCTTCATTCTCGGTGTTGGGCTCAGCCTCGAACACCGCCTTGATCAGGTCAGGCGATGCCGGCAGGTCCTTGATGATGGTCCCGTCCGGCTTGAGGCCGGTGCGGTCGATGGCCTCGACGGTGACGTCCTTGAGCTTCAGTTTGGCGGCGGCTTCGGCGAGCGTGCTGCCGGCGGCGCGGGTGTCTTCGTAATTGTCGTGCACGTCGAGCAGGATGCGGCTTGCTTCGCCCAGCGCCAGATCCTTGCGGATCTGGTCAGACACTTCGGCCAGCGGCTTCACCACTTCCGGCTTGATCTCGGTGACGCGCAAAAGCACCGGGCCGAACGTGCCCTGGACGACCGGGCTGATTTCGTTGACGGCAAGCGCGAATGCGGCATCGGCGACCGCCTTGTCGCTGATCTTGTCCTTGGAGAGCGTGCCAAGCAGCGTATCGGCCTGGGTCTTTCCTTGCGCGGTGACGATCTTGTCGAAGGTGGCGCCCGTCTTCAGCGAATCGGACGCGGCCTTGGCGGCGTCCAGCGTCGGAAACACCAGCTGTTCGATGGTGCGCATTTCCGGCGTGGTGTAGCGCCCCTTGTTCTTGTTGTAATCGTCGCTGACCTGCTGGTCGGTCACGGCGCTGATATCCATGATGTCTTCAGGCTCGAGCCGGACATAGGAGAATTTGCGGTATTCCGGCGCCGCGTAGGTTTTCTTGTTGGCCTCGAAATAGGCCTGAAGCACGCTGTCGGATGGTGCCTGGATCGGCTCGACCAGCGCCTTCGGCAAGGTCAAATAGTCGATGGTGCGGTCTTCGCCGCGATAGAGCGCGACCGCCTTGAAGAAGGTGTCCGGAGCCTTGAGGCCGTCCGAAACCGCCTCGACGATCTGCTGGCGCACCGCCACCTGAGCCCGGTTCTTCAGATAGTCCTCCGGCCGCATGCCGAGTTCGCGCAGCCGGGATTCGAACAGCCGGCGATCGAACTGGCCATTCGGGCCCTGGAAGGCAGGTTCCTGGCGCGTCAGTTCGGCCAGCCTGTCCTTGGAGAAGCCAAGTCCGAGCTTGCGCGCCTGTTCGTCGAGGACGGCGCCCGACACCAGCTGCGCCAGCACCTGGTTGTCGATGCCATAGGCCTTGGCCTGCTCGCGGCTGATGCGCTGGCCGATCTGCTGCTGCAGCATGTTGATCTGGCGATCGTAGGCGAGGCGGTATTCGGTGATCGACACGGTGGTGCTGCCGGCGGTGATGACCGCGTGATGTCCGGCCAGGAAGCCGCCCGCCATGCGGGTGGTGGCACCCCAGGCAAGGAAACTCAACACCAGCAGCGACAGCAGCGCTTTCGCGACCCAGGTCCCTGCCGCGTTTCTCAATATACCAAGCATTGTTACTTCCGATTTTTGCGCAGTTTTGCGTGCGCCCGAGTCTGAAACAAGCGCAATAGCGCCCTTCCGGCTCACTGTCGATTGCTTTGTGGCCTGATTTTGATAGGGAGGGCGGGACCCCAATGTCGCCCGGAGAACCAGATCCCATGACGCCAGGAATTCGACCGCTCGTTGCCGGCAACTGGAAAATGAACGGCACCAGTGCCTCGCTGAACGAGCTCAGGATGATCGGCAACGGCTTCATGAGCGGGCTCGATGCCGAGACCGAGGCATTGGTCTGCGTGCCGGCGACCTTGCTGTCGCGCGCGGCCGAAATCCTGTCGCGCACGCCGGTGCGGGCCGGGGGCGAGGATTGCCACATCAAGGAGAGCGGCGCGTTTACCGGCTGTGTCTCGGCCGAGATGCTGAAGGATGCCGGCGCCAGCCACGTCATCGTCGGCCATTCCGAATGCCGCGAACAGCGCGGCGAGGACGATGCGATTGTGCAGGCGAAGGCGTCTGCCGCATGGCGAGCCGGGCTTGTGGCCATCATCTGCATCGGCGAAACCAAGGCCGAGCGCGAAGCGGGCGCCGCGCTCGACGTGCTGTCGCGCCAGGTCGCCGGCTCGGTGCCGCCCAGCGCGACGGCGGCCAACACCGTCATCGCCTACGAACCGGTATGGGCGATCGGCACCGGCCTGACGCCGACCGCCGACGACGTGGCCGAGGCGCATGCGCATATCCGCGAAAAATTGTCGGCGGGACTCGGGGCCTCAGCGGCCGGCAAGATCCGCATCCTCTATGGCGGCTCCGTCAAGCCGTCCAATGCGGTCGAACTGCTCGGCGTCAAAAACGTCGACGGCGCGCTCGTCGGCGGCGCAAGCCTGAAGGCGGCGGATTTTCTCGCCATCGCCGAAGCCTACCAGAGTATCGCGTAGGCTCCGCTCCCTCGCCGACTTATGAAACGCCGCGCCGCGGCCGAAATCGTTGCAAAGGGCGCATTGCTTCCCATATTCCGGCCACGGGCTTGGAAATGCCGTTAAAGCATTGTATGGAGCCGCCTCCAAATCACCGGCCCTGATCGCCAGGGAGCGGCAGGGCTTGCCAGGATAAAATATGGAAACCGTACTGATCGTCATCCACCTCATGGTCGTGCTCGCCCTTGTCGGCGTGGTGCTGCTGCAGCGCTCCGAAGGCGGTGGTCTCGGCATTGGCGGCGGTTCCGGTTTCATGACCGCGCGCGGTGCCGCCAATGCACTGACGCGCGCGACGGCGATCCTGGCTGCGGCTTTCTTCGTCACGTCGCTGACACTCTCGATCGTTGCCCGCTACGGCGAAAAGCCGATCGACATTCTCGACCGCGTGCCGGCCGACAGCGGCAACGGCGTGCTCAACCAACTGCCCGGCACGACGCCGCCGGCGCCACCTGCCGGCACCACCGCACCGGCTGCGCCTTCGGGCAATGGCGCCGCCACGCCGCCGCCGGCGACCGCTCCTGCCACAGCCCCGGCTCCGGCTCCGGCTCCGGCGACAGCGCCTGCGACCGATTCGGCCACGCCGCCGGCTGCCAACGGCGTCACCTTGCCGGTCACGCCACAGGTCCCGAACCAGTAGTCGGATAGGGTCACATGCCGCGATCTGTTGTTGTTTCAACACAGTCGCGGCAAATGGCACTTGATCACGAAGATTCGACCATGCGTTCCGCTTGAGGCCGCTCCGGCACTTCGATTATAGATTGCGCGCGGCACTTTCTGCGCCCTTGGGGGGCGCCGGGCGACGCCGTGGGCAACAAGCATTGAACGATCGGATCTTCGCTATGCAGCTTCGCAGCTTCATTTTCATGGGGTTTTGTGCCGTATTCGGCATGAGCTCCGCGGCCTTCGCCGGCACTCCGGCAATGACCTCACCGCAGGCGGTTGGCAAAACCGCTGTCATCAACGTCGCCGCCAAAAGCGATGCGGCGCAGCTGAAGCTTCTCAAGAAGAAGAAGAACCCGAGCTCGGACGATCTGGCTCAGATCAGCAAGCTCGAAGACAAGATCGCGGCCGACAAGGCGGCAGCCGGCGCCAAGGCGCTCGAGGCCCGCAAGCTGGCCATGCGCGAGGCGGCGAAAGCCAAGGCCGACGCTCAGCGCCAGGCCTTCCTGGCCAGCAAGGGCAAGCCGGTCGTGGTCGCCGACGCCAAGCCGGCCAAGAAGACCACCAAGATCATCTCGCCAGTTGACCCGATTGCGTCGCTCGTGCCGATCGAGTCGGCCGAACCACTCCCGGCCGAAGCGATGAACGTCGCGCTGACCGGCAACAATGGCGAATTGCGCAGCGAGGCCCCGGGCCAGAAGCCGAGGAGCGGGGGGCTCTTCGCCGGCCTGTTCGGCGGCACATCGTCTGCCTCCTCGATTGCCTATCTTCCCGAGACGCGGGCACTCGATCAGGCGCTCGCCAGGCGCGAAGCCAAGAAGCAGTTCAAGGTGAAGCCGGAATTCGTGCCACAGGACGTCGAATTCGCCGGTTATGAGCCGGGAACCATCGTCATCGATACCAGCGCACGCCGTCTCTACCTCGTCGAATCGGCTTTCACCGCCCGCCGCTATGCCATTGCGGTCGGCCGCGAAGGCCTGCAATTCAAGGGTACGGTTGCGGTTGGCGACAAGCAGGAATGGCCGCGCTGGATCCCGACGCTGGACATGCAGAAGCGCGAGCCCAAGCACTATGGCCAGTACAAGGACGGCATGCCCGGCGGCGGTCAGAACCCGCTCGGCGCCCGCGCCATCTACCTTTATGACGGCAAGAAGGACACGCATCTGCGCATCCACGGCACCATCGCGCCGCAGTCGATCGGAACCAGCGCCTCCAATGGCTGCTTCCGGATGATCAACGAGCACGTCATGGACCTCTACAGCCGCGTCCGGGTCGGCACCAAGGTCGTCATCATCTGAGGTTCTTCCAATTCTGCCGAAAGGGCCGGCTTCTGCCGGCCCTTTTGTTTTGACCAAGAACTACAGTCTCGAACCTCGGGACTATCGCGCCTTCTCTGGAAAAAGCCTCAGCGGCGGTTTTTTCTCTGGCGGAATCAATTCGGCCGCGTTAAGCGATGACTCCCATGGCGCGATATGTATTCATCACAGGCGGCGTGGTTTCCTCACTTGGAAAAGGCATTGCCGCAGCGGCCCTTGGGGCTCTCTTGCAGGCGCGAGGCTATCGCGCACGCATCAAAAAGCTCGATCCCTATCTCAATGTCGATCCCGGCACGATGTCGCCTTACCAGCATGGCGAGGTCTTCGTCACCGATGACGGTGCCGAGACCGATCTCGATCTTGGCCATTACGAGCGTTTCACCGGCCGCTCGGCCAACCAGCAGGACAACATCACCACCGGCCGCATCTACAAGAACATCATCGAGCGCGAGCGGCGCGGCGACTATCTCGGCGCGACCGTCCAGGTCATTCCGCACGTCACCGACGAGATCAAGCATTTCGTCCTCGACGGCAATGACGATTACGACTTCGTGCTGTGCGAGATCGGCGGCACCGTCGGCGACATCGAGGCGATGCCTTTCCTGGAGGCGATCCGCCAGCTCGGCAACGACCTGCCGCGCAACAACGCGGTCTATGTGCATTTGACCTTGATGCCCTACATCCCGACGGCCGGCGAGCTGAAGACCAAGCCGACCCAGCATTCGGTCAAGGAACTGCGCGGGATCGGCATTGCGCCCGACATCCTGCTGGTCCGCGCCGACCGCGCCATTCCCAAGGAAGAGCGCAGAAAACTGTCGCTGTTCTGCAATGTCAGGGAAAGTGCCGTCATCCAGGCGCTCGACGTACCGCACATCTATGACGTGCCGATGGCCTATCACAAGGAAGGCCTCGATTCGGAAGTGCTGGCCGCCTTCGGCATCGACCCGGCACCCAAACCCCGTATGGAGCCCTGGCAGGCGGTGTCCAACCGCATCCACAATCCGGAAGGCGAGGTCACCATCGCCGTGGTCGGCAAATATACCGGCCTCAAGGACGCCTACAAATCGCTGATCGAGGCGCTGTCGCATGGCGGCATGGCCAACCGCGTCAAGGTTAAGCTCGACTGGATCGAAAGCGAGATCTTCGAGAAGGAAGACCCGACGCCTTGGCTGGAAAAGGTGCATGGCATCCTGGTCCCCGGCGGCTTCGGCGAGCGCGGCTCCGAAGGCAAGATCCTGGCGGCAAAATTCGCGCGTGAGCGCAAGGTGCCGTATTTCGGCATCTGCTTCGGCATGCAGATGGCCTGCATCGAGGCGGCGCGGTCGCTGGCCGGCGTCGAGCATGCCTCGTCGACCGAATTCGGCCCGACCGACGAGCCCGTGGTCGGCCTGATGACCGAATGGCTGAAGGGCAACATGCTGGAAAAGCGCCGCGAGACCGGCGATCTCGGCGGCACCATGCGGCTCGGCGCCTATCAGGCCGAGCTCACCAAGGGTTCGAAGATCGCCGAGATCTACGGTGATACCCAGATTTCCGAGCGCCACCGCCACCGCTACGAGGTCAATGTCGACTACAAGGAGCGGCTGGAAGATTGCGGCCTGGTGTTTGCCGGCATGTCGCCCGACGGCGTGCTGCCGGAAACGGTCGAATACCCCGACCATCCCTGGTTCATCGGCGTCCAGTATCACCCGGAACTAAAGAGCCGGCCGCTTGAGCCGCATCCGCTGTTTGCCAGCTTCATCGAGGCGGCTGTGGAACAATCGCGGCTGGTCTAGCTGCCTGCGGGTTTAGCAGCTGATGCAAACCTATGTCGCGCTGCTCTACAGCATCATCCTCGGCGAAGGCCGCCGGGTCGTCATGTCCGACCTCAAGACGATGGCCGAAGGCCTCGGACTGAAGAACCCGCGCACACTGGTAGCGACGGGCAATCTGGTCTTCGAGGCGCGCGCGGCGGATATCACCAGGCTGGAACAGCGGCTCGAAACGGCCTTCGAAAAAACCTTCGGCCGCCATGTCGTCATCATCGTGCGCACTGCCGAGGACTGGCTGAAACTCGCCGCCGGCAATCCATTCCCAGTCGAGTCGGCTGAAACCGGCGATCAGGTGGCGGTGCGGATCATGCGCAATCCCGCGCCCATGGACGGTGTAGCAGCGCTCCAGGCCTATGCCGCCGACGATGAGAAGGTGGCTTCGGTCGACGGCGACATCTGGGTCGTCTTTTCGCGCGAGCGGCCAAGCTCGCGCCTGCTTTCGGCGATGAACCACAAGCGCATGGGCATCGGCACCGCACGCAACTGGAACACGGTGCGGAGGTTGGCTGAGATGGTGGGAAGAATAGGCAGTAGGGCAGTAGGGCAGTAGGGCAGTAGGGCAGTAGGGCAGTAGGGCTCCTATTTCCCTACTCCCTTACTGCCCTACTGCCTTATTCCCTCCATTTCATGCCTTCGCCGTCTTCGCTCCAGCACCCAGTGCCATCGTGCGCAGCACGTAGTAGATGGCGCCGGCAATCGCCACGCCGAAGAACCAGCCATAGACGCCCCACCAGGCCGGCAGCCAGTTGGTGAAGTTGGGCAGGATCGACGAGAAGATGGCGCCGATGCCGGCGGCGATAAAGGCATTGACGTGCCAGCCGCCCTGGAAGCGAAACTCGCCGTCCTCGCGGTAGAGCGCCTCGACGTCGACCTCGCCTTTGCGGATCAGATAGTAGTCGACCATCATCACCCCGAAGATCGGGCCCATCGTCGCGCCGATGATGTTGACGAAGGATGCCGCACTGCCTTCCCACGGCGCGAAGGGGTAGAGCACCAGCGCGATCAAGGCTGCGATGTAGCCGCCCTTCTTGAAGTCGATCTGCCGGGGAAAGACGTTGGAGAAGTCGAAGGCTGGGGAGACGAAGTTCGCCACCACATTGATGCCGAGCGTCGCCACCGCGAAGGTCAGTGCGGCAAGTGCGGCCAGGAACCAGCTGTCGAACTTGGCCGAGATCTGGTCGGGGTGCAGCAGCACTTCGTGATAGACGTCATAGGCGGCAATGGTGGTGACGCCGGCAACCAGCGAGAACAGGATCAAATTGACCGGCAGGCCCCAGATGTTGCCCTTGCGCAGGGACGCCTGGTCCGGCGCGTAACGGGCGAAATCGCAGAAGTTGAGATAGAGCGCCGAGAAGTAGGTGACCCAGATCGCCGCCACAGCAAACAGCGCCGTCCACGAACCGGGCGTGCCCGGCACGCCGGCGTCCTTGGTCTTTTCGAGCAGCACGTCCATCGGGATGTCGCTGGTGAAGGCGAAGGTCCCGGCTTTGACGCAGAGATAGATCGCCAGGATCAGCATCATCACCCACACGGCCGGGCCAGCCCAATCCTGGAAGCGGCGCACCGTGTCCATGCCGCGCTGGATGATCAAAAGCTGCAGCGCCCAGATGACGACGAAGCAGATCACCTCCAGGCCGCTATGACCGAGGAAATGCGTGTTGGCGTTGAAATCGGCGAACCATTGCGAGCGGATCAGAAGCGCCACGATGGCGCCGGAAGCGGCGGCAGTCTGCGCGCCATACCAGAAGCAGGCGACGATGGCGCGCACCAGCGCCGGAATGTTGGCGCCCCAGATGCCGAACGAGGCGCGGGCCAGCACGGGGTAGGGCACGCCGGTCTTCACGCCGGCATAGCCGACCATGTTCATCAGTGCATAGATGATCAGCGAGCCGATGCCGATGGCGATGATGAAATTGACGAAGCCGCCGCAAAACAAGAACAGGCTGGCAGCGAGATAATAGCCCCACAGGCTGTGAACGTCCGACGTCCAGACATTGAAGATCGAGAATGGCCCCCAGTTCCGCACCTTTGCCGGGGCGAGGTCCTCATTGTAAAGGCCAGGCGATGCGCCTTGTATTGTCACTGCGATGTCCTCCCCTTGCTAGCCGAACGCGCCTCCACGCGGTGCCGCGCAGGTTAAGCCTGACGCAAGGGAACCGGCAAGCAATCCATTTGCCGGCTTTGGCCTTAAAGATATTCAACGAGAATCGCGCTTATCGGTCAGCGTTTGTCGGAGACGGGCCGCAGTTCCGGCGGTCTTGATTCGATCCGCTGGTGCCAGCGATCAGGATGCTTTGCGGGCGAGGGCCGGTGACGCTTCGAAATTGGCGGCAAGCCAAGCTATCGCACGGGTGACGTCATCGAGCTGGTACTGAGCTACAGTGGGGCCGCGCGGCCTGACCCGGATCGAGATGCCGCCGGCTTCGTTGATCGCCTCGAAACCGTTTTCATCAGCGGTGTCGTCACCGAGGAAAACCGGCCGCCTTCCGGTAAAGGGCGAGATCGCCATGAAACGCCGCACGGCAGCGCCCTTGGCCGCCTCGAGCGGCATGAGTTCAACGCCGGCATTTCCGGGAATGACGCGGTAGCCTTTGGGGAGCTCGGCTAATGCCTGCTCGACAAGCTGGGTAGCCCTGGCCAGCAGATGCGGCGCCGCGCGGGTGTGAATGGCGAGGATCGGACCCTTGCGCTCGATATGAACCTGGCCGTCATCCAGTTCGGCTTCAATGGCGTCGGCAAGGGCGACCATATCGGCGGGAGCATCCGCGGCAACAACAGGACCGTCAGGCGTCAGCCGGTGTTCCAGCCCATAGAGGCCAGCAACGCGCAGCTTCAGCGGATGAAACAGGCGGTCGGCGACTTCCACCGAGCGGCCGGTGATGAAGGCGACGGCGCCGCCCAGCCGTTGTTCGATGACGCCGAGCAGACTGCGCAACTCGTCGCTGACGGACACCGCGTCCGGGTGGGCGGCGTGTTCGAGCAAGGTGCCGTCAATGTCGAGGAAAAGTGCCCATTGTCCTTCCGGCAGGTCGGGAGCTGCTGGCAGGCCCAATGCCTTCGGTAGACTATTCATGACGCCACCCGCCGCATGCGATCGAAAAGCGAGACGATGTTGCTATCGGTGGTTGCAGGCCGTTCGGTGACACCTGTCGCCCGGTCGAGGTCGCTGCGTTTGCGCAGCCGCGCCGCGTCCAGCAGCATGCTGCCGGCCCAGCGATAGACATTGTTGTCGCGCACCATTTCGCGCATCGGGCGCATGCGCTCGCGCTGTTCGTCCGGCGACATGGTCAGTGCCTGCAGCAGCGCATCGCTCATCATCGCCGCATCGTAGGGATTGACGATCAGCGCCTCGAGCAGTTCGCGCGACGCACCGGCAAATGTGCTGAGCAACAGCACGCCCTGCTCGTCGTCGCGCGCGGCGACGAATTCCTTGGCGACGAGATTCATGCCGTCATGCAGGCTGGTGACCATGCAGATGTCGGCAGCGCGATAGATCTCGTAGACCTGTTCCTGCGAGTGATGTTCGGCCACCATGATGACCGGCTTGTAGCCGTCGCTGCTGCCATAGCGCTGATTGAGCTCGTCGGCATAGCGCATGCATTCGTCATGCAGTTGCTGGTACGCCGGTAGCGTGCCGCGGCTGGGCGCCGCGATCTGCAGGAAGACGAGTCTGCCGATCCATTCGGGATGGCGCGTGAACAATTCGTCCAAGGCCTGAAAACGGTCGAGAATGCCCTTGGTGTAGTCCAGTCGTTCGACGCCGATGCAGAGCTTAACGTCGGCCTTGAGGCCGAACCTGTCGCGCAGGCGGGTTCGGCATTCCTCGACTGTGGGCAGCTTCGACAGAAGTTCGGCCGGCCATTCGATGGAGATGGGGTAGGCGTGCACCAGCGTCGTCTGGCCACCGTAAGAGATCGCCGCATCGGCGCGCTCGATACGGCTTTCCAGGAAGCGATCGACGCTTTCGGTAAAATTGTTGGCGTGGAACTGGGTGTGGAAGCCGATGATCGAGCTGCCGAGCAGCCCCTCCAGGATGCGTTCGCGCCATGGGCAGATGCTGAAAACTTCGGAGTTCGGCCAAGGGATATGCCAGAAGGTGATGACGATCGCCTCCGGCAGGCGCTCGCGGATCATGCGCGGCAGCAGCGCGAAATGGTAGTCCTGGACCAGCACGATCGGCCGCTCGTTGCGCGCCTCTGCCACAACCGTATCGGCGAACTTGCGGTTGACGGCCTCATAGGCTTCCCAGTCCGAGGCGCGGAAGATCGGCCGGGTGAAGGCGATATGGCAGAGCGGCCACAGGCCTTCATTGGCAAAGCCGAGATAGTAGCCTTGATATTCCTCCTCGCTCAGCCATACGCGGCGCAGCGTGTAGGACGGCTTGTCCGGCGGCACTGGCACCCGGTCGTTGTCGTCCACAGTGAGGCGGTCCGCGCTACCGCCGCCATAGGCGATCCAGGTGCCGCCGCAGGCGCGTGTGATCGGCTCCAGCGCCGACACCAGCCCGCTGGCAGGCACGACAAGCTCGACGCCATTGTCCTTGACGTTGTGGATGTAAGGTTCGCGGTTGGAGACGACGATGACCTGGGCGTCCGGGAGGTCGTCGGCGAGGATCTTGCGCAAGGTCTCGGGTGACCATGTCACCAGTGCGGCATCGGCGGACTGGCCGTTCTTTTCGAACTCGCGCATGACCTTGCGCGCCGCTTCCGCCGCCACATCCTCACCAGCCGCGCGGGCAACGGCCGGTGCGTGGCTGTCTCGGCGCCGGGATATCGAAAACAGGACGGCGAGGGCGGATAGGCCGAGGCTTGCCAGGATCACGATCCAGAGCATCTCGACGCCATAATTTGTCATTGAAGTGCCAATCTCCGCCTTTGGCGGTCATTCTTCTTGTTTCGAATTTGAACCTATCGCTGGCAGCCTGGTCGCCGACAGCTGTCATTTTGCAACGCACAAAACCGCGATCGGTTCCGACCGAAATGACCAGTTCAGCTTCGCACGATCAGCGGAACCAACCCTTCATGGCGGTCGGCGAGAAAGGCGACGACGCGGTCGCCGACGCGCTGGAAAGTGAGATCGACTTTCTTTTCGCCAACGCCGAGATGCCTCAGCGTCAGCGTGTCGATGCCGATCGGCAGCCTTGGACGGGTGACATGGATTTCACCATTCCAGCCGTCGATTTCCAGACCGAGGCAAGCCTGCATCAGCATGAAGGCCGAACCCGCCGACCACGCCTGCGGCAGGCAGGCGACGGGATAGGCGATCGGCGCTTCGCCGACCGAGCGGGTAAAGCCGCAGAACAGTTCCGGCAGCCGCATGTTGAAATGCACGGCGGATTCGAACGTGCCGCTCATCAGCCGCACCACATTGTCGCGCTCGCCAAACCGCGCCAGGCCGGCGCCGCAAATCGCCGTGTCGTGCGGCCAGATCGAGCCATTGTGATACGACATCGGGTTGAACAGCACCGCATCGTCGGCAAGCGTCCTCACCCCCCAGCCCGACTGGAAGGACGCCGATAGCAGCTGGTCGGCGACCATCTGCGCCCGCGCCGGCTCGGGCAGCCCGACATAGAGCAGGTGACCGGCATTGGAGGTGCGCACCTTGCAGGGTTCGCCGGCGCCATCGATGGCGAGCGCATAGAAACCCAGATCGTCGAGCCAGAAATCGCGTTCGACGGCGATCCGCATCTCTTCGGCGCGGTTTTCCCAGTGCTCGGCTTGCGCGAACTCGCCCCGTCGGCGGGCAAGAGCAGCCAGGCCCCTGAAGGCGGCAAAAACATAGCCCTGCACCTCGACCAGCGCGATCGGTCCTTTGGGGATGCGCCCATCGGCGTGGAACACAGAGTCGAAACTGTCCTTCCAGCCCTGGTTGGCGAGGCCGGATTCAGCGGCGCGCTGATAGGTGACGAAGCCTGTCGCGCGGCTGGCTTCCTCGGTCCACTCGGCGGCGGCGCAGAGAGACGGCCACAGGCTGGCGATGAAGTCCATGTCGCCGGTGCGCTCTGCATAGGCGCAGGCGAGGTGGATGTAGAGCGGCGTGGTGTCGACGCCACCGTAGTAGCGGCCGAAGGGAAGCTCCTGCAGCGCCACCATCTCGCCCTTGCGCGTCTCGTGCATGATCTTGCCGGGCTGCGAGTCGCTGAATGGCGATGTCTCGGTCGCCTGATGCTGAGCGAGGAAGGAAAGCACGCCGCGCGCCAGGCCGGGGTTGAGCCACAGCATCTGCAGCGCCGAGATAACGCCGTCGCGGCCGAATGCAGTCGAGAACCAGGGAATGCCTGCATAAGGGTAGGGGCCGGTCGAAAGCTCGGTGGTCAGCAAGGCCACATCGGCGCGGGCGCGTTCGACCCAGTCGTTGAAGACGCGGCCTGAACTGTGCACCGTCGCGCCATGACGGCGCTTCGCTCGCATGCCGAAGCGGGCACGAGCGGCCGCGGCGCGAAAACGGTCGCGGTCAGGCGGCTCGGCCAGTTCCGGGCCGACCTCGACATAGAACACCTTGCTGCTGCGCTTGGTCACCGCGATCAGGAAATCCGCACGCTCGGCGCTGAGCTGGTCCGGCGCCTGCGAAAACGAGATCGCTGACTGCCGCGCCAGACCGTCCAGTCCGTCGTAACGCAAGAGCACGGATGTCGCGTCGATTTCGGCCGCATGCGCCGTGCCGCGCTTTGGCCTGGTCGACCCGCGCACCTCGAACATGTCGCGGAAATCGGCGGCGAAGTGCAGCGAGATGCGGATTGCCGAATGCTCCTGGCTGTAGTTGGACAGGGTGATGCGTTCGAACAGCCGGTCCTGCCAAAGCAATCTGACGCGTTCGATGTGGATCGCGCCTTGCGGGATGTCGCGGCCGCCGACGCTTTGCATCGGCAGGTTGGTCAAATTGCTGGAGAACAGCACATTGTCCTGACTGAGCGAGGCGCCGAGGAGCGATGTCTGCCGGCCGCCGACGGTCAGCCGAAACTCCGACAGCACACGCGTGTCGTCGCGAAAGAAGCCGTCACCGGCGCCCCGGATGTCGCCATAGGCATCGGCCACCACAAAACAGTCGCCTTGTTTCAGGGCGAACAGCCGGTGCGGCTCGCGCGGCGCGGTTTCGTCAAGGGAGGCGAGGGCCACGGCAGGGTCGAGCTTGCGCTCGTCAAGTTCAGTCATCAGTCACAGATCTCTGTTTTCGGGCTCGGAGCGTCGGCCGTCGTTCAAGACGCTTTCTTTTCCGCTGAATTACCGATCAGGCGCGCATAAGCAGAGAGATAGTCACGGGCCATCCTGTTGGCGGAGAACCGCTTTTCGAAGACGGCGCGCACCTTTCTCCGGTCGAGCTGCAGCAAGGCCGGCACCGCGGCGACTGCGTCGTCGAGCGAATCGATGATAAAGCCGGTAACGCCATGGTCAATGACTTCCGGCAATGCGCCGCAGTTCCAGCCGATGGTTGGCGTACCGCAGGCCATCGCCTCGATCGCGGCAAGGCCGAACGGCTCGGGCCAGTCGATCGGAAACAGGAGCCCGGCGGCATTGCCGAGGAATTCAGCCTTTTCGTCCTCGGCGATCTCACCGACATAATCGATGCGGTCGCCGTCGATCAGCGGTTCGATCGTCTCGTGGAAATAGGCCCGGTCGTCATCGCCGATCTTGGCCGCCAGCTTGAGCTTCATGCCCGAGCGCAAGGCGATGTCGATGGCGCGGTCCGGCCGCTTGTCGCGCGACAGCCGGCCGAGAAAGGCAAGATATGGTTCGTCGGCCGCCGGCTCGAAGGTCGGCTGGTAGAGGCCGATCGGCAGCCCGTGATGGATGGTCGCCAGCCAATTGGCGTTGGCAAGCCCGCCTCTCTGGCTGCGCGAGATCGAAATCAGGGGAAAGCGTGGAAAGCGCTCATAGGCCGGCGCCAGATCGACATAGTCGAGCCGGCCGTGTGGCGTCGTCACCGTTTTGTCCGGCATATGGTCGAAGAACGAAAAATGCAGGAAGTGGCTGAGGTGAAAATGAATGATATCAAAGTCCTGAGCTCGGTTCCTCACATCTGCCAGCATCGCGAGATGCGCCGCGGTGTCCGACTTGAGCGGGCGCGGATCGAGGCGCAGCGCGCGTTTGCGGCCCGGAACCAGCCTGGCGGATGTGTGGCTGTCGCCGCTGGCGAACAAGGTCACCTCATGGCCGAGTTCGACCAACCCTTCGGTGAGGTAGGAAACGATCCGCTCGGTTCCGCCATAGAGCCTGGGCGGCACGGATTCGTGCAGGGGGGCGACGTGGGCTATGCGCATGATTTGGACTGTCCCTCAAAGGCGAACACAGGAGCGAAATGCGTCAGCGGGCGTAACGTTCCGGATAAAATCCGGCCGCCAACAATCCCAAGTCAATCCGCGCAAATTTTTTTGCAAGAAGCGGGAACCAACTCGCCGTTCGCGAATTCCATAAGGTTGGTTCGCACTGCGGCCGACCAGGGAGAGAACAAATGGACCGCTTGCATTTCTTTACGCCGGTGCGCATTGCGCGCGGGCAGGGACACCCCGTCGAGGAAGTCGATAGCGTTGCCGAAGCGATGGTCTTTCTGCAGAAATGGCCGTCGGGTCGGCGTGGGCCTGTGTATCAATGTGCCCTGAATTGCTGCTCCGCAGCCCTGTCGGGCCGGATGTCGCCTGAGGAGGCAAGGAAGGCCTTCACCGGTTTTGCCCGTATCACCCGCCTGCTCGACGACGACATGGCGCTGCCATTGGGCGGCGAAAGCGTGGCCGAAGTCTACGCGCTGAGACGTTAGGGTCCAGTCCGGTCATTTTGTGATTGAACGCCTGCGCCGTAGTGGCTCGGGCCGCTGTTTCTCGCACCAGCCTATTCCCGCGCCCGGCCCTTCACCCCACGGGCTATCTTGTGCTTTCATGCTGCGCGTGACCGGTGGTTGATGACCAATCCACGGACGGTCCGCACGTGGAAGGGCAGACATTGCCGAGACTGATCCTGGGAACACTCGGCGCTATCGTCATCGCCCTTGTCTGGGCGGTCCTCGCCAGTTTGATGGGCGCACCATCGATCGTGATCACGGTCGGTGCGGTCGCCATAGGGGCCGGCGTCTACACCTATGTTGACAGACGCTCGAATTGATCCGTTCCTGTCTGTCGGGCGGCCACAGATGCCCTCATAGGGTCGTTTTTCGCACCGGGCCAACGGTGGCGCGTTCGACCAAGCGCACGCCGATGTTGACGCGCACAATGTTTGCGCCCGGATCCGCGATGCGTTTCATCAGCATCTGTATGCCGGCGCGACCCAGTTCGATGCGGTCGATGCGGATGGTCGTCAAGGGTGGGCGGCTATGAAGGGCGACCGCGATATCGTCGAGACCGATGACGGAAAAATCATTCGGAACCGAGAAGCCACTGCATTGCAGCGCCTGCATGACGCGTGGCCGCCCCCGCCTGTAACGCGACAACGATGTCGGCCATGGCGTAGGCAAAAAGGGCGCCGGCACCAAGCCCGCTCCAGGCAAGGTCGCGGCGGCGCATCAAGCGCAAGCCAGCCGAGAGGTCGCGCCGGAGCAAGGTCAGGACAAGCCTGTCGTACCGCATTGTTCCATCTTCGCGATCGGGCCTCGCAAGCCAGTTGGATATCGACATAGGTCGGCGACGATTGTGCCCCCAAGTAGGGCCGTGGCGGCTCAGCCTCCCACAGCGGGTTTGGCGTTGACATTCTTCAGCGCCATCAGGAGATAGTCCTGCATCGTCGCCTGAAGGCTGGTCGTGGCGGTGCGCACCGCTGCCATCGCATCCTTCACCGCGGCTTCGTCGAAAGGCGTGGCTTTCTGTGCCGCCGCCAGATTGGCGCGCGCGGCACGCAGTTCGCGCAGTGCCTGGAAGGTTCGCGCGCGGTTGTCGCGCAGCACGCCGCGGAACTCCTTCCTCACCTCGGGCGGATAGCTGCTGGCGATTTCCGACAACAGCACGCGCGCTGCCGCGCCCTGGCGCAGCCCATGCACAGCATAGCCGACGAGGAAGAAGTTGAGGGCGAGCGACAGCGCAAGCAGCACCAGCGTCGCCGCCCATATCCAGGAGCGCTTCAAAGCGAGCCCTCCTCTGCCGGATCATCCGCGACAACACCGCCATCGGCCAGCGACGATCCCGACGCCAGCGCCAGAAGCTCCGTATCGGACGGATCGTCCTGCAGCCGCGCCACCTGGTAGCCTGCCAGCGCCGCCGTCACGAGCGCGGCAGCGGCGCAGGCCGCGAACCCGGTCGGACTCAAGAGCAGGCGCGCCCGGAAGGATGGGCCAGCCGAGCCGGCTTCGATGCGAGCCAGCACCTTGCTAGCCAGTTCCTGGTCGTCGCCATCGGTCAGCGCTGCTTCAAGAACGAGGCGGTCGAGCGCGGCATCGGGATCGTCCTTCCGCTCCGCTGCCATCAAGGCCAGTGCCTGCTGGCGGAAGGGCGCCGGCCATGCCTCGACAATGTCGCCGAAGCGCCGCCTGTTTCGTTCGAATTCGTCCCGTGTCATGAGGACTTCCTTTCGCGGCCCACGGCCGCCATTGCCAAATGATCCCTGAGTGCGCGCCGTCCGCGAACAAGCAATTGCTCGGCCGAGCCGGCGCTGCTGCCCATCACCTCGGCGATTGCCGCGATATCTAGGTCGCCTACGGCCCTGAGCAGCACTGCCATGCGCTGCCGTTCCGGCAGGCGCGAGAGCCCGTCGCGCACGATCGCCAGTTCCTGCCGCGCCGCGGTCGTCGCTTCGGCATCCGCCTCCGGCGACGCGACCTCGTCGCTTATGTCGTCCAGCCCGATGAAACTGCGTAGCGCCCTGCGTCGACGCTGGTCGATGCAACGGTTGGCGGTGATCCGGTAGAGCCAGGTCGAAGCCCGCCCTCTGGCCGGATCGAACCGCGCGGCCTGTTTCCAGACAGTCACGAACACCTCCTGCACCACATCCTCGGCGTCGCCAGCATTGCCGAGATAGCGCGCGGCAAATATCCGCAGCCCACGGCCATGGCGGGCGATGAGCTCGGACAGCGCGCTTTGGCTGCCCGTGGCGATGCGCGCCAGAAGCTCATCGTCGCCACGGGGCTCCTCATGTCGCACGGCGGCGGGCATCCACGGACGAGGCTGCTGGTTCGGCGAATCCGAAATTCGCATCGATCAGGAGGAGCACAGAAACGAATTTCGGGTTCAAATCCATCACACCAGAATGTCAGCGACGCCAGCGGCGGAAACCGTGGACCCTGTTGCCGTTTGGGCCGGTGAAGCTGCCGGCCGAGCGGCCCCGGAACGGCCCGCGCGCCGACACCCGTTTTCCCGAAAAGGTCTGTCCATTCGGCCCGGTACCAGAATAGCTGCGGGCACAGCGGTCAACAACGCCTCCTACGCATTTTGAGTTGGACGTATAGGTGCCGCCATTGGGGCCGGTGCGAGTTGTCGAGCCGGTGTAGACGTTGCCGTCCTTGCCGACGCTGCGGCTGATCTCGCCGCCATGCGCAGTCGGCCGTTTCCATTCCTCGGCCGAGGCAGGAGATGCCGCCGATGCGAGGAAGATGGCGCCGAGGCAGAACAGCTGGATTTTCATTGGAAAGGTCATGTCATGTTCCTTGGTGAGGCAGATTGACGATCGATCGGCGTTGAAGATCAGTTGGTACGCTTGGCTATCAGCTTGCGGACGGAGGCAATCTCGTCGGCCGACAGCTTGTCGTCGCCATCCCGATCCGCGAGGTCGAACAAAGGCATGCTGCTGGCGAATTCCTGCTCGGAGACCTTGCCGTCGCCATTGGCATCCATGCGCCGCCAGCGGTTGCCGAGCCGCGCCTGCGCCACCTCGGCACGGTCCTTGATCGCCTGGCGGGCACTCGCGATTTCCTTCTCGTCGATGACGCCGTCGCCATTGCGATCGAGCCGCTTGAACACGCGCTCGCGGGCGGCCGCCATCTCCTCCTTCGAGATGACGCCGTCGCCGTTGGTGTCGATCCGTTGCAGAATGCGCTGGCCGGGCAGGTCCTGCGCCTGGGCCGCGCCGAGCGGAGTGAGCCCGATGAGCAGGGCCGCAATCAGTACTGAGCGTTTCATGATGATGTCCTTTCGTTCTCCCGTCGCGGGGGGCGACTGCTGACCGATACGCAGCGAGAGCCCGGCTCCTACGCTCGACGCGCAAGATTCTTTGCTGGACCTGCCAATCCCCACCGGCAGGGATCGGTCGTTGCGCCGGCAGTACCGAGAAAAAATCACCCTTCCCGCGTAGGAGCACGAGAGGCGCTGCGTAGAAGGCTCTGCAAGGAAGGTCCGCGGCGGACCATCCGATCCAATGCGGAGACCAGCATGAACAAGATCATCATGGCCTTTGTCGGCCTGTTGCTTGGCGCGGGCAGCGCCAGTGCTGCGGACGGCAGCGGCGCCAGGGAACTCTTCCGGCGCATCGACACCAACGGCGACCGCAAGCTCGAATTCAGCGAGATCCAGGCCGCGCGGGCGCAGATGTTCGACCGGATGGATGCCAACCACAATGGTCTGCTCGACGCGGGCGAAGTGCGCGCGGCGATGGAACAGGTGAAGTCGAAGCGCGACTTCCAGACCGCGCAATTCGCCGGCTTCCAGGCACAAGCCAGCCGCATCGACCGCAATGGCGACGGCAGGATTTCGCGCGACGAGTTTGCCGCCTTCATTCCCGATCGGTTGCTGCGGGCGGACACGAATGGTGACGGCGCGCTTTCGATCTCCGAACTGCGGGCGCTCCGACGTCAGTAATCCCCGAGCCCTTCGACCCCATCCAAAAGGAGTGAAAAGATGAAACGGACAATCACAGCATTTTGCGGTTTGATGATTGGCGCCACAGTGCTCGCCTCGCCGGCCGAGGCCTTGCCGGTCGCGCCGGCTTCTGGCCCGGCATCGGTAACCACAGCGCCGACGCCGGTCTGGTTTCGTCGCGGCTTCTACGTCGTCGGCGGCGGCTACTACTACAACGGCTACCGGGGCTATGTCCGTGTGCGGCCCGGCTACCGCTACTACAACGGCTACTGGTTCCCCGCCGCCGCCTTTGCCGCCGGTGTCGCGGCGGCGACCGTCGCACCATTACCACCGCGTCCGGCGGTTCGGCTTGCCGCAGCGCATGTGCGGTGGTGTTCCGAGCGCTACGTCTCCTACCGCGCTTGGGACAACAGCTATCAACCCTACAAGGGGCCTCGCCAGCAATGTTGGTCGCCGTACAACTGACAACGGGCGAAAGCACATCGCCAATGCGGTGCATCAACAATGGAGACCGGAGAATGATCCAGACCATATCGGAGGCCGTCGCATGGCGGCGCCACGAACAGGCAAGGCCGCGCAGGCAAGCGGAGATCGATCCGAATCCGTCTGCCTGCTATGTCGGCCACTACCAACTCGAGAGCGGCTGTATTGTCGCCGTCACCTGCAGCCATAGCCGTATGTTCATAAGTAAGAATGACGGTCGCCTTAGGAATGGCAAGGAAAGCGGGAATGGGTCGGCCTGACGCAAACCTTCCAGTATGATCTGGTAGGGCGGGTCACGAACGGGGTGGGTAGCTATGGCAACGACAGCTATGATGTCGCCGGCAACCGGCTGACGCGTTCGCTGGTCAACGGGGGGCGACCTCGACCACCTACACCTACACGAGCACCAACACCCAGCTCGCCCAGCGTTGCAGGTAGGAAAATGCCGCGAAATCGCCTATGTGAGCGGCAAGTCGAACCGTTTGCAGCGCTAGAAGTCGCCAGGAATGCAAGATAACAACTGTAAAAGCGTCCGGATTTCGGTCGCCCCTATGATGGATGGGGACGATACTTAAAGAAAATCAGTTAGTTATGAGCTAGCGTGTGCAAAACTCGCACACGAAAGTTCTGCTTCTCTTCCATTTTCGTTCCTGCGATAGGGCAACCGCGTGTGGCCTTCGGCCGTCGGGAAGGTTCTCTCTAGTCGAACTTGCCAATGCTTCCATGCCGAAAGTTCGCGCGAGCTCACGCAGGCTTTGAGCCACCGCACCGAAACCGAGAACCGATTCTGCAATCGCTGATTAAGGCGCACGATGTAGACGACACGGCTTTCGGTAAGGCCGTCCACGAAGTGAGCGGCGGCCACGACTCCGACAGAGCCCAGCAAAGGCGCAGGGTTAGTCATCTCAGCCGACCTGCAGTCGCCAGCGACAGCTTGCTTCTTGGTCGCCTCGAGAGACTGCTTGGCAAACATATTTCCCGAGGTGGTTGCGAAGGGGAGGGTTGATTGGAGCCTCTTGAAGAACACGGGCTCAGGTGACCAGTCGGAGCAATCACGTACTAGCTGTCATCACATTGTTGCTTCACGAAGAAATTCGCCATCAATCGACTTCATCCATCCTTGCGCACTAGGCAGTGTGGTGAACATTATTACAGTCTTGTCTATCAGTTTTCAATTTGGCCGGTGACATAATGGGACGTGACAATACGATGGAGGAAGCTTCGACAAAACTGCCAACCCGACTTTGGTTGCGTGTAAGTTGGGCCTTTGTCGCAACACTCGCCTTACATCCCTGCAGTGCGGGTTCTGAGGAATTCCCAGACCAAGTGCAGGAAATAAATATAAAGCGAGGCAATGGCGCATCGGTGTCTATGATTTCTGATGAAAATCCCGATCCGTTGCCAGTTCATGAGCTAGACGTACTACCCGGTTCCGCAGGAAAACAAAAATACCGAGAGGATAGGCCGGGGGATGCACGATGCGGAGTTGACAGTAGAGGTTTCAATGCATGGGTCGAAGCCTATAGGGCGAGCGCTCAGCACCGCGGCATCGACACCCGACCACTTTCTGGGGTCAGATACGAGACCGGTGTAATTCGGATGGACCGCCAGCAGTATGCTGCCTTCAAGGGCACTATGGAGCAGTTTCTGAACCGGCGGGCGCCGATCTCCTATGTCAGCAAGGCCAAGGGGCTGATGAAGTCGCAAGCCGGGCTGTTAGGCAAGATTCAGTCACGCTATGGCGTACAGCCGGAAGTCGTCCTCGCCATCTGGGGCATGGAGACCGGCTTCGGCGCCAATTCCGGCTCCAAGAGCGTATTCGGGCCATTGGCGACTCTCGCCTACGACTGCCGCCGCTCGGCCTATTTCACCAACGAGTTGGATGCGGCGCTGGAGATTGCGCAGAAGGGCTACATTTCGGCCAGCCAGATGAAGGGCGCCGGCTTTGGCGAGCTAGGCCAGACGCAGTTCCTACCGTCCAAATACCTGCAGTTCGCCGTCGATTTCGACGGTGACGGCCGTCGAGACCTCATCCATTCAAGAGCCGACGTGCTGGCGTCGACCGCCAACTTCCTGCGCGGCCATGGCTGGGTTGCTGGGGGCGGCTATGGGCCGGGCCAGGCCAATTACCGTGTCTGGAACGACTGGAACCGCGCCTCGGTCTACCAGCAAGCACTGGCCGAATTCGCGCGAAGGATAGCTGAGAGCGACGTTCAATGAACGGGTGAACTTCGCGACGAATGACAAGCGTACCGGCAAACGCGTCTCTGTCACTGCTGATGCCCGAAATGACAGCAAGAACATCACGCTCCGATGGGGCGACTGGCATTAAGTCCTTCCGGCGTCTGAAGGGCTGCAATCGCAGACTGTCGCGGATACGCGAGAACCAGAATCCGGTCAATGGCGGCATCCGCCGCCAGCCCGAACTGCGAACACGAGGATATCGCGCGGACGGCGCAGATCGATGACGAGTTCGGCCTTGATCGGGGACGACACCGACAATGATGCCATCCGTCGGCGTTCTCTCGACCGCAGAATGCGGCAGGTCTCGCGAAAGGCCACACGCAACTCCAAAAACCTGCGGTCGGATCAATTTGGCTACTCCCAACAGCTTGTTACTCTGGGGAACCTCCCTTCGGAGAGTTGTCATTCGCCGGTCTATAACCACCTTCGGGACGAATCTCATCAGCGCGTGGACTGCGCACTTCCGGCCTCAACGACTTTCCGCCAGGACCAACATGTTCGGTGTGTTCCTTCACGTTCGGGCGAGGTATGTCTCCGTGCGGCTTCCCGCTTGGGCGAAATTGCTTCGAACGATTACCCTCCCATGTGGTATATCCACCGTCAGGTTGTAGAATGCTATGATCAGAGCCCTTAGCTTCCGGAAGCGGGCTTGGTGCTTTTGACCTGCTCTCAACCCATGTGGGCATGACCGGCTGAGGCCATGATGGCAGGAGGCTCAGACCGGTTGCATCCTCAATTCGATCGATTGTCGTGCCAATTAGCCCCCCGGTAGCGGTTCCGAGTAGACCGAGCGAACCGGCACCGAGTGATACGGTAATCGGAGCCGCAGCGCCGAATGTGGGAATCGAAAGTACAACCCCGCCGGCGCCTCCTACTACCACTCCAGCAACTCCGCCCATCGCGCCGACAATCACAAATCCATCTGGCGTACCTGGCGCCATTCCATCAATGTCGAGGTAATTTATCGGGTTACCCCAGCCGAACCCGTATGCAGCCAAATTCCTTGAATTGAAAACTCCGTCGTTGATATCGCCCGATAAGTAGGCGCCTAGTATCGGATCCGGAGACAGCCATAGCGCCATGCGCTGGTCGTAGTGACGGGCGCCGAAATAGGTCAGGCCAGACTCTTCGTCATATTCCTTGGCGTTAAAACGATAGAGAGGCCGCGCCAGCCCATTGCGGCCATTAGCGTCACCGGCGACTGGCATCTCGCGGCCGACCAGAATTTCGCCGAACGGCGCGTATTCCATCTGCTTGTGTATGCGCGCGGTCGCTGGATCGTCGCCATTCGAATAAACAATGTCCGAGATGCTGCGCGTCGGCATTTGCGCGTGGTAGATGAACAGTCCGTTGCCGTCGGCCCATTTTGTCGCGATGCGCCTTGAGCCTGCGAGCACATGGTAGAGGGCATCCGGCTTTTCTCCCGGCTTGCGGGTCACCGTTAGGCGCGCATCGGCGTAGATCGTCTCGACCAAGTTCTTCCCGACGGCAGTTTTCTTAAACTGTCCGATCTTTTCCTGGGCGCGTTTGAGAACGCGCTCGCCCGCATAATCGTAAGTCTGCTCGGTGTATATGAAATTGCGCTGGCCCCCAGAACCCTTGTGCTTCCCGGCCTTCGGCGGATCGACACGCCGGTGCGTCGAGACCAGCGTATCGTCGGGATCCCAGCCGTATTCATTCGCCACATATCGCTTCTCACCCCGCGCAGGCTTTGCGAGACAGCCGGCACAACGCGTCAATTCAAGCCGGCCGGCAGCGTCATGGACGTAGGCCATTTCCTCCTTGAACGGCGCCTCAGGCTTCTTGACCGTCGTCAGGTCGACTGCGTGGGGTCCTCCATGACTGTATTCGTGTCTGATCTCCGTCGTGAGTTCCGGTCCATAGTCATTGAAGTCCGTAGCAGGAACGCCTGGTGCCTCGGAATCGCCCATCTGCAAGGTCCGGCGAAGACCTGTGAGGAGATGCGAGTCGGTAAAGCGGAATTCCTCCTTGAACTTGATGAAGGAGAGCGGCGCTTCGGCCGCGGCTTCCGCAGTCAGAGTCAACTCGTCTGCCGATTTGTTGAACGTGCCTAACACCTTGTCCGCCGATTTGAGGCGGCCGATCTCGTCATACGCAAAGTTGTTGGTCGAACCCGAAACCAGCAAGCCATAGGCCACCGCATTCGCTTTCGAAAGCGGGGAGCAGGCAGGCAGTGACGAGATGGGCAAGCACGGAAAAATGTCCCGCGGCAAGTTGTCATATCCAACGACTTGGCCTGCGGCGTCATAGCGATAGGCAAGGTTCTGGAACTCGATGGGAGGAGCTTGTCCGCTGCAATCGTCCGACGCCTCCTCATCGCAGCGCACCCCGATCCTCGATGAGGAACGCATCATGCGGTTTGTCGGGTGGGAGAACGTGTTGCGCGTAACGACGCCGTTGCCGTAGGCAATGCGCACCGCATTGCCACGCTCGTCAAATGACGTGTCGGCGACAATACGAAGCGGTCTGAACTGCTCGCTGCATTCAGGTGTATTGGCTGGCCAATCGTCAGTTGCGTCGACCGGCAGCTTGCATGGCGATCCCGCGAGAATCTCGGCAACTGGCCCGGCCGGCGAATATCTGTACCAGGTCGCCTGTGCGGCAGTCAGGACATTGGACAGATCGCGGTCGGCAGTACCGCCCTCCGCAAGCCCCGAGAACTCGCCTTGGAGTGCCGTGCGGCGCAGGAGGCCCCAGTTGTCGAACAAGCTTGCCGTTTGAACAGTACCCATAACCGGCGGCGGATCTGCCGCCGGATCGCTCCGCACCAGACCATACAGCGTCCGCTTGGTTTGTTCCGGCATTCCAAGCGCATGATAGCGGGGTGTGGCGTGGCGGCCCGTTGCATCGGTGATCTCAATAATTCGTCCGGCGCGATTGTCCCGCACATCATTGTCATTCGACGCCTTGCCATAGATGTAGGCCGCGTTCTTCAAGTCTCCATCAACGGAGACGGGGTCGACGTAAAGAACGTTTGCCAACCGGTCGAACTGGTATTCGTTCCTGATCGTGCGCGCAATGATCTTGCTGTTTTGCACAAGCGGCGCGAGGCACAAGTCTTCACCCGCGAGCCGAGTGCCGCCTTCGACGCGGCGCGCGCGCTCGACGTCGAATTCAGACAGAAGTTCGACCAGATTTTCCGGCTTTGAAACAGGCTCGGTCGTACGCCTGCAAATCACATTGGAGGCCAGATCGTACGAGAGCCGCTCGACGCCACGGTCAGGATCCGAGATGAGTGTCCGGCGCCCCAGTCCATCATAAGCCACGTCGATGCTCGATCCTGAACTCGCGCCACTTGTCGTGGCTGTCTCGGCCGGCAGCGCGACGCTGACCAACTGGCTTAACTCATCGTAGCGATATGCGGTTCTGGACCTCGCTAACGGGCCGCCGATCTCGCTCTCCAGATCCCGCAATGGTGCAGCGATCAGCGACTGGCCGGCAGCCACGGTGTCAGACACCTCGCCTTGCTCACAGCCGACACGCTGCTGGTCGCGATCATCGCCATCATAGGCGATCGTCTTGACCCAGCTCAGCAATTTTATCACCGCGTCGTCCTCAGGATTGCCGCTCGAACCCAAGGCGTGCTTTCCAAAATCCTTCTCGCCTAGGCTGCGATGAAAATACTCGCTGACCGAAACAACGTTTCCTCGCACGTCGCGATCAATCGCATGCGGAACGCATCGCGCGTCGCGGCTCACCGAACGGTGCCGGAGCTTGCCATCAACGTCCACGACCAGATAGCGGAACGCATAGCCGTTGCCATCAGAAAGTTGGACATGGAGCGGCCGGTCGAAGCCGTCGTAGACGATGCTTGCCTTTTCTTGCGAAGCCGGCCCGTCGGGAAGCCGGGCCTCATGAATCGGGGGCAGGTCATCGTGAGGCGTCGGCAGGAATATCTCCGTTTCGCGATCAAGGTTGTCGCGGCGGATCAATGGACCGGCCGCGTATTTCTTGCGCAGCGACGGGTCGCAGGAGGCGCCTTCGTCGGATTCTTCGCCTGGAATGCAGACGTCGGCCGGCGAGATCGTGTTTATGGCGATCCCGAGATGGTCGAAATGCGTATCCGAAACCAGCGCAAGCAGCCCGCTGCCAGGCTTCTCGACGCCGGCGTACTTATAGTTTCGGGCGCTAACAAAGCGGGTAACCCGGGAGACCGCTGTATTGGCTTCATGACTTGCCCCCACCACTTCGAGGCCGACCCTGTATTGATACTCGGCGATCGAGCTCCAAACAGCATCGGATGGTTTCTTTCCATCCGCCGTGCATTTTGCCTTGGCGCCGGGTTGGACACTATCGCCTTCCGGTCCTGCCCATGAGACGGAAACGCGCGTCGGGCGGCCAGTATTGTCATATTCAGTTGTCATGCCATTGCGGTTTACATCACATTGGGTCGTGGCAATCGCGTGGCGCCAATCGAAATCGCTGAAGGTCGAACGGAAAACGCCTTCCGTGCTTGCCGTTCCCATGGGGCATTTGGAACCCTGGCCGTTCGTTGTGACCGCACGATCCCGAGGGGGGACTTCCTTATCGAGCTTGCAATATTCCGTCTCCTCGCTGACTTCAGCGTATCGCACAACGTCATCGTAGGTATATGATTTCACGACGAAATAGCCGTCAGCAGATAGCGGGGAAGCATATCTTTCGATGTTCCCATACTGATCATATTGGTAGTTCGATACGGCAACACGCGAGAGCCGATTTATGTCCAACTCGGAGGCAAGTGGTGGGATGAACGCCTCACCCTCGCAAGGATCGGCAGAGGCAGAAACGTCCTCGAACGCGCATACCGCCAACAGGTCGCCGAACTCCCGAGAATACGATGCGGTTCGCCGGCGCAAGGGTTTCCCGGCCGGGTCGGCGCTGTCAACAACCACCGCACGCACGCGGTTCTTCAAATCGTAGGCAAGTGTCCCTCCGCCCGTCGCGCCGTGGATGAAGGAGAGCTGGATAGAGGAATCGTATTCGATGTTCGAGCAGAGGTCGTCAGCTCGGTCAGTAAGGTCGCCGAGATTACACATCTCGACGATGCGCCCGTAGTGATCGACGCCGTATTGCAAAGCCGATATGAGTTTTAGATCGCCTCCTTCCGTCGTCGACTGCACCGTTTGGACGAGCACCGGCGCGAGGCGCCGCGATTCACGGGGATCCCTTGGCGACGGCGGATCAAATGCTGCGGTGGATTCGAATTCGAGCACCGGCACGGGCTCACATTGCCCTGCCTCCTGATCGTCATTCGCGGGGCTCGGGAATGCAATCCGTCCGGGCTTGCCCTCGCTCATCTCGAGCATCGCCCTCATGACGGGTTTCATCGACGCGTCGCCACCTGCGGCTCCACTTGCGACATTCAACATCTGGCAGCCGAAATGCCGTGCAGTCGATACGCCGATATCCACCAGCACATAGGTATTCTCGGTTGTGCGCTCGCCACCTTTCTGGATGGACGACACGACCGGGGTCGCAAGATCGATCGTGTGCTCGCTGAGAAGTAGGCCTGATTCATAGATCGATCTGTTTGCATAGGTTCGCGCAGTTCTGCGGATGCCCGGCAGTACGGCAAGCCCTTCCGCCGACACCATGCCGATCGGTGCATCGGTCAAGGGCTCGTCGCAACCATCCACACTGACCACCTTCGAGTAGCCGAGGAATGTCCGCTCGAAGCGATCGAAGTATCCGCCGCTGTAACCATAGCAAGTACGACGGCGCTGATTGGGCATCACGTTGTCGGCCTGGACCCCATCCCAGACTTCCAGCTTGCTGAACACACGTCGTGTATTCGGATCGTTCCAGCTTGCGGCGACGAGCGAATAGCCGAACCGATAGTTGGCGATGGCGCCGGGCGGCAGGACGCCCTTACTCGCATCCGGGTTAGTCGGGAGGTAGACGGCACTCAGAACCCCGTGCCTGGCAAACGGGTTCTTGTAGATTTTAGCATCGCTATTGGAAAACATGAGGCTGAGATCGCCGGCGACGTTGATGCCGCCCGCGACCGCAAGGTCGGATAGGCCGTCGCCGTCCATGTCTCTGAAAGTGATGACCTGGCGATTGACGACTGCGCCAGTCGATGCACCCGGATTGATCACTATGTAGATACATCCCCATGGAACCGGAATGCACGGGCTAAGCGTAAAAAAGCCGCTCGCCGTGACGCTGTCGGTTTCGCCTTGCGACAGACCACCAAAATCCCGAGGAAGCGTTGCTATCTGCACAGAGCCGTCGGCGAACCCGTCGCCGTTGTTGATGCGGGCCGACACTGTTTTGCCGCTGATGCTGATCTGATCGACCAGCCCGTCATTGTTCATGTCGGCTAGGATCGCATTCTGCCTCGAATAGTTCGTCGCGGCTGAAAAGCCGCCTCCATAGGATTGCTTGTCGTCGCCATAACCTATGGATGCGCTCAAGCCTACCGAGGCCGACCGCTCAGTGATCAGCCCTCCGTTCCAGGGCTGCGCGGCGCTCTGGCCGATTGCCTGCCCGAGATTGAGTGAAACGCTCGCCGCGCCGGCGGAGGCGCCGGTCACTGCATCTGGTAGACCGTCACCGTTCATGTCCATGAAGTCAGCGTTTCTGGTTGTAGCGCCTTTGGTAAAGTCGAGGCCGAGCGACATTCCCCAGCCTGGGTCTCTGCTCGTCTGGTTCTGCGCCGGTGGATTGCCGGATCGGGAGCCCGCAAGACGCCCAGCTGCGCTCGCCGTGGCTTCGGCGAAAGTCTTCGGCGAGAGGAAGGGTATGCTGAGTGAGTTGGTCGATCCCTTCGACAGCCGCTGAAACTCTGACTTTACTGTTCCCGGTGCTGCCGGCCTTTCCGGGCAGTCGGCGGGTATGTTCCATGCGCCCTCCGTCAAACAGCGGAACCGTCCCGCAGGGTCAGTGAGAAGCACCTTGTTGCCCTGAATCTGGTCAGGGAAGCCATCTCCGTTGAGGTCGAGAACATCGGCAACGGAGTTGGTTTCGGTCGACATTTGAGAGACGCCGAGAAAGAGCTGAGCACTGTTGCCTTTGGAGGAAGTCGTCGAAACTTTCGGGAGCATTCGCACGAGCAACGGGCCAGCCGGCACCTTCGTTGCGGCTGGGCCAGCCGTCCCGCCCGCATTCTCATCCAGGCTGCTTGCGCGCCCTTCCAGATATTCAGCCTCGACGTTGGCCAGATCCTTGTCGCCGATTCTGCTCGAGCTCAGGTATTCGCCAGACGTCCACGCGCCCCTATCGGGCCCGACAGCGCAAAGATGCGGTGAGATCGGTGCCGCGGCGGTCGTGATGCCGGCGTGGTCGGCGACCGCCGTGGTCAGCTTGTTGTCTACCTGGGCAATCGATTCGGTTGTCGTAAGCGGGCGCCTGATCGGGTTCTCGGAACAGTAGATCCAGTCGTTCGGGCCAAGCGTCGATTCGGCCGGCTGCGCAGGTACACCGCTTTGAGCTTTCAGTTGTGGCTCGGCGGATGCCTTGAAGCTCAAGGTCAACGGAAAAACGCGCATTTGCGATAGGAACAGCTTGCGCTTGCAATCGTCTGGCGTATCGTTTGGCCCGTTGCATAGCCCGTTGTTGACCGCGTTGACCGCGTCGCCTTTTCCTATGGGACCTATTCTAGTCAGATATCGAGTGAGCAGTTTTGAGTACGTGCGGACTGTCGGCAGGTCCGAGATCGCTGCAAAGGAAGGTGGACCGGCAGTAGGCAACTCGGTTGGATCGGCCTTGCCGAGATCGATGGGCTCAAGTTCGTCGTATTCGGTGGTCAGGGCCAGTTCACCCCAGCCTCTTGATGACGATGGCTCGATCGGCGCTTGGCGTTGTGTGTAGGTTGGATCGAAAACCGCATAGGGAGCCGGTTTGCGAACAGGACCATCAAACACAGCTCCGACCAAGTGAACCGAACTGGAGGCGATTGGGCAAAGGCTAGGCCCACAGTCTCCCGTAGCCGCAATCGCAACCGTTTGCGGCTGTCTTGCACCGCCGAGGCCAGCCGCATTTTCGACGATGCTGGTAATTTCAATCGTCGATTCGTCGGGTACGCAAAGGCTGTAGGCGATCCGATCCGAGCGGACGAGCCTTACGCCGTCGTCGCCCTCGATAGAGTTGTCGGGCGTGGTATTGATCCGAGCATAAAAGCCCGTGAGTTTGGCAGGGTTCGGCTGCGTTGGCGACAGCGGCGGCAGAAGCCGCGCTTCCTGTGTCGTCAACTCACCGGCGGCTTGTGGCAGCATAGTGAGATCGCCGGAGCTCTGTGCGAAGAAATCGATCAGGTCGGAATCATCGATTCGCGCCGGCCATACATTGTTTAGAGGCCATGTGGTTTTTCTGACCGTAAAGGGCGTCAATTGGATCGGTTGGCTGCCTTTGCCGTCGACTAGCGTGACGAGCGTGTTTCGCAGCGCAAGTGCGGGTCGCTCCAGGTCGACCTTCTTTGCGACTTCGATCTCATCGGCCTGATCGGTCTCGCCTAAAGTCGCGGGTTCGAGCCGCAATCGATATTCTTTCAGATTCCCCTGGCTACCGACGGGGGCGGTTTGGCCCGGCCGGCAAGCAAGATCGCTGGCCGGCAATTTGATCGATTGCGTGCGCCTTGCGAACCGTTGCACCGGCGCTGTAGCTGATCCGCGCTCCGCATAGAAACTCCGGGATGCGGCGCCGATGGTCTTCGGGGTAACCCAGTGCCGATCATTCACGACGATGCATCGGTAGTGGATCTTTGAGCTGTGCTTGGGCCACGTATCTGGCGGCGTAAGTTCGAACGGATCATCAGTCGTGGGTGGCAGCGCGATCTCCTGGCTATCTCCTTGCGTTGCTGGACAGTTCGAAAGATCGGCGCGCCTGGCATCGCGGTCGGCCGGAGGGAGCAATTCGTCCACCTCCTCGTCGGTCCGATCCCTGTCGAGATAGAGCGTCAGCAGCTTGCGATCGAACCGAACTGAGAGCGCGTCTTCCTTCCAGCGGAAAAGCGACAAGTCCTGGGGCCAGACGATCGGTTTGTCCTTGCCCGGTTCTCTGAACCGAAGGAACAGGCAAACAAGGTCGCCTCGACGAACCTTGAACGCTTCGGTCGTCACTCGTCCCGCTTCGGAGCTTTCGGAAATTGCTGCTTGGCCGAATGCCAGGATGCGTGTGAACTGCTCTTTTCCTTCCTGCCCGGGCTGGCCATCCTGATCGGGTTTGCAAGATTCTTGCTGCGAGATCTCTGTCGGATTGCTGGGCCGCGGCAGAATGCGCGCTACGATCTCTCCAGACAGCAATGTCGCCGGCTTCGTGAGCGCTCCCTCAAAATGAAATGTTCCGTCGATCGGCGAGATAAAAAGCCCCGACCCATTTGCGAATTGGTCGTATTCCTCGGTCAGTCGATATCTCGTCAGACTGCGACCCCAGGGGTCGCAAAGTCTTGCCTTCGCTTCGTCGAAAATGAAATTGAATCCGCCAGGCAGCCGAACCTCCATCGGATGACAGTTCGACGAGAGGAACTCGAGTGACGCGGCTACCACAGAAGAGCCCGTGACGTCGGTGATTCCATATACTATATCCGCGGGCGGAGCGGGTGCGCCGATAGGTCGCAATTCGGCCATTCGCACATAGTCGATCTGCGGCGAAAACTGCACGACATCGTCTTGTGCGTTGTCGATGGAATGGGTTCGGAAGAAGACTACATCTCCAGCATTGACCGAGACCAGTAGACCGTCGTTCGGCCCGGCGCCGTGTGGGAACGCCGCCACAGCAGGAAGGTCGGGCCAACCCGGTCGCACGGTTTTAAGGCAGTTGCTCACTGGAACCGTGCCTGCGCCCGCAGCTTGAGTAACGAGCTTCACTTTCTGACCAGTCCCGCCAAGCGTCGCAGCGAAGCAGCGCAACATGTTGCCTGGTTGATCCCAAGCCCGGTCTTGATTCAGTTCGACAGTGAAGTATAGGCCGTCGCGCCTGTCCTTGCGTCGGATCGCGCTAAGCAGTGGATCTGGCTCTAGGGGAACATCTCGCAAGTCGGATGGCTCGCGGGGAGGAGCGTAAGTCACATTGCCGCGTATCAGCACTTCTCCAGAGAAAGGTGCACGCCAGTATCGCGTGACATCGACGCGCGGCTCGTTCCCGCTGGCATTCGAGGTAGCGTTGCGCACCTCTTCGGCCATAGACTTCAGACGAAGAGTGGCCTCGCCATTCGAAATAGCGGCATAGTCGCGGTCATCTACGAACGAACGATCCTGCTCCAGAGCAAACGAGACTTGTCCGCCGCGTGACGTATTGAAGAAAACCGTCCCGCTACCAACCACATCAGGGCGCCCATCGGCATTGACGTCCTGGACAAAGACATCTTGAACGGCCGAGCTTTTTGATCTGTAGGACGCAAAGAAGGAGGTCAGGAAATGGGCTTCGATTGCCGATCCACGCGTACTCTGGAAAGGTTCGCGATTGAAACCCATGAAGCCCGGCGGCACGGCAATGGCAATCGGATCGGCATCCAGAGCGAGCGTGCCAGTTGCATCGAGCTTGCCGAGCGTCGCTTCGTAGCGTCCAGCCTTGCGGCCGACGACGTCAAGCAGGCCATCTCCGTTTACATCGATGACTAACGTCGACTCTTGGTACGACGTTCGCTTGGAACTGTTGACTTTGACGCCGAAGGAATTCGTCTTTCCGGCATTGAAGAAATTGATACCAAGATAGAGGCTGCCGGCCAGGTCGGTCGTTTTCGAAGTGCCAAGCATCGATGACGCGAGCGGGCCCTTGGTTGCACTGCTCGAGCCCAGGATCGCGCCTCTGACCTGCGCTGCCAGTTCGACCGGAGCAGTGCCTTCCAGGACTTTTTGCCCGTCAACAGTTGCGGTTCCTGTCTGCGTCCATGAACGTGGTAGTGCTAGGCCAGCGACCGCTGACGTAGGCAGTTCGTAGTCCAGCCTTGTCGTATACGTGGTCTTGCTGTCTGTCAGGTCGTCAGGGAATGCAGAACACGCGCGTGGATCGGCGCCTGCGACCTTTTCGAACGGTGTCGAGTTTTGTGACACTACCTTGGCGATGCTCTTGAGGAACATTCGCCCCGCTGACACACCGCCTTGGCCTTTCGCAGTACTGAATTCCGGCTGGTAGTCGAATACATAGCTTAGAAACGCGGGCGAACAGCGCCAAGCGAGGGACTTTGCTCCCAGGTTTGGCGTGATCGTTGCCGACGCGTCGAAGAGTTGTCGCCCACGAACCTTGATTTTCGAGAGCATCAGCCCGCGTTTAACAAGGCCGCCGGTTCTCGAATCCGTGCGCACGTAGTGGGTGGCAGGAGAAATCCAGTCAAAGGCAACGTCATAGAGCGCGACCCGTCTTTTGCAGCTGGCAGCACCAGGAGTTTCACGGCATCTCAGGATCGTTTCCTCGGTCGCTAGGTTCGACGTGTACAGCAGTCTCCGCAAATAGAGATCGTGCCACCCGCCCGGGTCCCCCCCGTTCAGATCCCAGAAATAGTCGATTGTATTGCCGTGCCCATCAACTTCGCGCGCCAACCCCCATTTCGTCTCAGAGCTTTGATCGACCGACGCTTGAGCGCCCGCTCTGAGCAGTGCTCTACCTTCTGAGTACGATCCCGCACCTGCCATCTCGGGTTGTGGTAGATCTGCGTCATTGATGAAACTTGGCACACGCCCCGGAGCCCGGCCAAAATAAAGCGTGCGGGGACTACCTCCACTTGGGCTTTCGGCCCACGCCTCCCACCAGTAGTCCCTGGGGTTATCGCCATGACGTATTACACGCCAAAGTTCATTGTCTCGACGGAGCACAAACCTAGCCTGTCCTCTCTTGCGCGGTCGCAGGTTTGTGGTCCGATGCGGCATTGGCTGCAGCTGCAACGCGTCGGCCGGGTTCCCGACAAAGTTGTCGCCGGCCTCAGGCACGAGTTGGCTCCCGTTGAGCAGATAGGTTTCTGTTTCAAACGCCTCGCTGTAGACTGGAACGCCCCATCGTGTTTCAACCGTGATTGTAGGAACCTCCAGTTGCCAGCCCTCGCCGAGAGGACCGTAGCCGGTATTCGATCCATATCGGATGCTAACCGAAGGAGAAAAACCCCGCCGGGTTCCTGGGAATTCAATCGGATACGCGAGCGTCAGTTCGCCGGTTGGTGACGCCTCAGGCGTTTGTATCAGCGGAACGCCGGATAGCGGATTGGCCGATTTGAGCGCCCCTAGCTTTTCGCTATCCATTAGGCTGAGAGGCTTCGCCGTGCGGTCGACTTCCCTGATCGCGCCCGCAACAAACTTACCGGACTGCTCTTTCAAGGTGAAGACGGTGCGCTTGTTGTCGATGTCGAGGTAGGACTCGAGTGGCTTGAGCGCATCCAACTGGGCGACACGCTGCTCTACCGCAAATACGCCAATTGCTGTTTCATCGATTTCGTCGCCTAGCTCCGGCGATACGTACGGAATACCCAATCTCACCTGGCCGCTTGAGATCACCGAGAATGAAGAGCACTTGTCGGTGGCATTTAGAAAGGAGGCGTTGGGCAGGCCCTGCTCAGCAGCGTTGCATCTGACGAGCACGCTCACTCCATCGACATCATTCTGTTGTCTATGCTTCTCAAGAGCTGCCACAAGGCCAAATGCGTTTCCTTCACGCTTATGGCCGGTGAGAGTCAGTACAATTGAAGAGCCGTCATCTGCACCAAATTGCAGCGGCCGTTCGCTCTTCGTCGAACTTGACATGCTACGCGCGTCAGTTATCTGCGTAACAACCATCAAGCAAGAAAGCAAAAAGGAAAAAGCGCGACAAGAAACCCCGGTGGAACTGACGCCCCACATCTTGCACCCCCTGGCTCGCCGCTTATTTAGGCGGTCTGTCTAATATTGGTGGCGTATTTCGATTTCATTTGCAATCGCTTATTTAGTGGCAAGCGTATTGCGCCCAACATAGTCCCGCAGAAGCGGGTAGCGCTCATTGCGGGTTGAATCTATGTGTTCGGTATGTGGAGACGCCATCCGGACAGACAGAGCAAGAGCATCTTGAAGGGCGTTTTCTTTCTAAGCAGAGACACGGTTTGATGATGTCCCGCCTGAGTCCGGCAAGTCGAATGAATCTACTGCTCGTCAAGCAAAGCGAGCAGAGGCCCGAGGATTGGGCGAGCTCCGCGAGATGCTGAAGAGATTGATGTACAGGGCAGATAGATAATACAATCAAATGGTTAGGGAGGCTCGTGTGCAAAAACTGCACACGAAAATTCTACTTCTCTTCCATTTTCGTTCCTGCGAGGACATGGCCGTTTGGCCTCTTCACGCGCTTTTTGCTGGCGCATATCGCCAACTTCACGAGCCTACGCCCGAGTAGCGGCTACGAATAAGCCGAATCGATCCTAGACGGCTTCTCTGAGACCGTCTCTCGTCGAGAACGTTTGGATGCCAGCTGCCCTCTCACCTGGGCCAATTGCCTCATGAAACCGCTTTGCCGAGAACACGTCGAGCGCTTGCGGCTTTACTCCGCTGACAATCCAGTCCGTGAGGCATTTGGTGAAGCCAAGGGCTATGGCGAAGCCATGGCCAGTCCAGGCAAATCCATAGATGGTGTTGTGCAAAGCGGAAGGCGTATCGACGATCGGGATGCCGTCAACCGCACAACTCTCGACGCGGGAAGCATCGACCTTCAGGAAGGCGGACTCGTCGATGAAGGGCAAGGTCGCGATAGTATCGGTCAGGCCGAGCGCTGTTGCACTGAGTGACCCCTTCCAACTCCCCCCCGGCGTATAGGCGACGCTTTGGCCGCCCGATAGCATCAACGTTCCGTCCTGGATCTGCTTCACCGACAGCTTGCGGTGGGCATGGCCGAGAAGATGATTGAGTTTTTTGCCGTTTGGGTTGGTGACGAACATCATCTGCGGAATCTGCGTGATGACGGGCATGATTTCCTGCACCTGGAGAACCGGTTTTAACAGCGGCAGTGCGCCAGTGTTGGCCAGGAGAACGAGTTTCTCGCCAACAGGCACGATTTCTCCACTCGTAAGCTTCACCCCGGTTGCCCTCCCTTTGGTGTGGAGGATTTCTGTGACGCGCGTTCCTGTGCGCAGGCTCGCTCCAGCCTTGCGCGCCTGTTTGGCGAATGCCAGCGTGGCGAAGCTGTGATCGCACACGCCGTCTTGCGGACAATAGATCGAGCCGATCAAATCCCCCGACAATTCCGGCTCACGTTGCAGCGTTTCGTCACGACTGAGAAGCTGGGAAGGAACGCCGAGCGCGTTTTGCACGATTGCCATGGCTTCCATGCTGCCGCGCACTTCGTGTTCGTGAGCGCCGTGAGGAATGTTGAAAAGATGCAGCCCGCCGATCCGGCGGTAGCCAACGCCGCCTTCGAATTGCTGCTGATATTTCGCCCAGAGCGGAAAGCTTGCGGTCGCCATCGGCAGCTCGCGCAAATCGCGGCCGTTTGCACGCACGCCCCGTTCCCCGAAGCCACCCGATGCGCCGGCCGCGATTTCGTCGGCCTCAAGCAGTGTTACGGTCTTGCCGGCCTGCGCCAGTTCGTAGGCAAGGCTCGCACCATAGATACCGCCTCCGACGATCACGATTTCAGATGCGGTGGCCTGTGTGGTCATGGCGTCAGTTCCTTCTCAGATATTTTGTCGTGACTATCGCATGGTGGGAAACGCGGTCGGCTCATTTGAGCCGTTGCCGCCAGACAGGAATTGCCGGAAGCAGTCGGACCGGCCGGTGGCGAACATTTCGTGGGGTGAGCCTTCCGCTTCAACCGTGCCCTTGTGCAGGAATACGATCTTGCTGGAGACGTCCCGGGCGAAGCTCATTTCATGAGTAACGACGAGCATCGTCCTGCCTTCCTCGGCGAGCGCGCGCATGACACGGAGGACCTCGCCGACAAGCTCCGGGTCGAGCGCGGAGGTCGGCTCGTCGAAAAGCATGACCTTTGGGTGCTGGGCCAGCGCACGGGCGATGGCCGCCCGCTGCTGCTGACCACCGGACAGATGGGCGGGATAATGATTGCGCTTCTCGGCAATGCCGACCTTTTCCAAAAGCGCTTCAGCCTCCTCCACACAATCGGCGCGGGGGCGCTTCTGAACGTGGATCGGGGCCTCAATCAGGTTCTCGAGGATCGTCATATGAGACCAGAGATTAAAGTTCTGAAACACCATCCCTATGCTTGCGCGCATGCGCTGCAACTGGCGCCTGTCTGTGCCGCCTACTTTCGTCAGCCGGATGGTCTCCGCGCCGACTTCGATCTGCCCGCTATCGGGCCTCTCCAGCATATTGATGCAGCGCAGCATCGTCGACTTGCCGGATCCGGAGGAGCCAAGAACGGAGACGACATCGCCTTCCATCGCCTCGAGTGAGATGCCCTTGAGCACCTCGAATGCGCCGAAGCTTTTGCGCAATTCCGTCAGGCGCACGGCCGGCTTGATCTGGTCGTTCATAGGGATCCTCCTTGCCCAGGTGCTGCCGGTGGCGGCCTTAGATCGGCGCCGAGTGTGTATTCGGCCCACTGAACGAGGCGCGTGACGGTAAAGTTGATGAAGAGGTAGATCGCGGCTGCCACGATCAAGATTTCGATGGCGCGGAAGGATTCGGAAATGAGCTGGGCCGCGAGACCAGTCACCTCCATTAAGGTGACGATGGAGGCCAGCGCCGTCGATTTTATCATCAGGATGAATTCGTTGCCGTATCCCGGCAAGGCATGGCGCAGGGCAAGCGGGAAGACGATGCGTCGGTAAAGCGTGAAGGTCGACATGCCGCAGGCCCGCGCGGCTTCGATCTGACCGGAGGGGACCGACAGCAATGCACCACGAACGATCTCGCAGGAATAAGCAGCTGTGTTCAAGGTCAAGGCGATGAGTGCACACCAATAAGGTTCGCGCAGGAGAGGCCACAGAAAACTGGTCCGCACCGCATGGAACTGCCCAAGGCCGTGATAGATCAGAAAAATCTGCACCAGCAGCGGCGTGGAGCGGAAGACGAAGACGTAGAAGGACGCGGGCCAGGCGAGCAGCCGCAAACCCGACAGCCTTGCCAAAGCTAGCATGACCGCCAGAACGGCACCCAAGCCCACCGAGGATGCCGCGAGCTGCAATGTCAGCGGCACTCCCGTCAGAAGTTTCAGCAGTGTCTCGTACAGGAACGGAATGTCCATCAGGCCCGCCTTGCGCCGATTGCGAAGTGCGCCTCGGTCCGCCGCAGAAGCCAAGTCGAGAACGACGAAATGGCCAGGTACAGAAGGGCGGCGGCGAAGAAGAATGTGAATGGTTGGCCGGTCGATCCCGCGCCGATCTGCGCCTGTCGCAGAATTTCCACGAGCCCGGTGACCGATACCAGTGCAGATTCTTTAAGCACCAGTTGCCACACATTGCCGAGACCCGGTAGTGCATGCCGCAGGACCAGCGGCGCGATGATCCGGCGAAACATGGTCATGCGGGACATGCCGGCGGCGATCGCCGCTTCGATCTCTCCGGGCGAAACCGCGCGATAGGCGCCGCGCATGACCTCGGCCTGATAGGCGCCCGACACCAGTCCGATCGCCAGCGCGCCGGCCATGAAACCCGGCAGGCTGACGAAACCCGAAATGCCGAACAGACCGGCGAGCGGTGTCAGAACAGCGCTCGAACCGAAGTAGAAGAGATAGATGACGAGAATGTCGGGTATGCCTCGCAGCACAGTAGTATAGGCGTCGGCAATCAACCGTGAAAAAGTGCTCCCTTTGATCTTTGCCCATGCGCCCAAGCTTCCAACGAGGAGGCCGAACGCGTAGCCGGTCAACGCCACGGCCAGCGTCATCATCGCGGCTAGAAGCAGGGCCGTTCCCCAGCCGGCCTTACCAAATCCCAGAACGAAATCGGAAGCTGTCATTGCGGGATCTCATCGCGCAGGGCCGAGGCGGACATCGCTTAAGTGACGGTGCAAGCGAGACGACCCGGCGCCAGGCCGCTCTTCACAACAGGGACGACAAATCGCGGAAGACCGGCTCGCGCTGGCTCGGTTCAGTTCTTCACGGAAATATCGACGCCGAACCATTTTTCCGTCAGCGCCTTGTTGAACCCGTCAGCGTTGACGTCGTGGATCGCGGCGTTGAACTTGTCCTTCAAGGCGGTGTCGCTTTTGCGAAAGGCCACGCTTGTTCCGCTGGCCAGGACAAAGGTCGGTCCTACGAGTTCCGCCTCAGCCATGTCAGGCCGTTTCAGGGCCTCGGCGAGAACCGTGATATTGGCCATTGTGAGGTCGATCCGGCCCGCCACCAGGTCGAGATTGGCTTCGTCCTGCGTCTTGTAGGATCTGACCGTGACCGCGTCCTTCAGATACTCATCGACAAATTTGCCGGCCGTCGTCGATCCCTGGATGCCCAGGACCTTGTCCTTGAGTGCCGCGTCGAGCTTTGCGACAATCTCCTTTGACCCGGAGGCTTTGTCGCGAAGGTCGAATTTGTCATGCCAGGGCAGGGCCTCGGCCAGACCGCTGCCCTTCAGCGCCAGGAAAGCGTTGGGCGCGGTGGAATAGGGATCGGAAAATGCCGCCACCTCCGCTCTCTCGGGTGTCACACCCATGGACGCGATGATCGCATCGAATTTTCCGGCGTTCAGGGCGGGCAACATGCCATCCCAGTTCTGCGCGACGATCTCGCATTGCGCCTTCATGCGCTTGCACAATTCCTTGGCAAGATCGATCTCATAGCCGGCAAGCGTGCCATCCGAGAGCGTGTAGTTCCATGGCGCATAGGCGCCTTCGGTTGCGATGCGGATATGGGTCGCGTCCTGTGCTGAGGCCTCGCCACACGAGTAAAGGCCGGCCAGCGATAGCGCTGCCGCAAGGATGGTGTTTCTAATCATGGTGAAGTTCCCTCTCTTGTTGTGACGCGCCCGCAAACCTCACCGCCAACGATAGGAAAAATCGATGCTATCGCTTGGGTATAAGCGAAAGAATCAGCTTTTCCGAGGCGGCGAATGTTTGTCTAGGCTGGCTTGGACGGCTTATTGCGATCGATTAGAACGGAATCTAGCGAAGCATGCCAATATGAAATCTTGCGCAGGGCATAGCTTTTTCCTATGGTGTGGCTCACGCGAACTGCTCGGGCACGGTTGATGAACTACAAGCAGCTTGAGGCATTCCGAGCCGTCATGGAGGCCGGAACGGTGACCGGCGCGAGCGACCTTCTGCATATCGCCCAGCCCTCGGTCAGCGCGCATATCTCGAACCTGGAACATGCGCTGAAAATCCCGCTCTTCATTCGTCGGGCGGGTCGCCTGGTTCCGACAGCGGAGGCCATGCTTCTCAATGAAGAGGTCGGTCGGATCGTAAAGGGAATGGCGAGAATACGACGTCTGGCTGGAGATATCAGGCAATTGGAAGCCGGGCGGCTGATGATCGGGGTCTATCCGGCGCTTGCAAGCATCGTCCTACCCCGTTTTGTGAAGTCATTTGCCGGGCGCCACCCAAAGGTTCGCATGAGCATCTTTCCGGCGGCCTCACTCCGGATTGCGGAATTGACGGCAAACAAAGAGATCGATCTCGGCCTCATTCAGATGCCAGTGGTGGATCCCGCCTTCGCCTGCGACCTGATTTTCCAAACGGAATGCGTCTGCGTGGCGCCGCTCGACCATGCGTTCGCCGATGACAGCGTGATTTTCGCGCCCCAGATGGAGGGACAAGAATTCATTGCACTTGGCCGCGAGGACCGCACACGGCAGGATATTGAACGCGTCCTGGATCACGCTGGTGTTGCCGCCGACTACCGTTTCGAAACACCGTTCGCCGATATGGCGTGTGCCCTAGTCGCGCAAGGTTTGGGAGTATCGATCGTTGACCCGTTCTCCGCAGCCAGATGGGCGGGCAAATTGACGATACGCCCTTTCAGCCCACATCTTCTGAGCCACATCTACATGATCAGAAACAGGGCTCAGGTGTCGTCCATGCTGCAACAGGCGTTCGCGCGGGAATTCCGAATTGCGCTTGAGGAAAATATGAGCGGAGGCGTTCGTCTGTTCTAACCACTCTCTCCCAAGATCGGTATTAGACTTGGTCATCGCGATCAACGGGTGATGTCCGCGATACGATCTGCACCGCTCTCAAGCTCCAGACCGAGCGGGGCCGTGTTTTCGGCTGAGCTATGCAGAAGTAGCTGGACCTCAAGCGTTGGCTGTTGCCAAGAGCCAGAAGGGAGTTTTGCGCTCCGTGTGCACTCAGTCGTCGAAACGTGGCGAAAAGCGTCGCATTGTGGCGTACATTCGTGTGCACTCGGTGCGAGTTAACTAGTTGAGACTAATCGGAAAATGAAGCAATATCAAGCACATAGATTGGCTATTGCACCTATGATGGACTGGACCGACCGGCATTGCCGGTTCTTCCATCGCCAGCTGACGCGTCGCGCGCTGCTCTACACCGAGATGGTGGTGGCGGATGCCGTTATCCATGGTGCACGCGAACGCCTGCTTGGCTTTGATGACGCCGAACATCCGGTGGCGCTGCAGCTCGGCGGCTCCGATCCGCAAAAGCTGGCCGAGGCGGCGCGCATCGGCGAGGCCTTCGGCTATGACGAGATCAATCTCAATGTCGGCTGCCCGTCGGACCGCGTCCAGTCGGGCACGTTCGGCGCATGCCTGATGAAAGTGCCCGACCTCGTCGCCGATAGCGTGGCGGCGATGAAGGTGGCGGTGAAGATCCCGGTGACGGTCAAATGCCGCATCGGCGTCGATGAGCAGGATCCTGAGCCCGCGCTCGATGCGCTGGCCGACGGCGTGTTCGCGGCCGGCGCCGACGCGCTCTGGGTGCATGCGCGCAAGGCCTGGCTGGAAGGGCTGAGCCCGAAGGAAAATCGCGATATCCCGCCGCTCGACTATGACAGAGTCTATCGCCTGAAGGCCGGAAAAGCGAACAAATTCATCGGCATCAATGGCGGCATTCAATCGCTCGAAGAGGCTGCTCGCCACCTCGACTATGTCGATGGCGCCATGCTTGGCCGCGCCGCTTATCACACGCCGGGCATTCTGGCGGGCGTCGATGCAGCGTTTTATGGGGCTGAACCCGGCGCATTCGATTTTGCCGCGCTGATCGACACGATGGCCGACTACGCCGCGCGCCATATCGAGCAGGGTGGGCGGCTCGGCCACGTTACCCGCCACATGGTCGGCCTGTTCCACGGTCTGCCTGGCGCGCGCCGCTTCCGGCAGATCCTGTCGACCGATGCGACGAAGCCCGGCGCAGGGCCGGATGTGTTGAAGGTGGCGTTCGCTGCGGTCGATTTCGACCACGCCGAACAGGCCGCCTAGGCGGTTCAGTCGCGCAAAATCATCCGGTCGCCGCGCACGTCGAAGCCTGACAGCGAGCCAATAAAATTCATGCCGAGCAGGCTCTGGCTGAGAGCGCCCGGTGCGGCGACCATGACCTGCATGTTCTTGCGTACGATGCCGCCGATCGCCAGTTCGTCCGTCCTCACCGAAGCGGCGCGCGTCATGCCGTTGGCGGTCGAGACCGGGACGGTGAAGCTCAATGCAGCCGGATTGAAGCCGGCCGCTTGCGCGTCTTCGGCCGTCAGCACCGTGCTGGTCGCGCCGGTATCGACCACAGTGCGGATCGGCGCGCCGTTGATCGTGATGCGGGCCTCGAAATGGCCGCTGTCGGCCTTGTCCAGGGTCACGGTCGCATGGCCGTCCTCGACGCCGAGCGCCAGCGGGCTGCCGGGAATGAGGCCTGCCGTCACCCGGCTTGCGAAATCCTGCAACTCGTAGCGATACTGGTAGCCGGCGACGAGCGCCAGCACGATCGCGGCCCAGGTGCCGAGATTGCGGGCCATCGCGCCGAGCGGCCTGCCGGATCGGATCAGGCCGGCGCTGACCAGCAAGCCGATCGCGCCCAGCCAGACCAGCCGGCTGAAATCGTAGTTCTCGATGCCGAACGTGCTGCCGGCGTCGTTGTTGATCATCAGCAGCATCAGCCCGACGCCGATTGCCGCCATCACGATCCAGAACAGTCGGTTCATTGGGTCTGCCGTTTCACGAGAGGACGTCGCGCTCGCGCGCCATGCGGCTGCGGCGTGTTTCCCGGCGCGGCCGACGCTCGACCGTCTCCAGCCGGGCCGGCAATTCGGCCATGACGCTGCGGCGGTTTTCCGGCGTCATGCCCATCCAGGCGCCAATTTCATCGCGCGTGCGACCACACCCGAAACAGAAGCCGGTTTTCATGTCGATCGAACAGACCAGGATGCAGGGGGATTCGATGGCCGTCATGATGTTCTCGTGAGATCCCTTTGCGGAATCCCTTGTCCCGCTTCCACATGGTGCAACGGCAAAGCCAATGCAAGCCCTCCGGATTTCGCCGCCGGCAGCCGCTTTTGCGGCACGGCCCGGTGTTGCGGCTTGATGGTTGTGCCGGCCGGGCAAGGCGGCTATGCCGCTTGGCAATCTTGGAGATGAGCACCGACGTCATGACCAGCGCACTGCCTTTCGACGATTTCCGCGATCTGCTGGCGAACCTGCCGCCGGCTGACGAGGCGGCCGAGGCCCGCGTGCGCACACTGTTTGCGAGGGCCGACAAGCCGAAGGGTTCGCTCGGCCGCATCGAGGACATCGCCGCCTGGCTTGCCGCCTGGAGCGGCCGCGCGCCGCCGGCGGTGAACCGGCCCCTGGTGGCGATTTTCGCCGGCAACCACGGCGTCACCCGTCACGGCATTTCGCCGCGCGCCGTCGCTGCGACCGCCAGTGCCGTCGAGTTTTGCGCTGCCGGTGGTGCCGCGATCAATCAGGTTTGCATCGCCAACGATCTTGGCCTCAAGGTGTTCGACCTGGCGCTGCACATTGCGACCGCCGATATCACCGAGGACGCAGCCCTCGACGAGCGCGGCTGCGCTGCCACCATGGCCTTTGGCATGGAGGCGATTGCCGGCGGCGCCGATCTGATCTGCCTCGGCGATCTCGGCGTCGGCAGTTCCACCGTCGCGGCAGCCTTGTGCGCGGCCTTGTTCGGCGGCAGCGGCGCCGACTGGGTCGGCCCCGGCTCTGGCGCCGACGCGGCGATGCAGGCGCGCAAGGCTGACGTGGTCGACGCCGCCCTTGCCTTTCACGGCGCTGCTCTCAGGGATCCGCTGGAGGCACTGCGCCGGGTCGGTGGCCGCGAATTCGCTGCCATCGCCGGCGCCATCATCGCTGCCCGGATGCAGAAGATCCCGGTGCTGCTCGATGGCTTTGCCGCGACCGCCGCGGCGGCCGTGCTGCACGCCGCCAATCCCGCGACGCTCGACCATTGTCTGTTGGCCAGCCTGTCGCCGGAGCCCGGCCAAAGGCTTGCCGCCGAGCGGCTCGGCCTCATTCCGCTGCTCGATCTCGGCGTCAGCCACGGCGAGGGGGTAGGGGCAGCCCTTGCCGCTGGCCTGGTCAAGGCCGCCGCGCTTACCAGTTCGGGCATGGCGGCTGCGGTCAAAGGATAGAACAGGCCGCTAGCGCCGCCGCGCCGCTACCGCCTTGGTCGGCAGCGCTGGCAATTCCTCCATCACCCGGCTCAGCGGGAAGATGGCAATCGCCTCGGTGCCTTCGCGCAATTTGGAAAGAAGTTCGAATTCGCCGCCATGCATGGCGAGCAAGCCCTGCACAATCGGCAGCCCGAGGCCCGTGCCCTGTTCGGCGCTCTTGATGGCGATCGAGCCCTGGCCGAAGGCGGACAGCACGATCGGGATTTCGTCTTCCGGAATGCCCGGCCCGTTGTCCTTGACCGAAATGTATTGGCCCCCGCCCGCCGTCCAGCCGACGCGCACACGAACTTCGCCGCCGGTGGCGGTGAACTTGATGGCATTGGACAAAAGGTTGAGGATGATCTGCCGCACCGCGCGCTCGTCGGCGAATAGGCGCGGCAAGGCGTTTTCAAAATCCTGGACGATGCGGATGTCCTTGTTGCGCGCCTTCAACTCCATCATGTGGCAGCAATCTTCAGCGATGTGGAGCAGCATCACCGGCTCCTCGTTGAGCTGGTAGCGGCCGGCCTCGATGCGCGACAGGTCGAGAATTTCGTTGATCAGGTCGAGCAGGTGCTGGCCGGAATCATGCACGTCGCGGGCGTAGTCGCGGTAGGTTGGGTTGCTCATCGGCCCCAGCACCTCATTGGCCATCACCTCGGAAAAACCGAGAATGGCGTTGAGCGGTGTTCTCAGCTCATGGCTCATCGAGGCGAGAAAGCGCGACTTCGCCAGGTTGGCGTCTTCGGCCCGCCGACGGGCTTCGTCCGACATCGATTTTGCCGTCTCTACTTCGGCGAGCAACGCATCCTTTTCGGAACGGAACGACAGAAGCATCAGCGACGAGTGGTTGAGATGACGCGCGAAGTAGGCGAAGAACGGCAGAGCCGCGACCAGCAGTGCGACCATCATCGTCTCGACCGACATCCACAGTTTTGATTCGGCATAGGCATAGACCGCCACCGGAATGACGAAGGTGGCGAGCAGCGCGCTGCGCAGGGACGACGCGGTAATCGCGGTCGCTGCCATCGCCAGCAGCAGCACCATCGCCTTGATCACCGGGAAATAATCGATCTGGCAGGAGGCGCAGCCGAGCCAGGCGAACCAGGCCCAGCCGAGGCCGCACAGCGAATGGCCGATCAGAAAATCCCGGCGTGTCAAAATAGGGTCGAGTTCGGCCGCTTCGGTGCGTTCGACGCGCCGCGCCATGAAGGCAACGATCGAATAGCAGATGAGCGTGAACAGCGCCCAGATGCTGATCTGCTTGTCCATGCCCGCCAGAATCCCGGTCGCCGCGATCGCCAGCACCAAAAGCGGAATGACGGTCGCACCCCCCACCATGGCGCGGGCATGCAGCTTCAGGAGCTCGCGGTCGAAGTCGAGATTGCCGACCTGTTGCGAAAGACGGTCGCGCGTTCTGCGCACCGCGCGCGCCACATCGCTGTTGCGGTGCGGTTTCCTGCGGTCCACAATGAATTTATCCGCTGTGTTCGAGCGTAGCAGAGGCATGGAAACTTCAATTTATGCGCGCAGCGATCTCAATTCGTTAAGCTACGTTCGAATGATTAAGAGACTGTTTGCCATATGAGCCGTTCGTGGTCGCCAAGGCCGCGCCGGCGATACTATCCGCCGCCACCGCGAAGCCTGTGGCGCAGACTGCTGGATTACGCACTGACGATCATCCTGCTCGGCCTGCTGATCCTGCTCGCCGCGCGGCTCGACCGCTTCGAGACGCGCAAGGCGGAGGGCGCCGCGATTGTCAATGACGGCGATTCGCTGACCCTTGGCACTGAACGCATCCGTATGCGCGGCATCGATGCTCCGGAATACCAGCAGACCTGCCGCAAGGACGGCGCCGATTATGCCTGCGGCAGGCTGGCGCGGCAGGCGCTGGTGCGGCTGATATCAGGCAATCCGGTGACCTGCAGCGGCTGGCAGCGCGACCGTTACGGCCGCCTGCTCGGGGACTGCAAGGCCGCCGGCAAGGATTTGAACCGCGCCCAGGTTGAGGCCGGCTGGGCCATCGCCTATGGCGACTACGAAACCGAGCAGGCCGTTGCCCGCGCCGGCAGGGCCGGCATCTGGGCCGGCACGTTCGACCAGCCGCAGGACTGGCGCGAAAGCCACCACGAAGGCCCTGTCGAAAGACGGCACGGCACGCTGGCTTCGTTCGGTGACGCCTTGCGCGAAATCTTTCGCTTCCGGTGAGAGGCAGGCCGTGTCCTATAGTTGCAAGCCCTGTGGTTGCGGGCAAAGATCGGGGAGGATTGAGATGAAACTGTTCGACGGTGGCCGCGCCCCCAATCCGCGGCGTGTCCGGGTCTTCCTCGCCGAAAAAGGCATCGAAGTGCCACTGGTGCCGGTCGACATGGGTGCCATGGGGCACAAGCAGGAGCCGGTCAGCTCACGCAACCCGCTGCAGCGGCTGCCGGTGCTTGAGCTCGACGACGGCACCATCCTCACCGAATCCGTCGCCATCTGCCGCTATTTCGAGGAATTGCAGCCAGAGCCGGCGCTGTTCGGGCAAGGCGCGCTCGGCAAGGCCAAGGTCGAGATGTGGCAAAGGCGCATGGAGTTCAATCTGCTCAGTTGCGTCGCTCAGGCCTTTCGCCACATCCATCCGGCAATGAAGGAATGGGAAATTCCGCAAATCCCCGAATGGGGCGAAGCCAACAAGACGAAAGCGGTCGAATTCCTGAACCTGCTCGACACCGAACTGGCAAACCGGGAATTCGCCGCCGGCGACACCTATTCGATCGCCGATATCACCGGGATGATCGCCATCGACTTCATGAAACCGGCGCGCATCAAGGTACCGGACGAGTGCTCCAACGTGCTGCGCTGGTACAGCGCCGTCACCAGCCGGCCGAGCGCTTCCGCCTAAGATGGAGGCGGACCTCGAACGCCTGACGGTAAAGATCCGCGCCTGCCGCATCTGCGTCGACAATCCGGTCGGCCGGCCGCTGCCGCATGAACCACGCCCGGTGCTGCTGCCGTCGTCCAGCGCCCGCATCCTGCTCGCCGGCCAGGCGCCGGGCACCAGGGTTCACCTGTCCGGCATGCCGTTCACCGACGCGTCCGGCGACCGCTTGCGAAGCTGGCTGGGTGTCAGCGCGGAGGAATTCTACGACACGGAGAAATTCGCCATCGTGCCGATGGGGTTCTGTTTTCCCGGCCAGGACGCCAAGGGCAGCGACCTGCCGCCGCGCCGCGAATGCGCGCCGGCCTGGCGCGCATCGCTGATGGCGTTGATGCCGCAGATCGATCTGGTTCTGACGATCGGCTCCTACGCGCTGTCCTGGCATATGGGTGAGGCGCGGCGGTCATCGCTGACCGAAACCGTGAGGGACTGGCGCGCCATCTGGGATACGCCGGCCAGCCTGAAAGTGCTGCCGCTGCCGCATCCTTCCTGGCGCAATTCCGGCTGGCTGAAGCAGAATCCATGGTTTGAAATGGATTTGCTGCCCTTCCTGAGATCGGAAATCCGCTATCGCATTGCTTAAGCTTTAAGCAAGATATCACTCGCATTTGTGCCATTCGGCAGAATTCCTTTCTTGTGAAAGGCCGAAATAAGAGGGAGTATAGCCAATCTATTCCCAAAGCGCGCCGCGGCCGAGGGAACGCGGCCTGCACCAGGGAGCATCTCAATGGATCGCCTCGACAGAAAAATTCTCCGCCTCCTGCAGGAGGATGCGACGCTCGCGGTTGCCGATGTTGCCAAGAAAGTCGGCCTGTCGACAACGCCGTGCTGGCGCCGTATCCAGAAGCTCGAGGAAGAGGGCGTCATCAAGCGGCGCGTCGCCATCCTCGACCACGAAAAGGTCAATGTGCGCGTCACCGTCTTCGTGTCGATCCGCACCAATTCGCACAGCCATGAATGGCTGCGGCGCTTCTCCGAAGTCATCCAGGAATTTCCCGAAGTGGTCGAATTCTACCGCATGAGCGGCGACGTCGATTATCTCCTGCGCGTGGTTGTACCCGACATCGCCGCCTATGATGCCTTCTACAAAAGGCTGATTGCCAAGATCGAGATCCGCGACGTGTCGTCGTCCTTCGCCATGGAGCAGATCAAGTACACGACCGAAATGCCGCTCGACTACATGGTGCTGGACAAGGAATCCGGGGCCAACGCGGCTTAAGGCTAAACCCGCTAGTTCTTCTTTTTGTTGAGAAAAGTCCAGGGCGAGTTGACCGGCAGCGTGATTGTATCCGGCACGTTGTCGACAGCCACCACCTCGGCTTTGCGCACGGTGTAGCCGGACTGGATGATCGAGACGCCGTCGAGAATGAACAGCTGGCTCTTCTCCATGCCGGGCTGCAAAGCGCCGGTCACGGCAACCGACTCATAGGCCTTCGACATCTTGTAGGGGCGGGCCGGCGTGACCAGCACGATCTGGTTCGGCGGCGGCGTTGGCATGTGGCTGCAGGCGCCTGTCCACGGCACCAGCAGGAACTGATAGACGAGGTCGCCATCGCGGTCGACAGGCAATGCATAGCCGGCTAATTGAACGGTCTTGTCCTGGAGGTTGAGCGACAGCGTCTCGCCATGATCGGGCAGTTTTGCCGCGATCATCGGCAGGCCGGCATCTTCGGCAACCGCCTGCGTCGCCGGCCGCAGATCCTTCCAGAAGATGTGCGCGGTCTGTGCCGAGGCATCAAAGGTAGTGGATGCCAGCAACGCGGCTGCAAGCGCCATGGTCGGTTTGAGATGTCTGCTCATCGGCCGCTTCCTTTGTGCTGGGAGTAAAGACGCCGTGGCCGATTGCGTCAACTCTCGAGCCGCATCACATGTCTGCGAGAGCCGGCAATGCCGATCTCGTGGAACCCGCGAGCGGCGAACATGTCGCGAAAACCCATGAAGGTATAGCTCGGCGATGCCTGGTCGACCGGATAGGCCTCGACGGTGCGCGCACCCTCGGCAAAGGCATGGTCAACGGCAGCGTCGAGCAGGGCAGCCGCCAGCCCACCGCCGCGCAGCGCTCTCGGCACATAGAAGCAGACGATCGACCAGATATCCGTCTCGGCATCGTCCTGTTGCGGCGATAGCTTGCGGTAGGTCTGGCGCGGCGCGACCGAGCACCAGCCGACGGTCTTGCCATCGAGCTCGGCCAGAATACCGACCGGCGTGCCGGCCTCGATAGACGCCATCATCATCCGCTTCTTCTCATCATTCTCGACATGCTCGCGGCTGGAATGGCGCCAGGCCATGCACCAGCAATATTTGGGTCCGCCCGGCGCCTCGAACAGGTTTTCGAAATCGGCGCGGGTTCTCCGCGTCACGTCCGTGAACCGGAGTTTGCCCAGGTCAGGCTTTTCTGGCGGCGATCCGCTCGAGCGTCTTGGCATTGGTCAGCTCCCGAACTGCGTCCTTGCCATTCCAGCGCGCCGTCTTGTCCGTCGACTGCGCCAGGCGTTCGGCCACGACAAGGGCAGCGCCGTGCATCTCCACCGATCGCTTGCCGATCGAACGAAGAGCCCAGTTTACCGCCTTCCTCACGAAATTGCGGCTGTCGGTGGCATGCGCTTCAATGATCGGCAGGAAGCCGAGGAAGGTCGCTGCCGGCTCTTGCTTTCGGTGCACGACAGACCAGGCCATCATGGCAAAAGCCGTGCGTCGAACGAACTCGCGCTCGTCCGCCGCGAACTCCTCGATCAGTTCCTTCCAGGCGTCCGTGTCGACGAACAGATCGGAGACGCCGTCGACAATGTCCCAGGAATCGAAGGATGCCGCCCATTGCCTTGCATCAGCAGCGGAAAAGCGCTTCGGGTCGGCGGTGACGGAAGCGATGAACTGCGCCTCCATGATGCCGGTCTGCCAGAGCTCGAAGGCGCGCTCGTGGTTGCGTTTGATCTTTTTAGCGATCTGCCGCTGCATGCCATGCGAAATGCCGAGCGCCCGCTCGATCTTGATGCCGTAGCGCAGCATGCCGCGGCGATTTTCTTCCGAGCCGATCGACCGCAAATGCGCGACGATGTCGCCGGCGCTGGATTGGGGCGATAGCTCGACCATCCCAGCCTATTTCTCCAGGCGCGCCAGCAGCGAAGACGTGTCCCAGCGCTTGCCGCCCATCGCCTGCACATCCTTGTAGAACTGGTCGACAAGCGCCGTCACCGGCAGTCTGGCGCCGTTGCGGTCGGCTTCATCAAGGCAGATGCCGAGATCCTTGCGCATCCAGTCGACGGCAAAACCGAAATCATATTTGCCGGCATTCATCGTCTTGTGGCGGTTCTCCATCTGCCAGGAACCGGCAGCACCCTTGGAGATCACCTCGATCACCTTTTCGATGTCGAGCCCGGCCTTCTTGCCGAAATGGATGCCTTCGGCCAGTCCCTGAACCAGCCCGGCAATAGTGATTTGATTGATCATCTTGGTGAGTTGGCCGGCGCCCGATGGCCCCATCAGCCCTACCATGCGGGCAAAGGCATCGATGACCGGTTTGGCTTTGTCGAAGGCAGCCTGCTCACCGCCGACCATCACCGTCAACACACCGTTTTCGGCGCCCGCCTGGCCGCCGGAGACCGGCGCGTCGAGGAAGGAAAAGCCGGCCTTTTCAGCAGTTTCGGCCAGTTCGCGCGCGACCTCGGCCGAAGCGGTGGTGTTGTCGATGAAGATCGAACCTTTCTTCATCGCGGCAAAGGCGCCGTTGGCTCCGGTCGTCACCGAGCGCAGATCGTCGTCATTGCCGACACAGGAAAAGACGAAATCCTGGCCCTCGGCTGCCTCGGCCGGCGTCAGGGCAAGCTTGCCGCCATGCTGGGCCACCCATTGCTCGGCCTTCGCCGCGGTGCGGTTGTAGACGGTGACCTCGTGGCCGCCTTTGTTCCTGAGGTGCCCGGCCATGGGATAGCCCATCACGCCAAGACCGAGAAATGCCACAGATGCCATAGGTTTGCCCTTCAGATGGAAACGGAATTGTTGGGAAAGCTCTCTAGGCCCTGCACTCAATTCGTCAAGACGCGCGTGGGCCGATCGACTGGTGCAGCCGACCAGTCAGCGCTTCAGATGTATGGTGATCCGGCGTTCGATCCATTCAACGCCATGGCGCAAGATCTCGACCATCACCAGATAGACAAGAGCGACCCAGATATAGGCCTGGATGTCGAACGAATTGGCAAAGGCAAGCTTGGCCTGACCCATCAAATCGTAGACGGTGATGATGGCCACGATGGCCGAAGCCTTGACCATCAGGATCAACTCGTTGCCATAGGGACGCAAGGCGACGATCAACGCCTGCGGCAGAATGATCTTTCGCAGCGTCTGCAACTTGTGCAGCCCAAGCGAGGCGGCACCCTCCCACTGGCCTCTTGGCACGCTTTCGATGGCGCCGCGCAGGATCTCGGCCTGATAGGCGGCGGTGTTGAGTGCGAAGGCAAACACACCGCAGTTGAAAGCGTCCTTGAAGAAATCCCAGAGGCCAACCGTTTGAAGCTCAGCCCTGAACGATCCCAGTCCGTAGTAGACCAGATAGGTCTGGACCAGCAACGGCGTGCCGCGGAAGAAATAGACATAGCAATAGGCGAGGCCGGACAGGAGCCGGTTGCTGGACATGCGCCCATATGCGACCGGCACCGACAGGATCGCTCCGAGCACCATCGATATGCAAACCAGTAACAGCGTGGTTTGCAGGCCCTTCAGATAGGCCGGGGCATATTTGGCGAAGAAGTCGGCGTTCCAGGCAAAGATCAGATAGCTGACGATGCCGAGGCCAAACAGGATCCAGAAACCGACCATCGCATAGCCGATGACACGGCTGCGCGGCCAGCCGCGCGCCCGTGGTGGCGGTCGTTCTACAAGGGTGGCGGCGACGCTCATCGTTGCGCCTCTCGCCGGCCGAGCGAGCGCAGGATCGCGCTGGTAGCAAAGGATGAAACGACAGCCAGACCAAGGAAGACCATGGCCGCAACGCCATAAAACAGGAAAGCGTGCTTGGTAACGCGGGCAGCAGTGTAAGCATTGCGCAGCGTCTCGGCGAGGCCGACGACCGATACGAGCGACGTATCCTTGAGCAGGCTAAGCCAGCAGTTCTCAAGCCCGGGAAACGCGATGCGAAGGAGTTGCGGCAAGATCACCTTGCGCATGGTCAGCCAGTTCGACAGGCCGATGGCATAGCCGCCCTCGTACTGACCTTTCGGTATGGCTCGAAAGGCTGAAAGAAACACCTCGCTGGCATAGGATGAAAAGATCAGCGACAGCACGATCATGCCGGCGACGAAGCTGTTGACGTCGATGGTCGCGTCTGGTCGGAAATATCGCACGAGGTGCTGCAACAGGATTGGTACGCCGAAGAAAAACAGGAACAGCGTCACCAGTTCCGGCAAGCCGCGGAAGACGGTGGTGTAGATGTTGGCGGCAAGCCGCAGCGACGGCTCTTCGGATTGTTTGGCCCAGGCGACGAAAAAGCCGATCGTCAGGCCTATGGGCAGTGTCGCCAGCGCAAGCGCGATGGTGACCAGTGCGCCATAGGCAATATCGTCAATCCAGCCATCGGGTCCCCAACTCAGAAGTATCCATATGTTCTGGCTTGGCATTGACGGGTCTTGTCTCCACTTCTGTCAGGCCAAGGCGGCAGGAGAAATCTCCCCTGCCGCCTTGTTTCAGGTGATCAGGACTCGGCGCCGAAGACGTCGAACTTGAAGTACTTGTCGTTGATTTCCTTGTACTTTCCGTTGGCGCGGATAGCGTCGATGGCGGCGTTCAACTTGTTGACCAGATCCGTCTCGCCCTTGCGCACGGCGATGCCGGCGCCCGGTCCAAAGATCTCGACCGGCTGCGGCGAGGGCTGGCCGAGAATCTTGCAGCAGGCGCCATCAGGCGAATCCAGGAACTGCTGCAACACGACGATATCGTCCTCAATCGCGTCGAGACGGCCATTGGCGAGATCGGCCTGCTCTTCGGGGCTGCTCGGATAACCCTTGATGGTGCTGTCGGTGTAGGTCTTCGAGGCATAGTTGAAATGCGTCGTCGTCGTTGCCACGCCGATGGTCTTGCCGGCCAAATCTTCCTTGGTCACGCCCTTGAGGGTCGAGTCCTTCGGAACGGCGATCGCCGATGGCGTGTTGTAGTATTTGTGGGTGAAATCGACCTTTTCCAGACGCTCGGGCGTGATCGACATCGAGGCGACGATCGCGTCGAACTTGCCGGCCTGCAGCGCCGGGATGATGCCGTCCCAATCCTGGGCGACGAAGGTGCACTTGACCTTCATCTCGTCGCAGAGCGCCTTGGCGATGTCGATGTCGAAGCCGACGAGCTGACCATCGGAGGTCAAATTGTTGAAGGGTGGGTAGGCGCCTTCGGTGCCGATCCTCAGGGTTTCCTGAGCCTGGGCGACGCCGAGCGTCAGCAGCGCAGCCGATGCGGCGAGCGCGATACGCAGTGCAATACGCATGATAGTCCTCTCTTTATGGCTCCCGGCCGTCGTTCCGAAACGGCTCTGTGGGGCGGTGCTTTTGACCGCCCGCTGGCGCGATACTCCCACTGTTTTCGGGAGAAAAGCAACTGTAAAACCGTTGCTTGCGGGATTTGCAGGTCCAGCCAATGCTGACGCCGGGTCAGACAATGAGACAGCCAAGGAGAGCGGCTGAACCGGGCTCGGGCAGGGGCCTCAAGGTTTGAGGCCGGTGGCACGCTCGATGAAGTCGGCTATCGATCCGGTGTCGTTGAGATCAAACACCGGCAGGCTTTCGCCCGTGACCGCAAAGTCGGCGGCAATCGCCACGATATGCGCGTCGTTCGCCGAGAGCGGCGAGCGGTCCTTGGCCTCCAGTCGCCGGGTCTCGATCTTGCTATGCGCCTCACGCTTGTAGCCTTCGACCAGCACGATGTCGCACGGTGCCAGCCGCGACAGGATCGTCTCCAGCGTCGGCTCGTCCTCGCCGCGCAATTCGTGCATCAGCGCCCAGCGCACGCCCGACACCACCGCGACTTCCGTGGCCCCCGCCTGGCGGTGACGAAAGGAGTCGGCGCCCGGCTTGTCGATGTCGAACTCATGATGGGCGTGTTTGACCGTCGACACCGTCCAGCCGCGCCGGACGAGCTCGGTGACCAGCTTCTCGGTCAGTGTGGTCTTGCCGGAATTCTTCCAGCCGGTGATGCCGAAGATGTTCATGGCCCGATGCTCTGCAACAGACGTTCGGCCACTGCAAGATCGTCCGGGTGTTGATGTTGAAGAACGGGTCGATCTCACTGCCGCCAAGAGCGGACAACGGAAACTCCACCTCGACAAAATCATGGCGCTCGACGAAGGCCGAGACCCGCCTGTTGTCCTCGTCGACCAGGAAATGGCGCAAGGCCTGACGCAGCCCGAGCGGCCATAGCGCGAAGGTCGGATGCCGCCTGCCGCTGGAGCTGGCGACAGCGATCGAGCCTGGCCGACCGGCTGCGGCTGCGGCGGCCAGCGTTGCGACCAGATCGGCCGGCAGGAACGGTGTATCGCCGGCGGCGGTCACCAATGCCTCGCACGCGGTGTTTGCCGCCGCCCATTCGAGGCCGGTGAGGATCCCGGCCAGCGGTCCGGCATGGCCTTCAACCGTATCGGCGAGAACCGAAAGCCCGATTGCGGCAAAACGTGCCGGATCGCCATTGGCGCTCAGCGCCAGCGATCCGACCTGTGGCGCCAAACGCGCAACGACATGGCCGAGAAGCGGCCGCCCGCCAAGGGCGAGCAAGGTCTTGTCGCCGCCGCCCATGCGCCGTGACAGGCCTCCGGCCAGGATGATCCCTGCAATGTCTCGGCTCATGGCCCTATATGCCGTCCGGCGCCATGTCGGGTCCAGCGCTTTCGGCCGCGGGCTTCTGCCGGCCGACGACCCGCTCGCGATAGAGCGCGTAGAGGCCGGAGCCGATGATGATGGCGGAGCCGACGATCATCGGCAGGTCTGGGACATCGCCGAAGATGCTGAGGCCAAGCAGGATCGACCATAACAGCGCGGTGTAGCGGAACGGCGCGATGAAGGAGATGTCGCCGGCCCGCATCGCCATGATGATGAACTGGTAGCCGATCAGCACCAGCACCGCCGCCAGCGCCAGCAGCGCCGTGCCTTTGCCCGACATCGGCGTCCAGCCGCCCATCGGCGAAAGCAACACTGCGCCGACAATGGTCATGGCGACCGCGGTTGCTGTCGACACCAGCAATGTCGGAATAGCCTGCGGTATGCGTTTGGTGGCGAGATCGCGCACCGCGCAACAGGCGACGCTGACGAGTGCCCATAGCGAATAGACACTGAACCCTTCGAAGCCCGGTCGCACGATGATCAGCACGCCGCCGAAGCCGACGGCGATCGCCAGCCAGCGCCGCCAGCCGACGCCTTCGCCAAACACAAGGGCCGCGCCCATCGTCACCGCCAGCGGCAGCGCCTGCAGCACTGCCGACACATTGGCGATCGGCAAATGCGCCAACGCGACAAGGAAGGCGACGGTAGCGCCGGCCTCGCCGACGACGCGCAACGCCACCAGCGCCTGCAGCATCGAGCCCGGACGTGCGAGCGCGCCTTGCTGCCAGGCGAGCAGGCCGACGAGCACCGACGCAAAGGCGCCGCGCACCAGCATGACCTGCGCCATGTTCATCGATTCCGACGAGAACTTGGTGATGGCGTCGTTGAGGGTGAAGCCGATCATGGCCACCATCATGAACAGCGCACCGCGAAGATTTGGGGAAAGAGGCAAGGGCGTTACCGGTTTTGCAAAGCAATTCCAGGAAAAGTGTGAAACGGTTTTCCGTCCGGAATTGCGTGAAAACAAAGAATAGAGCGGTTCGACGTTTCGGTGAAACGGTGACCGCTCAAGCCTGTAGCAGTCGGCGACAAGACAGCAACGTCAAAGAAATAGGCCACGGATTTTCACCCGTGGCCTGTAAAATCCCAGCGAGGGCCAATCCGATGACCGGTCGCCTCATTTCGGCGTCAGCACCTCGGTGCCGCTGCCGTTCTTGCCGGCAATCGTCCACAGGCCGTGCAGCGAGCCGTCATCCTCCACCTTGTAGACGACGAGGCCGATCTCTTCGCCCATGACATAGCCCGCGGAGAAGGCATTGTCGTTGCGCATGCAGATGCCGTCCGAGGACGAGCCGCCGGTTTCCCAGTGGATGGTGCAGGTGGTCTCGCTGGTCAGCGTGATGGTTGCTTCGCCGCCATATTTCGAGCCGTCGAAATTGGTGCCGGCGACGGTGTACTTGCCGCCGATCGATTGTGCTGCTGCCGGCGCGGCTGCAAGCCCAACCACAGCAAGTGAAAGTAAGAGTTTGCGCATGCCGTATTCCCCCAGTGAACAAAGAACCGCTACAGGCGGGAAGCTAGGCCTGATCGCGCTTGCGGTAAATCCGCCGGCCGTTTTGCGCAGAAGACTTTTCTGGGATGTGTCCGAAAATGCTCAACGGGCTTTGAGGCTGCCGGCGATGGCGCCGACCAGCGGATCGTATTTCGCTTTCACCGCCGGCGGATAGTCGATCCATATGGTGTGAATGACGCCTTCCTTGCCGAACAGGCGCCGCTCGTAAAAGATCTTTCCATCCTTCAGCCCCGACAGCACCGCCCAGTTCTTGCCTGTCTTGGTGTAGCTGATCTCGTAGCCCGCCTCCTTGCTGGCCTTCTCCTCGGCAACGAAGGTTTTGGGAGTGTCCTCACCGACGTTGAAGATGCCAGAACAGATCAGGCTGGCGCCGTCGGCGCTGAGCCATTGCTGTCCGTCGCCATTGTCCGGCTCGGGCTGGCGGTCTGTGAAGATTTCGTCGGGAAAGGTGCAGACGGTGCCGAAGCGCGCATTGGTGTAGGTGAACGGCGCGGCAGCGGCGCTGCTTGCCGCGATCAATGCTGCCGATACCAAACCTGAGAAAAAACGCTTCATGCCATGCCTCCGGTCAAAAAGTGGAGTCATCCTTCGCACGAGAACGCGGAAAAATCAGCCGCCGGTGACGCTCATATGCCTCGATACCGAGGGGCGGCTGGTGCGTCGGTCGATGATGAAATCATGGCCCTTTGGCTTGCGGCCGATCGCTTCGTCGATTGCGGTGGCGACCAGTTCGTTGCCTTCGGACGCACGCAACGGCGCGCGCAGGTCGGCTGCATCCTCCTGGCCGAGGCACATATAGAGCGTGCCGGTGCAGGTCAGCCGCACGCGGTTGCAGCTTTCGCAGAAATTATGCGTCATCGGCGTGATGAAGCCGAGCCGACCGCCGGTCTCGGCGACATGGACGTAGCGGGCGGGGCCGCCGGTCTTGTAGGGGATGTCGCTCAGCGTGAACTGCCGCTCCAGCGAGGCGCGCAGCAGCGACAGCGGCAGATACTGGTCAGTGCGGTCGGCGTCGATCTCGCCCATCGGCATGGTTTCGATGACGGTGAGGTCCATGCCGCGGCCATGCGCCCAGCGCAGCATCTCAGGTATCTCGGCGTCGTTGAAATCCTTCAGCGCCACCGCGTTGAGCTTGACCTTCAGCCCCGCCGCCTGCGCGGCGTCGATGCCTTGCATGACCTTGTCGAGATGGCCCCAGCGGGTGATGGCGTGGAACTTGTCGGCGTCGAGTGTGTCCAGCGAGACATTGATGCGCTCGACGCCGCAATCGGCGAGCTCGGCGGCAAAACGCGACAGCTGCGAACCATTGGTGGTCAGCGTCAGTTCTTCCAGCGCGCCGCTTTTCAGGTGCCGCGACAGCTGGCGCACCAGATGCATGATGTTCTTGCGCACCAGCGGTTCGCCGCCGGTGAGGCGCAGTTTGCGCACACCCTTTTCGATGAAGACGGTGCAGAGCCGGTCAAGTTCCTCAAGCGACAGCAGATCCTTCTTGGGAAGGAACGCCATGTCCTCGGCCATGCAATAGGTACAGCGGAAATCGCAGCGGTCGGTGACCGACACGCGCAAGTAGCTGATCGTGCGACCGAAAGGATCGATCATGTCCATGCGTCAAGCGTTTCCAATGGCTGCGAGTGGCGCCGTTATATACAGCTATGTGATACGAACCAACCCACCATTCAAGATAGCCGCTCTTGATCTTTGGTAACATTCCCTGGCCGACATCCGATGTCGGCAGGGTCTAAATGACCTTTTCCGGCTGAGCGAAGCAGCGTAGGGAAGGGTGGATTGATGCAGGGTGGACGACAATGACGGCGCCGAAGGAACTCAGGGTCTCGAAGGACAGAAAACTGCTGTCCGTCACCTTTCCCGATCACCAACCGTTCGAACTGCCGGCCGAATTGCTGCGCGTCGCCTCGCCCTCGGCCGAAGTGCAAGGCCACTCGCCGGAGCAGCGGGTGACGGTTCCCGGCAAGCGCAACGTCGCCATCCTCAAGATCGAACCGGTCGGCAATTACGCCGTGCGCATCACCTTCGACGATTTCCACGACACCGGCATCTTCACCTGGAACTATCTGCACACGCTAGGCCACGAGAAGGACGAGCGCTGGAATGCCTATCTTGCGGAACTCCAGGAGAAGGGGCTGAGCCGCGACCGATAGCTCGCCGTGTCGTCAAAACGTCATTGATTGGGAGTAGCGCCGGCAAGGTTCGGAGACGGAAAATGTCTGAGATTACCACGGTTGAACAACTCGAAGCGCTCTATGGCCTGCCCGGCGAAGCGTCGACGGTCAAGGAACTCGACCATGTCATCCCCGAATACGCCGCCTTCATTGAAGCCTCGCCCTTTGTCGCTTTGGCAACGAGTGGGCCGGAGGGCTTAGACTGTTCACCGCGTGGCGATCTCGCCGGTTTCGTGCGGATCCGTGATCCGAAGACGCTGATGATGCCGGACAGGCGCGGCAACAACCGCGCCGATTCGCTGACGAACATCATCAGGGATCCGCGCGTCGGGCTGCTGTTCCTGGTGCCGGGCTCAGGCACGACGCTGCGCGTCAATGGCCGCGCCCGCATCACCACCGACGCCGCGCTGTGCGCCTCCTTCACCGTCGAAGGCAAGCCGGCGCGCTCGGTCACCGTGGTCGATGTCGATTCGGTCTATTTCCAGTGCGCCCGCGCCATCGTCCGCTCCGAGCTGTGGAACCCGGCGAAACACGTCGATCCGAAATCACTGCCGACGCCGGGAAAAATACTGGAAGTCACCAGCCGCAAAAATATCGACGCTGAAACCTACGATAAGGAATGGCCGGAGCGGGCGAAGAAGACGATGTGGTGAGCTCGGCTCTGCCGGAAGCGGAGACTGCGCCGCCGCGCTATTGTCCCAACTTGACGAACAGCACCGTCCCCAGTTTGTCGCCCAATTGCGCGATGATCATGGTGTCGTTCGAAGCCCAGGTGAGCGGCTGCTGGCCGCAACAGACCGTGGGGAAAAATCCGCCGCCGATGAGCAGCCGCGCCGGCTTGCCAGGCGCCTCGGCGAGAAGCAGGCCCCCGGGCATATCGGCGTTGGTTCTGTCGTAGGTGATATAGGCCAGCGCCGAACCGCTCGGCGACCATGCCACCCCGACGACGTTCTGGACACGATCGACCGGCATGATCTCGCCACTGGCAATATCCACTACCTTTGCATCAAGGCCGTCGACAGTTCGCCCGAGCAGCAGCAGGAATTTCCCGTCGGCCGAAAAAGCCAGTCCGCTCGGCTGGCCGGTATCACTCATGGCTGCGACGCGCTTCGGCGTCGCTTCGCCGAGCTTCAGCAAATAGATGCCGGCTTTATCGGCATTGTCCTTATCCGCCACGCTATAGGCGATCTGCTTGCCATCCGCCGACGCCGTCATTGCCCAAATCCGGAACCTGCTCTTGGAGGCAAATTCGAACGCAAGGTGTGGATCGCCGCCGCCAACGCCGATCGTCATCAGGCTCGTCGAAACACCTTGCTTGAAGCCTCCTTCGGGGATCGCGTAACGGATGAAGGCGATGGTGTCGCTATCGATCCAATGGCCGAGAACGTCCAGGTTCGCAGGCCCCTTGCCGCCGAGAAAGCTATCGTCGAAATTGTCCTCGGTCAGGGTCCTGACGGCAAACGTGGTCGGATCGAAAAGCCGGATGTCCGTATCCCGGAAAGCCTCCAATCCGTTGCGATATGTCGGCATCAGCAACTGGCTGCCCGCCGGCGACCAGAACATGTCAGCCGCTTCGCCCGGACGGTTTTCGGGCGTGGATTGCGCGCAGGCGATTTTTGCCCAGGGTCCGATCTGAGCCGGAGCCAGCAGGCAGAATTCGCGGCCGTTGAGATGAAGCACCCGGCTGCCATCCGGCGACAGCAGTGCCGCCTTCTGGCCCGCGCTGGTCCACATATCCTTGATGACCTTGGCGTCGAGGACGCGGTATTTCGCGTAATCCTGTGCAGCCGCTGGGCCGCACAGCGCGGCAACGATGCCAAGCACAGCCACGGAACAATTGCGCAGGGTAGGACGCATATCCATCGGCCCCTCAGACGAAACGCCAGAGCATGATCTATCCCGGGACCATGCCCTGGTTGCTCAGGTATCCTTCAGCACATCGTAGATCTTGCGCATCTGTTCGCCGATCATGTCGCATTGTTCCGGTGTCGACTGGCTCATCGCCTTCTCGATCAGCGCCATATGCACCTTAAGCGCTTTCATAAGTAGCTCCGTGCCGGCCTCGGTAAGCGTCAGCCGCAGCACGCGCTTGTCCTTCTCGTCGCCTTCACGGACGAGCAGGCCGCGCGCCTCGAGTTGCGGCAACAGCATGGTGATGTTGGAGCGGCCGACCAGCAGTTTGCGGGCGAGATCGTGCTGCGACATGCCGGGGTGGCGATAGAGGTTCATCAGCACGTCGAGTTGCGCCGGCTTCAGGTCCAGCGGCGCCAGCTTCACCGCCAGCGCACGCTCCAGCACATGGCAGGCGCGCGCCACCGCGACCCAGTTGCGAAAGCGCGGGTTGTCCCAGGGCAGCTCTTGTTTAATGTTCATGTTTGAACTATTATGTTCATGCTTGAACGGAATGGATGGATCGCCACTATGGCATCATTTGGACTGAAGGTCATCCGGGGCGTGTTCGGCGCCGCCGAGCATGTGGCGCCGCGCCTGAGCGGCCGCGCCGCCTTTGAACTGTTCTGCCGCACGCCGAGCGTGAAGGCGCTGAGCGACGGCGAGCGCCGCGCCGTCGACCGTGCCGCCGGCTTCATGGCCGAGGCGCGCCATCATCGGCTGAAGACCAAAAAAGGCTGCGTCATGGTGCACGAATTCCGGCCGGAGCCGGGCAGGGTGTCCGCCGGCACAGTGCTGGTCATCCATGGTTGGCGCTCGCGCACCGAATATATGCGTGCGCTGATCGAAGGGTTTCGCAATGCCGGCTACAGGGTCGCCTCGCTCGACCTGCCGGGCCACGGCCAGTCGCTGGGCCGTCGTCTCAACATGGTCAATGCGGTCGAGTCGGCCAGGGTGGCCAGCGACTGGTTCGGGCCGTTCAAGGCGATCGTCGGCCATTCCTTCGGCGGCGCCGTCGCCGCCAACGCCATTGCCGGTTCCATCAACGGCATCCAGCCGGTGGCGGCCGAGCGGCTGGTGCTGGTCGCGGCACCCAGCTCCCTGCCGGCGATCTTTGCCGACTTCGGCCGCATGCTCAATGTCGGCCCGCGTTCGCAGGTTTCCATGGCCGATCAGGTGAAGCGGCTGTCCGGCCGGCCGCTCGACGAATTCACCGGCGACCGCCAACTGGCCGAAGCGCCGGTGCCGACACTGGTCATCCACGCGCCCGATGACCGCGAGGTTCCTGCTGACCATGCCAGGCGCTATGCCGGCGCCGGCAGCCATGTGCGGTTGCACTGGGCCGACGGGCTCGGCCACCGCCGCATTCTCGCCGACAAAGGCGTCGTCGAACGTGCAGTCGGCTTTGTGACCGGTCACCAGGACACAGTATCGCTGCACTGACCTGACTGGTTATTTCTTCTTGCCGCCCGGTTCGACCGGCAGTCCCGCCGCCTTCCAGGCGGTGTAGCCGCCGAGGATGTGCTTGACCGGCGACAGCCCCATATCCTGCGCCGTCTTGGTGGCCAGCGCCGAGCGCCAGCCGCCGGCGCAAAAGAAGACGAAGCTCTTGCCCGAGGCGAAGAACGGCTTGTGGTATGGGCTTTCGGGATCGATCCAGAATTCCAGCATGCCGCGCGTGACATGCTTGGCGCCGGGAATTTGGCCGTCCCGCTCCACTTCGCGAGGATCGCGCAGATCGACAAAAATGGTGTCTTCGTCGTCGAGCAGCCCGGCCGCTTCCTCAGGCGACACCACCTCGATCTCGGCATTGGCCTCGTCGAGCAGCTCGCGATAGCCTTTTTTCATGGACAATCCCTCCCGGCGCGTTTCCGCCGCTCACCGGATTTCCAGCACAACGCCAGCGCTTTGTCACGCCGTTCCGGCAAGCCCCTGCCACGCCGCCATCGCTCCGGCCACGGTAGCCATCAGCGCGTCACACGAGGCGCCGTCGCGGGCCTGGATCGACATGCCATGCTGCACCGTCGCATAGAAGGTCGCCGCCGCATCGCTGTCGAAGCCTGGCGGCAATTCGCCTTCCGCCACACCGCGTTCCAGTCGTCTCAGCAAGAGGGTATGGTTTTCGGCGCGCCGGCGGCGCAGATCATCGCAGATCGCGCCGCTGCTTGAGTCCTTGTGCAACGCGCCAAGCGCGATCAGACAGCCCTGCGGTCGGTCGTTCTGCGAATAGGCCCTGGCTGTCTGGCGCAGGAAATTCTCGATCGCCTGGCATGCCGTCGGCGCTTCGTCCAGCGCGGTCCAGATCTCGGTGCCTTCGGTCCTTGTGTAGTAGTCGGTCGCTTCGAGAAACAGCGCCTCCTTGCTGCCGAAGGCGGCATAGAGGCTGGGTGAGCTGATCCCCATCGCCGCGGTCAACTCGGCGATCGAGGTGCCTTCATAGCCTTTGGCCCAAAACAGCTCCATCGCCTGCCGCAAGGCGGCGGTTCGATCGAAGGTGCGGGGACGGCCTCTTTCCAGCATGGCGCTCTTTTCTGTGTTGATCGATACATAATTCAGTTGACCTGGCCGGGCAAGGCTGCCAGATATTTATGTATCGATCGTTACATAAAGGAAAATGACATGTCATCGAACGGATTGAACGGCAAGGCAGCGCTCGTCACCGGCGGCAGCCGCGGTATCGGTGCTGCGATTGCAAAGCGGCTTGCGGCCGATGGCGCCGATGTCGCCATCACCTACGTCAACAGCGAGGCGCCGGCCCAGGCGGTCGTTGCCGAGATCATTGCGGCAGGCGGCCGCGCCATCGCCATCCAGGCAGACAATCGCGACGCCGCGGCAATCGAAGGTTCGGTTGCCGAGGCGGTGAATGCCTTCGGCCGGCTCGACATCCTGGTCAACAGCGCCGGCATCTGGCGTGCCGCGCCCATCGAGCAAATGTCGTTGGCCGACTTCGATGAAACCATGGAGGTTAATCTCAGAGCCCCGTTCGTCGCCTCGAAAGCGGCTGCGGCCCATATGGGCGAGGGCGGCCGCATCATCTCGATCGGCAGCAATCTGGCGGAGCGCGTCACCGACACCAGCCTAAGCGCCTATTCGACCAGCAAGGCGGCTCTGGTTGGCCTGACCAAGGCGCTGGCGCGAGACCTCGGCTCGCGCGGCATCACCGCCAACGTCGTTCACCCCGGTTCGACCGACACCGACATGAACCCGGCCGAAGGCCCGCATGCCGAACACCAGCGGCAGAAGATGGCGACGCCCCGCTTCGGCAAGGCTGACGAGATCGCCGGCATGGTTGCGTGGCTCGCCGGTCCGGAAGGGCGATTCGTCACCGGCGCGGCCCTGACCATCGACGGCGGCGCCAACGCCTGACGCAACAGCCCGCTTTACCGGTCTGGGGCGGCGGCAACGCCGCTCCAGCCGTCACGATGTTGTGAAACCGTTCTGCAACAGGCCCGTCGAAATTTATGGAAGCTTAACGAAATCAGTATGAATCAGTATAGTAGCGCCTTACATCCGCCATGCGGTTGGCAAGATCGTCTAGCGGCGCGGAACGGGAGCCGGCTTGCAGCCGGAGCGGGTGATTAATGAAATTCCTCGGAAATAAAGCCACTGTGATGCCGCTTGCGGTTGCGGCAACGCTGGCCTTCGGTGTACCGCAGGCAGGCGCGCAGGGGCTGTTCGACATGCTGTTCGGCGGCGGCGTCAGGCACGATCCGCAGGGCGAGTTCCCACCACCGCCGAAGCGCAAGCCGAAGCCCGCAGTATCGGGCGGTGGTACCAAAATCAGCAGCCCGAGCTACTACTCCTACAAGGCCGACCGGCTGGTACGCGTCGACTTCACCACATTGGTGGCGGCACCGCCCCAGGTGGCCACAGCTCAGGACGCTGCCTTTGTGCCGTCAGCAACAAGCACCGCCTTCCGCGAAGCGGTTGCAGGCCTCAGCGACTACGAACTTTATGCCGAGCCGGACGTCGCCAAGGCGCTGATCGCTTACTACTCGGCCAATCCGGACTTCATCTGGGTAGCCGACGCGGGCCCCAATGCCCGCGCCAAGGATGCGGTACGGGTGCTGGGCGAAGCGGCAAGCTATGGCCTCACGCCGGCCGACTACTCGGTCGAGGTGCCGGCTGCCAACGCATCGACGGTCGATGCCGACGCGCATCTGAAGGAACTCGTGCGCTTCGAGATGGCACTGTCGGCGCGCGTGTTGCGCTATGCCCATGACGCGCAGAGCGGCCGCGTCGATCCCAACCGCATCACCGGCTACTATGAATTTCCGCCGAAGCCGGTCGACATGGAAGGCGTGCTGAAGACGCTCGCCCACACCCAGCAGGTGCGCACCTATCTCGAATCGCGCCATCCGCAGAATGCGGAATATCAGGCGCTGCGCGTCGAACTGGAATCGTTGCAGGCCAGCGCCGAAAACGAAATCGTCGTCGATCCCAAGCTGTTGCTGAAGCCCGGCGAGACCAGCGCCGAACTGCCGAAGCTGCTGACGCTGATCGCGCGCAATCTCGACGACGAGATGGGCGGCGCCTATGGCGAGATCCTGGCCCGGCTCGGAACCAGCGACGTCTATGTTCCCGAACTGGTGCCGGTCATCAAGGCCGTGCAGGTGAAGGCCGGCATGAAGGGCGATGGCGTCATCGGCCCGCGCACCGTCGCCTCGCTCGCCGGCGCCTCCAAGGCCGACCGGCTCCAGAAGGTGCAGGTAGCACTTGAAGAGCTGCGCTGGATGCCGTCCGATCTCGGCAGTCCGCGCGTCTTCATCAACCAGCCCGCCTTCACCGCCAGCTATATCGACAATGGCGAGGAGAAGCTGAAGACCCGTGTCGTCATCGGCCGGACCACCAACCAGACCGCCTTCTTCTTCAAGGAGATCAAGCAGGTTGATTTCCATCCCTATTGGGGCGTGCCGCAGTCGATCATCGTCAATGAGATGCTGCCCAGGCTGCGCGGCGATCCGGGCTATCTCGACCGTGCCGGCTACGAGGTGACCGATTCGCGCGGCAGGCGGGTTCCCTCGTCCTCCGTCAATTGGGGCGCCTACGGTGCCAACATTCCCTACAGCGTGCGCCAGCAGCCGAGCGAAGCCAATGCGCTCGGCGAGTTGAAGATCCTCTTCCCCAACAAGCACGCCATCTACATGCACGACACACCGCAAAAATCGTTCTTCCAGCGCGACATGCGCGCGCTGAGCCACGGCTGTATTCGCCTGCAGGACCCGCGCGGCATGGCGGCGGCGGTGCTCGGCACCTCGGTCGACGACATCGCCGAGAAGCTGAAGCACGGCCATGCGACCGAAGACGTGACGCGCAAGATTCCCGTCTACGTCGCGTACTTCACAGCCTGGCCGGATCTGTCCGGCAACGTCGAATATTTCAACGACGTCTACGACCGCGACACGCGGCTGATGCAGGCACTGGACGCGACCGAGGCGGTGCGTTCGCCGACGAGCTGACCCCACAATGGTTCCTCGTTCGTCCAAACGAGGAACCATTCCTATCTCTTTGGTTTCTTTAGGGTTTAGTCGATAGACGGTCGCGCGATTCGTGCGATCAGCGCTGGATGAGCGGACGCCGGAAGCCGGCGTCACGGCCGGCGATCAGCCAATAGACGAGACCCGCGACCAGGCCGGCGCCGGCGATGATGCCGATATCGGCCCAACGCTCGACATCCTCCTCGGCGCCTGGCCAGATCAGGAAGAAGCCGGCCGCGGCGGCGGCAGCGCCAAACAGCATGTGGACCAGGAAATTGCGCAGCGCGAAGAATTCGGCAATCAGTGCGAAGATCAGCGTCTGCAGACCGGTCAGTATGATCGTCAGGAAATAGACGAACATGCCGAGCGGCGGCCACAAAAGCACCACGACAGGTGTCACCCCCATGGCGCCGAAATAGTCCGGCGCGTTGGGCAGCGCGGCGAGCGCACTGTAGATCACCACCACCGCGATCAACCCGATCAGCACCGAAACGAAGAAGCCGGCTAACATCATCAGGATGCGCTTCAAAACGTGCTTTACCATCGCCATGCACCCCCGTGCCCTGCAATCGTTGCGCGCACTCAGCCATCAAAGGCGTATTGGCGCAAGAGTGCATCCAGCAGTGCTTTGCGGCGAATCTTCAGGCCCCGCCGCACATATGCTGCGAATCCGGCAGCGCCCACGTGCCGTTGAGGGTCAGGTCCACGCCGTAATAGACCCGGCCGCGGTCGTCGCCCTCCGGGCAGTCGCGCGGGATCGATATCAGGCACATCACGACCGGGTCGCCGACCTTCGAACTGGCGAGGCCAGGCTCACGCTCATAGGAGACGCCAGCACCATCATTGCTGAATCGCGCCAGACTGCCGGCTTCAGGACTGGCGGTTTCCAGCGGGTCGTCGCCGAGCCGCGTCGTTAGCGCCGTGATGTGGGTGAAGGCGCATTGCCCGATCGACGAGGGCAGGGGCTGGTCGGGGCTGCCCGGATGGCGTGCAGCGATGTCGAGCGCCTTCTTGCCGATCAACGCGATGTTGTAGTCCTGCACCCAGGATGGCGCATTGCCGTAGGTCTGCAGGGCGTTATTCTGGGCGCTGACGATGCACGCGGCGTCCTGCCCGCAAGCATTCCTGTCGGCGATCAGCGCTCGTGCGATCTTGCGCTTGTCGCCGCCAAAGGCCGGCTCGAAGCCGACAAAAGCCTTCGCGACCAGCGCATCGATGGCGGAAAGCTGTGGATCGGCACAGATTGCCTTCTCCGCCGGCAGGCTGGCTTTGCGGCAGTCGAAGGAAGGCCCCTCGGCACGTGCTGCGGTCCCGCAGATTATCGCGCAGGCCAAGGCAATGGCGGGCACGAGCCATTTGAAACCCCGGCTGGAAGAAAGCATGACCGCCCCACTCGCGCACCAGTTTGCTCACCACTCTAGGCAAAAAGTCCGCTGTAAAGGAATTGCCGAGGCGGCGCGCCAGCAGCGCTATTTCGGTTCGGCAGTCACGGGATCGAAGGTGATTTCGACTTTCGCCTTGTCTGCCGTGTAATAGGTGACGGTATAGCCGTCCTTGTCCCAGTCGACTTCCTTCACATAGCGGAAGCCGTCGCGCTGTTCGACCTTGGCGATGATTGCCGACAGTTTCTGGGCATTCTGCGGCGGCAATGGCCTGTCATCATCCGCGGCAAAGGCCGTTGAGCCGGCGAGAAGAAGTGCAACGCCGGTCGCCAAAACAAGATTTCGCATGATTGCCCTCATTTCATGTTGGCATGGATCGCACCGGAAACTCGCTCGCAGGCCAATTTGTTCCGCCCACGGCAAGCGAGGCGTGGCTTCCGCAAAGCTCCGGAACCGCAACCCAGAGGGGCGAATTCCCCCCACGCATTTGCGGTAACCGGCGGCTAACCATGGCCGCTGCCGTGACCTGCGCCGGACAACCCGATGGTGGTAGAGCTTTCGCCTAGACCCTGCTAGACTTCTGGTCCTGGCAGGGTGGCATGGCGCGCCAGACCTGCCGGGATCTTCTTCTCTCAGCGCACGGCGAAGCGTTTCAGGAACGGGTCGTCGCCTGTGCTAGACCAGAACCAGAAGGGACCGGGGCTCCAACATGGCTGTACGGAACTACACCCGTCAGCTGGCGACAATCATTTCTATCGATGCCGTCGGGTTCTCGCGGCTGATGGGCATCGACGATGAATCCGCTGTCGCGGCATTCGAGGAACGGCGCGACATCATCGCCGATAGTTGTGGCACGTTTGGCGGCCGCACGTTCGGCGACGCCGGCGACAGCATCATGGCCGAATTCGGCAACCCGATCGAGGCTTTGCGCGCGGCCTTCGATTTCCAGGGCCGCATCGTCGCGCTCAACGCTTCGGTCGCCGACGACATGCGCATGCCGTTTCGTGCCGGCATCAACACCGGCGACGTCATCGTGCGTGGCGGGCAACTGTACGGCGACGACGTCAACATCGCTGCTCGCATTCAGGAGTTCGCGCCGGGTGACGGTCTCGCCGTTTCGGAGACGACCTGGCACCATGTGAAGGACAAGACGGCGGCCGAATTCACCGATCTCGGCGAATTCATGCTGAAGAACATTGCCCTGCCGGTGCGCGTCCTGATCGCCGGGCGCGGCGGCAACGGATCCTCGCCGGCGGCATCGTTCGCAGCCATCCCTCAGGTCAACGCCCCGCAGAAACTGTCGTCCAAAGGGCCGCCAGCGATCGCCGTGCTGCCCTTTCAGGGCAATGGCGGCGAGCACGACATCGGCTATATGGCCGATGGCATTGCCGAGGACATCATCTACGGTCTTTCCAACACCAAGTGGCTCTCGGTCATCGCCAAGGGTTCCAGCTTCCAGTTTCGCGACGATACGCTGGGCACGCGGGTGATCGGCAACGCGCTCGGCGCGCGCTACATCGTCAGTGGCACGCTGATGCGCAATGGTGGTCAGATCCGCCTCAACACCTCATTGGCGGACGCGTCCAACGGGCGGCTGGTCTGGTCGCAGCGCTTCGATCGCGACCTGGTCGACATCTTCAACCTGCGCGACCAGATCGGCGCCGAGATCGTTTCGATCCTCGACAAGGAGGTCGACCGGGCGGAGCAGGCGCGCACTTTCCAGGTGCCCTGGGAAAGCCTGGAGACCTGGCAGCTGGTGCGGCGCGGACGCTGGCACATGAACCGGCGCACCCGCGGCGACACCGAAATGGCGCTGGAATTCTTCCAGAAGGCCTACCGCGAGGACCCCAATTCGAGCGCCGTGCTCAACGAACTGGCGTGGTGGTATTTCTGGCGGGCATGGCTGCGGTTCGGCGACAGCGACGATTTGAACAAGGTCGAGCAGTTTGCCCGCAAGGCCTTGCTGATGGACAGCCTGGATGCGCGTCCGCACGCCCATCTCGGCGCCGTCGACATTATGCGGGGCGAACCGCGATCGGCGGTCGACCATCTCGAGGAAGCGATCCACATCAATCCGAGCTTTGCCTTCGCGCGCTCGGCCATGGGCAGCGCCCAGCTGCTGCTCGGCAATGCCGCATCAGCGATTCCGTTCTTTCTCGACACCGAGCGACTGAGCCCGTTCGACCTCTACCGCTTCCACAATCTGGGGGAACTGACGGCAGCCTACAGTTTCGTCGAGAACTGGCCGGCGGCGATCGCCGCCGCCGACCGCTCGCTCAACCTGTCTCCGGGCTATTTCTATGCCAGGTTCCTGAAAATTGGGGCCCTGATGCGCAGCGGCCGGCCGGAACAGGCACGGCGCGAGATGGCCATTTTCGCCACCCGGCATCCCGATTTTTCCGAAGAGCGCGTGCGCTGGATACCCTTCACCGACAAGGCAGCGAACGAGTTCCTCGTTGCCAATTTCCAACTGGCCAAATGAGCATGGCGTTCAATGCTGGCCGAACACGGATTAACTGTGAAAAAATTCACATACGTACAACCGATGCAAACCTAGGCGTTGAAGGGCCGGCATCGCAATAACGTGGACAGCCGGGGGGCTTGATCGCGCATGACCAAACTGAAGTATTTCGACGGCATTCGTGAGGCCCAGAAAAACCAGCGACCGCTATCGGAAATGCCGCCTTTCGATCTCGGCCGGATCCGCAAAACGGGCCTTTTGGCGCGCATCGCCGAATTTATCGTCGAAGATCACCCGCGCGTGTGGTTGGCGTTCTTGCGGCGCTTCCGCCCGACCGGCAAACTGTTCGGGGTTCTGCTCGTCACCAAGAACGCCGATGTCCGTGACATATTGGAGCGCGGCGACGAATTCCAGACCCCGTACGGCCCGGAAATGACCGAGTTCGCGCGAGGCTCCAATTTCATCCTCGGCATGCAGGACGGCGCCGACTATCGGCGCATGAAATCGTCGGTGCTGAGCGCCTTTCCGCCAGCCGAAGTCGAGGCCGTGGTCAGGCCGATCGCCGCGCGTCATTCGCAAGAGATCATGATGCGCGCCAGCCCCGGTTTCGATGCGATCTCCGGATTGCTGAAGCTCGTTCCGGTGCACATCTGCCGCGATTATTTCGGGATCGAGATCGACGACGAATCGGAATTCGCCGATTGGTCGATCGCGCTCAGCGCGCTGTTCTTTTCGGACCCGGGGGCGAGCCCCGTCATGCGCGAGCTCGCAGTGGTGGCGGGCGATCGTCTTCTCAAAGTCATCGACCGCTCCATCCAGTCGGTCAGGGACCGGGGCTTGAAGACCGAGCAGCCGCTGGCGAGGCTGGTTTCCCAGATGGACCAGGGCCGCTTGTCGCGGGACGACCTCAACTCGATCATGCTGGGCATGATCGCGGGCTTCGTCCCGACCAATGTTCTGGCCAGCGGCAATTGCCTCGACGTGATCCTGTCGCGGTCCGATGCACGGCAAGCCGTCGACGCCGCACTTGCCGAAAACGACACCGGCAAGCTCGACAAGGCCGTCCTTGAAGCCATGCGCTTCAAGCCGATCTGGATCGGCCCGTGGCGCTACACCGCACGCGACGCGATCATCGGCAAGGGCACGCGACGCGAGCGCCTCGTCAAGGCGGGCACCGTGGTGATGCCGGCTACGCTGTCGGCGATGTTCGATGCAGACGCCATGCAGAACCCGGACCAGTTCGATACATCGCGCCCGCATCGCGACTACATGGTCTTCGGCCACGGCATCCATCAGTGCATCGGCGCCGAGATCGCCAGGATCCAGATCGGCGAAAGCCTGCGCGCTCTGTTCCAGAAGCAGAACCTGCGCCGCATGTCGGGCAAGGCTGGGCGGATGACGCGCATCGGCGCTTATCCCGAAACCCTCAAGGTCGATTTCGAATCGGCAGCACTTTGCCGCACCGTCACCCAGTCGATGGTGACGGTGGTTTGCCCGGTCACCCGGTCCGGATCGCTGGACGCTCTCCGCGACAAGATTGCCAGCCTCGGCAACCCGGCCGGCGAAGAGATCCGCACCGCGCTCGACATTGTCGGCACCATCCATTTCACCAGCCTGGCCGTAGTCGGTACGGGCGAGACGGACGCTGATTCCGGGCAGGAAAAAGGAGCTCTGGTTCTCGAGATTTCCGGCGACGGGAGCATCGACGATGTCATCAATGCCGTGACGCACGCCATCGGACACCGGCTGCGGCCGATCTTCAAGGACGTCTGCAACCTTCCCGATGGCGGCGCCTTGAACGATTTCCTGCGCAAGCACAATGTCGACATATCGCCGTCCTTTGGCAGCAATGCCGGACTGGTGTTTTCGGGCACGCCCGGTCATTCGGTCCAGCGCATCATGGCCGAGGCAGAACTTTTCGAAGCTGTGCGCGGCATCGTGGAGCGGCCACGCAAAGGCACCGGCAACGCTCCCGCCGTGCTCGCTGAAGCGCGACAGCATCTTCAGTCATTGGGGACGTTTGCCTGGGCGTTCGAGCCGGCCGAAAGCCTGCTGGAAAAGCCGCCGGGCCATTGGGGCCGTGCCCTGATGACGACCTTGCTGGTACCGCCGGTCTTCGTCACAGTGGCGATCATCTGGGCTGCTTGCTGGTACATGACCTACAGTGTGGTGTTCGGCAGATCAATCGACATCAGTTCCCAGGAAATCTCCTTCACCGCCATAGCCGTAGCAATCACTTCACTTCTGTTGTCGGGACTTGGAGTGTTGGTGGCAGCGGCGCTGCTGGTGTTTTCGTGCTTGCTGGCGCTGCGACGCCGCGAGGACAGCGATCAGCCGGAAAGCACATCGATTGGCATATCTGAATTGAACGCGATAATCGTCAAGGAGGACCACGCGGCGCAGAACCATCTGACCGCGATTTCCACGATGAAGGCTGGCATTTTGCGGCGGCTCGCGCTCAGGTTTTCCTTCTACCTGATCTCGATAGCTGCCCAGAAGGTGTTCAAGCCAGGCTTCCTCAACACCATCAACACCATCCATTTTGCCCGCTGGATACTGCTGCCCGGCTCCAACCGATTGATGTTCTTCTCCAACTACGGGGGCAGCTGGGAAAGCTATCTTGAGGACTTCATCGCCAAGGCATCCGCTGGCCTGACCGGAGTGTGGAGCAACACCGTAGGCTATCCACGTGCACGATGGCTGTTCCTTGACGGCGCGCGCGACGGCGATCGCTTCAAGCGCTGGGCGCGGCGCCAGCAGGTGCCGACACTGTTCTGGTACTCCGCCTATCCCCAAATCAACACAACGCGCATCCGGATCAATTCCCGGATCAGGCGCGGCATTGCTTCCGCCGTCGGCAACGAGGCGCGCGACTGGCTGAGCTTGTTCGGTTCGCTACGGCGCCCAGCGAGCGAAACAACCACCGTTCAAAAGACCACCTCGCTGCTGGCCAATATCAGCTCTGCTTTTCCGGCACCTCTCGAGCAGCAGCTGGAAACCGGCGAGATCCAGTCCATCTTCTTCGGCCCGCTCGGCCCTCTCGGTTATTCGCATATGCTTGCGATCCGGGTGCCGGACAAGTTGCCGGCGCCCAAGCGCAGAGCCTGGCTCGATTTCGTTGTCGAGCAGACGAGTTTCGGCGAAGGCAGGCCCGCCGGGCGAGCCATGATAGTAGCCTTTGGTCCCGATGGCCTGCGGCAGCTTGGGCTCGACGAGAGTGTGGGGGACGATCCACTGGAGACATTTCCGATCGCCTTTCGCCATGGCATGGGCAATCCCGAGCGTGGGCGCATTCTGGACGACCGAGGCCGCGACGGCCCGGACGAATGGGAGTGGGGGTCGTTGGAGAACCCGGTGGACGTGGTCATCGTCTGCTATGCTGAAGAACCGGGAAGGTTGAAGACCGAGATTGCGGCCGTGAAACGAAAGACGACCGGTGCGGGCATGCAGGTCGTCGCCGAACTGCCGCTCGCCGTAAATCGGGGTCCGACCGACACGAATACGAAATCGTCCGACCGGGCGGAACGTGGGCCAGCCTACGAGCATTTCGGTTTCGCGGACGGGATTTCGCAGCCGATTGTCCGCGGCACGACCCGCGCCAGCAGGGGCGCCGCGCCCATGCATCTGGTCGCGCCCGGCGAGTTCCTGTTCGGTTATCGTGACGAGCATGGGTTCTATCCAGCCTCGCCCTCGGTAAGCGCATCGCGCGATCGGACCGGAATCCTTTCGCAGGTGCGCCGTAGCCGGCTGATTCCGGGCCTGCCGCCACCGCCGCGCGATTTCGGCCGCAACGGCTCATTCCTGGTTATTCGCCAGTTCGAACAGCATGTCGACGTCTTCAACGACTACTGCAAAAAGGCTGCAGCCTTGGTCGCGAGCCAACTCGGCAACCAAGCCATCACTCAAGATTGGATTGCCGCCAAGATGCTCGGCCGCTGGCAGAACGGTAGCTCGCTGGTGCGCAACCCTGATCATCCGGGGCGCATCATCGACAACAACTTCGCCACTGGCGCCGAGGATCCGCAAGGCCATCGCTGCCCGCTTGGTGCCCACATACGCCGCTCCAACCCGCGCGATTCGCTGGGCGAGGACCGCGATACGCAGATCAATATCGGCAAGCGCCATCGTATCCTGCGGGTCGGCCGCACCTACCAGAAGCAGGACGGCAAGAATGGCAAGGTCGAAAAGGGATTGCTCTTCATGTGCCTTAACGCCGACATCGAGCGCCAGTACGAATTCATCCAGCAAACCTGGGTTTCGTCGGCCACGTTCCAAGGCCTCGTCGCTGAAAAAGACCCGACGATTGGGTCGCGCGACGGCGATGGCAGGTTCACCATTCCGTCATGGGAAAAGGTAACGACGCTCCGTGACATGCCGCAATTCGTCACCACCAAGGGGGGCGGGTATTTCTTCATGCCCAGCCGCTCGGCGTTGCGCTATCTGATTTCGCAGCTCTGATTCGGCGTCAGTCGTCGTCCTGCGACTCGGCGATGTGGCGCAGCGCGCCGGTGTCGGTGATGCGCAGGCCGCCGCGTTTGATGGCAATGAACGAACGGGCGCGCCAGTCATTGAGGGTCTTGTTGACAGACTCGCGCGTGGCGCCGAGGAACTCTCCGAGCTCCGATTGCGAGATCGGTATCCAGCCGGCGCTATCGGCCATCACCTCGGCCAGGAAGACCAGGCGCTTGGCCAGCCTTGCCTCGATGCCGAAAAAGGCCTGATCGCCGAGCTCGCCGCTGACCCAGCGCAGCCTGGCGCACAGAAGTTCGATCATCGCGCGCGCCAGTGGCGGATTTCTTTCAATTCGATCAAAGAGTTGTGTCCTGCTCAGCGAGACCAGCTCGCACGCGGTAAGACAGATGGCGGTGGCGGTGCGGGGCCGTCCGTCAAGCGCGCCGATCTCTCCGACCAGGCTTCGCGACAGCTCGATATTGGCCACCAGCTTCTGGCCGCCGGGCGAATAGATCGAGATTTCCACCGTGCCGCTCATCACCCCATAGATGCGGTCGGCGGCATCTTCCTGGACGAACAGATGCTGGCCCGCGGCGAAGCGCTCGACCTTGCAACCGCTGAAAAGAATATCGAACAGCTTTGGATCGATGCGCGCCAGGCGCGGCAGATCGTTTCTGTCGTTCGCGCCGCCAAAAGCCATGTTGAACTTCCCAATTGCCGCAATCAGCAAAGTTTACGGCAAGAGTGCACCGCATCAAAGCCCGGTGTTCATCCCTTTGCCATTACGCCTTCTAAAGGCGTGGCGCAGTGGTCGCGCGCAGTAGTGGCTTGCGCCAGGCGGAAAGCCGTCTGCACGCCCGGCGGGAGGAGCCGGAGGCGTGCAGACGGCAACTGATGAAAAGAGTTAGGTGATGAAAATTCCTGGTGCCTGCTAATCCTTGCAGAACTGTCGAAATCGCGAAAAGGCGGTATGAGCCGCAATGCCTGTTTCCGCCGCTGCGATTGGTGGGCGCAAGCAGCGTGAGCGTCTGTGATCGAGATCACATACGGCGGGGCTAAAATAATGCGAGCGTCATACATCGCGAGCGACTGCGGACGAAGAGACATGCCAGCGTCACGCCTCAGTCATATTAGAAGCGCGTTGATTTGTTTCCTTGCGTGCCATCCAGAATTGCGCCAGTCTAAAATGGGGCAATACAGTTCTTTACTATGGCAGAACCTTTGGGCGAGGGGCGACCATGCCGGTCAGCAGAGAGCAGCGTATCCGTCAATATCTCGATCTCGTCACCGGGGGCGAGGGGACGGAATCGGTCCTCGCCAACATGGAGACGATGGCCGGTGACGCCTTGGAATCGCTTGCGCCCACGGACGGCGGCAAGACGGAAGCGGCGTTTGAATCTGCGCGCGCGGGTGCGGAGAATCTGGCGCGAGGGGCCGAAGTCGCGCCCGACCAGCTTTCCGATCTGGAAGCCATAATCATCCCGGAGTTGCGGCCCGTCTACGACATCAAGGACGGCACCTTTACGACGCTGACTTTCGACGGGGCTCCGACACCAGGTCACTCGCTGTGGACGAAGCTGACCAGCGAGGCCGCATTGAAGCAGCGCATCGAAGCCGCCCTGCCGGCGATCGGGCGCATCGAACTGTTGTGGAACACCAACATCCCCTATGGCGGCACCGGCTTTGTCGTCGGGCGCAACCTCTTGATGACCAACCGTCATGTTGCGCAGATCTTCGCCGCAGGCCTCGGTGACCGCAATCTGCAGTTCATCAACGGCCGTGCCGCCGGCATCGACTTCAAGCGCGATTCGGCCGCAGGAAATGTCTTCAAGATCCACAATGTCCGGATGATCCATCCCTATTGGGACATGGCGATCCTCCAAGTCGAGGGCCTGCCCGACAACATCAAGCCGCTGTCGCTCGCCGTCGCCGACGCGCGCGACATGCTGCGTCAGGAAGTTGTCGCCATCGGCTATCCGGCGTTCGACAACCGCAACGCGGTCGATGTCCAGAACGACCTCATGCGCAACCGCTTCCAGGTCAAGCGCCTGCAGCCGGGCATGCTGCAGGGCGGCTTCGGCACCGAGAGTTTCGGCAAGATCGTCAACGCGGCCACACATGATTGTTCGACGACTGGCGGCAACTCCGGTACCGCCATGATCAACCTCGCCACCGGGGAGGTCGTGGCGCTGCATTTCGCCGGCCGCTATCTCGAGCGCAACTACGCCGTGCCCACTGGCGCGCTGGCCAAAGACCAGCGTGTCGTCGACCTCGACCTCAACTTCGCCAGCGCCGCCAGCGGCGGCCCCAACGATTGGGGCGCCTGGTGGAACAAGGCCGACAGCGCCTCGCCGGCCGAGGGAGTAAACCTGATCGAGGTCGGCGGCGTAAAGCGGATCCCGGGCGTCGTCACCCAGGCGCCACTCACCGGCGGAGGCGTCGTGGTTTCGCCCGGCGGCAGTGTCACCTTCGAAGTTCCGTTGCGCATCACCGTCTCGATCGGTGCAACGCCTGCCCATGAGGCGGTTACGGAATCAGTAGAGCTCGAAGCGGCCAAACCGACGCCCCCCGGCGGCGCGTTCGTTCCCAAATCGGTCGCCGACTATGCCGCCTATGAGGGCTACGACGAAAAATTCCTCTCCGGCGGCACCAAGCTCGCGCCGGTCGTGGTGCCGATGCCGGAGGCCACCGACCCTTCCGTTCTGGCGCCGCTCAAGGCCGGCGGCACGCGGCTCGACTACCAGAACTTCTCGCTCAAGATGCATGCCAAGCGGAGGCTGGCCCTGTTCACAGCCTCCAACGTCACCGAGGAGAGCAATCTGCGCGAACCGGAAAAGGGCCGCAACTATTCGCGCGGCGGCCTGTTCAGCGAGCGCTGGTTCCCGGATCTGCGGCTCGACGACAAATACCAGATCCCCGATGTCTTCTACACCCAGGATCAGGGCGCTTTCGACAAGGGCCATATCGTCAGGCGCGATGACGTGGCCTGGGGCAGCACCTTCGAGCTTCTGCTCAGGGGCAATGTCTGCTCTTTCCACGTCACCAACTGCTCGCCCCAGGTCGAGGGCTACAACCGCTCCGACAGCGGCGAGAAGAATTGGGGCGATCTTGAGAACCATGTCCTGTCCGAAGCGGCCAGCGAACGACTTTGCGTCTTCGCCGGCCCGATTCTCGCCGATGATGACCGCATATTCGCCGGCAAAGGTCCCAAAGGCACCAGCCTTCGCGCACCGGTGCCGCGCCGCTTCTGGAAGGTGGTCGTCGCCCGCGTCAGTGACGGGCTTGCCAGCTATGGCTTCGTGCTCGAACAGGACCTTTCCGACACGGAGCTGGAGTTCACTGTCGCCGAAGAATTCATCGGCGCCATGTACCCGCTGACCGAAATCTCCGAAATGACCGGCGTCAGCTTCGACCAGTCGCTGATCGACGCCGACCAGTACGACACGGTGCGCGGCACAGAGATCGCCATGCGGGCCGGGTCACGCAAACGAAAGAAGAAGAGCTAGGGCGTCCGATGACCGAGTGGACGCAACCCGAGCTGACCAGCCTCAACCGGATCCTCGCCAACCTCTACCCGATGATCGGCGACGGCGTGCGTGTCGCCAAAGGGGTTGGGTTGGCCACGTCGCAAATCGCCTTTGACAACAAGGCGATCAACAACTGGTTCGCGATTGTCCAGCGCGCCAAACAGGAAGCCAAGGCCGACGACCTCATCGCCTTCGCGCTGGATGAGAATCCCGGCGACGAGGCATTGCTGCAGGCAAAGCAGCATGCCCCGCCGCCACCGGTCGAAGGGCCCCCTACCACCAAGTGGAGCGGCGCGCCGGGCCAGCTCGAAAAGATCCTCGGTGACAAAAGCACGCTGGTGCCGATCAGCTATCTTGAACTCGGCGTTATCAGGGCGAAATCGGTGGTGCGCATCAAGCGTGCCGATGGCAGTTCCGGCACCGGCTTCATGACCGCCGGCGGGATACTGATCACCAACAACCACGTGTTGCCCGACGATGCTTCCATGGTGGGCGCCGTGGTCCAGTTCAATTATCAGCGGACTGTCGCCGGACTCGACGCGCCATTCGAGGAATTCAGCATCGACACCGCCGTGCCGCTTCGCACCTCCAAGGATAATGACTGGTCGGCCGTTCGTATCAAGGGCGACGCCTCCAAATGGGGCGAGCTGGACATGAAGCCCATGACCGTCAAGGTCGGCGACCGTGTCAACATCATCCAGCACCCCGGCGGCGCGCAAAAACAGATTTCATTCGTCGCCAATGTCGTGGCCTTCGTCGGCGGCGGCCGCGTTCAATATCTGACCGATACGCTGCCGGGCTCGTCGGGCTCGCCAGTTTTCGACACCGACTGGAACCTGATTGCGCTGCATCATAGCGGCGGCTGGCTCACTGAACCCAACGCGGCTACCAAGAGCACGTACTACCGCAATGAGGGCATCGCGATCGACACCATCATCCAGGACCTCGCGGCCAAGCCTGTATAGTGGTGATGTGCGCAGACCGATGGTGTAACGAGATGCGCGACGATTTAAGACTATGCCATGTGAATTCTTTCGGATGTGACGGACCATAAGGCCACACCGAGCGCCAGGGGAGTTCAGAGATCAGCGCCTATTTCGACCTCAGGCTTCAACTGGCTGATCTCTACCCGTTGCCTCCCGATTGGTTGAGGGTGACCAAGGACGCCGGTATTCTCGCCGGAGCGATCAATCTGCAGGGGCCGGCTCTCACAGTCTGGTTCAGTATCCTTGACTATGCCTTGGCCAATCGTCTGTCGAAGCCCCTTATGGACAAGATAGCGGAGCAAAATCCGCAATGCGCGGCCCTGTGCACCGCCTACCTACAGGAACTGACAACAGGGGCGAAGCCGACGCTTGAACTGCCGGGCCTGACCACCGACGACCGCGTCAACACCGCGGTTGCCGGCTTCGACGCCGTCAACCAGCAGCCCAAGGATATCCAGGCGGTCCTCGCCGCCGGCGATGGGCTCACCGCCGTCACCAGCCAGATCGATGTTCTTGCGACTTACAAGAACCTGCATGACGGCTTGCAGAGCTTTCAATATGGCATCGGCAGCTTCCAGAGCCTCATGATCGCCGGGCGGGACATGGGCGCGGATCTGAATCAAGTCCGCGTCCTGCGCAAATTCCTCAACCAGTTGAGACTGTTCTGCGCATCCGCCGGCGACAAGATCACAGTATTGCCCCCCGGACCGGCGCTTCGCGACATCGAGCAGGCATGGCTCGACGATCTCGGGTCGGCCGCGACGAAACTGCAGGGCGCAATCCCCAACACGTCGGCTGACGCCTACGACGCCTTGCTGGATGTGCGGACCGTGCTTCGCGTCGTTCCCTCGCGGCTGAACCAGCAGATCTTCGTCACCGCCAAGAACCTGCCTTTCGGCATCCTGGCCACGGGTCTCGAAACAATAGCCGGCAAACTTCCGGCTGATGAGCCCTCCGTGCCGGCAATAAGAGCCGCGCATGACGCAATCAAGGTACTGTCCTCGACCATCTATGCGCGGGTCGTAGAGCACAAGCTCTGGCAGGACATCGACAACAAGCTGGCAAGCCTCACCGATATGATCGAGCCGATAGAAGGGGGGGCGGCTGTGGACAAGTCGTTGCCGTTCCAGTTCTCGCCGCTGTGGCGAAACCTGGAAGCGAAGGTCAAGGTTCTTGCCGATCTCGATCCCAACGGACAGTGGCGGACAATGCTTGCCGGCTACTCCACCGACGTCAACGACCAGCTGTCGCGCGAGACCGTCGACACCGCCTTCATCCTTGCCTTCGAAGCCTATCGGGACGAGGCCCAGCAACGCTTCGTCCAGGTCGATCTGGCGCTGAAAACGGAATGCGCCTCGATCGTCCGCGTCAGCACGCCTTTGCACAAGATCATTGAGGACCTTGGGTCATGAGCGATGAAACAGCCACAGGCGCCGAAACCGAAACATCGGCCGATTTTGTCTCGCTGAGCGATATCCGCATCGCGCATCTCGAGCTGATGCGCATCGCCAGCGCCAACGAAGCCGGCGACCCCTCGATGAAGCGCAGCGACAAGGCCGGGGCCGAGACGACTGAGGCCAGCATCGACAACACGGTACCCGATGCCCGGACCATCCGCGACTTCCTGGCCAGGGCGCGGCGCGCGGGCAGCACCATCGAACGGGAATCCGACCGCCGCGCGGCGCAGCGCATCCTCGACTATTGGTCGGCAGAACTGGTCACGCGCTCCGGCATCACCTCCGCCGATGTCAGCCCGGCGCGTCTCGCGGCCTTCGCAGGCGGCCTCGAAACGGCCGAACCGGTCGCCGTCGCGGTCGACTCCGAACCCGCATCGCGCGACATCACTGATCCCGGAGCAGTCGCCATTGCCGTTCCTGAATCGGCGGCCGTCGCGACCAAAGACAGTGCCGTATCCGGCGACGGCTTCGCATCGGACGACGAACTGAGTTCGGACGAGCTGACCGAGCGCTTTCGCATCCGCGTGGCCGCCCAGGCGCGGCAATGGAAGAACACCGGCTACGCCGGCTATCTCCTGCGTGGCGAAGCGCTGAAGGAAGCGTCGGAGCTGCCGCAGGGGCCGGATATCGCCGAGTTTGTCGAGGCCAGCGCCAAGGCGGAGACAGACAGCCAGAAGAAGCGCGATCGCAGCAAGAACATACTGATCGCGCTGTTTGGCATTCTCGCCGCGATTCTTGCTGGGACGACCTATTTCGCCTTCCAGCAGAGGAATCAGGCTGTTCTGGAGCGGTCCAGCGCCGATCAGGCGCGGCTCAAGGCCGAAACCACGGCCAACGAGGTCGTGAAGCTCAACAACGAGCTCAGAGTTGCTCTTGACGAAGCAAAGGATGCGCGTTCGAAGGCTGAGGACGCACTTACAGTTGCGAACGAAAATTTTGCTGACGCCGGCAGGAGGCTCGCTGACCAGCAAGCGACCCAAGCCACCTTGCGATCAGCGATTGTGTTCATGGCCGACCAGCTCAAGGCCGGCCGCATGTCGCTGGAGGAGTTGACGCCGGAATTGCAGCAGTCGGTGCTTGTCGAGCTGGCCGGCCGAGTTACAAGCGGCGACGTCAAGCTTGGCGATTTGGCGCTACCGCTGCGGACCGCGCTTGAGCCTCTGCTCGGCAGAAATATCGACAAGCAGCCCGACGCACTTTCGGGATACAAGGTTGACTTCATCGGGGCCACGATCGGCTTGCCCAGGATAACCGGCGATCTGGCCAGCGATGCCGTGGCGCCGCCGCTTGACTATATCAACTACTCGCTGGTCATGGGCCGACGCCACCGCATGGCTATCTACTCGGCGGTCAATCTCGATCGGTTGCAAAGGTTGACCTTACAGGTCACCGGCGCCGGATCGAGATATGACAGCCGGCTGCCGCGCGATTTGCAGCCGGATCGTGACTGGTACCTTAGACCGGACCGGCGCTGGCTGCCCGCGCGACTGGCAAACGCCAGCGACATCGCCTGGGGCCCGGAGTTCGCGATCGATCCGGCAACGGCGGCGCTCAAACTGGCTCGGTATACCTATGTTCTGCCCAACACGATGCCGCAGTCTGGCACATTCTACAAAACCAGGTGGGCGCCGGTCGAAGACTGGGTTCGCACGCAGCACAATCCGCTGGCCAACCAGGTGACCATCTTCAGCGGCACCATCTTCAAGCCCGCCAGCCACCCGATCGATGGCGTGCCCGTCCCCAACGCCTATTGGAAGCTTGCCGTCTCTTCGGTGCCGGCTGCCGTGAAGGGAGCGGCCGGGGATCCGGAATTCGTCGTCGATGCGTTCCTTGTTCCGGGCGACGCTGCCGGCGCGTTCGACGTGGAGCAATATCGGCTTCCGGTTGCCGAACTCGAAAGGCGCACGAACCTGAATTTCGGCACCCTCATCGAATGGACGGACGGGCTGAAAAATCCCGGCCCGAACGGCACCGCGGCCGACCAACTGGCGGCGCGCGCCAAACAGCTCGACGGCCCGAACGAAGCGCTGCGCGGCGAACTGGCCGTGGTTCTGGGCAATCCGTACCTCCCGATATCCGAACGACGCAAGATCGTGGCGGCGCTTGTCGAAATGGCCGGCCTGCAAAGCATGACCGGGCTGACCTCGGCCGGGCGCCGCAACGTGCTTGCGACTTTGCTCGCCGTTCCGCCCGAACTATGGAGCCGCCCGGACTGGCTGCCTGTGTTCGCCGGGGCGCGCCGGGCCGTCGCCGATCTCGAAACATCGGCGGCCGGCGGCCAGACCATTATCGACGATCAGGATCGCGAGGTGCTCGGCGTGTTGAGGGATCGGCTGAGTATGCAGAAGAGTGCGCAGAACGTCTACGTCGAGTTCGCCGGCATGGCGCAGGAGGATGTCCAGGCGCTCTCCGCCAAGTTGCGCGCATTGGGCTGGGCCATGTCCGGCGAAGAACAGGTGAAAAGCGCGGCAGGCAAGAACCAGGTTCTCTACAGGCCCGACCTCGACGCCGCACACGACGCTGCCGAACTTTTGGCCGCCGACCTTGCCGCCGCCGGCCAACCAGTGACCGTCCGGGCATCGCCCTTGATTGGCGGCAGGATGCTGATGATCTTTATCGGGCCATAGGGCAGCGAAAGCCGAACGACGATGGTGCGCAAAAAAGCCGCGATGCGGCTGCTGACTGCGACGGTCGCACTATGCGTTGGTTCATTTCGGGGGTTTTCCATGCGCGCGGGTCACGCCGTCATGCTTGCACGCGCTTTCCATTCCTGCCGTCTCCATCCCGCTGGAGAAGGCGCGGGCTGGAGCCTGAAAAACACGGTCTACTGCGCCGACGACCGCATCGAGGTCTCGTTCTGGGATCTCGAACAGATGAAAGTGCGCCGCGGCTCCGATGTCTGCCAGTTCCAGAGCTATACGAGCTACTCAAGCGCCCTGAATTTCGCCCAGAAGAATTTTGGTGGCGAGGGGCGAGTTGTAGTTGCTGAGGCAGTCCAGACTCAAGCCTCGTGCCGCAGTGATAGATACCGCTTGCGGGATTTTCTCCGATGCTGGAGCGATGAGCCGAGTCACTCGATGCGAGCAGACGCCAGACCAAGTAAATGACGACGAGATATTAAATTTCGAATATCGCTCGTCTTGTACGTCATAGTTAATGGACATGGGCTTATTTAAGTGCTCAAATAGCTCTGTCATCAGCCATTGTACGGGCGCTGGTGCTTGAGAGAGCATAACATTCTCCCGCCCCAGCGGGAGCTATGCAGTGACAAACAGCCAGCCTAACATGTTTTCGGGGATCCCGATCGCGCGCAGGGACGGCACGATCTCAGTCCTTGCTACGCTGCCTCAAATGGCCGACGCTTTGGCGAACGACTGGCCATCCGATGGCCCACTGTTTCTGGCCGCGCTTGCTGCCTTGGTGGGGGAACGGACGGGGTGCTGCAGCACAAGGGACGTTCACCGAGCCTTCATAGCAGCGGCACTTGAAGCCGAATGTCTTCCCGACAGCTACATGAAGAATTGAGCGCGAAATGCCTCTCACCCTCCGGACGACACTTTGCGAAACGAGAGATGCGCTGCACGTGCTGCGAAGGGCCCTGTTTGTCTGCGGCCATACTGCGGCAATGGGAGAGATCGATTCCCTCATCGGCGTTGCCCAAGATAAGGCAGTCCAGGCAATCGGAGCCATTGATCGGGCAGCGGTTCGAAGACCTATCCTCGTGGTGGTGGCAAGTCCGGCGGACCCGGCAGCTATTGTTCTGTCGATCGCTCAGCCCGCAAAGCTTGGCGAGCTTCGCGATCAAGGCATGGGCCTCAGCGTATATTGCGGCAATCCCCGATGCGGTCATCTACGCTCGCTCGATCTCGATGGTCTAATCGAGACCTACGGCACGCACTACGATTTCATCACCGAAAAGCGGCTGGCGTCGAAGCTTGTCTGCAAACGCTGCCAACATGTTGGAGGGAGGCTGGTCGTGGTATCCGACAAAAGGCCCCGGTATTGAGTATCCGTCCCGAGTGGCCGAAGCCGACAACCTCGCCGAAGAGCAAATATGATGCGAATTTCACGAAAAAATGGTGGGCGATGCAGGGATTGAACCTGCGACCCCACCCGTGTGAAGGGTGTGCTCTCCCGCTGAGCTAATCGCCCGCTCGTTGCCCGAAGGCCAAGCGAGCCGCGATATAAGGGAGGCAGGCCGTTGAAGTCAAGGCGATGCGCTGGCCTTCTGTGCCTGAAATAGTGAGGGCAGGGGCAGCCGCGCAATCGCCTGTTTCGCTCAGCCGCTTGCCGCTGCAATCAGCCGTTCCGCCAGGTCGAGCGTCAGCGCGTCGAAATGCGAAATGACGGCCGACGGCTCGAATTCTCTGACATGGCGGTCGGTGTAGCCGAAATCGACGGCGACCACCGGAATGCCGGCGGCCTTGGCGGTGTCGATGTCGGTCTGCGAATCGCCGATCATCAGCGAGCGATGCGGATCGCCGCCGGCCAACCTGATGGTTTCGGTCAGATGCCGCGGGTCGGGCTTGCGGAAGGCGAACGTGTCCTGGCCGGCGATCGCGGCGAAATGCCTTGACAGGCCGAGCGCCTCGATCAGCGCTTTCGAATTGCCCTCATATTTGTTGGTGCAGATGGCAAGCAGGTAGCCGGCCTTCTCGAAGCGGGCGATCGCTTCGACCACGCCGGGGTAGGGGCGCGACTTGCCGGGAATGTTGAGCGTGTAGTGGTCGAGAAACAGCTTCAGCAGCCGGTCGTGCTCTTCCACTGCCAGCGACTTCTGCTGCGCGGTATGCGCGCGCTCGATCATCACCCGCCCGCCATGGCCGACAAAGCGCCGGAAGCCGGCCTCGTCGACAGCGGCAAGCTCGCTGGCGGCAAGGCTGTGGTTGAGGCTGTCGAGCAGGTCCGGCGCCGTGTCGACCAGCGTCCCGTCGAGGTCGAACACGATGATCGGTCTGGTCATGGCCTGTCCTGTGGCGATTGTTTTGTCGGCAGGCGATAGCCGCTGCGGCGCGTCGAGGCAAGCGGGCTGGCAAGCACGTCGAGGCAAGCAGGCGTGGCGAGCCGCCAGAAATGAAAACCCGCCTCGGCGGCGGGTCGTTGACGCAAATCAGCACTCTGAACGGAAATGTAGCATACCTGCCGCCATCGGGCAACGGCATCCAAGAAAATATTCCTACGGAAGGCCCACGCATCTCACCTTGCGCATCGCCAGGCGTTCCGCTGCCGCCAAGGGCTTTGACCAGACTGGCAAAAATGTTAGGAGCCCGAGACACAAGGTTCCGGGGCAGCAGCATGGATGCGAGGCAGTTGAAGGTCGAGGCCGCGCGGGCAGCACTTGCCCATGTCAGCGACGGCATGCGGCTCGGCATCGGCACCGGCACCACGGCGGAAGAGTTCGTGCGGCTGCTGGCCGAGAAGGTCGCCACGGGCATGACCGTCGTCGGTGTGCCGACCTCGGAGCGCACCGCCGCCTTGTGCCGAGAGCTCGGCGTGCCGCTGTCGACGCTGGAGGAAACGCCCGAACTCGACCTGACCGTCGATGGCGCCGACGAGGTCGATCCGGCGCTGACGCTGATCAAGGGTGGTGGCGGCGCGCTGCTGCGCGAGAAGATCGTCGCGGCGGCCTCCGGGCGCATGATCGTCATTGCCGACAAGTCGAAAATGGTCGAGACGCTCGGTCGGTTTCCGCTGCCCATCGAAGTCAATCAGTTCGGCCTGCGCGCCACCGAAATCGCGGTCGCGGCAGCGGCCAAAAGTCTCGGCCTTTCCGGCCCTATTACATTGAGGATGACGGGGGGCCAGCCTTTTGTTACAGACGGCGGCCATTTTATCCTCGATGCATCTTTTGGCCGCATTCCGGATACAAGAGCGCTTTCGAATGCTCTCCATGCCATCCCCGGCGTGGTCGAGCATGGTCTTTTCATCGGGCTGGCGTCAGCGGCCATCATCGCCGGCGGCGACGGCATCCAAACCGTCCATGCCGCCCGAAAACCAGGGAGTTCTACCGACCATGATGTTGCATAAACGGGTTCGCCAATTCTCCGCCATCGTGGCGGCTTCAGCTGTCTTGGCGTTTTCCGCGCCGGCGTTTTCGCAGGATGTCACCGAATCGCATCTGAAGGCGGCGCGCGCCGCGGTCGCCGCCATCCATGCGACCGACCCGTTCGACAACATCCTGCCGCAGGCCGCTGCCTCGCTAGAGCAGCAGCTTATCCAGAAGAACCCCGACATGCAGGAGCTGATTGGCAAGACCATCAGCGAGAAGGCGCTGGCGCTGGCCTCACGCCGTGCCGACCTGGAGAAGGAGGCAGCACTGGCCTATGCCAAGGTGTTCTCCGAAAAGGACCTCACCGACATCGCTGCCTTCTACAATTCCGAGGCCGGCAAGAAGCTGCTCGACAGCGGCCCGACGGTGACGCGCGATTTGGTCAAGGCAGCCGACATCTGGCAGAATGGCCTGGCGCGCGATCTCGCCCAGCAGGTCGGCGAGACGCTGGCAGCCGCCGCGAAGGCCAAGGCGCCCGCGGCACCCGCCGACGGCGCTGCCCCGGCCGACGGCGCCGCACCCGCTGACGGCGACCAGCCGGAAGCCCCGAAGAACTAACCAGCATCCTCGCCGCTGGACCAAGAAAGCCCGGTCCAAACCGGGCTTTTCTTTTGGCCTCATGCAGCCTACCTGTCTCAAACATTTCTGAGGCAAGGAGCGGCGGCATGGCCGATTACGACTACGACCTCTTCGTCATCGGTGGCGGCTCCGGCGGGGTGAGGGCGGCGCGTGTGGCGGCCGCACTCGGCAAGCGCGTCGGCATCGCCGAGGAATACCGCTATGGCGGTACGTGCGTTATCCGCGGCTGCGTGCCGAAAAAGCTCTACGTCTATGCCTCGCAATTTCCCGAGCACTTCACTGATGCCGCCGGCTATGGCTGGACGGTGCCGGAGGCGAGTTTCGACTGGCCGACGCTGGTCGCCAACAAGGATCGCGAGATCGCCCGGCTCGAAGCCATTTACGAGAAAAACGTGAAAGGCGCCGGCGGCGAGACATTCCACTCGCGCGCCATGCTGGTCGACCCGCATGTCGTGCACCTCTTGGGCGACGACCGCACCGTCACCGCCGACCAGATCCTGATCGCCACCGGCGGACGGCCGGCACCGCATCCAGCACTCCCCGGCCATGAGCATTGCATCTTTTCCAACGAGGTCTTCGACCTCAAGCGGCTGCCGAAAGCGATCATGATCGAGGGCGGCGGCTACATCGCCGTCGAATTCGCCAACATCTTCCATGGTTTGGGCGTCGACACCACGCTGGTCTACCGCGGCAAGGAGATCCTGTCGCGCTTCGACATGGATCTGCGGCGCATGCTGCACGAGACCATGGAAAAGAAGGGGATAAAGATCCTCTGCCACGCCGTGTCGGAATGGGTGCGCAAGCGGCCGGATGGGCGGCTGGACGCGCTGGTCACCGGCGGCAAGGTGTTGACGGTCGACCAGGTCATGCTCGCCATCGGCCGCATCCCCAACACCGAGAATATGGGCCTGGAAGGCGTCGGCATCGAGCTCGGCAAGACCGGCGCCATCGTTGTCGACCAGTATTCCCGCACCAACATCGACAACATCTGGGCGATCGGCGACGTCACCAACCGTGTGCAGTTGACGCCGGTGGCGATCCACGAAGCGATGTGCTTCATCGAGACCGCCTTCAAGGGAAACCCGACGGCGCCTGACCACGACACGATCCCGACCGCCGTGTTTTCACAGCCGGAGATCGGCACTGTCGGCCTGTCCGAGGACGATGCCGTCAAGCGCTACTCCGACATCGAGATCTACCGCGCCACGTTCCGGCCGATGCGGCATACGCTGTCGGGCCGCGACGAAAAGATGCTGACGAAGCTGGTGGTCGACGGCGCCACGCGAAAAGTTCTCGGCGCCCACATCCTGGGACCGGACGCCGGCGAGATGGCGCAGCTGCTCGGCATTCCGCTGAAGGCCGGCGTCACCAAGGACGATTTCGACCGCACCATGGCCGTCCACCCGACGGCGGCGGAAGAACTGGTCACCATGTACAAGCCGACCTACCGCGTGAAGGACGGCGTGCGCGTCGATTGACGCCCGTTATCATTCCTCGAGAGCGATCTATGCCCGTAACCGCCGCGCCGCTCGACGACAATTTTGACCGGCGCGTCGATGAGGTTGTCGGCGGATGATGGGCGCTTCCCCCGACGCATTGCGCGACGCCATCTACGGCCGGCAGGCCTGAAGCCTGAGCAAGGCGAACCCGCCGCCGGTCATTGCCGGCGGCAGGATGTTTAGCGGCTGCTACAGCAGGGTGCCGCGCAGGATGACCAGCGCCACTGAGAAATAGATCACCAGGCCGGTGACATCGACCAGTGTCGCGACGAACGGCGCCGAGGCGCTGGCCGGATCGAAGCCGATTCGTTTCAACGCGAACGGCAGCATCGATCCCGACAGCGAGCCGAAGGTGACGATGCCGACCAGCGCCGCTCCCACCGTTGTGGCGATCAGTGGCCAATGCGGTCCATAGTCGTAGAAGCCCATATATTGCCACAGCGCGATGCGGCAGATGCCGACCACGCCGAGCATGGCGCCGAGCACGAGGCCGGTGGGCAGTTCGCGCAACGCCACCCGCCACCAGTCGCGAAGACCGATCTCGCGCAATGCCAGCGCGCGGATGACGAGCGAGGTTGCCTGCGAGCCGGAATTGCCACCCGAGCTCATGATCAGCGGGATGAACAGAGTGAGCACGATCGCCTTCTCCAGCTCGCCCTCATAGCTTTGCATGGCATTGGCGGTCAGCATCTCTGAGATGAACAGCGCGCATAGCCAGCCGCCGCGCTTCTTGATCATGGCGAGGAAGCTCATCTTCATGTAGGGCTCCTCCAGCGCCTCCATGCCGCCGAAACGGTGCACGTCCTCGGTCGTCTCCTCGATCATGGTGTCGATGATGTCGTCGATGGTGACAATGCCGAGGATCTTGCCGTGGTCGACGACGGGAACCGCGAGCAGATCGTATTTGGAGATCGTCTGCGCCAGGGTCTCGCGATCGGTCAGCGGCGTCACCGTCACCGGCACGCGATCCGGCGCCACCGACAGGATCGGATCGTCCGGCTCGCCGGTGATCAGCCGGCGCAGCCCGGTCGAGCGCACCAGCACATGCGTGTCGGGATCAACGATGTAGATGGCGTAGACGGTCTCGCGCGTCCGCTCGACCTTGCGGATGTAGTCCAGCGTGCGGCCGACGGTCCAATCCGAAGGCACGCTGACGAACTCGGTCGTCATGATCGAGGCGGCGCTGCCTTCGGGGTAACCGAGAATGGAAAGCAGCGTCGCCCGCAACGGCGGTGCCAGCCCGCCGAGCAGCTCGGAACGCGCCGGCTCGTCCAGCTCGCGCAGGACATCGGCGGCGCGGTCGACCGACATGGCGGTGAGGAGCTCGCACGCCTTGGCGCGCGGCAGCGCCTCGGCCAGTTCGGACGTGCCGTCGAGTTCCGGTTGGTCGAAGATCTCGACCAGCCGCTCGAACGGCACTTCGCAAAGTAGTTCTATCGCGGTTTCGCGAGGTTCCCGGTTCAGGGCCTCGACGACATCGGCGACGTGATCATTGGCAAGGATACGGGCGATCGCGACGGCATCGTCGCCCGCTACGACGGGGGAAAATTCGTTCATGGCTCACTCCTTGCCGTCCGGCAGGACGTGAGCCATCAGGTCACGTCTAGGCGGACGGCGGTTGCGTTCGACTACTGTCGCCAGGCATGGCGCGGTGACCTTTCTGCTCGCGGGTTCGAGTTGGAAATCTGCGAGCGGGCGCAACATAGGAGCGCATCTTGGCGAGTCAATCGCACAGTGCGCGGAAAATGCGCGCGGCGAGGTCGGATCGCGACACTGTGATCGACGGCCGTCCTTGCCGCACTGTTGCGGCCCGGCAAGAGCTTGGTGTGACTGCTATTTCTGCTTCAGCCGGCGCGAAAAACGCAGCCATTTGTCTTCGACCGGTCGTGGCTGCGCCAGGATGGTGGTGAGTTCGCGCGGCAGGCTCGGAACCAGCGGCTTCTTGGTGGCGACGGCGTCGGCGATCGCGACCACGCTGTGGTAGAATTCGGCTCCCGAGAGCGAACGTGGCGCCACCGCCTCATGCATGACGCTGATCACCGTGACATCGGGACAATTGTCCTTGATCGCCTGGTGGAAAGCAATCTTGCCTTCCGGATCGAGCGCCCCGGTCGCCTCGTCGAGGAACAGCAGCCCCGGCTGCTGCAGCACGATGCGGGCCACCACCAGCTTCTGTTTTTGCCCGCCAGACAAAACCTGATCCCAGACCTTTCCTTCGCGGCTTTCATCGGCCATGTGTTCGATGAAGTCGCCAAGGCCGGCCTTGTGCAGTGCCGACGCCACCTGGGTATCGCCATAGTCCTGCTCGGAGCCGGGCAGGCATACCAGCTGCTTCAGCGACACCTGCTGCAGCTTGACCTCCTGGGCGGCATAGAAGCTCCTGATCCCCTCGGGAAAGACGATGGTGCCGCGGCCATAGGGCCACAGGCCGTTGATCGCCTTGATCAGCGAAGTCTTGCCGGAGCCGGACTCGCCTTTGAGGAATGTCCACTCGCCGCGCCGGAAACGCAGATTGGCCGCACTCAGGAACGGCGTCGCGTCTTCGCCCTGATGCGCCAGTTCGAGCTTCTGGATGGTCAGGCCGAAGACCGGGTTCTGGCTGGCATAGTGGAAGTCGGACTGGCCGGTCTGGCTGTAGAATTCCTGCGGCTGCTGGACGTTCTCGATCGCCTGCGCCAATTCGATGACGCGCTGGCTGTTGGCGCGCAACGTGGCGAGACTCGGCATAACATGGATGAACCACGAACACTTGCTGATCAGCGCGTTGACTTGCTCGGAACCGGTTATGTAACCCTTGAGGTCGACACCGTTGTGGATGAACGGCACCAGACCAGGTCCATAGGCGACAACTTTGGCACCGACAAAGTTATAGACCGATTCGAATCCCGCATAGATGGTGTTGACGATATTGAACTTCGACCAAGTGCTGTCGATGTCGAGATAGAGCCGGCCATGTATCGTCTTCTGCACGTCCTCGCCTTGCGACGCCGCCACATGGAAGCTGCGGCGCAATAACGTGATCAGCTCACTGCGATAGCTGCCTTCGGCCTTCTGCATCCTGATGTTGAGCCACTCCAGCATACCGCCGAGTTTGATCGCGATCCAAGTGTTGAACGGCACGTAAATGACGACTGCCACGAGGGCAAGGGCGGCGCTGCCATAGGCTCCCAGGAACTCGAGACCCGTGACCTCCACCGAGTTTTTCAGCAATGCGCCGCCAACAAAGTAGAACGAGGTGAAGACACCGAATACGCCCATGGCAAGCCCGATGGCGCCGCCTGTCATATCCTTGATCGATTCCTGCACGCGCTGGTCGATGTTGTCGGGCGCTGCCGTACCGGACGAGCCGTGCTGAGCGTGGTAGTGTGAATGGTTGGGGTCGAGCAGCGCCTCGTTGAAGCGGCTGTTTAGCCAGGCGCGCCATTTGCGATGCAATGTCGCCGATACAAACTTGCAGATACCTGTGATGCCCATATCCTTGAGCACGACCAACAGCACAAGCAGGCCGGCATTGGTCAGCACTGATTCAAGCGGTGTGGTATTCGCGGCGTCGTGGAAAAAAGCGATTGAGGCCGCCAGTTCGCCCGCCGCCACGGTGAACCAGACGTCGGCCTGGCTGGAGAGCGCTGTAAATAAGGCTATCACCAGCGTCAGGGTCCAGGCTTCCTTCCACCGGTCCGAGAACCAGTAGGCCCGCATCAGTCCCCAGAAGGTCCGCATCGACGATACTGGCGTCAGGGGCGACAGGCCAGCGGCGGCGTCGCGGTTCCAAAGTGCCGATATTGAACGTCGCGGTCTGTCGACCTGAATCACAATCCCGCCCAAACCTTTTTTAGTTTTGTTACGGATAGTAACACCAATTGATCATTTTCTATTAATTTTATCGCGACGAATGTGAGGCAGCCCACGCGCCGTTGCCTTGAGGCAACAGGTGGTGCGTGGAGACAGTTGTCTCCAGGCCAAATATCCCGTTTGGTTTCAATGTTTTGTGAGAACGCCGAGATGTGCGAAAAGCTTCCCTTGGGGAAGCGGGATTCACGGCATCGTGAACCGATCGACCTTGCCGATTGGCCGGTTTTCCTACCGCGGGCTGACGGGAACACCGGAAATTTGCCGTCTGTGATCACTTCGGGTTTGCCCGAATCATCCTTTCCCGAAGCCGAGAAGTGCCCCGGAAATGGTCTTGGCGGCGGCGTCATAGTTGTCGATCACCGTTTCGCCGCTGGTGAAGCGGACATGCTCGACCAGGCGCGCTTTAGCTGCCGCTCAACAAGATTTGACAATTCATACGCCGCCGGTTGAACCTTGCGCGGCACTGTCGGCACCCATGCATACCCGGTTCTCCAACAAGGAATCTCCCAATGCTTGCACGCGCAGCCGCCCCAGCAATCCTGTCGCTCTTTGCCTTTCTGTCTCTGGCGCATGCCGGCAACCAGACCATTCCCGCGAGCGCCGAGGGCCAAATCGAGTTCAACACGCCCTCCGGCAACATCGGCTGCATTTACACGCCCAAGGGCGGCACCAGCACCTACCAGCCGCAGGATGGCGGTCCGGAACTGAGCTGTTCGCGCGTCGAGCCCAGCTACGTCACCGTGATCCTCGGGCCGAACGGGCCGGCGACATTGATCAAGAATCCGGGTGAGCACGGCTGCTGCAGCGATGTCGCCAAGCTGGCCTATGGCAACAGCTGGAGCAAAGGGCCGTTTACCTGCCAGTCGTCAACCAAGGGACTGACCTGCACGGGCAACAACGGCCATAGCTTCTTCGTCAGCAAGGCCAAGGTGAACGTAAAGTAGGCTTAGCCCACCTTTTCAAGCTCGCCCTTGGCCTTTGCGGCGGCGACCTGGCGGATGGCGTCGGCCAGCGTGTCGGCGTCCTGCGCGCCCATGACGGCGTATTTGCCTTCAAGCAGGAAGCACGGCACGCCGGTGATACCCATTCGCGATGCCGTGGCGATTTCCGTGCGCACCGCCTCGACGTCGGCGTCGGTCGGCAACAGCGTTTCGACCACGGCAGCGTCCATGCCGGCCTCGCGGGCGGCTTCGATCAGCACCGCGTGATCGCCGATATTGACGCCTTCCTCGAAATACAATTGGAACAGCCGGCGCACCAAGCGGTTCTGCACGGCTTCGCCGGCTGCACCGGCCCAGCGGATGACGCGATGCGCGTCCAGCGTGTTGGCTGCGACCTTGATGGCGTCGAAGGCGAAGTTGATCCCCTCGGCTTCGCCGAGCGGCTCGATGCGCGCATGCATCTGGCGGATACGCTCCTCGCTGCCGAATTTGGCTAGCATGTATGCGCGCCGGTCTTTGCCTCCGGGCGGAATGGTCGGATCGAGCTGGAACGGCCGCCAGCGCACATGCACCTCAATGTCGCCGGCAGCGGCGATCGCCTTGTCGAGCCGCTTCTGGCCGATGAAGCACCAGGGGCAAACGGCATCGGAAACCACGTCGACGGTAATGGAATTGTCTTCGCTCATCTCGATCTCCTGCCGCGAACACATCTTTGAGCGATCTCTGGACAAAACGGTTTTCCGTTTGTCCGAGAAAACCGGTAACCACTTTTCGGGATCATACTCAGTTCGCTTTGCGCCACCAGGTCGGCCATTGATAACCGAATATGGGCGTCTTTTTCGGATGGTCCAGATAATTCCAGTAAGCGAGCCATTGCTGCGCGTTGTACTGCATCGGCACCATATAGTTGCCGGAGATGAGCAATCGGTCGAGGACGCGCACCGCAGCGACGTAATCCTCCTTGGTCCGCGCTCTCAGCATCGCATCGATCGCAGCATCCACCGCTGGATCGGCGACGCCGGCCAGGTTGAACGAACCTTCCCTCTTGGCTTCTGAAGAACCCCAGCGAAAACTCTGCTCGATGCCGGGCGACAGCGAGTTGCTGAAACCGCTCGACCCGATCAGCACCTCGAAATCGAAACGCTGCTTGCGCGACTGGATCTGGTCGGCTTCGAGGCTGCGGATGGTCACCGTGATGCCGATCTTCTCCAGCGTGCGCTGATAGATGGCGGCAAAGCGCTCCTCGTCCTGCGAGGCGGTCAGGATTTCGAAACCGAAGGGGCTTCCTTTGGGATCCAGCAGGACGCCGTCCTTGACGGCGTAGCCCTGGCTCTTCAGCAGGTCGAAAGCCACCTTCAGCACCTTCCGGTCCTGGCCCGTGCCGTCATTCACCGGCGGTCGCCAGGTGCCGTCCATGACATCGGCCGGCACGCGTCCGGGGTAGGGCGCCAGCAGCGCCTTCTCCCTGTCGGAGGCGGGATGGCCGAGCGCGGACAGTTCGGAATTCTGCCAATAGCTCATCGTGCGTGTGTATTTGCCGCCAAACAGGTTCTTGTTGGCCCATTCGAAGTCGTAGAGCATGCCGAGCGCGCGCCGCACCACCGGATTGGAAAACTTCTCCAGCCTGGTGTTGAACAGAAACCCGGTCACCACTGGCGGTATGCCAGTGTCGAAGGTCTCGGCAATCACCTCGCCTCGGTGGAACGCGGGAAAATCGATGTCGCGCTCGCGCTTGATCGGATCGCCCTCATCATAGATGGCGCAGATGCCTTTCTTGAACGCTTCCGTCTTGGCATTGGCGTTGAGGAAGTACTCGATGGTGATCTGGTCGTAATTGTCGAAGCCGCGCTTGGAGGGGAGGTTCTTGCCCCAGTAATTCGGGTTGCGCTTGAAGACGATGCGTTGCCCCGGCTGTATCTTGTCGACTGTGTAGGGCCCGCTGCCAATCACCGGCTTCAGCGTCGTCTTGTCGAACGTGTCCTTGTTGAAGGCATGCTTCGGGATGATCGGCGTCAGCGCGATAATCAGCGGCGTCTCGCGGTTGGCCTTGTCATTGAAGGTAAAGCGCACGCTGTGATCGCCGGTCTTTTCGAGCTTGGCGATCAGGCTCATGCGATCCCTGTAAGGCGGGCGGCCCTTGTCGGTAAAGACATCGTAGGTGAACAGCACATCCTCCGGTGTCACCGGCTCGCCATCAGACCATTTTGCGTCAGGGTTGAGATGGAACTCTATCGACTTGCGCTCGGGATCCATGTCGGCGCTGTCGGCGAGCAGGCCATAGAGGCTGAAGGCCTCGTCATAATTGCGCGTCATCAACGGCTCGAAAACCAGGTTGCCGTAGTTGAGATCCATCATGCCGCGTGCCGTGGTGCGCAGGCTCTTCAGAATGAACGGGTTGAGATTGTCGAAGCTGCCGACGACGCAATAGGTGATGTTGCCACCCTTCGGCGCATCGGGATTGGCGTAGTCGAAATGGGTGTAGTCGGCCGGCAGCGCCGGCTCGCCCTGCATGGCGATAGCATGTTTCGGCTCCGACATTGCGGGCTGAAGTGAAAAGGCGAGAAACGAGATCGCGGCGATCAGCCAAACAAGAACGCGGCCCATGACCGTCTCCTTACTGGGCGGCTTGATGATTCGGAGTGCACCCTAGCATGGCGCCGCGGCGCTCCGGCCAGATACGTCAGCCCAAATCGCACGACCCAAATGGCACAGCCAAGAATCGCAGGCGCCGGGCTGGATTCGGCTGCGCATGCGGTGTAACACGCGCTCCGAAGTCATCCTGTTGCCTCAATTCGGCAACAGGTAGCTGGACCACGCGGCGCGAAGAAGCCGGTTCCGGGATCATTTGAGAGGAAGTGCACGACATGACGAGCCTGAACAGCAACGCATACCGCCTTTCGGTCATTGCCGCGGGCGTGGTCGGCTTTCTGGGCGCCGGACTTCTCTCTGCTTCGGCACAACAGCAGCAGCAGATTCCGCAGGGCTGGTTCAAGGCCTGCACCAAGCAGGAAGACGTCGACATCTGCAATGTCCAGAACATCGTCACCGCGGGCAACGGCCAGCTGGTCACCGGCGTCAGCCTGATCGAGCTGAAGGGCAAGGTGAACCGCAAGGTGTTCCAGGTGACGGTTCCGACCGGACGTCTGGTGCCTCCCGGCATCGGCCTGCAGATCGACACCGGCAAGGCGCAGAAGCTCGATTATGTCATCTGCTTCCCTGATCGTTGCGTGGCCGAAGTGCCGCTGACCGACACGCTCGTCGCTTCCTTCAAGAAGGGCCAGGCGATCACGCTCACTTCGGTCAACTTCCAGAACCAGCCGAATCCGATCAAGGTCGCCTTGACCGGCTTCAGCGGCGCCTATGACGGCCCCCCGCTGCAGCAGTCCGATATCGAAGACCGGCAGAAGAAGCTTCAGGACTTCGTTGCCAAGAACAACCAGGATTTTGCCAAGAAGCTCAAGGACGAGCAGGACAAGGCCAAGGCCGCCAACTGATCTCGGGAAAATTCCAAAATACAAAAAGCGGGGCATTGCCCCGCTTTTTTGTTGCCCCGTTCAGGATGCAGTCAATGTCTCGACTGGCGTTTCGGCTCGTAGCGTCCGTCCGGCCGCTTGTCGAACATCTCGCGGATCTGCGGATGCCGGACCGGCTCGCCCGATTGATCCTCGAGCAGGTTCTGTTCGGACACATAGGCGATGTATTCGGTTTCCGAATTCTCGGCGAGCAGATGATAGAACGGCTGGTCCTTGCGCGGTCGCACATCGGCCGGGATCGCCTCGTACCATTCGTCGGTGTTGGCGAATTGCGGATCGACATCGAAAATGATGCCGCGAAACGGAAACAGCCTGTGGCGAACCACCTGTCCGATCGAGAATTTGGCTGTTTTCATCATACTCACCACTAAGCCCTGAAGCGCCCGGCGTCCCCTGGAATGCACGGCACGCGCTCTAAGGCTTTGAATTTACACACGCCGTCACCAAAAATCGAGCCCGACTTTAGGGCTGGTATCCGACACTATCTGGCGCAGACGGTGGTCCAATTCAATGCCGAAGCGCTTGACGCCTTGTGAAGCTACGGGCTAGCCCGGTCCAGGGTTTTCGGGCCAGGGCAAAAATGTCTGACCGGCTGCTCTACATGATCGGGCACGGAATATTACCGCCGGACCTGTTTCCCTAGGCCAGTAAGTGCTGCAAAGCCGCTGCCCGGCCTCAAGCCCTCGCGCATGAAGAAGGCGCGCAGCGGCGCGAAACTGCCGAGCACATTGAGCCCGGCGCTGCGCGCCATCTGCGCCGGCAGCATGTCCGACAGCAGCGACATGTTGAGCAGATTGACTGCCCCGCTGCGCGCCAGAATATCGGGACGGCGCCGGGAATCATAGGCTGCGAGAGCCTTCGCGTCGCCAGGATCGCTGCGATTTTCGCCAGCGATTCCAATCAGATCGTCGATGTCCCTGATGCCGAGGTTGAGGCCTTGGGCACCGATAGGCGGAAACACATGTGCCGCCTCGCCGACCAGCGCCACCCGGTTTTGTGCGAAGCGCCCTGGTGATGCCGCCGACAGCGGGTAGATCTGCCGGCCGGGCTCGACCGACACCCGGCCCAGCATCGACTGCATCTGCTGTTCGACACGCTCGGAAAGTGTCACGTCATCGAGTGCGGCAAGGTCTTTTGCCGTTTCCGGTTTCACCACCCAGACAAGGCTGGAGCGGTTGCCGGGCAGTGGCACCTGGGTGAACGGACCGGTTTCGGTGTGGAATTCTGTCGAGGTGAAGCCGTGTTCGCTGCGGTGGCCGAAATTCAGCACAAGTGCCGCCTGCGGATAGGATCGCACCGACGCGGCTATACCAGCCGCCTCGCGCGCCGGCGACAGGCGCCCATCGGCAGCGACCGCCAGCGATGCGGAAATTTCGCGGCCATCCGCCAGAACGGCATGTGCCCCGCCGGCGTCCAGACGCCAGCTCTCAACCATCACCTTCAGCCATTCGATGCCGGAATGCACGGCGACGGCCCTGGCCAGAGCAGGATTGAGCGCACTGTTGGGCACGTTGAGCCCGAACTGTTCCTCGCCGATCTCCGTGGCGCGAAAGGTGACCACCGGGCTGCGGATCAGCCGGCTTGTAGCATCGACGATGCGCATCACCTTCAGCGGCGCGGCTTTTGGCCTGATGTCGGCCAGCACGCCCAGCCGATCGAGAATCTTGAGGGCAGGGTTCATCAGCGCCGTCGTCCGGCCATCGGGGCCGCCCGCCTCGGGTCCGATGAGAGTCACGGGAAATCCCGCCTCGGCAAAACCGAGCGCCGCGATCAGCCCTGCAGGGCCGCTGCCGGCAACCAGTATCCGTGCTGTCTCGCGATGATCCAAATTGGACTTCCAGTTTGCGATGCAGGTCCATCCTGTCTGTCCATGGATATAGGTCAGACCATGCGGCTTGATCAACGCGGCGATTAGGCTCATTCGATTGCCATGACCGGCCAGCAGGACGATTTCAGCCATCTCGACCGCGCCGGCCGCGCCACGGCAGGCCTTGCCCGCCATCCCCGGCTGACGGTCAACATCGCCATCGGCGGCGGCATTCTGCTCGCATGGTTCATTCTCGGCGCCATGGCGATCCGCGGCGCCGAAGGCCGGCTTCCCGGCGCCGGCGCACCGGGTGATGTGGTGTTGCGCTATCTGCCGCAGCTGCCGCTGCCGGATTTTCTCGACCGCTTCTTCGGCCTGTGCCTGACGCCCGCACCGCTCGATGCCGGCGGCGGCGCACAATTTCTGGCACTGATCGCCATGTGGTTCCTGATGGCCGTGGCGGCGATGCTGCCGTCGGCAGCGCCTATGATCCGCACGTATTGCGAAATCGCCGACACCGCCCGCATCAAGGGCGAACCGGTGGCCCACCCGCTCGCCCTGGTTGCCGGCTACCTCTGTACATGGCTGGTCGCCTCGGCCGGCTTTCCGGTGCTGACGTTGATCGTCCACACATTCGCCTCGTCCGGACGATTGCTCGATCCGGTGACCGGCCTTGCCGCGGCTGCCGCTTTGCTGGTGGCCGGCCTCTACCAGTTCAGCAGCCTCAAGCAGGCCTGCCTGACAAAATGCCGGAATCCCTTCGCTACCCTGTTTTCCAACTGGAGCGCCAAGCCCAGCCGCATTTTCCGGCTCGGGCTGAAGCAGGGCCTGTGGTGCCTGGGCTGCTGCTGGGCGCTGATGCTGGTGATGTTTGCCGTCGGCACGATGAACGTGTTCTGGATGGCGCTGATCGGCCTGTTCACTTTGATCGAAAAACAGACCACCGGCAGGCTTCCTGGCCGGGTGGCCGGTGCGATACTGCTTGTCTGGGCAGTCGCCCTGCTAGTAGTCTCGGCATGACGGGGGAAAATTCAATGGCAGAGCAAGGCTGGGCAATGAAAGGAGAGCTCGTACTCTCCTGTAATTGCACGGTTTTTTGCCCATGTGTGCTGTCGCTTGGCAGCCATCCGCCGACAGAGGGCTATTGCCAGACATGGGCGGGTTTTCGCATCGATGCCGGCCATTTCGGCGAGGTCGACCTGTCCGGTCTCAATCTCGGACTGGTCATGGAAATCCCCGGCTATATGAGCCGCGGCAACTGGACGGCGGGCCTGTTCATCGACAAGCGTGCGTCGGTCTACGCGGTGAAGGCGTTGACCAAAATCTTCACTGGCAAGGCCGGCGGAACCACGTCGCTGCTGTCTATCCTTGTCGGCAAGTTCCTCGGCGTCGAGCAGGTGCCGATCACCTACGAGACGCGTGACAAGACCCGCATTTTCCAGATACCGAAGATCATCGACGGGGCGGTGACACCGATTCCCGGCAAGGATCGCGAGAAGGACACCGTGATCAGCAATTCGGAATACTGGATCGCGCCGGAGATCATCGTGGCCAGGTCCGACAAGAGCAAGATGCGTGCTTTCGGCCGCAACTGGAATTTCGCCGGCCGCTCGGCCGAAATCTGCAAGCTGGATTGGCGGGGCCCGTGAGCAAGAACACAACCGCCAGGAACGCCGCCAAAAAGATCGCCGACCGGATTCCGAGGCCGAAGAAGAAGGTCACCTGGCCGCAGGCGCGCGCGTTCTCGGTGCATCTGCTCACCGCGTCGGGCTCGTTCTTGGCCTTCCTGTCGCTGGTGGCGGCAAGCGAGGAGCGCTGGACAGCGATGTTCTGGTGGCTGGGTCTGGCGCTTTTCGTCGATGGTATCGACGGCCCGATCGCCCGAAAGCTCGAGGTCAAGGAGATACTGCCGACCTGGTCGGGCGAACTCCTCGACAACATCATCGACTATGTCACCTATGTGCTGATCCCGGCCTTCGCGCTCTACCAGCGCGGCTTCATGGGGGAGCGGCTGTCGTTCCTGTCGGCGGCCATCATCGTCGTGTCCAGCGCCATCTATTATGCCGACACCGGCATGAAGACGAAGGAGAACTTCTTCAAAGGGTTTCCGGTGGTCTGGAACATGGTGGTGTTCACGCTGTTCGTCATCGAGCCAGGGCAATGGGTGTCCTTTGGCGTCGTCGTGGCGGCCGGCATCCTGACCTTCGTGCCGATCAATTTCATCCATCCGGTGCGGGTGGTGCGGCTGCGGCCAATCAATCTCGGCATGACGCTACTGTGGTGCGCTTTCGGCGCTCTGGCGCTGGCGCAGGCGGCCCTTGCCGCCTTCTACGACCAGATCGGTGTTCTGGGCGAACAGGTCAGTATCTTCACCAAGGTCGGCATTACCGTCACCGGGCTTTACCTCGCCTGCATCGGCGGTATCATGCAGTTCTTCCCAAAGCTCGGCGCCAAGCCGCCAACAAAAGCGACTGACAGCAAGAAAACCTGACCCGCAGGAAAGCCCAGAAATGTCCAAAGCGATCCGTATCCACGCCCATGGCGGTCCGGAAGTCCTGGCCTATGAGGATGCCGATCCGGGGCAGCCCGGCGCCGGGCAGATCCTGGTCAGGCACACGGCGATTGGCCTCAATTTCATCGATGTCTATCATCGCACCGGCCTCTATCCGCCACCCGGCGGCTTCCCGCTGATCCCGGGCGGCGAAGCGGCCGGCGTCGTGCTGGCGGTTGGCACTGGCGTCGACTGGCTGAAGCCGGGCGATCGCATCGCCTATGCCGTCAATGTCGGCGCCTATGCCGAACAGCGCGTCGTCGCCGCCGACCGCGTGGTCAAGGTGCCGGACGGCATCAGCGACGAGCAGGCCGCCGGCATGATGCTGAAAGGCATGACGGCGGAGTATCTCCTGCGTCGCACCTTCAAGGTGAAAGCGGGCGACACCATCCTGTTCCACGCCGCCGCCGGCGGCGTCGGCCTGATCCTGGGACAATGGGCGAAACATCTCGGCGCGACCGTCATCGGCACGGCGAGCTCGACCGACAAGATCGAGATCGCCAAGGCGCATGGCTTCGACCACGTCATCAACTACAGGGAGCAGGATTTCGTCGCCGGCGTCGCCGCAATCACCGGCGGCAAAAAATGCGACGTCGTCTACGATTCGGTCGGCAACGACACATTCCCCGCTTCGCTCGATTGTTTGCGGCCGCTCGGCATGTTCGTCGCGTTCGGCCAGTCCTCGGGGCCGATCCCGCCATTTTCAATGTCGCTCCTGGCGCAGAAGGGATCGCTGTTCGTCACCAGGCCGACGCTGTTCGTCTACAATGCAAAGCGCGAGGACCTCGAAGTTTCGGCTGCAGCACTCTTCGACGTGGTGCTGAGCGGCGCGGTCAAAATCCAGATCAACCAGCGCTATGCGCTGAAGGATGCCGGCAAGGCGCAGGCCGATCTCGAAGCCCGCAAGACGACTGGCACCACCATTCTGGTCCCCTGAGGGGAATTTGCCCAGTTTTTCAACGCTTTGCCGCGGCGCCGGGCGCTGTTTGCACGAAGAACCGGCCGGATACTTTCTTGCGTGAAACAGACTTATCTTTACCCCTTGAGTTTCCGCTGAAATTCTTGAAGCTCTTTCAAGGTGGGTGCTGCTTTCGCACGAGAGCAGCCAGCGCATACGATGCTTTCGGGAACACAGAACATATCCGGAAACCGGATGGGAGGCACTGTGAGTGCAGATCATGATGGAGCGAACCTGCTTGAGGTTCGTGGCCTGACCAAGATATTCGGCACGTTGACTGCGTGCGATCATATCGACCTCAACATCGCCAAGGGCGAGATACACGCGCTGCTCGGCGAAAACGGCGCCGGCAAGTCGACGCTGGTCAAGATGCTGTTCGGTTCGCTGGAGCCCAATTCCGGCGAGATCTTCTGGAACGGCGAGGCGGTGCGAATCTCCAGCCCGGGCATGGCGAAGAAGCTCGGCATCGGCATGGTGTTCCAGCACTTTTCGCTGTTCGAGGCGCTGACCGCGGCCGAGAACATCGCGCTGTCGCTGGATGACGGCTCGCCGATCAGCTCGATCGCCGCCAAGGCGAGGGCGCTTTCCTTCAGCTACGGGCTGCCGCTCGACCCGGACTCGCTGGTCGGCGATCTCTCGGTCGGCGAACGCCAGCGCATCGAGATCATCCGCTGCCTCTTGCAGACGCCGCAGCTCATCATCCTCGACGAGCCGACCTCGGTGCTGACGCCGCAGGAAGCCGACAAATTGTTCGAGACGCTGGAGCGCCTGCGCTCGGAGGGCAAATCCATTCTCTACATTTCGCACCGGCTGGAAGAGGTCAAGCGCATTTGCGACCGCGCCACCGTACTGCGTCACGGCAAGGTCGTCGGCCACTGCAATCCGCGCGAGGAAACCGCGTCGTCGCTGGCCCGCATGATGGTCGGCAACGAGGTGAAAGCCGTGGTGCGCGCGCCAGCCGAAGGCATCGAGACCGCCGTGCCGCTGCTCGAGATCCGCGCGCTCAGTCGCAAGCCGGCAACGCCGTTCTCGATCCCGCTGAAGAACATCAACCTCAACGTGCGTGCCGGCGAGGTGATCGGCATTGCCGGTGTCGCCGGCAACGGCCAGGGCGAGTTCTTCGAATCCGTCTCCGGCGAGGTGCTGCAGCAGGATGCCGCTTCCGTGCGCATCCGCGGCAAGGATGCCGGCGCGCTGTCGATCACCGGCCGGCGGCTGATGGGGGCAGCCTTCGTGCCGGAAGAACGGCTCGGCCATGGTGCGGCGCCGCGCATGAAGCTTTCTGAGAACCTGCTGCTGTCGCGCCACGCCACCGACGGCAAGGTTTTTGTCGGCGCCGGCGGCGCAGTCAAAAGCGGTGCGGTCTATGCCGCCGCCCAACGCATCATCGTGGCGATGGACGTGCGCAAGAGCGCGCCCGATCCGGAAGCCGCAGCCCTTTCCGGCGGCAATCTGCAGAAATTCATCGTCGGCCGCGAGCTCGACCGCAGCCCGGCTGTCATGGTGGTCAACCAGCCGACATGGGGCGTCGACGCCGGTGCTGCCGCCCATATCCGCCAGGCGCTGATCGAACTTGCGCGCAGCGGCTCGGCGGTTCTGGTCATCAGCCAGGACCTCGACGAGCTGTTCGAGATTTCGGATGCGATCGCGGTCATGCACAATGGCGAGCTGTCAAAGCCGCTGCCAATTGCCGAGGCCACGTTCGAAAAGATTGGCCTTTTGATGGGCGGCGCCGAGCCCGGCCACGCAGAACACACGCTGGAGACGGCATGATGCGCCTCGAACTCGTCAAACGCCCGCAGCGCTCGATGCTGTTTTCGGCGCTGTCGCCCTTCATCGCCTTCGGCCTGACGATGATTGCCGGCGCTATTCTGTTCGCGCTGCTCGGCGTCAACCCGTTGACGGCATTCCGGATCTATTTCATCGAGCCGGTCAGCCAGGTCTGGCAGCTGCATGAGTTGGCGATCAAGGCCGCACCTTTGATCCTGATCGCGGTCGGCCTGTCGGTCTGCTACAAGGCCAACATCTGGAACATCGGCGCCGAAGGCCAGTTTATCCTCGGCGGCATCTTCGGCTCGGCCATCCCGGTGCTGTTCCCTGGCTTCGAAGGCCCGCTCGTGCTGCCGCTGATGCTGTTGTTCGGCATGGTCGGTGGCGCTGCCTACGCAGCGATCCCGGCCCTGCTGAAGACACGCTTCGGCACCAACGAGATCCTGACCAGCCTGATGCTGGTCTATGTCGCCCAGCTCTTCCTCGACTGGCTGGTGCGCGGTCTCTGGCGCGATCCGCAGGGCCACGGTTTCCCGCAGACGATCCAGTTCAACGACTCGGCCGTTTTGCCGGAGCTGATGCCGGATGCCGGCCGCGCCAATTGGGGTTTTGTCTTCGCGCTTGTCGCCGCCGTGCTGATCTGGGTGCTGATGAGCCGCCTGCTCAAGGGTTTTGAGGTCCGCGTGCTCGGCTCCAGCCCGCGGGCAGGGCGCTTCGCCGGCTTCGGCCTCAACCGCATGGTCTTCTTCGCCTTCCTGCTGTCAGGGGCGCTGGCCGGGCTTGCCGGCATTTCTGAAGTCTCCGGCGCCATCGGCCAGCTGCAGCCGGTGATTTCGCCCGGCTACGGCTTCACCGCCATCATCGTCGCCTTCCTTGGCCGGCTGAACCCACTCGGCATTGTTGCCGCCGGCCTGGTGCTGGCGCTGACCTATCTCGGCGGCGAGGCGGTGCAGAGCGCGCTCGGCATCTCCGACAAGGTGGCGCGTGTGTTCCAGGGCATGCTTTTGTTCTTCGTCCTCGGTTGCGACACCCTCATCCACTACCGCATTCGTCTCGTCGGCATGGCGCTGGCGAAGGGCGCTGCAAAACTCGATGCTGCGCCGAAGTTGAAGGAAGCCCGCTGATGGACATCACCGTCAACATCCTTTTGACCATCGCCACGGCGGCAACGCCGTTGCTGATCGCGGCCATCGGCGAACTGGTGGTCGAGCGCTCCGGCGTCCTCAACCTCGGCGTCGAAGGCATGATGATCATGGGCGCCGTCGGCGGCTTCGGCGCCGGCTATCTCACCGGATCGCCCTGGATCGGCCTGCTCGCGGCAATCGCCATGGGCGCGGTATTCTCGCTGCTGTTTGCGGTCATGACGCTGTCGCTCGCCACCAACCAGGTGGCGACGGGCCTGTCGCTGACGCTGCTCGGCCTTGGCCTCTCCGGCATGATGGGGACCAGCTTTGTCGGCCAGCCCGGCGAGCGACTGCCGAACCTCTACATCCCGGTCCTCACCGACATTCCTGTGGTGGGCAGGCTGCTGTTCGGCCAGGATCCGATCTTCTACATCTCGATCGCACTGACGGCTGCCGTCATGTGGTTCCTGTTCAAGACCCGCACCGGTCTGACACTGCGCTCGATCGGCGACAGCCACACATCGGCGCATGCGCTCGGCATCAAGGTTATCCGCTACCGTTATCTCGCCGTCATCTTCGGCGGCGCCTGCGCCGGCCTTGCCGGCGGTCACCTGTCGCTGGTCTACACGCCGCAATGGGTGGAGAACATGACCGCCGGCCGCGGCTGGATCGCGCTGGCGCTGGTCGTGTTCGCCTCCTGGCGGCCGTGGCGGGTGCTGGCCGGCGCCTACATCTTCGGCGCGGTGTGGATCGGCCAGCTTCATGCACAGGCTTTTGGCATTCCGGTGCCTTCGCAGCTGCTTTCTTCTCTGCCCTATCTGGCAACCGTCGTGGTTCTCGTTCTAATCTCGCGCAACAAGCGTCTGACGATGATGAACACGCCGGCTTCCTTGGGGCAGCCATTCGTTCCGGATCGTTGACAACAAAAACAAACGGGAAAGCTCCAAGGCTAAACTCAGAGAGGTAACACAATGAAAAAACTGCTTATTGCGTTGATGACCACGACCGCCGCCATGTCACTGGCGGCGTCGGCGCAAGCTGCCGACAAGCTGAAAGCGTGCTGGGTCTACACCGGCCCGATCGGCGATTTCGGCTATTCCTACCAGCATGACCAGGGCCGTCTCGAGGTGGAAAAGGCGCTCGGCGACAAGGTCGAAACCGCTTACCTCGAAAACGTCTCGGAAGGCCCCGACGCCGACCGCGCTTTCGAGCGTCTGGCGCGCGAGGGCTGCAAGATCATCTTCGGCACCTCCTTCGGCTTCATGGACCCGGAAGTGAAGGTTGCCAAGAAATTCCCGAAGGTGATGTTCGAGCACGCCACCGGCTACAAGACCGGCGACAATCTCGGCATCTACAATGCGCGCTTCTATGAAGGCCGCTATGTGCTCGGCCAGATCGCCGCCAAGGAATCGAAGGCGGGGGTTGCCGGCTACATTGTTTCCTTCCCGATCCCCGAAGTGGTGATGGGCATCAACTCCTTCATGCTCGGCGCCCAGTCGATCAACCCGAACTTCAAGGCCAAGATCGTCTGGGTGAACTCCTGGTTCGATCCGGGCAAGGAAGCCGACGCCGCCAAGGCGCTGTTTGACCAGGGCGCCGACATCATCGTCCAGCACACCGATTCCACCGCTGCCTTGCAGGTGGCCGAGGAGCGTAAGCTGCACGGCTTCGGCCAGTCCTCCGACATGATCAAGTTCGCGCCGAACGCGCAGCTGACCTCGCTCACCGACGAATGGGGCCCGTACTACATCAGCCGCGTGCAGGCGGCGTTGGACGGCACCTGGAAGCCGGGCAATGTCTGGCTGGGCATCAAGGATGGCGCCGTCAAGCTGGCGCCCTTCACCAACATGCCGGACGATGTGAAGGCGATGGCCGAGGCAACCACCAAGAAGATCGCCGAAGGCTGGAACCCCTTCACCGGACCGGTCGCCAAGCAGGACGGCACGCCCTGGCTCAAGGACGGCGAAGTCGCCGACGACGGCACGCTGCTCGGCATGAACTTCTATGTGAAGGGCGTCGACGACAAACTGCCGCAGTAAGCCCAGGAAACGCAAAGCAAAAAGGGCGCCCTCTGGCGCCCTTTCTCATTTCGCGGGCTGTGCGCTCCTGCCGCGAAACCGAGCCAGCGCGGTATCGAGCGCGCCGCCGATCCAGGCATTCACCCTGCGCTGGGCCGGCCGTTCGAAATACTGCCAGATCACCCAGGAAAGCAGAACCATGAGCGCGACACAGCCTAGCGCTGCAGCCCATTTGCCGACCAAAGGTGCGGCGGTATTGATGGCGATATAGCCGATTTTCTGGTGCAGGAGATAAAGCGGGTAGGTCAGCCCGCCCAGCGCCAGCGTCAGTGCGGACGGCACGACATAGCTGCGCAGCAGGATCGCGCCGATCAGCACGGAATGCATGACGATGTTGGCGATCACCAGATGCGGCTGCGAAACGGCAATGCCGTATTCTCTGAGCATCCACAGCTGCGTCACCGACAACGTGCTGCAGGACAGAAGGAAGGCCGCACCAAGCAGCAGCAGGGCTGCCAGGGAGCGACCATGCGCATGGATGTGGTGGACGAGTACGCCGGCGGCAAAGAACGGACCGAATTCGGTGATGAACAGCAGCCTTGCCGCACGGCTTTCGATGAAGAACTCGTTCGACGCCGAGATCGCCAGCCAGACGAAGATCAGCCCAAGCTTCCATTTCTGGAAAACGCCACCGAGCAGAGCGAGCGTCACCCAGCCGTAGAACACCAGTTCAAGCAGGATCGACCAGTAGACGCCGTCCATGAATGGCTGGCCGAGCGCCGGCGCAAACATCGACAGGTTGGCAGCGTATTGACCGAGAGAAGTTGAAAACAGCGGTGCGCCGAAAGCCATGACGATGACGAAGGTGATCGTCATGCACAGGAGGTAGCCGGGGTAGAGGCGCACGAAACGTGCGATCGCAAACTCTTGCCAGAAGCGGCCTTCCGCCGACCAGGCAATGACGAAACCGCTGATCAGGAAGAACAGGTTGACGCCGAGATAGCCGTAGAGGGCGAACGGCGCCACGCTCGGATAGCCCTCGGCCAGCGCGCCCTCGGCAGCCGCGCCGCGAAAGAAGTAATGGAAGAACACCACAGCCAACGCCGCCGCCAGCCTCAACAGGTCTAGTGTCGCGATATGATCCTGTCGGGCAGGTCTGGCATCCATGCGAAGTCTCGGCGTCTACGGCCCGGAAACCATAACGCAGATCTCGACGAAACAGGGTAAACAGCGGCAAATATCGCGAAATTTGGTAAATGGCGGCGGAAGCATCCGACGGGACACAATTGTCTGCGACACCGTTCCGTGACCCCCTTCACAGACGAAGTTGCTTTTTACTTGCATTCTCATCTTGCGGCCTGACGAAACCGGCCGACGTTACTAATTTGAGCAGGAGAATGTCTTATGCAATTGAGCAAGAAACTCTTAGCCATTATCGGTAAACGCATTCCAGCCATTTATGACGTCATCCCGCGCGGACCACAGGGGCGGCTCGCGCAAATCGCACTCAATCCTCAGCCGCTCCCGCCTCACGAACTGGGCGCCGCGATCGCGGACGAATTCGTCCGATCCGCCTGGTCCGCCGAGCGAGGCGGGCTCGATAGCAAGGCGTTGATGAGCGACCTCGACGATTGGTGCCCGACGCGACCGAAGATACCGAAGCTGCCCCCGTGGTGGCCGCCGATTCCGGAACCCGAGCCGCATCCCGAATGGTTCGTAGACTATCATCTGGGATTTGCTGCACGGCTGTCCGTGGTCGCGGCCGGCTCGGCGGGCACGCGGCTGGACAAGACCCTCAATCAGGCGATCGATCGATCGCTGGCTGCAATGGAATCGGTGAAGCTCTGACCAAGGGTGCGCCAAAATTGGAGGGCGCCGGGGAGGCGCCCTTTCGGCGGTTTTCTAGACCGCTGAACCGTAAAGATCGTAGGCGTCGGCGCGGTCGATCTTGACGGTGACGATGTCGCCTTGGCGCAGCGGGCGGCGCGACTGGATGTGCACCGAACCGTCGATCTCCGGCGCGTCGTATTTGGTGCGGCCCTTGGCCGAGGTGCCATGTGCCTCGTCGATCAGCACCGGCAGGCGCTTGCCGACCTTCTTGGCCAGCTGCGTCGCCGAGATCTTCTGCTGGCGCTGCATGAAGCGATGCCAGCGCGCTTCCTTGATCTCCTGCGGCACCTGTTCCAGGCCGAGATCGTTGGAGCGGGCGCCCCGGACCGGCTCGTATTTGAAACAGCCGGCGCGGTCGATCTTGGCCTCGTCCAGCCAGTCGAGCAGCATCTCGAAATCCTCGTCGGTCTCGCCGGGAAAGCCGACAATGAAGGTCGAGCGTATCGCGAGGTCCGGGCACACGTCGCGCCAGCCGCGAATGCGCTCCAGCGTCTTTTCGCCGTGGGCGGGACGACGCATGTTCTTCAGCACCTGCGGCGAGGCGTGCTGGAAGGGGATGTCGAGATAGGGAAGGATCTTGCCCTCGGCCATCAGCGGGATGACGTCGGCGACATGCGGGTAGGGATAGACATAGTGCATGCGCACCCAGATGCCGAGCTTGCCCAGTTCCTCCGACAGGTCGAGGAACTTTGCCCGCACTTCGCGGTCGCCGAACATCGAGGTCTGGTACTTGATGTCAATGCCGTAGGCGCTGGTGTCCTGCGAGATAACCAGCAATTCCTTGACGCCGGCCTTGGCCAGTTTCTCGGCCTCGCGCAGCACATCGGCCGCCGGCCGCGAGACGAGGTCACCGCGCAGTGCGGGAATGATGCAGAAGGTGCAGCGGTTGTTGCAGCCTTCCGAAATCTTCAGATAGGCGTAGTGGCGCGGCGTCAGCTTCACGCCTTGCGGCGGCAACAGGTCGATATAGGGATCGTGGCTCGGCGGTGCCGCCTCATGCACCGCCGCCATCACGCTTTCATAGGCCTGCGGTCCGGTGATGGCGAGCACATTGGGGTGCTTTTCGCGGATGACATCCGGCTCGGCGCCAAGGCAGCCGGTGACGATGACCCTACCGTTTTCCGAAAGCGCCGAACCAATGGCGTTGAGCGACTCGTCGCGCGCCGAATCGAGGAAACCGCAGGTGTTGACGACGACGAGGTCGGCGCCGTCATGCTTGCGCGCGATCTCATAGCCTTCGGCGCGCAGGCGCGTGATGATGCGCTCGGAATCCACAAGGGCTTTCGGGCATCCAAGGCTGACGAAACTGACGCGAGGGGCAGACATGAAACAACTTCCGGGTTTTTCGGGATCGGCGGCCAGTACCACACTTATTGCGGCATTGGTATGGGCAGCGGCTGCGGCGAACGCGACCGCGGCCTCCAGCTGACTACTGGGCGGTAACAGGAGCTATACGACCGGCAGCGTCAGCTCACCGCAGGACTGACATGTGGCCAGACCTCGACAACGCCGCGATAGACCATGTCGAGCGCGACGTAGAGGATGATCAGCAGGCCGATATAGGCGATCCAGCGATAGCGGTGCAGCAGCCTGGCGATGAAGCTCGCGGCAAGGCCCATCAGCGCAATCGACAGCACGAGGCCGATGACCAGCACCGGGAAATGATCGCGCGCCGCACCGGCGACCGCCAGCACATTGTCGAGCGACATCGAGACATCGGCGACGACGATCTGCAGCGCTGCCTGGCCGAGCGTCTTGCGCGCCTTGCCGGTCGCAATCGTCATGTCGCCGTCGAGATCGGCATCGGCCAGCGCCTCGGTCGCCTCCTGCTCGTCGGCATGGGACGTCCGCAGCTCGCGCCACATCTTCCAGCACACCCACAACAAAAGGATGCCGCCGGCCAGCAGCAGGCCGACGATTGCCAACAGCTTGACGGTGACGGCGGCAAACAGGATGCGCAGCACTGTTGCCGCCAGGACGCCGATGAGGATGGCCTTCTTGCGCTGCTCGACCGGCAGGCCGGCTGCGGCAAGGCCAATGACGATGGCGTTGTCGCCGGCAAGCACCAGATCGATGGCGATGACCTGGAGGAGGGCGGTCATGCTTGCGGCGCTGAAAATGTCCATCGACCGGAGGCCCCTTTTTGTTCGCCGCGTGTTCGTCGTCGGATATGCCGACGCCCTAACGTGTATGCTTCCCGCGCGTCAAGAGAACGCTACGGGTAAGGCCAAAAAACCACAGGGATAGCGAAAGCTCGTTCTGCCAGAGAGAATTGTGGTTTTGGAAAATTCAGTCGTAGAGATTGTACTTCGCCCAGTCGGCTTCCGGGATCTCGTCACCGATGCGGTAACGGAACTGCAGGACCTCCATATGGTCCGGCGCCGTCTCACATTTGAATTTCAGCCGGTACCATTGCCCCTTGCTGCGGAAGGCCGCACCCGGGCTGCGGATGGCATCGGCTTTCATTTCCGGCGTCGCAAAGGCGTAGGCGACGACGCGGTCGGCCTTGTACTTGTGGTCGTCATGGCTGATGCGGTCGAGAACCTCTGCGTCGCATCGCTGTTCCAGCCGCGTCTGCGGATCGAGTTTCAGCAGGCCGGCGCGCAAAGCGGCGTCCATCGCGTGGGCAGGCCAGGCCAGCGTCAGGGACGCCAGGGCCGCAAGGAATAGTTTTTTCATGGGCGGGAGAACCAGCATATTTCGGTTCAAAAATCAACCGGAGTGCCGACCCGGCCGCGTCCAGCCGGACTGGCAATTGAAACCAGAAACGGCGCGCAACGGTGCGACGTTGAAGGCGTAATCTTCCGGCTGGAGCTGCGAGAACCAAGACAAAACGGCATCGCGTTACGGCCCTCGCGCAGACAGCCAGACAGACAGCAGTCCGGTGAGCGAGCCGATGACCCCGATGATCACGCCAGCCCACGTAATGGCGGATTCACGTCGGTCTCTGCGCTCCAGCCGGATCGCTTTTCGAACTTCGGAATAACCGATCGTCGTCAGGTGCCAGGTATGCAGCTGGCGCGACCGTTCCCAAATGGAGCTGGCCTCGCTCGGATATTCATAAGGAACGTCAAGGCTATTCGCTTTGCGCAGGAGCCTCCGCGTTTTGATCGCCTCGATCGCGTCAACGTGTAGCGAAGTTTCCCAGTGACGACCGTTTTCAGCATTCTGGCGGTCGTTTGCAGTTGTGGCCTTTGCCAATTCGACATCGTAAGCGCGGTCGATGCGCCTGATAGCTCGCCGGTTTCTGGCAATTTCGACAGCCTCTGTAATCCGGAGTGGCATCCACATGGTTTGCCTCCTTGGAAGTTGTCAGCGTGAACTTTTCTCGACAGGCGCCGCTCGAAAATCAACATCTTAGGTCCAAGTTAATCGCAGAGTTTTATGGCGAAGAGATTCACCGCCGGGCCTTAGTTTGCGGCTCTAGCGGGTTCGGGATCACTTCTCTGCCTGTAGCAAGCATCGCCAAACCGACAGCATGTTCGAGTTCCCAAACCGTCTGTTCGAGGGCGTTCATGGTCGGTGGCCGGACGAGCTTGTTGCCATCAAGATTCTCCAAAGAGATGTCGTAGCGAACATGAACGTAATCATTTGCCAGGGTGCGAGACCGGATGAATTTCTCGGCATCCTTTGAGACGCGCAGCCCGTGAACTTTGCTCTCGTCGAGCAAGACAGCGAAGTTATGATTGTTGGAGCGAATATCCTCCAGCGTCTTGCGGTCATCAATCAGGAGAAAACAGCGAAGGAAATGCTCCAACGCTTGGAAGTAGTGGAGCCTTCTCGGGTGGTCCGAAAAGCGCGTATGCATTTGGACGGCTTTCTCTAGGGCGTCAGCATTTGCGCGATAGCATTGAGCCAGAAGATAGACCCCAAACGGCGTCACGTCTTTGCCAGGGGCCTTCTTGGTCAAAAGGGTCCTCAGCACCCTTTGCATCTCCAAATGCTCAGGGCTTTTAGTCTGCACCTCCCAAGCCGAGTTTTGGCTGTGCCAGTCGAACTGCTCGGCCCTAAGGGCTTGCCGAAATGCTCTGGGTTTGATGCCTACTGCGTCGGCCATTTCTGTTGCAGTCGTGACCTTGCCGTTCATCTTTTCGCCTTCCGCCATCCGGCCGCGCGAGCCAAGTACGCATTGAGGAGATTACGTCGAGGGTGAAGCGATAGCTTGTGACAGTCTAGCCAATTGGTCGAGAGCCCAAATTGAGGACGTCGAAGTCAAGACCCGCCAGTTGCGCGTAACATTTTACGGTGCTGTATGAGTGCGGATGGCGAGTACAATCTAAACGCATAGCCCGCCGAAGCCAAACTCAGGGCCATCTTAACTGCCGATCAAGGGCGTTACAGGTTTCGGCTATTTAGACGGGAAGGATGTGCGTGTTACGGCGAACGTAGCGCATACCTACAGCTGAAAGCGGCTGCTCTGATTTTTTCGAGCTGACCGTAGGCTGTGTCGTTCGAGGAAGCAAAGGGCCGGCGCTACGAACGCCGGCCCTTCTCAACGATCGAAAGATTTGTGGCCCGCTGACTTATCAGGTGCCGACGCCCGTTCCACCGTTGCAGGTGCCGATCGGCGAGTTGTCCAGCGCGGTGCAGAGACCGGTAAAGCGGCCCGTAACCCAGCCGCCGATAGCCAGAATTGCCATGATCGCAAGCGCGGCGATGATGCCGACCAGGATAGAATATTCAACCATCGCGGCGCCATTCTCGTCGTCGCGGAACTGCTTCAAGAGATTCTTCATGTGATTACCCCTGTTACCCCTACTAACCCAGACAGAGGAGGTTCATAAGCTCATCCCCGGTCCTGAATGATCCTGTGCCAAGGCGGGATGGGGAGTCAACAAATCACTTAACCCGTTGTTAACCTTCGGGAATGAGGTCGCCCGCAATAGTTCGTCGCCAGCTAATATAAGCCAATGATTATATTCGCATATTTCGCGCGCTAACCATCTTGGACGATCGCAAGGACTCGACCTAGCTAACATATAGCCGGCTATATCGGCGAACCCCCTACCGATCAACGACGATGAATCTCGGGCACCCGGCCACCGCATAAGACGGCGTCGTGAACGTCCCTGTTCCGGTGAAATAGCGGCAGGCATAGCCGTCTGCCGCCTTCTCTTGATCAACCAGAACGGCGCTCGACGTCGCGATCAGGGCGCCAGTGGAGAGAAGGCCAAGTAGGCACAGGCCGGCGAGCACTATCCGCATTTTTTCGACCGCTGCTCAGTTCAACGTGACGAGCCCATGAAAGTTCTCAGTTTGCGCAATCGTGTGCGTAAGCTGAGTCGTATAGGCGCCCTTGTTTGCCAGGTTGTCCCAAGTGAAGAACGCGACAACTGCGACGACGATCAACAGAACTGTCCGCATCGGATCACCTGTCAGCCTAAGCCGGCTGAAGCGTTCCGATTGAGTCTTCGCGCATCCTCGATATGAGCAGGCGCGTAGCCACGACCAGGCCCATCACGTTCAGCGCCATCGCTACGTAGACGCAGACCGACAAGAGACAGACATCGCTGTAAGCGCAAACGGATTCCATGACATACCCCTTTCAACCACCCTTACAGGTGGCCTCCTCCGCCCGCTTCCTAAGCATGATCCTGCTTTGGCTCAAACGCAAGCAGTTGCTAATGGAAGAAGGGGAGGTCGGGGGACGACGTCGCGAGCGTCCCGCCAACGACCATGGCGGAAGAGACCGCGATCACCAGTAGGATCAACGCGCACGTCTCGATCGCTCTATGTGACCAAGGCGCGGGCGGCGGTGGGGGTGCAGGAGCCCATAGCCGCTCGCCAAATGGTAACTCCGCAGCGAGCCGCGCAGCCTTTCGCTCTCGTTTCATATCCAGCCTTTGCTGAGTGAATTGCTGCCGGGTCTGTTCGGATGACGAGAGCGAGTTGTCCTGGAGCCAAGCTTTGAATTTGCCGGCGTGAACGCTCACTCTGATAGCGGGAAAGCCTTGGCGGCGTTGCTCAGATTCAGACGCTTTGAAATTCTCCCACCACTCCTCCCACGTGGGCGGCAGATCACCAACTTCCGAAAGCTTGAGTATGAGAGCGTAATCACGAGGGCTGTAGACCGGGGCGGCCGGCCACTGACTGGTGTCCGTCATCGCCTCGCCTTGCGCCAACCTGCCGCGCGTGCCTCTTTCTCGCTGCAAAACCACCGCTCCCGTACTGAGGGCTGATTTTCGTCTCCCAGTAATGCTCCTGGCCAGGCACGTGATAAATCCGCTCTCCGGTGTTGATCGAGATGTTGCCTTTGATGTCGCAACTACCTGCGCTGCCGGCCGCGCTGCTGCCGCTGACAGAGCGCAAAAATCCCGCGACATTGTCGAGGATTTGTGGATTCACTGTGAAAAACGCGGCCAGGGGGACCATCACCAATGAGGCGAACAGAGGTCGCCACAACAAAGCCCGCCGACGCTTCCTTGCGTTCTTACGCCAGCGGTCAGCCTGGTCGGCGCCAATATTCAGCTGCAGACGGTTTTTGCCCACGTCCCTCGCTCCCCGAGGGAGAATGCTTCCAAAGCGGCAGTGATGCGAGGGCTCAAGCGTCCTTACGGTCAGCAGACCGTGTGCGCGGAATATAAGCAGGCTGGAGCCTATCGACCGAGCCTGACATTGCTATCAACCGTGAAGCGGCAAACGCGGCCAAAATTGTGAAAGTTGCCGTCACGCTCATGAAGGCAGACGCCGCAACAATGCTTGCGCTCTGGTCATAACAGCTTGCGAATTCCATGACGCTTTTACCCCTTACCCCTTCTAAACCCACTGCATCATGATCCTGCTGCAGAAGGAATTCAAGCAGTTGCTAAAATACAGGTAAATGTTGACGGGGATTGGCTAACCGGCGATCGCCATTCCGATGCCAACGCCAAGGCCGACTCCAGGGCGGCCCGGCACCCTGGCCGAGGAAGCCAAGTACGCGCCGGGCCTGGCCGGGGTATGGACCTCAAAACCGGCTTGGAATCTATAACGCGCCCAAGCGGGTATGGGCGAAACATACAAACGAAGGACGCGATCTAGCCCGCTATAGCCACGCCGCGCGGCTTGCCAGCGCTGCCACAGGCGGGGCGCCAGGACGCGCGGCAAGCATCGTCGGGCGTAGGAGAGCGGCCGGCAAGAACGCGTGTTGGCACCGCGCTCAAAGTTGCCTGGGGCGGCCATGACGGCTACTGTGGCCTCGCTTTCGGTCGGCGGCCAGGCACCAGCATGACATCCGTGCTAAGTGCCCCAATTCGGAGGAAAAGATGCGACTATTTTTGGTGTTGATTTTGATGGCGCTGGGCGGCTGCGTATCCAATGCTTCCCCGGATAGTGATGGTATACCACGCCGCGCGTCCTGGGCTGGCTTCCGTTAGCCCGCTTAGTTCACGCCGACGCCGCGCTATATCGGCGCAATGGCAAAGGGCTGTCTCTGATCGATGACAGGATGACAGTGACGGCTCACTGTCACAATTTCGCGTGCCACCATAGCCAGGCGCTCGACCTCGCCAAGCTTGGCGCACGGTAAATAGCGCTAGAAAGAGCTATACGCCTTCGACGATAACTGAATCATAATCCGGGGCCGAAGTGCCTCGCGTGTGCCGCAAGGCTAAGTAACCCGCTGCTGCGGCGCGTGCCGCTTCGATGCTCTCGAACTCAATGACCACAATGCGGTTGTGGAACGTGCCTTCGATGGCTTCAGTCCGGCCGCCGTTCACAAGCAACGTGCCGCCGGCCTCCTTCCTAACTTTCACTGCCGCGTTCTTGTATTCCTTCGAAACCGTCTGGATCGGTGACGTTGATACTCGCGACGATGTATGCCTTGGGCATTGTTCGCTCCCCACCCGCGTGATTTTGGGCTTTAGCTGCCACCTGCTTTGCTGAATACAACCGTGCCGTCGTCTTTGCGAACTTCCACCGCCACGATACCGGACTTTCGATCTGAAAAGGTCGACAACGCGTGGTCCCGGGCCGCTTTCTCGGTATCGAAAGGCGTCTTCTCCACGATGCCCTTTTTACCGTACCAAATCACCGTGTAGGTCACAGCCGCGGCGCTCCTTCAACAAGTGGTTTGATCTTGCTGGCAAGCACTTCAATGCAAGCGTCTAAGTCCTTGAGCGAAGCGAAAAGGGCAGCAGTAGCGGGCCGCCAGATGGTCTTCAGGTGTGCCATTGTCGTTCGCTAGATCCGTGCGCTTAGGCAGCGACATGATGAAACGAACTATGCGCCTTGCGGCGTCGTTGTGTCTATCGGGGATATTTGTTCGCCGTATTTATTGAGCCAAACGGTCGACGGCTTGCAGGAAAACTGAAACGTATCAGCCCGCCAGCGCGTGACCGACGACAATGGCGGGCTTCCCGGTGGTTGCGGTGCCGTTAATTCGGCGGATCGGTCCTTTCCACCTTAAAGGCCAAGGGGTGCAATTCTTGGTCGTGTGAAAGCGCCGCCACACAGTCTTCCAGAATTGCCAGGCGAAGCCGAAGCCACTTTAATTCTTGGCCGACTTGCGCCAGCTTTAACATGCCTGCCGAGCACGCAACTCTTCGCCTCTGCTCCTCTTCCAAGGATGCTATCTTCGCGCGCAGTTCCAAGGCTTCCGTGGCCCTCGAGTTCCTAACCAAAGTCCGGGTTCGCATTTCCAACCCCACAGCAAAACGTCGCCATCAATTGCACGACTGCGTTAAACTCTGGCTTTCAAATCATTGAGAAATTTAGCGACTGCTAAAATAGCAGGCGATAGCGAGAAGGAGGGGAGCCGGCGGCGGCTCTCCTTTGTCAGGCCGGCGAAAAAAAGGCCGGCGCCGCTCGCTGGAGGTTGCCTGAAGGCGCCGGCCGGGCGGGATAGAGGGCCGCCGCGGTCAGTAATAGCCGAGTCTTGACGGTAACGTCATGTGTGGGCCTAGCCCGCAAGCGCGCGCCAGACCGCGATGCCAATTCCAATCGCTAATCCCGTCGCGAGCTTTCCGCCAAGATCAACGGCAAACGCACTGACCAAGCCGCGCCAATCCCTGCGGGGCGCCAAGGCCCTGGCGAGTTCATCGAAGGTACGGTCGTGTTTCATGGACGCAGCCCTGTATGCTCAGATGCGTATGGATTCCACAAAATAACAGTGGAGTCCATACGGATTCTTACAAGTACTCTTAGGAATTTTCGCACAATCTAGCTTGACACTAAGGCTATTTCGCCTCGGCCTTGAAGTTGCGTAGACGCCTATTTCTTGAACAAAAAGTGTGAAAACGCCTAGTTGCTTAGGCGAAAGCGCCTTGCCGAGTGGATGGTGAAAATAAATATTGTAAGGGTTCTTGCAGCCCGTCCGATTCTCGGCCATGCTTTAGGGCAAGGGTAAAGGGGTTATCTGGAAAAGGTTGAAGCAGCAGCGGACCAAGATTCCTCTTGGCCGGGGTGGCAAGCCATGTCCAAGGCTAAGCGCCCAAGCGATCTCCAGTCGCCTCTCTCCCCCGGCTGCCGGACCATCCGGCGTGGGCCTGGAGAGGCCAAACTGGAGAAGTGAAATGAACGCTATTGCAGAGGCAGACGGAACCACAGGCTGGCGCTTCAAACTAGGCCAGTGCATTTCACACAAAGACCAGAGCATGCCGTCGCTAGTGATGGGACGGGTCAGGACGACCAAAGGGCGCGAAGTGTACGGACTGCGGTCGTTTATGAACGTGGATCCGAATAGGGGCAGATCCTGGCGGATAGCCTGGTCGACGTCGTGCCAGGCAGCGGGCCATGTCTAGCTTGTTGCATCAGACCGGCTTGTGTCCCGGCGAACGGCGAGACGCTTGAATGAGCGACGAAAACCAAGTGCTGCAGGCCATGATTGAAACCTACACCGAGGCGTCAGAAGACCTAGCGTCGATGGCAAGTCATGTTCGATCAGGGATAGACGCTCACCAAGGAGAGTCTAGCGACGAAGCCCTTGCAACGCTTACGATGACAACAGGCGATTGGAATACACTTATAGGCGTTATGGATGCCTCGGCAGAGCAGTTTCGAGAGTTGGTAGGACTCATCGAGATAGGCATCGTCACCACGATCGGAAGCTGAAGGTGGTGGCAGGAGGGAAAAAACCCGCTGCCTGGGGGAGGGAGGCAGCGGGTTGATTTCAAGCTCCAAGGGGGTGAGCTTGGTACCGCCATCGCTTGGGAGGGAGGAGATGGCTGACAGTCAATAAAATATCGACTGCAGTGCCGCGCCGCAATTGTGCGAAGGTGTCGTCGGACTAAACGAAGGCGCTACCGGATCACATGAAGGTTTAGCCCGCTTCGGCGGGCTTTTCTCTTGGTTATGGCAAGCGGATAAAAAAGCCAAAAAACATAGTAAAATCAACGATTATGGCGGAGGGAGTGGGATTCGAACCCACGGTGGGCTTGCACCCACGCCGGTTTTCAAGACCGGTGCCTTAAACCGCTCGGCCATCCCTCCGTCGTGATTTTTCAATCACTTGGGCGCTCGTCCTGATCGCCGTTCCTAGCTGCCGGAAGCAGCAGCGAAAGGAGATCATGCGCGTTTCATTGCTCTAGTGCGCGCTGCAAAGGCCTGTCAACAGCGCAAAATTGTCGGCATCGAATATCTGCCGAAACATGACAGTGAGCCGCTTGTTCTGACCCGAACATTGACAATGCGGCGAAACACCGGCCAATCTGTGCTTGCCAAATACAGGAGCAAGTGGGGAAACATGAAAAAGACCTACGAGAAGCCGATCCTGGTAAAGCGCCAGAGGCTGTCGCATGTGACAGCGCAGGAAATCCCCTCCATCGAGCCGCAATGACGGATACTGCCTGACATTGACAGCGGTGCAGCCACCGCCACAATCCTGCCCGGTTCCGGACACAATCGATTAATACGCTGATAAACAATTCCTGCGCAAAAAGGGGATGGGGATTGGGCGCGTCGCAGGCATTGCAGTTCTGGCTTCGCCGAAATTCTAAAAGCGGCGCCTGTGTCGACACGGTAGGGGACATCTGAAAACATGCAGACCACGACGCATCGGCGTCTTCGTCGCGCTCCTGCTTTGGTCTTGTGCGCTCTTTCGGCTGCGTTGCTGGCCGCGTGCGCGGCGCCGCAGCCGAAGGCCATGGTCGACACCCGAAAGGCTCGCTCCAAGGAATATTTTGCCGAGACCGAGTATGGCGTGAAGGCCAGCCCGCGCGTCCAATACATGCGGCGCGGCGGCGGCCGCGACCAATTGGGCAAGCCCTATCAGGTGCGCGGCAAGTGGTATTACCCCAAGGAAGACAAGCGCTACGCCAAGGTCGGTCTCGCCTCCTGGTATGGCGACGCCTTCCACGGCCGTCTCACCGCCAATGGCGAAGTGTACGACATGACGCATCTGACGGCAGCGCATCCGACCATGCCGCTGCCGAGCTATGCCCGCGTCACCAACCTCGAAACCGGCAGTTCGGTTATCGTGCGCGTGAACGACCGCGGCCCGTACCATGAAGGCCGCATCATCGACGTCTCGGAGCGTGCCGCGCAGATGCTCGACTACGCCAAGGTCGGCACCGCCAAGGTCAAGGTCGAATATGTCGGCCGCGCGCCGCTCGACGGCGACGATGACCAGTATCTGATGGCTTCCTACCATCCTGGCAACCGCATACCGGACCCGTCGGATGGTTTGCCGGCCGGCGTCATGGTTGCCATGAACGGACCTTCGCCAAGCCTGCCAGTCGGCGCCGCCGCCGTGCCGTTCCCCGGCCAGCTGACCAATTCCGGCACCGAGGCGCAGCCCGTAATGTCGGTGCAGGCGCCGGCTTTCGGCGGCATCACGCTGCCCGAATTCGGGCCGATCGTGCCTCAGCGACCCGAGTCGCCGTTTGCGGTGGCCTCGCTGTCCTACGCGGATGAACGGGTGCAGCGCGCCGACGTGTTTGCAGCGCTGGGCGACCAGGGCATGTCGCCGGCCGACATCCTGCAATCGTGGAAAAAATCCAATCCACAGGCCGCACCGGCAACGTCCGATTATGTCGCCGCCGGCTCCTTCGACGACGCCGCCGAGGCGAGGCGGGTGGCTGAAGCCCTCAAACCCTTCGGCAGAACCGAAATCCAGAGCACCGAACTCGACGGCAATGACTGGTACGCGGTCAATCTCTATCCGGATGGCCACGGCAATGTCGACGACCTCCTGCGCGCGGCATGGTCGCATGGCGCGCCGGATGCGCTGGCTGTGCGCGACTGATCAACAAGCTTTGCCATTGCGCGGTTGATCCGCCGGGAAGAAGCCTGATAGCGTTGCGGCACGTTTCCTGCAGGCCAATGGGTCGAGCCTCTCATGCGATTTCGCCTTGTCCACCCTTTTGCCGGGCTTTTGGGTCTTGGCCTTTTGTTGGCCGCACTGGTTCCGGCCAACGCGCAGCTTTTTGAGACCAAGGCCACGCAGGCTTTCATGATCGATGCCGAAACCGGCACGGTGCTGTTTTCCAAGGATGCCGACCAACCGATCCCGCCGGCCTCGATGGCCAAGCTGATGACCATGGAAATGGTCTTCAACGCCATCAAGTCGAAGCGCATGACCCTCGACGACACCTTCGTGGTCTCGGAAAATGCCTGGCGCAAGGGCGGCGCCCCGTCGGGAACGTCGACCATGTTCGCCAAGCTCAAATCGGCGGTCCGGGTCGAGGACCTCATCCAGGGCGTCACCATACAGGCCGCCAATGACGGCTGCATGGTGCTGGCCGAGGGTATGGCGGGCTCCGAAGAGAATTTCGCCGCGCAGATGAACGATCGCGCCCGCCAGATCGGGCTGGCGAAATCGACATTCGTCAATTCGACCGGCCTGCCGGCCGACGGACAGCAGACGACGGTGCGCGAGCTGGCGCAGCTTGGCTTGCATCTGTGGCGCGAATACCCTGATCTCTACCTCTATTATGGCCGGCCCGATTTCACCTGGAACAAGATAGCGCAAAGGAACCGCAACCCGTTGCTGGCCATGGGCATCGGCGCCGACGGGCTGGCGGTCGGTGCAAGCGAGGCGGGCGGTTTCGGCATTGTCGGCTCTATCAGCCATGACGGCACGCGGGTGATCGCTGCGATGAGCGGATTGGCGAACGATCGCGAGCGCGCCGAGGAAGCGCGAAAGCTGCTCGAATGGGGCGTCCGGTCCTTCGAGAAGACCGAGATTTTCGCCAGCAATGAAGTGGTCGGCGAGGCCCAGGTGTTCGGCGGCGCCAAATCCGGCGTGGCGCTGAAGGCAAAGGCGCCGATCAACGTGCTGTTGCCGATCGCCAACCGCGACAAGCTGACCGCAAAGATTGTCTATCAGGGACCGGTGTCGGCGCCGGTGGAGGAAGGCCAGCCCGTCGGTACGCTGCGCGTCTGGATCGGCGACACGCTGAGCCAGGAGACGCCGCTGTTCGCCGCCGAATCGGTCGGCGTCGGCACGCTGCCGCAACGCGCGTTCGATGCCGCCAAGGAACTGGCCGTCGGCTGGTTGCGTTAAAGCAGCGTCAGAATCGTGGACCTTTGATAAGGTCCGGACTATGACGTCAGCGCAAAACAGGACAAAGGCCTTTCGGTTGGCGCGCGGATTTTTCATCACCTTCGAAGGCGGCGAGGGCGCAGGCAAGTCGACGCAGATCGAGCGGCTGGCCAGGAAGATGCGCGCCAAGAAATATGATGTTCTCGTCACCCGCGAACCCGGGGGATCACCCGGCGCCGAGGCGGTAAGACATGTCCTGCTTTCAGGCGCCGCCGAGCCATTCGGGCCGAAGATGGAGGCGCTGCTGTTCGCCGCCGCGCGTTCCGATCATGTCGAGCAGGTCATCCGGCCGGCGGTCGAGCGCGGCTCCATCGTGCTGTGCGACCGTTTCCTGGATTCGTCCCGCGTCTACCAGGGCGTCACCGGCGGCCTCGATCCGGCCTTCATGGAAGCGCTGGAAGAGGTCGCCATCAACGGCATGATGCCTGACATGACGCTGATCCTCGATATCGATCCCACTGAGGGCTTGCGGCGCGCCACCGCGCGGCGTGGCGCCGGCGACGGCCCGGACCGCTTCGAAAAGGAGACGCTGGAGATCCACCAGCGCCGCCGCGACGCCTTCCTGGCGATTGCCGCCGCAGAGCCGGACCGCTGCATCGTCATCGACGCGTCGGCGCCTCCCGATACGGTGGAGGATGTCATCACCGCGGCCGTGTTCGCCGCACTTGAGCCGAGGGCGCCCGCGCGCAACAGACAGGCGGCGCCCGCATGATCTTCGAACGCATTGCTCCCGAACAGCACGACACGCTGGACGGCGTGCCGGAGCCATCCGAGACGCTGCGCCTGGTCGGCCATGAGCAGGCGGCCGCGATGCTAGCCGCCGCTTATCGCTCGGGAAAACTGCCGCATGCGCTGATCTTTGCCGGACCGGTCGGCATCGGCAAGGCAACGCTCGCCTTTCACCTTGCGCATCATCTGTTGAAGCATCCCGCCTTCGAAACGGCGCCGGAAATATTTGCCGTTCCCGACCCGGCCTCATCGCTGTTTCGCCAGATCGCCACCGGGGCGCATCCCGGCGTGCTGCATCTGACGCGGCCGCTGAACGACAAGACCAAGAGCTTCAAGACGGTCGTCACCGTCGATGAGATACGTAAGGTCAACCGCTTCTTGTCGCTGACCTCGCATGACGGCAGCTACCGGGTGGTGATCGTCGATCCGGCCGACGACATGAACACCAACGCCGCCAATGCCTTGCTGAAGAATCTCGAGGAGCCGCCGACCCGCACACTGTTCATCCTCATCGTCCATGCGCCGGGCAGCCTGTTGCCGACGATCCGTTCGCGCTGCCAGATGGTGCGGTTGGCGCCACTCGATGCCGGCAGCCTGATGACCGTTCTGGAAACTGTGGAGCCGCCGCCGCCAGCCGATCCGGCGGCGCGCGCGGCACTGGCCGAACGGGCAGGGGGCAGCGCCCGCAATGCGATCCTGTTGACACAATATGGCGGGCTTGAGATTGCAAGCACGCTCGACGCCCTGGTGACCGCAGGCAAGACCGACGTCGCCGGCGCCTATCGCCTTGCCGAGGCTGTCGCCGGCCGCGACCAGGCGATCCAGTTCGACATCTTCAACCGCCGCGCGCTGGATCTGCTCTCGGCGGGCGCCAGCGAAGCAGCGCTCGCCGGCGACCTCAAGCGGGCGAAAACGCTGTCCGACACTTGGCACGAGGCGCTGAACGCGATATCTGAGACCGATACCTACAATCTCGACAAGAAGCAGCACGCCTTGACCATGATCGACCGCCTGAATTCCGCAATGCGAATGTGACCGGATCCGGCCTCGGGTCGGGATGGCAATCGCCGTCTCGATGCGATATCCACCCTCACATTCAATTCGGACATTCATGACGGTTCATTCATGTCACGCGACACATTCTACATCACGACCGCGATTTCCTATCCGAACGGCAAGCCGCATATCGGCCATGCCTACGAGGTGATCGCCACCGACGCGCTCGCCCGCTTCCAGCGGCTCGACGGCAAGGATGTTTTTTTCCTGACCGGCACCGACGAGCACGGCATCAAGATGCTGCAGACGGCCAGGCGCGAGGGCATTTCGGCGCGCGAGCTCGCCGACCGCAACGCGGCCGAATTCAGGAAGATGGCGACCGCGCTCAACGCTTCCAATGACGATTTCATCCGCACCACCGAAGAGCGGCATTACGCGTCCTCGCAGGCCATCTGGAAGGCGATGGACGCCAATGGCGACATCTACAAGGGCGGCTACGCCGGCTGGTACTCGGTGCGCGACGAAGCCTATTACGGTGAGGAAGAAACCGAAGTCCGCCCCGACGACATCCGCTACGGGCCGCAGGGAACGCCGGTGGAATGGGTCGAGGAGGAGAGCTATTTCTTCCGCCTCTCGGCCTATCAGGACAAGCTTATCGCGCTCTACGAAAGCCAGCCCGATTTCATCGGACCGGCCGAACGGCGCAATGAGGTGATGAGCTTCGTCAAATCCGGGCTGAAGGATTTGTCGATCTCGCGCACCACCTTCGACTGGGGCGTGCCGGTGCCGGGCGACGAAAAGCATGTGATGTATGTCTGGGTCGACGCCCTGACCAATTACATCACCGGCGTCGGCTATCCCGATGAAAAGGATGAGAAATGGAAGTTCTGGCCAGCCGATGTCCACATCATCGGCAAGGACATTGTGCGCTTCCACGCCATCTATTGGCCGGCCTTCCTGATGTCGGCGGGCATCCCGCTGCCGAAGCGTGTTTTCGGCCACGGCTTCCTGTTCAACCGCGGCGAGAAAATGTCGAAGTCGGTCGGCAACGTCGTCGACCCGTTCACCATGGTCGAGCATTACGGCGTCGACCAGGTGCGATATTTCTTCCTGCGCGAGGTGCCGTTCGGCCAGGACGGCAGCTACAGCCATGAAGCGATCGTCAACCGCACCAATGCCGACCTCGCCAATGGCCTTGGCAATCTGGCGCAGCGCTCGCTGTCGATGATCGCCAAGAACTGCGGCGGCGTGGTGCCACAGCGCGGCGAGCTGACCGAAGCCGACAGCGCGATCCTCGACCAGGCGGTGGAAGCGCTTGGGACGGCGCGCAAGGCGATGGCGGAGCAGGGCATTCATCTGGCGCTGGCCGCGATCTTCGGCGTGGTGGCTGAAGCCGATCGTTACTTCGCCGCGCAGGCGCCATGGGCGCTGAAGAAGACCGATCCGGCGCGCATGGAAACGGTGCTGTGGACGACCGCCGAGATCGTGCGTCGCGTGGCGCTGCTGAGCCAGCCCTACATTCCAGGGTCGGCAACGAAGCTGCTCGACCTGCTGGCGGTGCCGGCGGACACGCGCCAGTTCGCGCATGTCCATGCCGACTATGCCCTTGTTTCTGGCATGGCACTGCCCGTGCCAGAGGGCGTCTTTCCGCGCTACGTCGAAAAGCCGGAGGCGAGCGCCTGATGCTCGTCGACAGCCATTGCCATCTCGACTTTCCGGACTTCGCCGAGGAGCGGGCGGCCATCGTCGCCCGCGCCAAGACCGCCGGCATTGGCCGCATGGTGACCATCTCGACACGTGTGAAGCGATTTCAGCAAGTGCTTGAGATCGCGGAGAGTTTCGAAGAGGTCTACTGCTCGGTCGGCACCCATCCGCACAATGCCGGCGAAGAGCTGGATGTGACGGCCGAGGAGCTTGTGCGCCTGTCCGCGCATCCCAAAGTGGTGGCGATCGGTGAGGCCGGGCTCGACTATTTCTACGACAAGGCGCCGCGCGATGCGCAAGCGCAGGGCTTTCGCACCCACATATCTGCCGCGCGCGAGACGGGCCTGCCGCTGGTCATCCATTCGCGCGATGCCGATGACGACATGGCAGCCATCCTCGAGGACGAAACAGGGAAGGGCGCCTTCCCCTTCATCCTGCATTGTTTTTCCTCCGGACGCCGGCTGGCCGAAGTGGGCGTGGCGCTTGGCGGTTATGTATCCTTCTCGGGCATCCTGACCTTCAAGAACTCGGCCGAATTGCGCGCCATCGCAGCCGATGTGCCGCATGACCGGCTGCTGGTCGAGACCGACGCGCCCTATCTGGCGCCGGTGCCGTTTCGCGGCAAGCGCAACGAGCCGGCCTACGTCGCACATACCGCCAAGGTGCTGGCCGAAACGATCGGCGTTGACGAGGCCGAGATCGCGACGCTGACGACCGCGAATTTCTTCCGGCTGTTCGGCAAGATGCCGCGGCCTGCCGGCCTCTGACGCATGAGCGACCGGCTGCGCCTCACCATTCTCGGCTGCGGCTCGTCGCCCGGCACGCCGCGCATCACCGGCGACTGGGGCAATTGCGACCCCGCCAATCCGAAGAACCGGCGCACACGCTCGGCGGCACTGGTCGAGCGAATTGCGGCAAATGGATCCAAAACCACCGTCGTCATCGACACCGGGCCTGATTTTCGCGAGCAGATGCTGATGGCGGCGGTCAAGCGCATCGACGCCGTCGTCTACACGCATCCGCATGCCGATCACATCCACGGCATCGACGACCTGCGCGGCTACGTGCTCGAACAGCGCCATCTGATCGATGTCCACGCCGACCAGCCGACGATGCTTAGGCTGCGCGAGGCCTTCGGTTACTGCTTCGAGACGCCGCTGGGCAGCTCCTATCCGCCGATCGTCAGGCCGCACATCATCGATCATGCAAGGCCGGTGACGATCGAGGGCGAGGGCGGTGCCCTCACCCTCGAGCCGCTGCCGCAGTTCCATGGCGACATTATTTCGCTCGGCTTTCGCATCGGTGAGCTCGCCTATTGCCCTGATATCAGCGACTTCCCCGACACTACTGCCGAGCGGCTGCGCGGCCTGGAAATGCTGGTCATCGATGCATTGCAGTACAACACCCATCCCAGCCATTTGTCGCTTGGCCAAGCGCTCGGCTGGATTGAAAAACTGGCCCCGAAACAGGCCGTGCTGACGCATATGCATGTGCCGCTCGACTATGCCACGATGATGGCCGAGATGCCGGACACCGTGGTGCCCGCCTATGATGGCATGGTGATTGAAATTCCTTATGAATCAGCGTGATGCGAATAGCCGTTCATGAGGGCGTTCGGCTCTTTGGTCCGAATATCAGCAGCGTTCCAATCCGCTCATAGCCCATGCGGGGATAAAGCAGCGCTCCGGCATGCGTCGCCAACAGCATCGAGCACCGCGATCCGCGCGCCCGGTCGTCATGCAGCATTTTTGACATCAGCGCCTGGCCAATGCCGCGGCGCCGGTGCGAGGGCTCGACATACATGGCCGCGCACCAGGTGGCGCCGACGGCGTCTATGCTGCGCACGCGCCCGACGATAGCGTCACCATCGAGCGCCACATACTGGCGGAACGGCGCCCTGTCGCCGAGCAGATCGGCCGCGATCGGCCGCCTGCGCACGATCTTTGCCAGCTGCGCCGCCCGTTCGACAGTCCGCACACGCTCGATCGAGACAGCAACTGGCGGATCCGGGATCTGACGCAATGGCTGGACGAAGAAACCTTCCGTCCGCAGCAGCCGGTAGCCGAGAGCCTTGTAGGTGGTTCGCACCGGCTGATCCGGTTCGTCACTGGCGATCACGACCGAAACAGCAAAGCTTGACCGCGCGTGCTGCCGCACGATCGCATCGGCTTCCTCGGCAGCGACATCATGGACGACCCATTCTTCGCCGCGATAGTCGCGAGGATTCTTGCGCTCGGCATCGCGCATCAGCCACAACGGTCCGACGCGGCTGGCCTCGTACGGAAAGCTGCCGCTTTTGTCGGTGCTGAAGCCATGCACGAACACTTCGATCGCCGCCTCGATGTCACGCTTTGCTGTTGTCATCCATGCAGCGTAGCGTTGGCCATCAGCTCAAGGCAACACGGATCGATCGTGCCAAGCCTATGAAAATCAGCGGCAATTTCCACCCACAGTCTAACGCATAAGTTCCATAATCTATCTTATGCGACTTTCTGACGTGCGGTTGCTGTAGAGCCGCGGCTGCCTGGTCTCATTCCAATTTGAGCAATAGGCCGGAGCGCCGACCCGCTCTAATCAAGCACGACCACGGCCTCCACCTCGAACAGCATCGGGTCGATCGCAAGCTTGGGAACGGGAACCAGCGTCTGCGCCGGCAGCGCGTCACCGAACATCTCCTTGACGTTGCTGGTCAGCACTTCGAGCTTGGACATGTCGTGGTCGACCACGAAGACGGTGAGCTTGGCGACCTGATCGAGTTTCGCACCGATACCTTCGAGCGCTGCGCGCAGGTTCGCATAGGCCTGCTTCACCTGGACGGCGAAGTCGAGCGACAAGCCTCCCATGCTGTCCTGGCCGCCCTGCCCGGAAATATATGCCACCCGGGCTCCGGGCGGCGTGATCACCGCCGTGCTGTAGCCGTTCGGCGACGGGTCATAGAGGGTCTGCGGATTGACGATGGTCAGCTTGTTCTCGGTGGCCGTCGTCGCTGTGGGAATGTTCATGATGATTAGGCCTCCGATAAGCAGATGCTTGATTGCGCGTGACATGATTTCTTTTGGCTCCGCGGACTGCGAGCGACCCTCGCAACCGGCATGATTGAACTTTGGCCATATTGGCCATATCAGCCATAGCATGACTCATACGATGTACGAGTCATGCTATGGTACAACGTACCAGTCAAGCGGCCAGCGTCGACATTCCTGACGGTGCCTGCCAAAATCGACGCTCAGTCAGCGAGGAAGACGAATGCCAGCCAAACGCGGCGGCGCCCGAAGCAAGCGCTCTGACAGGACAAGCCTTCGGCCCGTGCAGGAGCAGGCCAGCGAACCGCCTCTCTCCCGGGACCGTATCGTCGCGACCGCAGTAGAATTGCTGGACGCTCATGGGCTGGACGGATTGACGATGCGCCGGCTAGCAGATCGCCTCGGCGCTGGCGTGATGAGCCTGTATTGGCACGTCGACAACAAAGAGGATGTCCTGGATCTGGCCCTCGATGCGGTGCTCGACTATCGCGGGCCGCCGCAGTCGGACGATCCTCAAGACTGGCGCACGGAAATCGTTCATATGCTTCAGGACTGGCGTGCCAGCATGCTCCGCCATCCCTGGTCGACATCGCTGTTGCCGCGCCGGGCGCTCGGCCAAAACATCCTCAGTCGCCTGGAACGCATGAGCAAGACCTTGTCCAGGGCCGGCGTCGCGGACGCGGATCTGAACGCGGCAATATGGTCGCTCTGGAACTATGTGATGGGTGCCACCATCACCCGGGCGAGCTTCGACGTCTCGGAGGAAGACAGGGCCGCCGCGCAGCAGCGGCTTGAGCATCTTAGCGGCCCCTACCCGACGATCGGGCGCTCCCACCTGCTGCTGGACGACGATTGGGATGGCGCCTTCCGCAAGGGCCTCGGCTTCCTGCTTGATGGCCTCGCGCCGGGATAAGCGGCCATCGCGAAAGTTGGCGATTTCATCCCGAAAAACTCGCTAGAGTCCCGCTGAAGGCGGCTGCGATTGCAACAAGATGAAAGACACCAAGGGCCAGCCATCTGGAGCTGCTGGCGCCCGCAACAAATGCCCCATAGGCAGGAAACTGCAGCGCAGCCAATCCGATGGAAAGGCCGGTGATGGTTGTGTCGGTCAAAAGCGTTGCCAGCATGGGAATCGGATAGAGAAGTCGCGCCAGCACATAGTCTCCATGCCCTGAGCCGGCTGAATAGAGTGCCAGGAAGAAGGCGATGGGCGTGATGCCGAGGCCGACAAGGAACCCTGCCCGCGAGGAGAATTTCGGCAGCATTGTTCCTCCAGAAGGCAATGCAAGAACCAAATGTGCACTGGCTAACTCATGTCCGCAATGGACCGCCCTTCGCACCGAGGAAAGCGCGTCGATCAGTGCGGCGTGACGGCCTCCGGCTCTCCGTTGCTCGACAGGATTTGCAGCGTCCCGCGCACGGCGTTGCGGAACGCGTCGTCGAAGCTGACGCCGCGCACATGCCAGCGATACTCCTTGCCTTTGAAGCCGAGCCGCCAGTCGCCGACCCAGCCCAGCGCTTCCTGGCGCCATGCCAAAGTGCCGGCAAGCACAGCATCGCCGCCCAGTGTTTGCGTCACGTCGGCAAGCACGACGTCCTGCGGTTTGGGAAGTTCCAGCGGCAAGCCGGTCCGGTTTGCGGCGGCCGCCAGTGCGCCGCGCATATCCGCCTCGAGCTCGCCGCCGCCGTCGCGCGCCAGCGTGAAGCCGTCGCCTTTCATCGGCTTTACGTCGAGCCTTGCGACGATTGCCGGCCGCGGCAACGGCCACGGTTTGCGCCCGAGCGACGCCAGCAAGGCATCGATCTTGTCCGGAGCGAAATCGGCGGTGATGTATTTTGGCCGGTCATGGGTGCCCTGCTCGTCATGTAGCGGACGGTTGTTGAGAAGGTCCCGGTAGTCGATATCAGTGACATAGTCGGCTGCGTGCCGGCTGATCTCCGTCACACGCGGATCACCGATCAGCCGCGGGTCGCCGGAAACCTTGACCAGCACCTCTTCAAGGCACGGCGCCAGGCCCCAGGCCCGGTTCTCCTCGCCAGTGCCGCTGGTCACCGATTGCGCGCGATAAAGGCTGGCCCGATCGATATCGGCTGCTGCAACAGGAAAGACAAACAGCACGGCCAGCGTCGCTGCCACCAACTTCAAGCATCCAGGCATCCGCCGGCCCTCCCGAACGGACTATCCGTCGGAGCTATACTCCTGATCATTCAGGGAATTTCAAGGCGCCTGGAGGCAAGGTAGATGTCAGCTTTACCTGGTAGCTCAGCACACGCTTCTCTCCAGGCGCGATCAGCATCACGCCCGGCTTGTCGGCGAACTCGCCGTCAAAATCGACGGGGCTGGCAAGGCCGTGCCAGGGTTCGATGCACAGAAACGGCGCGCCGCCCGGTTTCGACCAAATGCCCAACTCCTTAAAGCCTTGCCACGCCACCTCGATCGCCGGACCGTGCGCGGCGGCATAATGCACGCTCGCGCTGGCCGGCCGGTCGAGGATCACGGCGTCTGCATCGAACAGCCGTTCGGAGAGCGCCAGCGTCTTGCCTTCGATGGGCGTCGGCTGGGGTGCTGCCAGCATCAGGCCATCCTTCAGCCGGCGGATCGGCGCCGGCTCGTCCTGGGCGAAGGTCAGGTGGTAGTCGGTCTTGGCGAGGTCCGCCTGCAGTGGCCAGTTGAAGGCAGGGTGCGCCCCGACCGAGGCCGGCAGCGTCTCGTCGCCGGTGTTAGTAATGTCGAAGGAAATATCGAGCCGCCGGCGCTCCATCGTGTAGGTGACCGCCAGGCGAAACGCGAAGGGATAGCGCGCACGGGTGTCGGCATCGTCGGTCAGCACCAGGGTGCAAGACCGGGGACCCGTCTCAGCCCAAGCAAACGGCTTGTCTCGAGCGAAGCCGTGCTGGCTCAGCGGATAGAACTGGCCGCGATGGCGCAGTTGGTCGCCCTTCAGCCGGCCGACGATCGGAAACAGCACCGGCGAATGCCGCCGCCATTCCGGTCCGGCCTGCCACAAAAGCTCCAGGCCCTCGGCGTTGCGCAAGGAGACCAGTTCAGCCCCCTGCCCGACGATGGTTGCCGAGATGCCATCGCCGTGAAGCGTTGCTTGTTCCATGCGTCCCCGCGGAGAGCTGCGTGCAGCCGGCAGGCTAGCAAAAGCCCGCGTGGACTCAAAGGGCGGCAGGAACACTGCACTCTTCACAGAGCCGCGATGAATGACTCTACGCAAAACAACAGTGGCCGGAGGGTTCCCCGGCCACTGCGAGATCGAGATTGTTGCCTGCTACGGTCCGGACTATTCGCGTTCGCCGGTGAAATTCAGCAACAGCTGGAAAATGTTGACGAAGTTCAGGTAGAGCGACAGCGCGCCGAAGACGGCGAGTTTCTGCTGCGACTCCGCATCGAAATTCTCCGCATACTGTTCCTTGATCGTCTGCGTGTCCCAGGCGGTCAGGCCGACGAACACGGCGATACCGATCACCGAGATGGCGAACTGCAGCGCAGTCGAGCCGAGGAAGATGTTGACGACGCTGGCGATCACCACGCCGATCAGGCCCATGATCAGGAACGACGAGAACTGGGTCAGGTCACGCTTGGTCGTGTAGCCGTAGAGGCTGGTGGCGCCGAACATGGTGGCGGTGATGAAGAAGGTGCGCGCGATGCTGGTGCCGGTGAAAACCAGGAACACCGAAGCCAGCGACAGGCCCATCACGGCGCAGAAGGCCCAGAACATCGCCTGGGCGCTGGCCGCCGACATCGTCTGCATCTTGAACGAGAACAGCAGCACGAAGGCGAGCGGCGCCAGCATCACCACCCATTTCAACGGGCTGGAAAAGATCGGCACGTAGAGAGCCGGCGTCGAGGCGACCATGAAGGCGACGAGGCCGGTAACGACGAGGCCGATACCCATATAGTTGTAGACGCGCAGCATGTGGCTGCGCAGGCCTTCGTCATAGACGGCGCCGGCGCGGGCGCCAGCGCCCATGCGATAGCCGAGATCAGGGGTATTCATGCGGGTTCTCCTTATATGAAGTCTCAGTAAAGCGTTTTGGCGAGCGTTTCGGCGGCACGGTCGAGGTCATGGACATCGCTGCGCGCAACGACCGCGTAGGCGACCTCGCCGATCTGGAAATAGGCCGAGGAAATGTCGCCCGAGGGCGCTATTGCCGGCTTGACCACGTCGAAGGTTCCGGGACGGATCGCAAACAGCGAGACCAGCCCCATGTCCTTCGTCTCCAGCGCCACCTCGACGCTTGGCCCGAACCGCGACGGATAGATCTGCACGTCGCGGATCTTCCAGTCTTTCGGCAGCGACGGCATGACGATCGCGGTCGCGGCGCGAATCTCATCGGCATTGTAGTTCGGCGCCTCGAGCTGCGAGGGCATCGCCTCGCGCATGAGTGTCGTCCTGTGCGCCCGGATCGCTTCTTCGACATAGGCGGGCGGCGTCGGCGAAGCTACCACCTTGGTCACCAGCAGCGGCCCGAACAGCCCGTTCGCCAGCCAGCCGGCGCCGACAAAGACGGCGACCGCGGCCGCTCGTTGCAGCACGGCGAAGACGCGGCGACTGGCCAGCCCCCTACCCAGCCGGCGCGCGACTTCAGTCGTCGCCGGCCGCGCCATCCCTGTGGAAGCGGCCAGCGCGAGGCGCAACTCGTCGCGCGTCCTCAAATCGGACATCACCCGCGCCGCTGCCTCCGGACGAGCCGACAGAAACGCTTCGACCTCGATGCGGCGGCCGACATCGAGCTGGTCGTCGACATAGGCGTCGAGATCGGTATCGGTCACCGGGTCCCGCAACAGATCGGTCATGACGGGTCTCCCACGATTCTCAGATGGTTCTTGGCCGGCGAAGGGAGAGCGCTCTCCATCGAGCGCAGCGCCGCGCGCGCCCTGCCGATGCGCGACATCAGCGTGCCCAGCGGCACCCCGCTGGCGTCGGCAGCCTCCTGGTAGGAAAGGCCCTCGATGGCGACCAGATGTAGTGCCGAACGCTGTTCTTCCGGCAGGCCGAAAAAAGCTTCGCGCACCTGCGCCAGACGCACGGAATGTTCCTGCGGCGCCGGCGTGCTGGCATCGGTGAGATAGCCGGCCTGCTCGACGCGCGCCGCTTCCGAACGGCGCGAGCGCATCTTGTCGATGAAGGCGTTGTGGACGATCGACAGCAGCCATGCCCGCAAATTGCCGCCGGAACGGAATGTGCCGCGCCGCTCATAGGCGCGCACCAGCGCGTCATGCACCAGGTCCTCGGCGTCACTGCTGTCGCGCGTCAGCGAACGTGCATAGCGCCGCAGCGAACCCAGCTGTCCAACTATATCGAAGCGTGGCATCGATCGTTTCATGCCCTGTTTACGGAACAGGCGCGAACTTTAATCCATTGCCGCAAAAAAACTTTTGGTTGGTCGCATGGGTGCCAAAGTCCGGCCTCGCAACGCCCATCTCCCGACGTCCGCCTGCTGGCGACGGATTGACTGCTTGGCGGCTGCTCCGTCAGGGCCGTTCGCCGCGCCGAAGCCTGCCCTCGATTACCGCAATGACCGGCAGCAGATCGGCAACCCCGTTTACGACATAGTGTGCGCCTGCGGCACTGAGCCTGGCCGAGGCTTCGGCGCGCTTGGTGCGGAAAACTTCCGGCGCCATTGCCTGCGTTTCCGCCAGTGTGTGGCCGAAGACGTTGCCGGTGACCGACACGCCGACTGTCCAGGCTCCGGCGTTGATGCCTTCGGCAATGCCGACCTCGGTGTCGTCGACCTTGACGCTGAGCCATGGGGGATAGACGCCGAGTTCGGTCAGCGCCTTCCACAGCATGAACGGCGTCGGCCTGCCGTCCGGCGTATCGCCGGTGCAAACCAGGCAATCCGGCGCAAAACCGTGCGCGGCCGCCCCCGGCAGGATCTCGGCCATTATGTCGCGTGTGTAGCCGGTGGTCGAGCCGATCTTGAGGCCGTGCGCGCGCAGCGTGGCGACCACGTCGGCGACGCCGGGAATGACATCGGAAAAGCGAGCCGCGACCGCCCGGTTTTTCGGCACGAAGACGTCGTAGACGGCGTCGATGTCGGCCTCGGTCGGCGCATGCCCTTGCTGTTTGGCCCAGGCGGCCGAGATCCTCGGCAGCGCCATCAGCGTGGCAATGTGCGGGCGCTTGGCCATGCCCATCGGTCCGCGCGCCTCCCTCGATACTGATGGCAACGCCGAATTCCTGGAACGATTCGACGAAGACGCCCATCGGCGCCAGCGAGCCATGATCGACAACGGTGCCGGCCCAGTCGAAAACGACGGCGCGAAGCAGGTGCTGGGGGGTCATCAGGCGATCTTTCTGGCGTCTGCAGTGGTTGAACCGAAGAGTTCGTCGATCACCTCTTCGGCGATGGCGAACGACGTCGAGGCGCCGGTGCCGCTGGTGATCATCACCATGCGCACATTCTCCTGTGGACAGTCGGCAAACATCGTTTGGTCGGCGGCCGAGGCATAGATGCCGGTCCAGCGTTCCAGCACCCGCGGCGGCGTACCGCCGAAGACAGCGCTGAACTCTTCCAGGATGATTTCGTCGACCCGCTCCGAGGCGAACGGGTCGGGCGTCGCCGCGTAATGGTGCGAATCGCCGACCACCAAAGTGCCGTCGGCGCTCTGCACGACGATCAGGTGCACGCCATTGTCCAGCGCGTGGCGCTGATCGCTCTCGAGCCGGCGCCGCAAGGCCGTGGCTTCAGGCAGGGCGCCGAAGCCGGAATAGCGCGCAAGCCCGAGATCCGACATCACCGGAGATGGAATCCGGAAGCCGGGATCGGCAAGGCGCATCATCTGCAATTTGCAGCGCCGGACGCCGTAGAGCGCAATACGCTCGGGATAGAGCGTTGCCAGATCGTCGCCGGGGCAGACAATCACCTTGTCCGCGCGAACTGTGCCGCGGCTTGTCTCGATGGCTGGCGGCTCGATGGCGCGCACTGCCGTCTCGCGCCGGAACTCGACGCCGTGCTGTTCGGCGAGGAATGCAGCAAGGCGCGGAATTGCCTCACGCGATTCGACACGTACCTCGTGCGGGCTCCACAGGGCGCCGGCAAAGTCCTGCCCGGCAAGCTGTGGGTATTGGCGGCGCAAATCGTCCGGTTCGAGCAGCGAACATCCCTCGCCCATTTCGGTCTGCAGGAACGCTTCGACGACGCTGCGCGCCTCGGGACGACGCGCGACGACAATCGTGCCGCGCTGGAGGATGTCGATGCCGGCCGGCCCGGCCACTTCCAGCCAGATGTCGCGCGAGCGCATGGCACGCCGCCACACCTGGCCGCGTTCCTGGCCGCTCACCGTGACGAAGCCGAAATTGCGCACCGAGGCGCCGTTGGCCTGCGCGTCACGGTCGATGACGACGACGGAAAGGCCGCGGCGGACGGCAGCGAGCGCATGCGCTAGACCGACAATGCCGGCGCCGACAATGGCGAGATCGAATTTGTCTTGCTGGCTCATCATTGTCCTTTCGCCGCAACGCTTTGTCCGTCCCGGCTAAGCTATTCAAACTACGCCCATGTGACAGGAACGTGTAGGCGCGATTCAGGCGCCGACGATGGTCCTCACCCGGCTTTCCGGTCTGGTGCATAGGAAAGCGCTGGCGAAGCCCGCCCGATTTGCGTATCAATCCGCCGCCACCGGAAACGCTCTCCATGTTCGAAACACTGCAGCCTGCTCCCGCCGATAAGATCATCGCCCTGATCGGCCTCTATCGCGCTGATCCGCGCCCCGGCAAGATCGACCTCGGCGTCGGCGTCTACAAGGACCGCGACGGCAAGACGCCGGTCATGCGCGCTTTGCGCGAGGCCGAGAAGCGGCTGTTGCAGGGCCAGGACACCAAGACCTATCTCGGTCTTCCCGGCGACACCGGCTTCAACACGGCGATGGTCAAGCTGGCCTTCGGCCCCGCAGCCGACATGACGCGCATTCGCGCGGCGCAGGCGCCGGGCGGCTCCGGCGCGCTACGGCTGGTGGCCGAGCTTTTGAAGCGGACCCGCTCCGACGCGACCGTCTGGCTGTCGGACCCGACCTGGCCGAACCACCCGCCGGTGATGCGCGGCGCCGGCCTCAAGGTGCGCGACTATCCGTATTTCGATGCGGCTTCCGGGGCGGTGCGTTTCGACGACATGCTGGCGGCGCTGGGTACAGCCGAGGCCGGCGACATCGTGCTGCTGCACGGCTGCTGTCACAACCCGACCGGCGCCAATCTCGACGCCGCGCAATGGGCCAAGGTCACCGACCTCGTCGTCGAGCGCGGGCTGTTGCCCTTTGTCGACATTGCCTATCAGGGCTTTGGCGAGGGCCTCGATGCCGATGCCGCCGGTCTGCGCCTGCTGGCCTCGAAGGTGCCGGAAATGGTCGTTGCCTCGAGCTGCTCGAAGAACTTTGCCGTCTACCGTGACCGCGTCGGCGCGGCGATGATCCTGGCCAGGAACAGTGCCGAGGCCGATGTGGCGATGAGCCAGATGCTGGCGGCGGCGCGTGCCATGTATTCGATGCCGCCGGACCATGGCGCGGCGGCCGTGCGCATGGTGCTGGAAGACGATGGCCTTCGCGCCGATTGGGAGGCGGAGCTCGAGGAAATGCGGCTGCGCATGCTGAGACTGCGCGTCCAGTTCGCCGAAGCACTGCGCCGGCAATCCAATTCCGACCGCTTCGATTTCATTGCCAGCCATCGCGGCATGTTTTCAAGGCTTGGCCTCACCGAGGCGCAGGTCGAACGGCTGCGGGCCGAGTACGGCGTCTACATGGTTGGCGACAGCCGAATCAACGTCGCCGGCCTGCCCGAGGACGGTATGGACGATCTCGCCAAGGCGGTTGTCTCGGTGCTCGACTGATACGGCTCGGCTGTGGACAAGGCTAGGCTACCGGCTGACAGCGTTGGCCGAGCGACGGGGAGCGGGATAGCATTCGCCGCATGACGCCATCCAAAGACATCTCCCGACTGATCGAGATCATGGCCGCGCTGCGGGCGCCGAAGACCGGCTGTCCCTGGGACATCGAGCAGGATTTCTCGACCATCGCGCCCTATACGATCGAGGAGGCCTACGAAGTCGCCGACGCCATAGCGCGCGGCGACCTCGACGATCTGCGCGATGAACTCGGCGATCTCCTGCTGCAGGTGGTCTACCACGCGCAGATGGCGCAGGAGACGGGCGACTTCGCCTTCGGCGATGTGGTTGAGGCCATCACCACCAAGATGATCCGCCGCCATCCGCATGTCTTCGGCGACGAGGAGGCGCGCAGCGCCGGCATGGCCAAGGGCATGTGGGAAAAGATCAAGGCTGAGGAGAAGGCTGAAAAGCGAAGCGCCCGGCTCGCCCGCGGCCTCGACCCGGAAGACAATGGCAAGGGGTTTCTGGACAGCGTGCCGGTCGCCCTGCCCGCCCTAACCCGGGCCCTGAAACTGCAGGAGAAGGCAGCCCGGGTCGGCTTCGACTGGAGCGAGGCGACCCCCATCCTCGACAAGATCGAGGAAGAGATCGGCGAGTTGCGCGAGGCGCTGGCCAAGGGCGAAACGGCCGAGATCAAGGACGAATTCGGCGACATGCTGTTTGCCGTAGTCAATCTGGGCCGTCACCTCAAGCTAGATTCCGAAGCTGCCCTCAGCGGCACCAATGAAAAATTCCGCTCGCGCTTCCACTATGTCGAGCGCGCGATCGATGCGTCGGGAAGCACGCTGGAAAAGGCCACGCTGGATGAGATGGAAGCGCTCTGGCAGCAGGCCAAGGGCAAGACGTAAGCAGGCTTACGCTCTGTTTTTGCGGTGCAATCGGCTTTCGATCTCTTGCCGGGCTGTGTGCGTGGCCTTGAGCGCGATGGTCGCGCTGCCATCCTCATTGTCTACCCGCGAGACGATATCGCCATTGCGGTAGAGCCAGTCGACGAGGCCGAATTGCGCCGGCTCGACCGTCACCGTCAGCGCTTCCAGTTCGCCCGACATCCTGGTCTCGGTCAGCGCCTTCAGCGCATCGATGCCCTCACCGGTGATGGCCGAGATGGCGATCGGCGGCGCCTTGTTGCTGTCGGCGCCATCGGCAAGCAGGCGCTCACGGTTGCCGTCGTCGAGCAGGTCGACCTTGTTCCACACCTCGACGACACGCTTGGTATCGCCGGCGTCGACGCCGAGATCGGCCAGGATGCGTTCGACATCCTCGGCTTGCGCGGCTGTGTCCGGATCGGAGATATCGCGCAGATGGATGACCAGGTCCGCCTCGACCACCTCTTCCAGCGTGGCGCGGAAGGCGGCGACCAGATGCGTCGGCAGGTCGGAAATGAAGCCGACCGTGTCCGACAGGATGATCGGCGTGCCGTGCGGCAGCCGCACGCGGCGCAGCGTCGGGTCGAGCGTGGCAAACAGCATGTCTTCGGCCAGCACGTCGGCTCCGGTCAGCCGGTTGAACAGCGTCGACTTGCCGGCATTGGTGTAGCCGACGATCGCCACCACCGGGAACGGCACCTTCTTGCGCTTGGCGCGGTGCAGGTCGCGGGTGCGGCGCACCGTTTCCAGCTCATGCTTGAGCTTGATGATCTTTTCCTGCAACTGCCGCCGGTCCGACTCGATCTGGGTTTCGCCGGGGCCGCCGAGGAAGCCGGCGCCACCGCGCTGGCGTTCAAGGTGGGTCCAGCTCCGCACCAGGCGGCCCTTCTGGTAGTTGAGATGGGCAAGCTCGACCTGCAGCGTGCCTTCCTTGGTCCGCGCGCGTTCGCCAAAAATCTCTAGGATCAACCCGGTGCGGTCCAGCACCTTGGCGTTGAATTCCTTCTCGAGATTGCGCTGCTGCACCGGCGTCAGCGGATGGTCGACGATGACCACCTCCGCGTGACCCTCTTTGACGATCTCGGCGAACTCTGCGACCTTGCCGCTGCCGAGCAAGGTTGCCGGGCGCGGGTCGTTGACGGTCACCACCGCCGTGTGGATCAGATCGAGGTTGATGGCGCGGGCAAGGCCGACCGCTTCGTCGTGGCGCGCGTCCGCCGAACGCGTCAGCCGTGGACGGTTTGTTTCGTCATCGCTGCGCTGGTGCCGGGTAAGCACCGGCACAATGACAACCGCCCGGGTCGGACCATTGGCTTCCGTCCCGGGGCGATGCGCTGGTTTCCCGCGGACGCTGCGGCCCGCGTCTTTCTCACGTGCCAATCAGGCGCCCTGGCTTTCCTCGCCATCGAACATCTGAACCGGCTGGCTCGGCATGATCGTGGAAATGGCATGCTTGTAGACGAGCTGGGAGTGGCCGTCGCGGCGCAGCAGAACACAGAAATTGTCGAAGGAAGTGACCACGCCGGTCAGCTTGACGCCGTTGATGAGAAAGATGGTGAGTGGATTTTTGCTCTTGCGAACAGAATTCAGGAACAGGTCCTGAAGGTTTTGCGATCGTTCCGCCATTGTTCTTGTCTTTCGCCGATCCCCTTCGGTTTGCAGGCCAATGCGCCAAATTAGCGGGCACGTGTCAAGCTTGCAAACACCCCCTTGCCGTCAGTAACGACAACCAGAACGAGATATATTGATGTGCAGTCCGTCTGTGCGGTTATCAGGCTGGACTTTTTTCCGCAACGTCAAAAAAGGCTTGCCGCAATGAAAGTGTTATTGAGCCGGGATGGCCATTGGCGACCGCGGCGCCGTCGATTGCCACCACCGGCATGGCGATTGTCGTTGCCGAACTGATGAAAGCTTCGCGCGCCGCCTTGGCCTCGGCGACCGAAAAACCCCGCTCCTCGATCTTCAAACCGAGCTTGGCCGCCACCTCGAACATGGTGGTGCGGGTGATGCCGCGCAGGATGCCGTGCTCGGCCGGCCGGGTCACCAGAACGCCGTCCCGGGTCACGATCCAGGCATTCGACGAGCCGCCTTCCTTGACGTTGCCTTCTGTATCGACGAACCAGGCTTCCTGCGCGCCGGCCTCCTTGGCCTTCTGCTTGGCCAGCACATTGGGCAGCAGGCCGGTGCTCTTGATGTCGACTCTGTCCCAGCGGTTTTCCGGCACGGTGATGACCTTGATGCCGGTCTCAGCCCGCTTTGCGGCTGCCGCCGGGTCGGCTTTTCTGGCCGTAATGACCAGCGACGACAGTGTATCGGCCGGGAAAACGAAGTCGCGGCTGGCAACACCGCGCGTCACCTGGACATAGACCAGGCCGTTGACGACCTGATTGCGCCGCACGACTTCGCGCAGGAGAAGCGGCAGCACGCCCTTGGTAACCGGCCAGTCGATCGACAGTTCGCTGAGCGAGCGGTTCAGCCGTGCAAGATGGCGCGGCATGTCGACGATAAAGCCTTGAGCCACCTCGCAGACCTCGTAGACGCCGTCGGCGAATTGGTAGCCGCGATCCTCGATATGCACGGCAGCGTCGGCATGGGCGACATAGCGCCCGTTCACATAGGCAATGCGCGGCATTCAGTGATCCCTCAGAAAAGTCCCGGTATTTTTAGGCGATTCCGCCGCTGCCGTAACCGGCAATTGCATAGGCCAGAGCGTGCTGGCCCAACAACAATGGGGATCAGACCCCCAGCGACTTCAGCTTGCGGTGCAGCGCGGAGCGCTCCATGCCGATGAATTCCGCCGTCTTCGAGATGTTGCCGCCGAACCGGTTGATCTGGGCGATCAGATAGTCCTTCTCGAACTGTTCGCGGGCTTCGCGCAGCGGCAGCGCCATGATGTGCTGGTCGGACTGGTTCGGCGTACGCGGCATGACATCGCCGATCTCGGATGGCAACAGGTCGGCGGTGATCGGTGAATCGACATCGTCGCCGCGCGCCAGGATCATCAGCCGTTCGACATTGTTGCGCAGCTGGCGGACATTGCCCGGCCAGTTGTGCGCCTGCAGCACGGCAAGCGCGTCGTCGCCGATTCGGCGCGGCTTGATGCCGGCCTGACGCGCAATCTGCTTCATGAAATTGTCGACGAGATAGGGAATGTCCTCACGCCGCTCGGCCAGGCCCGGCACCGTGACCGGAACCACCGCCAGACGGTGATAGAGATCCTCGCGAAAACGACCGTCGGCGATCATCGCTTCCAGGTTCTGCGAGGTCGAGGAAATGATGCGCACATCGACCTTGACCCGCTTGGTGCCGCCGACCCGCTCAAACTGCTGCTCGACCAGCACGCGCAGGATCTTGTTTTGCGTCTCGCGCGGCATGTCGGCGACTTCATCGATGTAGAGAATGCCGCGGTGGGCCTCCTCCAGCGCGCCGACCTTGCGCTCGGTGCCGTTGGATTCGGTGCCGAACAGCTCGATCTCCATGCGTTCGGGCGTGATGTTGGCCGCACTCAGCGTCACGAACGGCGCGCCCTTGCGCGCCGACAGCGTATGGATGGCGCGCGCGGCGAGCTCCTTACCCGAACCGGACGGACCGATGATCATGACGCGGCTGTTGGTCGGCGCGACGCGCTCGATGGTCTGGCGCAACTGGCTCATCGCCGACGACATGCCGATCAGATCGAAGGTCTCGCCGCTGCGCTGCTTGAGGTCGGAGACCTCGCGCCGCAGTTTGGAGGTTTCGAGCGCCCGCTCGGCAATCAGGATCAGGCGGTCGGCCTTGAATGGCTTCTCTATGAAATCATAGGCGCCGCGGCGGATGGCCGACACTGCCGTCTCGATATTGCCGTGGCCGGAGATCATCACCACCGGCAGGCTCGGATGCATCGTCTTGATCTCGTCGAGCAGCGCCAGCCCGTCCAGGCGCGAGCCCTGCAGCCAGATGTCGAGGAAAATCAGCCGCGGCGCCCGGTCGGCGATTGCCGCCAGCGCACTGTCGGCATCGAATGCCGTGCGGGTTTCATGCCCCTCGTCGCTCAGTATGCCCGCGACGAGTTCACGGATGTCTTCCTCGTCATCGACGATGAGAATATCAGACGCCATTACCGACCTTTTCAGTTTCTCGTTCGAGTTCAGTTTCGCCTTGACCGCGTGGCGGCGCGGTTGCGGCAGCGGGTGGCAGGATGATCGAGATCATCGCGCCGCGTCCACCGTGGAAGTCCGCAGGCGCATCGTGCAGTTCGAGCCGCCCGCCATGGTCCTCCACGATCTTCTTGACGATGGCGAGGCCGAGCCCAGTGCCCTTCTCGCGCGTCGTCATATAGGGCTCGAGCAGCCTTTGGCGATTCTCGCGCGGCAGGCCTTTGCCATTGTCGATGACGTCGATTCTGATCGCGCCATTCTGCCGGGCAGCTTGAATCCGGATTATGCCGTGCGAACCGTCTTTTTGTTCCAGTCCGTCAATCGCTTCGGCGGCGTTCTTGATGACGTTGCCGAAAGCTTGCGCCATCAGCCGGCTGTCGAAAGTGCCCTTGAGCGGCTCGTTGCCGAAGACGCGTTCGAAAGCGATGTCGGCACGGCTCACCTCGACCAGGAACGAGGCCTCGCGCAATGATTCGCGCAGATCGATGGCCTTCATCTCGGGCTTCGGCATGCGGGCGAAAGCGGAGAATTCGTCGACCATGCGGCCGATGTCCTCGACCTGCCGGATGATGGTGTCGGTGCACTGATCGAAAATCTCGCGGTCCTCGGTGATGACCTTGCCGAAACGGCGCTTGATGCGCTCGGCCGAGAGCTGGATTGGCGTCAACGGGTTCTTGATTTCATGCGCAATGCGCCGTGCCACGTCCGCCCAGGCCGAGGAGCGCTGCGCCTGGACCAGATCGGTGATGTCGTCGACCGTCACCACGTAGGATTTCTCCTCCGAGCCGTCATCGCCGGCCTCGATGGTAATCTGCACGTTGAAGGTGCGCTCGGCGCCGGTGCGGTAGAAGGTGACCTGCTCGCGATAGACCGGCTTGCCGGATTTGCGGCCGATCTCGAAGACGCGGCCGACATGCGGCAGCACGGCCGACAGGTTCTGCCCGAGCGCTGCCGTGGCCGATATGGCCAACATCGTTTCGGCCGACTTGTTGACGATGGTGACGATGCCATAGGGATCGACGCCGATGACGCCGGCGGTGACGCCGGCCAGCACCGCTTCCGAGAAACGCCGCCGCTCGTCGATCAAATCCTTGGCCGACAGGATCTCGTTGCGCTGCGATTTCAGCTCCAGCAGCATCTTGTTGAACGTATCGCCAAGCGAGGCGACGTCACCGTCGGAAGGCCGCACTGGCACGGCGACGTCGAGATTGCCGGTGGCAACCTCGTCCGCGGCACCGATGAGCTGGCGGATGGGCCGCACCAGGCGATCTGCCACCGCTATACCGGTCCAGATGGCCGACAGGATGATGATCAGCGTCAGCGACAGATAGGGCAGCGCGAACGCCACCTGCGAGGTCCGCCTGTTCGCTTCCAGGCCGCGATATTCCGCGGTGTTGGACTGGACGATCTGCCGCGCCTTGATCACCTCGGGATCGACGAGGCGAATGGTGTAGAGGTAGAGGCCTTCGATCTCCCGCAATTTGACGATGGCGCCCATGATGTTGCGCGTCTTCGGCTCGATCAGCACCGGTTTGCCGTCGGCCGCACTCGCCACGGCCCCTTCCGGCGGCTCCGGCATGGCGAAATTGGTGTCGGTCTTGGCGCTCATGACGAAGGAGCCATCCGGCTTGATCAGCGCCGCGTGCGCCAGGGTCCTGCCCACGGCTTCCTTGTTCATCAGGTCGAGAAAGCCGGTTCGATCGAGGCCGTAAAGCGTGCGTGACGCGTCGAGATCGTAGGCCATCGACAGCGTCGTGCCCTGAAGATTGCGAGCATTTTCCTGCACATAGGCATCGGCGATCGACAGCGACGAGTTGACGATCGTCTTGGTGCGGATCTCGAACCAGCGGTCGAGGCCAATATCGAGCGTGATCGAGGCAATGATGGCCACCATGATGGCGGGGATGGCGGCGACCAGCGCAAACATCGCCACGATGCGCACATGCAGCCGCGATGCCGCCTTGCCGTGCCGGCGCGCCATGACGATGCGATGCACCTCGCGGCCAACCAGGGCGATCAGCGCAAGCACGAACACGGCGTTGACCGCAATCAGCGTCAGCGTCGTGGTTGCGTCCGGTGTGATCGGCGTCGCGCCGACGAGGATCGCAAATGAGATTGCCGCCGTAACCAGCGCACCGGCGATTGCGACAACGCCGGGCAGCGCAAGCAGCCGGCGTCCATCCCTTCCGCCGGGTCTGCTGAAAAGCGGTTCGTTTGATGTAAGAGCCTGCGAAGCCATGTCGCCGTCTAAGAGCCAGTGATTGCGTCGGATGTATGCAACGCATTGTGGCGATTATGCAACAAGTGTGGCCGCGAGGGAAACTTTCGGCAGCCGATCCCCTGAAAAGGGGATGACCACGCGTCACTTCGAGCGGTAGGCGCTCACGATCTCGACGATTTGTAGACGTTGACCCCGAGTTCGCGAATCTTCTTGCGCAGCGTGTTGCGGTTCAAACCCAGCAATTCGGCCGCCTTGATCTGGTTGCCGCGCGTTGCCGTCATGGAAGCCAGCACCAACGGATATTCGACCTCGGACAGGATGCGCTGATAGAGGCCGGCCGGCGGCAATTCGCCGGCGAAAGAGGCAAAATAGCGCTGCAGGAAGTGCTCCACCGCCTGGCCGATGGACAGATCGTCCGGGATCAGGTTGCCGCCGCCGGGAACGACCGGCCTTTCGCCTGTCTTCAGCTCGGCTTCGATGATCTCGGCGGATATTTCGTCCTGCGAGTAGAGCGCGGCAAGCCGGCGCACCAGGTTTTCCAATTCGCGCACATTGCCCGGCCAGGGATAGCGCTTCATCAATTCGATGCCGCCGGTCGAAATGCGCTTGGTCTGCAAGCCTTCGCTGGCGCCGATCTTGAAGAAATGCCGCACCAGATCGGGAATGTCTTCCGACCTCTCACGCAAGCCCGGCAGCCGCAGCGGCACGACGTTCAGGCGATAGAACAGATCCTCGCGGAAAAGCCCCTGGTTGATCAGCGTGCGCAGATCCTTGTTGGTGGCGGCGACGATGCGCACGTCCGTCTTGATCGGCGTACGCCCGCCGACCGTGGTGTATTCGCCCTGCTGCAGCACGCGCAGCAGCCGCGTCTGCGCCTCCATCGGCATGTCGCCGATCTCGTCGAGGAACAGCGTGCCGCCCTCGGCCTGCTCGAAACGGCCGGTCGAGCGGTTCTGCGCGCCGGTGAAGGCGCCCTTCTCGTGACCGAACAGTTCCGATTCGATCAAATCGCGCGGGATCGCCGCCATGTTGATGGCGACGAACGGACCGCCGCGGCGACGGCCGTATTCATGCAGGGCGCGCGCCACCAGTTCCTTGCCGGTGCCGGACTCGCCCGAGATCATGACCGTCAAATCGGTCTGCATCATACGCGCCAGCATGCGGTAGATGTCCTGCATGGCGGCCGAGCGGCCGACCAACGGCATGGCGTCAGGCTGTTCGTCCGGCCGCGTATCGATTTTCGGCCGCCGCGGCTCGGACAGCGCCCGGTTGACGATGCTGAGCAGCTCGGTCAGGTCGAACGGCTTCGGCAGGTACTCGTAAGCTCCTGTTTCGGAAGCTCGAATCGCGGTCATGAAGGTGTTCTGCGCGCTCATCACGATGACCGGAAGTTCCGGTCGCGCCTTCTTGATGCGCGGCAGCATGTCGAAGGCGTTTTCGTCCGGCATGACCACGTCGGTGATGACCAGATCGCCCTCGCCCGCCGCCACCCAGCGCCATAACGTCGAGGCGTTGGAGGTGACGCGCACCTCATGGCCGACGCGCGACAGCGCCTGGTTGAGCACGGTGCGGATGGCCGCATCGTCGTCGGCGACGAGAATATTGCCGCGAACCGTCATTTGCGGTCTCCTTCGCCTTCATCTGCAGTGTCGTTCGGTGCTTCTTTCCAGGCCGGCATCAGGATGCGGAAGGTGGTGCCGCGCGGCGTCGAATCGCATTCGATGATGCCGCCATGCTCGCCGACGATTTTCGCCACAAGCGCCAGGCCGAGCCCCGAGCCGTTCGGCTTGGTGGTGATGAACGGGTCGAACAGGATCGGCAGGATGTCTTCCGAAACACCCGACCCATTGTCGCGCACGCAGAATTCCAGCGGCAGCGACACACGGTCCTGCGTGCCCGGGACGGAAACACGGATGCCGGGCCTGAACGCGGTCGACAGCACGATCTCGCCTTGCGGGTCGCCGCCGATGGCCTCGGCAGCGTTCTTGACCAGGTTGAGAAACACCTGGATCAGTTGATCGCGGTTGGCAAAAACCGGAGGCAATGATGGATCATAGTCCTCCAATATCCTGATTCTTTTGGCAAAACCGTTCTTGGCGATCGCCTTCACATGGTCCAGCACGACATGGATGTTGACGGGGTAGCGGTCGATCGGCCGCTCGTCGGAAAACACCTCCATGCGGTCGACCAGCGACACGATGCGGTCGGTCTCGTCGGTGATGAGCCGGGTCAGCGCGCGATCCTCGTCGGAAGCCGACAGTTCGAGCAACTGCGCCGCACCGCGTATGCCCGACAGCGGATTCTTGATCTCGTGCGCCAGCATGGCGGCAAGGCCGGTGACCGAACGTGCAGCACCCCGATGCGTCATCTGCCGGTCGATCTTGTCGGCCATCGAGCGCTCCTGGAACATCACCACGATCGAGCCCGGGAATTCCGGCACCGGGGCAACGTAGAGATCGACAACCTTCTCGATGCCGAGACGTGGCGACGACACGTCGACACGGTATTCATTGACCGGCGCGCGGCGTTCGCGCACCTGGTCGACCAGTTGTAACAGCGGGCTGCCGAACGGGATGAGCTTGGACAGCGTGTTGCGCGCCAGCATGGTCGCGCTGGAGCGGAAGAAGTCCTCCGCGTCGGCATTGGCGTAGGTGATGAACCCGTCCGGATCGACCATGATCACCGGTCGGCGGATGGTATTGAGCACGATATGGGCGGCGTCCGCCATCTCGGTGCCCGGTGCAGCAGGCGCGTTCATGCGGCACTCCGCAGGGGCGCGGCTTCGCCTTCGCCGGAAAACACCTCACGCAGCAGGGCAATGACGCGGGCAGGCTCGAACGAGGTGAGGATGGCTTTGCGCCGGTCGTCAGTGACGCCGGCGGCGTGGCGGTCGAGATACCAGCCGAGATGCTTGCGCGCCTGGCGCAAGCCGCTTTCAACGCCGTAGAGCGTCAGCATATCCTCGTAATGGGCGGCCATGTAGTCGGCCATGGCTTGCGGGCTTTCCGGCACGCCGGAGGTCGCCTCGCCCGCAGCCGTCGCCGCGATGCGACCCGCCGTCCACGGCGCGCCGTAATGCGCACGGCCGATCATCACCGCATCGGCGCCCGACTGTTCGAGGATTTCGGCAGCCTCTTCCGGCGAGCCGACATCGCCATTGGCGACGACTGGGATCGAAACGGCGTCCTTGATTCGGGCGATCGCACCCCAATCGGCCTTGCCTTGATAGAACTGGCAGCGCGTGCGGCCGTGCACCGTCACCATTTTGACGCCGGTCTCTTCAGCACGGCGCGCCAGAGTGGGCGCGTTCAGCGCATTCTCGTCCCAGCCGAGCCGCATCTTGACCGTGACCGGCAGCTGCACCGCGCCGACCACCGCCTCGATCAACGACAGCGCGTGGTCGAGATCGCGCATCAGCGCCGAACCGGCATAGCCTCCGGTCACCTTCTTGGCCGGGCAGCCCATATTGATGTCGATGATGTCGGCGCCCTCGCCGGCAGCGATGCGCGCCCCCTCGGCCATGTTCACAGCCTCGCGGCCGGCAAGCTGAACCATATGGACAGGCAGCCCGGAATGACGGATGCGCAGGTCGCAGCCAGCCCTGCCCTTGGCAAGCTCGCCGCTCGCCACCATTTCCGACACGACCAGGCCTGCGCCATGCGCGTAGGCGCGCTGCCGGAACGGCTCGTCCGTTATTCCCGACATCGGCGCAAGGAACACGCGGTTGCGGATCGTCACGCCGCCGACATCGAGCGGCAAAGCCAATTTTGTTACTTCAGGCATGCACAAAAACCAAGCATATCGGATTGCTGCACATTCTCTAGCCATAAGAAAGGCATTGTGCAACGCGCAATGACGTCACATTGCGGCGCATTTGGGAAAATGCTGGCCTTAGCCATGAGCCGCGACTAAGCCTCTCGGCATGACAGAAGCAAGCGAAAAACTGGCCGGACCGGCGACAGACAAGGTCGGCGTGGTCATCGTCGCCGCCGGCCGCGGCGCGCGCGCTGGACAGGCCGACGGGCCGAAACAGTATCAGCGCATCGGCGGCCGCGCCGTTATTGCGCGCACGCTGGAGACATTCCTGGCGCATCCTGAGATTGGCCCAATTGTCGTCGCCATCCACGCCGATGACCGCGCGCTGTTCGACAAGGCAGCCGACGTGCATGGCGAGCGGGTCATCGCCGTAGTCGGCGGCGAGTCGCGCCAAGCCTCGGTTCGGCTGGGACTGCTCGAACTGAGGGGGCACGCGCCCGGCCGTGTCCTGGTGCACGATGCGGTGCGGCCGTTTGTCGATGCGGCTCTCATCGACCGGACCATCGCGGCCATTGGCGAGCGCCAGGGTGCGCTGCCAGCGCTGCCCGTCGCCGATACGCTGAAGCGCGAATCGGCCACCGGCATGATCGAGGAGACGGTGCCGAGGGCAGGCCTTCATGCTGCACAAACGCCGCAAGGCTTTCCGTTCTGGCCGCTGCTCGCGGCGCACGAAAAGGCCCATCATCTCGGCAAGACGGATTTCACCGACGATGCCGCGATCGCCGAATGGGCGCATATTCCGGTCAAAATCGTCCAGGGGTCGCCGGACAATGTCAAACTCACCTGGGCAAGGGATATTGCGATGGCCGATCAGCGGCTTACCGGCGAACGTTTTCCCGACATCCGCACCGGCAACGGCTATGACGTGCATGCCTTCGAGCCTGGCGACCATGTCACCTTGTGCGGCGTCGCCATTCCGCACGGCAAAAAGCTGTCGGGACATTCGGATGCTGATGTCGGCCTGCACGCGCTGACCGACGCGCTGCTTGCCACCTGCGGCGCCGGCGACATCGGCACGCATTTCCCGCCCTCCGACCCGCAATGGAAAGGTGCGGCATCGCGCATCTTTGTCGAACATGCGGCAAAGCTGGTGCGCGCGCGCGGCGGGCGCATCGCCAATGCCGACATCACGCTGATCTGCGAAGCGCCGCGCGTCGGTCCGCATCGCGAGGCCATGACGAAAGCGCTGTCGGCAATGCTGGGCATTTCCGGCGATCGCATCTCGATCAAGGCGACCACCAATGAAAAACTCGGCTTTGTCGGCCGCGAGGAAGGCATTGCCGCCATCGCCACCGCCAGCGTCGTCTTCCCCGGGGACGTGCCGGCATGAGCAATAGCGATCTCGCCAACGCCCTGCTCCAGGCCTGCCAGCAGCGCGGCATCATGTTGGCGACCGCCGAAAGCTGCACTGGCGGCATGATCATTGCCGCTCTCACCGACATTGCCGGCTCGTCGGCCGTGGTCGACCGCGGCCTCATCACCTATTCCAACGAAGCCAAGATGGAGATGCTCGGCGTCTCGGCGGCCACGCTTCAAGCGCATGGCGCTGTCTCGCGCGAAACGGTTCTGGAGATGACTGCGGGTGCGCTGGCGCGCTCGCGCGCCGGGCTGGTGCTTGCCGTCACCGGCATAGCCGGCCCGGGCGGCGGCTCGCCGGAAAAGCCGGTCGGTCTGGTCTGGTTCGGGGTGGCGCTCAGGGGGGGGCCGGTGGCTGCAGAGCTCAATATGTTTGCCGACAATGGCCGCGACTTCATCCGCCGCGAGACGGTCAGGCATGCGCTGGAGATCGGCCTGCGTGCGCTCGGCGACACTCACGAGATGGGCGTCGTTCCGTAGATGACGTCGGCGCGCTTCTCGAACGCTTCGGAAAACATGCGGAAGGCGCGGTCGAACATGGTGCCCATCAGTGCACCGAGAATGCGGCTCTTGAATTCATAGTCGATGAAGAAATGAACCTCGCAGCCGCCGTCGGCCGGATCGAAGCGCCAGAGATTGCTGAGATATTTGAACGGCCCATCGATGTATTTGACATCGATGGTGTTCTCGTCCGGCTTCAACAGTACCTGCGTCGTAAAGGTTTCGCGGATCGCCTTGTAGCCGATGCTCATATCGGCAACGAGAATGGTGCGGCCGTCACGCTCCTTGCGTGAGCGCACCGTCAGCGCCTCGCACAGCGGCAGAAATTCAGGATAGGTCTCGATATCGGCCACCAGCGCAAACATCTGTTCCGGCGTGTGGGCAACGCGGCGAGTGGCTTCGAATTTCGGCATTAAAGCAGGATTAGCTGGCTTTTTTGAGCTGCGCCTCGCGCGCCGCCCGCAGCCTGGCGAAATCGTCGCCGGCATGATGCGAGGAGCGCGTCAGCGGGCTCGACGCCACCAGCAGGAAACCCTTGGTCTTGCCGATCGTCGCGAAGGAGTTGAACTCCTCCGGCGTGACGAAGCGGATCACCGGGTGATGCTTCTTCGATGGCTGCAGATACTGACCGATGGTCATGAAGTCGACATTGGCCGAGCGAAGATCGTCCATCAGCTGCAGGATCTCGTTCCGCTCCTCGCCAAGGCCAACCATGATGCCGGACTTGGTGAAGATCGACGGGTCGAGCTCCTTGACCCTCTGCAAGAGCCGGATCGAGTGGAAATAGCGGGCACCCGGCCGCACCGTCAGATAGTTCGACGGCACGGTTTCGAGATTGTGGTTGAAGACATCGGGCTTGGCCGCCACCACAATCTCCAGCGCGCCGTCCTTGCGAAGGAAGTCGGGCGTCAGGATTTCGATCGTGGTCAAGGGCGTTGCCGCGCGGATGGCGCGGATGACCTTGGCAAAGTGCTGTGCGCCGCCATCGGCAAGGTCGTCGCGGTCGACCGAGGTGATGACGACATGGGTCAACCCCATCTGCTTGACGGCATGCGCGACGCGCGCCGGCTCATCGGCATCGAGCGCGGTCGGAATGCCGGTGGCGACATTGCAGAAGGCACAGGCGCGCGTGCAGATCTCGCCCATGATCATGAAGGTGGCGTGCTTCTTTTCCCAGCACTCGCCGATATTGGGGCAGCCGGCCTCTTCGCACACCGTGACCAGCTTGTGCGACTTCACGATTTCGCGGGTTTCGGCATAGCCCTTGGACACCGGCGCCTTGACGCGGATCCAGTCGGGCTTGCGCAGCACCTCCTGGTCGGGCTTGTGCGCCTTTTCGGGGTGCCGCAGACGCGGCGCATTGGCGATCGTGTCGAGAACAGTGACCATCTCAAACCTGACTTGTTGGCGTCCGCCCGTCGGTGTTCGCCGTTAGAACGTCACTTAAGACTTTTCGGTGCAAAGAAAAAGGCCGCGGCGGCGCATGCCGCCACAGCCTTTTTCGCATAGCGGGGATCCAGAGCAATTCCAGGAAAAGTGTGACACGGTTTTCCGTCCGGAATTGCGTCTGAAGAAGGAGATAAAACGGCGAGCCGTTTTATCGGCGAATGAGCCGCCCGGCGAAGATCAGCAGACAGGCGCCGATGAAGCCGGTGATCAGATAAGCGAGCCAGCCGACGCCGAAGGGCTCGATGTTGAGAGCCCTGAGAATGGCGTTGAGCACCACCGCGCCGACAATGCCCATAATGATGTTCATCAAGATGCCGGTGTTGCTCTTCATGACCATCTCGGCCAGCCACCCGGCCAGGCCGCCGATGATGATGGCCGCAATCCAGCCCACGCCATTCACGTCCATATGCCAACTCCTCCAGTGTCAGGTGAAAATGCATCCGGAAACGAACTGCCTTGCCGCGAGGTTCCTCCGGCGCATGCGTCTGAGTCTCGCGGCAACAATTTATCATGCGTTGAGCGCGCGCCCATAGGCGTCGAGCACGCTTTCCTTCATCATCTCCGACAGCGTCGGATGCGGGAAGATGGTGTGCATCAGCTCTTCTTCCGTCGTCTCCAGGTTCATCGCCACGACAAAGCCCTGGATCAGTTCGGTCACCTCGGCGCCGATCATATGGGCCCCAAGCAGCTGGCCGGTCTTCTTGTCGAAGATGGTCTTGATGAAACCCTGGTCCTCGCCGAGCGCGATCGCCTTGCCATTGGCGCCGAACTGGAAACGGCCGACGCGGATGTCCTTGCCTTCGGCCTTGGCCTTGGCTTCGGTCAGGCCGACGGAAGCGACCTGCGGGTTGCAGTAGGTGCAGCCCGGGATCTTCAGCTTGTCGGTGGCATGCACGCCGGGGAAGTTGGCGATCTTTTCGACGCACACCACGCCCTCATGCTCGGCCTTGTGCGCGAGCATCGGCGGTCCGGCGACATCGCCGATGGCGTAAATCCCGGGAACATTGGTCTTGCCGTAGCCATCGACGACGACGCAACCGCGATCCGTCTTCACGCCGAGCGTCTCGAGGCCTAGGTTCTCGATATTGCCCTGCACGCCGACGGCCGAGATCATCCGATCGGCGGTGATTTTTTCGACCTTGCCATCCTTCATCTCGACATGCGCCGTGACGGAATTCGCACCCTTCTCGACCTTGGTCACCTTGGCTTCGAGGATGATTTTCATGCCTTGCTTCTCGAACTGCTTTTGCGCGAATTTCGAGACTTCTGCATCTTCGACCGGCATCACCGCCGGCAACAGCTCGACCACGGTCACTTCCGCGCCCATGGTGCGGTAGAAGGAGGCGAATTCGATGCCGATGGCGCCGGAGCCCATCACCAGCAGCGATTTCGGCATTTCCTTCGGCACCATCGCCTCGAAATAGGTCCAGATCAGTTTGCCGTCCGGCTCAATGCCGGGCAGCGCGCGCGGCCGGGCGCCGGTGGCGAGGATGATGTGCTTGGCGGTGTAGGTGCCCTCGCCTTTGACGCCCTTCGGCGCCGGCGGCTGCGGCTCCATCGGCTTCTTGGCCGTCTTGGAGACGACGATCTCGCCTGGCTTCGAAAGCTTGGCCTCGCCCCAGATGACGTCGACCTTGTTCTTCTTCATCAGGAAGGCGACGCCGCCATTCAGTCGCAGCGACACTTTGCGCGAACGGTCGACCACGGCTGCCGTGTCGGCACTGACCTTGCCGCCTTCAAGCTTCAGCCCGTAGTCCTTCAGATGATCCGAATAATGCATGATCTCGGCCGAGCGCAGCAGCGCCTTGGTCGGGATGCAGCCCCAGTTGAGGCAGATGCCGCCGAGATGCTCGCGCTCGACGATCGCCGTCTTGAAGCCGAGCTGGGCGGAGCGCACCGCCGTGACATAACCGCCGGGGCCGGAGCCGATGATGATGACGTCGTAGGATTCTGTCACGGGGTTTCTCCCTGATTGTCTTTGTCTAGAGTTCCAGCATCACGCGCACCAATGGCGCCAATGCCTCACCTATGTTGCGCGTGTTTTCCGCATCGAGATGGACACCGTCGAGCGGCGTGGTCGTGGCCACGGTTCCGGCATCGAAAAAGCCGCAGCCGGCCTCGTCGGCAAGCGCGGAATATTGCGGCGCCAGCCGCTTCGAGGCCTCATCGCCGCCGGCAAACATTTCCTTGAATTCGGCATTGTCCGTGCGGCTGACCGCCGGCGGTGCAACGAGCAGGATCTGCGGCGCGTTCCAGTCGAACGGATAGTCATGGCCGCGCACGATATCGATCAAGCGCTGCATGCCTTGCTTGGCCGCAACCGGATTGCCGTGGATCCAAGGCTTCATGTCATTGGCGCCGAGCATGATGACGATCAGGTCGAGCGGCGCATGCGTCGTCAGAACCGTCGGCAACAGCCTTGCGCCGTTGCGGTCGGCTCCGGCCAGGTGATCATCGAACGCCGTGGTGCGGCCGTTGAGGCCCTCGGCGATGACTTCGATATCATCGTCGTCCAGCGCCGCCTTGAGCACGCTCGGCCAGCGGTCTGCCAGAGCGTGGCGGCCGAGGCTCGCAGCGTCATAACCCCAGGTCAGGGAATCGCCATAGCAGAGAATTGTCTTCACGCTCTTGCCTCGCCTCTGCCAAAACCCGGCTGCCCGCGCATGACCCGCCAGCTTACGAACAGCCAATGCACCACAATTGTAACCAGGCTCGGCAGAACCAAACCCGCGATGATTGGCAGGTTCCCTCCCCAATCGCGTCCCTCGGGCGGTTGGGAAAAAGTCCAGCCGATCAAGCCGAAACCGATCAGCACGAACAAGGCGAATGTCCCGATCCCCACCCAATTGATGGCCTTGAGCGGATTGGGAAAAAACTGTGCAATGAAAAACAATGTCGTCACGACAGTGGTGACCAACCCGCACGCGAAGAAAACGAGAATGTATTCCTCGTGCGCGTCTGTGTTTATCGCCAGTCCCACCGCAACGATGGCGCCAACAAGCAAGGACAGGGAGAAGGCCATGAAGGAGGTGAAGAATGTCCGCACCGCCCTTTTCCTTCCCTAGACCAGCATGCCCATCGGGTTTTCGATCATGCGCTTGAAAGCGACCAGAAGTTCGGCGCCGAGCGCACCATCGACGGCGCGGTGATCGGTTGACAGCGTCACCGACATGACGTTGGCGATTTTGATCTCGCCGTTCTTGACCACGGCACGCTGCTCGCCGGCACCCACGGCCAGGATCGTCGCATGCGGCGGGTTGATGACGGCGGCAAAGTCCTTGATGCCGAACATGCCGAGATTGGAGACAGCGGTGGTGCCGCCCTGATATTCCTCGGGCTTCAGCTTGCGGCTGCGGGCGCGGCTGGCCAGATCCTTCATCTCGTTGGAGATGGTGGACAGCGTCTTTTCATCGGCGTGGCGGATGATCGGCGTGATCAGGCCACCGGGGATCGACACGGCAACGCCGACATCGGCATGCTTGTGCTTGACCATGGCGGTATCGGTCCAGGAGGCGTTCGCATCCGGCACTGCCATCAGCGCCATCGCCATCGCCTTGATCACCATGTCGTTGACCGAGAGCTTGTAAACGGGCGCCTCGCCCTTGTCGGTCTTCTTCGTCGGCGCGGCGGCATTCAACTGCGTGCGCAGTGCCAGCAGCGCATCGAGCTCGCAGTCGAGCGTCAGGTAGAAATGCGGGATAGTGGACTTCGCCTCGACCAGCCGGCGCGCGATGGTCTTGCGCATATTGTCGTGCGGGACGAGCTCGTATGAGCCTTCCGCGAACAGCTTCAGCACCTGCTCGTCCGACATCGCCTTTGGTGCGGCGCCAGGAGCGGCAGGCGCCGGAGCGCCGGCAGGTGCTGCTTTCGCGGCCGGTGCAGCCTTGGCGCCGCCACCGGCAATCGCTGCCTCGACATCGGCCTTGACGACGCGGCCATGCGGGCCGGTGCCGGTCACGGCGGACACATCGACGCCGGCATCCTTGGCGATGCGCCGAGCAAGCGGCGAGGCGAAAGTGCGCTCGCCTGCGGCGTGACCGTTAGCAACTGGCGCGGCTTCTGCTTTCGTCGGCGCAGGCGCCGCGGCAGCGGTTGCCGGCTTCGGCACTTCGGCCTTTGGCGCATCGGCTTTCGGAGCCTCAGCCTTGGGCGCGGCATCGCCGCCACCCTTCGCCGCAGCCCCGGCATCCTCGCCTTCGCCGGCCAGAATGGCGATCAGCGCATTGACCTTGACGCCTTCGGTGCCGGCCGGAACGACGAGCTTGGCGACCGTGCCCTCATCGACCGCTTCGACTTCCATTGTCGCCTTGTCGGTCTCGATCTCGGCGATCACGTCGCCCGGTGAAACCTTGTCGCCTTCCTTGACCAACCACTTGGAAAGATTGCCCTCTTCCATCGTGGGCGAGAGCGCCGGCATGGTGATGTTGATTGGCATCTGTTTGTCCTCCCGCCGGGCTCAGCGATACGTGACGGCTTTGACCGCCTCGATGACCTCGCCGACATTGGGCAGGGCCAGCTTTTCGAGGTTCGCCGCATAGGGCATCGGTACGTCCTTGCCGGCGATAGTGATGACCGGCGCGTCGAGGAAATCGAAAGCGCGCTGCGACACCTGGTTGGCGATGTGGTCGCCGACCGAGCTCTGCGGGAAACCTTCCTCGACCACGATCAGGCGATTGGTCTTCTTCACCGAGGCAATCACGGTGTCGAGGTCGAGCGGACGGATGGACCTAAGATCGATGATCTCGGCATCGATGCCCATCCCGCGCAGTTCGGCTTCGGCCTTGATCGCGTAGGTCATGCCGATGCCGAACGACACGATGGTGACGTCCTTGCCCTGCTTGTGGATGCGCGCCTTGCCGATCGGCAGCACGAAATCGTCGAGCTTCGGCACGTCGAAGGACTGGCCGTAGAGGATTTCGTTTTCGAGGAAGATGACCGGGTTCGGATCGCGGATCGCCGCCTTGAGCAGGCCCTTGGCGTCCGCCGCCGTATACGGCATCACCACTTTCAGGCCGGGGATATGGCTGTACCAGGCGGCGTAGCACTGCGAGTGCTGGGCGCCGACGCGGGCGGCGGCCCCGTTCGGTCCGCGGAAGACAATCGGCGCGCCCATCTGGCCACCCGACATATAGAGCGTCTTGGCGGCGGAGTTGATGATCTGGTCGATCGCCTGCATGGCGAAGTTGAAGGTCATGAACTCGACGATCGGCTTCAGGCCGGCCATTGCCGCACCGACGCCGACGCCGGCAAAACCGTGTTCGGTGATCGGGGTGTCGACGACGCGGCGTGGCCCGAATTCCTGCAGCAGCCCCTGCGTGATCTTATAGGCGCCCTGGTATTCGGCGACCTCCTCGCCCATGACGAAGACATCACCGTCGCGGCGCATTTCCTCGGCCATGGCGTCGCGCAACGCTTCGCGCACCGTTGTTGAGACCATCTCGGTGCCAGCCGGAACGTCTGGATCGGCGGCGACTTCCGTTTTCGGTGCCGCCGCGACAGGTGTCGCGGCCTCGCTCTTGGCCGCGGCAGGCGCCGGCGCGGCTACTTCAGCCTTGGCGGGCTCCTCGCCGATGCCTTCGCCGGCCGTGTCGACATCTTCGCCGTCGACCGCAAGCACGGCGATCACCGCGTTGACCTTGACGCCTTCGGTGCCGGCCGGAACCACGATCTTGGCCAGCGTGCCTTCATCGACGGCCTCGACTTCCATCGTCGCCTTGTCGGTTTCGATCTCGGCGATGACGTCGCCGGCGACAACCTTGTCGCCCTCGTTCTTCAACCACTTGGAAAGATTGCCCTCTTCCATGGTCGGCGAGAGAGCGGGCATGAGAATTTCGATCGGCATGTCCTTGCCCTCCCGTTACAATACGATATCGGTCCAGAGCTCGGACGGATCCGGCTCGGCGTCGTGCTGGGCGAATTCGGCGGCGTCGGCGACAATGTCGCGAACCTCCTTGTCGATATTCTTGAGCTCGTCCTCGCTTGCCCACTTCTTGGCCGTCAGCCGCGCCTTGACCTGCTCGATCGGATCATGATCCGAGCGCATCTTCTGCACTTCTTCCTTCGAGCGGTATTTTGCCGGGTCCGACATCGAGTGGCCGCGATAGCGATAGGTCTGCATTTCGAGGATGATCGGCCCGTTGCCGGCACGGCACCATTCGGTCGCCTGATCGCCGGCGGATTTGACGGCACGCACATCCATGCCGTCGACCTGGATGCCAGGTATCTTGAACGAGGCGCCGCGGTGCGAAAAATTGGTTTCGGCCGACGAGCGCGACACCGACGTGCCCATGGCGTAGCGGTTGTTCTCTATGATGTAGATCACCGGCAGCTTCCACAGCGAGGCCATGTTGAAGCTTTCATAGACCTGACCCTGGTTGGCCGCGCCGTCGCCGAAATAGGTCAGCGACACATTGTTGTTGTCGCGGTATCGGTTGGCGAAGGCGAGGCCCGTGCCGAGCGACACCTGCGCGCCGACAATGCCGTGGCCGCCGTAAAAATGCTTCTCCTTGGAGAACATGTGCATGGAGCCGCCCTTGCCCCTCGACAGGCCGCCGCGGCGACCGGTCAGTTCGGCCATGACGCCGCGCGGCGACAGCTCCATCGCCAGCATGTGGCCGTGGTCGCGATAGGCGGTGATCATCTGGTCGCCGTCGATCAGCGCCATCTTCATGCCGGTGACGACCGCTTCCTGGCCGATATAGAGGTGACAGAAGCCGCCGATGAAGCCCATGCCGTAGAGCTGGCCGGCCTTTTCCTCGAAGCGGCGGATGAGCAGCATGTGCCGGTAGGCGGCAAGCTCCTCGTCCTTGGTGAATTCGGCTGGTTTGGGGGCGGAAAGCCCCGTGGATTTGGCGGATGTCGATTTGACGGATTTGGCAGGCGCTTTTTTGGCGGCGGTGGCCATGCATCACTCCCTGTTGGCGTCTCTTTGCGGACACGAGAGCAGCACGAAAATCTGCTCCGAGGGAGATCAGCTCTCCCCACCGATTTGAAAGAGGCTAACACGCGAGAAAGCGTTTCGCCATGCTGAAAAATGCATGGCTGTCATGCGTCTAAGCGGTTAAAATCATTGGAAATAACAGTGATTAACTGAATTCAGGTTATTTCGAGTTAGTCGGCAGCATGATGGTAATTTCATCCGCCTGGGACAGATTGAGCGCCCTGCGCGCCTGCTCGTCAAGCATATCCTTCTCAAGCGTGCCCTCATGCATCAGCTGGACGCGCCGCTCCAGATCGACCCGGCGCGCTTTGATGGCATCGTACTTGGCCTGCAATTCGACGGTCTGCGCTTCGAGCTGGTATTTGGAATAGATGCCGAACTCGCCATGATAGGCATGGAAGCCGAAATACGCCAGGAACGCCACGCAAAGCGACGGGATGATCAGCCGGCCGGTGTTTCTCTGCTTGTGCTGGCGTGTCCACATGGTCGCAATCCTTTGACCTCCTTATCTCGCCCGATTGTGCTTAATGGACGGTTACGGACCCTGGGATTTTGCGAGCGGGAAATGACCCACCCGGCAGGTTGCGTCCACCTCGTCGATTTTTCTTCTCCATCCTTTGCGGTCGCAGCTTGCATGCGCGAAAAGCAGTTGACGTTCTCCTGAAGTAATATATGCATACGCTATGCAATTGTTAGACGCCAACAAACTCGGCGCGCTCGGCGCCATGATTCGCGACAGGACGGAAGCGTCCTTGAGAGAGCTTTCACCGAGCGCGGCGGCGGTGCTGTCGATGCTGCACTTCAAACCGGGGTTGACGACGACGGAGCTCGCCGAGGTCGTCGGCGTCAGTCAACCGACTGCCGTGCGTTTGATCGATGGGCTGGAACGGCAGGCGCTGATAGGGCGCGGCAAACCGGAGGGTCGTGTCACTCCGCTGACGCTGACGGAGACTGGCCACGCACAGGTAAGGGAAATGCAAGCTCTCCGGCTCGCCGCGCTCGACGGATTGTTGTCTGTGCTGCAACCGGGTGAGCGGCGGCGCTTTGTTTCCATGCTGGACGAGATTCTTGCGGGCGCGACTACTTCCCGTCCTTTCGCGAGAACAACCTGTCGCCTCTGCGAGCATGATCTTTGCGGACCCAAAATTTGCCCGATCGGCTGCCGAGCGGCTGAGATCGAGAGAAAGGACAGCGAGCGATGATCATTTCCTATGCGGGGCATTCGCCTGCCATCGATGCCGATGCTTGGGCCGCTCCGGATGCCACAATATCCGGCGATGTCGTCATTGGCGCCGGCAGCCGGGTCATGCATGGCGCCCGCCTTGTGGCGGAGTCTGGCGGATCGATCCGCATTGGCCGCAACTGTATCGTGTTGGAAAATGCGGTGATCCGGGCCACAGCAAGTCATCCTTGTACTATCGGGAATTATTGCCTCGTAGGCCCCAACAGCCACATGGTTGGCGCAGAGGTCGGCGATGAAGTTTTTATCGCTACAGGTGCGGCGGTTTTCCATGGTGCGCACATAGGGCGCGGATCGGAAGTCCGCATCAATGGCATCGTTCACCTGCGCACCCGCCTCGAACCTGGCACGGTCGTACCGATCGGCTGGATTGCCGTGGGCGATCCGGCTCAGCTCCTGCCTCCGGACCAGCATGAGGCCATCTGGTCTCGGCAGAAACCGCTCGATTTCCCAGGCTTCGTCTACGGTGTCGACCGAAACGTGCCGGATGTAATGCGGAAAATCACTGCAAATCTCTCGGTGGCGCTAGGCGTACATCGCACGGGAAACGCTTGAGCGCTTTCCGCCGCAGCAGAAAGCGTTCCGATTCAAGCTCGCTGGTGCATGTCGCCCAAATCTTGCCCAAGGGCCTGACCGAGGACGCGCAGATCAGCTTTTCACCACCGACTTGCCGGCGTAACGCGCCTGCTTGCCGAGCTCTTCCTCGATACGGATCAGCTGGTTGTACTTGGCCATGCGGTCTGAGCGCGACAGCGAACCGGTCTTGATCTGCCCGCAATTGGTGGCGACGGCGAGATCGGCGATGGTCGAATCCTCGGTCTCACCCGAGCGATGCGACATCACAGCGGTATAGCCGGCCTTGTGCGCGGTCTCGACGGCGTCGAGCGTCTCGGTCAGCGAGCCGATCTGGTTGACCTTGACCAGGATCGAATTGGCAACGCCCATGCGGATGCCGTCGCGCAGACGCGCCGTGTTGGTGACGAACAAATCGTCGCCAACCAGCTGCGTCTTCTTGCCGATCAGATCGGTCAGATACTTCCAGCCTTCCCAGTCGTCCTCGGCCAGGCCGTCCTCGATCGAGATGATCGGATAGTCGGCGGCAAGCTTGGCCAGATACTTGGCCTGCGCCTTGGGATCGCGGGTCTTCTTCTCGCCTTCATAGACGTAATTGCCGTCCTTGAAGAATTCGGTCGCCGCGCAATCGAGGCCGAGCGCGATCTCTTCGCCCGGCTTGAAGCCGGCCTTCTCGATCGATTCCATGATGAAATCGAGCGCCACCGGCGCGCTCTTCAGGTTCGGGGCAAAACCGCCTTCGTCACCGACATTGGTGTTGTGGCCGGCATCCTTGAGCTTCTTCCTCAGCGTGTGGAAAATTTCCGAACCCCAGCGCACGCCTTCGCGCAGCGTCGGCGCACCGACCGGCAGGATCATGAATTCCTGGAAGTCGATCGGATTGTCGGCGTGCGCGCCGCCATTGATGATGTTCATCATCGGCACCGGCAGGATATGCGCCTTGGTGCCGCCGACATAGCGGTAGAGCGGCAGGCCGGCGGCTTCCGCGGCCGCCTTGGCCACTGCCAGCGACACGCCAAGAATGGCGTTGGCGCCGAGCCGGCTCTTGTTGGGGGTGCCGTCAAGCTCGATCATGGTCTGGTCGATGTGGATCTGGTTTTCGGCTTCCATGCCGCCGATCGCCTCGAACAGCTCGCCATTGACGGCCTCGACTGCCTTGAGCACGCCCTTGCCGAGATAGCGGGCGCCGCCATCGCGCAGTTCGACGGCTTCATGGGCGCCGGTCGAGGCGCCGGACGGCACTGCGGCGCGGCCCATCGAGCCGTCTTCGAGAACGACGTCGACCTCGACGGTCGGATTTCCACGGCTGTCCAGGATTTCACGCCCGATAATGTCGATGATGGCGGTCATTGCGATGTCCCCGATTGATCGATTAAGCGTCGCGCCCCTCTTAGCCAAAGTGCCGTAAAAGGCAATTGGGAATGGCATGAAATAATAGTGACAGTCGCCCATGCCCCCAGGCCTGGGGGCACCGGCGACGCCATCTGAACGCAGCCCGACCCGATGTCATATGTCTGGCGCCATATGAGGCGCGCGCCTCCCCTTTATCGCGGCAATGCCTTCGTCACGAAATGCCAAGCGGCACACAAACTCCAGCCGATGCTTCAAAAGAGTCAGCCACCAACGTGACAAACATCACAATGCAGAGACATCGAAGATGTTAGGGTCGCATCTCCAATGCGCACTGTTTGAATGAAGGAAACAAGACTGTAACTCTTTGGAGAGGTGGGAATGGCAACAATTTCAGGTAATGGCTGGGAACTTCTTATTAGCCGGCAAGTCGAACATATGAGGGGTTCCAGGCGCAGGACGGTTGGAACCTATAAAGTCTTTCACAACGGCACGGCAGTCACGGGTTTATCGGGGTTCGTGTGTGAATCTCGCGGCCCCGGCGACAATTCCAAAGAAGACAACGGCAGGCGCATCGAGCCCGGCACCTACCCGCTGGCGACACAGGCCGGAGGCAAGTATGTGACGATCGGTTACACTGGCGGCAAGACGCCACCCAAACCTGGACTCGAACTGCTTAAGACCAACAAGCGCACCGAAATCCTTATTCATCCAGGCGTCAATTTCCTATCCAGCGTCGGATGCATCAATCCGACGAAGAAGGTGAGCGGCTCGCTTTCCGACATGGACTTCACGGAGAGCCGAACCAGGGTGATCGCTCTCATTGACGATCTGAAAGCCTTTGCCGGCAGTGGTTTCCCGAAAACCAACGGCAAGCCAATTCCCAAAGCTTCGGTCGTCATCGAAGGCGAACCGGTGCTGTCGACCGAGAGCGTCGAGAGCGTGCTCGAAGCGGTTGCGGGCGATCCGAAGAAGGGCTTGCCCGCAGCCGTCTTCCAGAAATTCGCGCCGAGTCCGGCAAGCGGTTCCAGGCGGGCGATCTATGACAGTTACATCGGCGCCTTTACTTCCGACAAAGGCCTCAAAACACTCGGCGATCACGGCGTGTGCAACAACTATGATCGGCTGATGCATTTCTTCGCACAAGCGGCGATGGAAACCGGTGGCTTCACCCTCATTCGCGAGTCCCTGACCTACACGACCGTGGCTGCGATCCGGACGGCGTGGAAATCGCGAGCCGCCAGCAAGACCGATCAGTGGATCAAGGACAATCTGCTGCGCAAGCCGGAAGCGCTGGGCGACTGGGCGTATGGCGGGCGGATGGGCAATGTGAAAGGAACATTGGACGGCTTCAATTTCCGCGGTGGCGGCACGTTCCAGACCACGGGGCGCGACGCGTACACGGCCAAAGGCAAGCTCGCCAAGGTCGACCTCGCCAATCATCCTGAGCTGATCGAGGACCCGCAGATTTCGCTGCTCGCAGCTTGCGCCGAATGGAAAGAGTCAGGCTGCAATGGCTTTGCCGATTCCGGTCTGATCAAAAAGATCTCGCGCGCGATCAACGTCGGCAATGCCAATTCGACCACGCCGGCCAATGGCGAGGCGGACCGGATTGCCTGGCACGAGAAGATTTTCAAGGCGGTGAAGAATGCGGGACTGCTCGGTTGAGCACGCCTTGATCACGTTCGACAACATGGCGTCACGATAATTCACGAGCAACATTCGGGGCGTCGATTAGGATCATGCCGCGCGGGGCGAAACAGGAGGAGTTTCGCCATGTCTGAGTTGAGCGGTATCGTGAGTTTGTTCTTGATCGCGGCGGCGTTCCTGACGTCATGCGACAACCAGCAGCCGCCAAAGGCCGCAACGCAGTTGTCGACGCTTTACGCCGACGAATAGGAACGATCCCGTCCCATTGAAAAGGCCCCCGGTTTCGGGGGCCTTTTCACGTCAGGCGTCGGCGCGCCGGATCAATGCCAATAGGGCGTGACCTTGTAGTAGTCATAGGAAGCGTCACGTGCGGCCTCGCCATCGGCGCCGGCCAGTTCATTGATCGAATAGGACGGAGCCGCTTTCAGCTGGTCCTTGGAAAACGGCACGACATAGCCGCCCTTATCCTCGTCATAGTCGAGGCTTGCCCACGGAATGGCGTGATATTTCTCACCAATACCAAGAAAACCGCCGAAGCCAATCACCGCGAACATGATGCCGTTCGACGTCTTGTCGAGCATGACGTCCTGGATGCTGCCGATGCTCTTACCTTCGGTGTTGTAGACCGACGTGCCGATGACGCGCGAAGCGGCGATGGCTTCGGTGTGGCCTGTCTGAGTGGTCATGTCTGATGCTCCTCTTTGTCGTTGGTCGTGCTTTGACAATGAGGGGCGCGGGCGAAAGTTCCCGACTTTTTTGAAACGTTGGACGGTCAGTCCGCGAGGATGAACGTGACCTTCATGTTGACGCGATAGGCCGCGATCTTGCCGTCCTCGACGACGATCTTCTGGTCCTGGATCCAGGCGCCTTCGACGTTCTTCAGGGTCTTTGCGGCGCGCGCAATTCCCTTCTCGATGGCATCCTGAAAGCTCTTTTTCGAAGACGATGTGATTTCGGTGACGCGGGCGACAGACATGGCTTCCTCCTGCCAAGGCGCTCATTTGCAAGGAGGAGCCTACAGCCGGCCTTTGCCGACTACAAGCTGGCCATCAGTGGCCAGTCAGGCAGCGTTCTTGGCGATGCGGTCGAACGCCATCAGTCTTTCGAGCAAGGCCGGCATGTCCTTCAGCGGCAGCATGTTCGGACCGTCTGAGGAGGTCGAATTGTCCGGATCCTGGTGGGTCTCGATGAAGACGCCGGCGACGCCGACGGCAACGGCTGCGCGGGCAAGTGTTTCGACAAAGCGGCGCTCACCGCCGGAAGAACCGCCCTGCCCGCCCGGTTGCTGCACCGAATGGGTGGCATCGAAAATAACCGGCGCGCCGATCTCGGCCATCACGGGCAAAGCCCGCATGTCCGACACCAGCGTGTTGTAACCGAAGGAAGCGCCACGCTCGGTGGTGAGCACATTGGCGTTGCCGGAGCCGGTGATCTTGGCGACGACGTTCTTCATGTCCCAGGGGGCGAGGAACTGGCCCTTCTTGACGTTGATCACCTTGCCGGTCTTGGCGGCCGCGACCAGCATGTCGGTCTGGCGCGACAGGAAGGCCGGGATCTGCAGCACATCGACATGCGGCGCGACGATCGCGCACTGCTCCTCGGTGTGGACGTCGGTCAGAATGGGAAGCGAAAATTCCTTGCGTAGCTCGTCGAAGACCGGAAGTGCGGCATCCATTCCGGCGCCGCGCGTCGCCGACAGCGAGGTGCGGTTGGCCTTGTCGTAACTGGTCTTGTAGACGAGGCCGATGCCGAGCTTGCCGGTCAGTTCCTTCAGCGCGCCGGCCATGTCAAAGGCGTGCTGGCGCGATTCGAATTGGCATGGGCCGGCAATCAGCGCCAGGGCTGCGTTGTTGTCGAAAACGACGTTGCCGACGGTTACCGCCGAATTGGGCGCCAGGGGCTTGCTCATGGGATCTCCCGGAAGATGAAAGCCGCGCCCTGTCCGGATGCCGGCTGCACGACAATATCATTGCCCGCTATATCGTGCTCGATGGAGTTGTGTGCAAGCAGGCTTGCCGTGGCGTCGGCACTGCGGACCGAAAAGACAATCGCCGCGAAGCGAAGATCGCTCGGCTCACCAGCTGCAAGGCGGAAGCGCGCGGTGAAAGCCGCAGGATCGAGAACGGTCAGACACGCATTCGACAGATCGAAGACCGCGCCGCTCTCCTGCTTCGAGCCAGCCACTGCCGAGATCAGCAGAGCCTGTGCGGAAGGCGCATCGCTGACCGCAACGATTTCGACGATGCCGGTCACGCCATTGGCATGGGCCTGCAGCGCCGTGCGGTCGATTTTCGGCGCGTTGATCCGCTCGCAGGCGAACAGAAAAGCGTCCGTCGCAGCAAGGCCGGCGGCAAAAGCCAGTTTGAACGACGCCATATCGCTCTTTCCAGCCGCATCCGTGAAGGCGCGGGAAAAACTCAACACGTCTCCGGCCGACAGGCCGGCCGAGACATAGCGTGCATGGTCCGCATCGGCGTCGCCGGTGCCCAGCACTACGGCGGAAAAGCCGTCATCGCCCAGGCTGGCGCGATAGAGCCGGTCGCGCGCGACAAAGACATTGCCGTCGGCAATCGCGCGCGCTGCCGTCTGTTCGTCGCCGATCGCCAGCGGTTCGAGATAGGTGCCGTCGGCGAAGAAGACGCAGCAATTTTCGGTGCCGAAGGGGTGTATGCCGGTTGGCGCGACGATGAAGCCAAGCGACGTCAGCCGCGCCCGCGCCACGGCGAGGCTCGCCGTCGGCAGCACCAGATGGTCAAGCGGATGGGTTGCGCTGGTCATGCCGGCGCGGTGTGCATCATTCCGGAAATTGGTTCAAGCGTTTCCGCCGGTGGCGTCCAGATCGCGGCGGTATCCCCCGCGCGGTCGCATCGCACTTGACCTTGTCATGGCGGCGTGGGCAGCGGACGGCGGCACCTCATTCGATTTCACCATCGGCGACGAGCCGTTCAAGGCAGGCTTCGGCTGCTCGCGCACGTCGATGTATGAATTCCGGCTGTGAAGAAGGCGAGGCCTCTTGCCGGACTGATCAGGCCACCGCCACGACATCGGCCGAATAGCGCAATTCGCGCAATGGTTTGACCCGGCTGGTCGTCTCGGCATAGAGCGGGTGCGCCTTGTAGGCGGCCAAGGCCGCCTCGTCCTCGAACTCGGCATAGACGACCACGTCGACCGCGTCCGACAGCGGATCGACCTTGGTGTTGAGCGTCACCTCAAAGAGGTTTGAATGCGGGATATTGCCCAGGTTGAGCAAGCCCGTGCGCACAGCCTCGACATCGTCCTTGCGCCGCGCGCTGAAGAAAACGATATGCCGGATCACGCCTGCCTCCACGTTCGATTTGCCGGCATGTTTTGTGTGAGCGGAACCGTCGCGTCAACCGCCACGATGTCGCGCCCGGCAGCGCCGGGAGGCGACTTTGCAGAGGCGCAAAACTAGCCCCCGCCGGTGACGTAGCGCACGATGCGCGACATCTCCCTGACCGTCGTGTCGAGATAGCGGCCCTGATTATAGAGGCCGTCCCAGATCAGGAAAAAGGCGATGGCCATGATGACGACGACGTAACGCATGACTGAAGCTAACGTATGTGGCTGTTCGGAACCATAGTGATTTCGCCGAGTCTCCCGCGCATTCTGGCCTCAGGCCGGCGACCTGGGTCAGTGCCACGCAAAGCTTGCCTCTTGAAGTTTCGGCCAATGCCATGGAAGATTGTGGCGAAAATTCACGCAGGCAGCGGCGTTCGCGGCTGCGAATGAAATGTGGAGGATGTGGAGGCCGGCAGATCTTGCGCCGTCCCCGCGGAAGTCCAGGGGGATGTGGGATGCCTGCCAGGGAAAACAAGGGCGTCGGCGACGCCATCAGACTGGACGAGCTCAACTTCGCCGAGATCGTCAAAGGCTTGCCGGCCAAGGCGCGCATGGTGCTGTCGGCGGCGATGCAACTGCCGCGCGGCTCGCTCAAGGTAAGGATGCCGGACGGCCGCGCCGTTCTTGTCGGTGGCAATGCGCCCGGTCCCGACGCCGAACTGGTGCTGAAGAACTGGCGCCTGCCCGGCCGCGCCTTTTCCGGCGGCACCATCGGCGTTGCCGAATCCTACATGGACGGCGACTGGGAAAGCCCTGACGTGACCAGCTTTCTCGAACTGTTCGTCGTCAACTCGGCCATCGGCGAACGCGTCGCCGGCGGCGCCAACTGGCTCATCAACACCGTCCAGCGCATCCGCCACTGGTTCAACGAAAACACCCGCACCGGCTCGAAGCGCAACATTTCGGCGCATTACGATCTCGGCAATGCCTTCTACAAGCAATGGCTCGATCCCAGCATGACCTATTCGTCGGCGCTCTATGCCACCGGCGCCAACGATTTGGAAAGCGCGCAGGCCGCCAAATATCGCGCTTTGGCCAAGGACACCGGCATCGGCAAAAAGGACCATGTGCTGGAGATCGGCTGCGGCTGGGGCGGTTTTGCCGAATTTGCCGCGCGCGAGATCGGCTGCCGCGTCACCGGCTTGACCATCAGCCGCGAACAGCACGACTTTGCCAAGGAGCGGATCCAGAAGGCCGGACTGTCTGACAAGGTCGACATCAAGCTCCAGGATTACCGCGACGAAACAGGCACTTACGACCGCATCGCCTCAATCGAGATGTTCGAGGCGGTCGGTGAGAAATACTGGCCGGTGTTCTTCGGCAAGATGAAGGCGTGCCTGAGGCCCGGCGGCACCGCCGGCCTGCAGATCATCACCATCAACGAAGCCGCCTACGACACCTATCGCGCGCGGCCGGATTTCATCCAGCGCTATGTTTTCCCAGGCGGCATGCTGCCGACGCCGTCGATCCTGAAGTCGCTGGGCAAAGACCATGGTCTCGCCCATCTGCGCGAGCGCGTCTTTCCGGACGACTATGCTCGCACGCTGGCCGAATGGCGCAACCGCTTCTGGCAGTCGTGGGAAAAGATCGTCCCGCTCGGCTTCGACGACCGCTTCAAGAAGCTCTGGGAGTTTTACCTCCACTATTGCGAAGCCGGCTTCAGAGCCAGCTACATCGACGTGCGGCAGGTGGTCTACAAGGCGTAGTGCGAGCGGGTATTTGCCCGCCCGTTTCCTCAAAGCAGGATACGATACTTTGCAAACCCGCCTTCGCCCTCGCCGACCGGCTCTATCTTGAGCGATTTGACCCCTGAAATAAAATCCTTCGCTTTGGGACCGGTCTCGAACAAGACGCTGGTTCCGGGCAGCGGCGTGAACGACCAATTGTCGTCGGCCGACGGATTGATCGTGCCCTCGCTGACGACATAGCGCACGATCACATCGCGGTTGGTGTCCGGCGCTTCGTAGATGATCTTCGAGGCGTTGATGTCAGGGAAATTGCCGCCACCGCCAGCGCGGTAATTGTTGGTGGCGACGATGAATTTCGCTGCTGGATCAATGGGCTTGCCATCGAAGCTGAGGTCGACGATACGGCTGGAGCCGGCATTGGCGACGCCACCCTTGGCATCGTATTTCGGCGGCTGCGACAGGTCTATCTTATAGCTGACGCCGTCGATCACATCGAAATTGTAGGACGGGAATTCGGTGTCGATCAGCGCCTGGTCGGTCTTCCCGGCCTCGATCTTCTTGAAAATGCCGGCCGACATTTCCAGCCATTCCTTGACCTGCGCCCCGGTGATCTCAACCGCCCGCACCGTATTCGGATAGAGATAGAGATCGGCGACGTTCTTGATGGCGATGTCGCCCACCGGCACGTCGGTGTAGTAGTCGGCCCCGTTGCGCCCGCCAGCCTTGAAGGGCGCTGCCGCCGACAGCAGCGGCACATCCTTCCACTGCGTGCTCTTCAGAATGTCCTTGAGATACCAGCTCTGCGCCTGGTTGACGACCTGCACCGACGGATCGTCGGCCACCAGCGCGAAATAGGAATAGAGCGGCGCCGAGGTTTTGCCGACCGGACGGCGGACATAGGCAAGTGTCGCCTCATGGTCCGCCTTCAGCGCATCGACGATCCGCTGGTCGTCCGCGACCGTCGGCTTGTTCACCTTGTCGACGCGTTCGTAGATCGGTCGTGCCTCCGAGGTCGCCGAGACCACGCGCCATTTCGATCCGTCTCGTTGCAGAAGCAGGTCGATCAGGCCCATATGCGAGCCCCAGAAGCCGCCCATCACCGCCGGCTTGCCCTGCAGTGTGCCCTTCTCCGTGTCGACCCCATCAAGCGCCTGAAAATCCTTCTTGCCGGGGAAGACGAGATGCTGATGGCCGGTGAACACCGCATCGATGCCCTCGACGCCGGCAACGAAGAACGAGGCGTTCTCCATTCCGCCGCCTTGCTTGATATCGATGCCCGAATGCGAGAGCGCAATCACGATGTCGGCGCCCTCCTCCTTGATCTCAGGCACCCAGGCCTTGGCCGCCTCGACAATGTCGCGCGTCCGGACATTTCCTTCCAGGTTCTTCAGGTCCCAGACCATGATCTGCGGCGGCACGAAACCGATAATGCCTATTCTGATCGGCTGCTCGGCGCCCGACCCGTCCTTGATCTTCTTGTCCAGGATAACGTACGGCTTGAGATAGAGCTTGTCGTCGCGCGGGCTGGCGGCGAGATCGGTGCCGCGGATCAGATTGGCGCAGACGAACGGAAAATTGGCCCCGGCCAGAACCTTGTCGAGGAACGACAGGCCGTAATTGAACTCGTGGTTGCCGAGCGTCGAACATTCATAGCCGAGCAGGTTCATGCCCTTCATGATCGGATGCAGGTCGCCGTCCTTCAGTCCCGTCTCGTAGGCGATGTAGTCGCCCATCGGATTGCCCTGCAAAAGGTCGCCATTGTCGATCAGCATCGCATTGGTGGCTTCCTGGCGCACCGCAGCGATCAGCGAGGCCGTCCGCGACAGGCCCATCGTGTCGTTCGCTTTGTCAGCGTAGTAATCGTACGGCAAAACATTCACGTGGATGTCCGTCGTCTCCATGATCCTCAGATGCGCCTGATTGGCCTCAGCGCGGGCGGAGAACGGATGCAGCATGATCAGCGCCCCGCTGGCAGCGGCGCCGGCAAGAAAACCGCGACGGGAGACGGGGTGGAGCAAAGGCGACATTGGTTTTCCTTCCCAGCGACGTGAACATCCCAGCCCCGCCGAAACCTCGCGCCGAAAACAGGCCATGTCCATCGGGAAGTCAATCGATCAGCAAAAGGTGACGGCTGGATGAATATCCGTGGCCGAAAGGAAGACCTCAGCCCTTGTCGTCGTCGCCCTGGGTGATCAGCCGCGCACTGCGCTGGCCGGTGAAATATATCCATAGCCAGCTAAGCGATACCGACAGCCGGTTTCGAAAGCCGATCAGGAAGTAGATGTGCGCCACACCCCACAGCCACCAGGCGAGCCAGCCGGTAAGCTTGATCCAGCCGAAATCGATCGCGGCTGCCCACTTGCCGATCGTCGCCAGGTCGCCGGTATGTTTATAGCGGAAGGGACGCGGCGCGCTATCGCCTGCCAGCCGCGCCTTGATCGTCGCGGCGACGTGTTTACCCTCCTGCTTGGCGGAGGGCGCCACGCCTGGCACCGGCTTCCCGTCCGGCCGCAGGACATGCGCGGTGTCGCCGATGACAAAAATCTCGGGACTGTCCGGCACGGTCAGATCGGGTTCGACCATCACCCTGCCCGCCCGGTCGACCGGCGCCCCCAGCCATTCTCCCGCGGGCGAAGCGGCAACGCCGGCGGCCCAGAGGATTGTCCGCGCCGGCAGATGCGTGTCTCCAAACACGACACCCTCGGCATCCAGCCGTGTGACGGCGCGGCCAAGCGCGACCGTGACGCCCCGCCGTTCCAGCGCCTTGCGGGCATAGTCCGACAGTTTCGGCGCGAAATTGGCCAGGATGCGGTCGCCGGCCTCGACCAGCACCACACGCGCTTGCCGCGTGTCGATGTTGCGGAATTCGCCGCGCAGCGTCTCATGCGCGAGTTCGATAATGGTGCCGGCAAGCTCGACGCCGGTCGGGCCGCCGCCGACGATAACCAGCGTCAGCAGCGCCTGGCGCGTGGCCGGATCGGTCTCGCGCTCGGCCTGCTCGAAGGCAAGCAGGATGCGCCGGCGAATGGTGGTGGCGTCCTCAAGCGTCTTCAGCCCGGGCGCGAAAGGCTCCCATTCGTCATGGCCGAAATAAGCGTGGCGGGCGCCGGTGGCGAGCACCAGCGTATCGTAGGGAACCGAACTGCCGTCCTCAAGCAGCACGCGTTTGCCGGCGCGGTCGACGCCGCTGACATTACCCAGGAGCGTCGTCACGTCCTTGCGCTTGCGCAACAAATGACGGATCGGCCATGCAACTTCCGATGTCGCCAGCAATGTGGTTGCCACCTGGTAGAGCAGCGGCTGGAAAAGGTGGTGGTTGCGCTTGTCGATCATGGTGATGCGCACGGGCGCACCGGCCAATGCGCGGGTGAGTTCGAGACCGCCGAATCCCGCACCGACGACAACGACATGATGGCTCGTTTCGTTCATCGCACTCACCTCGTTTTCAGCATCCTTATCTAGTGATTTTTGTGCACCGCAACAATGTCGCGGCGCGCAGGACTGCCATGCATCAAGGCTGCCCAGGACTCGTCCCCCCATGTCGCGAATGCCATATGTCGTCAGGCTGAGACGTGTATAGCCTTCCAGGGACAGGAACCACGGGAGTGAGGCATGGCCAACGACGATGACAGCGCCAAGGATGGCAAAGGTCCGGCGCAATATTCCTCGCCGCCCTGCTTCATGCATGAACTCGATCCGGAATTCCGGGCGCCGCTCTCCGACTGGACCGATGTCAGGCGCTGGCGCAAGGCGGAGCGCGAACGGCTGATCGGTGCGCGGCTGGCGGTTTCGGCCGATGCGCGGGCGGCGATGTCGCAGCGTATAGCTGAAGGTCTCGATGCCATGATCGGCGACATTGCCGGCCGCATGGTCAGCCTCTACTGGCCGTTTCGCGGCGAGCCGGACCTGCGGCCTTGGATAGCGTCGATCAATGAACGCGGTGGCCGCACGGCGCTCCCCATCGTCATCGAGAAGGGCCAGCCGCTGATCTTCCGCGCCTACGTTCCTGGCGATCGACTGGAAAAAGGCGTCTGGAATATCCCGATGCCCGCCGAAGGCGATCCGGTGCTGCCCGAGATCGTCATTTCGCCGATCGTCGGCATCGATCCGCAAAACTACCGCCTGGGCTACGGTGGCGGCTTCTTCGACCGCACGCTGGCGGCAATGCCGTTCAAGCCATTGGTCATCGGCGTCGGCTACGAGTTGCAGCGCATCGCGACCATCTACCCACAGCCGCATGACATCCCGATGGACCGACTGGTGACCGAGGCTTGGGCCTAAGCCAATTCCGGCTTCATGCCCATGGCCGTGCGATCAACGATCTCGCGCAAGGCAAACGACGAGTTGATCTTGGTCACATGCGGCATCGCCGACAGCCACTCCTTGTGGATGCGCTCATAGTCGACCAGGTCCTTGGCGGCGATGCGCAGGATATAGTCGTATTCGCCTGACATCAGGTGGCATGACAGCACATTGGGGCAGCGCTTGATCGCCGCCTCGAAATCCGACAGTGTCTTTTCGAATTGTCCCGACAGCGATATATGCACGATCGCCGTCATCTGGTGGCCGAGCGCGACGTTCGAAAGCCGGGCGTGATAGCCGCGGATGGTGCCGGATTTCTCCAGATTGTCGAGGCGCCGCGAGCAGGCCGACTGCGAAAGGCCGACCCTCTCGGCGAGCGCCGCATTGGGTATGCGCCCATCCTTCTGCAGTGCCTCGAGAATGGCGATATCAATCCTGTCGAGCGGCATTTTTCGTGGTTCCTGCGAAAATCCTGCGATTTCGCGCAACGATTATCGAAACGTGCAATCCCGCGCAAGCGCATTCGCAAACACCTGCGCAACGATTCGTGGTTCACTGTGTTCATACAGAGGGAACGGGCCCCAAGGGCCGGATCAGGAGAAGAAGAATGCGCGTCGGTTGCCCCAAGGAAATCAAGAACCACGAATACCGCGTCGGCCTGACGCCGGGCTCCGTCCGCGAATATGTCGCGCATGGCCATGAGGTGCTGGTCGAAACCGGCGCCGGCGCCGGCATCGGCGCCGATGACAATGCCTATCGCGCCGCCGGCGCCACCATTGCCAAGACCGCCGCAGATGTGTTCGCCAAGTCGGACATGATCGTCAAGGTCAAGGAGCCGCAGCCCAATGAATGGGTGCAGCTGCGCGATGGCCAGATCCTCTACACCTATCTTCACCTGGCTCCCGATCCCGAGCAGACCAAGGGCCTGCTCGCCTCCGGCGTCACGGCAATCGCCTATGAGACCGTGACCGACGACCGCGGCGGCCTGCCGCTCTTGGCGCCGATGTCGGAAGTCGCCGGCCGCCTGTCGATCCAGGCCGGCGCCACGGCGCTGCAGAAGGCCAATGGCGGCCGCGGCGTGCTGCTCGGCGGCGTGCCCGGCGTGCTGCCCGGCAAAGTCACTGTGCTCGGCGGCGGCGTCGTCGGCCTGCATGCCGCCCGCATGGCCGCCGGCCTTGGCGCCGACGTCACCATCATCGACCGTTCAATCCCGCGCCTGCGCCAGCTCGACGACCTCTTTGCCGGCCGTGTCCACACCCGTTATTCCACTGTCGAGGCGCTGGAAGAAGAATGCTTCTCCGCCGACATCGTCGTCGGCGCCGTGCTCATCCCGGGCGCGGCGGCACCCAAGCTGGTGACCCGCGAAATGCTGTCGGGCATGAAGAAGGGCTCGGTGTTGGTCGACGTCGCCATCGACCAGGGCGGCTGCTTCGAGACCTCGCACGCCACCACCCATGCCGATCCGACCTACGAGGTCGATGGCGTTATCCATTACTGCGTCGCCAACATGCCTGGCGCCGTGCCGGTCACTTCGGCGCACGCGCTCAACAACGCGACGCTGCATTACGGCCTGCAGCTCGCCGACAAGGGCCTGAAGGCGCTCGTTGACGACCATCATTTGCGCAACGGTCTCAACGTCCACAGGGGCAAGATCACCAACCGCGCTGTCGCCGAAGCGCTCGGCTACGAGCTGGTAGAACCCAAGGCGGTCCTGGCCGCCTGATTTCACCAAAAAAGAGTTTCCTCCTGTCTCGCCCGCCGGTTCGCTCCGGCGGGTTTTTTCTTGGCAATTCAAGCAGTTCTATCCGATGGCTGAGAATTCCACCATCGGCGACATTGTCGACTGGGGTTCGAGCGGCTTCTCGATCGGTGGCGGCCTCGAAACGGCCGTTTCCAGCAACATGACGCTGGGTCTCGAATACCGCTATTCGCACTATGAGAAAGAAGATTTCGGTTCGGACGGTCTCATCACCGACGAACCTTCATTCCAGACCGTTCGCATCGGTGCGAAGTATAAATTCAACTAAAGCAGCATCGGCAGCGGTCAAAAGCCCGTCGGTCAGTTCCGGCGGGCTTTTTCTTTGCGTGGAACAAAGTCGGCAACAAAAAAGCGGAGCCAAAGCCCCGCTTCCTCAGTCATCGAGATTCCCGCCGGTTCATCCGCGGTCGGCAAATCCATCGACATCTCTCCCTTAGCGTATGAATACGACGGGAGTGCGACAGCTCTCAACCGGTGCCGCCATGTTCCGACGATCGCTGGGCGCTGTGTGAAGTGCTTCACATCAGGCAATCGAAAAACCTGCGCAGACAGATATCGCCAACTTGACGGCCCCAGCCGCCTCCCGAACGCCTGATGTCTCCTATGCAGGCCTCTTCGGCAGCAGCTTCCGTCACACGGCTCCCAACTGCCCGCCAGACGACCGGCGGGCATTTTTTTGCGTCGCCGTCACGCGCGCTCGATGCGGCACTGATAGCAATTGTTGCGTGCAGAGCGGACATGGACATAGGCGATGTCATCGCGCTCAAACAGCTTCTTCGCCCGCGCCGCAATGGCGTCCGTCGGGATGACGCCGCCACTGCCATAGACGATGCGGTCATCGGCTCCATAGCCGCGCACGATATAGTCGCTGCCCTCGAGCATGTCGGGAAGCGCTTCCGTCTCGGCGGCGCGTTCGCACTCCTGCGCATGCAGGAAGATGGGTCCGGTCTCGGCGTAGGGCTGCAACTCAGGAAACGGCCGGTAGGCCAGGATCAGATAGCCATCACCTTCGGCGACGTTTCTCAGGCAATGCCGGCAAGGCACGCCGTCACCATCGGAAATCCTGCGTTCGGGCGTCTGCCCATAGGCGTCCGGACCGCCGCGCTGCAGCGCTCTGACGTCTTCTGTCGGCAAGGCTTTGAACTGAACGGTCATGGCTGAATCTCCGGTGTCTTTGACCTGAGAATATGCCGCCACGCAGGTGCCTCCCACCCGATTCCTGCCAAGGCTGTGAGACGGCCAGCAGCCCGGCCATTTCAGGCCGGACCGCAGAAACATTGCTTCAGAAACCTGTCCTGGTCAGCGGATGAAATCGTCGAAGCGGCGCAGCGTCACACGGCGGTTGCGCCAGTTCTCGTCCTGGGTCTGCACCAGCAGGAATTCCTCGCCATAACCGACGGTTTCCAGCGCATAGCCCGGCACGCCGAATTCGCGCACCAGCGTGCGCTTCAGCGAGGCAGCGCGTTGCTCCGACAGGATCTGGTTCGACTGGAAGGAGCCAACCGCATCGGTGTGGCCTTCGATCAGCACACGGGCGCGGGGATCGCGGCGCAGGATGCGCTCCAGCGCGTCGGCGATGTTCTCGATCTTGCCGTATTGCGAACTGGAAATGGCCGCCGAGCCAAAGGCGAAATTGATCGACTGGATGTCGATCGAGCGCGCCTGGCGCCTTAGATCCGGCCGCCGCTTGAATTCGCGGATGGTGACGCGCTGGTTCGGGCGCAGTTTCACCCGGGGCGCCGCGTCGAGCTGTCGCTCGATCGTTGCCGCCGATGGCGTGGTCGCCTGTGCGGCGGCCAAGGTCGGCCCAAGGGTCGGCACGGCAAGCACTGCAATCAGCGCTGCGGCAAATGTACGTCGGCTCAGCATACCTTTCTCCTCGGCAACGGCCCCATCAATGTTGACGCCACCATGGCAAAGGCAGCCTGAAGCGCCGATGAACGGCTGGTTCAGCTTTCGGAGAGATTAGGGCCGCATGACGCTGGCCGAGCGCTCGGCAAAAGGCAGCGGATGCACGGTCTCCTTCTTTTGCGCCACCGGCGCAAAGCCGAGCTTCTGGTAGAGCGGCAAGGCGGCCGGATGGTCGAGCGTGCAGGTCTGCACCGTCACCCGTTTCGGCCCGTAGGACCAGGCGGCGGCGATCGCCGCGCCCAGGAACCAGCGGCCGATGCCTTGCCCGGTCGCATGCTCCATCATGCCGAAATAAGCGAGCTCGACCTCTTCCGGCAGATGCGGCTTGAGGTCGAAAAACCCCGCCGGCGCGCCGTCAAGATAAAGCACCCTGATGTCGCGGTCCTCGCGGTGAATGCCGGCCGCAAGCTCGTCATCGTCCAGCCGCAGCACATTGACCCAATGCCATTTGCGCCCCACCCGATCCATCAGGTAGCGGTAGAAATGCAGCGGAATGTCCTTGGTCTTCAACAGCGCGATCTGCTTGTTGTAGGGCACCGGCGGCGAATAGGCCGGTGGTACATGCATTTCCAGAAACGTCACCGTAACCTCGATGTCGTCCAACACGCCGTTTTCCATCGCCATCATTCCTTGCCCGTTGCAACGGGCGTATCGGCCAGCCCGCCCCATTCGGTCCATGAGCCGTCGTAGAGCCTGTTGTCGGTGTGGCCAAGCGTCTCCAGCGCCAGCGTGACGACAGCTGCGGTGATGCCAGAGCCACACGAGGTGACGACAGGCTTCGACAGATCGATGCCGGCATCCTCAACGGCCTTGCGCAGCCTATCCTTCGACAACAGCTCGCCATCTTGCGACAGCGCCGAATAAGGCAGGTTGCGCGCGCCAGGCATGTGACCGGAGCGGACACCGGCGCGCGGCTCGGGTTCGGTTCCGGTGAAGCGGCCGGCGCCACGGGCGTCCGCAATCTGGCTCTCTTTCGTTTCTACGATGCGGCGCATGTCGGAGAGGCTGGCGACCCGGGCGGCATCGAAATCGGCATGAAACACATTCGGCGCGATCTTCGTCGGTTCCGCCGTCACCGGCCGGCCCGCCGCCTTCCAGCGGTCGAAGCCGCCGTCCAGCACATAGACCTGGAACACGCCCATGACGCGGAACATCCACCAGGCGCGCGGCGCCGAGAAGAAACCTGGGCCGTCATAGACGACAATGGTGTCGTCGGCCGAAATGCCCATCGTGCCGACATATTGCGCGAAATGCTGCGGCGACGGCAGCGTGTGTGGCAGCTTGGCATCCGGGTCCGAGGCCGCATCGTGATCGAAGAAGCGCGCGCCCGGAATATGCGCCGCCTCATACTCGGCGCGCGCATCGCGCTTTTGCGCCGGCAGATACCAGGACGCATCGACGATCGTCAGGCCGGGCTCACCAAGCCGGCTCTGCAACCAGTCCGCATCGACGGTGAAAGGGCTGTCATCGGCCATTCTTTTTCTCCCGCCCCGCGCACGCGAAGCATCTTGGTTTCAAGCCACAGGCATCGGTCCGAAGCGAATGCGAAAACGCCGGTTCTCGCGGCCCTTCTTTTCGATCTTGCCGATGTGGATCTCGCCGATCTCGCCGGTGCTTTTGACGTGGGTTCCACCGCAGGGCTGGCTGTCGACCGAAGCATTGTCGCCGATGCAGACCAGGCGGATTTTGCCAGTGCCGACCGGCGGGCGGACATTCTTCGACTTCACCAGGCCCGGATTGGCCGCCAGTTCCTCGTCGGTGATCAGCCTGATGAAGATCGGATGATCGGCAAGCACAAGCTCCATCAACCCGGCGGTAACATCTTCCTTGGTGAAGCCGGCATCCGGAGCGTCGAAGTCGACACGGCTGTCATCCTCGGAAACCGCGGCACCGGTGATCGGAAACGGACAGACGACGGTGAGCAGATGGCAGGCGGCGTGCATGCGCATCAGGAGATGCCGCCGCTCCCAGTCGATGGCGAGTTTCACCCGCTTGCCAATTTCGGGCACCGGCTGCTCTGGCGCCGGCACATGAATGATCTCGTCCTTGGTCTCGCCGGTGATGGTGGCGGCAATGGCAATGCGGCTGCCGTCGGCGCGCTCCAATGTGCCGGTGTCGCCGGGCTGGCCACCCGATGTCGCGTAGAAGATCGTCCGGTCGAGAATGATGCCGCCACGCTCGTTGATCGCGACCACCGTGGCTTCGGCCGTCGTCAAATAGGCGTCGTCGCGAAACAGCGTTTCGGTCTTGTGCGCCATCAGGCGACCTTCTCGTACGGCACTGAAATTGTGCTGCGCTCGTCCATCCAGCCCGGCACCGGCAGGTTCTTCTCGCGCAGGAAGTCCGGGTTGAACAGCTTCGATTGGTAGCGCGTGCCGTAGTCGGCCAGGATGGTCACGATGGTGTGGCCCGGGCCAAGCTCGCGCGCCAGCCGGATCGCGCCGGCAATGTTGATACCGGTCGAACCGCCGACGCACAGGCCCTCTTCCTGGATCAGGTCGAAGACGATCGGCAGCGCTTCCTCATCCGGAACCTGGAACGAGAAGTCCGGCGTGAACCCTTCGAGATTGGCCGTGATGCGCCCCTGCCCTATGCCTTCGGTGATCGAGCTGCCTTCGGACTTCAATTCGCCGCTGGTGTAGAAGGAGTAAAGCGCGGCGCCGAGCGGATCGGCGAGCGCGATCTTGATGTCCTTGCTTTTGGCCTTCAGCCCGAAGGCGACGCCGGCCAGCGTGCCGCCCGAACCCACAGCCGAGACGAAGCCGTCGACCTTGCCGCCGGTCTGCGTCCAGATTTCTTCCGCGGTGGTGCGGATATGGCCGTCGCGGTTGGCGACATTGTCGAACTGGTTGGCCCAGATCGCGCCGTTCGGCTCGGAACGCGCCATCTGCTCGGCCAGCCGCCCCGACAGTTTCACATAGTTGTTGGGGTTCTTGTAAGGCACCGCCGGCACCTCGATCAATTCCGCGCCAAGCAGCTTGATCGTGTCTTTCTTCTCCTGGCTCTGCGTGTCGGGAATGACGATCACGGTGCGATAGCCCAGCGCCTTGGCGACCAGCGTCAGGCCAATTCCGGTATTGCCGGCCGTACCTTCGACGATGACGCCGCCCGGCTTCAACAGCCCGCGCTGTTCGGCGTCGCGGATGATGAACAGGCCAGCGCGATCCTTGACAGATTGGCCCGGGTTCATGAACTCGGCCTTGCCCAGGATCTCGCAGCCGGTCAGCTCCGAAGCCTTGTTGAGGCGGATCAGGGGCGTGTTGCCGATCGCTTCGATCACAGAACGGGGCATCCGGGATTCCTTCATGTAGCTGCGGCGAGACCCTAGAAACCCGAAGCTTGCGTTTCAAGGCAAGAATTCGCCTGGTCCAGTCGCATTTCGGGTACTGCAATCTCCTGCCAACGGATGGCGCGCGATGACGATCATTTCAACCTTGTGCGGAAAAGCGCTCTTTTCATTCGATTTTTTCACCGCTAGAGCACTTATGACAGATCGGCAGGGCGCAGAATGACACTTTACCGGGCCAACCCGAAGCACGGCGTCGCTTGGATCACCGGCGGCAGCAGCGGCATCGGCCGTGCTCTGGCCAAGGACCTTGCGGCAAAGGGCTTTGTCGTCGCGGTGAGCGCGCTTGACGAGCATCCGATCGACGCGCTCATCGTCGAGACGGCACAGATGCCGGGACGCGTGGTTGCCTACCCTTGCGACGTCACCGACGAGCCGCGCATGGCAAGCACTGTGGCGGCGATCGAAAAGGATCTCGGCCCGATCGTGCTCGCCGTCTTCAACGCCGGCAACTACATCGCCACGCCCGGCGAAGACCTTAGGGTCCGCGACTTTCGCCAATCCTTCGAGGTCAACTATTTCGGCATCATCAATGGTCTCGTCCCGCTGATGGAGCGCATGCGTATCCGCGCGCGCGGCCATATCGTGCTTGTCGGCTCGGTGACCGCCTATTTCGGCTGGCCGACCACGGCGGCCTATGGCGGTTCGAAGGCGGCGATCAACATCCTGGCCGAGTCGCTGAAATACGATTTCGACAAGATGAATGTCCGCGTCCAGGTGATGAATCCGGGATTCATCGACACACCGCTGACCGAAAAGAACATGCTGCCGATGCCGGGCCTGATGCCGGTCAACCGCGCCTCGCGACGCATGCTGCGCGGCATCGAGTCCGGCGGCTTCGAGGTCACCTTCCCGCGCCGGCTGAGTTGGGGGCTGAAGCTGCTGGCGCTGCTGCCGAGGCCGGTCTGCCGCTGGTTCATCAGCACCGCGACCCGCTGGACAGGCCGGCCACTGAATTTCGATCGCAAGCCGCCGAACGACTAGAGCAATTCCAGGAAAAGTGTGAGCGGTTTTCCCGGGATAAGCGCGTAGCGCTTTCCCTTGGGAATTGCGTCAAAACAAGGAGATAGAGCGGTTCGCCGTTTCCGTGAAACGGTGAAACGCTCTACCTGTCCACAGGCCGGCTGTTGCTTGGGTGCAGCGGCCGCCATAGGTTGAGATTTGTTGCGTGGAGTCTGCGATGGGGCGACGGATCGTGCTTGCGGTGCTGGGCGTCGTCGTCATCCTCATCCTGGCCGTCCTGCTAGGTCCGCGCGTTCCCGTCGACACCACGATCCATTTCGATCCCAAAGTGATCGGCGATGATCCGCAGGCCTATCTGGCGCGTGAAGAGGCGGCCGTGCCCAACATTCGCGACGGGCTTGAGAAAGAAATCATCTGGGCCGACCCGATGGTTCACGCCAAGACGCCGCTGGCGATCGTCTATATCCACGGGTTTTCGGCATCGAAGGGCGAGGTTCGACCCCTGGCCGACGAGGTCGCCGACCAGCTCGACGCCAACCTCTTTTACACTCGCCTCACCGGCCATGGGCAGGACGGCGCCGCAATGGCGCAAGGCAGCGTTAACGCCTGGATCAACGACTATGAGGAGGCGCTCGCCATCGGCCGGGCCATCGGCGACAAGGTGATCGTCATCGGCACCTCGACCGGTGGCTCACTGGCGGCATGGGCGGCGACTGAGCCTGGCGCATCTGACGGCGTCGCCGCAATCGCGTTCATCTCGCCGAATTTCGGCGTCCGGGCCTCGGGCGCCGAACTGCTGACCATGCCCTGGGGCAGGCAGATCGCCGAGCTTGTCGGCGGCAAGGAGCGCAGCTTTCCGACCCGCAATGCGCTGCACGAGAAACTCTGGACGCACACCTATCCGATGGCGGCCGTACTGCCGATGGCAGCATTGACCGAGCTTGCCTACGAAGCACCGGTGGAAAAAGCGACGATACCGGCTCTCTTCATCTTCTCGGATTCAGACAGCGTGGTGCGGGAAGACCGCACCCGCGAGATCGCCGGCCGCTGGGGCGCCGCGCACGAACTGGTGCCGGTCGACGACAATGGCGATCCCGACAACCACGTCATTGCCGGCGACGCGCTGTCGCCGTCAACCACGGCATTCCTGGCGCAGCGGATTGTGGTCTGGGTGAAGGCAATTACCGAGTAGCCGCAAAACGAAAAGGACGACCGGAGCATTACTCGGGCCGTCCTCATTTCTACAGTCGGCAATCAAGCCAGGCGCGACGCGCCTGGCCGATTGTCGATCAGGCAGCCCGTGCCGCGGGCCGCTTGCCGCCGAAGCGACGCTTGTTGTTGCCCTTGAAGGGCTTGGCGCCTTCCGGCTTGCGCTCGCCCGCACCAGCAAAGGCCGGCTTGTCGCCAAAGCGCTTCTTGCCGAAGCCGTTGTTCTGGCCACCGGGGCGCCTGCCGTCGCGACGGCCATTGCGGTCGTTGCGATCGTTGGCCGGCTCGAAGCGCTCGTTCTTTTCGGCCGGATTGCGCACCGGATCCGGGCTGCCGAGATGGTCGGCAACGATCGGCAGCTTGCTGCGGATGATGCGCTCGACCTGGCGCAGCTTGCTGTTTTCCGAAGGATCGCAAAGCGTGATCGCAATGCCGTCCATGCCGTTGCGGCCGGTGCGGCCGATGCGGTGGACATAGCTTTCCGCTTCGTCCGGCAGGTCGAAATTCACCACATGGCTGATACCGGGAACGTCGATGCCGCGCGCCGCGATATCGGTCGCCACCAGAATGCGCACCGAGCCCTCGCGGAAATCGTTGAGCGCCTTCTGGCGGGCGTTCTGCGACTTGTTGCCGTGGATGACGGCGGCCTTGAAGCCGTCGCGCTCGAGGTCCTTGGTCACCCGGTCGGCGCCATGCTTGGTGCGCGAAAAGATGATGACGGACTTCATCGCCGCGTCGGCGAGCATGGTCGACAGCACCTGGCGCTTCTGCTTGGTGCGGGCAAAGACGACGCCTTGCACGATCTCGGCGGCCGCGGTGCTTTGCGGCGCGACTTCGACACGGATCGGGTTCTTCAACAGGCCCTTCGCCAGCTCGGCGATTTCATTGGGCATGGTGGCTGAAAACAGGACGGTCTGACGGTCGGGCGCGGTCGCCTTGGCGATGCGCTTGACGTCGTTGATGAAGCCCATGTCGAGCATGCGGTCGCCCTCGTCCAGCACCAGCCATTTGGTGTCGGAGAGAATGAGGTCACCCTCGCGCACCAGGTCGGTCAGACGGCCGGGCGTGGCGATCAGGATGTCGACGCCAGGCGCAACCTTCTTCACCTGGCTGAAGCGCGAAACGCCGCCAAGCACGAGCGCGGTCGAGACATGCGCGCCCTTGGCGAGGATCTTGATGGTGTCCTCGATCTGCACGGCGAGCTCGCGCGTCGGCGCCAGGATCAGCGCACGCGTGGTCTTGGCTCGGCGCTTGGTGCCGAGCGCGATGATCTTCGACAGGATCGGCAGCGCGAACGCCGCGGTCTTGCCGGAGCCTGTCTGGGCGATACCGAAAATATCACGGCCTTCCATCTGCGGCGGGATCGCCTGCGTCTGGATCGGCTTCGGCTCGGTGAAGCCGGCGCCATGGGTCGCCTTGAGCAGCGCGCCGGTGATTCCAAGGGCTGCGAAACCGGTGAGTTCCGCAGTGTTGCCGGTCACAATGTTGCTACCGGTCATAGTGTTTTCGTTGGTCAAAATAGTCTTCTTTCACGCGGCCTTAGCCGCAAACATCGATGCGGCAGGGCGCAACCTGCCGTCGAAAAATTTGATATGAAACGACAAGGCGGGCGGACGGTAACGTCCACTCGGCTGCGCTGTCGTGCCCGCAGGCATCATGCCACGGGGCTTTTCCGCCACCTTGCCGTTCAACCGGAAAGAGGGAAAACAGACGCAACCAGTCTCATTTGTCGAGAAGGCCGGAATCTCCCGGCCCAAGCGCCTATGGGCTGCATATGGCTGAGTTCGCCTCGGAATGCAAGGGGCGTCATGTTGCAGCGCAGCAAAATCGAGGGCGAACGCGGCGCTTGCGCCCGCCTGCAGGCACCATTACCACAAATGCAGCTTCCATTTCTGGGGACCGAGCGATGAAGGACGTGCTGAAGGAACTCGAGCGCCGCCGCGACATCGCCCGCTTGGGCGGCGGCCAGGCCCGCATCGACGCCCAGCACAAGAAGGGCAAGCTTACCGCGCGCGAACGCATCGAGGTGTTTCTCGACGAGGGCTCGTTCGAGGAGTTCGACATGTATGTCGAGCACCGCTCGACCGATTTCGGCATGGAGAAGACCAAGATCGCCGGCGACGGCGTCGTCACTGGCTGGGGCACGGTCAACGGCCGCCCGGTCTATCTCTTCGCCAAGGACTTCACCGTGTTCGGCGGCTCGCTGTCCGAAGCCCATGCCGAAAAGGTCATCAAGGTACAGGAGATGGCGCTGCGCAACCGCGCACCGATCATCGGCCTCTATGACGCTGGCGGCGCCCGCATCCAGGAGGGCGTGGCCGCCCTTGGCGGCTATGCCGAGATCTTTCAGCGCAACGTGCTGGCCTCCGGCGTCATCCCGCAGATTTCTGTCATCATGGGCCCTTGCGCCGGCGGCGACGTCTATTCGCCGGCGATGACCGACTTCATCTTCATGGTCCGCGACACCTCCTACATGTTCGTCACCGGGCCGGATGTGGTGAAGACCGTCACCAACGAGACGGTGACGGCCGAGAGCCTTGGCGGCGCCTCCGTCCACACGACGAAATCCTCGATCGCCGACGGCGCCTATGACAATGATGTCGAGGCGCTCCTGCAGATGCGTCGGCTGGTCGACCTGCTGCCTGCGTCCAACACGTCGGAGCTTCCCGAGATCGAATGCTACCAGTCGGTCACCGACCACGATCTGTCGCTCGACCGGCTGATTCCGGACAACGCCAACAAACCTTACGACATCAAGGAGCTGATCATGAAGGTCGCCGACGAAGGCGATTTCTTCGAGATTCAGCAGAGCTTTGCCAAGAACATCGTCACCGGCTTCGGCCGCGTCGAAGGCCGCACCGTCGGCTTCGTCGCCAACCAGCCGATGGTGCTGGCCGGCGTGCTCGATTCCGACGCCAGCCGCAAGGCGGCGCGCTTCGTGCGCTTCTGCGACTGCTTTTCCATTCCCATCATCACTTTCGTCGATGTTCCGGGCTTCCTGCCCGGCACCGCGCAGGAATATGGCGGGCTGATCAAGCATGGCGCCAAGCTGCTGTTCGCTTATGCCGAAGCGACCGTACCGAAGATCACCGTCATTACCCGCAAAGCCTATGGCGGCGCCTATGACGTGATGGCCTCAAAACATCTGCGCGGCGACATGAACTATGCCTGGCCGACGGCGCAGATCGCGGTGATGGGGGCGAGAGGCGCGGTCGAGATCATCTATCGCAAGGATATCGGCGATGCCGAAAAGATCGCAGCCCATACAAAGGCTTACGAGGATCGCTTCCTGTCGCCCTTCGTCGCCGCCGAACGCGGCTATGTCGACGAGGTGATCATGCCGCATTCCACCCGCCGCCGTATTGCTCGCGCACTCAGGATGCTGCGCAACAAGGACATGCAAAACCCCTGGAAGAAGCACGACAACATCCCGCTGTAGTCCACCTATGTCGCGACTGATCATCAGCGCCGGGCGGCGGTTCGGCAGGTTCGCCGTTCTGTTTTTCGTTGTCCCCGCTCTCATCATCTTCTGCGTCTGGATGTCCCTGCTCGACAGCCATCCGATCTGGTTCATCGCCAGCGGTTTTGTCGCCATGCCGATCGCGACCACCGCGTTGGCGTTCCTGTTCGGCACATTGTTTGCCGGCTTTCGGCGCAGCAAGGTCAACGGCATCAGCGAAGCGGAGGCGCCTGGCCTGTGGGCGGTCTGGCGGAGCGTCGCCGGGCCGCGCCGGGCAGCACGGACGGTTGTCGTACTAGAGGACGACCTGAATGCCAGCGTGCACGAAGAGCGCACGCTTTTTGGCCTTCTCGGCAACCGCCTGTTCCTGACCGTCGGCATTCCCATGCTGGCCGTAACCGATGAGACAGCCTTTGCCGCCATCCTCGCCCATGAGGACGCGCATGTGCGCAACAAAGACACCAATGGCAGCCTCAATCTGGGTGAGTTCGAAAACGGTTTCGGATTTGTCTTCGACTACGCCCCGCCCGGCGCTACAATTACCGGCAGTCTGCTATACGCCGCAATCGGCTGGCTGTCGCAATCCCTGGAACGGGAAACCATCCGGCTGTCGCGCGATGCTGAAATCAAGGCGGACCGGCACGCGGCATCCTCCGGCGATGCGGCTCAAGCGGCCCGCGCTCTGTTGCTCATCGGCGCCGCGGACACGCATTTCAAGGAAAAGGTTTATGATCCTTTGGAACATGAGTTGCGGGGCGCGCTGCGTGCGCCACGACCGCCGCTCGACCGGCTTCTGAGCACCGCCGGAGAGTTACGCGAGCCCGCTTGCCTGAATGCCTTTGCCCGCAAGGCGTGGGAAAGCCCGCACGCCGAAAAATCCACCCATCCATCATGGGCGCAAAGGCTGGCCGCACTTGGCTACGCGCAGCCGCCCGATCTGGCCCCGATAGCGGCAACCGCCCTCTCGACGCTGGTGACTTCGAGTGCCGCCGAACGGCATATCGCGGAATTCAATGCCAAATGGACTGCCGAGATGGAAGACTATCTCCAGCGCTGAACGGCAGCCTACTCCTCTTCCGCCGCGCCGAACCCCGCATCCGTTGTGGCGGCGGTAGCGCTGGCCCAGGGTGTTGCGTGGTTGTCGATGCGCATCTGGAAGATGAAATAGGTCGGCGAGCAGAAGCCGATGCCTTTCACCTTGGCGGCGCCCGGCGTGTCCGACGGCAGTGACTGGCACATGTAATCCTCGCGGCAGAAATGATCGGCCGAGCAGGCCGGACGGTTGCCGCGATTGACCGCGCCGCCAAGGCACTGGTCGAAATTATTGGTCGCCACGCAGGTGTCGAATTTCTTGCCACCAACCAGCCCGCAGATTTCCGACGGCATCGGCTTGCCCGCCTTGAAGGCGGCAAAGCTGCGGTCCTTGTCGTCACAGGCGCGGTAGGCGATGCCCGCCGGCACGCCGATCTTCGGCGGCCGGCAGGTGTAGGCGGTTCGCGAAAAGGTCGGTGCGAAAGCGGCGAACTGGCCGGTGATCTTGTAGCGGTCGTTGAAGGGCTGCGACGGGTTGCTGGCGATCGACCCAGTCAGGCAGGGATGTCCGGAGAACATCTTTGGGCTGTCCTTCGGCAGCAGACACTGCGCCAGCGCGGTGCGCACGCCTGATGCGGTCGCCAGCGGCGTGCAGACGGTGCCGCCGCCGCATTGCCAGGTCGCGCCGAAGCGTTTTTCGTCGTCCGGCATCAGGCACGGCATCGCCATCTCGGCCGGCGCGTACTCGACGTCTCCGGAATCGGTCCAGGTGGCCGGCGGGGCGAAGGACAGCGGCCGGTAGCGGTTCGGCTGCTTGGCTTCCTGCGTTGCGCGCAGCCAGGCCTGGCGCCTGGGAATCTCGGCATGCAGATGCGGCGAGATGCCGACCTCGATGCGGTTGAGCGGCGATGTCGTCTTGTCGTCGAGGCCGATGAAATGAAAGCCGGCCGTCGAGCCCGCCTGGTGACAGCCCTGGCAGGTGCCATTGTCCAGCCGCTCGACCAACGCCTCAGGCGTGCGCACCAGTTTCAGCGCCGCATAGTCGAGGCCGGCGAAATCCGCTGGCTGCAACAGTGGGGTAAACGGATGATTGGCCTGTCTGGCGCTACCGAAGGTCGACCACGAGATGATCTTCTTCGCCAGGAATTCGTCGGGGATTTCGTAGACGCCGAGATCGACCGCCGCGACATTGGCGCTGACATAATCGGCGAGCGTTTTCTTCAGCGCCGCATCGTCCGAGAGCCGTGCGACATCAGGCGTGTTCTCCAGCGGCTTCTCGCTGACGGTAGCGCCATCGATGCCAAAAATCCGCATGAGATAGGCCGCCTGCCCGCCGAACTCGGTCTCCTGTCCCGAGGGAAAGCGCACCACTTGCGCGTTGAGTTCGAGCTGCTTGAAAGTCAGTTCCTCCGGTTCCAGCGGCCCGCCGGCCAGCCAGCCGGCATCGACATTTTCGTCGAGCTGCGGCGTCCAGCGCCCGGCAACGCCGACGCAGCCGCCATCGGCATCGGGCTCAACGCTGTAGACGGCGCTAAAGTTGAATGGCAGGCGCGAGGCCAGGACCTTGCCGTTCTTGCGAAAGCTGTAGGCCAGGCGGTAGATGAAGCGCACCTCGCCGCAGCTCTTGTCGCCTTGCAGCGCAGCGAAATCGCGCCGGTCGAGCCGGTTGACGACACCGACCAAGCGGAAGCGCGCGGCTTCGGTCTGCAGCCAGCGCATGTCCATGATTCGGCCGACATTGCCGTCGGTCACCTCATAGAGCGTGCGCCCGCCGGCCTTCATCTCGGCGCGCAGGGCCGCAATGTCAGCCGCCACCATGTCTGCGATTGCATGATAGGCCGGCGCCTCGCTGTACAGCGATTTCAGATCGTCCTCGCCATCGACGGCGAAAATGCCGGCGAAACCAAAACCCTTGGCATCGAGGGCAGCGAGCACCGCCGGATCGTCGATGATGGTCACCGGCTGCTCGGCGCGCGCGCTGTGCGATGCGAACAGCGCCATGACGGCCGCAACGACAAGCGCGAAAAGCTTCATCCGATCAGCACCTTCTGCCGTGCCTCGACCAGTTCACGCAGCACCGGCACCAGGGCCAGCGGCAGATCCTCGGCTATAAGCCCCGGACCGAAGCGGCTGCCGGCTTCCGCATGGATCCAGACCGCGGCGCAGGCTGCTTCGAAGCATGGCATGCTTTGCGCCAAGAGCCCGGCAATGATGCCTGCCAGCACATCACCAGAACCGGCGGTGGCAAGCCATGGCGCCCCGTTGGCGTTGATTGCCGCGCGGCCGTCCGGCGCCGCGATCACCGTATCGGCGCCCTTGTAGATGACAATGGCATTGGCGCGGGCTGCGGCCGCACGCGCCTTGGCGAGCTTTGAGAGGCTTTTGTCACCAGCGGTGTCGGGGAACAACCGGCCGAACTCGCCCTCATGCGGCGTCATGACAAGCGCTGGCGCATCCGGTCTGCTGGCCGCCTCAAACAACGCTGAGGCTGCGTTGCGGAACGACGTGATCCCGTCGGCATCGAGCACCAGCCCTTCGACACCGCCTTCCTGCCGTTTTCTAGCAAGCACGGCGAGAACGAAATCGCGCGCTCTGTCACCGACACCAAAGCCCGGGCCGAGGACGAAGCTCGACGACCGGCGATCGCCGAGAAAGTCGTGCACGTCCTCGATAGCGTCGGTCTTGCGCAGCATGATCGAGGTCAGATGCGCGGCGTTGACCTGCATGGCATTTCCTGGCGACAGCACGGTTACCGCCCCTGCCCCGCTTCTTGCAGCGGCAAGTGCCGCCAGCCGCGCCGCGCCCGTCGCCGACGGTCCGCCGGAGAAGACGCCGACATGGCCGCGCCTGTATTTGTGCGCATCGACCGCCGGCACCGGCAACGTCTCGAGCCAGAACGCCGGCTTGTTTTCGAATGTGCGCGGCGCGACCTGTGCGATGATGTCGTCGCCAATGCCGATGTCGGTGACGACGGTCTCGCCGCATCGCTCGCGCCCGGGCAACAGCAGATGTCCCGGTTTCTTGCGCGCGAAGGTGACGGTGATGTCGGCACGAAACGCCGTGCCGAGAATGTGGCCGCTGTCACCGGAAACACCTGAAGGCAAATCGACGGCAACGACAGACAGGCCGGCGGCAATGTCTACGGCACGCGCCGCATCACCCGAGAGGTCCTTGGACAGCCCCGCGCCATAGAGAGCATCGATAATCAACGAGCCCGGCTCAGCGACGAAAGTCGCCAGGGGCCGGCGCTCCAGCCAGCATTCGGCCGCGGCAATCGCCGCATCGCTGCCTGCCCTCGGCTCACCGGACACCCATAGCGTGACATCGACACCACTTTCCCCAAGCAATCGCGCCACAACATAGCCGTCGCCGCCATTGTTGCCGGGGCCGCACAGCACGTGGACGCGGCTCGAAGCGGGATAGCGCGCCAGGACCACGGCAGCGACCGCTTCGCCAGCGCGCTGCATCAGGCCATAACCATCGAACGGACCGGCGGCGATTGCCAGCCGGTCGGCTTCGCCCATCTCGGCCGGCGACAGGACTTCGTTGCTCATGAATTGCCGATCCGCATTTCGCCCAAGGCCTCTTTGTCCTGGTCGAGCATTGTCCAGTTTCGGGTTCGAAGCAAACGGCCAGCCGCCGAGATGGCGTGCGGCCAATCCTTTCGCAGACTGGCGCCACGGATTCGCGCGCCCGCAAAATACGCGACCTGCCTAATAATCGTGCAGACGTCAGGAGCGGCAATGTGTAGGCTCCGAACACCCGCGCCGCTTCCGAAGCAGTGGATGACGCGAATGTGCATCCCGGCCCGGCGCGGCGTTGGAATTGCGCGAAACCGCTTCTCGTGGGCTGAAATTGGCACAGTTCGTGCTTGATGGAGGCGCAAGCGGGGCGCACAACCCGTCTTTTTGGCAGTGGAGGCCACTTTTTACATGAAAAAGATCGAAGCGATCATCAAGCCGTTCAAGCTAGACGAAGTGAAGGAAGCGCTTCAGGAGGCCGGCCTGCAAGGCATCACCGTCACCGAAGCCAAGGGTTTCGGCCGCCAGAAAGGCCATACCGAACTCTATCGCGGCGCCGAATATGTCGTCGACTTCCTGCCCAAGGTGAAGATCGAAGTCGTTCTTGGCGACGATGCGGTTGAAGGCGCGATCGAAGCCATCCGCAAGGCGGCGCAGACCGGCCGCATCGGCGACGGCAAGATCTTCGTCTCCAACATCGAGGAAGTCGTTCGTATCCGTACTGGTGAAACAGGGATGGACGCGGTCTGAGCTTTCTGATTTCAGATTAACGTCTCCTCGAAACGTCATCACACAGGGAAGAAATGACATGACGACAGCCAAAGACATCATGAAGCAGATCAAGGACAACGACGTGAAATTCGTCGACCTGCGCTTCACCGATCCGAAGGGCAAGCTGCAGCACGTGACGATGGATGTCATCGAGGTCGAGGAAGACATGTTCGCCGACGGTGTCATGTTCGACGGCTCCTCGATTGCCGGCTGGAAGGCGATCAACGAGTCCGACATGGTGCTTATGCCCGATCCCGACACCGTCCACATGGATCCGTTCTTCGCTCAGTCGACCATGGTCATCCTGTGCGACATCCTCGATCCGGTCTCCGGGGAATCCTACAACCGCGACCCGCGCGGCACCGCCAAGAAGGCCGAGGCCTACATGAAGGCCGAAGGCATCGGCGATCAGATCTTTGTCGGCCCGGAAGCCGAGTTCTTCGTCTTCGACGACGTCAAGTACAAGGCCGACCCCTACAACACCGGCTTCAAGCTGGACTCCACCGAACTGCCGTCCAACGACGACACCGATTACGAGACCGGCAATCTCGGCCACCGCCCGCGTATCAAGGGCGGCTACTTCCCGGTGCCACCGATCGACAGCGCGCAGGACATGCGCTCCGAAATGCTGACCGTGCTCGCCGAAATGGGCGTGCGCGTCGAAAAGCACCACCACGAAGTGGCGGCCGCCCAGCACGAGCTCGGCATCAAGTTCGACACGCTGGTCCGCAACGCCGACAAGATGTTGATCTACAAGTATGTCGTGCACCAGGTCGCCAATGCCTATGGCAAGACGGCGACCTTCATGCCGAAGCCGATCTTCGGCGACAACGGTTCGGGCATGCACGTCCACCAGTCGATCTGGAAGGGCGGCAAGCCGACCTTCGCCGGCAATGAATATGCCGGCCTGTCGGAGAGCTGCCTGTTCTACATCGGTGGCATCATCAAGCACGCCAAGGCGATCAACGCCTTCACCAACCCGCTGACCAACTCCTACAAGCGCCTGGTGCCTGGCTATGAAGCGCCGGTGCTGCTCGCCTACTCCGCGCGCAACCGCTCGGCCTCGTGCCGCATCCCGTTCGGCTCGTCGCCAAAGTCCAAGCGTGTCGAGGTCCGCTTCCCTGATCCGGGCGCGAACCCCTACCTCGCTTTCGCCGCCATGCTGATGGCCGGCCTCGACGGCATCAAGAACAAGATCCATCCGGGACAGCCGATGGACAAGGATCTCTATGACTTGCCGCCGAAGGAGTTGAAGAAGATCCCAACCGTCTGCGGTTCGCTGCGCGAAGCCCTGCAGAGCCTCGACAAGGACCGCAGCTTCCTGAAAGCCGGCGGCGTCTTCGACGACGACCAGATCGACAGCTACATCGAGCTGAAGATGGCCGAAGTGATGCGCTTCGAAATGACCCCGCACCCGGTCGAATACGACATGTACTACTCGGTCTGAGCGATCGGTTCAGAGACAAAGAAAAGCCCCGGCGGAGACGCCGGGGCTTTTTGTTTGACCAGACGACTGATGTCTGGCGTCAGATGTCGGAAGAACAGGCCGAAGCGGAGACCAAGTCTCCGCCTCAACGAATGCTCAAGCCGCCGCCGAAACCTGGGCGCTGGTCGAAACCTCCGCGATCGTCTTCAGGATCTGCGAGGCGATCTGGTAGGGGTCGCCTTGCGAGTTCGGGCGGCGGTCTTCCAAATAACCCTTGTAGTCATTGTTGACGAAGGAATGCGGCACGCGGATCGAGGCGCCGCGGTCGGCGATGCCGTAGCTGAACCGGTTCCACGGCGCGGTCTCGTGCTTGCCGGTCAGGCGCTTGTCATTGTCCGGGCCGTAGACGGCGATGTGGTCCATCAGGTTCTTGTCGAAGGCAGCCATCAGCGCTTCGAAATAGGCCTTGCCGCCGACTTCGCGCATATAGGCGGTCGAGAAGTTGGCGTGCATGCCCGAACCGTTCCAGTCGGTGTCGCCGAGCGGCTTGCAGTGATACTCGATGTCGATCTCGTATTTCTCGGTCAGGCGCTGCAAGAGATAGCGGGCCATCCACATCTGGTCGGCGGCTTTTTTCGAGCCCTTGCCGAAGATCTGGAATTCCCACTGGCCCTTGGCCACTTCGGCGTTGATGCCTTCATGGTTGATGCCGGCGGCGAGACACTGGTCGAGATGCTCCTCGACGATCTGGCGGGCGACCGGGCCGACATTGGAGTAGCCGACGCCGGTGTAGTACGGGCCCTGCGGGGCCGGATAGCCGCTCTCGGGGAAGCCGAGCGGACGGCCGTCCTTGTAGAAGAAATACTCCTGCTCGAAGCCGAACCAGGCGCCCTCGTCGTCGAGGATGGTGGCGCGCTTGTTGGAGGCATGCGGCGTCACGCCATCGGGCATCATCACTTCGCACATCACCAGCACGCCATTGGTGCGGGCCGGATCGGGGAACACGGCGACCGGCTTCAGCACGCAATCGGAGCTGTGGCCTTCGGCCTGCTGCGTCGAGGACCCGTCGAAACCCCACAGCGGCAGCTGCTCGAGCGTCGGGAACTCGGCATATTCCTTGATCTGGGTCTTGCCGCGCAGGTTGGGGACCGGTGTGTATCCATCGAGCCAGATGTACTCGAGCTTGTATTTCGTCATTCTAGAGCCTCTCGTTGCTTGATCACCGAAGCTGGATGACGCCGGCGCGCGCCGAGCCATCCGGCAGACCGGCTGCCGGTCGATAAAATGCAAGTCATGTGCCATTTCCGCTGTGCGGGGTGCGTCAAAATTGCCCTTTCATCGCGGCGATCCGGCCAAGCCGCCTAAGCAATGCGCCGGGATCGATCAAAGGCAGAATTTGCTTAAATAACAGGCAAATGCCGATCTTTCTTTAGGCATCTTGCCTAAACAGATTGCAGGACCTACTTTGATGGAAAGATGAATCGCCAAGCCTCTCCAGAAGAAAGGAGACCGACAATGGAAATCACGTCAGCCCGTCCGTCGGCAAAAATCCTGATGTTCCCGCTGGCAGCGCGTGCGGCTGCCTCAAATTTAGGCGTCAAGGCCAAGTTCGCGGCAGAGCTTGCCTCATTGCGCGATCATCCCTTGGGTCATGGCGAGGCCTGGTACCATGAGGCCGCCATCGCGGAAGCCGAGCAGCCTCGCAAGAGCTAGACTAGCGTTTTCCGGGCAAGCAAGCTGAAAGCAGGCCTGACCATTGAAAAACCCGGCGCGATCGCTCGCGCCGGGTTTTTTGTTGAACGCAGGAACAGCGCCTACTGCTTGGTGTGCAGGTCGGTTCCCAGCGTATCCCTGACGAAGATCATGCCGATGATCAGCGACATCGCCGCGATCACCACCGGATACCAGAGGCCATAATAGATATCGCCCTTGGAGGCGCTGAGCGCGAACACGATCGCCGGCAGCAGGCCGCCGAACCAGCCATTGCCGATGTGATAGGGCAGCGACATACCGGTGTAGCGGATGCGGGTCGGGAACATCTCGACCAGGATCGCCGCGATCGGCCCGTAGACCATGGTCACGTAGACGACCAGGATGAACAGGATGCCGATGACCTTCGCCCAGTTGACGGCTGCCGGGTCGGCAAACATCGAGAACGCACCGGCCCCCGGAACACTGTAGACCGTCACGTCGGTGGCGCCGGCGGCGTCATCCGCCGTCAGCAGCTTGTCCTTGACCGCCTGGGCGAGCGGGACAGTGGCTTTTTCACCGGCGCGAATGGCTGCCGCGTCGAGTTTCAGTTCGGGATTGGCCGCGACAAAGGCGTCGAGCTTTTGGTCGGCAACCTTGGCGGCAGCACGTTTCAGCGGATAGCCGCTGTCCTGAAGCGCGAGGTTGACCGCCTTCTTGAAGGCAGCGTCGTTTGAAGCCGCCTTGTCCGCGGCTGCCACGGCATCATAGGACGCCACCGTTTCGGTGCCAATCTTCACAGTAGCCGCGGTTCCCGGTGCCGCCGTCGTAATGATGTCGTAGGGTACGGAGCTCTTGGCAAGGAAGTCGGTCGCAATATCGCACGAAGTGAGAGGCTTGCGTGTTCCGGTCGGATTGAACTGGAACTTGCAGTCTCTCGGTGCGGCGGTCACCGTGGCACGCGTGTTCTGCTGCGCGGTGGCGAGCGCCGGGTTGGCGGCCCAGGTCAGCGCCTTGAACAGCGGGAAGGTGGTGACGATCGCCAGGGCCAGACCGGCCATGATGATCGGCTTGCGGCCGACCTTGTCGGAGAGCCAGCCGAACACGACGAAGAAGATCGAGCCGAGCGCCAGCGCGATTGCGATCATGATGTTGACCGACTGCGGATCGACCTTGAGCACATTGGCCAGGAAGAACAGCGCATAGAATTGGCCGTTGTACCAGACCACGGCCTGGCCAGCGGTGAGGCCGAACAGCGCCAGAAGCGCGATCTTGGCGTTCTTCCACTGGCCGAAGGCTTCCGTGAGCGGCGCCTTGGAGCCCTTGCCCTCGTCCTTCATGCGCTGGAAGGTCGGCGATTCGGCAAGCGACAGGCGAATCCAGACCGATATGGCGAGCAGGATGGCCGAGACCAGGAATGGAATGCGCCAGCCCCAGGCCGTGAAATCCTCCTTGCTCAGCGAATTCTGTACGATCAGGATGATGATCAGCGACAGGAAAAGGCCAAGCGTCGCCGTCGTCTGGATCCACGACGTATAGAAGCCTCGGCGGTCGTCGGGAGCATGTTCGGCGACATAGGTCGCCGCACCACCGTACTCACCGCCAAGCGCCAGGCCCTGCAGCATGCGCAACCCAACCAGGATGATGGGCGCCGCAATGCCCCAGCTAGCCGAGCCGGGAAGCAGGCCGACCAGGAAGGTCGACAGGCCCATGATCGTGATGGTGACGAGAAATGTGTATTTGCGGCCGACGAGATCGCCGATGCGGCCGAACACCAGCGCGCCGAACGGACGCACCAGGAAGCCGGCGGCGAAAACCAGCAATGTGAAGATGTTGCGCGTCGCCTCAGGATAAGTGGCGAAGAATGTGCTGCCGATCGCGGCCGCCAATGCGCCATAGAGATAGAAATCATACCATTCGAAAATCGTGCCGAGCGAGGAAGCGAAGATGACTTTCTTCTCCTCCCGCGTCATGCCGCGGCTGCTTCCGCCGGCGGTCGATGCCATTGCCATGGAAATGTCCTCCCGTGAGATCCCGTCTGTCTTCGATGCCACGCGTCACCGTCGGCGTTCCCTCTGAACGCGACTCAGCCCAGCCATCGGCGTAAAAAATGACAGAAAGCGGCAGCCGGAGGCAGAGAGACCTTGGGTTTATGACTTTCGTATTAGGTGCAGTGCGGCAAAGACTGGAGATCAGGCTTTGAGCGCTTCCAGCAGGCTGACGGCGGCCATCATGTCGCGCTTGCGGGCCGAGCGGCGTGCCACCGCCTCTGCATCCTGGCCCCAATGCTCGGCCTGCCAATCCTCATCGACATGGCCGGCGGCCCAAGCCGCATCGCCATCGAGCGCGCCATAGTCGACCGCAAGCGCCAGCAGCGCCGACCCGGTCAGCGACGTCATGACGTGGATTGCGGCCAGCCGCAGCGGCTCGGCGCGCTGGGCAAGATGGGCGCCGAGCACCGCGATGCTCTCGCGCGGCTGTTCGACATGGATAATGCCCTCGGCGAGGTTGAACCGAGCCCCTAATGTCGCCCTCACCCAGTCGAGGACCGGGTCCCAATGCTGGTTCTGGCGCTCGACCAGCCCCTGCGGCGCGTCGGCGCGGTAGCAGGTCAGATCGGACGAAGCGAAGCGCAAGACGTCCTCCAGCACCGCCTGCGGGTCGCTGGCGACGCCGTCAATGGCGGTGTTGACCAGACGCAGCACCGGCATCGTGACGGGATCGATGGTCTCGCCTTGCGCTGCGAATTCGCTGGCTACCAACTGTGCCGCCTTCTCCGTCGGCAACGCCAGCAACGCCTTGCCTGGCGTGCGCACCGGCTTGCCGTCGAGATGCACGGCAAAGCCGTCGTCCACCGGCACGACGGAAACGTCCTTGTAGAAGCGCTTCGGCAGATGCGTCTTCATCTGGATCTGGGCGCGGCGCACCGGATCCGGATCGGACAGCTGCTTGCCTGCTTCGAGATCATTGAGGATGTCACGCATGGTAGAACTTTCTATCCAGGTACCTGCTTGCGCGCCGGCCGGTTGACGATGATGAGGCCGACCGCGATCAGCCCCAGCGCCACAAAAATCCTGAGCGTCGGCGCCTCGCCCAGAATAATAGCGCCGCACAGGACACCGAACACCGGCGACAGGAAAGCGAAGCTCGACAGGCCCGATGCCGGATAGCGCCGAAGCAGCCAGAACCACAACACATAGGTGAAGGCAACGACATAGATGGACTGGAACAGCAGCGCCCATGTCGACAAGGCAGTGACGTCACGGATCGGCTGGCCGGCGAACGGCATCACCAGGACACCGACAATGGCGGCACCGGCAAGCTGATAAAGCAGCAGTTTCTCGGCACTGGTCTCTACCAGTTTCGAACGCTTGATGACGATGCTGGTCGCCGCCCAAAGGATGCCGGAGCCGAGGCTGAGCAGATCGCCCATCAGAGTCACTTTGTTGCCGCCGACAATCCCGTCGGAGAACACCGCCACCAGGCCGCAAAAGGCAAGCACGAGCCCGCCAAGCTTCCTCGCATTGATGCGCTCGCCAAGCAGGAAATGGCCACCAATCAGGACCCAGAACGGCATCGTGTTGACCAGCAGCGTGTTGCGGGCAACGGTCGTGTATTCCAGCCCGATATAGAGGCACAGGAACTCGACGCCGAAGAGCACGCCGACAATGATGCCTGCGACCAGCGACCCGTCGGCCTCGAACAGCCTGATGCCGCGCAGCCAGCACCAGCCGAGGACACAAAGCCCGCCAATGATCGAGCGTGCGATCGAGACGAAAACAGGGTCGAAGCCGGCATAGGAAATCTTGGCGGCGACATAGTTCAGCCCCCAGGAAAAGGTCAGCCCGACCATGATTGCAGCAGCCGCCAGATCGACCGCGTCGCGGCGATCCAATGCCGAGGCAACAGCCAATGTCAGTCCTCCGCGCTGGCGTCGTCGAAGCCGATGAGGTTCCAGCTCTGGCGCATATGCGGCGGCATCGGCGCGGTGACGTCGATGACGCCCTTGTCCGGGTGCGGAATGACGATGCGGCGCGCATGCAGATGCAGGCGGTTTTGAATGCCGCCCGGGAAATCCCAATTGGTGTCGGCCTCGAAATATTTGGGGTCGCCGATGATCGGGCAGCCAATATAGGCGGCATGAACGCGAAGCTGGTGGGTGCGGCCGGTATAGGGTTCCATTTCCAGCCAGGTCATCGTCTGCGCCGCCTGCTCGATGATGCGGTAGTAGGAGACCGCGTGGTCGGCGCCCTTTTCGCCGTGGGCAGCCACGCGCACGCGGTCGCCGTCCTCGGTCGGCTCCTTGATCAGCCAGGTCGAGATTTTGTCCTCCCGCTTGGGCGGCACGCCCTTGACCAGCGCCCAATAGGTTTTCTTGGTCTCGCGTGCGCGAAAGGACTCGGAGAGCTTCATCGCCGCAAGCCTGGTGCGGGCAACCACCAGCACGCCCGACGTGTCGCGGTCGAGCCGGTGCACCAGGCGCGGCTTCTCGCCCTTCTGGCTGCGCCATGCCTCCAGCATGTCGTCGACATTGCGGGTGACACCCGAGCCGCCTTGCACGGCCAGGCCTGCCGGCTTGTTGAAGACGAACACCTTTGGGTCTTCGTGGATCAGCATCTTGGCCAGCACATCGGCATCGCCCTGGTTGCGGATCGAGTGACCCGTAAGCGCGCTCTCGCCCTTCTTGTCGACCTCGAGCGGCGGCACGCGCACCACCTGGCCGGGCTCGACACGGCTGTCGGCCTTGACCCGGCCGCCATCGACACGGATCTGGCCGGAGCGCAGCAACTTCTGCAGATGGCCGAACCCGAGGCCGGGGAAATGGGTTTTGAACCAGCGATCGAGCCGCATGCCCGCCTCGCCGGCCTCCACCGTGATCTGTTCAACGCCTGCCATGGTTTTTTCGTTTATCCGTTTTCCCGAACAGGGCTCAGCCTGCTCTTTGGCGCGGCAATAGCACTATCGGCTCGAAAATCGGAATCGATTTTCGGAAAGCTTAGATTCAAAGACGTTTGTGTGGGCCTAAACGGTCCTCGCCAGCCAAAGTCCCACAAACAGGGCGACAATGGCGCCAATGACGCTGGCCAGCGCATATCCCAGCGCCGGCAGCGTCGCGCCACGCTCCCACAGCGTCGCGAAATCGAGCGAAAACGCTGAGAAGGTGGTGAAGCCGCCAAAGATGCCGGTGGCGACGAACAGCCGAAGCTCGTTGGAGCCGCCACGCCGCATCAGCGTGGCAATGAACAGGCCCATGGCAAACGAGCCGACGATGTTGATCGCCATCGTCCCCCAGGGGTAGTTCGGACCGACAAGGCGCAGCGCACCGATGTTGGTCAGATGGCGAACGCCGGCGCCAATGCCGCCACCGACCACGACAAGAAGCAGATTGAACATGCCCGTTTACTGCCCTCGTGACGCCCTCAGGTCGTCTCGACCTTCTTTGCCTTGCTCGAGCCGATCATCTTCCAGTTCTTGTAGAACATGGAATTGATGCGCTCGACGGTGACCGAAACGATGGCGAGAAGGCCGGCGATGAAGCCGGGGAATGGCGACGGACGGATGATGTCCATGAACACGCAGTAGCGGCGCCCGTCATACTCGTTGACCGAGCGGTGCAGCAGCGTGTCGTCGAAAATATAGAGCGGGTTGTCGTGCCAGTAGTTCCTGGCGCCGTTGCACTCGACGAAAACCTCTGCCTTCACCGGCAGGAGATTGTAGAGGATGCGCAGGCTGAGCCGCAGCGGTCCGAAATGCCAGGAGGTCGATTCCTTGCCCCTGAAGACCGAGACGGCAATGGTCTTGATGTATTTGAAATCCTTGTTGAATTCGGCGACGTTGTCGATCTTGTGCTTGCCGTACCATTGATAGACATACATGCCGCGACGGCCGGTGCCGAAATTGGCGTCGATATCGGCGATGATCTCGTCCTTGCGCGCCTTGAAGACGTCGAGAACCTCGTTGACCTCGCGCTGATAGTCGGCGGGAAACTGCTCCAGCTTCCACACGCCCGGGTTCCGGTAGCAGAGCAGGTCGACCAGAAGGTTGAAGGGCGACAGCAGCCAGGTGAAAATGCCGTTGCCGAGGAAATAGCCGCGCAACAGCGACAGGTCCTTGTTGGCGTTGCGCAGCACATCGATCAGGCCGCAGACGATCCAGATCGTCGTCAGGATCGGGATGAAATAGAAGCCGAGCGCAAGCAGCGGCAGTGCAATCACAGCCTGGCGAAGGGATTTGCGAAGGGATTTTTTCATTTTTTTCTCGCGCCGTCGGGCGCGATTCCTGTTGCGACGACAATCGCCAAGCATCTTGGCGACGGCCACCCCCGAGGCCGTGCGTCTTGATAGGGTCTTTTGTCCCCACGCACAATGCCATCGCGCGGCGCTGGGGTGGGCGACAAACCACAGGCGCGCGCAAGCCTATTTTTCCCGCTCGCTGCGCAGCTTCGCCCAATAGTCCAGCCGTTTCCGGATGTCGCGCTCGAAGCCGCGCTCTGGCGGATCGTAAAATGTCTGCCGGCCCATCTTTTCCGGAAAATAGTCCTGGCCGGAAAAGGCATCGGGCTGGTCATGGTCGTAGCGGTAGCCGGCGCCGTAATCCTCCTCTTTCATCAGCTTGGTCGGCGCGTTGAGGATGTGCTTGGGCGGCAGCAGCGAACCGAACTCCTTAGCCGCCCGCGTGGCCGCCTTGAAGGCGGTGTAGACGGCGTTGGATTTGGGCGCGGTGGCGAGATAGACGGTCGCCTCGGCAAAGGCGAGCTCGCCTTCGGGCGAGCCCAGATAGTCATAGGCGTCCTTGGCTGCGTTGGCCACGACCAGCGCCTGCGGGTCGGCCAGCCCGATATCCTCCATCGCCATGCGCACCAGCCGGCGGCCGAGATAGAGCGGATCCTCGCCGGCATCGAACATGCGGGCAAGATAATAGAGGGCCGCGTCGGGATCGGACCCGCGCACCGATTTGTGCAGCGCCGAGATCAGATTGTAATGGCCGTCCTGGCCCTTGTCGTAGATCGGCGCGCGGCGCTGGACGATGCGCTGCAACCCTTCGGGATCGAAAACCTCGCCAGGTTTGGCGGCACGCCAGACTTCTTCGGCCAAGGTCAGCGAGGCACGACCGTCGCCATCGCTCATGCGGATGAGCATCGCCAGCGCCTCATCGTCGAGCGGCAGCGCCCTGCCCTCGGTCTCCTCCGCCCGCGTGATCAGTTTGGCGATGCTCTCCTCGCCCAGCGAATGGAACACCAGCACCCGCGCCCGCGACAGAAGCGCGGCATTGAGCTCGAAGGAGGGATTCTCGGTGGTAGCGCCAACCAGCACGACAGTCCCGTCCTCCATGACCGGCAGGAAAGAATCCTGCTGGGCGCGGTTGAAGCGATGGATCTCGTCGACGAAGAGCAGCGTCTGGCGGCCATTGGCGCGGCGCAGCTTTGCCGCCTCGAACACTTTCTTCAAATCGGCAACGCCGGAAAACACCGCCGATATCTGCTCGAAGGCGAGGCTGGTTTCGCCCGCCAGCAGCCGCGCCACTGTCGTCTTGCCTGTTCCCGGCGGCCCCCAAAAAATCATCGAGCCGAGCGAGCCGGAGTTGATCAGCCGCGTCAGCGCACCATCGGGCCCGGTCAGATGCTCCTGGCCGACGACCTCGCCAAGGTTTTTTGGACGCAGCCGATCAGCAAGCGGCCTACCGGGCGACGCTCTTTCCGGTTCATCGACGCTGAACAGATCGGCCATGCAAGTCTTTTCGTTGGAGCACGATCTTCAGAGATGGGAAGATCGCCTCAGTAACGCAACACCTGGCGCAATATCTGCCCACCGCGCTCGACGGTAAAGCGCCACCAGCGCGTATCCTGCTGGGTAAGCTGCGCCAGCGTCGCCGCCGTATCGACCGTCGTGCCGTTCACTTCGCGCACGATGTCGCCCGGCAGGAAGCCGAAATCGGCCGCGGGCGAATCGCGGTTGATATCGACCACAGTGACACCCTTCATATCCGTGCGCAGCCCAAGTCTCTGGGCCAGCCGGGGCGATAGTTCCGCGACCTTGGCGCCGGAGAACGGGCTGCGGCCATGCAGCGTCACTTCGGACGCCTTGGCGCCCTCGGGCGCACGCTCCAGCGCAATGTCCATCGTCGCCTGCTGGCCTTTGCTCAATACGGCGAAGCTGGCCTTGGTGCCGATCGACAGCGTCGCCATGCGGTAATCCAGCGCCTCGATGCCTTCGACGGTCGTGCCGTTGAGCTGCAACACGACGTCGCCAGGCTTCAGCCCTGCCTTGGCCGCCGGCCCGGCCTCTTCCACCGACGACACCAGCGCCCCGGTCGGCTTCTCCATGCCGAGCGATTCGGCGATCTGCGGTGTGACCGCCTCGAACTCGGCGCCGATATAGGGCCGCTCGAAGAAATCGAGCCCGGCCTTGGCCGCGTCGGCGAAGGCGCGCACCATGTTGGCCGGTATGGCAAAGCCGATGCCGATCGAGCCGCCGCTGCGGCTGTAGATGGCGGTGTTGATGCCGACCAGCTGGCCGCCCATGTTGATCAGCGCGCCGCCGGAATTGCCGGGATTGATGGCAGCGTCGGTCTGGATGAAATAGCCCGAATCCGAAACGCCGATATGGCTGCGGGCAAGTGCCGAAACGATGCCGCTGGTGGTGGTCTGGCCGACGCCGAACGGATTGCCGATCGCCAGCACTAGGTCGCCGACCTCAAGCGCGTCGGAATCGCCGATGGCGATCACCGGAAACGGCTTGTCGGAGGTGATCTTGAGCACGGCAAGGTCGAGCGTCTCGTCCTTGAGCATGACCTTCGAGGTGAATTCGCGCCCGTCGGCGGTCGCGACCTTGACCTCGTCAGCGTCCTTGATGACGTGGAAATTGGTGACGACCACGCCACTCGGGTCAACCAGCACACCCGAGCCGAGCGAAGATTGCGCGCGCGGCTGCGCGCGACCGAAAAATTCCTCGAAGAAAGGATCGCCGTCGAACGGTGAGACCACCTTGGCCGTCTGTGAGGCATAAACATTGACCACCGCCGGCGCCGTCTGCTTGACCAGTGGCGCAAACGAAAGCTGCACCTCTTCGCGGCCGAACGGCACACGCTTGTCGGGACCCGAGGTGCCGTTCTCGCCTTCTACGCCGTGCAAGAGATCGGTCAGCACATCGGAGAGGCCCGGATCGGCTGGCTTGGCGGCGTCCTCGGCCAGCGCCTGCCTCACGGCCGGTGCCGCGGCAAAGGCGGCCAGCGCGCAAAGGGCAACAAGAAACAGCCGTTTGAAGTGCATTCCGAATCCTCCAGATCGGGCGTCATTGTCCCGACGATTGTGCAGAATGAAAGGCTAAGGCGATGAAATCGAATTATTTTCAGCCCAGTAATCGGCTAAAGCTCTGTCCGCAACCGGTACCGTTGTCGATCGCATGAAAAAACAGCTCGCTTCATTCCGTGATTTTTTGGCCACCGGCAACTTAGGACCGGTGACGCCTGGCATGAAACTGATTGATTGAGGTCGCCGAGACACTCGGTTCACCAGACGGCTGGAATATCGACGACGGCGATCTTGTTCCGGCCTACTGGTTTTTCGGACCGCTGGAGATTTCCTTCGATAGCACCGCTCCATACCGGATGAACTGGTTTCAGATCGAAGGTGCTGCGCAACTCAGGGGCAAATCTGAATCTCTGACAGAACAACTGAAGTTGTCTTTGGATGGCTTTAGCGGTGAGACGAAACCCTCGGAATTCCTTGCGGCAGGTCTGTGGGATACGAGACAAACAACCGTCTACTATGCGGGGCTGAGCGACGATATCCTGCTGAACATCTGCGCTGGCTGCAGCCAGATTCACTTCCAGGTCGCCACCGCGTTTATTGGCGATTGAGAAGCGATTGAATATCTGAATGAATCGACGCTGTCCCAGCTTGTTCTGGCAATCGACTCTCGAACCAAGGTCGACAGCATTTATTCATACCCGCACGTTGCCAGGAAGAGATGCCGGGGGCATTCAACTGGCGCTCGTTGACCGGTCAGGACTATCTGAACCTGCTTCGATAGCCGTTCACGGAAAGGCAAACGAAAAAGGGGCCCGCGGGGCCCCTCTTGAACGCTTTGTGAAATACCGAGCCTTATGCGGCCGCGGCTTCCTCATTGGCACCTTCGGCCTCGAGGCGGGCGCGGTCGCCGGCGCCCTTGGCGTCGGGGTCGCGGTCGACGAACTCGATGACCGCCATGGCGGCATTGTCGCCGTGGCGGAAGCCCGCCTTCATGATGCGCAGATAGCCGCCATTGCGGTCGGCGTAGCGCGGCGCAATCGTATCGAACAGACGCTTGACGACGCCTTCATTGCCGATCTGGGCAATGACCTGGCGGCGCGCATGCAGGTCGCCGCGCTTGCCAAGCGTCACCAGCTTCTCGACGATCGGACGCAGGTCCTTCGCCTTCGGCAGTGTGGTGACGATCTGCTCATGTTCGAGCAGCGACACGGCGAGGTTGGCGAACATCGACTTGCGATGGCTAATGCTTCGGGCGAAGCGGCGGCCTTTAAAACCGTGGCGCATGGCTCTTTTCCTTCTTCAGTTGTTCAAGAGGCCATGGCCTCTGATGGTTTTCCGCATGACCGTCGGATCGGGCGGCCCACGCCGCCGATCCTTGGAATTCATGCTCAATATTGATCTTCGTAACGCTTGGCGAGGTCTTCGATGTTTTCCGGCGGCCAGTCCGGCACTTCCATGCCGAGGTGCAGGCCCATCGCCGCGAGAACTTCCTTGATCTCGTTCAGCGACTTGCGGCCGAAGTTCGGGGTGCGCAGCATCTCGGCTTCGGTCTTCTGGATGAGATCGCCGATATAGACGATGTTGTCGTTCTTCAGGCAGTTGGCCGAACGCACCGAAAGCTCGAGTTCGTCGACCTTCTTGAGCAGCGCCGGGTTGAAGGCGAGCTCGGTGACGGCTTCGGTGGCGACTTCCTTCTGCGGCTCGTCGAAGTTGACGAACAGGCCGAGCTGGTCCTGCAGGATGCGGGCAGCGAAAGCCACCGCGTCCTCGCCCGAGATCGAACCGTCGGTCTCGATGGTCATGGTCAGCTTGTCATAGTCGAGAACCTGGCCTTCGCGGGTGTTTTCGACCTTGTAGGAGACCTTCTTGACCGGCGAATACAGGCTGTCGACCGGGATAAGGCCGATCGGCGCGTCTTCGGCGCGGTTGCGGTCGGCCGGCACGTAACCCTTGCCGGTGTCGACGGTGAATTCCATGCGGATTTCAGCGCCCTCGTCCAGCGTGCAGATGACGTGGTCGGGGTTGAGGATCTCGACGTCGCCAACCGTCTGGATGTCGCCAGCCAGAACCGCACCCGGGCCCTGCTTGCGAACGACCATGCGCTTGGGGCCATCGCCTTCCATGCGGATGGCGATTTCCTTGATGTTGAGCACGATGTCGGTCACGTCTTCACGCACGCCGGCAATCGACGAGAATTCATGCAGAACGCCGTCGATCTGCACGGCGGTCACAGCCGCACCGCGCAGCGAAGACAGAAGCACGCGGCGCAGCGCGTTGCCGAGCGTCAGGCCAAAGCCACGCTCGAGCGGCTCGGCGACCAGCGTGGTCAGCGTCTTCTTCTTCGACGAGAACTCGATCTTGTTCGGCTTGATCAGTTCCTGCCAATTTTTCTGGATCATGATGCTTTCCTTCCGTTGACCCGCCACCATCCAATCGTGGCGGGCGACCTGGAGTGCCGTGGAAGAGCGCCCTGAGGCGCTCGCGCGGCGTTCGGTAATGTCTTAGACGCGGCGCTTCTTGCGCGGGCGGCAGCCATTGTGCGGGATTGGCGTCACATCACGGATCGAGGTGATGGTGAAGCCGGCCGCCTGCAGGGCGCGAAGCGCCGATTCACGACCGGAGCCGGGTCCGCAGACCTCGACCTCGAGCATGCGCATGCCGTGTTCTTGGGCCTTCTTGGCGACGTCTTCGGCAGCCATCTGGGCGGCGAACGGGGTCGACTTGCGCGAACCCTTGAAGCCCTGGGCACCGGCCGACGACCAGGCAATCGAATTGCCCTGCGCGTCGGTGATGGTGATCATCGTGTTGTTGAAGGTCGAATTGACGTGGGCAACGCCCGACGAGATGTTCTTGCGTTCGCGACGGCGAACACGAGCGGCTTCCTTGGCCATGATAGTCCTTTCAGTTGATCTCTACACCGCCGTAATGCCAGCGGCTCCACCTTTGGAAGCGAGTAGTGAGTAGGGATTAGCGAATAGGGATCCCTACTCGCTAACGGCTACTCGCTATTCGCTCACTTACTTCTTCTTGCCGGCGATCGACTTGGCCGGGCCCTTGCGGGTGCGTGCATTGGTGTGCGTGCGCTGGCCGCGAACCGGCAGCGAGCGGCGGTGACGCAGGCCGCGGTAGCAGCCGAGGTCCATCAGACGCTTGATGTTCATCGACACTTCGCGGCGCAGGTCGCCTTCGACCTGGTAGTCGCGATCGATGGTCTCGCGGATCTGCAGCACTTCCGCGTCGGTCAGCTGGTTGACGCGGCGTTCGGCCGGGATGCCGACCTTGTCGACGATCTCCTGGGCGAACTTCTTGCCAATGCCGTGAATGTACTGAAGCGCAATGACGACGCGCTTGTTGGTCGGAATGTTGACGCCGGCTATACGAGCCATATTCTTCTCTTCTCCATGTGGGCCGGCCAACCTTCAAAAGGCGGCCGAGCGCTGTTCAAATTACCCCGCGTCCGGTGGAGGCCGGCCCTTGCGGGAGTTTCCCAGTTTCAATGCGGCTGCCTTGCCCTTGCGGACAAGCAAGCCTCATGCCTGATAGGAAGACGGGCCGCCATAACCCAGCGAACCGTTCCAGTCAAGCGCAATCTTTACTTTGCCGTAACGGTCTCCCGCGTCACTGCGGCGAGCAGCGCTTCGATCTCCGCCGTCACAGTGTCGATGCCGGCCATGCCGTCGACGCTCTTCAGCGTGCGTTTGGCGTAGTAATAGCCGATCAGCGGGGCGGTCTTCTTGTAATATTCCCGCAGGCGCTCTTCGAACACCACCGGATTGTCGTCCTTGCGCACCGGCTGGCCGGCGGCCTTGGCGTCTTCGGCCCGCTTGACGATGCGGCCGACCAGCGCCTTGTCGTCGACGACGAACTCAATCACCGCGTCCAGTGCGATGCCGCGCTCGGCAAGCATCGATTCAACCGCATCGGCCTGTACCAGCGTGCGCGGGTAGCCGTCAAGGATGAAACCGTTGGCGCAATCGCGCTGATCGATGCGCTCGGCCACGATGGCGTTGACGATGGCGTCGGAAACCAGCTCGCCAGCATCCATCACCGCCTTGGCGCGCTTGCCGACTTCGGTGCCGGCCTGCACGGCAGCCCGCAGCATGTCACCCGTCGACAGCTGCGGTATGCCGTATTTCTCTACCAGTCTTTGTGCTTGCGTCCCCTTGCCCGCCCCTGGCGGCCCAAGCAATATCAATCTCATCTGGCCTTCTTCCCCCCGCGCAACTTCGACTTCTTGATCAGGCCCTCATACTGGTGCGCGATCAGGTGACCCTGAATCTGCGCCACCGTATCGAGGGTTACACTGACCACGATCAGAAGCGATGTGCCACCGAGGTAGAAAGGTACGCCAGTTGCCGAAATCAGGAATTCGGGCAGCAGGCACACCAGCACCAGATAGATGGCGCCGACGACGGTGATGCGCGTCAGGACATAGTCGATGTAATCGGCGGTGCGCTCACCCGGACGGTAGCCCGGGATGAAGCCGGAATGCTTCTTGAGCTGGTCGGCGGTGTCCTTCGGGTTGAACACGATGGCCGTGTAGAAGAATGCGAAGAACACGATCATCCCCGCATAGAACAGCATGTAGAGCGGCTGCCCATGGCCGAGCGAGGCGAGCACGGTGCTTGCCCAGGCCGGCAGGTTCGTCGTCTGCGAGAAGCCGGCGACCGTTGCCGGCAACAGCAGCAGCGACGACGCGAAGATCGGCGGAATGACGCCCGACGTGTTGAGCTTCAGCGGCAGATGCGAGGTGTCGCCCTGGAACATGCGGTTGCCGACCTGGCGCTTCGGATACTGGATCAGCAGGCGGCGCTGTGCGCGCTCGAAGAACACGATGAGCGCGATGACGATGATGGCCAGCACGACGATCGCCAGGATCAACCCGGTCGACAAGGCGCCGGTGCGGCCGAGTTCCAGCGTGCCGGAGATGGCGAGTGGCAGGCCGGCGACAATGCCCGAGAAGATGATCAGCGAAATGCCGTTGCCGATGCCACGTGCAGTGATCTGCTCGCCCAGCCACATCAGGAACATGGTGCCGCCAACCAGCGTGACGACGGTCGAGATGCGGAAGAACATGCCGGGATCGTTGACGATGCCGTTGCCGCCTTCCAGGCCAACCGAAATGCCATAGGCCTGCACCAGCGCCAAAAGCACCGTGCCGTAGCGCGTGTACTGGTTGATGACCTTGCGGCCCTGCTCGCCTTCCTTCTTCAGCGCTTCCAGCGACGGAATTACCGAGGTCATCAGCTGCATGATGATGGAGGCCGAGATGTAAGGCATGATGCCAAGCGCGAAGATCGCCATGCGCTGCACGGCGCCGCCGGCAAACATGTTGAACATGCCGAGCACACCCTTGGCCTGCGAGGAGAAGGCCTGGGCGAACGCGTCCGGGTTGATGCCGGGCAGCGGGATATAGGTACCGAGACGATAGACGAGCAGCGCGCCGACGGTGAACCAGATTCGCTTCTTCAGGTCCTCCGCCTTGGCGAAGGCCGCAAAATTCAGATTCGAGGCTAGTTGTTCAGCAGCCGAAGCCATGCCTGATTCTCCGCTTGGTCACGCTCGATGCCCGCAGCTCAGGCGGCGCGTTTCACCGAAGCTCACGAGATAAGCTCCGGGCTCTCAACATGCAAGCGGCCGCGTTGACGCGGCCGCTCAATTGATCGGATCAAAGCGCAATCGTGAGCAAAAACGGAGGCCGTCCCTGCCAAGCGCGCTTCAAATTGCCGTTACTCGGCAGCAGCCTGCTCCGGCAGCTTGACCGAACCACCGGCCTTTTCGATCTTCTCGATCGCAGCCTTTGAGGCGCCGGCGACGTCGAAGGCAAGCTTTGCCTTGAGCTCGCCATCCGAAAGGATGCGCACACCGTCCTTGACGCGACGGATGACGCCGGCGGCAACGAGTGCCTCGGCCGTCACGGTCGCCTTGGCGTCGAGCTTCTTGGCATCGAGCGCGGTCTGGATACGGGCCAGCGACACGACGACAAAGCTCTTGGCGAAGATGTTGTTGAAGCCACGCTTCGGCAGGCGCCGGTAGAGCGGCATCTGGCCACCCTCGAAGCCGTTGATGGCGACGCCGGAACGCGCCTTCTGGCCCTTGACGCCGCGACCGCCGGTCTTGCCCGAGCCCGAGCCGATGCCACGGCCGAGACGCTTCTTGGAGTGCGTCGCGCCGTCCTTGTCACGCAGATCGTTGAGTTTCATCTGGGTTCTCCTGCGCTTTTGCTCAGCCCTCGTCCACGACGCGGACGAGATGCTGGACGGCAGCGATCATGCCGCGCACCGACGGAGTGTCCTCCAGCGTGCGCTGCTTGTGCATCTTGTTGAGGCCGAGGCCGACCAGCGTTGCGCGCTGTTCCTTCGGGCGGCGGATCGGCGAACCGATCTGCTCAACGGTGATGGTCTTGGTTGCTTTCTTGGCCATGGTCAAAATCCCTGGTCAGATCGACTATTCTTCAGCCGCAACGGCGGTGCCGCGGCGGGCCTGAAGGGTCGAATACTTGATGCCGCGCGCAGCAGCCACATCCTTGGGATGCATCTGGCTCTTCAGTGCATCGAAGGTGGCGCGAACCATGTTGTAGGGGTTCGACGAACCCATCGACTTGGCGACCACGTCATGCATGCCGAGCGTCTCGAAGACAGCGCGCATCGGGCCGCCGGCGATGATGCCGGTACCCTGCTTGGCGGCGCGCAGCAGCACGCGTCCCGCACCCCAGCGTCCCTCGACGTCGTGGTGCAGCGTGCGGCCCGAGCGCAGCGGCACGAAGATCATGTCGCGCTTTGCCGATTCGGTTGCCTTGCGGATGGCTTCCGGCACTTCGCGCGCCTTGCCGTGACCGAAGCCGACGCGGCCCTTCTGGTCGCCGACGACGACGAGTGCTGCAAAACCAAAGCGACGGCCGCCCTTGACGACCTTGGCGACGCGGTTGATGTGGACGAGCTTGTCCACCATGCCGTCATCGCGCTCTTCACGATCGCGGCCGCGGCCGCCATCCCTACGTTCCTGTGCCATATCCTGTTCCTTGTTTTTTTCCGGAAGCACGGTTGCTGATAAGATCCGGTGCCTCTGTGGGTCACCGGGGGCGAATTATTTTCCTTGCATGATCTTGTCCGAAAAGTCTGCAACTTTTCGGGATCAAGCAATTAGAAGCTCAGGCCACCTTCACGGGCAGCCTCGGCCAGCGCCTTGACGCGGCCGTGATAGATGTAGGCGCCACGGTCGAAGACGACTTCCTTGACGCCAGCCTTGGCGGCGCGCTCGGCGATCAGCTTGCCGATCGCGGCCGCAGCCGCGGTGTCGGCGCCGGTCTTGAGCGAACCCTTGAGGTCCTTCTCGAGCGTCGAAGCAGCGACAATGGTATGGCCCTTGGCGTCGTCGATAACCTGCACGTAGATGTTCTTCGACGTGCGGTGGACCGACAGACGCGGACGCTCGCCGGCGACCTTCTTGATCTGGCGGCGAACGCGCTGCGCACGGCGCTGCGTGGATTCCTTGGTACCCATGATGGTCTTCCTTGCCTTCAAAAAACGGGGGCCGCCTTGTGCGGTAGGCGAACGCGCCTCCCGCGACCGCTCCCCGCGGCGTTAAACTTACTTCTTCTTGCCTTCCTTGCGGACGATCTTCTCGCCGGCATAGCGGACACCCTTGCCCTTGTAGGGCTCGGGACCGCGATACTCGCGGATCTCGGCGGCAACCTGGCCGACCTGCTGCTTGTCGATGCCGGTCACGGTGATTTCCGTCGGCTTCGGCACAGTGATCGTGATGCCGGCCGGCGTCTCGTAAACGACGTCATGGCTGAAGCCAAGAGCCAGCTGCAGGTTCTTGCCCTGAAGGGCGGCGCGATAGCCGACGCCGGTGATCTCGAGCTTCTTCTCGAAACCGTCCTTGACGCCCTGCAGGATGTTGACGATCTGCGTACGCGACATGCCCCACTTGGAGCGGGCGGTCTTGGTCTGGTCGCGGGGCTGGACAGCGATCTCGCTGCCTTCCATCTTGACCAGCACTTCGTCGTTCACCACGAACTTCAGCTCGCCCTTGGGGCCCTTCGCCGTCACGGTCTGGCCGTTGACGGTCGCGGTCACGCCCTGCGGCAGCGAAACGGGTTTCTTTCCAATACGAGACATTTTGTTGTCCTCGTCACTTCTCTTGTTTCAGGTCTCTGTCTTCGGAACGATCCGAAGACCGGATTCCACTTTGCGGTCAGCTGCCAGATCAGAAGATCTGGCAGAGGATCTCGCCACCGACGTTCTGTTCGCGTGCTTCGTGGTCGGCCATCACGCCCTTCGGCGTCGAAAGGATGGCGATGCCGAGGCCGTTGGCGACGTGCGGGATCGACTTGGCCGAGACGTAAACGCGGCGGCCAGGCTTCGAGACGCGGGCGATTTCACGCACGACCGGAGCACCGTCGAAATACTTCAGCTCGATTTCGATCTCGGACTTGCCGTTGTCGAAGTCGGTCTGGCTGTAGTCGCGGATATAGCCTTCAGCCTTCAGCACGTCGAGGACGCGGGTACGCAGGCGCGAAGCCGGCGTCGAGACGCTCGACTTCTTGCGGCCGTACGCGTTGCGGATGCGGGTCAGCATATCGCCGAGAGGATCGCTCAATGACATGTTATGTCCTCCTTACCAGCTCGACTTGACCAGGCCCGGGATCTGGCCGTTATTGCCGAGATCACGAAGCGCGATGCGCGATACTTTGAGCTTGCGATAATAGGCGCGCGGACGGCCGGTAACTTCGCAGCGGTTGCGGATGCGGATTTTGGCCGAGTTGCGCGGCAGGGCAGCAAGCTTCAGCTGAGCGCGGAAGCGCTCCTCCATCGGCTTGGACTGGTCCATGATGATCGCCTTCAGAGCAGCGCGCTTGGGACCGTACTGGTCGGCAAGCTTGCGGCGCCTGTTGTTCTTCTCGACTGAGCTGGTCTTTGCCATTTCAGATTTTTCCTTTTCTCGCTGCCGTTACTGGCGGAAGGGGAAGTTGAAGGCCTTGAGCAATGCCCTGGCTTCGTCGTCCGTCTTCGCAGTCGTACAAACGATGACGTCCATGCCCCAGATCTGATCAACCTTGTCGTAGTTGATCTCCGGGAACACGATGTGTTCCTTGATGCCCATGGCGTAGTTGCCACGGCCATCGAAGCTCTTCGGATTCAGTCCGCGAAAGTCGCGAACGCGCGGCAGTGCGATGTTCACGAGGCGGTCGAGGAACTCGTACATGCGTTCCTTGCGCAGCGTGACCTTGGCGCCGATCGGCATCTTCTCGCGGACCTTGAAGCCGGCGATCGAGTTGCGGGCGCGGGTGACGACGGCCTTCTGGCCGGCGATCATCGCCAGGTCTTCGGCCGCGATCGAAGGCTTTTTCGAATCCGCGGTCGCTTCGCCGACGCCCATGTTCAGCACGATCTTGTCGATGCGCGGAACCTGCATCTCGTTGTCGTAGCCGAACTGCTCCTGCAACGCCTTGCGGATGGTCTCGTTGTAGACCTGCTTGAGACGCGGCGTGTTCTGGGCCTTGGACTGTTTGCTTTCAGCCTTGGGCTTCGTGGTTTGAGCCTTAGCCATTGATGACTTCTCCCGAGCGCTTGGCGACGCGCACCTTCTTGCCGTCCTTCTGGAAGATGAAGCCGACGCGGGTCGGCTTGCCATCCTTGGGGTCGGCCAGCGCGATGTTCGACAGCTGGATCGGCGCTTCCTTGGTGATGATCCCGCCCTCTTGGGACTGGGACTGCTTCTGGTGACGGCGGATCATGTTGACGCCGCGCACCAGCGCGGTGTCTTCCTTCGGCTGAACCGAGAGGACTTCGCCCGAACGGCCCTTGTCCTTGCCGGCCAGCACGACGACCTTGTCGCCTTTTCTAATCTTTTGCATTGGTCCGGCTCCTTACAGCACTTCAGGCGCGAGCGAGATGATCTTCATGTGGTTCTTGGCGCGGAGTTCGCGCGGAACCGGTCCGAAGATACGCGTGCCGATCGGCTCTTTCTTGTTGTCGACGAGAACGGCTGCGTTCTTGTCGAAACGGATCACGCTGCCGTCCGGGCGGCGGATGTCCTTGGCCGTGCGAACCACGACCGCCTTCATCACATCGCCCTTCTTAACGCGGCCGCGCGGAATGGCTTCCTTGATCGACACCACGATGATGTCGCCCACGGAAGCGTATTTCCGCTTCGAGCCGCCCAGCACCTTGATGCACATGACACGACGCGCGCCGGAATTATCCGCGACGTCGAGGTTTGTTTGCATCTGAATCATGACTGGCCGCCTTCTTCTTTTCTAACGGGACGGGCTCAAAGCCCCTCCCCGGTCTGTCCAAAATTCGTTGTTTACGCCTGATCCGAAGATACGACGATCCAGCGCTTGTCCTTGGAAATCGGCTTCGATTCCTGGATGAACACCTGATCGCCGACCTTGTGGGCGTTGTTCTCGTCGTGCGCCTTGTACTTCTTGGTCATGCGCACGGTCTTCTTCATCACGGGATGCGTGAAGCGCCGTTCGACCTTGACGACAACCGTCTTCTCGTTCTTGTCGCTGACGACGGTGCCCTGCAGAATGCGCTTTGGCATGGTTTTCGTCCTTAAGCCTTCTTGGCCGCGGACTTTTCCGCAGCGATGGTCTTGATACGCGCAATGTCCTTGCGGACCTGCCTCACGCGCGCGGTCTTCTCGAGCTGGCCAGTGGCCTTCTGGAAGCGCAGGTTGAACTGCTCCTTCTTCAGGCTGGCCAGATCGTCGGTCAGCTGGTCCTGGGTCTTGGTCCGGATGTCTTCGGCTTTCATGATCAGCCCGTCCTTATTCTGCGATGCGCTGTACGAAGCGCGTCCTGACCGAGAGCTTGGCCGCGCCGAGACGCAGCGCCTCACGGGCGGTTTCTTCGTTGACGCCGTCGATCTCGAACATGATGCGGCCCGGCTTGACGCGCGCCGCCCAGTAATCGACAGCGCCCTTGCCCTTGCCCATGCGCACTTCGGTCGGCTTCGACGTCACCGGCACGTCTGGGAAAATACGGATCCACACGCGGCCGGCACGCTTCATCTCACGAGTGATCGCGCGGCGGGCCGCCTCGATCTCACGCGCGGTGACGCGGTTCGGCTCAAGCGCCTTCAGCCCGAAACCACCGAAATCCAGGTTGGTGCCGCCCTTTGCGGTACCATGGATACGGCCCTTGAACTGCTTGCGGAACTTTGTGCGCTTTGGCTGCAGCATCGTTCTAACTCCAAATTCCTAAATAATCAGGCGTTTTCGCGACGACGACCGCGTTCGCGATCACCACCACCGCCATGCGCAGCATCACCCTCGGTCGCGCGACGCTCCGAAGCCATCGGATCGTGCTCGAGGATTTCGCCCTTGAACACCCAGACCTTGACGCCGCAGATGCCGTAAGCCGTGTTCGCTTCAGCCGTGCCGTAATCGACATCGGCACGCAGCGTGTGCAGCGGCACGCGGCCTTCGCGGTACCATTCCATGCGCGCGATCTCGGCGCCGCCGAGACGGCCGGCGCAGTTGATGCGGATGCCTTCGGCACCAAGCCGCATCGCCGACTGAACGGCGCGCTTCATGGCGCGGCGGAACGCGATACGGCGCTCGAGCTGCTGGGCGATCGACTGGGCGACCAGCGTCGCGTCGATTTCCGGCTTGCGCACTTCAACGATGTTGAGGTGCGTCTCGGACTTCGTCATCTCCATCAGCTTCTTGCGAAGCTTCTCGATGTCGGCGCCCTTCTTGCCGATGATCAGACCCGGACGCGCCGCATGGATGGTGACGCGGCACTTCTTGTGCGGACGCTCGATCACGACCTTGGAGATCGCAGCCTGCTTGAGTTCCTTCTCAAGATACTTGCGGATCTTGATGTCCTCATGCAGCAGCTTGCCGTACTCGCCGGTGTTCGCGAACCAGCGCGAATCCCAGGTGCGGTTGATGCCGAGGCGCAGACCGATCGGATTGACTTTCTGGCCCATTATGCGGCCTCCCCTTTTTCTTCGACTTCACGAACGACGATCGTGAGGTGCGAGAACGGCTTCTCGATACGGCTGGCGCGACCGCGACCACGAGCGTGGAAACGCTTCATGACGATCGACTTGCCGACATAGGCTTCCGCCACGATCAGCGCATCGACATCGAGGTCGTGGTTGTTTTCCGCGTTGGCGATCGCCGATTCCAGCGTCTTCTTGACCGTGCCGGAAATCCGCTTGGCCGAGAATTCGAGGTCGGAAAGCGCTGTCGCGACCTTCTTGCCGCGGATCAGCGCGGCAACCAGGTTCAGCTTCTGCGGGCTGATACGGATCGTGCGCAGAACGGCGCGCGCTTCGTTGTCAGCAAGCCTGCGCGGAGCTTTGGCCTTGCCCATGATTATTTCCTCTTCGCCTTCTTATCCGCGCCGTGACCGTAATAGGTCCGCGTCGGAGCGAATTCACCGAACTTGTGACCGACCATGTCCTCGTTCACCGAGACGGGAACATGCTTCTGGCCGTTGTAGACACCGAAGGTGAAGCCGACGAACTGCGGCAGGATGGTGGAGCGACGGCTCCACATCTTGATCACCTCATTGCGACCACCTTCACGAACCTTGTCTACCTTCTTGAGAAGGTAGCCGTCGATGAAGGGGCCTTTCCAAATAGAACGAGTCACTTGGCGTTACCTCTTCTTAGCTCTTGCGCTGATGGCGCGAGCGCAGGATGAACTTGTCGGTCGCCTTGTTGGACCGCGTCTTCTTGCCCTTGGTCGGCTTGCCCCACGGGCTGACCGGATGACGGCCACCGGAAGTGCGGCCTTCACCACCGCCATGCGGGTGGTCGACCGGGTTCATGGTCACGCCGCGATTGTGCGGGCGCTTGCCGCGCCAGACCGTGCGGCCGGCCTTGCCGTCGTTGATGTTGCCGTGGTCGGGGTTCGACACGGCACCGACGGTGGCCATGCAGGAGCCGTGAACGACACGCTGCTCACCCGAGTTGAGGCGCAGGATCGCCATGCCCTGGTCGCGACCGACCAGCTGGCCGTAGCCGCCGGCCGAACGAGCAACCTGGGCGCCCTTGCCTGGCTTCAGCTCGATGTTGTGGACGATCGTGCCGACCGGCATCGAGGCCAGCGGCATCGCATTGCCCGGCTTCACGTCGACGGATTCACCGGCCACGATCTTGTCGCCGGCGGCAAGGCGCTGCGGGGCGATGATGTAGGACAGCTCGCCATCGTCGTACTTGATCAGCGCGATGAAGGCGGTGCGGTTCGGATCGTATTCAATGCGCTCGACCGTGCCGATGACGTCGAACTTGCGGCGCTTGAAGTCGATGATGCGGTACGAACGCTTGTGACCGCCGCCGATGAAGCGGGCCGTGATGCGGCCGTGATTGTTGCGGCCGCCCGACTTGGTCAGGCCTTCGGTCAGGCCCTTGACGGGCTTGCCCTTGTAGAGGCCCGAGCGGTCGACGATGACCAGCTGGCGGGTGCTCGGCGTTACCGGGTTGAATTTTTTAAGTGCCATTGTCCTGTCCTCGCGGCCTAGCTCAGAGACCCGTCGCGACGTCGATCGACTGGCCGTCGGCCAGCGTCACTACCGCCTTCTTGACGTCGCTCTGGCGGCCGATCGTGCCGCGGAAGCGCTTGATCTTGCCCTTGCGGACAAGCGTGTTCACGGCCGTAACCTTGACGCCAAACAGCGCTTCGACAGCGGCCTTGATTTCCGGCTTCGACGCCTTCTTGGCGACGTTGAAGACGACCTGGTTGTTCTCGGAAGCCATGGTCGACTTTTCGGTGATCGCCGGCGAGACGATCACGTCGTAATGACGAAGGTCGGTCATTTAAAGCGCTCCTCGAGAGCCTCGACGGCGGCCTTCGAAAGGACCAGCGTGCCGCGGCGAAGAATGTCGTAGACGTTGATGCCCTGGATGGGCAGCACGTCGATGTTCGGGATGTTGGTCGCTGCCAGCTTGAAGTTCTGGTCAAGCTCGGCACCGCCGATCACCAAAGCGTTGGTCAGGCCCAGCGTCGCGAAATTCGCGATCAGCGCCTTCGTCTTGGCCTCGGTCAGCTTCAGCTCGTCGATGATGATGATCGACGCGCTCTTGGCCTTGGCCGAGAGAGCATGGCGCAAGCCCAGGGCGCGAACCTTCTTCGGCAGATCGTGCTCGTGGCTGCGAACGACCGGGCCGTGGGCCTTGCCGCCGCCGCGGAACTGCGGAGCGCGTGCCGAATGGTGGCGGGCGCGGCCCGTACCCTTCTGCTTGTACATCTTGGCGCCGGTGCGCGCGATTTCGGCGCGGCCCTTGGCCTTGTGCGTGCCCTGCTGGCGCTTGGCCAGCTGCCAGCGCACGACGCGCTGCAGGATGTCCTCGCGCGGATCAAGGCCGAAAATCTCCTCGGAGAGTTTCACCTTGCCGGCGTCCTTGCCGCCAAGCGTTGTGATCTTGAGATCCATTATTCTGCTCCCTCTGCGGCCGGAGCCTCGTTCTTCGCGCCACTCTCGGCAGCAACGGCGCGGATCGCGGCAGGCTTCGGCGCATTGGCCGGCAGTGCCACCTTGGCCGCATCGCGGACCAGGATCCAGGCGCCCTTCGATCCGGGAACCGCACCGCGGATCAGGATCAGGCCGCGATCGGCGTCGGTCGAAACGATCTCGACATTCTGTGTGGTGACGCGGGTGTCGCCCATGTGGCCAGCCATATGCTTGCCCTTGAACACCTTGCCCGGGTCCTGACGCTGGCCGGTCGAGCCGTGCGTACGGTGCGAAACCGAGTTACCATGCGTCGCGCGGCCACCACCCATGTGGTGGCGCTTGATGACGCCCTGGAAACCCTTGCCGATCGTCGTGCCCGTCACATCGACCTTCTGGCCGGCGACGAAGTGCTCGACGGTGATCTCGGCGCCGACATCGATCATGTTGTCGGCGGAGACGCGGAACTCGGCGACCTTCGCCTTCGGCTCGACGGAAGCGGTCGCGAAATGGCCGCGCATCGCCTTCGACGTGTTCTTCACCTTGGCAAGGCCAACGCCGAGCTGGACGGCCGTATAGCCGTTCTTCTCCTGCGTGCGCTGAGCCACGACCTGGCAGTTCTCCATCTGGAGAACGGTGACGGGAACATGTTCCCCGGCATCATTATAGATGCGGGTCATTCCCACCTTCTTTGCAATCACACCTGAACGCATCGGTTCAATTCCTTTAGAGTTCCGGGCCAGGGGCACCGCCCCTTACCGCGCTCTCATTCCCTTAGAGCTTGATCTCGACGTCGACACCGGCGGCCAGATCGAGCTTCATCAAAGCATCGACCGTCTGCGGGGTCGGATCGACGATGTCGAGCAGACGCTTGTGCGTGCGCATCTCGAACTGCTCGCGGCTCTTCTTGTCGACGTGAGGCGACCGGTTGACCGTGAACTTTTCGATCCGCGTCGGCAGCGGAATGGGGCCGCGGACGTTTGCTCCGGTGCGCTTGGCCGTCGACACGATTTCTTTCGTCGAGGCGTCGAGCACCCGGTGATCAAACGCCTTCAGGCGGATGCGGATATTCTGTCCGTTCATGCGTCACTTCCTTGTTCTGGCGCGGCGCGGGCAACTCCGCGCCCGCGACAGATCGGTTTAAGTCTAATTATTCTTTGATGGTGACGACGATGCCGGCACCGACGGTGCGGCCGCCTTCACGGATGGCGAAGCGCAGCTTCTCTTCCATGGCGATCGGCACGATCAGCTCGACATCGACCGTGATGTTGTCGCCGGGCATCACCATTTCCGTGCCTTCCGGCAGCGACACGATGCCCGTCACGTCGGTCGTGCGGAAGTAGAACTGCGGACGGTAGTTGGTGAAGAACGGCGTGTGACGGCCACCTTCGTCCTTGG